>NZ_JAMOZJ020000002.1:0-1297417 GCF_023667525.1 Variovorax sp. MSC1_012 | reverse complement strand
ACGACATCCGGCGACTGCCCCTGGTCGTTGCTGGCCCAGCCCCAGATGCCCATGCCGACGGTGCAATGGCGCTCGGCCGCCGCCATGTCGAGCCATTGCAGCTCCGGCTGCTTGCCGGCCACGATCACGTTCACGTAGTTGCGGCTGCGCAGGCAGTGGTCCGTCACCGACAGCAGCGTGTTCGCGTCCGGCGGCAGGTACACCCGCACCACCTCGGCCTTCTTGTTTGCGACATGGTCGATGAAGCCCGGATCCTGGTGGCTGAAACCGTTGTGGTCCTGCCGCCAGACATGGCTGGTCAGCAGGTAGTTGAGCGAGGCAATCGGCTGGCGCCACGGAATCTCGCGCGAGACCTTGAGCCATTTCGCATGCTGATTGAACATCGAATCGACGATGTGGATGAAGGCCTCGTAGCAAGAGAAGAAGCCGTGGCGGCCGGTCAGCAGGTAGCCTTCGAGCCAGCCTTGGCACAGATGCTCGCTGAGCACCTCCATGACGCGGCCGTCGGGCGCCACATGGTCGTCGCCGGGCAGGATCTCGGCGGTCGAGATGCGGTTGCTGACCTCGAACAGCGCGCCGAGCCGGTTCGAGCTGGTTTCGTCGGGGCCCATGACACGGAAGTTGCGCTCGCCGTCGTTGCGCCGCATCACGTCGCGCAGGAACTCGCCGCACACGCGCGTGGCCTCGGCCTTGGCCGCGCCGGGCGCGCTCACGGCCACTGCGTAGTCGCGGAAGTCCGGCAGCACGAGGTCGCGCAGCAGCTGGCCGCCGTTGGCATGCGGATTGGCGCTCATGCGGCGCGTGCCACGCGGCGCAAGCGCCGCGATGTCGGGGCGCAGCGCGCCGTCGTCGTCGAACAGTTCGGCGGGGCGGTAGCTGCGCAGCCAATCCTCGAGCAACTCGACATGACCCGGGTCGGCGGCGAAACCGGTCAGCGGCACCTGGTGCGCGCGCTGCGTGCCTTCGATCGCGATGCCGTCGACCGTTTTGGGACCGGTCCAGCCCTTGGGCGAGCGCAGCACGATCATCGGCCAGCGATGGCGCCGCTCGAAGCCGTCGGCGCGCACTGCGGTCTGGATCGCGTGGATCGTGTCGAGCGACGCATCCAGTGCCGTCGCCATCATCCGATGCATGGCCTCGGGCTCTTCGCCCGAGACATAGCAGGGCTCGTACCCGTAGCCGCGCATCAGGTGCGTGAGCTCCTCGTCGCCGATGCGTGCGAGTACCGTCGGCCCGGCGATCTTGTAGCCATTGAGGTGCAGGATCGGAAGCACCGCGCCGTCCTGCGCGGGGTTCAGGAACTTGTTCGAATGCCAGCTCGCGGCCAGTGCGCCGGTCTCGGCCTCGCCGTCGCCGACGACGCAGCAGGCCAGCAGGTCGGGGTTGTCGAACACGGCACCGTAGGCATGCAGCAGCGAGTAGCCGAGTTCGCCGCCTTCATGGATGGAGCCCGGCACCTCGGCGCCCACGTGGCTCGATATGCCGCCCGGAAACGAGAACTGCGTGAACAGCCGCTTGAGCCCGGCGGCCGTCTGCGGGATCTCGGGGTAGCGCTCGCTGTAGCTGCCTTCGAGGTAGGTGTTGGCGACCACGCCGGGCCCGCCGTGGCCCGGCCCGGCGATAAAGATCGCATCGAGGTCGCGCGCATTGATCGCGCGGTTCATGTGCGCATAGATGAAGTTGAGCCCGGGCGTGGTGCCCCAGTGGCCCAGCAGGCGCGGTTTGATGTGCGCGAGCGTGAGCTTCTCCTGCAGCAGCGGGTTGTCCATCAGGTAGATCTGGCCCACCGACAGGTAGTTGGCGGCGCGCCACCAGGCGTCGATCCGGGCGAGCTCGTCGGGGGTGGCGCGGACATTTGGATAAGTCATGGAAAACCAATGCGTCGCTGTGTTGATGGTCTTGCCGAGGCGCTAGGCATTGCGATTGCCGCCAGCCTGGCTGCCCCGACGGGCAGGAAACGCGGTGTCGCTGCCGCGTAGGCGTCCCAGGCCGCTCCGAATTCGCGCTGCGAATCGCGCTCTTCGGTGATCGCCAGCCGGACATACATCACGACCAGCACCGGGAACATGGCCAGGGTCAGCAGTGTCGGCCACTGAAGCAGGAAGCCGAACATGATGAGCACGAACGCGAAGTACTGCGGATGCCGGACGAGCCGATACGGGCCGGTCGTCGCGAGCTTGTGTTGCCGCTGCGCACGATACAGCACATGCCAGGACTTCGACAGCAGCATGAAGCCGGCGAAGATCGCGATGAAGCTCAGGATGTGCAGAACACCCCCATGCGGGTTGCCACGCTGGCCCGTGACCAGCCACCACAGATGTCCGGCCTCGTGCCCCAACAGATTGACGTCCGGGAACCTGGCGCCGAGCCAGCCGGACAACAGGAAGATCGTGAGCGGGAACCCGTACATCTCGGCAAACAGCGCCACGACGAACGCCGAGTAGGCACCGAAGCTTCTCCAGTCGCGCAGACTGGCGGGCTTGAAAAAGCTGTACGCGAAGCCGACGAACACGACCGTATTCAGCAGCACCAGGCTCCAGAGCCCGTAGTCATTGCCCGTGTCGTTCATCATCGTGCTCCCGCGGTTCGCGGCCGTGCGAAGGGCCGCCGTGGCGATGCCCGTGGTGCATGAAGACGTGCATCAGCGGACAAGCAAGAAGGAGGAGGAAAGGTAGCATGCCGAACAGATGCGCGCGATGCTCGGTGTACAGGAAAAAGCCGCCGACCAGCGCGACGACGAGCAACGCCATCCCGCCGGATGAGCGCCAGAATGCCGGCGATTCGTTGTCTTGCGTGTTCATCGGGACGTCCTTTCGTTTGCGCTTCGGTTCAGCGCTCCATGGGCTCATGTTCCGCGCAGTGCCGCTTCCTCGCCTTGCGCCATATCAAGGCGCCAGATCAACGGACTGCGCGCGCCTTCATGCGCATGCCAGCGCCGATGAGGGCGGCGCCTCCATCGTCCGCGCTCATGCCACGACCGCGGCTCGTTCACGCCGGCGGATGAGCGACCCGCTCCTGGTCGAGAAGGCGCGTTCGTTCCTCGACCCACCACGCAGGGGTATCCTCCCGCAGCAACTCGGTCGTCGACGAGAACGGATGAAAGCCGTGCGCAAAGCACTCCGTGGTGCGGCCGCCCGAGCAATTCACCTCAGTGGAGGCACCGAGCCAATCCGCGGGCAGTGGATGCAGGGCAAACGGATTGTGGATCAACACCGTGCCTTCGTTCCACTGTTCCCGCTGCGCACCCCGCTGGCCCACTTCGTAGGCATAGCCCTCCGGCGCGGGAGCAACCCCGTTTTCTGCAAGGCAAGCTCCATGACGCAGCATCCTTGCTGCGCCGGCTTCGCACTCTTCCTGTCCAAGCCGATTGAACTTCGCGATCGTGGCATCGTTGCAGAACAGGACGCCTGAAACATGCTCGGCCCCCTCATGGCCGAAGAAGCCGTCCGGAAACAGATCACCGAGTTCCTGCGACTGATCCGCCCCGCCGAAAAGGAAATGCAGGAGCGAGGAAGGCGGAGCGCCACATGCCGATCCGTGTTCAAAGTCTTGGATGGCTAGGATGAAGGGTTGTCCGTCCGCATGAGGCGCATGCCAACGCCGCTGATGCAACCGTCGAAAGAGAATTCCACCCAAACCGTGCGATGGCTGCCCGGAGCCGACAATCCGCGGCCAACTGGCGTCAGGCTCGATCCCGACGACCGGTGTTCCGACGGTGAAAGCGTCGACCGCAGCCGTGGTGTTGGCCTTCTTCAGCAAAAAGGCGGGGGCGCCATGCCTGAGACCGACTTGATGGCCCGCTGCCCTGAACAACGCGAAAAGAAAGAGCTTGAAGAGTGCGCTGTCGAAATCTTTCCCTTGGAAAGACTTGACGTAGCCGGACCGAACGTCGCGAATTTCGGTTTTGTGCAGTTTGCTCACCAAGGCGCGCGCCGGCGCGAACTCGGCCCGATCGCGGAGCAACCTGAATCGCGGATGCACATCTGCTTCGCATCGCAGGGCAGTCTTGAACAGGCCGTCCACGACATCGGTAGCGACGCAACCACTGTCGGTGCAAGTTTGTGAGTCGAGAGCCATGGTCATCTTCGGATACCTCCGCCAGGAGAGAACGCGCGCTGTCACTCTAAAAGGAAGAGGAATAGGTCGGTTGCGCCAGATCAAGGCACGAGTCCACGAGTTTCGACGCCAGGATTCGGAGCCCTGGCTTCGGCCCGTTTGCCGCACGATCCGGCCTATGCTGGCCCTGCCCGACCGCCTGGCAGAGCGCTCCCTCCACGCGGCCCTTGATCCATCGCAATGCGGCCCGCCCGTCCCGCGCGCAGGATGCCCTTCATGGCGCGCCAGCAAAGAAAGAACCGCATCTCGAACAACCTTGGAATTCTCGACCGCACACTGCGTGTCGTCCCGGGCATGCTGCTGGTCGCGCTTGCCGCGCCCGGGACCATCGAGTCCTGGGGCTACCTGGGGGTGCTCGGAATGCTGACGGGTGTGGCCGGCTTCTGTCCGGTCTATTCGATGTTCGGCCGGGATACCCGTTGGCACGGCAGGCAGGCGAGTTCGCAGGACCTGCAGTGAAGCCCTGCAGACCTCGACGAGCGATGTCTGCGACCCGCCGTGCGTCTTTCGCTGCCGCCCTTGCGATGCTTTGCGCCGGCAGCGCAATCATCGGCCATGCCGCCCCCTCCGAGCTGGCCGATGCCTTTCGTGCGAAGGTGGAGCACCGCCTCGAACCGCCGCCCGACGAAGCCACGCGTACGGCGCGCTATCGCAGGCCGGCATCGCGCCCGCGCCGCAATACGTCGCGCTCGTCGACCGCAGCCCGAACGTGCAGGCGATCTTCATCTATTGGCCGGGCGACGGCGCCGCGCCGCTTCTCATCTGCGCCGCTGCGGCATCGACCGGGTGCGGCGGTGAGTTCGACCACGTCGAGACTCCGCTCGGCGTGTTCGAGCTTGCTCGCGAGCGCGACCATCTCGCGGGTGCTCATGTGGCCCACCGCCTCCCAGCCGACGATGCGCTGCGCCGCCTGGAAGCGGCTTCTCGACGTAACGCCGGAAGTGGTGGCGTACCTGGCGTTCGCGGAAATGGCTAAGCGCTTCTTCTACGCCTGCCTGGCTGTGATCCACCTCGATCCGGCGCGCCCCCTTGCTTGATCTGACGCAATGCGCGCCAGGCCTGCACCGCACAAGATGCACTCCAGCCTGCCGGGAGAACGCATGTCCTTCCCGTCGAACAACATCGGCCCAACTGCACGCGGCGCTGGCGGCGTCTGCCGGCGCACGCTCGACTGAGCCTCTGAAGCCACGTCCATGTGCTTGAACCTGCTCAGGGAGTTGTCCAAGACGCTGCTGCCCTGCACCAGGGCCGATCCCGCGCTGATTGACAGGCTGCGCCTGCTCGGCGCCGCCGGCCTGATCCAGGTGCTGAATCCGCCGCCGTACGTCGGCCGCGACGACCGCCTGCGACAGGACGCGGCCACCTTCCTTGCATCCTTGGCGCTCAGGGCGCGGCTTCGATGTGAACCACCGGCAGTTGAGCGTGCACGAAGCTCACCGCATACTGGAGTTCGCCGGCGCTCTCGGCATGCAGGGTGAAGAGCGGCTGGCCGAGTTCGACGCGGTCCTTCACGCGCACGTGCATCGTCGCACCGGCCGCCGCATCGCGAGGCGCGCCGGCCAGCTTGGCCATGCGTGCGACCAGACGAGTGTCGATCGCGGACACCACTCCGCCTGCAGGCGCAGTCACGCAATGGGTGTGGGTTGCTTTCGGCGGCACGCGCAAGCCGCCCTGCGCTTCGCAGATCGCAATGAACTTGGCCAGCGCGCGGCCGCTGTCCAGCGCCTCGCGCGCCATCGCCTGGCCCGCGCCCGCCGCGGCCTTGCCCGCCATTTCCAGAATGAGCCCGGCCAGCAGGAGTGCGCGTTCGCGCAAATCCTGGGGCGCATCGGCGGTGCGTTCGAGCACGGCCATCACATCCATCGCTTCGAGCGCCGGGCCGACGCCGCGGCCGACCGGCTGGCTGCCGTCGGTGAACACCGTGCGCACATGCAAGCCTAGCGCCGCGCCGACCGCAACCAGGCTGCGCGACAATCGGCCGGCAGCGACATCGCTGCGCATCTTGGCCAGCGGGCCGACGGGAATATCGATCAGCACGCGCTGGGACCCCATGGCGGCCTGTCTTGGACAGGATGGACGCCACCATGAGCCCCTCGCTGTCGATGCCGAGCGGCCGTTCGACGCGAATCAGCATGTCGTCGGCAGGGCTGACGCGCATGGCGCTGCCCCAGACGACACATCCGCCTTCGCGCTCGACGACGCGGCGCATCGCCGCCAGGTCCAGGTCGACGGGCGCGAGCGTCTCCATCACATCGGCCGAACCGGCCGCCGAAGTGATGGCGCGCGACGAGGTCTTGGGCATCACCACGCCGCATGCCGCGACGATGGGCACCACCAGCAGCGTGGTGCGGTTGCCCGGCAGTCCGCCGATGCAATGCTTGTCCAGCACGGGCGAGGTGCCCCAGTCGAGGCGCTCTCCGACGTCGACCATGGCGCGCGTCAGCGCCACGGTCTCGTCCAGGTCGAGCCCACGGCCGGCGCAGATCGTCACGAAAGAGGCCATGTGGATGTCGGGAAGGCGCCCGCGGCCGACGTCTTCCATGAGCGCGCGCAGCGCGGCGTAGTCCAGCCTGCCGCCATGCACCTTGTTGCGCAGGTGCGCCAGCGAATCGAGGATCGGCGGGTGCCGCACCACCAGCTCTTCGCCCTCGGCGGCGCCCATCAGGTTCCAGGCCGCCTCCGACAGCGCGATCTCGTCGCTGCGCAGCCAGTCTCCGCTCACCTGGTGCAGGATCGCGAACAGATGGCGCCCGTTGGCGATCACCTCCACCTGCGCCTGCGACTGGAAGCCCTCGGCCCGACAGACATCGCAATCGCTGCGCATGTACACCACGGGCTGCTGGTAGGTGTCGATACCGGCGCGGCGGGCCCGCAGATGATTAAGTGGCGACATGAGCGCTCCTTGTTGCAAGAAGCTTGGCATGGGACGCGTGCCCGGAGCTTGACGACCGTCAAGCCAGCGCCTGCGGCGCTCAATCGGAATCAGTGCGGCGAACCGGCAGCGCGTTGAGCGGAATGCGCAGGTAGGACACGCCGTTGCCGTCGGGCGGCGGCAGCCGGCCGGCGCGCACGTTGACCTGGATCGACGGCAGGATGAGCGTCGGCACCTCGAGCGTGGCGTCGCGCGCGCGCCGCATGGCCACGAACTCGTCCTCGGTGATGCCGTCGCGCACGTGGATGTTGCGGGCGCGCTGCTCGGCCACGGTGGTCTGCCATTGCGCCGGCCGCGATGGCGGCGGGTAGTCGTGGCAGACGTACATCGGCGTCCCGGGCGGCAGGTCCAGCAGCCGGCGCATCGATGCGTACAGCTGGCGTGCATCGCCTCCGGGGAAGTCGGCCCGCGCGCTGCCGAGGTCCGGCATGAAGAGCGTGTCGCCGACGAACACCGCGCCGCCGATCAGATAGGCCATGTCGGCGGGCGTGTGGCCGGGCACCAGGATGGCCGTGGCTTCGATGTCGCCGATGCCGAAGGTCTCGCCGTCCTTGAACAGGTGGTCGAACTGGCTGCCGTCGGGCAGGAAGCCGCGCTCCAGGTTGAAGAGCTTCTTGAAGGTGCCCTGCACCGTGCGGATGTGCTCGCCGATGGCAATGCGCCCGCCGACCCGCTGCTGCAGATAGCTGGCCGCCGAGAGGTGATCGGCATGGGCATGGGTCTCCAGGATCCAGTCGACCTGCAGCCCGTGCTCGGCCACGCAGGCCAGCACGCGGTCCACGGACGCGGTGCCGGTGTGGCCCGACTTGAAGTCGTAATCGAGCACCGGGTCGATCACGGCGGCGCGCAGGCTGGCCGGGTCCCACACGACGTAGGAGACGGTTCCAGTCCGGGGGTCGAAGAAGGCCTGGACCGAGGCTGAGGTGGTGTTCATGGCGAGCTCGCAAGGTCGATCGATGATCTACGGACAAATAATATATATTTTTATATAATATAGTCAACCATGAAGTCACCAACCCACCCCGTCTTCGATCCCGAGATCCTGCGCGGCGCCGCTGCCCGGGCGGTCGGCATGCTGAAGGTATTGGCCAACGAGGACCGCATGCTGCTGCTGTGCCAGCTGTCCCAGGGCGAGATGTGCGTGAGCGAACTCGAAGCGCAGCTCGACATCCGCCAGCCGACGCTGTCCCAGCAGCTCGGCGTGCTGCGCAACGAAGGCGTGGTCACCACGCGCCGCCAGGGCAAGAACGTCTTCTACGCCGTGGCGGACCCGGCGCTGCTCGAGATCCTCGCCCTGCTCTACCGGATCTACTGCCCGAAGGAAAAATGATCATGACGATCGACTGGCCTGCATTCACTCCATGGGCCGCCCTGGCGGGCGGCGTGCTCGTCGGCGCGGCCGCGGCGATGTTCGTGCTGCTCAATGGCCGCATCGCCGGCATCAGCGGCATCGTCGGCGGCCTGCTGCGGCCGGTCGGCGGCGATGTGGCCTGGCGCCTTGCGTTCGTTGCCGGCCTCGTCGCAGCGCCGATGGCCTATGCGGTTTTCGCGCAGTGGCCCCAGCCCCGGATCGATGCCGGCTACGGCGCACTCGTTGCGGCCGGCCTTCTGGTCGGCGTGGGCACGCGCTACGCATCGGGGTGCACGAGCGGCCACGGCGTCTGCGGCCTGTCTCGGCTGTCGCCGCGCTCGCTGGCGGCGACCGCGGTCTTCATGGGTGCCGGCTTCCTGACCGTGTTCCTGATGCGCCATCTGCTGGATCTTTGAGGAGAACCCATCGTGACCGTCTTCACTTCGTTTCTTGCCGGCCTGGTGTTCGGCCTGGGCCTGATCGTTTCCGGCATGGCCAACCCGGCCAAGGTGCTCGGCTTCCTGGATCTTGGCGGGCGCTGGGACCCGTCGCTTGCCTTTGTGATGGGCGGCGCGATCGCCGTCGGCGCCGTCGCGTTCGCGGTGGCAAGGCGGCGCACGCGCTCTTTTCTCGGCGCGGCCATGCGGCTGCCGGCCGCGCGCGCGATCGATCGCCGCCTGGTCCTCGGCAGCGTGCTGTTCGGCATCGGCTGGGGCGTGGCGGGCTTCTGTCCGGGCCCGGGGCTGGTGGCCGCGGGCATGGGGGAGATGAAGGCGCTGGCCTTCGTCGCCGCGATGCTGGCGGGCATGGTGGGATACGAGCTGATCGAGCGGAGGAGATCCGGCGGGGATATCTATTGAATCGAACCCCGTCTCTCGCGCCTCCCCTTGCGCAATCTGCGCGATATCTCGACTGCGTGGTGATGCGACGCTTCGCATCGTCCGGCTGCACAGACAGCGGCCTTGCAACCGCAACAGGCGCGCGTCAGCGCCTGGCTGCCAGAACACCGACGATGATCGCGGCGGCCATCGCGACGACGCCGATAGTGCTGTACGGGTGGCGGCGGACGGCTCGGTCGGTGCAGCGGACCGCCGATCTCGCCGCGCGAACGGTGTCGTCCTGCAGCGCGTCGGCTTGAGAGCACGCGCGCTTGAAGCTCGAGATCAGCTTGTCGCCGGCCTCGGCGAACCGCGCCTCGCCGATCGTCTCGTCCAAGGCCCGCTCGAGCGCTTGCGTGGCGGCGTGAATTGTCGCGTTCATGGCATTTTCCTTGTCATCATGTTGGCATGCATCCCGGCACGCGTCACCCATGCTAGGCAGCTACTCTCCCGCCGGATTGATGCACGTCAAAGGAAGTTGATGCAATCGGCTGATCCGGCGTCGGCTCACTGCAGCATGGCGGGCGCCGGTGCGAGGCAGCGCTGCACAAAGGCGGACAAGGCGCCCACATCCGGAATCTGCACGTCGCGGCGCCCTTTTTCCACGAACTCGATCACCTTGTCGCGCGCCAGCCTCGACAGGGCTCGGCTCACGCTCTCGAGCGTCATGCCCAGGTAGTTGCCGATCTCCGCGCGCGTCATGCGCAGCGTGATCTGGTCGGTGCGCATGCCGCGATCGGCGAGCGACTCGGCCCAGTAGCGAAGGAAGTCCGCCACGCGCGCATCGGCCGGCAGCGTGCAGACCGACATCAGCGAATCCCGGTCATGGGCGATTTCGCGGCTCATCGCGGTGTGGAATACCTGCAGCAAGGCGGGCTCGGCGAGGCACGCGGCCAAAAGCGACTGGTACGAAACCACCCACACCTCGCCGGTGTCCATGGCCACGGCGTCGCAGGAATATTGGTTGGCGGCAATGCCGTCGAAGCCGAGCCAGTCGCCGCGGAACTTGAGGCCGACCACCTGTTCGCGGCCATCCGCCGACATGTTGACGACCTTGAAGAAGCCCGAATTCAGAATGTAGAGATTGCCGAAGCGCTCGCCGGCCTGGTAGACCACGTCGCCGGCGTGCACCACGCGGCGCTGCGGCGCCAGGCGCTCTCGCAGCAGTTTTTGCGTGTCCGTCATCTTCTGGCAGGCCCGTTCGTGAGCCGCCATGGCTGCAGGCGGCGATGCATGCGCAGCGAGAAATCCATTCATGGTCGGTGCGGCGGCTTGGGTCTGGGACGGATTGAACATTTGAAGCGCTCCTGGATGTGGGTCGGTGTCGATGGAGGGATGCTAGGAAGCGCCCGGCAACACAGTGACAACAGCCGGAATCGGTGGGTAACGCTCGGTGAACGGTTTGTGTCCGGCCCGTAACAGCGTGGGAGCGACGGCGGCCTTGATCTGCGTCAAACCAATCCGCGCCGCCACCGTTAGCCTGCTGTGTTCACACCAGCGCGTCCATGCTCTTTCCATTCGAAATCCACAATCCCTCGGCATTCCACAAGCTGCTGCGTCAGGACGAAGCGGCCTTGATGGATCGCGCCCGCTTCGTGCAGACGGCCTTCTTGCGGGGCGCTCTTCCGCTGCAACTCAAGGGAAAGAATCTCGGCTTGCTCTGCGACGAAGAGAATGAAGGCAGCGAAAGCCAGGCGCTGTTCCGGCATGCGGCGACCGAACTGGGTGCGCATGTGGCAACCATTCGCCCCGCACTCTCGAGTCTCGGCAGCCCCGCTGAAATCCAGCACACCGCGCAGATCCTCGGCCGCTTCTACAACGCGGTGGAATGCCAGGGCGTGGCACCGGAAGTCGTTCGCCAGATCGGCCGGGCCGCGGGCATTCCCGTCTACGACGGCATCGCCTGCGCGACGCACCCCACCGCCGGCCTGGGCGGACTGCTCGGCGACCGGACGTCGCCGGCGGACAACCGGCGTTTCGTGCTGCAGGCATTGCTCCTGGGCAGCATCGCCTGACGCGACGCGTAGGGGGCGCTCGCGACTTGATCCAGCGCAACACGTCCAGTCGGTAGCGTTTCTACAGTGAACCCACGGTCGCCGCCAGTTCCGGTGCGGGCCGTTCAACCTCCATTCACTGCAAGGAATACCATGAAAACCGACGCTCAATTGCGAGAAGACATCCAGTCCGAGCTGGCTTGGGACCCGTCGTTCGATGCCGCCAATATCGGCGTGATCGTCAAGGACGGCGTAGTCACCCTGACCGGCCATTTGGCGAGCTTTGCCGAAAAATACGCCGTCGAACGCGCGGTGCAGCGCGTGCACGGTGTGAAGGCCGTTGCCGTCGAGATCGCGGTCAAGCTCCCGTTCGACAACGAGCGTACCGATGCCGAGATTGCGTCCGCCGCCGAACGCGCGCTCGAATGGAACGTGCTGGTGCCGGACGACAAGATCCGCCCGATGGTGGAAAAGGGCTGGCTGACGCTGAACGGTGAGGTCGAGTGGGACTACCAGCGCCGCGCCGCGGAAAGCGCCGTGCGCACCCTGCTGGGCGTGAAAGGCGTGTCCAACCTCGTCAGGGTCACGCCCAAGGTCCGCCCCGCCGACGTCGAGAAGAAGATCCATGACGCGCTTGCGCGCCAAGCCGAACGCGAAGCCAAACACCTTGCTGTCACGGTGACCGGATCGCAGGTCACGCTGCGCGGCAAGGTCCACTCGTGGGCCGAACGCAATGCGGTGCAGGGTGCGGCATGGGCGGCGCCCGGCGTTTCGCTGGTGGTGAACGATCTCGCGGTGGAAAATTGACACGCGCCGCGCTGGTTACCGGCGGAACCTGCGGCATTGGCGCGGCCACGGCTGAGGCGCTGCAGGCTGCCGGGTACCGTGTGGCGGTCAGCCACGGCAACCGCTCACAGGTTGCCGAGGCATTCACCGCACGCACCGGCATTCCGGCTTTCGCCTGGAATGTGGCCGATCCGGATGCCTGCCGCGCGGGCGTCGCACGTGTCGAGGCGGCGCTCGGCCCGGTGGAAGTGCTTGTCAACAACGCAGGCATCACGCGCGATGCGATGCTGCACAAGATGAGTTTCGAGCAGTGGCGGGAGGTGCTCGACGTGAACCTCGGCGGCTGCTTCAACATGTGCCAAGCCATCATCAACGGCATGCGCGAACGCCGCTTCGGGCGCATCGTGAACATGGGCTCGGTCAACGGCCTGTCCGGGCAGGCGGGCCAAACCAATTACGCCGCGACGAAGGCCGGGCTGGTCGGATTCACGAAGTCGCTGGCGCTCGAGGGAGCGTCCCGCAACATCACGGTCAACGTGGTCGCCCCGGGCTACACCGACACGGCCATGGTCGAGGCGGTCGATACCGAGGTGATGGCGCGCATCCTGGCCAGCATTCCGGCCGGCCGCCTCGCCGGGCCCGCCGAGATTGCACGCGCGGTCGTGTTCCTTGCTGCCGACGATTCCGGATTCATCACGGGCACGACGCTCTCGATCAATGGTGGCAAGTACATGGCCTGAGCCGCGCCGCGCATGCCGCCCTCCCATTCTCCAAAGGCCAGTTCGAACATGACCGCCGAGCCCCAAACCATGTGCGCGATGGTGCTGAGCGCAGCGATGCTTCCCCTGGAACTGCAGCGCCGCAAGATGCCGCTCCCCGGGACAGGCGAACTGCGCCTGCGCGTACTGGCCTGCGCCGTCTGCCGCACCGACCTGCACATTGCCGATGGCGAACTGCCGCTGCCCGTGCTGCCGATCGTGCCCGGTCACGAGATCGTCGGCATCGTGGAGGCCATTGGCGCCGGCGTCGAGGGCTATCGCACCGGCGACCGCGTGGGCGTGCCGTGGCTGGGCCACAGCTGCGGCTGCTGCGACTTCTGTATTGCAGGCCACGAAAATCTGTGCGATGCGCCGGGCTTCACCGGCTATCACCGCGACGGCGGCTTCGCGAGCCACGTGATTGCCGAGGCGGCGTTCTGCTTGCCGCTGACCCTGCCCGAACCGGATGCCGCCCGCATCGCGCCCCTGCTCTGCGCCGGCCTGATCGGCTGGCGCAGCCTGAAGGCGGCAGGCGAAGGCGTGCACCGGCTCGGGCTTTTCGGCTTTGGCGCCGCGGCGCACCTGGTCGCGCAGGCGGCCATGGCCCAGGGGCGCGAGGTTTATGCCTTCACCCGGCCGGGCGACTGCGAAGCGCAAGCGTTCGCGCGCGAGCTGGGCGCCCGATGGGCGGGCGGCTCCGACGAGCGCGCGCCCGAACTGCTCGATGCCGCCATTATTTTTGCGCCCGCGGGCGAGCTGGTGCCGGCGGCCTTGCGCGCAGTGCGCAAGGGTGGCCGCGTGGTGTGCGGCGGCATCCACATGAGCGATATCCCGGCCTTCCCCTACAGATTGCTCTGGGAAGAACGCAGCGTCGTTTCGGTGGCCAACCTGACGCGCGCCGATGCCCGCGAGTTCCTGGATTTCTTCCAGACCCATCCGCTGCAGGTGCGCATCAGGACCTATGCGCTCACGCAGGCCAATGAAGCGCTCGCCGATTTGCGCGCAGGCCGGATCGAGGGGGCCGCGGTCCTGGTGCCCTGAACGGGGTGCCCTGCGTGTCCTCATTTGTCAGTTCCATCTTCAACAGGAGAAAAAAGTCATGCGTTCCAGAACACTTCGCGGCCTTTCCATGTCGCTCGCCCTTTTCGTTGGTGCCACCGCCTTTGCCGCGGACAGCAGCACTGCGCCCGGACAGCAGAGCCAGCGCCCGAACGCAGAGCGCAGAACGATGAACGCGGCAGGAAGCGCTGCGCAGGATGCAGAAAACGCTGCACGCAAGGCGGTCGATGCCGCCGAAGCGGCGGCGGAACAGTCCAAGGCCACCGCCGGCAAGGTGTCGAAGGCCCTGGCGGAAAGCGTGCGCCGCGCCGCGCGCAAGGCCGCCCAGGCCGCCAACCGGTTCGAGGAAAAAGCAGCGTCCTCGGCCGGCAAGGCACTCGAAGGCACCAGGGAAGCGGCACGCACTGTCGAAGAAGAAAGCAGGAGAGCGTCGGCCGCCGCCAAGGCGGCTCTCGAGCAAGCCGAAGACTCGGTCAAGCAGTCCACACAGGCCAGCAAAGAAGAGGCGGAAAAGGCCGCCGAGTCGACGCGCCAGGCATTGGAAAAGGCTGCTGAAGCCATGCGCAGAGCGGCCCGAGCCGCCGCAGATGCCGCAGCCCAAACGGGCCAGGCCGTCAAGCGTGCGGCGCGACCCGCAGGCGCGCAAAAGCAGTAGCGAACCGGGGCGGACCCGATGCATGCGGCTTCATCAGTGCGCCATCAGCACGGGAACGCAGGCACGGGCCAGAACATCGCGCGTTGCGCCGCCGAGAAGCTGCTCGCGAGTGCGGGAATTGCCGTAGCCGCCCATCACGATCAGATCGGCGCCGCTCGTCGCGGCGCATTCGAGCAAGGAGTCGGCGAATCCGGTGGAGCTCTCATGCTGTTCGACGGCGACCTCGACGCCGTGCCGCCGGAGCCAGTTCCTTGTTTGAGGGCTGCAGCATGCCGCCCTGGCCTGCCTGCCGTGGGTCACCGACACGAGGGTGACCTGCGCGGCGCGCCGCAGTATAGGCAAGGCGCCGTGGGCCGAAAGCACGGCCTCCCGGCTGCCGTCCCAGGCGACCAGCACCTTGTTTCCAACTACATCGAAACGACCTGTACAGGGCAGGATGAGCACCGATCTCCCGGCATGCAGCATCACCTCTTCCGGCAGACGGCGCGCCGAGTTCTCCACAGCTGCCGATCGGTCGTTCTGGCCGACGACAAGCAAGTCACCGGCGTGGCCCTGCGCAACGACGGCATCCACCGGGTCGCCATCCACCAGCCGCACATCGAAGGACTGCGGCCCGAGCCTGGAGACCCGGCTGTGAAAGATGTGCGCGACGGTTTCGGCGCGTCGGCGCAGGAGGAGCGACGACGAGACCATGGCCTCAATCGCCTGTTCTGCCGCATGCGATGGCGCCTTGCCCATGTCTTTCCGCACGTTCGTGGGTGCGATGCCGCGAAGATGGCTGCCGTGCACCCGTGCCAACCGGGCCGCAAGCAGAGTACGGGTCTCGCAGCGCTCGGTGTGGTCGAGATGGACCACGATGGTCGAGAGCGTCATGACGTTCCCCGCGAAGGTCCTGCCCTGCTCTTTCGATGGCGACGAACCGGGTGCGCGTTCAGCGCGGCTGTCAGTGTGCGCAGGGCGTCCTGTACCACTTCGTTCCGGGACGGCGCAGTGTCTGCCGCATGCTTCGCGGTGGAGACCGGCAAAGCCTGCTCCGGCGGCGGGCTCCAGAATGCACGCGCCTGCGTCTCCAGCATGTGCGCTCCGAGTGCCAGGCACTGCGCACCGCAGGTCTCGAGCATGGCGAGCCCATGCAGGCCGATGCTCCACTGCGCCTTGCAAAGCGCCAGCGGAAAGGCGAAGTCGTTATCCATGATCGAGCGGACCAGACCCGTGACGCCTGTCTATCGCGCGGGCGATTGGAGCTTTTCCCGATCCTGCATCATCTGCATGGTCATGTCCTTCATGGCCATGCAGCGTTTCATCATTTCTTCAGACGGGACTCCGGCCTGCGGGGTCGGAGCGGCGCCCATCTGGCACATCATCGACATCCCCCCTTGCATGGCTTTCATGTGGTCGGCCATCAGCGCCTGTCGTTCCTGGGGCGTTTTGGCAGCCATCATCTTTGCGTGCATTTCGCGCATCTGCGCCATCTGCTGGTCCGACTTCATCGCTGCAGGCGAGAACGCTGCGGACGGATGGTGCAGCAGATGATCCTTGTCCTTCTTGCCGACTGTCGAGGGCAGCGCGGTGCAACCGGCCAGGAATAGCAGTGCAACCGAGCCGAGTGTGTGAATGGCGTTCATGGCAAATCCTTGAAGAGTTGATCGGGAATCGCTGGTTCAGCGCACCAGCAGCACGGGCACCGTGCAACGGGCCAGCACCTTCATCGCCACCGAACCCAGCACCAGGTTCGTCAGCGCGCCGTGGCCGCGCGATCCCATGATCACGAGGTCGAACTTTCCGTGCTCTGCAAAGGCGGATATCTCGTCCGCCGGATGGCCGACCTTGTGGGCGAATGCGGCCTCGATGCCGCGCGCGGCCAGCGCGGCGCGCACCGGCTCCAGGACGACACGTGCCTCGTCTTCGTAGTAGGTGTGCACCAGATCCGGCCCCGCGAATGCCGCGGCGCGATGCGGCACCGGAAGCACGGCAGTGAAGACCGTGAACGCGTGGCCGGCGCCGGACCATTCCTTGTGCGCGCCCAGGTAGTCGAGCATGCGAGCCGTGTATTCACTGCCATCGACGGCGAGGAGGATCTTCATGATGTTCCTTTGTTGTCTCGGTGGAGATGGGCAGATGTTCGCCCGCGACTGGAGATTCGCCTTGCGCCAGATCAACGCAGCGACGCATCGCGCACACCCTGCCCTTGCGGCGCCGCTTGCCCGTTTGATTCAACGCAAGGCAGCTGCCCGGCATGCGGCCTACATTGGTTTCTTCATGAACACACCTGGGACAGCCATGAACAAGATCCTCGTGGTCGTTTACTCCTACACCGGAACCTCACGCAAGGTGGCGGATCTGCTGTGCAGCCAGCAGGCCTGGCCCATGGCCGAGATCGTCGAAACGAGGCCGCGCGCGGGCGCCCTCGGCGGCTTGCGGTGCCTGCTCGATTCGGCCTTCCGCCGGCACCCGCCGATCCGCTACGACGGTCCGCGCACGAAGAACTTCGACGCCGTGGTGCTGGTGTCGCCCATCTGGGGCCAGCGCCTTGCGGGGCCCATGCGCAGCTTCGTCGGCATGCGGCGCAATCACCTGCCCAACGTGGCCGTGATATCGGTCATGGGCGGGCGCGGCGCTCCCAACGCCGTCGCCGAGATCAGCCGCCTGATCGGACGCGCGCCCATCCTCGACGCGGCCTTCACCATGCGCGAGGTGGACAACGGCAGCTTCGCCACGCGGCTGGAGGCATTCGGCACCGCAGTGCGCAACGCCGAGGGGGCGCAGTCGACAGTGCGGCCCGTCGATCTGTCCCCACAGGCGGTTTGACCGGATACGCCGTGCACCCAATCCAACGTTTCATCGCCGCTCCCGCATGCGCCGGCTTGCTTGCGCTTCTCACGGCTTGCGCCGCAGGGCCTGCGCCGCTCGCCGCTCCGGCCCTGCGGGACGGGCCGCCCGCCGGCTCGCCTTCGGCACCGGCTTTTTCCTCGCTCGTCGCGAGCCGCAGCGCCTCGGTGGTCGACATCAGCACCCTGCGCATCGGACGCGACCAGAGCCCGCAGGACATCGAGCTGGAGATCGCGCCCGAACACGACTTCGCCGACCGCCTTGCCTGGCCGCTGCCGGCCAGCGTGCGGGTCAGCCAGATCCGCGACCTGGCATCCGGCGTGATTGTTGGCAGCGACGGCCTGATCCTCACCAGCGCGCACGTGCTCGCGGAGATCGACGAGGCCCAGGTCCGCCTCGACGACGGCCGGCGCTTCACGGCCCGCGTGATCGGCACCGACCAGCGCACCGATGTCGGCCTGCTGAAGATCGATGCCACCGGCCTGCCGGTCGCCCTCATCGGAGATTCCTCGCGGCTCGCCCCGGGCGACTGGGTGGCTGCCATCAGCGCACCGTTCGGGTTTCACGGCAGCGTCACGGCGGGCGTGGTGAGCGCGGTCGACCGCCTGATGGGCGGTGCCGGGAGCGTTCCCTACATCCAGACCGATGTGGCCATCAACCCGGGCAGCTCGGGCAGCCCGCTCTTCGACAGCCGCGGCGAAGTCGTTGGCATCAACTCGATGATCTACAGCGGCAGCGGCGGCTACATGGGCCTCTCGTTCGCCGTGCCGATCAACCTCGCGATGCGGATCGCCACGCAGCTGCGTGCCGGCGGAACCGTGCGGCGCGCCCACCTGGGTGCCGAGTTTCAGGAAGTGACGCCCGCGCTGGCCCAGTCCTTCGCCCTGCCCGCGCCTTCCGGCGCGCTCGTGGTTCGCGTCGATGCAGGCAGCCCCGCCCTCACGGCCGGCCTTGCGCAGGGGGACATCGTCACGGCGTTCGACGGCATTCCGGTCGCGCGACTGACCGACCTGCTGCAGCAGATCGGCGAGCGCGTGCCCGGAGACCGCAGCCGGATGGAGGTCTGGCGGCGGGGGGCGCAGCGCACCGTCTGGATCACGCCGTCGGCGCCGCGGGCCACCAGAACCGCCCTCCTTCCGCCCGACCCGACGCCTGAATGGAACGACGGGCTGGGGTTGGTTCTCGGTGAAGTGCCTGCCACGCAGAAGGCGCTGCTTCGCATCGACGGCGGCCTGCTGGTGCGCGAAGCCGCCGGGCTGGCGCGCAGCGAGGGCATCCGTGCCGGCGATTTCATTGTGGCGCTCAACGAGGTGCGCCTGGATCGCGTCGATCAGTTCAGGCAGGGCCTGTCGCGCATGCCCGCCGGAAAACCCGTCGCGCTGCTGGTGATGCGGGACAAGCGGCTCGCCTATGTCGCGGTCCGGCTACCGGACTCGAGGCCCACCACACCCGCTTTTCTTCAAACGCCAATTTCAACGAGAACGCAATGAAACACCTGTGTGCAAACGACCGTCGCGCCTTGGCCCGGGAACTCGAAGTCATGAAGGTCCAGGTACTCGAAGAACTCCGCGAAACCGAACCCGCCGGGCAGGCGGGCTCGATCGAGGGTGCGCACGAAGTGCGAAGCCACGCCGACCAGGCCGAGACCACGCGCCTGAACGACGTGCACTCTGCAGAAGTCGACGTCGACCGCCTGCGATTGGGCGAGATCGAGCAGGCGCAGCAACGCATGGCTCTAGGTCTCTACGGCATCTGCATGGACTGCGGCGAAGACATTCCGCGCGAGCGCCTGCTGGCACGGCCCATGGCCATTCGCTGCACCTCCTGCCAGGTCGCGCTGGAACTGCACCAGCGCCGCTAGGACGCCGAAAGAGCCCGCCCCTTCCGCTGCCGCCTAGGCAGCCGGCCCGAGGCCGATGGGTGCGGGCACGATGTTCACGATGCGGGTGAAAAGCGCCTCGTATTCCCGCTCCGGCGGATAGCCGGTGAGCGGATCGCGGTTCCTGCCGAAGGCCTCGTCGAGCTCACGCCAGTCTTCGGCGGTCAGTACCTTTTCCGCGAGCGGAAGAATCTCGCGCTCTTCCACAGCCATGTGGTCCAGGTAGAAATCGACGTATTGGGACATGGCCGCCTCGAAGGCTGCCCGGCGCGACTCGCCCAGCATCTCGAACGCCAGTAGCGCATGCTCGACGTTGCGGACCTTTCGCTCGCCCCAGGCATGGTCGTTGTCGAGCCGGTCCATCAATTCGCGGGATATCGGCGTCCTTGCGCGCAGCTTCGGAAACAGCAGCTCGCTTTCCTTGCGGTGATGGCGCTTCTCGGGAAATTCGTCGACGTAGAACAACATCGCCCGCAGCGCCGCGAAGTCGGGAGTGGTTCCCTTGCGGCGATGCTGCTCGAGCAGCATGTTGATGGAACGCAGCATCGCGGCAAGTGCCGCGTGCTCCTGGTGAATGATGCGAATGGTGGCGTGTGTCATGAATGGCTCCTGTGCGTACCCGAGGGTCTCAAATCCGGACACGCACGGAGTTGCTGCAGATCAAACCCGATGCGTCCGCTTGATCGATATCAAGTGACGTCTCGCCCCGGGCCGGATACTGGCTGATGACCACTTCAGACCCAAGCGAGGACACCATGTACCAGCGAATTCTTGTTCCTGTCGATGGAAGTTCGACATCCAGCCATGGCCTGGCCGAAGCCATTCGCCTCGCCAAGCTCACCGAAGGACGCCTGCGCCTGATGCACGTCATCGACGAACTCTCTTTCGCCCTGGCGATGGACGCCTACGCGGGCCACACCGGCGACTGGCTCGCCGAGTTGCGCGCCACGGGCACCAAGCTGCTCGAGGAAGGCAAGGCAAAGGCCGCCGCCGAAGGCGTCGAGGCCGATTTCGTGCTGTGCGACAACTTCCGGGGTGCCGTTCCCGAGCGGGTCACGGCCGAAGCCTCGTCCTGGCCCGCGGATTTGATCGTGCTCGGAACGCACGGGCGTCGCGGCCTCGGGCGCATGGTAATGGGCAGCAGCGCGGAAAAGATCCTTCGGACCGCGGCTGTTCCTGTGTTGCTGATTCGCGCACCCGAAGCGCAGGCCAAGGCCGAGGCCGCCCGTTTCACGATGCCGAGCGGCCTCGTGGCGAGCCAATAGGTCAGCTGTTCGGGGCGGCGCCCATCGGCACCCCAGACCCTATATCCGGAGACCCCCTTGAGCATCCGCCATCTCGATCGCCTGTTGTCGCCCGCATCCGTTGCCGTGTTCGGCGCATCGAACCGGCCGGGCAGCGTCGGCGCCACGGTGTGGCGCAACTTGCGCGCCGGCGCTTTTTCCGGACCGGTCTACGGTGTGAACCCGAAGCACGCCATGCTGGACGGCGTGCCGGTGTACGCCAGGGCTTTGCAGTTGCCCTCGGCGCCGGACCTCGCCTTGATCTGCACGCCGCCGCACACGGTGGCTGCGTTGATCGGCGAACTCGGCGCGCTCGGCACCCGTGCCGTGGTCGTCGTTAGTGCCGGCCTGAGCGCCGAACAGAAGCAGGCGGCGCTCGACACTGCGCGTCCGTACACGCTTCGGCTGCTGGGCCCCAACTGCATCGGGCTGCTGAACCCGCACATCGGGCTCAATGCCAGCTTTGCCCACTGCGATGCGCTGGCCGGAGACATTGCCTTTGTGTCGCAATCCGGCGCGCTCGTGACCGCGGTGCTCGACTGGACGCGCAGTCGCGGTGTGGGTCTCTCACGGCTGATCTCCCTTGGCGACCATTGCGATGTCGATTTCGGCGACCTGCTCGACCACCTGGCCAACGACGCCCAGACCCGGTCGATCCTGCTGTATGTGGAAGCCATCGAGTCGCCGCGCAAGTTCATGTCGGCCGCGCGGGCGGCCGCACGCAACAAGCCCGTCATCATCGTCAAGGCCGGCCGCGCCGGAAATGGCCTGCAGGCCGCCGCGTCGCACACCGGGGCGCTGGCGGGCTCCGACACGGTCTACGACGCGGCAATCCGGCGCGCCGGAATGCTGCGCGTGGACACCTTGCAAGAGCTGTTCCTCGCCGCCGAAACGCTGGCGCGCTTCCGCACCAACCGGAGCACCGGGCTCACCGTCATGACCAACGGCGGCGGCGCCGGTGTCATGGCGGCCGACGCGGCCGCGCGTGCCGGCATTGCGCTGGCGGAGCCCGGCGCCGCGCTGCTCGCCCGGCTCGATGCCGTGCTGCCGCCCAACTGGTCGCACGCCAACCCGATCGACATCATCGGCGACGCGCCGGTCGAGCGCTACTTCGAAACGCTTTCGGCCCTGCTTGCGGAACCCGGCACGGGCGCGGTGCTCTTCATCCATGCGCCCACGGCCATCGTGCGCAGCGAAGACATCGCGCGCGCCTGCCTGCCGCTGGTGCGCGGCCACACCTCCCGCGTGATGAGCGCCTGGCTCGGCGACGCGGCGGTTGCGCAGGCGCGCAAGCTTTTCGAAGATGCCGGCGTGGCCGACTACGCCACGCCCGAGGAAGCCGTGCACGCCTTTGCGATGCTGCAGACTTACCGGCGCAACCAGGAGATCCTGACCGAGACGCCCGAGGCCAGCCGGAACCCCACGCCCGATGCGGCTTCAGCGCGCGGCCTGCTGGAAAACGCCATGGCCGAAGGCCGCGAATGGCTGGGCGAACAGGAGGCCAAGGCGCTGCTGGAGGCCTACGGCATCGACACCGTTCCCACCGTCGCGGTGGCCGCCTCGGCCGATGCCGCGGTGGCGGCCGCGCGCGGGCTCGGCTATCCGGTGGCGTTGAAGATCCTGTCGCGCGACATCACGCACAAATCCGACGTGGGCGGCGTGCAGCTGGCATTGGCCGACGAAGCGGCGCTGCGAGACGCCGTCTTGAGAATGCGGGATGCGGTCGCCGCTGCGCGGCCCGGTGCACGCATTGATGGCTTCACGGTGCAACCATCGGTGCGGCGGCCGCATGCGCAGGAGGTCATCGTCGGTGCCAGCATCGACAGCGTCTTCGGCCCGGTGATCTTGTGCGGCCAGGGCGGCACCGCGGTGGAAGTCGTCGCCGACACCGCCGTGGCGCTGCCGCCGCTCAACCGGGCGCTGGCGGGCGAACTGGTGTCCCGCACCCGCATCTCGCGCCTGCTGGCCGGCTACCGCGACCACCCGTCCGCCAGGATCGAAGCGCTCTACGACGTGCTGATGGCGGTGTCGCAAATGCTGGCCGATCTGCCGCAGCTGGCCGAGTTGGATATCAATCCATTGTGGGTCGACGAGCACGGCGCCCTGGCGCTCGATGCGCGCGTGCGGCTTTCGAGCAGGCCGTTGGGCGGCGCCGACCGCTTTTCCATCCTGCCTTACCCCACGCAATGGGTTCGCACGCAGGAATGGAACGGCCGCTCGATCGTGGTGCGGCCCATTCGCCCCGAAGACGAAGCGCAGCACCGGCGCTTCCTCGAATCGCTCGACCCCGAAGACATCCGCATGCGGGTCTTCCACAGCCGCAACGAGCTGCCGCGCAGCGAACTTGCCCGGCTGACCCAGATCGACTACGACCGCGAAATGGCCTTCATTGCCGAAGCCCGGGACGAGAAAGGCGCAACGCAAACGCTGGGCGTGGCCCGCACCGTGAGCGATCCCGACAACGTGGAAGCCGAGTTCGCCATTGTGGTGCGCTCCGATCTCAAGGGCCAGGGACTCGGCACGCTGCTGTTCGACCGGCTCATCGAGCACGCAAGGCATCGCGGCATCGAGCGGCTCGTCGGCCTGGTGCTGCGCGAGAACACCCGCATGCTGAAGTTGTCGCGCGCCATGGGCTTCGAGGCAGACCCCGCCGAACCCGCGGACTCGGGGCTGCGGCGCATGGTCCGGAACCTGACCGGTACGAAGCCGGCAACCGCGCGCCAGGCCGAGAACGTGCGTTGAAACATCGGTCTTCGCTCAGCTCCTTGCCGCTGGCTTGACGTGGCGCAAGTCCGCCTCCGCGGTCCAGCCGAAAAATCGAAGCGTTCGCCGATACGGCCGGAGGCGAACTCCCCTTCAGCCCGGCCCAAAGGAAGACAACGCCATGTACCACCGCATTCTTGTCCCCATCGACGGCAGTCCCACTGCGGAGCGCGGCCTGCGCGAGGCCATCCGCCTGGCGTCGGAGCAAAAAGGAAAGCTGCGTCTGTTGCACGTGATCGACGACTTTCCGATGCTGATGGAGATGTCGACCATCTCCAGCTTCGAGGCCGGCCTGCAGAAGATGCGCGACTACGGGGCATCCGTGCTGGCGGCCGGCAAGGCTGCTGCATTGCGCTCGGAAGTCGAGGCCGACACCATCCTGCGCGAGGTCACGCGCGGGCGGATTGCCGACGTCGTGATCGAAGAGGCCAAACACGCGGCATGCGACTTGGTCGTGATGGGTACCCATGGCCGGCGCGGCTTCAGCCGCCTTGCGCTTGGAAGCGACGCGGACCTTGTGGTGCGCGGCAGCCCGGTACCCGTGCTGCTCGTGCGCCAAGAATCCGGCAGCGAACCTGCTTCGAGCAACGCAAACGCCGCCGAGGAGACGGGAAGCCGATGAAAACCGATGCACAACTCAGGGCCGGCGTGCAAGCCGAACTGGCGTGGGACCCGGCTGTGAACGCTGCCGACGTAGGCGTCATCGTCGACCATGGCGTGGTCACGCTGACGGGACATCTTCGCAGCTATGCTGAGAAACTCGCGGCGGAACGCGCTGCGCTGCGCGTCAGCGGCGTAAAGGCGCTGGCCATCGAGACCTCCGTCAAGCTGGCCGCCGGACTGGAACGCACCGATGCCGACCTTGCCCAGGCTGTCGAACGCGCACTCGAATGGAACGTGCAGGTGCCCCGCGGCGCGATCAAGCCCATGCTGGAGGGCGGGTGGGTCACGCTCTCCGGGGAAGTCGACTGGGACTACCAGCGCCGGACCGCCGAATTCACGGTGCGCAACCTGCTGGGCGTTACGGGCATCACGAACCTGGTGAAGATCAAGCCGCGACGAAGTTCCGCCGACGTGGAGCGGCAGGTGCAGGACGCGCTCATTCGCATCTTCCGCGGCGAGCCGCGGCAGGTGGCGGTCGATGTGAACGGCTCTCAGCTGGTGCTGCGGGGCAAGGTGCGTTCCTGGGCGGAATTCGACGCTGTCCGCGATGCCGCCTGGTCGGCGCCGGGGATCGTTTCCGTGGTCAACGAACTGGCTGTCGAAGCCTGAGGAACAACACCATGCAAACCATGAAGGCTGCCGTCGTACGGGAATTCGGGCGCCCGCTTCAGATCGAGGAAGTCGCCGTTCCCGATGTCGTGCCCGGCCAGGTGCTGGTGAAGGTGGTCGCATCGGGCGTATGCCACACCGACCTGCACGCCGCCGACGGCGACTGGCCGGTGAAACCCACCCTGCCCTTCATTCCGGGACACGAGGGCGTCGGCTTCGTCGCGGCGGTGGGCGCCAGCGTCAAGGACGTGAAGGAAGGCGACCGCGTGGGAGTGCCCTGGCTGCATACGGCCTGCGGGCATTGCGAACATTGCATCACCGGCTGGGAAACGCTGTGCGACCACCAGCAGATGACCGGCTACACCGTGAACGGCGGTTATGCCGAATACGTTCTGGCCGACCCCGGCTACATCGGGCGGCTGCCCGCGAACGTGCGCTTCACCGAGATCGCGCCCGTACTGTGTGCGGGCGTCACGGTCTACAAGGGCTTGAAGATGCTCGACTGCAAACCGGGCGACTGGGTGGTGATATCGGGCGTGGGAGGCCTCGGGCATCTTGCCGTGCAGTACGCAAAGGCCATGGGCTTTCACGTGGTGGGCGTCGACATCCACGACGGGCAACTCCAGCTGGCGAAGGCGCTCGGCGCGGACATGGTCATCAACGCCACCACGCAGGATCCGGTGGCTGAACTGCAGCGCACGTTGCGCGGTGCGCACGGCGTGCTGGTCACGGCGGTGTCGCGCAGCGCCTTCGGCCAGGCGCTGGGCATGCTGCACAAGCGCGGCACCATGGCGCTGGTCGGCCTGCCGCCGGGCGACTTTGCGTTGCCGATCTTCGACATGGTGCTCAACGCCAAGACGGTGCGGGGCTCGATAGTCGGTACGCGCAAGGACCTGCAGGAGGCACTGGAATTCGCCGGCGAGGGCAAGGTGCGAGCCGTCTGCACCGAAGACCGTCTCGACAACATCAACGAGGTGCTGGACCGCATGCGGCAGGGCCGGATCGAGGGCCGCGTCGTAATGCGGATCGCCGATGCGGAGTAAAGAGTCTCGGTTTTCCGAAAGGTCGAAAATGAACCCCGATATTCAACTCAGGCACGAGGTCTTCGCCCAGCTTAACTGGGACCCTGCGGTATTTGGATGCGACGTCGACGTGCGGGTGAAGGACGGCGTGGTCACCCTGCACGGCCAATTGGCCAGCGAGGACCTGAAGGCGGCGGTCGAACGTGCCGTGCGCCGCGCGGAAGGCATCGCCATGATCGTCAACAAGCTGACCACGGCTGGTTCTTCTGCGAACGAAACCGTGGAAAGCGCCGCGTTGCCGGGCCCCTGAACTCGGTGCGGCGGTTTTGGCGGTGGTCTTCAGGGCCGGCGCTCGCCCCTCCGTGCCACGACGGAGCACAAAAAGCATGCCTTGCCACGGCGTGCGTGCTACGCTTGTCCGGTCAACAACGCCAATGACATCTGCGCCCCCATCCAAGTTTTCTGAATGAAATCCGCATTTCACATCGCGGTCCTCGATGACGAGGTCGACATCACGCAGCTGCTGGCCAACTACCTTCAAAGCCACGGCTTTCGCGTGACCCAGTTGCACGACGGCCCCTCCCTCATGACGCTGATGGGCAGCGACCCGGCCGACCTCGTGCTGCTCGACCTGGGCTTGCCCGGCGAGGACGGTTTTTCCATTGCCCGCCGCATGCGCGAAAACTGGCGCTGTGGGCTTGTCATCGTCACCGGCCGCGGCGATGCGGTGGACAAGGTCGTCGGCCTCGAGGTGGGTGCGGACGACTACGTAACGAAACCGTTCGACCTGCGCGAGCTCGTGGCGCGGGTCAAGGCCGTGCTCCGGCGCCTTTCGCCCGACGATGTTTCCGCTGTCCCGGCGGCCGCGCCCGCCTCGTCCGCACCAGGCACTTCCGAGCGGCTCCGTTTCGCCGGTTGGCAGCTTGATCTTGCGGCGCGGAGCCTGACGAACCCGCAGGGGCAGGACGTGCCGCTCACCGGCGGTGAATTCGATCTGTTGTCCGCATTTGCGCAGCATCCGGGGCGCGTGCTCTCGCGCGACTTTTTGCTCGAAAAGACGCGCGGACGCGAAGCCGCACCCTTCGATCGCACCATCGACGTGCAGGTCGGCAGGCTGCGCAAGAAAATTGAAGCCGACGCGGACGATCCGCAAATCATCAAGGCGGTGCGGGGCGCGGGCTACATCCTGGTTCCGTCCGTCACGCGCGGTTGACCCCATGAAAACGCCCTCTTCCCCGCTCATCGCCGCGTTGCCCGGGCTGCCTTCGGGCATTGAAGAGAGCAGCGTCTTCCGTTCGCTCTTCATTGCCTATCCCGATGCGCTGCTGCTCGTCGACCAGGCGGGCGGCATTGTGCTGGCCAACCCCTCGGCAGCCAATCTGCTGGGCTACGCGGTCGACGAACTGGTAGGCCTGAATGTGGACGTTCTGGTGCCCGACAGCATCCGGCCGCGCCATGCCTCCTATCGCGAGGCCTATGGCCGGGCTCCTCGCCCGAGACCCATGGGCACGCAGATGGAACTCGTCGCCAAGCGCAAGGACGGCAGCGAGGTGATGGTCGAGATCGCGCTCAGCCCGCTGCAGAACCAGGGCCTGCCGTTCGTGGTTGCCGCCATCCGCGACATTGGCGCCTACCCGCGCGTGAAGCAGGCGCTGCAGCGCGCGCGCTATAGCGACTATCTTGCGCAGTTGGGCCGCCTGGCCGTGGACACGCGCGATCTGCAGGTGGTGCTCAACCATGTGCCCACGATCGCCGCGGAAGCGCTGGAGGTCCAGGTGGCCATGGTGCTGCTGCTGGAAAACAGCCGGCTCGAATTCCGCGTCGCGAGCGGCGTGGGCCTGGTGCCCGGTGAAGAAATCGGCACGCGCATTCCCAGCCACGCGAACACACCGCCCGGTTTCGTGTTCGCCGAGGGACAGCCGGTGGTGGTGTCCGACTACGGCGAAGAGCGCCGTTTCGCCGTGCCGCAGGCTTACCTCGATGCCGGGCTGGTCAGTGCGCTGGCCGTGCCCTTCTATGACCGGGGCCGGTTCATCGGCGTGCTGACGGTACGCTCGCGCGAGGCCAAGCGCTTCGGCGACGAGGAACTCCGGTTCCTCGAGTCGCTTTCCAATCTGCTGGCCACGAGCCTGCAGCGGGTGCAGACCGAAGAGGCACTCAACCACGCACAGCGGCTCGAAAGCGTCGGTCAGCTCACCGGCGGCATCGCGCATGATTTCAACAACCTGCTCACCGTCATCCAGGGCAACCTGCAGGTGCTGGAAGAGCTGCCCGCCATCGCCCAGGACGGGTACGCCCAGCAACTGGTGGGCGCCGCGGCACGGGCTTCGCGGCGCGGCGCCGAACTCACGGGCAAGCTGCTGGCCTTCTCCCGCCGGCAGATGCTGCAGCCCGACTCGGTGGACACGCATGCGCTGCTGCAATCCCTGGCCGACATGCTGCGGCGCACGCTCGACCAGCGCATCGGCATCACGATCGACACCACACCCGGATGCCCGCCCGTACTCGCCGACCCCGGGCAACTGGAATCGGCCTTGCTCAACATTGCCATCAATGCACGCGATGCGATGCCGGAGGGCGGCACGCTGCACTTCCGCACCGAAGCCTGCGGCGGGCTTCCGCCGGAAGTGCGCAATGAACTGAGCAATGGCGATGCGCACGGCGGCTTCGTCGCCATTTCCATCACCGACAGCGGAATGGGAATGACGGAGGAAGTGAAGGAACGCGCGTTCGAGCCCTTCTTCACGACCAAGGAGGTGGGCCGGGGCACCGGGTTGGGCCTGAGCACGGTGTACGGCTTCGTGAAACAGTCGAAAGGCGCCATTGCCATCGCGACGCGTCCGGGCGCGGGCACAACCCTGACGCTTTACCTCCCGCAGCTGTACGCTGCGGCGCCTCCGGCTGCGGATGAAGAAGACGGCGAAGAGGCGATTCCTGCGGGGCTGCGGGTCATGCTGGTCGAGGACGACCCCGAGGTGCGCAATGTCGTTCACACGTTTCTCGCCACGCTCGGCTGCAGCGTGGTGACAGCGGGTACGGCCGAACAAGCCCTTTTGAGCATGGAATCGGATGCAGAGACGTTCGACGTGCTGCTGAGCGACATCGCGCTCGGCCCGGGCATGCGCGGAACCCGGCTCGCGACCGAGGCGCAGCAACGTTTCCCCGGGCTCGCCATTCTCCTCATGTCGGGTTTTTCGTCGGAGCTGCTCGATGCCGACCGGGATGTACCGCAAAGCTGGGAGCTGCTTCGCAAGCCCTACTCGCGCGCCGACCTGGCGCGCGCCCTGGCCCGGGTGCTGGCGGCACGGTCCTAGCTGCCGCGAGAAGTCCCCGTGGTGGCGGCGGCCGCCATGCCTCACAACTCTCGCGACTCGCGGTAGTCAGGCACGGTGCAGGGCCATCCGTAGCGCTCCTCGATGGCCAGCCTCAGCGCGTCGGCGGCCACGGGCTCGCCATGCGTCACGAACACGCGACGCGGTGATTTCTGCGACGAGAGCCATGCCAGCAGCTGCTCGCGGTCTGCGTGGGCGGAGAGGGTTTCAAGGTTCGCCACTTCGGCCCGGACGGGCACGTAAGTGCCATGGATCTTCACCGCATCCGCGCCGCCCACCAGCGTCGCCCCGCGCGTGCCCGCGGCCTGGAAGCCCGCGAACAGAATCGTGTTTCTTGCATCGGGCGCATAGGCCTTCAGGTGATGCAGCACGCGGCCGCCGGTCGCCATGCCGCTGGCCGACACGATGATCGATGGATAGCTCAGGCTGTTCAGGCGCTTGGATTCTTCGATCGTGTTGACGATGATCGTCCGTCCGCTCATCTCCGCGCATTGTTCGGCGCTCATGCGGTGCTCGTCGAGGTGCGCCTTGTAGAGACGCGTGGCATCCGCGGCCATCGGGCTGTTGAGGTAGACCGGCATGTCCGGTATGCGCCCTTCTCGCTTGAGCGTCTGGATGCAATGCAGCAGCGTTTGCGCCCGCCCCACGGCGAAGGCCGGCACCACCAGCACCCCGCCGCGCGCGGCCGTGCGGTTGATCACGCTCGCCAACTCGGCGAGCGTGTCGGACGCCAGGTGCAGGCGATTGCCATAGGTGGACTCCACCGCCACGTAGTCCGCCGGGGCGGCCTCTTGCGGCGGCCTCATCACCTGGTCGTCGCTGCGGCCCAGGTCGCCGGAGAAAAGGATGCTGCCTTCGTCCCATGCAACGCGCAGGCTGGCCGCACCGAGGATGTGGCCGGCACGGATCAACTGCCATGACCAGCCGGGCCACGGTGAGCATTCGTCGTCGAACGAAACGCATTCGAACCGTTTCAGCGCGGCTCGCGCGTCCTGCTCGGTGTAGAGCGGCAGCGCGGGCTTGTGTTTCGAAAATCCGTGCCGGTTGGCAAAGTCGGTCTCTTCTTCCTGCAGCCGGCCGGAATCGGGCAGCAGCAGTTCGCATAGCTCGCGGGTGGCAGCGGTGCAATACACCTTGCCCTTGAAGCCGAGCTTCACCAGCCGGGGCACAAAGCCGCTGTGGTCCATATGGGCATGGGTCAGCAGCACGGCATCGATGGCCGAGGCGTCGAAAGGCAGCGCGTCCCAGTTGCGCAGCCGCAGCTGCTTCAGGCCCTGGAACAGCCCGCAGTCCACCAGCAGCCGCCGGCCCTCGTGCGTCAGCAGGTACTTGGAACCGGTCACGGTGCCGGTGCCGCCCAGGAAATCGATGCGCATGACGCCTCCTCTATATCGGTACGTCTGTGTGTGTGGCGGCTCGCCCTCAATGCGACAGCAGCACCGGCAGAGTCATGGTCTCGAGAATGGTCCGCGTGGCGCCGCCCAGGATCCACTCTCGCGCACGGCTGTGGCCATAGCAACCCATTACGAGCAGGTCTGCGCCCAGGTCGGCCGCCATCGACAGTAGCTTGTTGCCGGCATCGCCGTCTTCGCGGCCTTCCGCATGCAGCGAGACATCGGCAATGCCCTGCGCGGCAAGATAGTGCTGCAGTTTCTTCAGCGATGCTTCGGCGTCCTCGCCGTAGCTGGCCGCGTGCACGCGCGAGGCGGTGCGCAGCCAGGGCAGCGAGGCCGATACGGCGCGCGCGGCCTCGGGCGTTTCTTTCCACGCCACCAGGACGGTGCGGCCGACCGGCTCCAGCCGGCCCGCGTAGGGCAGCACCAGCGCAGGGCGCCCGCTTTCCACCAGCAGGTCCGGCAGGAAGTCCACGGGTAGTTCGGAGGCCATGGGATCTTCGGGATTTCGCTGACCCAGAATTACCAAGTCGGCGTACAGCGCATGGCGGGAGAAACCCCATGGTGCATCGCTTTCCGGTTCGGTCCAGTGCATGCGAGGCGAGCCCGCCGCGTGGGCCGTGAAGCTGGCGTACATCCTGTCTCGCGCGGCCTTGTCGCTCTCTCGCATGATCGCGATGGCTTCGGCAGCACCGTCCAGCGCGAAGGGATAGCGCATAAGTGCCGACATGGTGCACGGCATACCGGTCACCTGCGCATCGAACGCATCGGCCAGGCGGCGCGCCAGCTCGATGCGCGGGGCCGTGCGGTCCGAGCTGTCGAGATGCAAGAGGATCGATTTCGGGGTCTGCATGAAAGCTCCTTCGGGGGATGATGGGCGTATGCGCAGACCTTAGGCCTGACGGGCGGCGTCGGCCTTGCGCAGCATCAAACCGGGCGGATCGCCGCTCAGCGGCACCAGATCTCGATCTGGTGGCTGAGGTCCGACCAGAGCGCCTGCAGCGCCACGGCCGCGAGCAAGGTGCCGGCCAGCCGCGCCCCCCAAGCCCGGGCACCGCCGGCTCCGCTCCAGCGCAGCCGCTGCCAAAGCCAGGGCGCCAGCACCAGGGAGAGGCCGCTGCCGATGGCGAAGAGCAGCATCGCCAGCCCGCCCTGCAGCGGCCCATTGCCCAGGCTGGCCAGCAACAGCGCCGAATAGAGCAGCCCACAGGGCATTGCCACCCAGAGCGCGCCGGTCGCCAGGACGCCCCAAGCCGTGCTTGCGGCGAGTGGACGGAGACGGGCTTCCAGCGTGCGGCCGATGCGCTGCGCCCACACCGGCTGCCGGCCCGCGACCGCCAGCATTGCACCCCAGGCGAAGACGAACACGTGCAGCAGCATCCAAAGCGGCTTGAGCGCGGCGACCTGGGTGCCGGCCTCCGCCAGGCTGTTCACGCTCGCCGCCGCAACGACGCCGGCCACGGCGTAGCTTGCGATGCGGCCGATGTGGAAAGCCGCCTGCGCCGCCAATGCCGCGCCGCCTACCGGGCGGGCTCCCGCCAGGACAGGAGCCGGCACGATGCGGATCACGGCGGCAGAAGCCGCGCCGCACATGGCCACGCAGTGCGGGCCGCCGGCCAGGCCCATCAGCAACGCAGCACCGGCGAGCGCTGTCTGCATGGTCAGACCACGCGCGAAAAGCGGGTGCGGTTTTCGCGGCAATAGCGGTCGAACACCATCGCGATGGCGCGCACCACGAACCAGCCCTGCGGAGTCACTTCGATGTCGTGGTCGCTGACGCGCACCAGGCCCTGCGCGGCGAGCGGTCCGAGCGCCGCGAGCTCGGCAGCGAAGTAGTGCCGGAAATCGATACCGTGTGCTTCGCCCGCGGCGTCGAAACCGACGCGCCCCTTGCACATCACCGCCATGATGACCGCGCGCCGCACAACATCGTCGCGCGAGAGCGCAATGCCGCGAACCACCGGAAGACGGCCCTGGTCGAGGAGGTCGTAGTACATCTCCAGGGTCTTGGCATTCTGGCTGTAGGTGGGGCCGATACGTCCGATGGCGGAAACCCCCAGCGCCACGAGGTCGCCCTCGGGCTGCGTGCTGTAGCCCTGGAAGTCGCGCTGCAGCAGCCCTTGCCGCTTGGCCACGGCGAGCGGGTCATCGGGCAATGCGAAGTGGTCCATGCCGATGTAGACATAGCCCGCGGCGGTGAGCGTCGCAATTGCGCTGGAGAGCATCCGAACCCGCGTCGCGGCATCAGGCAGTTCCTCCGCGGCAATGCGCCGCTGCGGCTTGAAGCGTTCGGGCAGATGGGCGTAGGCGTAAAGCGCAATGCGGTCGGGCCGGAGCTTGCAGACCTGCGTCATCGTGCGCCCGAATGACGCGTCGTTCTGGCGCGGCAGTCCGTAGATCAGGTCGACGTTGATCGACGTGAAGCCCAGCGCCCGCGCATCGGCCATCAATCCGAAAACCTGGTGCGCGGGCTGGATGCGGTGCACGGCCTTCTGCACGTCGGGATCGAAGTCCTGCACGCCGAAGCTCAGCCGGTTGAAACCCAGCGCCGCCAGGTGCGCGAGCCGTGCCGCGTCGACCGTGCGCGGATCGATCTCGATGGACTGCTCGCCGCCGGGAAGAAAATCGAAGGTTTCGCGCAGCATGGCGAGAAGCTCGCTCAGCTCCGTGTCATTGAGGAAGGTGGGCGTGCCGCCACCCAGGTGCAGCTGGCTCACGGTGGCGCGGCGCCTGAGCTGCGCGGCCTGGAGCCGGGTTTCGCGGGCCAGGTAGGCCAGGTACTGGGTGGCCCTCTCGTGGTGCCGCGTCACGACCTTGTTGCACGCGCAGTAGTAGCACAGCGACTCGCAGAACGGAATGTGCACGTAGAGCGAAAGCGGCGTCGCCGAAGCGTTCGTATCGCACCGGTCGCGAAGCGCCGACGCATAGTCGTCCGCGCCGAAGGCTTCGACGAAGCGGTCGGCCGTGGGGTACGAGGTATAGCGCGGACCGGCAACATCGAACTGCCGCAGCACGGCGGCGGACAAGGGTGCGGCATCGGAAACGACGGGGTCGTGGATGAAAGCGGTGGGAGTCGTGGTCATTGCGGATGCTCGGAAAGTTCGCGCGACGTCGGCTTGGCCAGCAGCGCGGTGAACGCGCTCGACGCTGCCGCCATGCCCCAGAAGATAAAGAAGGCTACGGTGTAGACGCCCAGGCGCGACATGCGAAGCGCTTCGCCGCCCCAATGCAGATCGGACGGATCGACCAGCGCGAACACCAGGATCTCGAGAGCGCAGGCCAGCAGGAAAGCGGGCCACAGAATGCTGATCGGCCGGCGGGGCCCGCTCATGGTGCGGCCTCGCGGCGCGGCGGCGGCACGGCTTCGGCCGGCGTTGCCGCATGGTTCCGCCCGGCGAGCGCGGGCATCAGCTTCTTGTCCGCCAGGGTCTTGTTGATCTCGACGCCCCGGCGGTAATAGTCTTCCGCCACCAGCGAGTCGGGGCTTTGCCATGCGTACCAGAAGGTCACGAAGCTCGCGACCACCACCAGCGCCGGCCCGGCAATCACCATCCAGAGCAGCGGATGCCGCCACCACCGATCTTCCGGCGTCGGCAGTTCGTTCTTTGTCGTGTTCATTTCGTTTCCTTCAGCGCGGCACCAGGAAAGCCGCTTTTTCCGACACCTGAACCCCGCCGCCCTCTTCCCGGATGTCGAAGTGCACCGTGTGCGAACCGGCCGGAACCGCGCCGTAGGGCACCTGCAGCCGCACGGCAACCCAGCGCGACTGGGCCGGCCCGACCGTCACGCGCTCGTCGGGCGAAACGCTCAGCCCCTCGATGCCGTGCGCGGCAATGCGGTAGTGGCGCGGCTCCTCGGTGGCATTCATGATCTGGAGCCGGTAGACGTTCTCGAGCCGGCCGCCTTCGACGATGCGGGCGAGCGATGCACGGTCGCGCACCACGTCGACCTTCAAAGGCGTGCGCACGACCAGGCTCGCGAGCAGTCCCGCCACCAGCAGCGCCAGAACGGCGGTGTAGACCAGCACGCGCGGACGCAGCACGCGGCGCAACAGCTGGCGGCGCGACCAGCCGGCCTCCATGCCGTTCTGCGTGTCGTAGCGGATCAGCCGCGGCGCATAGGACATCTTCTGCATCACCGTGTCGCACGCGTCGACACAGACGCCGCAGCCTATGCATTCGTATTGCAGCCCCTGGCGGATGTCGATGCCGGTCGGGCACACCTGCACGCACAGCCCGCAGTCGATGCAATCGCCCAGCGCCATGCTGCGCGGGTCGACGCCCTTGCGCCTCGGTGCACGCGGCTCGCCCCGCTTCGGGTCGTAGGTGACGATGAGCGTGTCGCGGTCGAACATCGCGCTCTGGAAGCGCGCATACGGGCACATGTACTTGCACACCTGCTCGCGCATGAAGCCCGCGTTGCCGTAGGTCGCAAAGCCGTAGAAGAAAACCCAGAACACCTCCCACGAGCCCATGCGGGTCTGCAGGAACGCCATGCCCAGCTCCCGGATGGGCGTGAAGTAGCCCACGAAGGTGAAGCCGGTCCACAGCGCGATGCCGATCCACACCAGGTGCTTGAACCACTTCTTCACCAGCTTCTCGAGCGACATCGATCCGGCATCGAGCCGCATGCGCGCGGTGCGGTTGCCCTCGATCTTGTGCTCCACCCACATGAAGATTTCGGTGTAGACGGTCTGCGGGCAGGCAAAGCCGCACCACAACCGTCCGGCCACGGCCGTGAAGAGGAAGAGTGCCAGCGCGCTGACCACCAGCAGGCCCGAGAGATAGATCAGGTCTTGCGGATACAGCACCAGGCCGAAGATGTAGAAGCGCCGCGCGGCCAGGTCGAACAGCACCAGTTGCCGCTCGCCCCACTGCGCCCATGGCATGCCGTAGAACACCAGCTGGGTGAGGAAGACCATCGCCCAGCGCCAGCGGGCGAACATGCCGCGAACGCTGCGCGGATAGATCTTCTTCGTGGCCTCGTACAGGCCTACCGAGTCGGCGCCGGCCGGAACAATGGGAATGATCTTGCGGGAGGCCGGGCTCGCAGGTACGGATGAATCCATGATGCGACCGGCGTCAGGGCCCCGAGACGGGCGCGTTGGAGAACCCCCAGACATAGGCGGCGAGCAGCTTGATCTGCGCCTCGGTCAGCCGGCCTTCCTGCGCAGGCATTGCACTGTGCTTGCCGGCGTTGATGAGCTGCACGATGGCCGTCTCGCCATAGCCGTGGAGCCAGACCTTGTCGCTGAGGTTGGGCGCCCCTACCGCCTGGTTGCCGACACCGCCGATGCCGTGGCAAGCGGCGCAGGCCGTGAACTTCGACTTGCCCAGCCCCGCGCGCACCGAGTCGTGCGGCTCGCCCGAAAGGCTCAACACGTAGTTCGCCAGGTTCTTCACGTCGTCCTGCGTGCCGACTGCCGCCGCCATCGGCGGCATCACACCGATGCGCCCCTTGGTGATGCTCTCTGCAATCTTCTCGGGCGTGCCGCCGTGCAGCCAGTCCTTGTCGGTCAGGTTCGGAAAGCCCTTGCTGCCTCGCGCGTCGGAGCCATGGCATTGCGAGCAGTTGTTCATGAACAGGCGCTCGCCGATGGCCATGGCCTTCGGGATGCGGGCGATGTCTTCCGCGGGCATGTTGTCGTACGCGGCATACACGGGCGCCAATGCCTTGTTGGCCTTGGCCACTTCGGCGCCGTACTCGGACTCGGTGCTCCAGTTCGCCTGGCCGCTGAAGCTGCCCAGGCCCGGAAAGATCACCAGGTATCCAGCCGAAAAGACGATGGTCAGAACGAAGAGCCCGATCCACCACATGGGCAACGGGTTGTTGGCCTCACGCAGGTCCTCGTCCCAGACGTGGCCGGTCGTGTTATCCGCATCGGACGGCACGCGCTTGCGGGCCGTGAGCCACAGCAGCAGCATGCATCCGAGGATGCTCAGCACCGTGCCGGCCGCAATGTAGTTCGACCAGAAGTTATTGACGAAATCGCTCATCGTGGACCTCTCTTTTCTTCAGTCTTGCTCGAACGGCAGGTGGGCGACTTCCTCGAAGCGGCCCGTGTTGCGGCGGGCATAAGCCCAGGCCACGATGCCCAGGAAGAGCACAAAGCAAAGAACGGTGGCGGCAACGCGCAAGGTGGTGATGTCGGTCATGGTTCGGTGCTCCCTACTTGAGCGTGAGACCCAGCGATTGCAGATACGCCACCGTGGCATCCATCTCGGTCTTGCCGCGGACTTCTTCGGTGGCACTGGCGATTTCTTCGTCCGTGTACGGCACGCCGACACGGCGCAGCGCGCGCATGCGGCGCGGAATGGCTTCGGCATCGACCGGGGTCTTGCCGAGCCAGGAATAGGCCGGCATGTTCGATTCGGGCACCAGGTCGCGCGGGTTGTTCAGGTGAATGCGCTGCCACTCGTCGCTGTACTTGCCGCCCACGCGGTGCAGGTCGGGCCCGGTGCGCTTGCTGCCCCACTGAAAGGGGTGGTCGTAGACGAACTCGCCCGCCACCGAGTAGTGGCCGTAGCGCAGCGTCTCCGAGCGGAACGGCCGGATCATCTGCGAATGGCAGTTGTAGCAACCTTCGCGCAGGTACACGTCGCGGCCGGCGAGCTGCAGCGCCGTGGGCGGCTTCAAGCCCTGGATAGGTTCGGTGGTCGACTTCTGGAAGAACAGCGGCACGATCTCGACCAGCCCGCCGATGGCGACGACCACGAGAATCAGCACGATCATCAGCAGGTTGTTGGTCTCCACCTTCTCGTGAGTGAAGCCGCTCTTGGTTTCGGTTTTCGGGTTCATGGGTGCTTTCTCAGGCGTGGGCGATGGCGATGGCCGGGATCGACGCCCGCACGGAGCGCCCGGAGATGACAGTCATCCACACGTTCCACGCCATCACCAGCATTCCGCCGAGATACAGAAGGCCGCCGACCAGCCGCACCACGTAGAACGGGAACGTGGCCTTCACGCTTTCGACGAAGGTGTAGGTGAGCGTGCCGTCGGGGTTGATGGCGCGCCACATCAGGCCCTGCATCACGCCGGCGATCCACATGGCCGCGATGTAGAGAACGATGCCGATGGTGGCAACCCAGAAGTGGGCCTCGATGGCCTTCACGCTGTACATCTCGGTGCGGCCGTACATGCGCGGGATCAGGTAGTAGAGCGACCCCATGGTGATGAAGCCCACCCAGCCGAGCGCGCCGGCATGCACGTGGCCGACGGTCCAGTCGGTGTAGTGGCTCAGGGCGTTGACGGTCTTGATCGACATCATCGGCCCCTCGAAGGTCGCCATGCCGTAGAACGACAGTGCCACGATCAGGAAGCGCAGGATCGGGTCGGTGCGCAGCTTGTGCCAGGCGCCCGAGAGCGTCATCACGCCGTTGATCATTCCGCCCCAGCTCGGCGCGAGCAGGATGAGCGAGAACACCATGCCCAGGGACTGCGTCCAATCCGGCAGCGCCGTGTAGTGCAGGTGATGCGGGCCGGCCCACATGTAGGTGAAGATCAGCGCCCAGAAGTGGACGATGGAAAGCCGGTACGAATACACCGGCCGGCCGGCCTGCTTGGGGATGTAGTAGTACATCATTCCGAGGAAGCCAGCGGTGAGGAAGAAGCCCACAGCGTTATGGCCGTACCACCACTGCACCATGGCGTCCTGCACGCCTGCATAGGCCGAATAGCTCTTCATCCAGCCCGCCGGAATTTCGGCGCTGTTGACGATGTGCAGCAAGGCCACCGCGATGATGAACGCGCCGAAGAACCAGTTGGCCACGTAGATGTGGCGCACCTTGCGAACGCCGATGGTGCCGAAGAACACGATCGCGTAGGACACCCACACCACCGCAATGAGGATGTCGATGGGCCATTCGAGTTCGGCATACTCCTTGCCCGTGGTGTAGCCCAGCGGCAGGCTGATGGCGGCGGCCACGATCACGGCCTGCCAGCCCCAGAACACGAACGATGCGAGCCGCGGCGCGAACAGCCGGACCTGGCAGGTGCGCTGCACCACGTGGAAGCTGGTGGCCATGAGTGCGCAGCCGCCGAACGCGAAGATCACCGCGTTGGTGTGCAGCGGCCGCAAGCGGCCGTAGCCGAGCCATGGAATGCCGAGGTTGAGCTCGGGCCACGTCAGCTGCGAGGCGATGATCACGCCGACGAGCATGCCGACCACACCCCAAACGACGGACATGAGGGCGAACTGCCGTACGACGGTGTCGTCGTAGACCGCTACGGGAGGATTGGGTTCTTGCATCGTGCTGCCTCTTGATGGACTGCGGGCAGTGTCCCGTGGCACCCGCCCGGAGGGTTTGATGCAGATCAATCGTTGCGCAGGATCCGGTCGCCTTCGATCTCGACGTCTTCGAACTGCCCCCGCTCGATGGCCCACCACAGCCCGCCGAGGATGACGAGCACCAGCATGACCGACAGCGGTATCAAGAGAAAAAGGATGTCCATCAGCCGGCCGCCCTGCCCTCTGCCTTGCCGCCTGCCGTGCCATGAGGCGCCGAGAGCCGCGCCGCGTTGAGCACCACCACCAGCGAACTCACGGCCATGCCGAGACCCGCGAGCCACGCAGGCAGCCAGCCCGCAACGGCCAGCGGCACGCACAAGGCGTTGTAGCCGGCCGCCCATGCGAGGTTCTGCCGCACCACGCGCAGCGTTCGACGCGCCTGCGCGATGGTGCGTGGAATGGCCGCGAGCGCATCGCCCAGCACCACGAAGTCGGCCCGCGCACGCGAGAGCGGCACTGCGTTTCCAAAGGCGAAAGACGCATTCGCACGCGCCAGCGAAGGACCGTCGTTGAGGCCGTCTCCCACCATCGCGACTTGCCGACCCTCCGCCTGCAGCCGCCAGAGCACCTCGAGCTTGTCTTCGGGCTTGCAGTCGCCCTGGGCGAATTCAATGCCGGCACGCGCGGCGATTTCCCGGGCGGCGCTGTCGCGATCGCCGGAAAGCAGGCGCACCGTGATTCCTTCCGCCTGCAGCGCGGCCACCGCGGCTGCGGCGTCCGGGCGCAAGTCCTCGGCGAGCACGAAGCTCGCAATCCAGCCCTGCTCGTCGCAGAGGTGCACCTGCGGCGCATCGACCTGCAGCGGCGCCACGCCGCAATAGCTGGCGGACCCGAGCCGCACGCGCCGCGCGGTGCCGTCCGCGCTTGCATGGCGGCGCAGCAGGCCTTCGAGCCCGAGGCCCGCCAGTTCAGCCGGCTGCGTCACGCTCCATGCGGGCGGCGAGCGAAACGGGGCATTCCATGCGTTCACGAGCGCGCGTGCACCCGGATGGAGCGAGTGCACGCCGAGCGCTGCGCCTATCTCCAGCGCATCGCCGGGACGCAAACCCTGGCGGCAATACGCGCGATCGAGCCGTGGCGTGCCACCGGTCAACGTGCCCGTCTTGTCGAACACCACCGTATCGACCGCGGCCAACGCCTCCAGCGCCTGCAGGTTGGACGTCAGAACGCCTCCACGCGCCAGCGCACCCGCACTCGTGAGCATGGCGGCCGGCGTGGCAAGCGAGAGCGCGCACGGGCAGGTCACGATCAGCACCGCAACCGCCACCATCAGGGCCTTGCCCGAATCCACGGGCCACCAGAAAGCCGCGGCACCGGCGGCCGATGCGAGCACCACGATGAGAAACGGCCGGGCGATCCGGTCGGCAAGCTGGGCCAGCCGCGGCTTGCTCAGCGCGGCGCTTTCCATCAGCCGCACGATTTGCGCGAAGCGCGTGCCCTCGCCCACCGATTCGATGCGCACCTGAACCGTGGCCGAAAGGTTGTGGCTCCCCGCGAGCACGCGCTCGCCGCAGGCTCGCGGCACCGGGCGCGACTCGCCGGTGAGCAATGCTTCGTCGGTGCTGGTGCCGCCGTCGACCAGCACGCCGTCGGCCGGAAAAGCCTCGCCGGGGTGCACCCGCACGACGTCGCCCGCGGCCAGGCGCCGAACGGCCACGCGCTGCCAGCCGCCCTCGGCATCGAGGCGTTCGATGCTGTCGGGCAGCCGGTTCATCACAGCCTCGAGCGATCCGGCGGTGCGGTCCCGCAACCGTGCCTCGAGCCAGCGGCCCGTGAGCAGGAAGAACACGAACATGGTGAGCGAATCGAAATACACCTCGCGGCCCAGCGCGCCCGCGCCGTCGAAAGTGGCCGCGGTACTGACCGCAAAGGTGATGGCGACGCCGAAGGCGACCGGCACATCCATGCCGATGCGCGCATGGCGCAGGTCGCTCCATGCGCTACGGAAGAACGGGCCGCAGGAAAAGAACAGTACGGGCAGCGTCAGCACCCAGGAGGCCCAGCGAAGCAGCTGCGCGGCGTCCGCCGTCATCTCGCCGGGCCGCGCGATGTAGGCCGGGTAGGCATACATCATCACCTGCATCATGCAGAAGCCCGACACCAGCCAGCGCCAGAGCGCGAGCCGCAGCTCCCGGGAACGGTGTTCGCGCGCGGAACTGTTCGAAGCAGGCACCAGCGGGTACCCGGCGGCGGCAGAAGCCTCGAACCAGGATGAAGGACGCGTGGTAGCGCCCGACCACACCACGCGGGCCCGCCGGCTCGCGGCATTGACCTGCGCTTCGAGGACGCCGGACACCTTCAGCAAGGCGGCTTCGACCGTGAAAGCGCAGGCGGCGCAATGCATGCCCTCCACCGCGGCGCAGGACTCCCACCGCCCCGTGGCCGCATCGCCCTCCATGAGACGACCGAACGTCGGCCACTCGACCGGATCGTCCAGCACCCGCCACGCCTCATTGGAAGCAGGCATGGACGACGAGGGCGGAGAAAACGAGGCGAGCGCAGCTTGCATCGGGCAAGGCTAAAGGCGGCCGCCATGGCGCTCTTTGATCTGCATCAACCATCGGGCCCCTCGCCTGCCTAAGCTCGCGGCACAGACTCCCGGAGACTTTTCATGTTCAAACGCATCCTCGTCGCCACCGACGGCTCGGCGCTCTCGAAGAAGGCGGTAACCAGTGCGATCGCACTCGCCGTCCAGCACGATGCCGACCTCGTGGCGCTCACCGTGGTGCCGCACTACCCGAAGAGCTATTTCGACGGTGCCATGTCCTATTCGCCCGAGGACATCGGCCGCATCGAGAAGCAGTGGGCAGAAAAGGCACGGACCATGCTCGATACGGTGAAGGCGCGCGCCGAGCAGAGCGGCGTGCGGGTCAAGACGGCGACCGCCAATTCGGATCTGGTGGCGGAGTCGATTGTCGCCGCGGCAAAGAAGCACAAGAGCGACCTGATCGTGATGGCTTCGCATGGGCGCAAGGGCATCAAGCGCCTGCTGCTGGGCAGCGAGACGCAGCATGTGCTGACGCATTCGGCGCTGCCTGTGCTTGTGCTTCGGTAGGCCCTGCCCGGCCCTACGGAGCCCGTCGCCGGGTAGCTTGTCTCGGAGCGAGCAACCGATCTTAGGGTGTTGAGTGCCATCGAAAATTGACCCTCTAAACGCAGTAATTTCCGTCTAAGACTGACCCACGTAAAACTCTACCCTGCTCATTTTTAAAGCAGGGGATCCTAGGAGTGATAGACGTGGCGACATTGAGTGTCATCAGACGTTGGGCCCTGCGCGAGCAGATGTCCATCCGCGAGATAGCCAGGCGTACAGGCCTGTCTCGCAACACCGTAAAGAAGTACCTGCGAGCCGGCGACGAAGAGCCGCGCTACCCCAAGCGGGCGAGCTCGAGCAAGCTCGATCCCTATGCCGAGAAGCTCGCGACCTGGCTCGCGATCGAGGCCACCAAATCGCGGAAACAGCGGCGCAATCTGCGGCAGATCCACACACCGATGTTGGTTCCGAGGCAACTCGCGGCGCGAAGTCCGGCCGCATTGCGCTGCAAAAGTCCTCCCGGCTTCGGCACATGGTCCGCCGATTCGCTTCTTCAACAGCGACGAACTCCACCCTGCTCGAGCGTCTGCTGACACGCAACCAGGGTGGCGTAGGGTCCGACGAGCGGGAGGTGCAAAGCTCTCAGGCGCGCACGTCTGGGGAATATTGTGAGAAATCCGCGGCAGTCTTGAGAATGTTGTCGAGAATCGCGGCTGTCCGGATTTTTTTGTCAAGAGTACGTCCGACAACAATCTACAAACACTCGCAAAGACGTCAATAAAATCAACTACTTAGCGGTGTCCAGCTGTCTCGTGACTATTGTCGCCGCGGGCATTCGAGCTGCGCCACCACGGAACTCCTGCAACGGGTCGCGCACAGGGCTGCGCGCTCCCAACGAAGTTTTTCTTCTACGCATATCCGGTTTGCTTCGTTGGCTGGAACCGGGCGCGCATCTAGATTGCGCCGCCTGATGCAAACATTTCTTCTACCCCACGTCCCACGTCGCGCCATGCTGCTGAGCGCCCTGGCTTTTGCAGCCCTCCACCCATTCACCGCTGCCGCTGCCGACGAAGCGGCCGGGTTCCCATCAAAACCGGTGCACATCGTGGTGCCCGTGGCCGCGGGCGGCAGCGCCGACAAGCTCACGCGCCTCATCGCCGAACGCCTGACCGAACGCTGGGGCCAGAACGTGGTGGTCGAGAACGTGGCCGGCGCCAGCGGCACCATCGGCGCCGCGCGCGTGGCCAAGGCGGCGGCCGACGGCCACACGCTGCTTCAGCAGGGCGAAGGCCTGACGCTCAACACCATTCTTTTCGAGCGCCTGCCCTACGACGCGCAGAAGGCCTTCGCGCCGGTGATCAAGGCGGTGGCGAATCCGCAGATCCTCGTGGTCAACCCCAAGACCGGCATCAACGACTTCCGCGGCTACCTGGCACGCGCCAAGGCGCAACCGCAGTCGATCAGCCTCGGCCTGCCGGGCAACGGCGGCATCGCCCACGTAGCGCACGAAATGATCGCCCAGGACACCGGCGCGCAGGTGAACTACATCCCCTACTCCGGCGGCGGCCCTGCCACCCTCGACGTGCTCGCGGGCCATGTGGACGCCACGCTTATCACGCTGGCGGCGGTGACCGACCATGTGCGCGCCGGCAAGCTGCGCGCGCTGGCCGTGACCACCGGCTACCGGTCGAGCGCCCTGCCCGACGTGCCGACCATGGCCGAGGCCGGCCTGCCCGGCTTTGTCGTGGAGAGCTGGCAGGGATACTTCGCGCCGGCCGGCACGCCCGCCGCGGTGGTGGCAAAGATCAACCGCGACATCCAGGCCGTGATCTCCGCGCCGGAAACCCGCGCGAAGCTCGAGGACATGGGCTTCAAGGTCGCAGGCGGCACGCCTTCCGACATGGCGCGCACGCTGTCCGCCGAACGCGTGCGCTATGCCAGGACCATCCAGACCGCGGGCATCACGCTGCGCTGAGGGGCCGGCGTGCGCCAGCTTCCGGGATCCGGTTTCATGGCGGGACCGCGTACACGCATCACCGGATCAGCCCCGGCTGTCGCGCCTGACCCATCTGGTGACGTTCTACAAGACGCTTGGGGGGCGGTTGGATGGAGGGCTCGGAAGCCCAGGGCACATTCACACGCACCGCGGAACTGGCGCCGTGAGACGCAATCGCGCAGCCACCGAAATCACCCGCACCCGGGCGCTCCAAGCCGCGCTGGAAGCCTTTGCTTCCAGCGGCATGCGCGCACCACGCTGGAAAATGTGGCGAGGGGCTCGCTGGCGTGACACGCGGCGCGGTGTATTGGCACTTCGAGAACAAGGCCGAGGCGATCAAGCAGAACACCGGTCGCGGTCATAAGGCGGTCAATGCTTCGGCGGCAGGGTCGCCGAGTTGCCGATCTCATATTCCGCTGAACCAGTTGTATCCCTGGTCTTCCCAATAGCCCCCGGGATTCGTGTTGGTCACGAAGATCGCGGCGACGTGTTTCGCGCTCTTGAATCCGAGCTTGGTCGGCACACTCAGCCGCAGTGGGAAGCCGTTCGCCGTCGGCAGCGCTTCGTTGCCAAAGTCGAGCGCCAGCAACGTCTGCGGGTGCAGCGCGCTGGCCATGTCGAGGCTCGAGTGATAGCGGTCGGCACATTTGAAGCCGACGAAGCGCGCCGTCGTGTCTGCGCCGATGCGCTGCAGGAATGTCTGGAGCGGCACGCCGCGCCAGTCCCCGATGGCGCTCCAGCCCTCGATGCAAATATGGCGCGTGATCTGCCGGGCTTGCGGCAGCGTACGCAGGCGCTCGACGGTCCACGCCGTCTTGTCGGCGACGAGTCCCGAGACTTCGAGCCGCCAGCTCGACACGTCGACCTGGGGTGCGTCGAACTCCGGGTAGAACGCGTTGAACGGGAACGGCTTCGTGACCTGGCTCGCCGCATAGGTCGGCGCGAGGCGGCTGCCACTGAAGAGGCGGGCCTGCACGCGGTCGTTCCAGCGCGACAGCGCCCACAGGACCTTGTCGACCTGGTCGTTGTCCTGCAAGTTGCAGCCGGACAGCATCGAGAGCGCGCCAATCGACAGCGACGAACGCAGCAGCAGCCGTCGTTCGAGGTTGACGAGCTGCGTCTTGTGATCGGAGAGCTTGATCATGATGCGGTGCGGTGAGAAGCCCGCGCACGCCCGATGACCATCGGCAGCAGCGTGCGCGGCACGAGGAGGACGAGCAGCAGATGGATCGCGATGAAGCCGGCAATGCCCGCCATTGCCGCAAAGTGCACCTTGCGCGCGAAATCGAAGCCCCCAAAAAGGCCGGCCAGCCATGCCAGCTGCACCGGCTTCCAGATCGCCAGCCCCGAGGCGACGACGAGCACGCCAAGCAGCAGCACGACCACGTAGGCGAAGCGCTGCACCGTGTTGTAGCGGCCGACTTCATGCGACAGGCGCAACGTCAGTGCACGTCCGGTGTCGTGCAGCAACTCGCTGGCGCGAATAGGAAGAAACTCGCGGCGGAAGTGACCGCTGGCGATGCCGTAGAGCAAATACAGCAGGCCGTTCGCGACAAGCAGCCACATCGCCGCAAGGTGCCACGCAATGGCGCCACCGAGCCAACCGCCAAGTGTCATCCAGGCGGGGAACTGGAATGGCAGGATCGGCGACGCGTTGTAGATCGCCCAACCGCTCATCAGCATGCAGGTCATCGCGAATGCATTGACCCAATGGGCGGCGCGCACCGCCAGCGGATGAATCATCGTGCTCTTCATCGTCACATCGGCGGCGTCACGCCGTCCTTGCCCGCAGAGATGAAACTTGCAGACAGGCTTGAATCGGCTTCTTTCTTCGCGAACAGCACGACCTTGGTGCCGACCGTGAGCAACGAGCGGTCGCCGGGCTCGAGGTTGACGATCGGCACGTCATCCGGCACGACGATCTTCTTCTCGCCGCCCTTGTACTTGAGGATCAAGGTGCGGCCGTTGGTCGCGACCAGGTCACCCACGGTGCCGTTGGTCATCGTGCTCTTGGGCGCGAGGTCCCAGGCACGATGGCCATCGCCTGTGCCCGCCATCGCGGGCGGGAAAACATGCACCTCGAGCGCTTTCAGCGAACCATCGGGCAGCGGCGTCGCTGCGGTTCCGATGTAGCTGCCGGGCTTGATGTCGGTCAACTTGGCGAGCGTGACCGCGCGAACCTGGGTGTCCTTGTTGATCTTGATGGTCAGGTCTTCGCCGCGGTTGGTATGGACCTTGATCGCATCCTCGCCGACGGCGGTGATCGCGCCGCGCACACCGACCGGCGCTGGCGGCGTCTGGGCGTGCACGGCGTAGCTGGCGCCGAGCAGGCCGGCGCTCATCAAGGTCGGGAGGGCGAAGGTCCGAAGGAGTTTTCCGAATCTGATGTTCATGGATGAGCCATAGAGAATGAAGACAGGCCACTCTAGGGATCGCCCGTGCTCATGGGCATGACATTCGGATGACAAAAAAGTCATGAACCGGCGCTGCACCGCGAGAGAGAATGGCAAACACACTCCCATGAGCATCCTTGTTATCGAAGACGACCCGAAGACGGGCGATTACCTGAAGAAGGGCCTGAAGGAAAGCGGCTACGCCGTGGACCTTGCGCGCACCGGAACGGATGGGCTGCACATGGCGCTTGAACACGCCTACGACCTCGTCGTGCTTGACGTGATGCTGCCCGGCATCGACGGCTGGCAGATCATGCAGGCCTTGCGTGACAAGCGGGATCTGCCTGTGCTCTTCCTGACCGCGCGAGACCGCCTGGACGACCGCATCCGCGGCCTTGAACTCGGCGCTGACGACTATCTCGTCAAGCCCTTCTCGTTCACCGAACTGGTACTGCGCATCCGCACGCTGCTGCGCCGGGGCATCGTGCGAGAAGCCGAGTTCTACGAGTTCGCCGATCTGAAGGTTGACGTCCTGCGCCGCAAGGTCACTCGCGAAGGCAAGGAGATAGCGCTGACGAACAAGGAGTTCCTTCTGCTGCAACTGCTGATCAAGCGGCAGAGCGAGGCGCTCTCGCGCACGCTGATCGCCTCCGAAGTGTGGGACATGAATTTCGACAGCGACACCAATGTCGTCGACGTCGCGATCAAGCGCCTCCGCGCGAAGATCGATCAGCCGTTCGGGAAAAAATTGATCCACACGGTGCGCAGCATCGGCTATTCGTTCGGCGACGCGCCATGAGGTGGCTGCCGCGATCGCTGGCAGTGCGAGCCACCTTGCTGCTTGCGCTGATCGCGTGCGCGGTCACCGGCATGCTCGGCGCCTATTTCTATTATTCCGCGCGGTCGGCGATCACCGAGCAGCTCGACACGCGGCTGATCGGTCGCGTCGAGCACTTCCGCCGCCTGGTGGGCAACGTGCAGACGATCGCTGACCTGCACGAGCGGCCGTCGCTGTTCACGGCCATGCTGGGTGCCGAGAGCGATGTGCTGTTGCTGCGCCGCCCCGGCGAGGTACCTTTCATCGACGTCAACCCCCGTCGTTTTCCGGTGCCCGGCGCGCTCGCCGCAGTAGCGGCCGATCGTGATCTGGCGATCGGGAACGTGCTGAACACACCGACGGCGGATGGCGTGCCGATGCATTGGGTCGCGGCGCTCGCGCGTTCGGGCCGCAATGGCGATATGGTGGAGGTGGTCGCTGGCCACCCGCTGACCAACGAGGTGAAGATGATTCGCGCCAACCGAGATCGCGTCATCCTCAGCGCCCTTGTCGCGATGCTCGCTTCGACCATTCTTGCGTATCTGGTGTTGCGGCACGGCCTGAGGCCGCTGCACCGGGTTGCCGGCAAGGCGGCCTTGATCAACCCGATCAATCTCGCCGTGCGGCTGCCAGAGCATGACGCACCGCTCGAAGTGCAGCATATGGTCATTGCGTTCAACGCCATGCTTGACCGCATTGCCATCGGCTATGAGCGTCTTTCACAATTCTCTGCTGACCTCGCGCACGAGATCCGCACCCCCATCGGCGCGCTGATCGGACAGACGCAAGTCGCGTTGCAACGGGCTCGCAGCGCCGATGAGTACCAGCACCTTCTTGAATCGAACCTCGAAGAGCTGAACCGGTTGCGCCAGATTGCGGAGAACATCCTGTTCCTCGCGCAAGCCGACCATGCATCGCTGGCGATCGAGCGATCTCCGATTGCGCTGCATGGCGAGCTTGAGAAGATCGCCGAATACTTCGAGGGCCCTGCCGATGAGAACGGGCTTCGGTTCGAAGTGCAAGCCAGCGGTGTGGCCTTCGCCAATGCCGCGTTGTGCCGGCGTGCGGTCAACAACCTTGTCGTGAATGCAGTACGCCACGGCACACGGGGGACGACCGTGCGGCTGATCGGTGCGCAAGACGGCGACGTGGCGACGATTGCGGTCGAGAACGAAGGGGTGCCGGTCCCGCCCGAACAGCTCGGGCGCCTGTTCGACCGCTTCTATCGAGGCGACGCAGCACGCAGCTACACCGAATCCAACGGCCTCGGGCTTGCGATCGTCAAAGCGATCATGGCGTTGCACGGCGGCGAAGTGTGCGCTTCATGCCCTATGCCCGGCTTGATTCGCTTCGAGCTGCGCTTTGCCGCGATGAAGGGGTGAGTGCCGCAGGTCCCCTGGCGTTGATCAGGGTTTCGGCGGCTTCACGGGCTCGTTGGCGTTGTGCTGGATGGAGGACTCGGCAACGTACTTGTCCGCCTGCGCCACCTGTCCCGCCTCGAAGACCTCACGCCAGAAGTCGTAGACCAGGCGCTTGTTGGCGCGCAATACCGGATCAGCGCTCGCCAGGAGCGCCTCCTGGTCGGCGGCCGGCTGAACCGGGATCTGTGCTGCCGCGGCGAGGGGCAGGATGGCGGCAAGCGCAAAGAGCAGATGTGCGAACAGAGGGTTCTTCATGGATCAAGCCGGTTGTTGAGAGCGCTGGACTGCAGCCGTCATAGACGATCAGCGCGGGCCTTGTCCTTGAAAAGACCGATGAAGAGATTGCGCATCCAATGGTGTGCCGGGTCCGATTCGAACCGGGTGCGCGGCAGTTACCCGTGGGTTTTCGCTGACGTGCAACCCAGCTATTCCGCCCTGATGTCGGGTGACGCAATCGTGGGCACCCCTTGCGAGATGGCCGCGTGGTTCTGGGCCGCCATCGCGCTCCGGTAAGCAGGCCGCGCCTGCAGGCGCTCCCAATAGGCGCGAACCGACGGCGTGAACTGCTGGTCGAGGCCGAGATGCTGCGCCAGCAGCAGCGCGTAGCCGACCGAGACATCGGCGGCGGTGAAACGGTCTGCGCAAAGGAACGCCTGCTCCGACAAGAGAGGTTCCAGCGTCCGCAACCTTGCGAGGAACCACTTGCCGTAGTCGTGCGCTACCTGGGGCTGACGCCGTTCGCCCGTTTCGAAGTGCAGATAGCGCAGCACCAGTGTCTGCGGGAACGTCAGGGTCGCTTCGCCGAAATGCAGGTAATTCAGGTAGGCGCCAAAGGCCGGCTCGTCGACGCCGACATCGAGCTTTCCCGGGGAGAAGCGCGCCGCCAGGTACTGGCAGATGGCAGACGACTCCGTCATGCGAACGGTTCCGTCGAACATGGCCGGCACGGTTCCCAGGGGATTGATCTCCAGGTACGGCCGGGCCAGTGCGCGGGGCGGGAACGGCATCATCTTCAGCTCGTACGCAACCCCGATTTCCTCGAGGATCCACAAGGGGCGAAACGAACGTGCGCTCACGCAATGGTGCAGGGTAATCATGGCTTCAGTGCACCGAGAGTATCGCAGTCCGGCGTGGCGCCGGAACGATGGAGCCGGCCCGGGCCGCCGCCACGAACAACCTGATGCTGTAGGAATCGATTCGACGGGTCACGGGATTCATCGGATGGTGGGCTGTCAAGTGTGGCAGACCAGATAGCCGAAGTCTTCCAAGATGGCGTGCGGCGTGGGCAACGCCGGCGACGCACGACCCGCCGCGCCCCGCCAGCGCGAGCCGCTCGCCGTCCAGCGTTACGATCGGACCTCATCCGCAGGCCCTCCATGCTCCTCCACGTCGACGAAGAGATCACCTTCCGCAAGCTCGAGATCCTGCTGGCCTTCATGGAGACCGGCAATCTGGCCCGTGCGGCGGAAAAGCTCGAGATCAGCGCGGTCAGCGTGCACCGCGCCCTGCATTCGCTGGAAACCGGATTGCGCTGTGCGCTGTTCCGGCACGAAGGCCGCAACCTGCACCCAACCGAAGCCGCGCATGCGCTGGCGGAGGTGGCGCGCGAGGTGCTCCGCACCATGGCCCAGGGCATCCGCGCCACGCGGGAGGTCGCCGGCTACTCGGCCGACCGCATCCGCATCGGTTCGCTCTATTCGCTGACGAGCCGCACGGTGCCGCAGCTGATCATGGGCATGAAGCTGCGCAAGCCCGACCTGCACACCGAGCTCGTGCTCGGCTCCAACGCGCACCTGCTGCAGAAGCTGCGCGATGGCGCGATCGACGCCGCGCTCATGGCCATTCCCGAGGATGTTTCCGATGTCGAGTCGGAGCCCCTGTTCGAGGACGACATCCAGTTTGCCGCGCCGGTGGGCTCGCCCTACTCCGCGTTGGGCGAGATCGACCTGAGCAGCTGCGCCGGCGAACGCTTCGTGAGCCTGAGCGAAGGTTTCGTCACCTACCGGGGTTTTGTCGAGACCTTCCGCATCGCCGGCTTCACGCCCAACGTGGTGATGAAGACCGACGACATCTTCTCGCTGATGAACCTGGTGAGCGGCGGGGTCGGCTACACGCTGCTACCGGGGCGGGTGCGCGGCGTCATGCCGCAGAAGGTGCAGCTGATCCCGCTGCAGCCCCGGTATTTGATGCGCCAGACCATCGCGCTCAACTTCCTGCGCACGCGCGAGCGCGATCCCAACCTGCTTGCACTGCTGTCGGTGTGCCGGCTGGCCAAAGCCGAACTCGGCTGAGCGCGCGCCATCGGCCTGGTTCGGGTTAACCCTCGATCGTTTCGCAAGGCGTAAGGGTCGGCCACGCCGCTTCATTGATCGTCCCGGAGGGGGTCCGTAACGTACGGACCCAGGCGCACGGTGCATGTGCGCCGCACCTAAAACACCGGAGACGCCTGGATGAGTTCACATTGGATTTCGATCTACGCACTGGTCGGCATGTTCGTGCTGGCCACGGTGCTGCCCATCAACATGGGCGTGATCGCCTTCGTCGGCGCCTTCCTGGTCGGCACCCTGGTGGCCGGCATGAACGCGAAGGCGATCATGGGCGGCTTTCCCGCCGACCTGTTTCTCACGCTGGTGGGCATCACCTACCTGTTTGCGCTGGCGCAGAACAACGGCACCATCGACTGGCTCGTCAGGCTGGCGGTGCGCGCCGTGCGCGGGCGCATCGCCGCCATTCCGTGGATCATGTTCCTGATCGCCGCGCTGCTCACGGCGGTGGGCGCGGTCAGCCCGGCGGCGGTGGCCATCATCGCGCCGATTGCGCTCGGCTTTGCCGCCAAGTACGGCATCAATCCGCTGCTCATGGGCCTCATGGTCGTGCACGGTGCGCAGGGCGGCGGCTTCTCGCCGATCAGTATCTACGGTGGCATCACCAACAAGATCGTCGCCAAGGCCGGCCTGCCGCTCAACGAGATCGCCACCATGCTGGCGAGCCTCGGCGTCAACCTGTCGGTGTCGCTGCTGCTGTTCTTCCTCATGGGCGGCATGAAGCTGATGCGCCAGAGAGCGAATGCCGACGGCAGTGCGCCGGTCGTGCCGCGCGCATCGCATGGACAGAGCGGCGCCCAGGTGTATGGCGACGCCGAAGGCGAATCGTTCCCCGAAGAGCGGCGTACCGCGGCGCGGGCCGAGAACTCGCTGATGGAATCGGCGCCCGCCGAAGCCGCGAACTCCGGCTCGCGTGCCTACCAGATCGCGACCGTGGCCGGCCTGCTGGCGCTGGCCGTGCTGACGCTGTTCTTCAAGCAGGACATCGGCTTCGTCTCGATCACCATCGGCCTCGTGCTGACGCTGATGGCGCCCAACCTGCAAAAGCGCGCACTGGGCCAGGTGTCGTGGCCGGAGATCATGCTGATCGTGGGCGTCAGCACCTACGTGGGCGTGATGGACAAGATGGGCACGATCGACTTCGTGGGCCACAGCGTGGCTGGCCTCACCTCGCCCATGGTCGCTGCGCTGCTGCTGTGCTTCGTTGGCGCCGTGGTTTCGGCTTTTGCCTCGTCGACCGCCGTGCTCGGCTCGCTGATCCCGCTGGCGGTGCCTTTCCTGCAGGGCGATACGGGGGTCGGCGGCGTCAGCGCCATCGGCTTCATCGCGGCCATGGCCGTGTCCTCGACCATCGTCGACGTCAGCCCGTTCTCGACCAATGGCGCCCTGGTGCTCGCCAACGCCAAGGGCGTGGACCGCGACGTGTTCTTCCGGCAGCTGATGGTGTATGGCGCCATCGTGACGCTGGTGGCTCCCGTGGTGGTGTGGCTGCTCTTCGTGGTGCTCTGAGGCACTCCCCCATTTTCAAATCCATCCTCTCATGACCCTCAGTTCCTGGACCTCCAAGGCCGACGACCGCAGTGCCCGGCTCGCGCGCGCGGCCGACGCGCTCGGGACGCGGCTCGCCGGCAAGCGTGTCGAGACCGAAGCCATTGCCACCCTGCTCGAAGCCGTGCTCTCGCCCGGCGACCGTGTCTGCCTCGAAGGCAACAACCAGAAGCAGGCCGACTTCCTGGCGCAGGCGCTGGTACAGGTCGATCCGCAGCGCATCCACGGCCTGCACATGGTGCAGTCGGTGCTGGCGCTGCCGGAGCACCTGGACGTGTTCGAGAACGGCGTGGCGGCCCGGCTGGACTTCAGCTTCTCGGGGCCGCAGGGTGCGCGGCTGGCCAAGCTGGTGTCGGCCGGGCGCATCGAGATCGGGGCGATCCACACGTACCTCGAACTGTTCGCACGCTATTTCGTCGACCTGACGCCCAAGGTCGCGCTGGTCGCGGCGCAGGCAGCGGATGCCGAAGGCAATCTCTACACCGGCCCCAACACGGAAGACACGCCGGCCATCGTCGAGGCCACGGCGTTCTCGGGCGGCATCGTGATCGCGCAGGTCAACGAAATGGTCGACGGCAGGACCACCAAGCTGCCGCGCATCGACATTCCCGCCGACTGGGTGAGCTTCGTCGTCAAGGCGCCGCGGCCGAACTTCATCGAGCCGCTGTTCACGCGCGACCCGGCGCAGATCAGCGAGGTCCAGATCCTGATGGCGATGATGGCGATCAAGGGCATCTATGCCGAGTACGGCGTGCAGCGCCTGAATCACGGCATCGGCTTCGACACCGCGGCCATCGAGCTGCTGCTGCCGACCTACGCCGAGTCGCTCGGCCTCAAGGGCAAGATCGGCAAGCACTGGGCGCTGAACCCGCATCCGGCGCTGATCCCCGCCATCGAGGCGGGCTGGGTGGAGTCGGTGCATTCCTTCGGCTCCGAACTGGGCATGGAAGACTACATCCGCGCGCGCTCCGACGTGTTCTTCACCGGCCCCGACGGCAGCCTGCGCAGCAACCGCGCGTTCTGCCAGGCGGCGGGCCACTACGCCTGCGACATGTTCATCGGCTCGACCCTGCAGATCGACCTCGACGGCAACAGCTCCACCGCCACGCTGGGCCGCATCGCCGGCTTTGGCGGCGCGCCCAACATGGGCGCCGATGCGCGCGGCCGCAGGCACTCGAGCCCGGCCTGGCTCAAGGCCGGGCGCGAGGCGCGCGCCGGCCGCACCGGCGCCGCCGGCACGCCGCGCGGGCAGAAGCTGGTGGTGCAGATGGTCGAGACCTTCCGCGAGCACATGCAGCCGGCCTTCGTCGACCGGCTCGACGCATGGACGCTGCAGGAGCAGGCCGGCATGGACCTGCCGCCGATCATGATCTACGGCGACGACGTCTCGCACATCCTCACCGAAGAGGGCATTGCCAACCTGCTGCTGTGCCGCAGCGACGCGGAGCGCGAACAGGCCATCCGCGGCGTGGCCGGCTACACCGCGGTGGGCCTGGCGCGCGACAAGCGCGCGGTCGAGAACCTGCGCGACCGCGGCGTGATCCGCCGGCCGCAGGACCTTGGCATCGACCCGCGCCAGGCCACGCGCAACCTGCTGGCCGCACGCAGCATGCGCGACCTGGTGCGCGCCTCCGGCGGCTTGTACCAGCCGCCCAGGCGCTTCAGAAACTGGTAGCAGGAGATTCAACGATGAGCGACGTTCCCGCAGGGCTCGAAACCCTGGACTTTTCCTTTTCCGGCGGCCGGCCGGCCGGTGCGTTCGCGCCGGTGCTGGTCGGCGTGGTCGGCTCGGGCAATCTCGAGGTGCTGCTCGAGCCCGCCGGCGGCAATGCCTGCGCCGTGCGTATCGAAACCTCGGCGCGCGGCTTCGGACCGATCTGGCAGGCCGTGATGAACGACTTTCACGCGCGCCATCCGCTGGCCGGCGTGCGCGTGTCGATCAACGACATGGGTGCCACGCCCGCGGTGGTGAGCCTTCGGCTCGACCAGGCGGTGGCCGAGATCGCTGGAGGAAAGCCATGATCAGCTATGCCGAATGTTCGGCGCGCGAGCGGCTGGCGCTGCTGCTCGATCCCGGCAGCTTTCATGAATGGCTGCCCCCGAGCGAGCGGGTCATGAGCCCGCACCTGGCGCAACTGGGCGTGCCCTCCGCCTTCGACGACGGCGTGGCGGTCGGCCGTGCGCTGCTCGACGGCCGCAGCGTGTTCGTGGCCGCGCAGGAAGGCGCGTTCATGGGCGGCGGCGTGGGCGAGGTGCATGGCGCCAAGCTGGTCGGCCTGATGCAGCGCGCGCTGCGCGACCGGCCGGCGGCCGTGCTGCTGCTGGCCGAATCGGGCGGCGTGCGCCTGCACGAGGCCAATGCCGGGCTCATTGCGGTGTCTGAGGTGATGCGCGCCCTGCTCGACGTGCGCGCCGCGGGCATCCCGGTGCTGGTGCTGATCGGCGGTGCCAACGGCTGCTTCGGCGGCATGGGCATCGTGGCGCGCTGTACCGACCACATCGTGATGAGCGATGTCGGCCGGCTGGCGATGTCGGGCCCCGAAGTGATCGAGGCATCCCACGGCGTGGATGAATTCGACTCGCGCGACCGGGCGCTGGTCTGGCGCACGACGGGCGGCAAGCACCGCTGGCTGACCGGCGATTGCGATGCGCTGGTCGAAGACGACGTTGCCGCCTTCCGCGCGGCGGCCGTCGCGGCGATCGGCGCATCGAAGCCGTTCACGCTCGCGGCACTGGAGCAGGAGCACGCGCTGCTCACGCAACGCCTGCACGCCCTGGACACCGCCGACACCACGGACCGCGACGAGGCGGAGCTGCTCTGGAGCGCGCTCGGCATTGCCGATGCGCCGCAGGTCGGCGAGCTTTCGGTGGACGCCGTGCGCGCGCTTCGCACCATCTGACAGAGACACACAGAGAGGGCATCACATGCAGTGGAATTCACTTGTCACCCAGCTCTTCGGCCCCTACCACGGCATGCGCGAAGACGAAGACTTTCTGCAAGGCGAAGTCATCTTCGACGGTGAGCCGGTGGCGGTGATCGGCACCACCAATCACGCGCCCATCGGTGTCCGGCTCGCACTGGCGCAGGCCCGCGTGGTGCTGGACACCGTCTCGCAGCACCCGGGCCGACCGATCCTGCTGCTGATCGACACCCAGGGCCAGCAATTGCGCCGGCGCGACGAACTGCTCGGCATCAACCGGGCGATGGCACACCTGGGCGCCAGCATCGACCTGGCGCGGCGCCGCGGCCACCGCGTGATCGGCCTGGTGTACGACCAGGCGCTGTCGGGCGGCTTCATCACCTCGGGCCTGATTGCCGATGCATGCTACGCGCTGCCCGACGCCGAGATCCGCGTGATGCGCATCCCCGCGATGGCGCGCGTGACCAAGTTGCCCGAAGAGAAGCTCACCGCGCTGTCCCAATCCAACCCGGTGTTCGCACCCGGCGTGCAGAACTACGTGGCGATGGGCGGCGTGCGTTCGCTCTGGAAGGGCGACCTGCAGGCCTGCCTGCGCGAGGCCCTGGCCCATGCGCCGACCGAGGACCAGCGTGCACGGGACGGCGCCGAACGAGGCGGCCGCCGGCTCGCCGCATCGGTCGTTCAACGCGTGCTGGACGCCGCCTGATTTCGGCCTGAATGCGCATGACTGCCATGCTTCCGCCGCGCCGCCACCAGCTCGCCCGCCTCTCCACGAGCGGATGGGCCGCCTTGCTCGGCCGGCCGTGGGATGCGCAGGCACGCGACTGCCTCGCGCATTGGGCATCGCACCGGCTGCCGCTGGTCGTGACGCGCCAGCCGGCGGACGCCACGGCCGATGGATGGATCGCGCTCGGCTTGCCTGCGCCTGTGCGCTGGCACCGGCGCCGGCTTGCGCTGCAGGTGCCGCAGGCGGCGGTGCAGGGCCTCGGCGAATTCCCACGGCTCGCCGACATGCAGCAGCTGCTGCCCCCGTCGGCGCGTGGCGCAGTGCGTGAACTGCTGGGCAGCCTCGACGCAAGCCATGCGACCGCGCGCGTGTTCGGCAGCTTCGGCTGGCAGGCGATCAGCGGCCTCGATCACGTGCGGGATGATTCCGATCTCGATCTGTCGATCGCCGTCGAAGGCGCGGCACATGCGGATGCCGTGGTTCGTGCGCTCGGGTCCTTCGAGGCGGAACGGCCCCGGCTCGATGGCGAACTCATGTTCGCGGATGGCGCGGCCGTGGCCTGGCGTGAATGGCGCGAGTGGCGCGCCGGATCTGCGCGGGCGGTGCTGGTCAAGCGCCTGGACGGCGTGTGCCTTCAGCGGGATACCGCCTGGTGCGGGCAAGCCGAGATCATGGAACCGGTCGCATGAGGAACGCCGCACTCTCGCTGGCCCCGGATTCACGGCCGACACTGGCAGCGATCGGTCGCGCCGCCACGCTCGCGCTGTACGACGAACTGTCGCTGTCGCCCAAGCCTGGCCTGGTCACCTTGATCGACTGCGGCAGCCACGACGACATGGACGCGCACACCTTCATGCGCAGCCTGTTCTCGCTGCGCGGCTACTTCGTGCAGATCGCCGAGGCCGGGTCGACCGGTGCGGATTTCGCCGTGCTGGAGCGGCATGGCATTGCGGCCGAGGCGCGCATGCTGGCCGCGACCGGCGGCATCAATACGCACCGCGGCGCGATCTTCATGCTCGGCCTGCTGTGCGCCGCGGCGGGCGCGGCACTGCGCGAACAAGACGGTCCACTGCACCCGGCAGCACTGCGCGATGCGCTGCGCCGGCACTGGGGCGGCGCCCTCGACAGGCGGAGCCTACGGCCGCCCACCCTCCCCGGGGGCATCGCAGCACGGCGCCACAGCCTGCGCAGCGCATCCGAAGAGGCGGCCCTGGCGTTTCCGGTGCTGTTCGAGACCGCGCTGCCCGCATTGAATGATGCACTGGCCCGGGGCCTCTCACCCCGCCTGGCCCGGCTCGACACCTTGTTCCACATCATCGCGGTGCTGGACGACAGCAATCTCGCGCACCGCGGCGGCCTTGCCGGCCTGCGTGATGCCCAGGCTGCCGCGCAAGACTTCCTCGACGGGGGCGGCATCGCCCGGCCCGGCGGCCTTCAGCAGGCGCAGGTCATTGCGGCCGATTTCGTGCGGCGCCGCCTGTCGCCCGGCGGGGCGGCGGACACGCTGGCCGCGGCCTGCTGGATCCGGCGCGTGTGTCCGGCCCCATGAGCTTCGCACTGCTTTTTTCCGGCCAGGGAACCCAGCATCCCGAAATGCTGCCGTGGTTGGCGGACGACGCGCTCGTGCGCGGCATGTGCGCGCAACTCGGCGTCGACGATTGGCGCCGTGCGCTCGCCGATGCGCACTGGGCGGCGCGCAACGACAACGCACAGGCGCTGCTGACGGGCCTTGCCCTGGCAGCCTGGGGGCAGCTCGCACCGAGGGTCCCGCCGCCCGCCGCGGTCGCCGGCTACAGCGTCGGCGAACTGGCCGCCTTCAGCGCGGCCGGCGTGATCGATCCCGCCACGGCATCGGCACTTGCGCCGCAGCGGGCGGAAGCGATGGACCGCTGCGCCGCCCGGGTGCCCGGCGGCCTGCTGGCCGTCAGCGGCCTTTCCGGGCGGCAGCTCGAACAGTTGCGCGCCGGAACGGGGCTTGAACTCGCCATTCGCAACGGCGATGCCAGCGTGGTCCTCGGCGGTCCTCTCGCCGCGTTGGACGACGCCGAGCGCAGGGCCGCGGCAGCCGGTGCGCAGTGCACCCGCCTGCGGGTCAACGTTGCTTCCCACACGTCCTGGATGCGCGAGGCGGCGCAGAGCTTTTCGCTCACGCTGGCCGAAGTGCCGTTTCACGCGCCGCAGGTCGTGCTGTTCAGCAATGCGGGGGACCGCATCCGAGATGCAGGGTCCGCCCGCGTCGCGCTGGCTGCCCAGATCGCGCAGACGGTTCGCTGGGACGAATGCATGGAGAACATCTCGGCCCGGCAGGTACGTTGCGTTCTTGAAGTCGGCCCGGGCCAGGCCCTGGCACGCATGTGGAACCAGCGCTTTCCCACCGTGCCCGCACGCGCCTGCGATGACTTCCGCAGTGCCGCGGCGGTTGCAGCCTGGCTGAACAGCCATGCGCAGCCATGAGTCCAGGCAGAGCGCTTGAAGTCTTGAATCGAACAACAGGAGATCCATCGTGAGCAGCAACGAACCCAAGACACTTCTCTACCCGGCTCCGGACATGAAGGACGCCCATGTGTACGGCATGGACGCCTATGAAAAACTGGTGGCCGAGGCCGAAGCCGACTTCAGCGGCTACTGGTCGCGCCTCGCGCGCGAGTTCCTGGGCTGGAAGACGCCGTTCACCCAGGGGCTCGACGACAGCCAGGCGCCCTTCTTCAAGTGGTTCGAGGACGGCACGCTGAACGTGTCCTGGAACTGCCTGGACCGCCAGGTCGAGCACGGCCTGGGCGACAAGACCGCGATCATCTTCGAAGCCGACGACGGGCAAGTGACGCGGGTCAGCTACCGCGAACTGCTCGCGCGCACCTGCCGCATGGCCAATGCGCTGAGGGCGCGCGGCGTGAAGAAGGGCGACCGCGTCGTCATCTACATGTCGATGAGCATCGAGGGCGTGGCCGCGATGCAGGCCTGCGCGCGCATCGGCGCCACGCATTCGGTGGTGTTCGGCGGCTTCTCGGCGCAAAGCCTGCGCGACCGCATCCAGGATGCCGGCGCCGTCATGGTCATCACCGCCGACGAGCAGGTCCGCGGCGGCAAGCAGCTGCCGCTCAAGGCCATCGTCGACGATGCCATCGCGCTGGGCGGCTGCGAGCGCGTGAAGAACGTCATCGTCTACCGGCGCACCGGCGGGCCGATCGGCTGGGAGCCCTCGCGCGACCGCTGGCTGCACGACGAGACACAAACCCAGCCGGAGACCTGCGAACCCGAATGGGTCGGCGCCGAGCATCCCCTGTTCGTGCTCTACACCTCCGGGTCGACCGGCAAGCCGAAGGGCGTGCAGCATTCCAGCGGCGGCTACCTGCTGCATGCGGCGCTCACGACGAAGTGGACCTTCGACCTGAAGCCCGCCGACGTGTTCTGGTGCACCGCCGACATCGGCTGGGTCACGGGCCACACCTACATCGCCTACGGTCCGCTGGCGCTGGGCGCCACCGAAGTGGTGTTCGAAGGCGTGCCCACCTACCCCGACGCGGGCCGCTTCTGGCAGATGATCCAGGACCACGAGGTGAGCGTGTTCTACACCGCGCCCACAGCCATTCGCTCGCTGATCAAGGCGGCCGAAGGCAACGAAGCCGTGCACCCGAAGCGCTACGACCTGTCGAGCCTGCGCATCCTGGGTTCGGTCGGCGAGCCGATCAATCCGGCGGCCTGGGAGTGGTTCCATGAACACGTCGGCGGCGGCCGCTGTCCGATCGTCGACACTTTCTGGCAGACGGAAACCGGCGGCCACATGATCACGCCGCTGCCGGGCGCCACGCCGCTGGTGCCGGGTTCCTGCACCCTGCCCTTCCCCGGCATCGCGGCGGCCATCGTCGACGAAACCGGCGCCGACGTGCCGGACGGCCAAGGCGGCATCCTCGTGGTGAAGAAGCCCTGGCCGAGCATGATCCGCACGATCTGGGGCGATCCGGAGCGCTTCAAGGCGAGCTACTTCCCGCCGGAGCTCAAGGGCTTCTACCTTGCGGGCGACGGCGCGATCCGCGATGCGCAGACCGGCTATTTCACGATCACCGGCCGCATCGACGATGTACTCAATGTCTCGGGCCACCGCATGGGCACGATGGAGATCGAATCGGCGCTGGTGTCGTGCACCGCGCTCGTGGCCGAAGCCGCGGTGGTCGGCCGCCCCGACGACACCACCGGCGAGGCGATCTGCGCCTTCGTCGTGCTGAAGCGCGCGCGCCCGACCGGAGACGAGGCGAAGAAGATCGCGAACGAGCTGCGCAACTGGGTCGCAAAAGAGATCGGCCCGATCGCCAAGCCCAAGGACATCCGCTTTGGCGACAACCTGCCGAAGACGCGCAGCGGCAAGATCATGCGCAGGCTGCTGCGCTCCGTGGCCAAGGGCGAGCCGATCACGCAGGACACGTCGACGCTGGAGAACCCGGCCATCCTGGCGCAATTGTCGGAGCGGAATTGAGTGGTGTCGGGCATTCCTGCGAACAAACAGACAACTGAGTGTTAGATCGTTCAAGCCAGTTCGATCGGTGATGCGTAGGCTCGTCTGCGGCCTCCAGACCTTTCCAATCCCTCTTGAACGAACATGGCACTTGAACCAGACCCCCTCGGCACCCCCTCTTCCGTTCCTTCGCGACGGCAACTGCTCGCCACCGGCGCCGGCCTGGCCGCGGCCGCGGGAATGCCGTTCGCGGCAAGCGCCGCGTCCCCGCTTCCGAGCGGAAAAGGCACAACCTCCAGGAACACCATCACGACCAGGGACGGCACCCAGATCTACTACAAGGACTGGGGCAGCGGACAGCCCGTCGTCTTTTCGCACGGCTGGCCGCTGAGCGCGGACGACTGGGACGGCCAGATGCTGTTCTTCCTGCGCCAGGGCTTTCGCGTCATCGCGCATGACCGGCGCGGGCACGGGCGTTCGAGCCAGGGCGCGACCGGCCACGACATGGACCACTACGCCGACGACCTGGCCGCGCTCACCGAAGCGCTCGACCTGCGCAAGGCCATCCATGTCGGCCATTCCACGGGCGGCGGCGAGGTGGCGCGCTACATCAGCCGGCACGGCAGCAAGCGGGTTGCCAAGGCCGTGCTGATCAGCGCGGTGCCCCCGCTGATGCGGAAGACCGCGGCCAATCCCAACGGCGTGCCCATCGAGGTGCTGGACGGCATCCGCGCGGCTGTGGCCAGCAACCGGCCGCAGTTCTTCAAGGACTTCACGCTGCCGTTCTACGGCTTCAACCGTCCCGGCGCGAAGATCTCGGAAGGCATCCGCGAGCACTGGTGGCAGCAGGGCATGATGGGTTCCATCCAGGCGCACTACGACGGCATCAAGGCATTCTCGGAGACCGACTTCACCGAGGACCTAAAGAAGATGGACGTGCCGACGCTGGTGATGCACGGCGACGACGACCAGGTCGTGCCGATCGGGATCTCGAGCGAGATGACCGCGAAGCTCATCAGGAACGCGACCTTGAAGGTCTACCCGGGACTGCCGCACGGCATGTGCGCAACCCATGCCGACCTCATCAATCCCGACCTGCTCGCGTTCTTCAAGAGCTGAGGCCGCCGGCTGAGACCGCAGGAGGCCGTCAGGGCCTCCTGCCGCGGCGCTCGACTCGGTGCAGAATCTCCAGCAAGGCACCCAGGCCTTCCATCGCAAACAAGACAGCACCATGCCCCCGTCGATCCAGGAAGCTTCCTCATCGCAGCGCCTCGATCCCGCCCCGAAGGACACCCTGGGCTGCACGGCCCATCATCTTCAACGGGACCAGGGCCTGCGCGCGAACGGGATCGCGATCCATCGCAAGACGATGGACGTGCCCCAGCTCCATCACGTGGAGACCGAGGCGAGCGCGCGCGGCGTGCTGCTCGGAGTCTCGCTGCGCGATGGCCACAGCCGGCGCATTCTCGATGGGCCCCGCGCCTCCAGCCACGATTTCGACAAGGGCTCCATCTACATCCGCAGTTTTTCGGACCGCTACCGCGCGGACATCCGGCGCCCGTTCGATTTCGTGCTGCTCGAGATCTCGCATGCCAGCCTCGAGCGGGCCATCGACGAAAAGGACGGAAAGCGCGTTGCAAGCCTCGCCCGCGTGGTGGGCGTCCGGGACGAGGTGCTGCTCAACCTGGCGGCGGCCCTGACGCCGGCACTGGAGCACCCCGCCGGCGCGAGCACGCTGTTCGTCGATCAGCTGAGTGTCGCCATGACGAGCTACCTCGTTGAAACGTACGGCGGCGCGGCCGCGACGGCGCCCCGGACCCACCGGCTCCTGTCGCGCGCGCACGAGGTGCGGGCCAAGGAGATGCTGCGCAGCAGCATCGACGGCAGCATCTCGATCACCGAGATCGCCGATGCGTGCGGTCTGTCGCGCAGCTATTTCATCCACGCCTTTCGCGAGACCACCGGGTACACGCCGCATCAATGGTTGATTGCGCAGCGGCTGGAGCAGGCTCGCGCGCTGCTCATCGACTTCGACATGCCGCTGGCGGACGTTGCGGCGGCCTGCGGCTTTGCCGATCAAAGCCACTTCACCCGCGTTTTCTCCCAGCATTCCGGCGCCCCGCCAGGCACCTGGCGGCGCAGGATGCGGGTCGGAAGCTAGAGGCCGAGCCGCTGCGCAACGCCCTCGCCCAGCGCGTGGTCGACGAGCCGGAAGTGCGCAATCTGGCGTCTCTGGATCGCCTCGGGCACCCCGGCCATCGATCTTGCGATGTTCTCGTGCAGCCGGTGCCTGTGGCCGTCGTCCATGCGGCGGTACAGGGCGGCAGCCTGCGCATGGTCCCCGAGCCCCTGGCGATCATCGAAGCGCATGGCGTCGCCGTCCAGGGGCAGCGGCGGTTCGACGAGCGTGCGGTCCGGGCGCGGTCCTCCGAACGAGTTGGGCTCATAGTAGGCATCGGTGCGGGCCGGAACGTCCAGGCGCATCGCGCCGTCCGCGTGATAGGTATGCACCGGCGACCTCGGCCGGTTCACCGGCAGGGCCTCGTGGTGCGTCCCCACGCGGTAGCGCTGTGCGTCGGCATAGGCCAGCAGCCGCCCCTGCAGCAGCTTGTCGGGCGAAAAGCAGATGCCGGGCACGATGTTGGCCGGATTGAAGGTGGCCTGCTCGACCTGCGCGAAGTAGTTGTCGGGGTTCTTGTCGAGCTCGAGAACGCCGACCTCGACGAGCGGGAACTCCCGCTGCGGCCAGACCTTGGTCGCGTCGAACGGGTTGAACGGCAGCTGCGCCGCTTGCGCCTCGTCCATCACCTGGATCTGCAGCGACCAGCGCGGAAGCTCCCCCCGCTCGATCGCGTCGAACAGGTCGCGCTGTGCGCTTTCGCGGTCGTCGGCGATCAGCTCGCGGGCCTCGGCATGTGTCAGGCACCGGATGCCCTGCAGCGTGCGCAGGTGGAACTTGGCCCAGACCCGCTCGCCGGCTGCGTTGACCAGCCCGAAGGCATGCGTGCCATAGCCGTGCATGTGGCGAAAGCCTGCCGGCAGGCCGCGGTCGGAGAACAGCATCACGATCTGGTGCAGGCTCTCGGGCGAGAGCGACCAGAAGTCCCAGATCGCCGTGGGCGAGCGCACGTGCCGCACCGGATGCCGCTTCAGCGCCCGCACCAGGTCGGGAAATTTCTGCGGATCGCGGATGCAGGCGACCGGCAGGTGGCTGCCGACCAGGTCCCAGTTGCCTTCCTCGGTGTACGCCTTGATGGCGAAGCCGCGCAGGTCGCGCTCCGCGTCCGCGCAGCCCTGCTCGCCCGCCAGCCCCGAGAAACGCACCAGCACGGGCGTGCACTGCCCCGGCTGGAGCACCCGTGCGCGCGTGTGGCGCGAGATGTCGCCCGTGATGCGCAGCGTGCCGAAGGCGGCCGCGCCCTTGGCGTGCAGCACCCGTTCCGGAATGCGTTCGCGTGCCAGGTAGGCCAGCTTCTCGCTCATCTGGTAGTCCTGCCGCAGGATCGGTCCGCGCGGACCCGCGGTGATCGAGTGCTGGCTGTCCGCGACGGGCGCGCCGCCCGCGGTGGTCAGGGTCGGGGGTCTGCTGTGGGGGTGGGTCATGGAATTCTTGATGCGGGATGTCTCGACGGGATGTGTACCGCGCCGACGCGCCCGTGTCTTGAACAAGAGTCGCCCGCCTTGAATGCCCCCGGGGGGCGCACGAATGTGCAAAGCAGCCGCCAGGCCGCCTCAGAGGCCCAGCAGCGTGCGGCCTTCGCCGGCCAGCAGGTCGTGCGTCTCGGGATGCGAGCGCATGTAAGCCGCGAACACCGGGCACTGCGGAATGACGCGCAGGCCGCGCTCGCGCGCGGAAGCCAGGCCCGCGAGCACCAGCTGCCGGGCCACGCCCTGCCCTTGCAGTGCCTCGGGCACCAGCGTGTGGATGAAGGTGATGACGTCGCCCGCCAGGCTGTAGATCGCGACCGCGCGTTCGCCTTGCGATGCGAACTCGAAACGGTGCTTCGACGGGTTGTCTTGAACGGAGGGTGAGGAAGGCGTGGTCATGAAAAAGGTCCTGGATGGTCGGAGGTGGCGTTCAGTGCATGCACCGCGAATGCCGCGGGGCTTGGGACGCGGCCGCATCGCCGGTGGCCGTGTTCCCGAAGCGATGGACCAGGTGCGCGCAGATCGCGATCGCCAGGTGCTCGCTCGTCGCCGAGCTCGCGCGCTGCGGCCCCTCGAGCAAGGCCAGCACCGCCGCGCCCAGGTTTCCCATCACGGGATCGACCAGCCCCGGCGCGCAGGCAAGGCCGCTCACGCGCGCCAGCCCCGCCGCATCGGTCACGGCGTCCACCAGCGCGCGCGGCACGTAGAAATGAAGGGCGTCCAGCGGACTGCCCAGGTAGCTCGCCACCTCGTCGCGCAGGTCGACGATGCTGATCGCCCCGGGCACGTAGCCGCGCACCACCGAAGGCCGGCCCCGCACCCAGAGCTCGTGGTGGCTGACGCCGGCAAGGTGCAGGGTCACGGCGAAGGCGTCCTGCGGCGGGATCTCCTGCTTCATGCCCAGCTGGTCGGGCAGGCAGGTGATGCGCGTGGCAACGAAGGGCGTCTTCGGCGCGGGCAGCATGACGAGGGCGGGCGCGGAAGGCAGTTCGAAGTACCGCCCCAGGAGATCGCCGTAGGCGCCTTGCATGCCCGCGTCCGGCGAACGGTCAGGCCTGGATGAACGCCAGCAGGTCGGCGTTCACCTGGTCCTTGTGCGTGGTGCAGGTGGCATGCGGCGCGCCGGCGTAGACCTTGAGCTGGCTGCCCTTGATCATCTCGGCCGCGAGCTTGCCCGTGGCCTCGATGGGCACCACCTGGTCGTCGTCGCCGTGGATCACGAGCGTGGGCACGTCGATCTTCGCCATGTCGGGGCGGAAGTCGGTCTCGGAGAACGCGGTCACGCAGTCGATGGTGGCCTTGGCCGAGGCCTGCAGCGCGATCTGCAGCGTCTGCTTGAAGATGCCCTGCGACACCTTCGCGCCGGGGCGGTTGGTGCCGTAGAAGAGCGTGCTGAAGTCATCGAGGAACTGCGGGCGGTCGGCGGCCAGGCCTGCGCGGATGCCGGCGAACACCGACGCGTCGGGCCCCACGGGATGGTCGGGCGTCTTCATGAACAGCGGCGTCACGGCGCTGATGAGCGCGAGCTTCGCCACGCGCGCGCTGCCCTTGCGCGCGATGTAGCGCGCCACGTCGCCGCCGCCCATCGAGAAGCCTGCGAGGATCACGTCCTTCAGGTCGAGCTTCTCGATCAGCTCGGCGATGTCGTCGGCGAAGGTGTCGTAGTCGTAGCCGGTCCACGGCTGGCTGGAGCGGCCGAAGCCGCGGCGGTCGAAGGCGATCGCGCGGTAGCCGCGTTCGGCGAAGAACAGCATCTGGGCGTCCCACATGTCGGCGCTCAGCGGCCAGCCGTGGCTGAAGAGAATGGGCTGGCCCGAGCCCCAGTCCTTGTAGTAGAGCTCGGTGCCGTCGCGCAGTGTGAGTGTGGTCATGGTTTTTCCAGTTTGACGAAAAGAAAGAGAGAAGAAGGAAATCAGAGAGACAGGAAGTGGTGCACCTCGGGCTTGCCGGGGCCGATGTGAAAGCGCGTGGCCTCGCCTTGCAGGTCCGCATCGGCATGCGACACACGGTGGTGCTGGCGCAGGTGCTCGGCCCAGGACTCGACCAGGAACCACTCCATCACGCGCTCCGGGTCGCCGGTGTGCTCGGTCACGCCCCAGGCGTAGGCGCCGTCGCGCCGGCGCTCCAGCGACAGCCGCTTCATCGCATCGAGAAACGCCGGGCGGTCTTCCTTGCGGATGCGGTACTCGACCTGCACCATCACGGGGCCGCGGTCGTGCGCGACGGGCTCGGCGACCAGCGGCTCGGGCCAGTGGTTCGAGGGCTGCAGGTCCGACTCGCCGGTGGGCAGGCGTGCGCGGTGGAACAGCAGGGCCATGACGGCCAGGCCGGCGGCGCCCGCCACCAGCGTGTACGGCACGCCGATCTCCTGCGCGACCAGGCCCCAGCCCAGGCTGCCGGCCGCCATCGCGCCGTTGAAGACGGTCAGGTAGACCGCCAGCCCTCGGCCGCGCACCCAGTTCGGCAGGATCGATTGCGCCACGCCGTTGAGCGTGGTGAGCGCAATGATCCAGCCCAGGCCCAGCACCAGCAGCAACAGCACCGCGAGCCACTGCGGCGGCGCGAAGACCAGGCTGCCCATCACGCCGGCGGTGAGCAGCGAGGCCAGCAGCAGCATGCCGTCGGCATCGAGCCGCGCGCGCAGCCGCGGCATCACCAGCGCGCCGCCGATGGCGCCCGCACCCACGGCGCCGAGCAGGATGCCGTAGAAGCCGGCGCTCCCGCCGAGCATCTGGCGCGCCACCAGCGGCAGCAGCGCCCAGACCGAGCTCGCGAACAGGAAGAACACCGCCGCGCGCAGCAGCACGCGGTGCAGCTCGCGGCTGGCGCGCGTGTAGCGCAGGCCGGCGCGGAAGGCACCCAGGAAGTTCTCGGACAGGCCGCTGTCGACGGCCGCCGGGCGCTTCCACCACAGCAGCGCCGCGATCACGAACATATAGCTGAGCACGTCGATGCCGTAGGTGACGGCGGCGCCGAAGCTCGCGAGGATCAGGCCGCCCGCGGCCGGGCCGATGGAGCGCGCGATGTTGATGCCCAGCGAGTTCAGCGCCACCGCGTTCTTGAGGTCGGCGCGCGGCACCAGCTCGGGCACGATCGACTGCCACGTCGGCCCCATCAGCGCCGCGCCGATGCCGCCGACGAAGGTCAGCGCAATCAGGTACTCGACGGTGAGCGAGCCGGTGTGCGAGAGCAGCAGCAGCGTGCCGCTCACGGCCGCCAGCACCAGCTGCACGAAGATCAGGAAGCGCCGCCGGTCGAGGATGTCGGACAGCACCCCGGCCGGGATCGCGAGCAGGAAGATCGGCAGCGTGGCCGCGGTCTGGATCAGCGCCACCGCCGTGGGGCTGGCCGACAGGTCGGTCACCAGCCACGAGCTCGCCACGTCGCGCATGAAGCTGCCGATGTTGCCGAGCACGGTGGCCGCCCACAGCACGGCAAAGACCGGCTGTCGCAGCGGTGCGAAGCTGCTGCTCGGCTTCGTGGCCTGGGTGGCACCCGCGGGATCAGCCATTCGCGCGCTCCTTCAGGTCGTGCCAGGCCACCAGCACGAAGCCGCCGACCAGGCCCAGGTGCTCGAAGAAGGAATTGGCCGCCATGAAGCGCTCCGGTTGCGGCATTTCCCAGAAGCGCAGTGCCACGAAGGTTGCCATCAAGGTGAAGCCTGCGAGCGCCAGCGCACCGAGCCAGCGATGGAAGCCCGTGAGGATGAGCGCGGCGGCGCCGAGTTCCAGCACGATCACCGCTGCGGCCAGCGGCCCCGCGGGCGACAGGCCGAAGTGGTTCATCTCGGCGATGGCCGCGTTGAAGTCCATGGCCTTGTTGAGCCCGCCCTGCAGGTAGGCCGCGCACAGCAGCAGCAAGGCGAGCCAGCGCACGGCGGGCGAAATGGTCCAGCGCATCACACCGCCCAGCAGGCGCAGCCGAGCGCGCCCCAGAAGCTCTTGAGGTCGGCGATCGGCAACTTGCTGCTCCAGGCCGTCGCATGCTGGTGGCCGTGCACGTTGCAGTCGTTGGCGCAGGCGCAGGACATGGCCGCGTGGCGCATCGCCTTCTGCAGCGGTGCGCCCTCGGCGGCATCGCCCCAGCCGGCGTAGCCGCCGAAGCGGCGCACCGGCGACCAGTCGGGCATGGCCGGCGGCGGCGCGCCTTCGTCGTGCGCGGCGAACGGGCCGGCGCCGTAGACCACCTTGCCGCCGACCATGGTCAGGAGCGCGGTGGTGTCGGCAATCTCCGATTCGGGGCAGGCGAAGAAGTCGCGGTCGGGCACCACGAGGTCGGCAAACATGCCGGCTTCGATGCGGCCCTTCTTGCCGACCTCGTTGGAGAACCAGGTCACGTTCTCGGTCCACATCCGCAGCGCGGCCTCGCGGTCCAGGCAGTTGCGCTGCGGATACAGCTGCATGCCGCCCACCGTCTTGCCCGTGACCAGCCACGAGAGCGACACCCATGGGTTGTACGAGGCGACGCGCGTCGCATCGGTGCCGGCCGACACCTTCACGCCCTTCTCGAGCATGCGCTTGACCGGCGGCGTGGCCTCGGCCGCGCCGGCGCCGTAGCGCTCGACGAAGTATTCGCCCTGGTAGGCCATGCGGTGCTGCACCGCGATGCCACCGCCCAGCGCGGCGATGCGGTCGATCGATTTTTCCGAGATGGTTTCGCAATGGTCGAAGAACCAGTTCAGGCCGGCGAGCGGCGTGTCGCGGTTCACCTTCTCGAACACGCCGAGCGCGCGATCGATGGTCTCGTCGTAGGTGGCATGCAGGCGCCACGGCCACTTGTTCTGCACCAGCACGCGCACCACCTCTTCGAGATCGCCCTCCATCTCGGGGGCCATGTCGGGGCGCGGCTGGCGGAAGTCCTCGAAGTCGGCGGCCGAGAACACCAGCATCTCGCCCGCGCCGTTGTGGCGGAAGTAGTCGTCGCCCTGCTTGTACTTCGAGGTGGCGGTCCAGTGGAGGAAGTCCTCCTTCTCCTGCTTGGGCTTCTGCGTGAACAGGTTGTAGGCCAGGCGGATGGTGAGCTGGCCGGCATCGGCCAGCTGCTGGATCACCTGGTAGTCCTCGGGAAAATTCTGGAAGCCGCCGCCCGCGTCGATGGCGCCGGTCACGCCCAGGCGGTTGAGCTCGCGCATGAAGTGGCGCGTGGAATTGAGCTGGTATTCGAAGGGCAGCTTCGGGCCCTTGGCCAAGGTTGCGTAGAGGATCGACGCATTGGGCTTGGCCAGCAGCAGTCCGGTCGGGTTGCCGGCCGCGTCGCGCACGATCTCTCCGCCGGGCGGCGCGGGCGTGTCCTTGGTGTAGCCGACGGCGCGCAGGGCGGCGCCGTTGAGCAGCGCACGGTCGTACAGGTGCAGCAGGAACACCGGCGTGTCGGGTGCCACCGCGTTGAGCTCCGCGATGGTCGGCAGGCGCTTCTCCACGAACTGGTGTTCGGTAAAGCCGCCCACCACGCGCACCCATTGCGGCGCAGGCGTGACGGCCACCTGGCGCCTGAGCATGCCCATGGCGTCGGCCAGGCTGCGCACGCCGTCCCAGCGCAGCTCCATGTTGAAGTTGAGGCCGCCACGGATGATGTGCAGGTGGTTGTCGATGAGCCCCGGCAGCACGCGCTTGCCGTGCAGGTCGATCGCGCGGGTGTGGCTGCCGGCCAGCGGCAGCACGTCTTCGCTGCGGCCCACACGCAGGAAGCGGCCATCCTTGATGGCCACGGCGCTCGCCGTGGGATTGGCGCGGTCCAGCGTGGTGAAGCGGCCGTTGTGCAGGATCAGGTCGGGGGTGGCGGTACCAGCCATGTCGGGTTTCCTTCGGGTGGTTTGCGCGCTTGCCGTTCCGGCAAGGGCGGCGGCGCCCAGCGTGCCCAGGCACAGCCGGCGGCGTTGTTCGTCGAGCGGATCGTTCATGCGTCTTTGCGCGCAGAGGCGCCCGGCTCGGCCTTGGCGCATTGCGGCAGTTCGCCGAACACATGCGGCTTGACCTGGTGCTGCAGCCACGACGTCGCAGCGGCCTGCGGCTTGATCACGCTCTTGATGAGCGGCGGGATCTGCTCGCCGAGCAGTATCCCGAGCAGCCCCACCAGGGCGATGACCGGCGGGGCCGGCGAGCGCACCTGGAACAGTGCGTAGATCACGCCGACCAGCAGGCCAAGCGCGAGCGACAGGACGTAGGGCTTCATCTTGTTCACCGCGGCGTTCAGCCTTCGTGGGCGCCGAACATGGTCTTCGCGTAAGTCACGCCCAGACCATAAGCACCACCGAATTTCTTGGCAATGCCGGTGGTCATTTCGTAGGTGTCGGTGCGGGCCCAGTCGCGCTGCAGCTCGAGAAGGTATTGCAGCGAGGTCATCGGCTGCGCGCCGGCCTGCACCATGCGGTCCATCGCACGGTTGTGCGCCTCGGCCGAGACGTCGCCGCAGGCGTCGGCGATCACATACACCTCGAAGCCCTGGTCGATGGCCGACAGCGCCGGGCCCACGATGCACACGCCGGTCCACAGGCCCGCGAGCACGATGCGCTTCTTGCCGATCTCGTTCACGCGCTCGATCACGGCGGCGTCTTCCCAGGTGTTCATCGAGGTGCGGTCGAGCATCTTCTGGCCCGGGAAGGCGTCGGTGATCTCGCTGAACATCGGGCCCGAGAAACTCTTCTCGGCCACCGTGGTCAGGATGGTGGGCACCTTGAAGCCGGCCGCGGCCTGCGCCACCAGAGCGGCGTTGTTGCGCAGGTTCACCGCATCGATGGAGTGCGTGGCAAAGGCCATCTGCGACTGGAAGTCGATCATCACCAGCGTGTGGTCGGTGGGAGTGAGCAGCTTGGCGCCGGCGGCGGGGGTGGCTTGGATGGACATGGGACTCTCCGTGAGTTGACGATAAAAAGGGGGCTTTTCCGTGCCATGCATCCTCGTTTCTGCGAGAACGCATGTCTTGTCGATTAGTGAGGCCGTTTGGACATTTGCCGTCCGCGCCGGCCGACGGCGCGCATGGGTTGTCAGAAGGAAGGCAACTCGTTCGGCCGCAGGTCGAACACCAGCACCTCGGCGCCTTCGCCGCGCGCCAGGTCGATGCGCTGTTCGCCCCGCACGCGCGCGCCGTCGCCCTCGCCCAGCCGCTGGCCGTTGACTTCGACGCTGCCGCGCGCCACATGCACATAGGCATGGCGGTTGGGGCCGAGCGTGAGCGACGTGGTTTCATCGTCGTCGAACAGGCCCGCGTAGACGCGGGCGTCCTGATGCACGGCGAGCGAGCCGTCGCTGCCTTCGGGCGAAATGATCAGCCGCAGCCGGCCGCGCTTTTCTTCCGGCGCGAAATGCACCTGCTGATAGCGGGGCGCGACGCCCTTGGCATTCGGCGTGATCCAGATCTGCAGAAAGCGCAGCGGGTCGGTGGCGGACGAATTGAACTCGCTGTGGCGCACGCCGGTGCCCGCGCTCATCATCTGCACGTCGCCGGGGCGGATGACGGAGCCCGTGCCCATCGAGTCCTTGTGCTCGAGCGCACCCTCGAGCACGTACGAGAAGATCTCCATGTCGCGGTGCGGGTGGGTGCCGAAGCCGCGGCCCGGATGCACACGGTCGTCATTGATCACCAGCAGATCCGAGAAGCCTTCCTGCGCCGGGTCGTGGTAATGGCCGAAGGAAAAAGTGTGGCGAGACTTCAGCCAGCCGAAGTCCGCGAGTCCACGGTCGTCGGCATTGCGAATTTCCAACATGATTCAAGCCTTTCTGATTCGATGAATTCGATTGAACTCAAAACAGGTCTCGAAGGAAATCTCCGAGCTAGGACTGAATCTTCTTCCCTCAACGAGGGTCTGTTGGCGAAACTTTTTGGCAGCAATGATCGAAGTTTTCGATCATCGTTTTGGGGCGTGTCTCAGATGCGCCAGACAGGGCTCGCCCACGCCGCCGCGGGATGCTTGCGGCGGCAGGGGCTTCAGTCGGCCCGGCTGCGGCGCCAGCGTGCCGGCGAGGTACCTGTGCGGGCCGAGAACACGCGGGTCAGGTGGCTCTGGTCGGCAAAACCGCAAGCCATCGCCACTTGCGCGATCGAGAGCTCGGGGTCCTGCAGCAGGCGCTGCGCCGTCTCGATGCGCTGGCCCACCAGCCAGGCATGCGGCGTCTGCCCGGTGGTCTGCTTGAAGGCCTTGCTGAAGTGGCTGCGCGACAGCGCGCATTCGCGCGCCGCATCGGCCAGCGATACGTCACCCGCAAGGTGCTGGATCAGGAAAGCCTTCGCGCGGCGCTCCTGCCAGGGCGCAAGCCCCCGCGTCCGTACAGGCGCGGTGCCGCCCACATCGCCGTAGACATGGACCACATGCGCCTTCAAGGCCAGCGCCACATGGTCCACGAACAGCCGGCTCGCCTCCTGCGGATGCATCAGCACGGGCAGCATCGCGCGGCCCAGGTTGGCGATCACGGGGTCCACCGTGCCGGCATCGCAGCGCAGCCCGTTGACGCGACGGGGCATCTCCATCTCTTCGGCGAACGCATCGAGCGTGGCGCGCGACAAGTGGAAGAACATAGAGTGAAACGGGCTGCTGACATATGCCGACGCGCGCTGCGACAGGTCGGCGATGTGGAAGGCGCCTTCCCGCTGCAGGCCCAGTTGGCGTGAATCGCCGTCCCGGACGATGCGCCGGCTGCCGCCCGGATTGATTTCCACGCTGAGCAGGAAGGCGTCTTCGGCCGGCAGAGGCGCCAGCACGAACAGGTGCGGCAACTCATAGTGCATGCGCGCAACGCCCAGTTCGCACCCCCGGCGCGTCCTGCTCACGAGCGACTGCACCGCGTCCACGCCGTACTGCATGGCCAGACGTTGGCCAAGCTGGCAGCCGGAAGGAAGAATGGAACCAGCCGACTGGGTGGAGCCCCATCTAGTGATAGTCATCTTCGCGCTGGTGGCGGACCGCAGCCACCACGACCTCTTGTTCGCTGATGATTCGAAACAACGCCACATATCCGGAAGCCCCAAACGGGACGACCAGTTCGCGCTCGAGCGGGTCGGCATCGGCAATGCGGCAGGTGAACGGGTTTGTCTCCAGAATTCGAAACTCTGTGCGGATGGCCGATATTGCATGGCTCGGCAGATCCAGATCTCCATGCCGCAGAGCGGACTCGATGAGAAAGTCCTCAAGATGCAGGAGATCCTCGAGCGCTTCGCGCGTCAGGGTGACTGCATAGGTCACGAGCGATCGGCCTTGCCGCGCTGCCCCTGCGCAAGTTGCGAAATGCGCGCATCGAGGCGCGCCTGCATCGCGTCGAGTGCGTCCTTGGCAGAATAGTACTCGCCGCTCTTCTTCGCACGCTTCAGTGATTCGCGGCCACGCGCCAGGAACTCTTGCTGAGATTTGCGCCGCTGAGCAGCCTGCACTGCCGCGTTTTCCACGAACTGCGACAGGCTTTCTCCTTGGCGGAGAACGCTCTCGATTTCATCGCGAACCGATTGCTCGACGCGCACGGGAGGCAACTGGGCGGTCTTCATGCAAGCCATTGTAGCGCAATTGCTATGCGAAGCGAGCGACAGGACTGCATTGTTGACGCCGTCGCGGTAAACATGAGGGCCTCACGGGCCAAAAATGCCTACCGGACGTGAATCGCAACCCCGTGCGTGAGCGCCGGATCGAACCGCAAGCCCTCGCGGGGCGCATCGACCGACAACGTGATCGCGCCCGGCCCTTCGCCGCGCGCCCTGTCCCGCTCCGCATGCAGCGCAATCTCGCAGCCCTGCAGCCGCACGACACCGGCCTCCACGGCGTCGGGGCCCAGCAGCATGCGGTAGCGCGCCAGGCTGGCCGCCATGTCCCGCACCATGACCTGGACGGCGGCGATGCCTGTTGCGCCGTTGGGATGGCGTCGGACCTCGCCTTCGGGCACCCGAAGCGACCTTGGCGTGATGTCGGCGCACAGGAACGGCAGGTCATGGCGCTGCTGGCGCGCCGAGCTCCACGCGATGCGCACGCCATCGGGCCGATTCCGCGCGCCGGGCACGGCCGTGAGTTCGACCAGGCCGCGTTCGCGTGCATCGGCCGTGGCCGCATCGATGTCGCGCGGCAGCAGCGCGAAGTCGACCAGGCCCTCGCCCGCCGCCTCCAGCACGCGCCACCAGCGCTCTTCGGGTGAAGGCGCCGAATATGCGATCAGCTCCAGATAGCTGCCGTCCTCGAACACGATCAGCGCATTGGCGGTGTTGCGTCCCGGATGCTTGCCGCCCGCGGCCACGGTGAAGCCGGCGCGCCGGTAGTCGGCCATCGCCTGCTCCAGCGAGGCCACCGCGATCACCACATGGTCCAGCGCCATGACCATGGTTTCACTCCTCCAGCTTGAGCCGGGTTTCGCGCACGAAGGCGGCCCAGCGCTCGTACTCGGCGCGGGCATGCCTGTCGACGCCGGCGCTGTCCGTGGCCATGACCTCGAAGCCTGCCTGGGTGAGCTTGCCATGGACCTCGGGTGCTCGCAGCGCGGCGCGGAATCCCTCGGTCAGCGTGGACAGCTTGTCGGCCGGCGTGCCCGAGGGCGCGAAGATGCCGATCCAGGAATAGGCCTCGAAGCCCGGAAAGCCGGACTCGGCCACCGTGGGCACGTCCGGCAGTTCGGGCAGGCGCTTCGCACCGGTGACGGCCAGCGGCTTGATCTTGCCTGCGGCGATCTGGCCCTTGAGCGCGGCGTAGCTCAGCAGCGTGAGCTGCGAGACGTCGCCCAGCACGGCTTGCACCGCCGGTCCGCCGCCGCCGTAGGGCACGTGCAGCACGTAGATGCCGGCGCGGCGCTTGATGTCTTCCATGACCAGGTGGTTCATGGAGCCCACGCCGGTGGATGCGTAGCTGTAGCGCGCGGGTTCCTTGCGCGCACTGGCAATGAAGCTGCGCAGGTCCTTGGCCGGCACGGAGGCCGAGGCGCCGATCACGAGCGGAAAGCGCACCGCCAGGGTGATGCCGGCAAAGTCCTTGAAAGTGTCGTAGGGCAGCCTGGCCTTGGCGATGGGATTGATCGCGTGCGTGTCGAAGCTCACCAGCACCGTGTTGCCGTTGGGCGCCGACTTGGCGACGTAGTTGGTGGCCAGCTGGCTCGCCGCGCCGGGCTTGTTCTCTACCACGACCGGGCGGCCCAGGCGCTTTTCGAGTTCGGGCTGCATGATGCGCGCGGCGATGTCGGTGCTGCCGCCGGGCGGAAAGGTGACGACCATGTGCAGCGGCGCGTCCGAGGACTGCGCTGCCGCGCCGCCGCACAAGCCAGCGGCGGCCGCGGCCGCCAGGACCTGGCGTCTGTTGAATCGGATCTGCATCTTCTGTTGGCCTTTCATCAATGCTGCGCGTGAAGCCTGGATCTCGGTGAAGCGGCGACTCAGCCCATCCACTGGCTGACCGGCACGGCCGTGTCTTGCAGCTGTTGCGAGATCACGTCCACCAGCGCCGGGCCGTCGTGCGCCAGTGCCGCCTTCAGCGCCGGCTCCAGCTCGGCGGGGTCCTCGACCCGCCAGGCCTTCACGCCGAAGGCCTCGGCCACGCGCGCGTGGTCGGTGCGGTCGAAATCCACCGAGAAGTAGCGCGCCTCGTAGCCCGTCTTCTGGCTGGCCTTGATCCAGCCGAACACCGAATTGGAAAACACGATCATCTTCAGCGGCACGCCGCGCCGCACGATGGTTTCCATCTCGCCGCAGGTGAAGCCGAAGCTGCCGTCGCCCATGATCGAGACCACCATGGCGTCGGGCCGGCCGAAGGCGGCACCGACGCCGGCGGCCATGGAAAAGCCGAGTGCGCCGTGGGCGCGGTTGGTGATGAAGTGGCGGCCCGCTTGCGGCGCATCGAAATAGGCCGCGAAGTACGGGCATGGCGTGCCTGGGTCGGCCACCACCACGGCTTTGGCCGGCAACAGGCGGTTCAGCGCATCCACCACGCGCTCGGGCTTGATGGGTCGGTCGGCAGAGTGCGCCAGGCTGGCGAAGAAGGCCTGCTTGCGCACGCGGCTGCGCGCCACGATGGCTCGGCCGTCGACCGCATCGGCCGGGCGCTGCGCGCTGCGCGCATGCACCGCGTCAGCCAGCGCCGCCAAGCCCAGGCGCGCGTCGCCCACCAGGGCCACGTCGGTCCGGTAGTTGGTGGCGATGGTGCCTGGGTCGATGTCCAGGTGCAGGATGGCGACCTCGCGCGCCGGCATCTTCCAGTGCTCGGTGGTGGTGGAGCCCGCGCGCGCCCCGACGAAGAGCACCAGATCGGCCTGGGCGATCACGTCGCGCGTGGCCTCCACGCCGCCGTTGGTGCCGATCACGCCGGCATTGAGCGGATGGCTGCCGGGCAGGCTGCCGCTGCCGCTGATCGTGAGGCAAACGGGCGCATTCAGCCGGGTGGCCAGCGTCTCGAGCGCGGTGTGGGCGCCGGAGATGACCACGCCTCCGCCGCACACGATGACCGGGCAGCGCGCCGCCGCCAGCATGGCCGCCGCGCGCTCGACCTCGGCGGGGTCCGGCGCGAAGCGATAGGCCGGGTAGCGGTCGTGCCCCGGCTGGGCCCAGACCTCCGAGGGATCGATGGCGTGCTTCTGCACGTCGTAGGGCAGGCAGATGTGCGTGGCGCCGGGCCGGCCCGTGACCATGGCGCGGAAGGCGCTGCGCACCGCATGCGGGATCTGGTCCACGCGGTCGACGGTGGTGTTCCACTTGGTCAGCGGCTGGTAGAGCGCCTGCTGGTCCAGTTCGGTCAACGGAAACTTGCCGCGCGCCCCCACCGACACGTCGGAGGTGATGCCCAGCACCGGGATGGCCGACTCGTTGGCTTCCACCAGGCCGGGCAGCAGATAGGTGGCGCCGCCGCCGCTGGGGCCTTCGCAGATGCCGGGCCTGCCCGTCACGCGCGCATAGGCGTCGGCCATGTAGGCCGCGCTGCGCTCGTCGCGCGTGAGCACGTGGTCGATGCCGTGGTCCAGGCGCGCCAGCGCGTCATAGAAGGGAAGGCTGGTGTCGCCGCACAATCCGAAGATGTGCTTGACGCCGTTGAGTTGCAGCATGCGCACCATCGCATCGGCGCCGTTCATGGAAGACATTCTCGATAAGCTCCAGCGGATCGTGATCAGTTAAGAATTCATTTCAGTATACTTAAAAACATGCCAAGCACAAGCAGGCGCGGGGCATCCGCGCCCATCTCCAAAATGCGCCGCGAACGCGGCTCGGGTGTTCTCGAGGCGCTGCGCAAGATGGCGATCTCCTACCAGCTCAAGCCCGGCGAGCGCCTGAGCGAGATCGAGCTGTCGCAGCGCCTGGGTGTGAGCCGCACCCCCGTGCGCGAAGCCTTGGCCCGCCTGGTGAACGACGGCTTCCTGCTGCCTGCGTCGCGCGGCTTCGTTCGGCGGCCGCTCGATGTCCAGGAGACGCTCGACCTGTACGAGGCCCGCGTGGCCGTCGAAAGCGCCTGCCTGTCACTGGCGATCCAGCGGGCCACCGACGAGGAGATCGCCCAGGCCAAGGCCTACCTGGCCGCCAGCCAGAAGGCCGCGCCGGACACGCCGGTGGAGCAATTGGTCGAACTCGACGAGGGATTCCACCTGCGCATCGCGGACATGGCGCGCAACCAGGAACTGCGCCGAATGCTGGGCGTGCTCAACGAACGGATCCGGTTCATCCGCTGGATCGACATGGAGAACGTGGGGCGCAATGCCACGCAGAAGGAGCACCTGCAGATCCTCAAGGCCCTGCAGGCGCGCGACGAGGCGGCGGCGCAACAGGCGCTCAAGGCGCACATCGGGCTGCGCAAGGAGCAGATCGTGGAGGCGATTGCCAAGGGGCTGGCGAGGATCTACCTGCCACCCGAGGCCGTGCGCTGAAAGACACCCGGCGCCGGCGCAAGCTCAAACCGGCCCACCCTCCCCATGAAGCCGCACGATCAAGGCGCGCAGCCACGCAACGGCGGGGTCCCGGTGATAGCGGCCGTGCCAGAACAGGCTGATCGCAATTTCGGGCAGCCTGGCCGGATGCCGCACATGGGACAGGCCGAACGGTTCGGCCAGGGCCTGGGCGAGCCGCTCGGGCACTGTGGCCACCAGGTCGGAGCCGTGCAGGATATGGCCGACCGCGACGTAGTGCGGCACGGTCAGGACGACCTTGCGCACGATCTTCTTGCGGCTGAGAAGCTCGTCCGCCTTGCCGTGGCCGGTTCCCTCCGAGACCACGACCACATGATCGGCCTTTGAGAACTCGGCCAGCGAGATCTGGCGCTTGTCGAGCGCATGCCCCCGGCGAAACATGCAGACGTAGTGCTGCTTGAACAGCCTCCGCTGGAAGTAGCCGCTCTTGAGCTGCGGCAGCAGGCCGATGGCCAGCGTGACGTGGCCGGATTCCATCTCGTCCTGGAGATTGACCGCCGTGTTGCGAACGGTGCTGATCGAGAGACCCGGCGCCACGCGCGCCAGCTCCTGCATCAGCTTGGGCAGGAAATAGATCTCCCCGATGTCGGTCATGCCGATGGTGAAGGCGCGTGTGGAGGTGGCCGGATCGAACGAGCTCCGCTGGTTGATGGCGGCATGGATCGTCTGCAGCGCGCTCGCGGTCGGCGCGGCCAGCTGCTCGGCGAAAGGCGTCGGCTCCATGCCCTTGGGCGTTCGAAGAAACAGCGGGTCGTCGGTGAGCTTGCGCAGGCGCGCCAGCGCGTTGCTCACGCCCGGCTGCGAGAGGCCGAGATTTGTCGCCACTTTCGACACCCGCCGATCGATCAGCAACTGGTTGAACACCACCAGCAGGTTGAGGTCGATGTCCTTGAGCTCCACGGCGTCCCCATTCGCGAAATCTATATAAAGTATTCGGCACATTCTATTGAACGATGGGCCCGAACTGCCGATCATGGGGGACCATGAGACGAGCGGCCCGGGCGACGCGGCCGCACAGGAGACAAAAAATGGACGACACATCCGCCGTCTTTCCGCAGCAGATCCGCTGGGAAGACAAGGGCACGAGCCGCATTCCCTTCATGGCCTACACCGATGCCGACCAGCACCGGCGCGAGCTCGAGCGCCTCTTCTACCGGGGCCACTGGTGCTACGTGGGCCTGGAGGCCGAGATTCCGGAAGTCGGCGACTTCAAACGCACGGTGATCGGCGAGCGCTCGGTGATCATGGTCCGGGATGCGGAAGACTCCATCAGCGTGGTGGAAAACGTGTGCGCGCACAGGGGCATGCAGTTCTGCCGCGAGCGGCACGGCAACCGCAAGGCCGGCGGCTTCACCTGCCCCTATCACCAGTGGAACTATTCGCTCGGCGGCGACCTGCAGGGCGTGCCCTTTCGCCGTGGCGTGAAGCAGGACGGCAAGGTGAACGGCGGGATGCCGGCCGACTTCAAGCCGGCCGACCACGGCCTCAACAAGCTCGAGGTTGCCACGCGCGGCGGCGTCGTGTTCGCGTCCTTCGATGCAGAGGTGGAATCGCTCGAGGACTTCATGGGCCCGGAAATCCTGGGCTACTTCGACCGGCTGTTCAATGGCCGCAAGCTGACGATCCTCGGCTACAACCGCCAGCGCATTCCCGGCAACTGGAAGCTGATGCAGGAGAACATCAAGGACCCGTACCACCCGGGCCTGCTGCATACCTGGTTCGTCACCTTCGGGCTCTGGCGCGCCGACAACAAGTCGGAGCTGAAGATGGACCGCCATCACCGGCACGCCGCGATGATCTCGACGCGCGGCGCGAGCGGCAAGGCGGACCAGGTCACCCAGGTATCGAGCTTCAAGGAAAGCATGAAGCTCAACGACGACCGCTTCCTGGACATCGTGCCCGAGCCGTGGTGGCGCGGCCCGACGGCCGTGATGATGACGCTGTTCCCGAGCGTGATCTTCCAGCAGCAGGTCAACAGCGTCTCGACCCGGCACATCCAGCCGAGCGGCCCCGGCGCCTTCGATTTCGTCTGGACGCACTTCGGCTTCGAGGACGACGACGACGCGATGACCTTGCGTCGGTTGCGCCAGGCCAATCTCTTCGGACCGGCGGGCTTCGTCTCGGCCGACGACGGGGAGGTGATCGAGCTCTCGCAGAAAGGCTTCGAGCAGAAGCCCTTCCACCGCACGCTCGCCGAACTCGGCGGCCGCGAGGTCGGCGACACGGACCACATGGTCACCGAGACCCTGATCCGGGGCATGTACGAATACTGGCGCAAGGTGATGGAGGCTTGAGATGAACTTTCAGGACTACTTCGAGCTGACCCAGCTCTACGCCCGCTACGCCCAGGCCGTGAGCTCGGGTCAATGGGAACTCTGGCCGGAATTCTTCACGGACGATTGCAGCTACCGCCTGCAGCCGCGCGAGAACCACGAACGCGGCTTTCCGCTGGCCACGCTCTCGTTCGAGAGCAAGGGCATGCTGAAGGACCGCGTCTACGGCATCCGCGAGACCCTGTTCCACGACCCCTACTACCAGCGCCACGTCGTCGGAACGCCGCTCGTGCTGAAGGCCGATGCGGACCGCTTCGAGTGCGAGGCCAACTACGCGGTGTTCCGCACCAAACTGTCCGAACTTTCGAGCGTCTTCAGCGTGGGGCGCTACATCGATGTGGTCGTGCGCACCGCCGAGGGGCTGAAGTTCGCCTCGCGCCAGGTCATCTACGACAGCGAAATGATCCCCAACTCCGTCATCTATCCCCTCTGAGGCCAGCCATGAGCGATTTCCAATGGACCGACGCCGCAGCGGTCGACGAGGTGCCCACCGATGATGTCGTCGGCATGCAGGTCGACGGGCGCGACATTGCGCTGTACAAGGTGGACGGCCAGATCTATGCGACCGACAACGTGTGCACCCACGGACATGCCCGCCTGTGCGAGGGCTTCCTCGAAGGGCACGAGATCGAGTGCCCGCTGCACCAGGGCAAGTTCGACGTGCGCAATGGAAAGCCGACCTGCGCGCCGGTGACCGAGGCGATCCGCTCGTACCCGGTGAAGATCGATGCGGGCCGGGTGTTCCTCTCGCTCGACTGAAGCCATGGACATCGAGACCATCGTCATCGTGGGCGCCGGCCAGGCCGGCGGCTGGGCCGCGCAGACGCTGCGCAGCGAGGGTTTCGCGGGACGCGTGGTGCTGATCGGCGACGAGCCCCATCGTCCCTATGAACGCCCGCCGCTGTCCAAGGCGGTGCTCTCCGGGGATGCGCATGCGGACACGACCCATCTGCAGAAACCGGAGGCCTTCGATGCGCTGGGCATCGACTGGCGGCCGAATGTCGGCGCGACCTTCATCGACCGGGCGGCGAAGCAGCTCCACTTGACGCGTGGAGCGCATCTTTCGTACGACAAGCTGATTCTCTGCAGCGGCGGCCGGGCGCGTCGCCTGAACATCCCCGGTGCAGATCTGCCCGGCGTCTTCAGCTTGCGCAGCATCGAGGATGCGGCGGCGCTCGGTGCCGTGCTGTCTGCCGGCAGGCGGCTGCTCGTCGTCGGGGGCGGCTGGATCGGGCTCGAGGTGGCCGCGACGGCCCGGAAGAAGGGCCTCGACGTGACCGTCGTCGAAGCGACGGGCCGGCTGTGCGAGCGCACTGTTCCACCGGAAATATCCGACTATCTGCTGCAACTCCATACCGCCCATGGCGTCGATGTCCGGCTCGGCACGGGCATCGAGCGCCTGGCGCAGAACGCGCGAGGTGGCCTCACCGCCTCGTTCGGCGATGGGCGCGAGTTCGAATGCGATGCGGTCCTCGCCGGTGTTGGCCTGGTCCCCAACGACGAACTCGCACGCGAGGCAGGCCTGGCATGCGAGGGCGGCGTGCTGGTCGATTCGCAATGCCGCTCATCCGATCCCGACATCCTGGCCGCGGGCGACGTGGCCGCATGGCACTGCGAATGGGCGGGGCGGCGGATGCGGCTCGAATCGTGGCAGAACGCCCAGGAGCAAGGCATTGCCGCCGCGCGCGCCGCGCTCGGCATCGCGGTGAATCATCAGCCGCTGCCCTGGTTCTGGTCGGACCAGTACGAGGTCAACCTGCAGATCTTCGGCATGCCCGCGCCGGCGCACGATGTGGTCGTGCGCGGCGACCGGAACTCCAGCAGCTTCGTGATGTTCTTCCTGGACGCCGGCAAGGTCGTTGCGGCGCTGGGCCCCAACGCCGCGCGCGACCTGCGCTTCGCGCGGCGGCTGATCGAGCGCCGCACCAGCGTCGATGCGGCGCAGCTCGCCGACCTGCAGGTGCCGCTCGCCAGGCTGTGAGGCGGCGGTTCCGTTACCTGTACCCAGCGATCGTCAGGGCACAGGCCGCTCCGCGGGTCACTGGGACTTGAACTCTTCCGCCGCGATGCCGAGCTTGCGCAGCTTGTCGTGCAGCGTCTGCCGCGCGATGGCGAGAGCGGCGGCCGTGGCTGGTTGGTCGCCCTGGTGCTTGCGCAGCGCCTCCACGATCACCGCACGCTCGAAGGATTCGACCTGTTGCGGCAGCGCGCGCGGCAGCGCCGGCGAGCCCTCGCCGGTGCCGCGGGTCTGCGTCAGGCGCTCGCCGAGCAGGCCCAGCACGTAACGGTCGGCCACGTTGCGCAGTTCGCGCACGTTGCCCGGCCACGCGTAAGCCATCAGGTCGGCCAGCTGCGCGTTGGTGGGCAGCGGCGCCGAACGCTCGTAGCGGCTCGCGGCCAGCAGCGTGAAGTGCTCGAACAGCAGGGGAATGTCTTCGCGCCGCTCGCGCAGCGGCGGCAGCTCGATGAAGGCGACGCCGAGCCGGTAGTACAGGTCGGCCCTGAACTTCTGGCGGTCGCTCATTTCCTTCAGGTCGTCCTTGCTTGCGGCCACCACGCGGCAGTCGAAGGCAATGGCCTTGTTGGAGCCGATGCGCTCGATGCTGCGCTCCTGCAGCGCGCGCAGCAGCTTGATCTGCACCGCCATCGGCATGCTCTCGATCTCGTCGAGAAAGAGCGTACCGCCGTTGGCATATTCGAACTTGCCCACGCGCACGCGGTTGGCGCTGGTGAAGGCGCCGGCCTCGTGGCCGAACAGCTCGCTCTCGGCCAGCGCCTCGGGCAGGCCGCCGCAATTGAGTGGAACGAAATGCTGGCGGCGGCGTTCGCTGTGGTCGTGCAGGCAGCGCGCGACGAGTTCCTTGCCGGTGCCGGTCTCGCCGTAGATCAGCACGTCGGCCGAAGTTTCGGCCAGCGTCATCACGGTACGGCGCACCAATTGCATCTGGGCCGACCGGCCGATCAGCACCGACTGGATGCCGTTCCAGTTCTCCAGCGCGTCGCGCAGCGCACGCACCTGCAGCGAAAGCTGCCGGCGCTCGACGGCGTGGCGCACGATGGCCACCAGCCGCTCGGAGCTGAAGGGCTTCTCGATGAAGTCGTAGGCGCCCTCGCGCATGGCCTGCACCGCCATCGCGATATGGCCGTGGCCGGTGACCAGAATCACGGGCAGCTCGGCATCGGTGCTGTGCAGTTCGCGCAGCCATTCGGTGCCGCTCAGGCCCGGCAGGCGCACGTCGCAGACCACGATGGCCGGCACGCCGAAGCTGATGTGGCCGCGTGCGCGCTCCACGCTTGCAAAGGATTCGACCTCGAAACCGGCCAGGGTCAGCACCTGGGTCGTGCTGAGACGGACGTCTTCGTCGTCCTCGACCAGCATCACCCGGATGGCAGGGGCTAGGCTCACTTGTTGATCACTCCTGTAGGGGTGGGAATAAGAATGGCCTGGACGGCGGCCGGAAGGTCGGCGACGAACGAGGCGCCGCCTTCCGGCAGGTTGGCTGCACCCAGCGTGCCGTCCATGGCCCGCACCAATTGTGCCGAGATCGCGAGCCCGAGGCCCAGGCCCGTGCCCGCCGGCTTGCTGCTGACGAAGGGCTCGAACAGGCGCGGCAGGATGTCGGGTGGAATGCCCGGTCCGGTGTCGCTCACGCGCAGGATCACCCGGCCCTCTTGCGGCCGCGCCTCGAGCCGCAGCCTGCGCCGGGGCGAGGCCTGCATGGCGTCGATGGCGTTGCGCATCAGGTTGACGAGCACGCTGCCCAGCGCGGCTTCTTCGGCCATCACGCTCAGGCTCGCGGGCTGCACGTCGACCTCGATGGCGACACCGTTCTTCTTCGTCGCCTCGGCCACGATGGCCTGCGCGTCGGCCACGGCTCGCGCCACCGGCACCGCCGCGAGCGGAAGTTCGCTCTTGTGCGCGAAGGTCTTGAGTTGCGAGGTCAGGCGCGCCAGGCGGTCGACCATGCCCCGGATGCGCTGCAGGTTGCCGCGCACGTCGTCGAAGCGGTTCTTGTCGAGCAGGATGGCGGCGCTCTCCGAGAGCGTGCGCATCGCGGTGAGCGGCTGGTTCAGCTCGTGCACCACGCCGGCCGACATCTGGCCCAGCGCCGCCATCTTGCCGGCATGCACCAGCTCTCCCTGGGCGGCGCGCAGCTGCGCGGTGCGCGCCACCACGGTCGACTCGAGCGTGTCGTGCGCCGCCTGCAGCGCAGCCTGGTTGGCCAGCTTCTGCCGCACGGCGCGGCGGCGCTGCCACAGCGTGACAGCGATCAGCAGCAGCACCGCCATTGCAAGGCTCGCGGTGATGGCGGCGTTGCGCGCGCCCACGCGCACCGGCGCCAAGTCGTCGAGCGCCAGCAGCTGCCACGGTGCACCGCGCAGCGAACGCGTCGAGGCCAACTGGTCGACGCCGTCGAGCGCGATCACCTTCACATCGCGCGCCAGCGTCTTCTTCAGCGTCCACTGCAGCGGCTGCAGGCCGGCCTCGCCGTAGGGGCGCGAGCGCTGCACCTCGGCCCGCTGCGAAGCGTCGAGCGGCAGCATCGGCCGGAACTTGAGGTCTTCGCGGGTGGCGAGGATCACCACGCCGCGCTGGTCGATCAGTGCCACGTCGCCCGGCAGCTTGCGCCAGGCGCGTTCGGTCTCCTCCAGGTTGACCTTGACAGCCACCACGCCGCGCGCGGGCTGGTCGCGGCGCAGGGCGTACGAGAGGTAGTAGCCGGGCTTGCGGCTGGTGATGCCGACGCCGTAGAAGCGGCCCTTGCCCTGCCCCAATGCATCGATCACGTAGGGTCGGAACGACAGGTCCTGGCCGACGGTGGTGCCGGGACGGTTCCAGTCGGAAGCCGCCAGCGAGGTGCCGGCGGCGTCCAGCACATAGAGCATCTCGGCGCCCGCGGCGGCGTTGACGCCGTCGAGGTAGCGGTTGACCGCGTCGCGCAGCGACACGTCCGAGGGCGTGCCGAGCAGCGCGGGGACGATGGGCGTCATCTCCAGCAGCGCAGGCAGATACTCGAAACGGGCCAGGTCGGCATCGAGCCCTGTTGCGAGCATGTCGAGCCGGTGGTCGGCCGCCTCGTTCAGGCGCGCGAGGCCGTTCTGCATGGCGAAGTGATGACCGGCGAAGGCGGCCGCGGCCACCAGCGCCAGCGCGCCGCACCAGCGCGGCAGGCCGCGCCATCGTCTGGAGCTGTGTAGAGGCAAATCGAAGCGCCGGGCCGGCTCCCGTGAAATCATGAACCCGTTATTGCACAAGGCCGTGAACGCCGCATCAGTGGCTGCCCGGTGGCGTGCGTCCTGCAACATTTCGTGCAGAGTCGGCGTCCGGTCGGGCATGGCGCAGTTCACCGGCCCTGCCGCGGAAGACCCGGCCGGGGAACACGGTGCAGCGCGCGATGGCCGGCGAGGGTCATCGCTTCGCCGCCCCGCCCTGCTTCAGGGCCTCGGACATGCCGATCAGCACCCCGCTCACCAGCGTGGTGTAGCTGTCGAGCATCGCCTGCGAGGCGCGCAGGCTCAGCGCACGGCCGTCGCGCAGGTTCTTGTGCGTGTCTTCCATGAGCTGTTCGAGCGCCGCTGTGGCGCGCGCGCCGGTGCCGGTGCCCTTGCCCTGCATCGCCTGGAGGACTCCGCTCCAAGGGCCGTCGACCGGCGCTGCCTTGCGAACGCTGGCCAGCAGCGTGTCTTCCATCTTCTCGATGTCGGCGAGCGCCTTCTTGAGCTGCGTCTCGCGCAGGCTCACGCCCTGGTCGACCAGCTGCTGCAGTGCGCGCTGGTTGGCCAGCACCGCCTGCTCCAGCGCGCCGTCCATGCCGGCGAAGGCCTTGGCCAGCAGTGCCTCCACGTCGGGCGCGGGCAGCTTGCTGCCTTGCGCGCCGGCCGAGGCTGCCTTGGTGACCGTGCCCAGCACCTGCCGGATGTTCGCGAGCGTGAGCCCCCGGCTCTGCAGCGCCTTGAGCGTGGCCTCGTGCACGGCCTGGCGGATGGTTTCGCCCTGCCTGGCGGAGGCGTCGGTGAACTTGGTGACCAGCGCGGCCTGATCGATGCCGTTCTTGAGGATCATGGTCGTGCATTCATTGCATGTGCTGGCCGCCGTTGATGGCGATGTTGGCGCCGGTCACGAACGCCGCTTCTTCCGATGCGAGGTAGATGATCAGCCCCGCAACTTCCTCGGGCTTGCCCAGGCGCCCCACGGGAATGTGCGGCAGGATCTTGCTGTCGAGCACTTCCTTCGGAATGGCCGTGACCATCTTGGTGCCGATGTAGCCGGGCGAGATGGTGTTCACCGTCACGCCCTTCTTCGCCACTTCCAATGCCAGCGCCTTGGTGAAGCCGTGCACGCCGGCCTTGGCGGCCGAGTAGTTGGTCTGCCCGAACGCGCCCTTCGAACCGTTCACCGACGACACGTTGATGATGCGGCCCCAGCCCCGATCCACCATGCCGTCGGCCACCTGCTTGCTCATGTTGAACAGGCTGTCGAGGTTGGTTCGCAGCACGGCGTTCCAGTTGATCTGGTCCATCTTCTTGAAGGTCATGTCGCGCGTGATGCCAGCGTTGTTGACCAGCACGTCGACCGGGCCCAGGGCTTCCTGGACCTGGCTCACGGCCCGTGCGCAGGAGTCGTAGTCGGCCACGTCGCAGGGCACGGCCAGGATCTGGTAGCCGCGCTCAGCCATCTGCGCCACCCAGTCGGCGTGCGACTTGTTGCCCGGCGAGTAAGTCACCGCGAGCTTGTAGCCCGCATCGACCATCTTGGTGGAGATCGTCTCGCCCAGGCCGCCCATGCCGCCGGTGACCAGGACCACGTGTTGCTGCTTGCTTTCGCTCATCTGCTTTCTCCTTGGTGCGTTGTGACTTAAGAAAACCGCTCAGGCCCGTTCCACGGCCAGGGCCACGCCCATGCCGCCACCGATGCACAGCGAGGCCAGGCCCTTGTTGGCGCCGCGGCGGCGCATCTCGTGCAGCAGCGTCACCAGCACGCGGCAGCCCGAGGCGCCGATGGGGTGGCCAATGGCGATGGCGCCGCCGTTCACGTTGATGCGGCTGGTATCCCATTCCATCTCGCGGTTGACCGCGCAGGCCTGCGCCGCGAAGGCTTCGTTGATCTCCATCAGGTCCAGGTCCTGCGCCTTCCAGCCGGCCCTTTTGAGCGCGAGCTGAGAAGCGGGAACCGGGCCCATGCCCATGAGCGACGGGTCCAGGCCCGCGCTCGCATAGGCACGGATCACGGCCAGCGGCTGCAGGCCGAGCGCGGCGGCGCGCGAGGCCGACATCACCAGCACCGCGGCCGCGCCGTCGTTCAGGCCCGAGGCATTGCCGGCCGTCACCGAGCCGGCCTTGTCGAAGGCCGGGCGCAGACCGGCGAGCGCATCGGCACTGGTCTTGCGGTTCACGAACTCGTCGGCAGCGAAGACGATCGGCTCGCCCTTCTTCTGCGCAATGCTGAAGGGCAGGATCTCGTCGTCGAAGCGCCCCGCGTCCTGCGCGGCCGCGGCCTTCTGCTGCGAGGCGAGCGCGAGCGCGTCCTGCATCTCGCGCGTGATGCCGTACTTCCTGGCCACGTTCTCGGCCGTGGTGCCCATGTGGTACTGGTTGTAGACGTCCCACAGGCCGTCGACGATCATGGTGTCGACCAGCTTCCAGTCGCCCATGCGCTGGCCGTTGCGCGAGTTGGGCAGCACGTGCGGCGCCATGCTCATGTTCTCCTGGCCGCCAGCCACCACGATCTCGGCATCGCCGCACTTCACGGCCTGCGCCGCGAGCATCACGGCTTTCAGGCCCGAGCCGCAGACCTTGTTGATGGTGAGGCCCGGCACGCCAATCGGCAGCCCTGCCTTGATGACTGTCTGCCGCGCCGGGTTCTGCCCTGCGCCGGCGGCGAGCACCTGGCCCATGATGACCTCGGACACCGCATCGCCCGGCACGCCGGCCTTCTCGAGCAGTCCCTTCACCACATGCGCGCCCAGTTCCGGCGCGGGCGTGCCGGCCAGCGTGCCGCCGAACTTTCCGACCGCCGTGCGTTGCGCGGCCACGATCACGATATCGTCTGACATGAGAGTCTCCTTGGGGGTTGGTGCGAAAGAAATGGCTGCGTCGAGGGCTCAATGCAGCTTGACGTGGGGTTCGGTGCGCCGCGTGATGAGGCGGGCGAGCGTGTCGAGCGAGACCTTGACGATGCCGTGCAGCGCCAGCTCGTGCATCTTGTAGAGCGACATGTACATGAGCCGCGCGAAGCGGCCTTCGATCATCAGGCTGCCGCCGACTGGCCCGCCCATCATGTTGCCGACGGTGCTGAACTCGCCCAGCGACACCAGCGAGCCGAAGTCGCGGTAGCGGTAGGGCTGAAGCGTCTTTCCACCCAGGCGCCGGCGGATCTGCGCCGCCACGTGCGAGGCCTGCTGGTGTGCCGCCTGCGCGCGCGGCGGCACCAGGCCGCCCTTGCCGCCGTTGGCCTCGGGCCAGTCGCAGGCGGCGCAGTCGCCGATGGCGAAGATGTCTGGGTCGCGCGTGGTCTGCAGCGTGGGCAGCACCGCGAGCTGGTTGCTGCGGTTGGTTTCCAGCCCCGCGATGTCCTTCATGAAATCGGCGGCCTTCACGCCCGCGGCCCACACCACCAGCTCGGCCGGCAGCACGCGGCCATCGGCCAGGCGCACGCCCTCGGGCAGCACCTCGGCCACCTTGGCGGAGGTGTGCACATCCACGCCCAGCTTGCGCAGCAGCGCCTCGGTGGCGGCGGACATGCGCGCGGGCAATGCGGGCAGCACGCGGTCGGCGGCTTCGATCACGCTGACCTGGATGTCTTTCTCGGCATCCACGCGGTCCAGCCCGTAGGCCACCACTTCGCGCGTGGTGCGGTGCAGCTCGGCCGCCAGCTCCACGCCCGTGGCGCCTGCGCCGATGATCGCCACGTGCAGCTGCTCGGGCCGCAGCGGCGTGGCCTGCGCATGCGCGCGGATGCAGGCGTTGACCATGCGCTGGTGAAAGCGCTGCGCATCGGCCTTCGATTCGAGCCGCAGCGCGTGCTCGCGCACGCCGGGGGTGCCGAAGTCGTTGCTGAGGCTGCCGATGGCGACCACCAGCGTGTCGTAGCCGAAGGCGCGCTCGGGCGTGACCAGCCGGCCCTCGTCGTCCAGGTACGGCGCCACCTGCACTTCGCGCCGCTCGCGGTCGATGCCGGTCAGCTCGCCGAGCCGGAAGCGAAAGTGGTGCCAGTGCGCCTGCGCGAGGTAGTCGACTTCGTGCGCGCTCATGTCCATGCTGCCCGAGGCGATCTCGTGCAGCTTGGGCTTCCACACGTGGGTGCGGTGCTTGTCGATCAGCGTGACGTCCGCTCGCCCCTTCTTGCCCAGCGAATCCCCCAGGCGCGTGGCCAGTTCCAGGCCGCCGGCGCCACCGCCCACGATGACGACGCGGTGCTTCTGCACGGGGCTGTTCATGGCGGGCTGTTCCGTACAGGCATGTGGCCGCCTCAGCGCGGCTGGGCCACGGGCATGTGGGTCTCGACCTTGTCCAGCACCGCCTCGGGCGTGTCGGCTTCGGCCGATGTCTCGTTGTCCAGGATGCGCTTCATGCGCACGGTGTCCAGGTCATTGGTCCACTTGGCGACCACCACCGTGGCCACGCCGTTGCCGATCAGGTTGGTCAGCGCGCGGGCTTCCGACATGAAGCGGTCGATGCCCAGGATCAGCGCGAGCCCCGCAACTGGCACGTGCCCGACGGCCGACAGTGTGGCCGCCAGCACGATGAAGCCGCTGCCCGTGACGCCCGCCGCACCCTTCGAGGTGAGCAGCAGCACCGCGAGCAGCGTGAGCTGCTGCGCGAGGGTCATGTCGGTGTTGGTGGCCTGCGCGATGAACACCGCCGCCATCGTCAGGTAGATCGAGGTGCCGTCCAGGTTGAAGGAGTAGCCCGTGGGCACCACCAGGCCGACCACCGACTTCCTGGCGCCCAGGTTCTCCAGCTTGGCCATCATGCGCGGCAGCACCGACTCGCTCGACGAGGTGCCCAGCACGATCAGCAGTTCTTCCTTGATGTACTTGATGAACTTCCAGATGCTGAACCCGTGGAAGCGCGCGATGCCCCCCAGCACCACGAAGATGAACAAGAGGCAGGTCAGGTAGAAAGTGGCCATCAGCTGGCCCAGCTGCAGCAGCGAGCTCACGCCGTACTTGCCGATGGTGAAGGCCATGGCACCGAAGGCGCCGATGGGCGCGACCTTCATGATGTAGCCCACGATCACGAAGAGCACGTGCGAGCCCTTCTCGATCACGTCGAACACCAGCGTGCCGCGGCCGCCGAACTTGTGCAGCGCAAAGCCGAACATCACCGCGATCAGCAGCACCTGCAGGATCTCGCCTTTGGCGAAGGCATCGACCACCGTGTTCGGAATCACGTTGAGCAGGAAGTCGGTGGTGCTCTGCATCTTGCCGGGGCCGGTGTAGGCCGCGACGCTCTTGGCGTCGAGCTGGCTCACGTCGACGTTCATGCCGGCGCCAGGGCGCACGATGTTGATGATCACCAGGCCCACCACCAGTGCGATGGAGCTCACGATCTCGAAGTACAAGAGCGCCAGGCCACCGGTCTTGCCGACCTTCTTCATGTCTTCCATGCCCGCGATGCCGACCACCACCGTGCAGAAAATGATCGGCGCGATGATCATCTTGATGAGCTTGATGAAGCCGTCGCCCAGCGGTTTCATCGATGCGCCCGTGTCGGGCCAGAAGTGCCCCAGCAGCACCCCGAGCACGATGGCGGTGATGACCTGGAAGTAGAGCGATCTGTAGAAGGGCTTGGGTGCGACGGATGGTTGGTCCACGGGAATCTCCTGAACAATTTCAGACGCCGGCGGCGTCACGGTGTCGTTCATGGCCGCACCCTCCTCAGGCCGCATTGCGGTGCGAGTTGGCATCGACCACCGCCAGCGCTGTCATGTTGACGATGCGGCGCACGGTGGACGACGGCGTGAGGATGTGCACCGAGCGCGCCGCGCCCAGCAGGATGCCGCCTACCGTGATGCCGCTGCCGGCCGCCATGCGCAGCAGGTTGTACGAAATGTTGGCCGCGTCGACGTTGGGCATGACGAGCACGTTGGCCTCGGTCTCCAGCGCCGAATCCGGAAACTCGTGGTCGAGGATGGTCTTGGACAGCGCCGCGTCGCCGCGCATCTCGCCTTCCACCGCGAGCTGCGGATCGGCCGCCTTGATGAGCGCGAGCGCCTCGCGCATCTTCACGGCCGAGGCTGCGTTCGAGCCGCCGAAGTTCGAGTGCGACAAGAGCGCCACGCTCGGCGTCACGCCGAAGCGGCGTACCTCCTCGGCCGCGAGCAGCGCGATCTCGGCGATCTGCGCGGCATCGGGGTCGCGGTTCACGTGCGTGTCGCAGATGAAGAGCTGGCGCCCCGGCAGCATCAGCATCTGCATCGCGGCCATGGTCCTGGCGCCCGCGCGCAGGCCGATCGCATCGCGCACATGGCGCAGGTGATCGCCGTAGCCGCCGAGCGTGCCGCACAGCATGGCGTCGGCACGGCCCTGGCGCACCAGCATCGCCGCCAGCAGCGTGCCGCGGCTGCGCATCTCGGTCTGCGCCACCAGGCGCGAGACGCCCTCGCGCCGCTTGAGCTGGTAGTAGGCCTCGGCCGCATCGCCATGCACGGCCGCATCGAGCGGGTCGACGGCCTCGCAGTCGGTGCCCAGCGCAAGGCGCAGGCCGTACTGCGCGATGCGCTCGGCGATCACCTCGGGGCGACCCAGCAGCAGCGGCCGCGCCAGGCCTTCGTCCACCACCACCTGCGCGGCGCGCAGCACGCGCTCGTCCTCGCCCTCGGCGTAGACCACGCGCTTGGGCGACTGCTTGGCGGCTGCGAACAGCGGCTGCATGCTGCTGCCCGACTGGTAGACGAACTGCGACAAGCGCTGGCGGTAGGCCTTCATGTCGGCGATGGGCCGCGTTGCCACGCCGCTGTCGACCGCGGCCTGCGCCACCGCGGGCGCAACCGCCTCGATCAGCCGCGGATCGAAGGGCTTGGGGATCAGGTAGTCGCGGCCGAAGCGCAGGCCGAGCGCGCCGTAGGCCTGCGCCACCACCTCGGGAATCTCGGCATGCGCGAGTTCGGCGATGGCCCGCACCGCGGCAAGCTTCATCTCCTCGTTGATCGAGGTCGCGCCCACATCGAGCGCGCCGCGGAAGATGAACGGAAAGCACAGCACGTTGTTGACCTGGTTCGGATAGTCCGACCGGCCGGTGCCCAGGATCGCATCGGGCCGCACGGCCAGCGCGTCTTCCGGCAGGATCTCCGGCGCCGGGTTGGCCATGGCGAGGATGATCGGGTCGCGCGCCATCTCCTTCACCATCTCGGGCTTGAGCACGCCGCCGGCCGAGAGGCCGAGGAAGATGTCCGCGCCGCCGATCACGTCGGCGAGCTTGCGCGCCGAAGTCTCCTGCGCATAGCGGGCCTTGTTCGGGTCCATCTGTTCCTTGCGGCCGGTGTACACCACGCCCGCGCTGTCGGACACGTAGATGTTCTGCATCGGCAGGCCCAGGCTCACGATCAGGTCGAGGCAGGCCAGCGCCGCCGCACCGGCGCCCGAGGCCACCAGCTTGACCTCGCGGATGTCCTTCTTCACATGCCGCAGCGCATTGAGGATGGCGGCGGCCGCGACGATGGCGGTGCCGTGCTGGTCGTCGTGGAAGACCGGGATCTTCATGCGTTCGCGCAGCTTCTTCTCGATGTAGAAGCACTCGGGTGCCTTGATGTCCTCCAGGTTGATGCCGCCGAAGGTGGGCTCCATGCGCGCGATGGTGTCGATGAGCGCGTCGGGGTCGTTCTCGTCGAGCTCGATGTCGAACACGTCGATGCCGGCAAACTTCTTGAAGAGGCAGGCCTTGCCTTCCATCACCGGCTTGCCGGCCAGCGCGCCGATGTTGCCCAGGCCCAGCACCGCGGTGCCGTTGGTGATGACGGCCACGAGGTTGGCGCGCGAGGTGAGGTTCATGGCCTCGGCCGGATCGCGCGCGATCTCCATGCAGGCCTCGGCCACGCCGGGCGAATACGCGAGCGCAAGGTCGCGCTGCGTGGCCATCGGCTTGGTCGGGTTCACCGAGATCTTGCCGGGCGTGGGAAAGCGGTGGTAGTCGAGGGCGGCTTCGCGCAGTTTGTCGTCGGACATGGTGTCTCCGTGGAATGTCAAAGAGGGGCAGGGGCTGCCGCGCCGGCATCGGCCAGCCAGTCGCGCAGGCCGCACAGGAGCGCCGCGGGCTGGTCGGCATGCACCCAGTGGCCGGCATCGGCAACGCGCTCGACCTCCGCGTGCGGAAACATCGCGCGGATGCCCGCGAGCGACGAGGGCCGCACGTAGCCGGACTCCGCGCCGTGGATGAAGAGCGTGGGTCCGTCGTAGCGCGCTTCGCGCAAAGCTTCGGGAAAGCCGCAGAGTTCGCGCATGCACAGGCCCGTGGCCAGCAGGTTGAGCCGCCAGTCGAAACGGTCGTTCTGCCGGCGCAGGTTCTGCATCAGGAAATCGACCGGGGCCTCGGCGCTGAGGCTGCCGGCCAGCGCCTCGCGGATCTCGCGGCGGCTGGCGGCACTCGTCATGTCGAGGCTGCGCATGGCCGACACGTACGACGAGAACTGGTCGGCGTAGCTCTCGGGCGCGATGTCGATCACGGCGATGCCGCCGAGGGCCTGCGGGTGCGACAGCGCGAGGGCCATTGCCGTCTTGCCGCCCATGCTGTGGCCGATCACGAAGGGGCGCTGCAAGTGCTCTTGCTCGACCAGCGCGAGCACATCGCCCGCCATCTCGGCGTACGACATGGACTCGGCCCAGGGCGAAGCACCGTGGTTGCGGGCGTCGGGCAGGTAGACACGGTGGTCCGCAGCCAGCGCCTGTGCAACCCGCGCCCAGTTGCATCCGGCGCCGAACAGGCCGTGCAGGATCACCACCGGGGGCCCCGATCCCAGCGCCTCGAAAGCCAGTGCGAGCGGCATGGTGGCGGCCTACTTCTTCTTCACCGGCGGCAGGTCGGTGCAGTGTCCCTCGAACACTTCGGCCGCCATGCCGATGGATTCGCCGAGTGTCGGGTGCGGGTGGATGGTCTTGCCGATGTCGGCGGGCTCGCAGCCCATCTCGATGGCCAGGCACAGCTCGCTGATCAGGTCGCCCGCATGCGTGCCAACGATGCCGCCGCCGACGATGCGGTGCGTGGCCTCGTCGAACAGCAGCTTGGTGAAGCCTTCGTCGCGCCCGTTGGCAATCGCGCGGCCCGAAGCGGCCCACGGGAACACCGCCTTGCCGATCTTCAGGCCCTCGGCCTTGCATTGCTCCTCGGTCTTGCCGGCCCAGGCCACCTCGGGGTCGGTGTAGGCCACCGAGGGAATCTGTCGCGCATCGAAGAACGCCGGATCGCCGTGCGCCGCCTCGGCCGCCACATGCGCCTCGTGCACGGCCTTGTGGGCAAGCATGGGCTGGCCCACGATGTCGCCGATGGCGAAGATGTGCGGCACGTTGGTGCGCATCTGCCTGTCGACCTCGATGAAGCCGCGCTCGGTGACGGCCACGCCGGCCTTGTCGGCGGCGATCTTCTTGCCGTTGGGGCTGCGGCCCACGGCGACCAGAACGAGGTCGTAGAGCTGCGGGGCCGAAGGCGCCTTCTCGCCTTCGAAGCTCACTTCGATGCCGGCCTTGGTCGCCTTGGCACCGACCGTCCTGGTCTTGAGCATCACGTTGTCGAAGCGCGGCGAGTTGAACTTCTCCCACACCTTGACGAGGTCGCGGTCGGCGCCCTGCATCAGGCCGTCGAGCATCTCGACCACTTCGATGCGCGTGCCCAGCGTCGAGTACACCGTGGCCATCTCCAGACCGATGATGCCGCCGCCGATCACGAGCATGCGCTTGGGAATGCCCTTGAGCAGCAGCGCGCCGGTGGAATCGACGACGCGCTCGTCGTCAGGCATGAAGGGCAGCTTCACGGCCTGCGAGCCCGCGGCGATGATGGCCTTGGCAAACCTCACCACGCGCTTTCCACCGTCCTCGCCCGTCACCTCGACGTGATGCGCATCGAGGAAGCTGCCGACGCCGGTGACGACCTCGACCTTGCGCGCCTTCGCCATGCCCGCGAGGCCGCCGGTGAGTTTCTTGATCACCCCGTCCTTGAAGCCGCGCAGCGCGTCGATGTCGATCTCGGGCGCGGTGTACTTGATGCCGTGCCCGGCGAGCAGCTTCACCTCGTCCATGACGCCGGCCGTGTGCAGCAGCGCCTTCGAAGGGATGCAGCCCACGTTGAGGCACACGCCGCCGAGCGTGGCGTAGCGTTCGACCAGCACGGTCTTCATGCCGAGGTCGGCGCTGCGGAAGGCGGCCGAGTAGCCGCCGGGGCCGGCGCCGAGCACGAGCACCTCGCACTCGACGTCGGCCTTGCCGGCGTAGCTGCCGGCCGTGGGTGCCGGCACGGACGCGGGTGCGGCTGCGGTTTCGCTCCCTCTCTCCCTTGCGGGAGAGGGTTGGGGTGAAGGTGAGGCCGCCGCCGTCTCCACCACCAGGATCACCGAGCCTTCGCTGACCTTGTCGCCGAGCGCGACCTTCAGCTCCTTCACCGTGCCCGCATGGCTAGACGGAATCTCCATCGAGGCCTTGTCGGACTCCACCATGATCAACCCGGTATCGACCGCGATGACTTCGCCCGGCTTGACCAGCAGTTCGATGACCGCAACATCCTTGAATTCACCGATGTCCGGGACCTTGACTTCCACCATGTGTGCCATTGGGAGCTTCCTTCAGAACAGCACGCGCCGCAGGTCGGCGAGCACGTTGGCGAAATAGACGTTGAAGCGCGCGGCGGCGGCGCCATCGATCACGCGGTGATCCCACGACAGGGACAGCGGCAGCGTGAGGCGCGAGGTCCAGGTCTTGCCGTCGGCGGAGTGCTGCTTCCAGTAGCTCTTGCACACGCCCATGATGGCGACCTCGGGCGCGTTGATGATCGGCGTGAAGTAGATGCCGCCAATGCCGCCGAGCGAGCTGATGGTGAAAGTGCCGCCCGACATCTGGTCGGGCTTGAGCTTGCCGTCGCGCGCGAGCTTGGCGAGCTCGCCCATCTCCTTGGCGATGTCGGGCACGGTCTTCCTGTCGACGTCGCGGATCACCGGCACCATGAGCCCGTTGGGCGTGTCGGCCGCGAAGCCGATGTGCCAGTAGTTCTTGAGCACCAGCGCATCGCCGTCGAGGCTGGCGTTGAACTCGGGGAACTTCTTCAGCGCGGCCACGGCCGCCTTCATCATGAAGGGCAGCATGCTGATCTTCACGCCCGACTTCTCCAGCTCCTTGTTCATCTGAATACGGAACTGCTCGAGGTCGGTGATGTCGGCCTCGTCGTGCGTCGTCACGTGCGGGATGACGACCCAGTTGCGGTGCAGGTTGGCGGCGCTGATCTTCTTGATGCGCGGCAGTTCCCGGCGCTCGGTCGGGCCGAACTTGGCGAAGTCGACCTTGGGCCAGGGCAAGAGGTCGATGCCGCCGACGCCACCGCCTGCGGGTGCGGCCTTGGACGCAGCCGTTGCAGCAGACGTACCGCCACCCTTCGCGAAGCTCTCGACATCGGTGCGCACGATGCGGCCATGGTCGCCGGTGCCCTTGATCTTGCCGAGGTCGACGCCGAGTTCGCGTGCGAGCTTGCGCACGGCGGGGCCCGCGTAGGCGAGCGCGAAGCCGGCTTCGACCTCCGCATTGCCGGGAGGCAGCGCCGCCGCCGCCGCTTCACTCCCTCTCCCGCTCGCGGGAGAGGGTTGGGGTGAGGGAGCGGCCGCCACCGCAGGCGCATCGCCCGTAGCCAGCGAAAGAATCATCGACCCTTCGCTCACCTTGTCCCCGATCTTGATACCGATGGCCGTCACCACGCCCGAGATCGGCGCGGGCACATCCATCGTCGCCTTGTCGGATTCGAGCGAGACCAGCGGGTCTTCGGCCTTCACCGTGTCGCCGACCTTCACGAAGATCTCGATGACGGGCACGTCGCTGAAGTCGCCGATGTCGGGCACCTTGATGTCGATTGCATTGCTCATGTCGTGCCTCACACGGTCCAGGGGGCGGCGCGCTCGGCATCGAGCCCGTACTTCTCGATGGCCTCGGCCACCACGGCGTGCTTGATGACGCCGTCGTCGGCCAGCGCCTTGAGCGCGGCCACGGCCACGTGCCAGCGGTCGACCTCGAAGAAGCGGCGCAGCTTGCGGCGGTAGTCGCTGCGGCCGAAGCCGTCGGTGCCCAGCACGGTGTAGCGCCGGCCCGCGGCCTGCACGTACTCGCGCACCTGGTCGGCGTAGTTGCGCATGTAGTCGGTGGCCGCGATGACGGGGCCCTCGTGGCCTTCGAGGCATTGCTCGACGTGGCTCTTGCGCGCCGGCTCGGTCGGGTGCAGCCGGCTCCATCGCTCGGCGGCCATGCCGTCGCGGCGCAGCTCGTTGTAGCTGGTGGCGCTCCACACATCGGCGGCAATGCCGAAGTCGCTCTTGAGCAGCTCGGCCGCGGCCATCACCTCGCGCAGGATGGTGCCGCTGCCCATGAGCTGCACGCGGTGGCCTTTCTTCGGCGTCTTGCCGCCGTCGCTGAGCTGGTAGAGACCCTTGAGAATGCCTGCCTCGCTGCCCTCGGGCATGCCGGGGTGCGGGTAGTTCTCGTTCATAAGGGTGATGTAGTAGTACACGTCCTCCTGCTCGGCGTACATGCGGCGCATGCCGTCGCGCACGATGGCCACCACCTCGTAGGCGAAGGTCGGGTCGTACGAGACGCAGTTGGGAATGGTGCCGGCCAGGATGTGGCTGTGGCCGTCTTCGTGCTGCAGGCCTTCGCCGTTGAGCGTGGTACGCCCCGCGGTGCCGCCCAAGAGGAAACCGCGCGCGCGCATGTCGCCGGCCAGCCAGGCCAGGTCTCCCACGCGCTGCAGGCCGAACATCGAGTAGTAGATGTAGAACGGAATCATCGGCACGTTGTTCGTGCTGTACGAGGTGGCTGCGACGATCCAGCTGGACATCGCGCCGCCCTCGTTGATGCCTTCCTGCAGCACCTGCCCGTCCTTCGACTCGCGGTAGTACATCAGCTGGTCGGCGTCCTGCGGCTTGTAGAGCTGGCCGAGCGAGGACCAGATGCCGAGCTGGCGGAACATGCCTTCCATGCCGAAGGTGCGCGACTCATCGGGCACGATCGGCACCACGTGCTTGCCGATGGCCTTGTCCCGCACCAGCGTGCCGAGCATCTGCACGAAGGCCATGGTGGTGGAGATCTCGCGCTCGCCGGTGTCCTTGAGCAGGCGCTCGAAGGTGGAAAGCGGCGGAATCTCGAGCGCGACTGACTTGCGGCGGCGCTGCGGCAGGTAGCCGCCGAGCGCTGTGCGGCGCTCGCGCAGGTACTTCATCTCGGGGCTGTCCTCGGCGAGTTGGATGAAGGGCACGTTGGGCAGCTCTTCATCCGACACCGGGATCTGGAAGCGGTCGCGGAAGCCGCGCAACGCGTCCTGCGTCATCTTCTTGGCCTGGTGCGCGATCATCTGGCCCTCGCCCGATTCGCCCATGCCGTAGCCCTTCACCGTCTTGGGCAGGATCAGCGTGGGCTGGCCCTTGTGCCTGACGGCGGCGGCATAGGCGGCAAACACCTTCTCGGGGTCATGGCCCCCGCGCGTGAGGCCCCAGATCTCGTCGTCGCTCATCTCTGCGACCAGCGCGCGGGTCTCGTCGTACTTGCCGAAGAAGTGCTCGCGCACGTAGGCGCCGCTCTTGCTCTTGAAGTCCTGGTACTCGCCGTCCACGCACTCTTCCATGCGCTGCAAGAGCTTGCCGCTCTTGTCCTTGGCGAGCAGCGCGTCCCAGCCGCTGCCCCAGAGCACCTTGATGACGTTCCATCCGGCCCCGCGGAACACGCTCTCCAGCTCCTGCACGATCTTGCCGTTGCCGCGCACCGGGCCGTCCAGGCGCTGCAGGTTGCAGTTGATGACGAACACGAGGTTGTCCAGGCTCTCGCGGCCCGCGAGCGAGATGGCACCGAGCGATTCGGGCTCGTCCATCTCGCCGTCGCCCATGAAGGCCCAGACCTTGCGCGGCGCCGTGTCGGCGAGGCCGCGGCCGTGAAGGTACTTGAGAAAGCGCGCCTGGTAGATCGCCATCAACGGGCCCAGGCCCATCGACACGGTGGGAAACTGCCAGAAGTCGGGCATGAGCCACGGGTGTGGGTACGACGGGATGCCGTTGCCCTCGGACTCCTGGCGGTAGTTGAGCAGCTGCTGCTCGCTCAGCCGGCCTTCGAGAAAGGCACGCGCGTAGATGCCGGGCGAGCTGTGGCCCTGGATGAAGAGCAGGTCGCCGCCGTGGGTGTCGGTGGCGGCATGCCAGAAGTGGCCGAAGCCGATGTCGTAGAGCGTGGCCGCCGACTGGAAGCTCGCAATGTGGCCGCCGAGTTCGGACGAATCCTTGTTGGCGCGCAGGATGATCGCCATCGCGTTCCAGCGGACGATCGAGCGCAGGCGGTGCTCGATCTCGCGGTTGCCGGGCGACTTTTCCTCCTTCTCGGGCGGGATGGTGTTCTTGTAGGCCGTGTTCAGCGAGCGCGGCACGTACACGCCGTCGCGGCGGCCCTCGTCGACGAGGCGATTCAGCAGAAAGTTGGCGCGCTCGCTGCCGCGGTGCTGTTGGACCGCGCCGAGTGCGTCGACCCATTCGCCGGTTTCCGTGGGGTCAAGATCACCCATGGTGCTCATCGGTTTGTCTCCTGTGTCATGGCCGGGACCTGCATCGGGCGATGCGGCCGGCCTTGGTACAGAGCAATCGATGTGCCACGCGGCGCGCGGCGCGCAAGGCACGCTAAGTCGTTGATTTCATGGGGAACGAGGCAGGAATGAAGTGAGCGCCCTGCCGACGATCCGGATGCGCGCCGACAACGCCGTCCGAATCGCCGGACCGGTGATTGGGGTGAACCCTGACGCTACGCCAGCCTCTCATGCGGGGCGCGACAAGGGCAGGAGTGCCATGCCCCGCCGTTGCCGATCGCTGCTACTTCAAGGCGGCGCCGCCGCGTGCGAGATACTGAGCCGACAGGCGGGCGAACTGGCCGCCATCGGTGCTGATCGAGGTCTGAACGGAGCCTCCGGAACTGAAGACGATCGCGAAGGCATGGGTGTCGCCGTACTCCTGGGCGTTGCGCAGCATGTAGTCGACATGGTTGTCGCGATAGTGCAAATCGGTGCCGCCCGGCGTGGCGGAGGGCACGCCCATCGGCGTCTGCCACCACAGGATCGGCAGCCCGTTGCCCAGTGCGGAGCGGTAGTCCGAAATCTGGCGCTGGGACTCGTGGAAGTTCGGGCTGGCGACGTTGCTTTCGTCCCAGTAGAAGGGGCCGCTTCGCCCGGTGCATTCCACAGGCGGCGATGCAACTTCCCTGCAGCCCGCGTCGCGGTCGCTCGTCTGGGCGACGATGAAGTCCGCCTGGTGCGCCCCCACGGCACGCATCTGCGCGCCGACCTCGGCAGCGGTGCCGTTCCAGAACGCGGGCGGGAATCCCAGCAGCGCCTTGGGTGCGATCTGCCTGCCCATCTGCACCAGGCATTGGCCCAGGCCCGCGGCGGTGTTCGGCAAGCCGCTGCATTCGGACTGGCTGTTCACCAGGGCCGCCAGTTGCGTCGCGTCGCGAGACGGCGCCTGCGCCGCGACGAAGCCCCAGAAGTCCGGCTCCAGGTTGATCAGGACGGGCGTACCAAGGGCTGCGATGCGCCGGTACATCAATCGCACCTGCGCCCAGTAGCTGTTCATGAAGGCCGTGTCGTTGAGGATGCTCAAGTTGCCTTCGCCGTTCGTTGCCATCTGGTAGAGCGTGAACATCGGGACCGCTCCGTAGGCCTGGGCGGCCTGTGCGGTGTAGGTGATGTACGCGCCTTCCGGGCTGTTCCAGGTGGGCCAGGCACCTGCGCCCACGCCCACGAGATACGCGTCGACGATGTCCGGATGGATGTCCTGGCTTTTCATCTGCGCGAGGGTATTGCCCGCGCCGAGTCCGAGCAGCACGCGCGCGGGCTTGCCGAGCCTGGTCACCAACGCGGTGGTCGCCGGGGTGGGCGAAACGCCTCCATCCGTGCCGCCCGTGCCACCCGTATCACTTGTGCCGCCTGTACCACTCGTGCCACCGCCGCTTTGGCCATCGCCACCCTGGCTGCCGCCAGCACTGCCTTGGCCGCCGCTGTTGGCGCCGACCAGGCCGATCGGGGCGGCCACGCCGCCACCTTGACTACCGCCGCCTCCGCCACCGCAGCCGAACAGGAGCACCGAAAGCATCAGTGCGGAAACGCATCGCCGGGAAAACATGATCATGAAAAAGATTTTTTTTGAGAATGAAGGCAATCAGCTGCCGCGGCACGAGGTGCACGATCCATACCCGCGCCTGCTGCCGGCGAAGAACGCACGAATCGAAGCGAAAAGTGACATGGAGTGTCGCTTCGGGATCCGACTTGCGACAGCCATGGATGGCATTCGGATTGCGGCCGACAAAAAAGGAATGTCGAAGCAACATTCCGTGTCGCAGATCCTTCGGGTCAGGCCAGCTTGGCCCCGTCCTTGAGCAGCCGCTCGCGCAGTGCCGGCATCGACACCGCACGAACGCGCCCGGCCTGCTTCGGCTGCGCGGCCATTGCAGCCGCCACGCCGGCCGCCTGGCCCACGGCCATCGAGATGGTCATCACGCGGATCGCGGCGTGCGCGCTATGCGTCGCCGAGACGCCGCGACCGACCGCCAGTGCGTTGTCGAAACCGACCGGAATCAGGCTGCGGTATGGAATCTGGTACGCGTGGTCGCCGCCGAGCCCTTCGTAGCGCAGCTCTCCGCCGGCAGCCGGATGGATGTCGATCGGATATGCGCCGGCGGCAATCGCATCGGGGAACTGCTCCGGGCGCAGCAGTTCCTCGCTGGTCAGGACATGGTCGCCGAGGATGCGGCGCGTTTCGCGAACGCCAACCTGCGTGCCGAATGCGCGCAGTTGGCCTGCCTCGCAACCCGGCACGCATCGCCGCAGGTACTGGGCCGCATTCCAGGCCTGGCGCCGGCCCTCGATCTCGGCGGCGCCCAGGGCCATCGCGTCCGTGGCGTCGATGCCGAGACGGCCGATATTGAACCAGCTGTCGGTGCTGAAGGGATCGCGGCTCGCGTGCAACGCGGCGCGCGCCAACTGCCCCTCGTCGTAGCCGCGCCGCGCCAGGGCCGCGATCTCGGTTTTCGAAAGGGCTTCGAAACGCGCGAAGTCGATCGGCCCGAAGCGGAACATCATGGTGGCCGGCTGCAGTGCCTCGCCATCGTCGAGTTCGAGGAAAGCAGCGCCCGCGCGCTTCAGCGCATCGATGTCCCCGGAAGCGTCGATCAGCACCTGCGCGCGCAATTCGACAACGCCGCTCTTGGTCAGCACGTGCACGGCATCGATGTGTCGACCGGTCGCCCGGACGTCGAGCACGCTGGCGTGCAGCAGCGGGCGCACGCCGGCTTCCTGGATCATGTCGTCCAGCACCAGCTTGAGTACCTCGGGCGCGTATTCGACGCGGTCCATCCTGTGGCCCGTCGACATCACGAAGCTCGCGTGCCGGCCGGCGCCGCCGTACCTCTCGAGCCGCATCACGACCTCGTCGGCCAGGCCCCCGATCACCCGGCGGCCGTTGGCGGTTTGCCAGCTGTTGAACTGCGCGACGGCGCCGGCCGTGGCATTGCCGCCGAGAAAGCCGTAGCGTTCGACCAGCACCACCGAAGCCCCGCCGCGCGCGGCCGCAACCGCCGCCATGGCACCTGCAACGCCGCCGCCGCAGACAACCACATCCGCGTCGATCGTCCTTGCGATGCGATAGCCGAAGCTCTGGTCTTCCATCACGAGTCGGCCTTGATGCCGCGTGCCTTGATCACCTGTTGCCAGCGCGTCCCCTCGTCTTTCAGGTATTGCGCCGTGGCATCTCGGCCGCTCGCGACGGGCTCGACGCCCAAGGGAGCGAAGCGAGCCTTCACGGCATCGCTCGCCAGGGCCTGCACCAGCAGCGTTTCCAGGCGGGCGAGGCCTTCCTTTGGAATCGTGCCCTTCGGCGCGACCAGTGCGGCCCAGCCCTGCACTTCGAGGCTGGGCTGCCCGAGCGACCGCAGCGTCGGCGCGCCCGGCAGCGCGGCCACGGGTGCGGGCGAAGACACGGCCAGCGCGCGCAGGCGGCCCGAGCGGATGTGCGCGATCACGCTGGGCAGGTTCAGGAATCCACAAGAAACCAGGCCTCCGATCAGATCGGGTACCAGCGCGCTCTCACCCTTGTAGGGAACACTGGTGATCGCGGTTTGCGTCTGGATCGCGAACAGCTCGGCCGTCAGGTGCGCCAGCGTGCCGTTGCCGCTGTTGCCGGCGGTGAGCGTGCCGGGTCGTGCCTTCGCTTCGGCGACCAGTTCGGCAAAGCTGGCGATCTTCGAGGACGCAGGCACGACCAGGACCAGCGGCTGCGCCGACACCATGCCCACCGCGTCGAAGTCGCGCGCCACGTCGTAGCCGGTCGACGGATTCAGCACCGGATTGATCACCATGCTGTTGCTGCCCATGAGCAGCGTGTGGCCGTCCCTGCTCTGCGCGGCGGCCATCACGCCGATGGCGCTGCCGGCGCCCGGCCGGTTCTCCACGATGACGCTCTGCCCCAGTTCCGGCGCCATCACTTCGGCCAGCACGCGCGCCGAGCTGTCGGCGCCGCCGCCCGGTGCGAACGGCACGATGATGCGCACCGTCCTGCTTGGCCAGGCCTGTGCGGCCAGGCCGCGTCCTGCATAGGCGACGGCAAGGGCAAGCGCGACGGTGGAAAGCACCGCACGCCGGTTCATTGTCGGAAGGTGTTCGATCATTCGCCTGTCTCTCGTCCTGGGGGTGTGCGATCGATCATAGGAAGCGGCGCCTTTGCCAGCCAATACCAAGATCTGGCGTTCCCATAACATCGTGTTATCCGGAGGCCAGATGAACCTGAGACAGATCGAGGTATTTCGCGCCGTGATGCTGGCTGGCTCCGTCACGGATGCCGCGCGCCTGCTCCACGTGTCGCAGCCGGGCATCAGCCGCATGCTCGCGCACATCGAACTGCAGCTGGGCCTGCGCCTGTTCGAGCGCAAGAAGGGCCGGCTGCTGCCGACCCCGGAAGCGCAGGCCCTCCACGAAGAAGTGTCCGAGGTGTATGGCGGCATCCGTCGGGTGACCGAGCGCGCCGAGGAGCTCAAGTCGGGCGCGCGGCTGTCGCTGCGCGTGCTGGCCAGCCCGAGCACCGCGCTGGTCGCCGTGCCGCGCGCCGTGGCGGCGCTGGCAAGCGAATATCCCGCCGCCAGGATCTACCTGGAGACGCTGCCGACCCGCGAAATGCTCGGCCGCCTGATCCGCCGCGAAGCAGACCTCGCGATCTCGACCATCCCGACCGACAACGCACTGCTGGCATCGAAACCGATCGGACAGTGGCGCCTTGTCTGCGTGTTCCCCAGGGGTCATGCGCTGACGTCGAAACGCTTGCTGCATCCCCGCGATGTGCTGAATGAGCGCCTGATCTCGTTCAGCCGGGACACGCCACAGGGCCGCATCATTGCCGACTGGTGCGCCAGCAGCCAGGTGGAGGCGGCGTCATCGGTCGAGGTGCGTTCCGGCCAGATGGCCTGCGCGCTGGCAGCCTGCGGCGCTGGCATTGCAATCGTGGACGACCTGACGGCGCGCGCCTGTCGCAGCAGCGAGCTGGACTTCCGGCCGATCGTCGGCAGTCCGTTGCTGGGCATCTTCGCGCTCGCGCACGAGGGCTTCGCGCCGTCGGTGCTCGGCAAGCGGATGATCGAACTGGCGGCGGCCTCGCTAAAGCAGGCGGGGCGCGGCTGAACACCGCGTCAGAATGCAGCGCATGAACAATCAAAGCGAAATGCGGGACACGGCCGAACACGTCCCTTTCGAGGAATTCCGCCAAGGCTTGCCGCAAGGGCGCTTTCGCGTGATCGTCAATCCCGCGCTGGCAGCGGCTTTCGTGTCTCACCGGACGTACGCCATGCCGCTGGCGATTGCTCTCATCGGCCCGGGCATCGCCCTGGCGCTGGCCGGCCATCCATGGATAGGTGGGCCGCTGGTGGCGGCCGGAATCCTGTTGCGATGGTCTGTCAAGACCCACGCACCGCGCATCCTGCTGCACCTGGCCACGCGCGTGCCATCGATCTACGAGCAGGCCACTGTGCATGGCGTGATGGAAGTGCGCCGCGCCGATCCGGCCGCAGCGTTGCGCTGAGCCAGATCTGCGCGGGCTTGTCCGGGACAGGCCGCGAAGGCCCGTCCCTTTTCAGCAGCATCCACCGCCGCCCCTCTCGAAGAAGGACGGTGGCCGGATCATCGATCAGCCCAGCAGGCTGTCCAGGATGCTGGCAACCGGCGTTCCGCTGCCGCCAAGCCCTTGATCGACCTGGCTGGTGATCGGAGCGATGGTTCCTCCCAGGAGGTCGCCGCCGAGCAGGTTGCCGACAAGGCCGTCCTCACCCAGCACGCCGTCGAGCAGGTCACCGCCGAGCAAGTCGCCACCCAGGAGGTCACCACCGAGCAGGTTGCCGACGAGGCCGTCTTCACCCAGCACGCCGTCGAGCAGATCACCGCCGAGCAGATCACCACCTAGGAGGTCGCCACCGAGCAGGTTGCCGACCAGGCCGTCTTCACCGAGGACGCCATCGAGCAGGTCGCCGCCGAGCAGATCACCGCCCAGGAGGTCGCCGCCAAGCAGGTTGCCGACCAAGCCGTCCTCACCGAGGACACCATCGAGCAAATCACCGCCGAGCAGATCACCACCTAGGAGGTCGCCACCAAGCAGGTTGCCGACCAGGCCGTCTTCACCGAGGACGCCATCGAGCAGGTCACCGCCGAGCAGATCACCGCCCAGGAGGTCGCCGCCAAGCAGGTTGCCGACCAAGCCGTCCTCACCGAGGACGCCATCGAGCAGGTCACCGCCGAGCAGATCACCACCCAGGAGGTCACCACCGAGCAGATTGCCGACGAGACCGTCTTCACCAAGGATGCCATCGAGCAAATCGCCGCCGAGCAGATCACCACCCAGGAGGTCACCGCCGAGCAGATTGCCGACAAGGCCGTCTTCGCCCAGCACGCCGTCGAGCAGGTCGCCGCCAAGCAAGTCACCACCCAGGAGATCGCCACCGAGCAGGTTGCCCAGCACGCCGTCCTCGGACAGCAAGCCGCCGACCACGCCGTCTTCACCCAACAGGCCGCCGAGCAGGCCATCGTCACCCAGCACGCCGTCGGTCAGACCGCCGAGCAGGCCGTCTTCGCCGCCCAGCAGGCCACCGAGCGGGCTGTCTCCGATCAGGCCGCCGACGACGCCGTTCACGCCGAGCAGGTTGTCCACCACGCCGTCCTGACCGAGCAGGCTGCCGGTCAGGCCTTCGCTGCCCAGCACGCCGGCGAGTGTGCCTTCTCCGCCCAGCAGGCCACCGACCAAGCCGTCGCCGCCCAGCAGGCCGCCGAGTGCACCGTCACCGCCGAGCAGGCCACCGAGCAGGCCCTCTTGGCCCAGCGGTCCGCCGAGCAGGCCGCCCAGCACGCCGTCTTCACCCAGGAGGCCGCCGATGACACCTTCGTCGCTCAGCACGTTGCCCAGCAGGCCGCCGACGGCGCTGTCTTCACCCAGCAGGTTACCGACCAGGCCGTCTTCGGCGAGCAGGCCGCCTACGAGGCCTTCTTCTTGCATCAGACCGCTCAGCAGGCTGTTCTCGCCCAGCACGCCTTCGACCACGTTTTCGACGACGCCGCCGTCGCCCACGAGGTCTTCCAGGACACCGTCGAGGCCGAGCGCCGTGGTCGCGCCGCTCAGGATGCCGTTTTCGCCCACGAGGTTGTCCAGACCGTTCTGAAGCGCGTCGGTGACGTGGTCGACCTGGCCGACCAGTGCATCGGTGGCGCCTTCGCCCAGCAAGGCGTCGACGATGGGCGCGGCCACGCCGTCCACGCTGTCGACCACTGTTTCGGTGAAGTCGTCCACCGGATCGAACTGGTTCGGATCGTCCCGCGTGAACTCTTCGCCCAGGATCGGAGACACGATGTCGTCGATCAGGTCGGTCGCGCCATCGATGACGCCGGGCACCGGTGTGAGTGAACCACCCAGGCCCAGGTTGTCATCGGTCGAGCCGATCAAGCCGCCGGCGAGGTCATCGCCCGGATCGAGGAGGTGATCGCCGTCTGCATCGGCGTCTGCATCTGCATCTGCATCTGCATCTGCATCAGCGTCTGCATCGGCATCGGCATCGGCATCGGCATCGGCATCAGCGTCTGCATCGGCGTCAGCATCGGCATCGGCATCGGCATCGGCATCGGCATCAGCGTCTGCATCGGCGTCAGCATCAGCATCAGCATCAGCATCAGCATCAGCATCAGCATCAGCATCAGCATCAGCATCAGCATCAGCGTCAGCGTCAGCGTCAGCGTCAGCGTCAGCGTCAGCGTCAGCGTCAGCGTCAGCGTCAGCGTCAGCATCAGCATCAGCATCAGCATCGGCGTCAGCGTCTGCATCGGCATCGGCATCAGCGTCGGCATCAGCGTCGGCATCGGCATCGGCGTCGGCGTCAGCGTCAGCGTCTGCATCGGCGTCAGCGTCTGCATCGGCATCAGCGTCGGCATCGGCATCGGCATCGGCATCGGCATCGGCATCGGCATCGGCGTCAGCATCGGCGTCAGCATCGGCATCAGCATCAGCATCAGCATCAGCGTCTGCGTCTGCGTCTGCATCGGCATCGGCATCGGCATCGGCATCGGCATCGGCATCGGCATCAGCGTCGGCATCGGCATCAGCGTCTGCATCGGCATCGGCATCGGCATCGGCATCGGCATCAGCGTCTGCATCGGCATCGGCATCGGCATCTGCATCGGCATCTGCATCGGCATCTGCATCTGCATCTGCATCTGCATCTGCATCTGCATCTGCATCGGCATCGGCATCGGCGTCGGCGTCGGCGTCGGCGTCGGCGTCAGCATCGGCGTCAGCATCGGCGTCAGCATCAGCATCAGCATCAGCATCAGCATCAGCATCAGCATCACTGTCGCTGTCGCTGTCACCATCATCAAGCCCGCCTCCCGTACCGCCCCCGCTGCCAAGGAAGAACGGAACCGTTCCGCCGTCGCTGCCGCCACCGCCGCTCAATGCCGCGCCGAGCGCGACCGCGCCGAGTGCGCCAAGCGCGAACTCGCCCAGGCCGATGCCGGCTGCGCCGGTATGCGCCTTGGTGACGGCGACTGCTGCTGCGTCAGCATCGTTGTCGGGCGGCGTGATCTTGAGGTCGCCCGCGGCGACGTCGACGTTCACCTGCTCGAGGCCGCCCGGCAGCTTGGTCGATCCGAGCGTTGCGTCGGTGCCGCCGGTAAAGACGCCGGCCAACGGCGCCTTGTTGGAAGGCGAGCCGGGAAACAACACGTTGGCCTGGCCGCCTTCGGGGACCAGCACGCGGTCGCCGGTGAGCAGGGCGTGGCTGCCGTCCACGGGAATCCGGACGCCGTCGCGAATCAGCGCGGTGCCGGGAGTGGCATTGGAAAGCGATCCGATGCTGGACGGCCCGGAGGCGGCGACCGGCGGCACTGTGGACGATCCCATCGGAGCGATGGGGGTCACCGTAGCTTGGGCGATGACCACCGGTGCAACGTCGTTGTTGACGGCTCCGGAAGTGGATGGAATCGATGTCTGCGACGCGGTCATGTGAGAGGCCTCCTCGTTGGTTGGATGGTCACAAGTGGCAACATGCGTGCCACTGCCCTTCCACTCCGGGGAAACCTCGTGCGATTTATTGCAAGTCGTTGATTCGAAAGGATTTTTAGCTATTCGTGCGTGCGGTGGAAGCAGCGCCGTTCGTCACAGGCACCCAAGCTTTTGGCTGTTGCTACGTTACGTGGGGGATCACGTACCACGTAACACGGCATCGAATCCGGCCGCGATATCAGCAGTCGGCCAACGATCTCTCCACCGCCAGCGCAACGCCCGCGAGCTGCGCATCGTCCCCACGCACGGAGGAAAGCATCAGCCCCACCGGCAGTTCACCGTCGCGGTGGCACGGCAGGCTGAAGGCGCAGCCGTCGAGGAAATTGATGGCGAAGGTATTGCGCAGCAGCAGGCCGTTGGCCTTGAAGAATTCGGCGTCGGCCGCGAGCGCGTCGATGGCCGGCGCGACGATCGGCACGGTGGGGCAGAGCAAGGCGTCGAAACCTTCGAGCGCCGCTTCGACGCGGCCGATCCAGTCGCGGCGGCGGTCCTGCATCAGGAGGTAGTCGGCGGCGCCGACCGACATGCCAAGGTCCACGCGGACCGCGACCCGCGGGTCGAAGCGCTCGCGCTGCGCACCGATGCGCGCGCGATGCACGGCCGACGCCTCGACGGGCGAGAAGCCGCCCGGCGCGTTGATCCCGGCGATCTCGGCCAGTTCTGCGAGCGTGACGTCGACCACGATGGCGCCCGCCGCCGACAGCGCGCTCACCGCACGGTCGAAGGCCCGCGCGACGGCCGGCTCGATGCCCTCGAACATCAGCGTGCGCGGCACTGCCAGGCGCAGGCCCTGCAGCGGGCGCCGGCGCACCGCGAGCGGCGTGCCGGCAATGGCGGCATCGACGATGAGGCAATCGGCCACGCTGCGCGTCATGGCGCAGACGGTATCGAGTGAGCGCGCAAGCTCGAAGGCCCCGGTGCGCGGCACCCGAGCCTGGGTGCTCTTGAAGCCGACGAGCCCGCACAGGGCCGCGGGAATGCGGATGGAGCCGCCGGTGTCGGAGCCCAGGCCCGCGACGGCAAGGCCCAGCGCCACCGACACCGCGGCGCCCGACGACGAACCGCCGGGAATGCGCGCCACGGCGGCATCCGCGGGATTGCGCGGCGTGCCGTGGTGCGGGTTGATGCCGACGCCGGAAAAGGCGAACTCGGTCATGTTGGTCTTGCCGATGATGGCCGCGCCGGTGCTGCGCAGGCGGGCCACGGCCACGGCGTCTGCGGCCGCCGCGGGTTCGCCCTCGCACACGACCGAGCCGGCCATGGTGGTTTCGCCCGCCACGTCGTAGAGGTCCTTGACCGTGACGGGCAGGCCGGCCAGCGCGGGCAGCACGACGCCGGCGCGCTGCGCCGCATCGGCATGGCGCGCGGCGGCCAGCGCCGCTTGTGCGTAGCGCTTCGTGAACACGTGCCGTGCGGCCGGTGCTTCGGAGTCTTCGAGCGCCCGCGCCACCACGGCTTCGTGCGACACCTCGCCGCGCGCGATGCGCCCGCGCAGCGTGGTGATGTCCATCCCGGCGGCGGCCGTCACGCGACCACCTCGAGCGCCTGCACGGCATAGCGGTGCACGATGCTGCGCTTCAGGCGCGGGTCGTGGATCTCGAGCTCCATCTCGGTGGCCGGGCGAATGCCCTCGCCCTTGCCGTTGGGAATGGCGCCGAGCGTGCCGCAGGTCATGAAGCGGCCTTCGTCGCCGCCTTCGGCCTGGTAGATGCCATCGCGCAGCGCAGCCAGCGGGCGGATCGAAGCGAAGGTGCCCTGCTGGTAGTCGATCCACCGGCCCTCCTCCAGGATGCGCGAGCGCAGATGCAGCTCGTCCTGGTAGGGCGCCACGTCGCGCCAGCGCCAGGCGGTGGTTGCGACCGGCTTGGCGCACATCTGCTTGGACACCGCGACCGAGTAGGTCTCGACGCGGCGGTCGGTGTGGTCGGAAGCCACCGTGAGCCACCACTCGCCGGCGGCGCAGAAGAGCATCGGCTCGGCTTCGCCGGAGCTCTGCGCGCCGAGGGCCTCGATGGCGGCCGACTGCGTGAGCAGCCCGGCGCTCACGCGGTAGTACAGCGGCACGCTCGACGGCCGCGGCACGCCGATGGCTTCGAGCTCTTCGATGTGGTGGGCAATGGCGGCAGCGTCGCGGCCGGTCCAGCCGGCAATCACGAGCTGGCGCGCCGGCACCGATAGAAGTTGCGCCGAGCGCGTGCCGTCGGCCGCCACGCTTTCACAGGCGAAGGAAAGGGTCAATGACATGAAAGGCTCCGTGAACAGGGGGTCACATGAGATGGGCCGGCAGCCACAGCGCGATGGCGGGGAACACCATCAGCACGATGATCGCGAGCATGTAGACGAACATGAAGGGCAGCACACCCGCAAAGACGTCGGTGATGGGCCCGGGCTGCCGCCGCATGCCCTGCAGCACATAGAGCACGGTGCCGTCGGGCGGGCTGATCATGGCGATCTCGACCAGCATGGTGATCACCACGCCGAACCAGATCGGGTCGTAGCCAAGCGCCGTGACCACCGGGAACAGCAGCGGAATGGTGGTGATCACCATCGACATGCCTTCCATGAAGGTGCCCAGCGCCAGGTAGAAGCCGATGATCACCAGCATGATCACCCAGCCCGGGAACGGCAGCCCGGTCAGGAACTTCGCCAGCATCTGCGGAATGCCCAGCGACGACAGGATGTAGTTCAGGAAGTACGCGCCGAACAGGATCAGCGCGATCATCGAGGTGGTGCGCGCGGTGGCCCGCATCGACTCGGCCAGCATCTTCCACTTGAGCTTACGGTCGACCAGCGCCAGCAGCAGGCTGCCCGCCACGCCGAGCGCGGCCGACTCGGTGGGCGTGGCCCAGCCGGCGTAGATGGTGCCCAGCACCAGCGCAATGAGCAGCGCCGTGGGCACCAGGTCCGACAGGCTTGCGATGCGGTGCTTCCAGCCGATGGCCTTCGAGGCCTCGTCGCCGTGCAGCTTCAGCCGGTAGCTGTAGTACAGGATGACCGCGGTGAACAGCAGCACCACCAGGATGCTCGGCCCCACCGCCGCCAGGTACAGCGCGCCCACCGAGGTTTCGGTGATCAGCCCGTAGATGATGAAGGTGATGCCTGGCGGGATCAGGTTGCCCAGCGCGCCGCCGGCGGCGAGCGAACCCAGCACCAGCTTCGGCGGGTAGTGGCTCTTCTCGAAATACGGCAGCGCCACCGAGCCCATGGTCGCGGCGGTGGCCACGCTGGAGCCGGCCACGGCCGAGAACACGCCGCACGAGACGATGTTGGTATGCAGCAGCCCGCCGGGCAGCCGGCCCATCCAGATGTTGAGCGCGCGGTACAGCCGCTCGGAGAGGCCGGCGCGCAGCATCACCTCCCCCATCAGCAAAAAGAGCGGCACCGACACCAGCACGAAGTTGGTCGAGGGGCTCCAGATCATCTCGCCGATGAAATTCCAGAACGGGCGGTCCGACAGGCCGAAGCCCGCCAGCAGCGAGAGCACGGCCAGGGCCGCACCCACGTAGATGCCGCCGGCAAAGAAGCCGACGAAGGCCACCAGCACTGCGGCCAGCGCCCACCAGGGCACGCTGGCCGAAGCGGCCGCGGCCGCATGCCCCTGCACCCCGAAGAGCGATGCACCGGCAATCAGGATGCCAATGGCGACGATGAAGACGATGGCGATCATCGGGAGACTCCTGCTGCCGCCGTGGGCACGGCGGGCTGCTGCATGCCTTGCTGTGCTTCGGCCACGGCCTCCAGCGTCTCGGCGGCTTCGTCGATGTAGGTGCGTGCCATCAGCATGCGGTCCATGCCGTCGGCGTCGCCGGTAGCGAGCTGGCGCACGGCACGCGCGGCCAGCGCGACCACGGCCAGCAGCAGCAGGCCCAGGCCCGCGGCCCACAGGCCCTGCGGCAGCGCCAGCGGCGTGTGCAGCGTCGACAGGTCGGTGGCGCTGAAGTCCCACGAGTCCTTGGTCAGCGAGAAGGCGCCCCAGGCGAAAAAGCCCGAGGCGGCCATGAGCGCGATGAGCGACGCCAGGTGCAGCCAGACGCGCAGCTTCAGCGGCATCTTCTGCACCAGCACGTCGATGCGCACATGGCCGCGCTCGAACAGCGTGCCCGCCAGGCCCCAGCTCATGCCGATGGCCATCAGGTAGCCGGTGACTTCGGTCGTCGCCTCGGTCGAGAAGCCCAGCAGGCGCCGGGCCGCGATGTCGAAGCAGATCAGCAAGGTGATCACGAGGTAGCACCAGCCGGCGATGGTCACCGCCTTGGCGCTCACCCACTCGAGTGCGCGGAACATCACTTGGCCATGTACTTGATGCCGGTGATCGGTGCGATCACGTCGGTGTAGACCGCCGCGCAGCGTTCGCCGCAGCGCTTGATCCAGCCGGGCAGCACCTCATCGGCCAGGTGCTTCTGCAATGACGCGCCAACGCCGGCCTCGGGCTTGGCTTCGACCATGGGCTTCTTCATCAGCGTGTGCAGCTTGCAGTCTGCGGCGCGGCCGACGTTGCAGGCGATGCCGTCGTTGGTGGCTTCCACGCCCAGCTTCCACTGCGCTTCCTGCACCTCGCTCATCGTCTTCTCGAACTGCGCGCGGATGGCCGGGTCGAGCTTGTTCCACCAAGCGAGGTTCACGAAGTAGCCGGAGGTCGACCATGAAAGCGGCAGCGTGTAGAGGTGCGTCGTGACCTCGGGCCATTTCACGCCGTTGCCCGAGCCGGCGCCGGTGATGCCGCAGTCGACCGTGCCGCGTTCCAGCGCGGTGTAGACCTCGCCGAAAGCCAGCGACACCGGCTGGCCGCCGAGCGACTTGATCAGGTCCGAGGCCGACGGACCATTGGTGCGCACCTTCAGGCCCTTGAGGTCGGCCAGGCTCGCCACGGGCTTGCGGCAGAACAGCATCTGGCCCGAGAACGGATAGGTCGCGACCAGCTTGATGCCCAGGCGCTGCAGTTCCTTGTTGGCCACCGGCACCATCGCGTCGGCCACCTTGCGGGCCTGGGCGATGTCGGCGTTCATGCCCGCGAGGTCGACGCCGTCGAGCATCGGCACGTCGCCCGAGACGGTGGTCAGCGGCGCGGCGGCAATGTCGACCTGGCCCGAGCGCACCAGGCGCAGGACTTCGGGGCCGTTCACGTTGCGCTCGGGCCAGGACGAGAGCGTGACTTCCACGCGCCCGCCGGTCGCCTTGGCGATGCCGTCGCGCAGCAGCGGCTGGTCGACCTTGGTGTACTGCGGCAGGTTGGGCGCCACCTGCGTGATGGCCTGCACGGCGAGCTTCGGGCCGGCCGGCACCTGGGCGGCGGCGGCACCGGCCAGCAGTGCGGCGGCCACGGCGACGGATGCGAGGGAAGACAGCGAACGCTTCATCGGGAACTCCTGGAACAAGAAAAAAGGCCGGGACTGGAAACGGGTGTTCATTCGTAGTACTGGATCTCGAACAGCACGCAGCCGGTGCGCGACACGAAGGGGCCGTGCACCGCGCCCGGCGGACGGCAGGCGAAGGTGTAGCGGCCGAAGGCTTCGCCGCCCTCGCCTTCCGCGTCGCAGCCAACCACCAGCTCGCCTTCGACGATGAAGACCTCTTCGTGGAAGTCGTGCACCACGGGCCGGTCGATCAGCGCGCCGGCCGACCAGCGGGCCAGGCGGGTGCGCGAGCCGGTGCATGCGGCGGTGTCGAGGTTGTCGGCCAGCAGCAATTCTTCGATGCGTCCTGCGGTGCAAGGCACCGGCGACCATTCGGTGTCATCCGCATCGGGTCGGATCGCGAAGAATTCGCGATGTCCTTTTCCGGTCATGAGCTTGTGCATGGCGCGCAGTGTTGTCGCGCGCCCCTGCAGGGTCAAACGGGAAATTCTTTGGGCGGGCGATAGGATTTCGTGATGCACAGCCCTGGCGCATTGGTGCGCCCCAGCCGCGGGCGCGGCGTGGGCCGGATCAGGGCGCGAGCACGTCGTCGCGGCAGGTGGCGATGAACTGATCGCACGATATCTGCGCCATGCCGACCAGCGCCTCGGCCAGGGGCGACGCCGGCTCCAGCCGCATGCTGGCAACCAGCGGCAGCGCAATGGGCACCGGGTCGACATCCAGCACCACCAGCTTGCCGTGCAGCAGGTCCTGCTGGATCACGGCCAGCGGCAGCAGCGCCGTGCCGAAGCCCGTGCGCGCCAGGTCGATCATCGCGCCCAGCGACGAGAAGTAGCTCACGCGCAGGTTGGTGCAGCCGCTCGCGTTCTGGGCGATGTTGCGGTAGACGCTCGATTCGCGGTTGAACGAGATGATGGGCTGCGTGGCGATGTCGGCAAAGGACAGCAGCTTGCGCGAGGGGAACTTGAGTGCCAGCGCGGGGCTCGTGACCCAGCGCATCGCCAGGTTGGCGATGCGCCGGTTGTCGATGAAGCCGGGCGTGATCTCTTCCGACAGGATGGCGCAGTCGAGCGTGCCGCGCAGCAGGTCGTCGCGCAGCCTTGGCGTGATGTCGGAGATCAGCTCCAGCGTGGCGTTGGGGTATTTCTCGGCAAAGCGCGAGAACAGGTCGGGCAGCCAGGTGTGGGCCACCGTTTCGATCACGCCGATGCGCAGCATGCCCGAGAAGGCATCGGCCTGGCCCATGGCCGCAACCATGCGCGCCTGCATCTCGATCATGCGTTCGGCATGCGGCATGAGTTCGGTGCCCTGGTAGGTAAGCATGACGCCGCGGTGCTCGCGGTCGAACAGGCGCACGCCGAACTGCTCTTCCAGCGTGGCGATGCGGCTGGAGATGCCGGCCTGCGTGGTGTGCATCTTCTCGGCAGCTGCCTTGAAGCTACCTAGCTTGGCGACCCAGACGAAGGCTTCGAGAAAACGCACGTTCATCGGACGAGTCTATGAGGAGTTGCCGGCTACGCCCTGCGTGACATATTTCACACTACCGAGCCTAAATGTCACCAGTTTTGGGTATTTCAGACCTGAATGTAATCCATTAGGCCTCTTTTTACGTTCTGGCGCTTCAACACCGAGACGGGAGTGCCGCATGACCACCACAGATCCACAAGCAGTCTTCGAGGCGAGCGGACGCCTGGGCGCCATGGAGGTCCTGGGAACACAGGTCAGTGCGGTGGTGTCGATGCTGCGCGCCATGTATGCGGCGCACCCCGAGCCGGCGAAGGTGAGGTACGGTTTCGACCGGCTGATCGGCCAGCTGCTGGTCAGCCCCTACATGGGCCACGACCCGGACCGCGCCATCGTCCTGCTGGACACGGCGACGGCGTTGACGCGTCCGCTTGCGGAAGCCGATCCGCGCGGATAGCACGGGCAGCTTGGCTGCAAGCGACCAAGCTATGCCGGGCTCAAGGTCCTCAGCATCTGCTCGTACATGGCATCCACCGCCGGCGAGCGCAGCGACACCTTGCTGCGCAGCGCCGCCACATCCATCGATTTCAGCTTCGGCAGATCGAAGCCGGTGGGCAGGTTCTGCAATATCTGCAGGTGGGCCGGAACGCTGCAGCGCGTGAACACGGCCACGGCCAGGCCGCTCTCCACGGCCGCGAGCTGGCCGGCGAGGCTGGAGCTGTGATAGACGATGCGATAGGCGCGCCGCCTGGCCGCCAGGCTCGAGAGCGCGGCAGTTCGGGCCATGCTGCCCGCTTCGTAGACCGCAATCGGCAATGGATTGCGGCGCCAGGCTTCATGCTGCGCCGTGCCCACCCACACCAGCGGCTCCTGGAACAGGAGCTGTCCGCGCTGCGGCTTGTCGCGGGAGACCAGCGCCAGGTCCAGCTCGCCCCGCGCGATCTTGGGGATGAGGGAGGTCGACTGCTCGCAGGTCAGTTCGATTTCCACCCCTTTGTAGCGGCCGGCAAAGCTGCGCAGCACTGGCGTCAGGTAGGTGGAGGCGTAGTCGTCCGGCACGCCGAGCCGCACGCGGCCGGCCAGTTCCGGTCCGAACATGGCGTTCTGCGTTTCCGACTGCAGTTCGAGCATGCGGCGCGCATAGACCAGCAGCTGCGCGCCCGCCGGCGTCACTTCCAGGTGCCGCGGGCCGCGCAGCAGCACGGCCTGGCCGAGCGCGTTCTCCAGCTTCTTGATCTGCATGCTCACCGCCGATTGCGAGCGGTGGACCAGGGGCGCCGCGGCGGACAGCGAGCCGGCATCCACCACCGCCACCAGGGCGCGCAGCCAGTCGATCTGGAAATCGGGATATTTCATGGTCGCTCTCATTCGATATTCGAATGATAGGCGTTCGAACTATGCGCTTTACGCCGATGCCGCATGGGCAGACGATCAGTTTCATGCAAAAGAAGGCAGTTCAGGTGCACCCCGTGTTCGCGGCGGCGCGGCCATCCAACCGGGAAAGCACGGGCCAATGGCTGCTGATTGCCGGCGGCGTGCTGCTCGGCACCGTCGGTGTCTTCGTGGAAGAGGCGAGCCAGCATCCGCTGGTCACGGTCCTGTTTCGCTGCGCCTTCGGTGCATTGGCCTTGCTCGCATGGGGTTTGGCAACCGGTCGAATGAACGAGTTGCGGCTGCACGGCAAGAGCTGGTGGATCGCCTGCGCGACGGGCTGCCTGATGGTCGTGAACTGGGCGCTGTTCTTTGCGGCCATCCCGCGCATCTCGATTGCGGTGGCCACCATTGTTTTTCACATCCAGCCGGTGTGGATCATTCTCTTCGGCGCACTGGTCCTGCGTGAAGCCGTGTCGGCGCGCCAGTGGGCCGCCACCCTGGCCGCGCTGTGCGGGCTGGCGTTGACGACCGGCCTGGTCGGCAGCATGGCATCGGTGGCCTCATGGGGCAGCGACTACGCGCTGGGCCTGCTGATGTGCCTGGGCGGCTCGCTCTGCTATGCCGCGGTGACCATCCTCGCCAATACGGAAAAAACCATCACATCCTACGCGCTGGCCTGGTGGCAGTGCGTGACCGGGGTCGTCGTTCTGGCGTGGGCGCCTTTTGTGTTCGGCTGGCCCGGCCAGGCATCGGCCTGGGCGTGGCTCGCGGGGCTGGGCGTGCTGCACACCGGCTTGGCCTACGCGATTCTTTTCGCGGGCATGGCCCGGCTTTCCCTTGGGAAAATCGCCGTTCTGCAGTTCGTGTACCCGCTGACCGCGGTGCTGGTGGATTGGGGTGTGTACGGACGCAGCTTGAATGCCGTCCAGTTTGCGGGCGTCGCCCTGATGGTGTTTGCGCTGTGGACGATCAAACAACCGAAGCGGGATGCGGCGGGCGTCGGCTGATCGACCACGCGAAGCTCACATCAATCGCAATCCCCGCGCGAACTGCATCGAGGTCTTCACGAACTTGGGCGCGTCGTTCATCTGGGCGAGTTCGGCAAGGCCTTCCTCGGTGATGCGCTTCACCGTCGCGATGCGCGAAGCGGCATCCCGGCCCGCCGGCCTGACGGGTGCGAACTCGGCCTCGATCAAACCGGTGGCCACGAGCACCGAGACGATCCGGACCTCCTCCGGAAGGGCGACTCTGACGGGCAGCAGCGTGTGCTGCAGCCTCAGCAGGAACAAGAGCGGCATTCAATCCTCCGATTGCCGGCGCTTGTCCAGTCCAAAAATGCCGGCTTTTTTGGTTCTGAGAAATGTAGCCTTAAGTACCCTTTCCTGCATCTGGCCACACGGCATAGCCCATGCGTGTCAAGAAGCGGGGCGGAGCGAAGAAGCTCAGCGCGGAGCCACGAGGTCGCGCCGGAGGCTCCAGATGCAGGCCCCAAGGCGAAGCAGCTCTTCGACCCTGCGGTCGTAGAACGCACTCTGCGCATCCTCCTGCGCAATGAGCGTGGCGATGTGGTCGAGGGCGTCGGCGGGCGTAAAGCCGAGCCCGGCGCGTGCCATCTCGATCACGGTCACCAGGGCCTTGGTCTTCTCCATGCGGTGATGATGCCGACGAAACCGGGTAAAAACAATACGCAGTTTCGTTTTAATGATTACTACTTATAACCAGTCGCGTTCGCGGGGCGGCGAAGCGAACGCTCAGGGCAGGAGTTCGAACTTGAGGTCGGCCAGCGGCATGACCTTTTCTTCGCGCGTCATCTTGTATTCGGTGTTCGGGCCGAGCCACTTCGCCCAGATCTTGTCGAGCTCGCCCGACTTCTCCAACGCGTAGAGCGCGCCATTCACCTTGGCAAGCAGCACCGGCTCGTCCTTCTTCATGCCGACGCCGATGGGCTGCAGCACCATCGGCTCCTTGATCATCTTCAGCGCCACGCCCTCGGTCTTCGACTGGTTGACCAGCTTGGTGATGGTCATCGTGTTCGCGACCATGCCGACCGACTTGTTCTGCTGCACCGCCATGAAGGCGGAGCCCGTGTCCTGGAAGGTCACCGGTTCCGAGCCGTTCATCTTGATCGACAGCTCCGAGGTCGAGCCCTTGGTCGAGCTCAGGCGCTTGCCCTTGAAGTCGGCCTTGGCCGTGCCGGGGTCGGATGCCTTCACCGCGAGCATTTCCTTGGCCACGTAGTACGGGTCGCTGAACTGGATCTGCTCGCCGCGGCTCTTTGTATAGGCCAGGTTGGCAATGGTCACGTCGACGCGCCCGAGCTTGACCTCGGGCACGCGCGCTTCCACCGACAGCGGCGTGACCTTGGCGGTGAGTCCGAGCTCCTTGGCCAGCGCATGGCACAGGTCGACGTCGTGGCCCACCATCTCGCGCGTCTTCGGATCGGGCGCGGCAAACGGCGGCACGTCGGCGAAGGTGCCGCAGCGCAGCTCCTTGCGCGCGCTGATGTCGCTCCACTGGTCGGCTTGCGCCAGGAAAGGCGCGGCGCCAAGGCAGGCGCCGATGGCGGCGAGACGGAAAGTGGTTCTGTTCGACATGCTGGACTCCTGAAGAAATTCGAAGGAAATGAAGAAAACGAAGCTCAGTGCGCGCGCAAATCCGACAGGAAGCGCTGCGCGCGCGGATGCTGCGGACTGCCGAAAAAGGTCTCGGGGTCGGCCTTCTCGAGGATGCGGCCGGCGTCCATGAACCAGACGCGGTCGGCCACTTCGCGGGCGAAGTTCATCTCGTGCGTGACGCACATCATGGTCATGCCGTCGCCGGCGAGGCTGCGCATCACCGAGAGCACCTCGCCCACCATCTCGGGGTCGAGCGCGCTGGTGGGCTCGTCGAACAGCATCGCGGGCGGCTCCATCGCGAGCGCGCGGGCAATGGCCACGCGCTGCTGCTGCCCGCCCGAGAGCTGGGCCGGGTAGGCGCCGGCCTTGTTCGACAGGCCCACACGCTCGAGCAGTTGCGCCGCCCGCGCCTTCGCGTCGGCCCGCTTCACGCCCAGCACCCGCATGGGCGACAGCATGATGTTCTCCAGTACGGAGAGATGCGGAAACAGGTTGAAGCTCTGGAACACGAAGCCGATGCGGCTGCGCAGCTTGTTGAGCGCCGCGCTGCTCATGGGTGCGTGAATGTCGTGGCCGTCGAACAGCAGCTGCCCCGACTTCACTTCCTCCAGCCGGTTGACGGTGCGGATCAGCGTCGACTTGCCGGAGCCCGAAGGCCCGCAGACCACCACCACCTCGCCCTTCTTCACCTCGGCGTTGACGTCGGCAAGCGCCTGGTAGTCGCCATACCACTTGTTGATGTTGGAGAACAGGATCATGGTGTCATCCCCTGCGGGGTGTGGAACGGGGTTCATGGATTCACCACCACCGGTGGCGGCAACGAAGCGCCGTCTTCGGATGCCTTCGGCGAAACGGCGCCGAGCCGCTTGTGGGCCACGCGCCGCTCCAGCCATTGCGCCAGCTGCGTCAGGCTGAAGCAGACGACGTAGTACGTCATCGCCAGGATGAAGAACACCTGGAACGGCTTGGTCAGCAGCTGGTTGTTGATCTGGTTGGCCGCGAAGGTCAGCTCCTGCACGTTGATCACGTAGCCCAGCGTGGTTTCCTTGATGGTGGAGATGAACTGGCTCAGCATGCTCGGCAGCATGTTGTAGAGCGCCTGCGGCAGGATCACGAACCACATGGCGCCCAGGTGGCTGTGGCCGAGTGCGCGCGCCGCCTCGGCCTGACCCTTGGGCAGGGCCTGGATGCCGGCGCGCACCACCTCCGACAGGTAGGCGCCCTCGTAGATCACCAGCGTGCACAGCATGGTGGTGAAGCCCGACACGTCGCGCCCGATCAGCATCGGTACCAGGAAGTAGACCCACAGGATCACCATCAGCAGCGGCACGCCGCGCACCACATAGACCAGCACCGTGGCCGGCCAGCGCAAAAGGCGCCAGGGCGACAGCCGCGCCAGCGCCAGCAGCACCGACAGCGGAAACGCCAGCACGATGCCCAGCACCGACAGGATCAGCGTGGCGACGATGCCGCCGAGCGGCCCGCTGGGGTACTGGCCGATGAGCAGCAGCAGCCAGTTGTCGCGAAGGATTTCATAGACGCTGAACATGGCTTGCTACCTCGCTCCGACGATGCGGTAGCGCCGCGACAGCCAGCCGCCCACCGCCATGATGAGCAGCGAGCACACCAGGTACAGCACCGTCGCCATGCTGTAGGCCTCGAAGGTGCGAAAGCTCTGGCTCTCGATTTCCTTCACCGCGTGGGTCAGTTCGGCCACGCCGATGGCCATCGCCAGGCTGCTGTTCTTGAACAGCGACACGCTGTGGTTCACCAGTGCCGGCACCGCGTTGCGGATGGCCTGCGGCAGCATCACGTGGCGCATCGAACCGATGTAGCCATGGCCGAGCGCGCGCGCGGCCTCGGCCTGCCCGGCCGGGATGGAGCGCAGGCCCGAGCGCATGTCCTCGCTGAAGTAGGCCGCCTGGCAGAGCCCGAGCGCGACGATCGAGAGAATCGTCTCGGCGTTGTGGGCCGACAGCCAGCCCTGCAGCGCATCGGGCAGCAGGCTGAAGATGCCGAAGTACCAGAGCATGAGCTGCACCAGCGTCGGCACGTTGCGGTGGTAGGAGACATAGCCGGCCACCACGCGTTCGGCCAGCCGGCTCGGCGTGAGGCGCACGACCAGCAGCACGACCGCCATGGCCATGGCCAGCAGCCAGGAGCCAGCCGCGATCTTCAGCGTCTCCAGCAGGCCGTGCCAGAGCATCGCACCGAACTCCGGCTTCAGCAGGATCGCGAGCAGGTCGAAGTCCTTCATGTGCTGCTCCTTGGCGTGGCCATGCAGGGCGCTCAGGCTTGCGGCGCTTCCGGGCGCGCGGTCGAGAGCCCGCCGGGCACCTGCAGCGTGGGCGTGATTTCCATATGGCCCACGTTGACCGCGATGGGCGCCGCAATCGCGAAGGCGATGGCGTTCGCGATGTCCTCGGCCTGCGGCAGCTCGTAGCCTTCGACGAAGCGCTTGTGGGTTTCTTCGGAGTCGCCGTGCACGTGCGCGAAGATGTCGGTGGCCACGCGCCCCGGGCAGATCTCGGTCACCCGCACGCGCTTGCCGAAGACGTCGATGCGCAGCTGGCGCGACAGCATGCTCACGGCCGCCTTGGTCGCGTGGTAGGTGCTGTTGCCACCGAAGTTGTAGGCCGCGGCAATGGAGCTGATGTTGACCACGTGGCCCCGGTCGCGCGCGGCCATGCCGGGCACCACGAGCCGGCACAGGTGCAGCACGGCGCGCAGGTTCACGTCGACCAGCAGGTCGATGCCCTCGGCGTCGGCCTTGAGGATGGAGCCGGGGCGGTCCACGCCGGCGTTGTTGACCAGCACGTCGAATTCCACCTCTTGCGCGAGGCGGGTGATGCCGGCCAGGTCGCTCACGTCGATGGCGTGCGGGATGCAGCCGGTGCGAGTGGCCAGTTCGGCCAGCTTGTCGGCGCTGCGCGCCAGCGCGTGGACCTTCAGGCCTTCCTTGCAGAGGCGCTCGACGACGGCGGCGCCGATGCCCGAGGAGGCCCCTGTCACCAGCGCGGTCTTGTAGTCGGAGAAGGGCATCTTTGTTTCTTTCGTGGAACTGGAGATCGCTGCTTCGAATTCACTGTATCGAGCGCTTCTTTGCGGCGCCAAGACGGATTGGCTGTGGAGCGATAAGCCGTCCTTATGTTGCCCCGTGTTCGCGCATACGGCCTAGGGTAAGCACCATGTCCGACCTAATCCGACTGCCTCGATATGGGCACCACGCGCCCCACCTGCTCGACCACGCCGCGCACCGCGCGCGCCAGCTCCACCGCACCGGGCGTGTCGCCATGCAGCAGGATCGAATGCGCGCGCATCGGGATCTTCTTGCCGCTGTAGCTGGTGACCGTGCCCTCCTCCAGCAGCTGGCGCACGCGCGCCAGCACCGCGCCCTGGTCGTGGATGACCGAACCAGGCAGCTTGCGCGGCACCAGCAGGCCGTCATCCTCGCAGGCACGGTCGGCCAGGAAGGTGGTGCGCACGCGCAGGCCGCAGCGTGCGGCCGCGTCCTCGATGGCGCGGCTGGCGGACGAGCTCACGATGAGCATCGGATCGAAATCCGCCACGGCGCGCACCAGCGGCTCGGCGAGCGCGGCGTCCGCCGCGGCCATGTTGCCGAGTGCGCCGTGAAAGCTCATGTGCGTCATGCGGTGACCGGCGGTGCGCGCCATGCCGTCCAGCGCGCTCAGCTGGTAGAGCACGTAGGCGACGAGTTCCTTCGGCTCGATCTGCATCGGCCGGCGGCCGAAGCCGAGCAGGTCGGGAAAGCCCACATGCGCCCCCACGTCGACGCCCCGTGCGCGCGCCATGCGCACGGTGCGGTCCATGATGACCGGATCGCCCGCATGGAAGCCGCAGGCCACGTTGGCGGAAGAGACGATGTCCAGCAGCGCTTCGTCCTCGCCCATACGCCAGGGGCCGAAGCCTTCGCCGAGGTCTGCGTTCAGGTCGATGTCCATGAGAGTCCTTCTCTCGTTCGTCAGAGGGGATGCAGGTCGACGAGCGGCGTGCCGTAGCCGACCGCCAGGCCGTCGGCCGTGTGGATGCCATCGACGATGCCGGCCTGCGGCGCGGTCACGGGCAGCAGCAGCGGGCCGATCTTCAGCAGGCCGACGGTCTGGCCGGCTTCCACGTGCTCGCCGATGCGCACCAGCGACGCGGTGGCCAGCGGATGGCTGTGCAGGAACACGCCGACCGAGGGGGCGTGGACCGACACGGGCGCGGTCTCGGCCTCGGCCTCGGTCACCTCGGCGGGAAGTTCCACGATGTCGTCGCCCTGCCGGCCGAGGCGCAAGGTGCCCTGCGGGGTGCGCAGTTCGAACAGGCCGATGTCCGTGTCGGCGAGCCATGCGGCGAATCGGCTGGTTTGCAGCGCAATGTCTTGCATGTCAGCGCCCCGCCGCGGGCGCACCGCGGTGCAGTTCCACCATGCGCGCCACCTTGTCGAGCCAGGCGCGCACTTCGTCGAGCGCGGCCAGCGCTTCGTCCCAGGTGGTTTCGATGAAGCGCACACGGCTGCCGATCGGCGCCTGGCCAAGGCGCCACATGTCGGCCTCGATCACCGTGCCGAACTTGGGGTAGCCGCCCGAGGGCTGGGCATCGCGCATCTGGATGATCGGCTGCCCGCTGTGCGGCACCTGGATCACCCCGGGCACGATGCCGTGCGAGCGCAGCTCCATTGGCGCGATGGGGCGCAGCGCCTCGCCCTCCAGGCGGTAGCCGTAGCGGTCGCTCTGCGAGGTGATCTTCCATTCGCCGGCCCAGAAGGCGGCGCGCGATGCCGGCTCGAACCCCAGGTACTCCGCCGCCGGCAGCACGCGCACCGCCGCGACGCCGTCCTGCTGCAGTGGCAGCATGAGCGCGGGTGGCACCAGGCCGAAGCCGGTCTTGCATACGGCTCCCGCAGCGCCGGTACGCAGCACGTCGCCCCGGCGCAGCGCACGGCCTTCGTGGCCGCCGAACGCGCCGCGCAGCTGCGTGCTGCGCGAGCCCAGCACCTCGGGCACGTCGACCCCGCCGGCCAGGCACAGCATGGCGCGGCTGCCGCGCTGCTGTGCGCCGCCTTGCGGCAGGCCCAGCGCCAGCACCTGCCCGGCCCGCGCCTGGTGCACCCACCAGGGCAGCAGCGGCTGGTCGTCCAGCCGGGCCGCGCAATCGGCGCCGGTCAGCGCGAACGCGCAGTCCTCGTCGAAACGCACCTTGAAGGGAAATACCGGCACTTCGACGGCGGCCGCGTCGAGCGCATTGCCCAGCAGCAGGTTGCCGGCCGCGAGCGCCAGGTTGTCCATGGCGCCCGAGGTGCCGACGCCCCAGCGCAGGCTGCCGGTGCGCCCCAGGTCCTGCACGGTGGCGAGCGCGGCCGAGGAAAGCACTTCGATCATCGGACGATGCCCTCCACGCGAAAACGGATCATGTCGCCCGGCTGCAGCGCCGCGGGCGGGTCCTGCGCGGGATCGAAGAAAGACATCGAGGTGCTGCCGATGGTGTTCCAGCCGCTGGGCCCGGCCGAGGCCGACACGCCGGTCTGCGCGCCGCCGATCGACACCGCGCCGCCCGGGATGCTCAGCACCGGCACCCTGCGACGCGGCGTGGCGATGCGCGCGTCCATGCCGCCCAGGTAGCAGTAGCCCGGATGGCTGCCGAGTGCATACACCGGGTAGAGCGGCGCGCTGTGCAGCTCGACGATGCGCTCGACGCTCAGGCCGGTGTGCGCCACCACGTCGGCCATGTGCGGGCCGCCCGCACCGCCGTAGACCGCGGGCAGCTCGACCACCCGGCCTTCCCGCGGCCGCGCGACGGCCGCGTCCCACGCATCGCGCAGGCGCGCCTCCAGGGCTTCGAGCGCAGCGAGGCCGCGCGGCGGGTGCAGGAAGGTCAGCATCAGGTTGTTCATGCCCGGCACGGCTTCGCGGATCTCGGGCCAGGCCTGGGTCTCGTGCGCCAGCGCCCAGATCCGTTGCTGCGAGTTGAGGTTCATCTCGCCGGGCGCCTCGAAGATCAGCGCGGTCGTGCCCAGCGGGCTGATCGATGGCCGCTGCGCGATCATGCCGCGCTCCTTTGCTGCAGCCAGCGTTCGAGGTGGTGGATGTCCACGCCGCCGGCGGCAAAGCCTTGGTCGCTCAGCAGTTTGCGGTGCAGCGGCACGTTGGTCGCGATGCCATCGACGCGCATTTCGGCGAGCGCGAGGCGCATGCGATCGAGCGCATCGGTGCGCGTGCTGCCGTGCACGATCAGCTTGGCGATCATCGAGTCGTAGTAAGGCGGCACGCGGTAGCCGGCGTTGGCATGCGAATCGACGCGCACGCCGAAGCCGCCCGGCACCTGCCAGCCGGTGATGCGCCCGGGCGTTGGTGCGAAGGTCTCGGGGTTCTCGGCATTGATGCGGCATTCGATCGCATGGCCCTGGCACCGCACCTCGTGCTGCACCAGCGAAAGGCGCTCGCCGCGCGCCATGCGCAACTGCTGCTGCACGATGTCGATGCCCGCGGTCATCTCGGTCACCGGGTGCTCGACCTGCAGGCGGGTGTTCATCTCGATGAAATAGAAAGCGCCCTTCTCGTAGAGGAACTCGAAGGTGCCCACGCCGCAGTAGCCGATCTGCCGGCAGGCGGCCGCGCAGCGCTCGCCCACCTCGGCCATCAGTGCCTCGTCGATGCCGGGCGCCGGCGCCTCCTCGATCACCTTCTGGTGGCGGCGCTGCAGCGAGCAGTCGCGGCTGCCCAGCCAGACGGCGTTGCCGTGGCTGTCGGCCAGCACCTGGATCTCGACGTGGCGCGGGTGCAGCAGGAACTTCTCGATGTAGACCTCGGGGTTGCCGAAGGCCTGGCGCGCTTCCTCGCGCGTGAGCGCCATCGCATCGAGCAGCGCGGCTTCGCCCTGCACCACGCGCATGCCGCGCCCACCGCCGCCGCCCGCCGCCTTGACGATCACCGGGTAGCCGATCGCGCGCGCGAGGGCCTGCACCGCGACCGGGTCGTCCGGCAGCGGCTCGTCGGGCCCCGGCACGCAGGGCACGCCGGCCTTGCGCATCGCGCGCTTGGCCGAGACCTTGTCGCCCATGGTGCGGATGCAGGCGGCACTGGGGCCGACGAAGACCAGGCCGGCCTGCTCCACGCGCGCGGCAAAGCCCGCGTTCTCCGACAGGAAGCCGTAGCCCGGGTGGATGGCCCGCGCGCCGCTGACTTCGGCGGCAAACAGGAGGGCGGACTGGTTCAGGTAGCTCTGTCCCGGCGCGGAGGGCCCGATGCACAGCGCCTGGTCGGCCTGTGCGACATAGCTGGCTTCGCTGTCGGCCTCGGAATGCGCGACCACGGTCCTTAGGCCCAGCCCGCGGCAGGCGCGCAGGATGCGCAGGGCGATCTCGCCGCGGTTGGCGATGAGGACGGTATCGAACATCGCGCGGCCTTTCTTCCTCAACCGAAGCGGAACAGGGGCTCGCCTGCTTCCACTTCCTGGCCCGAGCGCACCAGCACGGCCTGCACGGTGGTGGCAGCGTCGGCGCGGACTTCGTTGAACATCTTCATGGCCTCGATCACGCAGAGCATCTGCCCGGCCTCGACGGCTTGCCCCGGCTGCACGAAGGGCGGCTCGCCCGGCGCGGGCTGCAGGTGCACCACGCCGTAGAGCGGCGCAAGGCATTCGGCCGCCGCCGGGAGCGCCGGTCCCGCGGACACTGCGGCGGTCGCCTTGCGCACAGCAGCCGGGCGCCGCGCGGCGGGCGCGGCCGCCAGCGCCGATTGCTTCACCAGCCGCAGCGTGCTGCCGTCTTCGCTGTACTCCAGCTCCGCGAGGTCCGAGGCCGCGAGTGCGTCGATGAGCGTCTTGATCTGTTCCTGCTTCATGCCGGGCTGCCTGGGCGACAGAACATCCTTGGTGGCCGACGCATTCCGCGAACGCGTGACGGCAGGCATGAACGGTAGCGGGCCGCAGGCACAAAGCCCAAGACGGAATGGCTGTGCCGGGATAAGGGCGGCTTATGACGGTGCGCTACGACAGCGCGGCCAGCTCGGGTTCGGGCGTGGCCGCGAAGGTGCCGGCCAGGTCGACCACGAGTTCGAGCAGGATGCTCTTCACCGCCTGCGCCGGCTCCGAGAGCGGCAGGTGGTCGGACTGGCAAAGAGCCAACGGCGCCTCGATGACCGGGTCGACGATCTGGAACTGCCAGGCCCCGCAGGCCGCCACCACTTCGCGCGCCATCGACGCCGGCAGGATGGTGGCGCCCAGCCCGTCGGCAATGGCGGCCGTCAGCGTGAAGGCCGACTCGATCTCGGCCACCACGCGCGGCACCATGCCCGCGCGCACGAAGGCCGCGTCGACCAGCTTGCGCACCACGTTGTAGGGGCGCGGCAGGAAGAGCTCGATGTCGCGCAGGTCGGCCAGCTTCACCGGTTGCGCGGGCGCCGGCATGGCGTGCGGGCCGACCAGGTACAGCGGCTCCTTGAGCAGCGGCAGGAACGAGAGGCCGTGGATCGCCTTGTCGCCGTAGAGCACGGCCAGGTCCATGCGGCCGTTCATGATGAGCTCGCTCAGCGTGGTGCCGTAGTTCTCGTTCAGGTAGAGCAGGATGCCGGGGTGGCGCGCACGCACGGTGCGCAGCAGCGGCAGCGAGAGCGCCGAGGCCGCCGTGCCGGGCGCAAGCCCCACCGACACCTGGCCCGACAGCCCTTCGCCGGCCGCTTCCATGTCCACGCGGGCCTGCTCGCACTGGCGCAGGATGATCTGCGCATGCCGGTACAGCACCTTGCCGGCCTCGGTGGGCGTGACGCCGCGCTTGGTGCGCACGAGCAGCTGCTGGCGCACCTCGCCCTCGAGCGTGGCCAGCTGCTGGCTCAGCGCCGGCTGGGCAATGAAAAGAACCTCGGCCGCCTGCGTCAGGCTGCCGATGTCCACGATCTTCACGAAATATTTGAGGCGTCGCAGGTTCACGCCATGTCCCCAAGCAAAAGCCGAGCCTAGCACCGCCCCTGCGCAGCAGCCATCGGGAGCCACCATAAGCTGCGCCTATACGACCAGTGCAATCTCGTCTTGGCCTCGCGGGATCGATGTGCGTACCGTTCGGCCCATGCCATCGCCAACCCAGGAAGACAAGTGACGCCCTCCCGCATTGCCGCCCGCGTGCGGCGCATCAAGCCCTCGCCCAGCACCTCCGCCGCCGACCGCGCCAACGAGCTGCGCCGCCAGGGCAAGTCGATCGTGAACCTCGTGGTGGGCGAGCCCGACTTCGACACGCCGCCCCACATCCGGCAGGCCGCGGCCGCCGCCATCGAGCAAGGCGCGACGCGCTACACCCTGATGGCCGGCACGGTGGAACTGCGCCGCGCCATCGCTGCCAAGCTCGAGCGCGAGAACGGCCTGCGCTACGCGATGAACGAGATCATCGCCACCAGCGGCGCCAAGAGCGCGATCTACAACGCGCTTGCCGTCACGTTGGAGCCGGGCGACGAGGTGATCATTCCCGCGCCCTACTGGGTGTCGTATCCCGACATGGTGCTGGCTTGCGAAGGCACGCCGGTCACGGTGGCCTGCCCCGAGGCCAACGGCTTCAAGCTGACGCCCGTGCAGCTGGAGGCCGCGATCACGCCGCGCACGCGCTGGCTGCTGATCAACTCGCCCAGCAACCCGACCGGCGCCAGCTACACCGCGGACGAATACCGCGCGCTGGCCGAGGTGCTGCAGCGCCATCCGCAGGTGATGGTGATGACCGACGACATCTACGAGCACATCCGCTTCGACGGACAGGCGACGCCGCACCTGCTCGCAGTGGCACCGGCGCTGCGCGAGCGCACGCTGGTGGTCAACGGTGTCTCCAAGACCTATGCGATGACGGGCTGGCGCATCGGCTATGCGGCCGGTCCGGCCGACCTGGTCCAGGCGATGGACACGCTGCTGTCGCAGTCCACCGGCAACTGCTGCTCGGTGAGCCAGGCGGCCGCTGCGGCCGCCATGAATGGCGACCAGGGCTTCGTGGCCGAGAGCGTGGCGGTCTACAAGCAGCGCCGAGACCGCACCCTGGCGCTCATCAACGACATCCCCGGCCTGCGCTGCAGCCCGCCGCCCGGCGCCTTCTACCTGTACATCCACTGCGGCGGCCTGATCGGCAAGACCACGCCGCAGGGCAAGCGGCTGGCCGAAGACGGCGACGTGGTGATGTACCTGCTCGAGAGCGAAGGCGTGGCCGTGGTCGCGGGCACGGCCTACGGGCTGTCGCCCTACTTCCGCCTTTCCACTGCCACGTCGATCGAGACGCTCGAAGAAGGCTGCACGCGCATCGCGCGGGCCGTGGCCACCCTGCGCTGACGCGCCCCTGAATACCCGAGGACAGCATCCATGCCCTACAAAGCCATCCGCAAGAACCCGTCGGCCGCACCGGTGGCGCCCGAGATCCTCGCCGCACTGCGGGAGATTCCGGTCGCGGCGCTGAGCGACAACATGCACCGCAACATCGGCAGTACCGGCCTGCATCCCTACCACCGCCCAGCCGCCCGGACCATGGCGGGTACGGCCGTCACGGCACGCTCGCGCGGAGGCGACAACCTCACGTATCTGCGCGCGCTCGAATTCTGCCGGCCCGGCGACGTGCTGGTGATCGATGCCGGCGGCGATCTCAACAACGCGGTGGTCGGCGGCATCCTCTCGTTCTACGCCGCGCACATCGGTACCGTGGGCGTGGTGATCGACGGCGCGATCCGCGACGTGGCCGAGGTCCGGGCACGCGAGTTCCCGGTGTATGCGCGAGGCGTCACCCACCGTGGGCCCTACAAGGACGGTCCTGGCGAGATCAACGTGCCGGTGTCGGTCGGCGGGATGGTCGTCAATCCCGGCGACATCGTGGTCGGCGACCAGGACGGGCTGATGGCTTTCGCGCCAGACGAGGCCGAGCTGCTGATCGAGAAGGCGCGCGCGCACCTCGCGACGGAAGCGGAGACCATCCGGGCCATGAAGGAGGGTCGATGGGATCGCGCCTTCATCGACGCGCTCGAGGCGCGCTGCGCCAACTGAAGCCTGGATGAGCGAAGGCGACGACCATCACCTGCCGCAAACCCAGGAGAAGCGAGCGCCTGCGCGGCGGAACCCACGCTGGAGGTCGTCTTACGCGCTGATATCCATGCGATACCGGAAAACTCGCGCGTCGATGAGTTCTCCATACTCTTCCACTGGTGCTTCCAGCCGGTCTGCGATTCTCTCGGCAGCGGCCTCGCTGGTGCATTCGACGAGCACATAACAGTCCTCACTGCCCACGTAGCCCGAATCCGCCGTCACCGGCCTGGAAAGGCCGGCATCGGCCTCGACAAAGTGGATCGAAGCGGTGCCCGGTTGGTCGAGCACTTCCAGAACACCCGCAAGCGCCGGCATCATGGCCGGATCGCCGGACGGTCGTAGCCGCATCAGTGCGACTGCAACGCCTCGCGCGACCCCCGCGCTGTGCACCAGGCGTCCGACCACGCGCGTCGGCGCGATGAATCGGGAAATGTGGTGATTCGACCATGCGGTCTGGTTCGCCAGGGCTGCCTTGTAAGGCGCGCCGTCCAGCACATCGAAGCTGGTGGTGTTGTAGATCTGCAGGTAGCGCGTCGGCGCGCTGACGGATTCATACCGTCTCGCCTCGAGAAAACCCGGAATCGCCACTCTCTCGGCCAGGTGTTCACGGTCGAACCACTCGTTGAAGTCGGCCTCCTCGTCCGGGAGCACTTCCATCGATGAAATCAGGATGCCTTCGCCAGCAAATACCATGTCGGCTCTCTCTTTCGGATGATGATGTTGGTCGGTGCGGATCAATCGATCCTGATGTTCGATTCGATGATCACCTTTTCCCACTTGAGGCGGTCCCGCTTGATCGTTTCGGCCAATCGCTGCGGCGAACCGCCTTCGAGCTCCATTCCCATCTCGAGCAGCTTGTTCTTCACCTCCGGGTCCTTCAGGATGTCGTTCACGTTCTTGTTCAGCAATGCAATGACGGCGTCGGGCGTCCGGGCGGGTGCCAGCAGTGCAAACCAGTGCAGCAGCTCGAAGTTGGCAAAGCCCTTGGTCTCGGAAACTGCGGGCAATCCGGGATAGGCGGGCGAGCGCTTCGCCGTGGTGACTGCGAGCGCCTTCATGCGGCCGGCCTTGGCCATCGGCATCGACTCCGGACCGATGGCCATCATCACAGACACCTGGCCGGACATCAGATCCTGAAGCGCGGGCGCGCCACCCTTGTAGGGCACATGCGTCATGTCGATGGACGCCGCGCGCTTGTACAGCTCCATGCCCAGGTGGCTGGGGTTGCCGGCGCCGCTGGAAGCGTAGTTGATCGGTGTCGCCGAAGACCGAGCGAACGCCGTGAGCTCGTCGAACGAATTGACCGGCATCGAAGGATGAACCATGACCACGCTGGGAAGGGTCACGGCCATCACGATCGGCGCGAGGTCCTTTTCCGGGTCGTAGGCGAGGCGTCCCTTGTAGAGGGTCGGATTGACCGAAAGCCCCGCGGTGGAGGCCAGCAGGATCGTGTAGCCGTCCGGGTTCGCCTTGGCGACGAAGCTGGCCGCGATCTGTTCGGTGGCCCCCGGCTTGTTCTCGACGACGACGGCCTGCTTGAGCCGCTGCGACAGCTGCTGCCCGATCAGGCGCGACACCGTGTCGGACGCACCGCCCGGCGGATAGGGAACCACGATGCGGATGGGCTTGTCCGGGTAATCCCCTGCGAGCGCCAGCCCTGCCATCGCCAGCGAGAAGGCACACGCAGCACGTATCAAGGCAATCTTCATATCGGCATCCAATCAAGAGGGTGAGAAATTCGTCGTCCGGACCGCCCTGCAAGATCACTGGGGCGTGATCTTCGCGGCCTTCACCAGGCGCGCGTAGCTGTCCGCGTCCTTGCGCATGAACTCCCGGAAGGCCCCGGGCGAGTCCCCGACCGGAATGAGGGAGGTCTCCTCGAGTTGCCTGCGCAACTCGCCGCGCAGCGCGGTCTTGATCGCGGCGTTGAGCCTGTCGATCACGGCCTGGGGTGTGCCGGCCGGCGCGGCAATGCCGGTCCAGGTGACGACCTCGAAGTCGGGCAGTCCCGCTTCCTTCATCGTGGGAACGTCCGGAAGCAGCGGGGAGCGCTGTCGGCTGGTGATGGCCAGCGCACGCAGCTTGCCGCTCCTGGCGTAGGGCAAGGCTGTTGGCGAGGTGTCGAACAGCATGTCGATTTGACCGCCCATCAGATCCACCAGGGCCGGCGCGCCTCCCTTGTAGGGAACGTGCAGGAGCTCCACGCCGGCCTGCTGCATGAAGATTTCGGTGGAGAAATGCTGGGCGGAACCGACGCTGGCGCTGCCGAAGCTCAGCTTTCCCGGGCGTGCCTTGGCCAGCGCGATCAGCTCGTTGACGCTGCGCACGGGCGACTGCTGGCCCACGACCAGGATGTTGGGCTGGTCGACGATCCGCATGATGGGCGCAAAGGCCTGCAGCGGATCGAATGGCGGATTGGCATACAGGAACTGGTTGGCGGCAAAGACGCCGGCGCTGCCGACCAGCAGCGTGTAGCCATCCGGCGGTGCCTTGGCGACGTAGGCGGCACCGACGTTGCCGGAGGCACCCGGCTTGTTGTCGACCACGAAGGGCTGCTTCAGCGCGTCCTGCAGGCTCTTGCCGACCAGACGCGCGACCAGATCCACGCTGCCGCCCGGAGGGAACGGGACGATCAGGCGCACCGGCTTGTGCGGGTAGTCCTGGGCGGCCGCGCACGGGACGACGAATGCCAGCAGGACGGCGGCCAGCTTGCTAAGCATTGCGCACCTCTTGCGGCGCAATTCGAGACGGATGCAGTGCGGCGGCGACTTCGGCGGCGACACCCAGCAGTGCATGATCGCCACCTGCGCGCCCTACCAGTTGCAGCCCGATGGGCCGTGCGTCGTCGTCCTCACCCGCGGGAAGCGAGATACCGCACAGCGCGAGCAGGTTGACCGGGCGGGTGAAGTGGACCGGCGCCACGTTGTGGTCGACATCCTCGAGGCGCGGTGCGGTCATCGCCGTGACGGGCATGGCGACAGCGGACAGCCCGAGCCTGTCCATCTCGCCGGCTAACTCCTGCTGCCAGCGCGACGCGGTGGCCTGAGCCTGCAGATACTGCACGGCCGTGGTCGCCCGGGCGGCGAGGAGCCGCGACCGTACCGACGGATCCATTGGCGCGCCCGGGTCGTCCAGGAAGCGGTCATTCACCCAGGCGCCTTCGGCGATCATGATGGCGTTGGTGGGTTCCTTGAACGCCGCCAGCGGCGCCGGAAACCGGAACGGCACCAGACTGAAACCCGCCTGCCCGAGCCTTTGCAGGCTCTGCGCATGACATCGCGCGACGGCCGGCGCGAGTGGCGCGAGTTCGTCCGCCTCCAGAACGCCGATCCGCCGGCGGGCGTCCGAGCCCGAACCGGGCGCGCCGACGAGTGCCTCGAAGCACAGCCGGGCATCCTGCACCGACGAGGCAATGAGGCCCACGCTGTCCAGGCTCTCGCTGAGCGCATAGACGCCCTCGCGCGGCAGCGCATCGATGGTGGGCTTGAAGCCCACGATGCCGCAGAAGGCCGCGGGTACGCGAACCGAGCCACCGGTGTCGGAGCCGATCGCCCACGGCACCAGGTGGGCCGCCACGGCCACGGCCGATCCGCTGCTGGAGCCGCCTGCCACCAGCGTGTCCGTGGCGCGGCCGGCCGGATTGCGTGGCGTGTCCATGTGCGTATTGGTGCCCCAGGCGCCCAGCGCGAACTGCACCATATGGGTCTTGCCGACGATGACGCCGCCGGCGTCGGCAATGCGCCGAACGATGGCTGCGTCCTGCTGCGCGATGTTGGCCGACAGCAGCGGTGAGCCCGCCGTCGTGGGCTTGCCCTGGATGTTCACCAGGTCCTTCAGCGCCAGCGGAATGCCGTGCAGCGGGCCGCGATCGCGGCCTGCGCGAAGCTCCTCGTCGGCGAGGGCTGCCGCAGCCAGGGCCTCTTCTTCGTAGACCGCCAGGAAGCTCTTGAAGACGGCGTCGTGCGCCGCGATGCGACGAAGGCACTCCCGCGTGAGGATCACCGAACTCGTCTCTCCGGTTCGCAAGGCACGCGACAGTTCCGCCATCGGTGCGAAGGCGGGCGGCCTGGTCTGATGGGCGCTCGTCATGCCGCTGCCTCCTGGAAAACAAGGCGCGTGTCCAGCACCTCGGAATAGGACTCGCCGGCGCGCAACCGTGACAGCGTCTGCTGCTCCGCCTGTTGCAGTCCGATCGCCTTCCGGGCCAAGGCCCAGGCCTCGTCGGGCGGCATTACCAGAACGCCGTTCTCGTCAGCCAGCACGGCATCGCCGGGATGCACGCGCACGTCCCCGCAGTCCACTGGCCGGCAGAAGCTGCCCGACAGCCCGCCGGCGCGGGTGGTGCGGGCGCTCAGGCCGCGGGCCCACACCGGCACGCCGAGCTCGCGCAGCTCCGCGATGTCCGTGACGCAGCCATCGACCACCACGCCTGCGACACCGCGAAGGCGCGCTGCCAACATGCTGGCACCTCCCATGCACGCGATCGTCTCGTCGCCGGCGCGGTCGACAAACAGGAAATCGCCAGCCCGCAGTTGTCCCAGCGCGTGGTGCAGGATGGATCCGTCCGAGCCCTCGCAGCGCACGGTGACGGCGGTGCCGACGCTGCGCGCCACCGCAGTGATGGCCTTGATGCGCCCATGCATGAAGCCGCGATCATGAAAGTGGCCGATGGTGGCCGGCTCGACCTCCTTCAGCAAGGCCAGCAGTTGCAGCGCGCATGGCAGCGGCAACTCTCCTCGTTCGATTGCAGTCATTTCGGATATCGTCGTTGTGAATGACGGCAATCGTAGGTAGCCACTCCCGGCACCGATACTGATCAATTCTCACGATGGTTGATTCGAGTTCCTTATCAACGAGGTTCACCCTCCACCAGCTGGAAGCTTTCGTGTGGACCGCGCGTCTCGGCACAGTGCATGCGGCGGCCCGCCACCTGCATCTCACCCAGCCGGCGATCTCGCACCGCATTCGCGACCTGGAGGAGGAACTGGGTATCCAGCTGTTCGAACGCCAGAACCAGCGCCTGCTGGTGACGGAGCTGGGCCGCAATGTGCTGGTCTATGCGGAGCGCGTGCTGGCGTCGGCGCAGGACATGGCGCGGCTCGATCTGCGGCGCACCATCACGGGCCTGGTGCGCATGGGGGTGGACGAGTCCTGCGCGATCATCGGGATGCCGCAGATCCTCAAGGACATCAAGGACAGCTATCCGGCGCTTCGCGTGGACCTGACGGTGGGCGGAGGCGCCCAGCTGCTTCAGAAGATCAACAGCCATGAACTGGACATGGCGCTGCACACCGGGCAAAGCAGCCAGCCCGACGTGACAAGCCAGTTCATGGGGTTGACCCAACACCAGTGGGTGGCGGCCCATGACCTGATGATGCCCGAGGGAGACTTTCTGCCGGCCCACGCCCTGAACCACCGCATCGTCTGCAATGCGCCGCCGTCGACCCTGCATGAATCGGCATCGCGCTGGCTGGCCTCGGACGGCTATTCGTTCGAGGAGTACAGCAGTTGCAACTCGCTCTCGCTCATGGTGGCGCTGGTCGCCTCCGGCCATGCGATTGCCATGCTGCCCGCATCGATCACGCGCCGTCAGGTCGCCGAAAAATCCCTGCAAATTCTGCACGCCAGGCCAGTGGTGCCGAACGTGCCCTACTACTTCTCGTACCTGGCGCACCACCGCAGCGACACGACGGCGCGCATCCTGGACATTGTGCTGCGCAATCTGCAAGACGCCGGGTTCTTCCAGGCCGACGGATCGTCCCGGGACAGCGGCTGATAAAGCCTGAGAGCGACTGTCGGGTTCTGATGGTTCGGCAGGTTGCCCGGCCGCGGTGGAGCATCGCTTCCTTCCATAGGAGCAACCTATGGATCGATCATGATTTCGCATTTTTCAATGCGAGCGCGCATTCCCAGAATGACGGAACGGTGGCAACACCATCCCTCTGTCTTCAGGAAAGTACCCCCACCCCATGTCGGACCGCGATAGCACGCCAGGCGCCTGGCACCTGCCGCCCAGCGCCTACCTTGCCAGCCGCGAGGCCGCCTTCGGCCTGCCCGGGCGGCCGGAGTCGCTCTACGTCACGATGCGCGACGGTTGCCGCATCGCGCTCGACTACTACCTGCCCCAGGCGCGCGATGGCGCGCAGCCGCCCGCCCGCCTGCCCACCATCGTCATCTTCACGCCCTACTACCGGCGCTTCGTGACCACCGACCTCACGGTGGAGGCCAGCCCCAACTGCGGCCGCTACCGCGACTTCTTCGTGCCACATGGCTACGCGGTGGTGGTGGTGGATGTGCGGGGCACCGGCGCGAGCTTCGGCACGCGCGACGCATTGCGCTCGCCGAAGGAGCGCGACGATTACCACGAGATTGCCGAGTGGATCGTGCAGCAGCCCTGGAGCGACGGACGCATCGGCTCGACCGGCATTTCGTACCTGGGCGCGGCGGCGGTGTTCCTTGCGAGCACGCGGCACCCCGCCGTCAAGGCCATCGCACCGCTGTTCGCAGTGACCGACATCTACACCGACCAGCTCTACGTGGGCGGCGTGCTCTCGACCATCTGGACCGGCCGCTACGACGAACTGATGGTCGCGCTCGACCAGGACGACCGCCCCGCCCTCGCCAAGTTCGCGTACTACGGCAACCCGCTGTTCGCCGGGCCGCAGCCGGTGGACGCCGATGTCGATGGCCACCTGCTGGCCCAGGCGCTGCACCAGCACCGCAGCAACTGCCGGCTGAACGACATGGCCCGCGAGCTTCCGTTCCGGCGCGACGCAACGCTGCACGACCCCGCATTGACGCTGGACGTGTGCAGCCCCGGCCACTACGCGCGCCAGATCCCCGAGGACGTGGCGATCTACTCCGTCTCGGGCTGGTACGACGGTGCCGGCTACAGCAACTCGGCGATCACGCGCTTCCTGACGCTGCCCAGGCACCAGCACCGCCTGCTGCTCGGCCCCTGGGACCACGGCGCCCGCAGCAACGTCTCGCCCTGGCGCGAGCAGACCGGTTCCGACTTTCCGCTGTTGGCCGAAGTGCTGCGCTTCTTCGACCATCACCTGCGGGGCATCGACACCGGGCTCGACAAGGAGCAGCCGGTGCACTACTTCACCATCCACGACGAGAAGTGGCAGGCCGTCGATGCATGGCCGCCATTCGCGGGAACCTGCCGCGTTCATCCCGATGCGCAGGGCGTGCTGGCGCTGCACGCGCCCGCCGCCCCGGGCCGCGACAGCTACCAGGTCGACTTCTCCGTTTCGACCGGCCGCCAGACGCGGCTGGAACGGCTGGGCGCCGTCGGCATCGAGCACTACTACCCCGACTGGACCGAGCGCCAGGCGCAATACCTGCACTACACCAGCGCACCGCTGGCTGCATCCGCCGAACTGACGGGCCATGTGAGCGCGAGCCTGCTGTTCGCATCGTCGGAGACCGACGCGGCCGTCTACGTCTATCTGAGCGAAGTGTTGGCCGACGGCAGCTGCCGCTACGTCACCGAAGGCCTGCTGCGCGCCCTGCACCGCGAGGGCCTGTCGCATTCGCCGGACTACGTGGCGAGCTGGCCCGTGAACACCTGTGACCGTGCTTCGGCCCGCCTGCTCGTGCCCCACGAGCCCGCGCGCCTGAACTTCGCACTGCTGCCGGTGTCCTGGACCTTTGCCGCGGGAAGCCGCATACGGCTGTCCATCGGCGGCAGCGACGAAGGCCACGGCCCGCAGGTGCCGCACGGGCGGCCGCCGCGGCTGGAAATCCTGCGTGGCACCGACGCCAGCTGGTTCGATCTTCCGCTGCGCGCCACGCCGCGCTAGCACTTCGCTTCCCCGTTCTTCCTTCAACATGCCAAGAGAGAGGCACGCCATGCCCCACATCACCCGTCGCTCGTTCGTTCCCATGCTGGCATTGGCCGGCACGCCGCTCCTGTCCGTGCCGCTCGCGGTGCAGGCCCAATCGCCTTGGCCCGCGCGGCCGGTCAAGCTCGTGGTGCCGCAAGGGGCGGGTTCGGGGTCGGACGTGATCGCGCGCCTGCTCAGCGACCGGCTCGCCCAGCAATTGGGCCAGGCCGTGGTGGTGGAGAACAATCCGGCGGCCAACGGCCTCGTGGCCCTGGGCGCCGTGGCCAAGGCGCCCGCCGACGGTTACACGCTGGTGCTCGCAGGCGTATCGCAGATCGCCTTCAATCCGGCCCTGTACAAGAGCCTGCCCTACGACGCGCTGAAGGACTTCACCTTTCTTGCGCCCGTGGCCGACACGCCCTTCGTGCTGGTGGCGAGCAACAAGAGCGGCATCAAGACCTTCACGCAGTTTCTCGAGCAGGCGAAAGCGAAGAACGGCGAACTGACCTTCGGCAGCGCCGGCATCGGCAACTCCACCCACATCGCGATGGAACTGATCGCCGCGACCGCGGGCGTCAAGCTGATGCACGTGCCCTACAAGGGCTCGGCCGCGGCGCTCACGGCCGTGCTGGCCGGCGAGGTCGACGCCATGGTGAGCGTGGTCGGGCCGGCCCTGCCGCAGGTGCAGTCGGGCAAGGTGCAGGCGGTGGCGGTGCTCGGCGCCAGCCGCGTGCCGCAGTGGCCCCAGGTGCCGACGGTGAAGGAAGCGGGGCTGAACGTGCCGCCGATGCCCGGCTGGTACGCCATTGCCGGCCCGGCGCGCCTGGACCCGAAGATCGTTGCCACCTTCAACGCCGCGCTGCAGAAGGTGATGGCGGACCCGGCCGTCAAGGCCCGGCTGGCCGAACTCTCGCTGCCGGCCATGAGCGGCGGCGAAGCCGAGATCCGCCGCCGCGCGATCGACGACCAGGCTTTCTGGAGTGCCTTCATCACCAGGAACAACATCCGCGTGGAGTGAGCATGGGGCGCTCGCGAAGGAGCGCACCGCCCTACCCTGCGTCGCTGAACCGCCGCACGCCCTTCCAGCGCTTGCTTGCGATCTCCTCCTCGATCACCTGCAGGAGCAGTTCGCGCACGCATTGCACGGCGGGGCTGTGCGCCGCCGGGACCGACAGGCTCAGCGACAGCTCGCGCAGCAGCGGCCGCCCCTTGATGGGCACGCCGCACACGCGGCCATGCTGCTGCGCCAGCGCAAAGGCCGCGGTCGGCAGCACCGTGGCGCCGAGCCCGCGTTCGACGGCAAGGATCAGGATTTCCACCGCGCTGGTTTCGGCCACCAGACGGAACTTCAGCTGGCGATCGCGCAGGAGCCGCTCGGTGGCCACGCGCACCGAGTTCGGATGCGTGGGCAGCAGCAGCGGCAGCTTGGCAAAGGCCTCGATGCCGAAGGCGCGCGGTGCCCTTTGCGACGAGGCCACCACCACGAACAGTTCTTCCTCGAGGATCGGCTCGATGCGCAGGCGCGAGTCGGCCCGCGCATCCATCGTGACCGCCAGCGCCAGCCGGTCGGCCGCCACCTGCCCGGTCAGGTCCCCGCTGGAGGCCTCCACCAGTTCCAGTTCGATCAGCGGATAGCGCTGCTGCAGCCGCGCCAGCAGCGGTGCGGCCAGGATGCGCGAGGTGCTGGTCGGGAACCCGATGGCCACCCGGCCGGATGGCGATTCGCTCTCCTGCCGGATGGCCGAGCGGGTGTCTTCGAACTGTCGCAGGATCGTCTTGGCATGGCGGTAGAGCAGTTCGCCGGTGGCCGTGGCCCGCGTGCCGTGCACGCTGCGCTCCAGCAAGGTGACGCCGAGCTCCGACTCCAGATTGGCCATGTGCTGGCTCAAGGAAGGCTGGGCGATAAAGAGCGCCTCTGCCGCGGTCGTGATGTTCTTGAGCTCGACGACCTTGACGAAATAGCGTAGCTGACGGATGTCCATGCGGAAGTATTGCGTGCAACAGGGCTGTTGTTGAAATCGCGTGCCCTTTTTTCCCGACTCCAGGTTCCCGCGACGGCGCCTTCATGCCATAAAGCCGTACAGTGAAAACTTCAAGACATCGAAGCCTGCGCGCCGGCCTTGCCGCAGTTGCGGCACTCGTCGCCGCAGCGGCTCTCGCCGGCGCCGCCTACGAGCAGATCGGCCGCTACCGCGCGGCGCGAGACTTTCCCGCGCCCGGAAAGCTGATCGACATCGGCGGTGGGCGCCGCATCCAGCTCGATTGCCGCGGCACTGGCTCCCCCATCGTGGTGTTCGAAGCGGGCCTGAGTGTCGACGGATCGTTGAGCTGGTCGGCCGTCCAGCCGAAGGTCGCGGCGCACACGCGTGCATGCGCCTACAGCCGCGCGGGGCTGATGTGGAGCGATCCTTCGGAACACCCTCCCGACGCAAGGCAGGCGGCGCATGACCTTCGCGCCGCGCTGGCCAACGCGGGCGAGCGCGGTCCCTTCGTGCTGGTCGGGCAGTCGCTGGGCGGGCTCTACAGCGTGGGCTTCACGCGCGACTTCGGCGCCGAGGTGGCGGGGCTGGTGCTGGTCGATCCCTCGCATCCGGAGCAGGTCGAACGCGTCGCCCGCTTCATGACCGAATCGCGCTCGATGCGCTCGCGCATCGGCGTGGCGCTTGCGCCCTTCGGCGTGCTGCGCGCGGCCGCGCCGGCGCTGCTGCCGCAGGCCCCGCATCGAAGCGCGCGCGACATGCAGGCGATCCGTGCCTTCGCACCCAAGTCGCTGCGCACGCAGCTCGCGGAGAGCGATGCGGCCGACGCCTCGCTCGCCGAGGCCAGGGGCTTCCGCGACCTGGGCGATCGTCCGCTCGTGGTGCTGACCGCAATGGCGCCGTACACCACCGCTGAGCTGGGCGGAATGAAGATCACGCCCGAGCAGGGCCGGCAGGTCCAGGCGATCTGGAAGCAGATGCACGAGGAGATGGCGGCCTGGTCCTCGCGCGGCAGGCACCTGCTCGTGGCCGATGCGGGGCACGACATCCAACTCGACCAGCCGCAGGTGGTAGCCGATGCGGTGCTGTCCGTTGTCGAAGCAGTGCGCGCGGGCGGCCGATGAACCCGGTCATGGCCTGCGCCAGGACAACGCCGACGCGCTAACCAGGCAGAGCGCGAGGAACACGATGGCGGCATTCACCGCATGCGAGTACTCCCAATTGCGCCGCAGGGTTTCCCAGTTCGCCGGGACGGTGGTCCAGTTCTGCGTGGCCTGGTTGCCCGGCAAGGTCCACGCCACGAAGATCGCGAACATCGCTGCAATGCAGCCCGCGGCACCGAGCGCGAGCCAGAACGGCACGAGCTGCGAGCGGACGACGACCGCAAGGACGATGTTCACCACCAGCGCCGCCACCCACAGCGACCCGAGCACGGCCCAGCCGCGGTAGATGCCCTGCACCAGGAAATACGCCGCCTGGCCGAGGTCGATCTTGTTCGGAAGCGCTGCCAGGTGCGCGCCCGAAGGAATCAGCGCGAGTGCGCCGATTGCAATGGCCAGGAACTGAACGATCCTCGTGCTCATGACACGAAGGGCCCGGCCTTCTCCCGAAAGACCTGGAGCTCGCCAGCAGCCGTCTCAGGCATGCGCCCGGGCGTCCGCGAACAGCCTGACCATCTCGCGGTCGAAGGCCGGCAGGTCCTGGGGCTTGCGGCTGGTGATCAGGTTGCCGTCGACCACGACCTCGCGGTCCACCCACTTGGCGCCGGCATTCGTGAGGTCGCTGCGCAGCGAGGGCCACGAGGTCATCGTGCGGCCGCGCACCGCGTCGGCCTCGATCAGCGTCCACGGTCCGTGGCAGATCGCGGCCACGGGCTTGCCGGCCTTGAAGAAATCGCGCACGAAGGCAATGGCCTCTTCGTTGATGCGCAGCGCATCGGGGTTCATGACGCCGCCGGGCAGCACCAGCGCATCGAACTCGTGCGCGGCCGCCTGCGGCAGCGGTATGTCGACGTTGAACTCATCGGCCGGCTTGTGGTGCTTCCAGCCGCGCACGGTGTTGTCCTTCGGCGAGACGATCTTGGTGGCGGCGCCGGCCGCGTCGAGCGCCTTGCGCGGCTCCGTCATCTCGGCTTGCTCGAAGCCGTCGGCCACGAGAATGGCGACCTTGGCGCCATCGAGTTGGGTCTTGCTCATGTGGGAATCCTTTCGGCGGTGTTTTCGAAAGAAGGCATCGGCCGGTCGCTGCCCTCTTCAATGACCAGGGGGATGCGGTGCGCTTTTCATGCCATGCGCCTTGCCGACAAGCTTCGCTCATTGGCTTGTGTGCCGGCCTGTCCGATCCCATGCATGTCGTGCTCGCTCGATTTCACAAGAGCACGTCGGGGTCCAGAGGAGCGCACCACATCCGATACCAGACTGCGCCGCCGCACCGCCGACTTCTGTCAGAGGTGTGCGGAAGCGCTGTAGGAATTGCGCCAACGGCGGCACTCAGGCGGGCTCCGAGATCTCGCACAGCGCTTCGGCCGCGGGAGCCGGCGCAGGTTCCCTGACCGCAATGTCGCCCAGCGCCACGATGCCCACCAGGCGCTTGTCGCGGCTGACGATCGGCAGCCGCCGGATCTGGTACTCGCCCATGATCGCGACCACGCGTTCGACCGATTCGTCCTCGTACGCCCACCGCACGCCGTCCGACATCACGTCGCGCACCTTGGTGTCGGCGCCGCGGCCTTCGGCCACCGCGCGCACCGCGATGTCGCGGTCCGAAATGGAGCCGATCATCCGGTCGTTCTCGCCGACCGGCATCATGCCGAAATCGCCGTCGCGCATCTGCCGCGCGGCCTCGGCAATCGTCGCGTCGGGACTGATGACTTGCACGTCCCGGCTCATCACATCCTTGATCGTGTGCATGAGAATCTCCTCTTCGGTTGGAAGGCCACGCGGCAGATCCAGCCGATACGGCCGGCGCCCGGGCCTCATGCGCACTTTGCGAACAATTGCCGCCTCTCAGCTGTAGGACTCGGCCCTCCACATGCGTGGTCGCCTGCATCGCTCGCTTCAAAGATCAGGAAGGCAGGCTCGACTCCGGTGGCTCGGAGACTTACACCGTCATGGTCGCGGCGGCCTACATGCGCTGCGCATCGCCGACCTAGAGTGACCCAAAGGAGCGCACTGCGGCAGAGCGCTCGTTGCCGTTCAACAGGAAGGAGCCCAAGGACATGGCCCTCGAATCCATCAACCCCGCGACCGGCGAGAAGCTGGAAACCTATGCGCAGATGTCCGCCGCCGCGGTCGACGACATCATCGGCAAGACGCACGAGGCATTCCTGGCCTGGCGCGGCACCTCGTTCGAGCAGCGCGCGCAGCACCTGCGCGAGGCGGCGAAGATCCTGCGCGCGAAGTCCGACACCTGGGGCCGGCTGATGGCGCGCGAAATGGGAAAACCGCTGCGCGACGGCATTGCCGAGGCTCAGAAGTGCGCGGTGTGCTGCGAATTCTTCGCCGACAACGCGGCGCGGCTGCTGGCGCGCGAGCCGGTCGATACCGAAGCGCGCATGAGTTTCGTCGCCTTCAATCCGCTGGGCGTGGTGCTGGCCGTGATGCCCTGGAACTTTCCGTTCTGGCAGGTGTTCCGGTTCGCCGCGCCCGCGCTGATGGCAGGCAACGCCGCAGTGCTCAAGCATGCGTCGAACGTGCCGGGCTGTGCGCTCGCGATTGAGCAGATCCTGCGCGAGGCCGGCATGCCAGAACACCTGTTCCGCACGCTGCTGATCGGCAATGCGCAGGTCGACGCGGCCATCGGGCATCCGCTGGTGCGCGCGGTCACGCTGACCGGCAGCGGCGCGGCCGGAAGCGCGGTGGCGCGCGAGGCCGGCGAGATGCTGAAGAAGACCGTGCTCGAACTCGGCGGCAGCGATCCCTACCTGGTGCTGGAGGACGCCGACCTCGACCTGGCTGTGAGCGTGTGCACCAAGGGCCGGCTGGTCAACGGCGGCCAGAGCTGCATTGCCGCCAAGCGCTTCATCGTCGTCGAGCCGGTGCAGCGTGAATTCGAGCAGCGCTTCGTGCAGAAGATGAAGGCGGTGCGGCAAGGCGATCCGCTCGACATGGCGACGGAAATCGGCCCGCTCGCCCGGCACGACCTGCGTGACGCCCTGCACCGGCAGGTCGGGCAGAGCGTGCAGCGCGGCGCGCGCTGCCTGCTCGGCGGCCAGATTCCCGAAGGCCCGGGCGCCTACTATCCGCCGACCGTGCTGACCGATGTCGCCAAGGGCATGCCTGCATACGACGAAGAGCTGTTCGGCCCCGTGGCCGCGGTCATTCCGGTGCGGGACGAGGCGCAGGCCATCGCCGTCGCCAACGACTCCTCGTTCGGCCTGGGCGCCGCCGTCATCACGCGCGACCTGGCCCGCGGCGAGCGCATCGCAGCCGAGTCGATCGAGGCGGGTTGCGTGTTCGTCAACGAGGCCGTCCGCTCCGATCCGCGGCTGCCCTTCGGCGGCGTGAAGGACAGCGGCTACGGCCGCGAGCTGTCGGGCTACGGCATCAAGGAGTTCGTGAACATCAAGACGGTGTGGGTGGCATAGCCTGGTCGCCTGGAAGCTCACCGGCTTGATAACCCAGGCACTGCTCGAAAAAGGCATCGAGCTCGGTGGACTTGTCGAAGACCGCATCGGCGCCGAGCGCCAGGCACCGGCGGCGCATTTCGGCGCTCGGGTAGTTCGTCAGAACGATCAGATGCTTGTCTTTGGAGCGGCTCTGGCAGGCGCGGATGACCGTCAGGCCCGAGCCCTCCTTGAGAAAGAGGTCGACGATCACCAGTTGCCAGGAACCATGCAGCGCGAGGGCATCGATGGCCCCTTCAGCCGTCTCGGCGCTCGCCACGACGTGAACGCCGGCCAGTTCTTCCAGCGCAGGAATCAGATTGTCCCGGATCGTCCGGCTGTCCTCGACAAGGATCGTAGTGAGTGGCATGCATACGCTTTCGGCGTCTGGAGGCCCTTGGACAACGGAACGCAACCACCAATCGATTCTTTTTACGGCCTGGGTTTCCCTGTCCTTGTAGGCAGGCTTCTCGACTTGGGGGCGGTGCTCAGGAAGCGCGCCGCCGATGAGCCCGATGAGCCTTACGGCGCCTTCTTGTTGCTTTCGGATTCCAATGCCTCGGCGACCTTCTCGAGCAGATCGACAGACTTCGAGAGCTTCTTCTCGATCTCATCGGTCTGTTCGATTGCACGGTCGAGGTCGTCGCTGCGCACGTCCCGGGCCACGCCCTTGTCCAGAACCACGTGAACGAGAGCGAGCTCGTCCGCGGCTTCCTCCACCGCTTTCTTCACCTGCTTGCTCTCGTCCAGCGCGCGTTCGACCGCACCGCAGCCACTGCTACTCTCAGGCGCTTTCGGGTTGGACATTCCGATCTCCTTGAGTGTACTTTTATCGTATATCGATGCCGCCCAAGCGTCGATGGGGTGGGTAGCCCGCCTTATGCCTCCAGCGCTTCCAGCGGACCGAAGAACTCGTAGCGCAGCTGCTGCTTCGGCACGCCCAGCGCGAGGCCGCTCGCATACACCGCCTTCATGAAGGGCTTCGGCCCGAGAAAGTAGAGGTCGACGTCGCGGTCGGCCGGCAGCTGCTGCGCGAGCAGTTCGCGCGTGATGAAACCGGTCGCATGCGGTTGGTCGGATTCGCGCGGCGCGTCGTAGACATAGAGCGGCTTCACGTTGGCATGCCGGGCCGCCAGTGCGTCGACGCGCGAGCGGAAGGCATGGGCGCCGCTGTGCCGCGCGGCATGGATGAAGTGCACCGGGCGGCCGGTGTGCGCCACCGACTCGAGCATGCTCATGGCCGGCGTGATGCCCACGCCGCCCGTCACCAGCACCAGCGGCCGCACGCGCTCGCCCGCGGGCTGCAGCACGAAGTCGCCGCAAGGCGCCTGCACCTGCAGCAGGGTGCCGACGCCGGCCTTCTCGTGCAGCCAGTTCGATGCGCGGCCACCCTCTTCCTGCTTGACGCTGATGCGGTAGAAGGGCTTGCCCGGCGCATCGGACAGCGAGTAGTTCCGCCGCAGCGGCTCGCCGTCGATGTTCAGCACCAGCGTGAGGTACTGGCCGGGCGAGAAAGCGAGCAGCGGGCCGCCGTCGGTCGGCTCCAGGTAGAAGGAGGTGATGACCTCGCTCTCCTGCTCGCGCCGCGCCACGCGGAATTCGCGCTCGCCGCGCCAGCCGCCGGTCTGCGCCGCGTTGGCGCGGTAGACCTCCTCCTCGGCGGCGATCAGCAGCGCGGCGAGCGATTGGTAGGCCTCGCCCCAGGCCGCGATGATCTCGTCGGTCGCGGCGTCTCCGAGCACGTCCTTGATGGCCTGCAGCAGGCAGCCGCCGACCACCGGATAGTGCTCGGGCAGCACGCCCAGCGCGGCATGCTTCTGGATGATGCGCGGCAATGCGCCGGCAATCTCGTCCAGCCGGTCGATGTGCGTGGCATAGGCCAGCACCGCGCCAGCGAGTGCGCGGGCCTGGCTGCCGGCGGCCTGGTGCGCCTCGTTGAAGAAGGCCTTCACCTCCGGATGACTCTCGAACATGATCCGGTAGAAGTGGCTGGTGATGGCCTCTCCGTGCGCCTGGAGCGCGGGAACGGTGGCTTTGACGATGGCGATGTTTTGCGGGGTCATCTGTGGCTTTCGGGGTCGGCAGTTGAGATGCCTTTCCTTCTCACGATCCGTGCCAGCTTCCGGCCTCTCGCAAGTGCCCGCCACCACTGGGGATTTTCGACACGTGGTCAAATTCGCAACAGGATTCATGTTGTATTTATGACCACCACCAGTGTCAGTCCCGCCACAACCGAAGGGGCCGCGGCCGCCGAGGCGCAGCGCTACCGCGCGCTTCTCGCTGCCGCGCGCGGCCTCGTTCGATGCGATGCCGCCGCGCTGCTGCGGCTCGACGGCGACGTCCTGCGGCCACTGGCCGTGGACGGCCTGAGCGACGAAACCATGGGGCGGCAATTCCCCGTGGCCTCGCACCCGCGCTTTGCCCGCCTGCTCGAGAGCGAACGGGGCCTGCGCTTTGCGCACGACTGCGGCCTGCCCGATCCGTACGACGGCCTCGTCGCTGGTCAGCCGGGCATCCTGCCCGTGCACGACTGCATGGGTGCGCCGCTGCGCCTGCGCGGCGCCACCTGGGGCCTCTTGACGCTGGACGCGCTCGATGCCGGCGCCTTCGAGACCGTGGGCCCGGCGCAGCTCGACGCGCTGGTGGCGCTGGTGGAAACCGGCATCGAATCGGCCCACACCATCCAGGAAATGGAAGCGCGCGCGATGCGCGAGCAGGCCGTGGCACAGGCCCTGCGGTCGGGGCGCGGCGCCACGCGCGAGCTGCTCGGCAGCAGCCCGGCAATGAAGCAGCTGTGCAGCGAGATCGACACGGTCGCGGTGTCCGACCTCACGGTGCTGGTGCTCGGCGAGACCGGCGTGGGCAAGGACCTGGTGGCGCAGCGCCTGCATGCGCGCTCGCGCCGCAGCGACCAACCGCTGGTGCAGGTGAACTGCGCGGCGCTGCCGGAGTCGCTGGCCGACAGCGAGCTCTTCGGCCACAAGCGCGGCGCCTTCACCGGCGCGGTGCAGGACCGCAACGGCAAGTTCGAGATCGCCGATGGCGGCACGCTCTTTCTCGACGAGGTCGGCGAGCTGCCGCTGACGGTGCAGGCCAAGCTGCTGCGCGTGCTGCAGAGCGGCGAGCTGCAGCGGCCCGGCAGCGACCGCACGCTGAAGGTCGACGTGCGCGTGATCGCGGCCACCAACCGCGACCTGCCCGCGGCGATTGCGCAGGGGCGCTTCCGTGCCGACCTCTACCACCGGCTCTCGGTCTATCCGCTGGTCGTGCCGCCGCTGCGCGAGCGTGGGCGCGACGTGGTGGCGCTTGCGGGCGGCTTTCTCGAGGAGAACCAGCATCGCCTGGGCGCGCGCAACCTGCGGCTGTCGCCGGCCGCCAAGGCCGCCCTGCTTGCGCATGGCTGGCCCGGCAACGTGCGCGAACTGGAGCATGTGATCAGCCGCGCGTCGCTGCGCGCCTTCAGGGAGCAGCGACGCGGCGCGCGCTGGACGGCGATCGAGCCGCATCACCTGGCGCTGGAGGCCGCGGCGGCCGGCGCTCCTGCAATGCCGTCGACGCCACCTGCACCGGAGCCAGCCGGCCCGCAGGCGGGCTTTGCCGGCGCCACCGGCGGCACGCTGCGCGAAGCCACCGAGGCATTCCAGCGGGCCTGGCTCGCCGATGCACTGGCGCGGCATCGCGGGCACGTGGCCAATGCGGCGCGCGAGGCCGGCATCGACCGCAGCAACTTCCACCGGACGCTGCGCAAGCTCGGCGTGCCGCGGCCTGGCAGCACGCCCTGAACGGGCCGGCCGCGGCATAAGCGGTGCTTATGAATAACGAACGCGCGCGCGGATTCCGCAGCAACGCCTCCCTGCCGATACTTCCGCCTCACTTCATCCAGGAGGCGCGATCTGTTTTCTTCCCATCCTCTGCCGCAGCGATCGGCGGCCCGCGACGGTCCGCAAGCCCTGCGCGCGGTCGACAGCCATGCGCACGTCTTCCTCGGCAGCCTGCCGCTCGCTCCCGAGCGTCGGCACGCGCCGGACTACGACGCCACACCCGGCGAGTACCTCGGCCTCCTCGATGCGCACGATGTGTCGCACGGCGTGCTGGTGCAGCCCAGCTTCCTCGGCACCGACAACAGCTACATGCTCGGCGTGCTGCGCGCCCACCCGGAGCGCCTGCGCGGCGTGGCGGTGGTCGAGCCCGGAACGCCGCTCGATGAACTGCGAGTGCTCGCGGATTCCGGCATCCGCGGCCTGCGGCTCAACCTCGTGGGGCTGCCGATGCCGGATCTTTCCCGGCCCGTGTGGCAAACGCTGCTGCAGCATGTGCGGGCGCTGGACTGGCACGTCGAGTTGCACCGGCCATCACAGGACCTGGCCGCGGCGGGCCAGCCCGTGCTCGATGCCGGCTGCAAGCTGGTCGTCGACCACTTCGGACGCCCGGGCGAGAACACCGCGGCCGACAGCGGCTTCGGCTGGCTCGTGCGCGCTGCCGCCGGTGGCCGCACCTGGGTCAAGCTGTCGGCCGCCTACCGCAACTGGCGCGATCCGCTCGGGGCCGAGGCGCGCCGCGCTGCGGCGTCGCTGCTCGACGCCTGCGGGCCGCAGCGCCTGCTGTGGGGCAGCGACTGGCCCCACACCCAGCACCGTGAACACACGGGCTACGCACACACGCGCACCGCGCTGAACCACTGGATTCCGGAGGCCGACGCACGGCGCTGCATCCTGGTCGACACGCCGGCCGCGCTTTTCGGTTTTTCCAAGGAGACGACAACCTCATGAATGCAACAACAACCAACAAGCTGCGCGCGTGGCTTCCCGCTGCCTGCATCGGCACCGCGCTGTGCCTTTCGGCCCTGGGCGCCGCCGCGCAGGCATGGCCCGCCAAGCCCGTGAAGATGGTCGTGACCTATCCGCCGGGTGGCACCGTCGACGCGGTTGCGCGGGTGATCGCGCCGAAGCTCTCGGCCCGGCTCGGGCAGCCGGTGGTGATCGACAACCGCGCGGGCGCGGGCGGCGCGATCGGCGGCGACCTGGTCGCCAAGAGCGCAGCCGACGGCTACACGGTCATGCTCGACGCCTCCAACCACTCGCAGAACCCGGCGCTGCGCAGCAAGATGCCGTTCGACACGCTGCGCGACCTTGCGCCGGTCTCGCTGCTGGTGCGGGTGCCCAACGTGCTGGTGGCCAATCCCGCCGCGCCCATCGCGGGCGTGAAAGACCTCGTCGCGCAGGCGAAGGCCAGGCCCGAGCAGATCAACTACGCCTCCTCGGGAAACGGCTCGGCGCAGCACCTGGCCGCAGAACTCTTCGGCGCGATGGCCGGCGTGCGCATGACCCACGTGGCCTACAAGGGCGGCGGCCCCGCGCTCACCGACGTGATGGCGGGCCAGGTGCCGGTGTTCTTCGCAAGCCTGGCCTCCAGCCTGCCCTACATCCAGGGCGGCAAGCTGCGTGCGCTGGCGGTGACCGGCAAGGCGCGCTCGCCGGTGCTGCCGCAGGTGCCGACGGTGGCCGAAGCAGGGCTCGCGGGCTATGAGGTCTACGAATGGAATGGCGTGTTCGTTCCGGCCGGAACGCCTGCGCCCGTGGTCGACCGGCTGTCCAGGGAATTGGCCGCCGTGCTGCGCGAACCCGGTGTGCGCACGCGCCTCGAAGGCATGGGCGCCGAGGTCATCGGCTCCACCCCGGCCGAACTGGACGCCTTCCGCCGCGCCGAGATTGCCAAATGGACCCAGGTCGCGAAGACCAACCGGATCGCGCTCGACTGAACTTCAGCCGCTCCCTACTTTGTGGGAGTGTTAACCGTTACCAATCTCCACACAATCAGGCGAAATTTCGACAAATAATTACTTGACGCAACGAAGCTGCCAGAAGCCGAGAAGTTCTAGCGACAGACAAGCTCGGTACTGCGAACCCATTTGGAGCTTGTCTTGGAAAACCTGTTTTCAAGTTGCCCGTGCGGCTTCGGCCACCTGAAGCGCCTGCAGCGGCGCCTGTGGATGCGTCTGTTCCCTTCGCGGCGGCTCTATCGCTGCGCTCAGTGCGACCGCCTGCAGCTCGCTCCCCGCAGGGTGGTTGAACAGGCCATCGTCACGCGGCTGGCCGAGGAAGCCGCGCTTCGACAGCCTTAGCTGCAAGGCTGCGCATCGAGCATGGCCGCAAAGGCATCCGCGAATGCGGGGCGCGATTTCGCAAGCCACATCGCGGAGAGCTCGAAAGGCGGCAGCGCGGCGCCGTCGCGCACCTCGGCATAGCGCACGCCCTCGTGGCGCAGCGCGCGAACCGAGCTCGGCAGCAGCGACCACCCGAGGCCCGCCGCCACGCATGACAGCACCGTGAGCGTGCGGTTGGCATCCTGCACGATCCGCAGCTCGTGTCCGGCGGCGCGAAACGCCGCCAGCATCTGGGTGCGCAGCGCCGACATCTGCAGGCTCGGAAACCACACCAGCCCGTGCGCGGCGATCTCCGCCAGCGACACGCAGCCGTCGGCGCCGGGCTCATGGGCCGCGGGAATGGCTGCCACCAGCCGTTCCTCGCCGAGCCGCTTCTCGTGCACGCGCGCGTTGACGGCCACGGGAGGATGCAGCAGCGCGATGTCGATGCGGCCGCCTTCGAGCGCCTCGACCTGCTCGGCATTGCTCATTTCGCGCAAGGAGATATCCAGCTGCGGATACGCCGCGCGCAGGCGTTGCAGCGCGCGCGGCAGCACCTCGTAGACGGCGTGCGTGACAAAGCCGATGGTGAGCCGGCCCGCGCGTCCCGCACCCATGGCGCGGATGCGCTCGGTGGCCGTGTCGCCGTAGGCGAGGCTGGCCCGCAGGTCATCGACGACCGCGAGCCCGGCCTCGGTGAGCGTGGCTCCGCGGCGCGTGCGCGTGAAGAGCCGGGTGCCGAGCTCGTTTTCCAGCCGGTTCAGCGTCTGCGTCAGCGCGGGCTGCGCGAGGCCGAGGTTCTCGGCCGCACGCGTGAGGCTGCCGGCCTCGGCGATGGCCACGATACAACGCATCTGCCGGGTTTCCATGCGGCATTCTAGGGAGCGGCCCTGCGCCGCCTTGGGCATCCGCGGCTCAGGGAATGCCGGTCACGGCGCGCCGTCGATCAGCCACTGCGCGAGCGACTGCAAGTCGGCATCGGGGACCCGGCCTTGCGGCGGCATGGGCATGGCGCCCCACTTGCCCGAACTGCCGGCCTTGATGCTCGCGGCCAGCTGCGCCGCGCTGGTCTTTCCGTCGCCGTAGCGTGCGCCGATCTCCTTCCACGACGGCCCCACCACCTTGGCCGCGGGCTGGTGGCATGCGACGCAGGCGTACTTCTGCGCCAGTGCCTGGCTGGCCGCCGCGCGGTCCGGCCAGGCCGCGCCTGCGCAAAGCCCCAAGGCCAGGGCGAGAGAGGCGGCGAGGCCTTGCTTGCGATCGTTGCGGGTCATGCCGGTTTTGCGTCCGCGAGGTTGAAAGGCAGCTGCCGCAGCGGCTTGCCGGTCAGTTGCGCGATGGCGTTCGCGAAGGCCGGCGCCAGCGGCGGCAGGCCCGGCTCGCCGATGCCCTTGGGCGGCTCCGCGCTCGGCACGATGTGCACGGCGAACTCGGGCATGTCGGTGATGCGCGGCACGGTGAAGTCGCCGAAGTTGCTCTGCTGCACTTCGCCGTCCTTCAGCGTGATGGCGCCACCCGGCAGGCACATCGACAGGCCCATGACCGCTGCGCCCTGCACCTGGGCTTCCACGCTGCGTGGGTTGACGGCCAGGTTGCAGTGCACGCCGGCGGTGGCCCGGTGCAGCACCGGCTGGCCGTCCTTCACCGAAGCCTCCACCACGTAGGCCACCACGGACTCGAAGGACTCGTGCACGGCCACGCCCCAGGCACGGCCGGCGGGCAGCTGCTTCTTGCCATAGCCGCTCCGGTCGACGGCGAGCTGCAGCGCGGCGCGGTGGCGCGGATGCTTGTCGCCGAAGAGCTGCATGCGGTAGGCCACCGGGTCCTGCTTGGTGCTGCGCGCGATCTCGTCGAGCAGCGTCTCCATCACGAAGGCGGTGTGGGTGGAACCCACGCTGCGCCACCACAGCACCGGCACGTTGACCTTGGGGTGGTGCACGGTCAGGCGCATCGGCAGCGGGTACGGATCGCGCATGCCCTCGACGGCCGTGGCGTCGATGCCGTTCTTCACCATCAAGTCGCCGAACACCGTGCCGGTGGTGATCGACTGGCCCACGATGACGTGGTCCCAGGCCAGCACCTTGCCGCGCTCGTCGAAGCCGATGCGCGCGCGGTGCAGGTGCATGGGACGGTAGTAGCCGCCCTTGATGTCGTCCTCGCGGCTCCACAGCAGGCGCACCGGCGCATCCAGGCCCGCGGCGCGTGCGGCCTTGGCGACCTCGCAGGCCTCGACCACCACGTCGCTCGAGCCCACGAAGCGCCGGCCGAAGCCGCCGCCGGCCATCTGCACGTTCACGCGCACCTGCTCGGGCTTGAGGCCGAGCGTGCGCGCCGCCGCGGCGCCGTCGAGCCCGGCGCTCTGCGTGCCGACCCACAGCTCGGCGCGGTCGCCGGACAGCTTGACGGTGCAGTTCAGCGGCTCCATCGGCGCATGGGCGAGGTAGGGGAACACGAACTCCGCGTCCAGCTGGCGCGGCGCTTTGGCCAGCGGCGCCATGTCGGCGTCGAACTTGCGTGCGCCGGGTTGTTTGGCCAGTTCACGGTACTGGACCAGTTGCTTGTCGCTGTCGACCTTCTCGGCAGCGCCCGTGTCCCACTGCAGCTTGAGCGCGTCGCGGCCCAGCTTGGCAGGCCAGTAGCCGTCGGCCACCACGGCCACGCCTTCGGCGCCGCGGTCCAGCGGCACGCGCAGCACGGCCTTCACGCCCTTGACGGCGCGCGCGGCGCTGTCGTCCACCGATGCAAGCCGCGCACCGAACACCGGCGGATGCGCCACCACGGCGGTGAGCTGGCCCGCGTGCCTGACGTCGATGCCGAAGTCCTGCCGGCCGCTGCTCTTGGCGCGCGCGTCCAGGCGCGTGGTCGGGCGGCCGATGATCCGGAAGTCCTTCGGGTCCTTCAGCGTGACTTTCTCGGGCACCGGCAGCGCCATGGCGGCCTCGGCCAGTTCGCCGTAGCCCAGCTTGCGGCCGTTCGGGCCCAGCACGGTGCCGGCCTGCGTGCGCAGCGTGGCCACGTCGACGTTCCAGCGCGCCGCGGCGGCCGACAGCAGCATGGCCCGGGCGCGCGCGCCGAGCTCGCGGTACTGCGTGTAGCTGTTCTTGATCGAGTTGGAGCCGCCGGTGAGGTGCATGCCGAAGAGCGGGTCGTGGTAGGCGGGGTCGTTGGTGCCGCTCTTGCTGCGCACCAGGTTCCAGTCGGCATCGAGCTCCTCGGCCAGGATCATCGGCAGGCCGGTCTGTACCCCCTGGCCGAATTCGAGGCGGTTCTGGGTCACGGTGACTTCGCCGTTGGGGGCGATCTGCACGAAGGCGGAGGGCTGCTGCGTCGGCTTGAGCGCGCTGGCCGCGGCGCCCTTGCCAGTGGCCTGCGCCATGGCCATGTGGGGAAAGGCGCCGAGCGCGAGGCCGCCCACGCCGGCCAGCTTGAGGAAGCTGCGGCGCGGCAGCGCGGCGGTGTCCTCGGGTTGTTGCTGGCTTGCTTCGGCCATCAGGCGCTGAAGGATGCGCGGCAGTTCGGTGGAATCGATATGGGTGGGCAACATGGCGGGTGCTCCTTCAGGCCAGGGTCTTGGCGGCATCGGCCACCGCGGCGCGGATGCGGGCGTAGGTGCCGCAGCGGCAGATGTTGCCGGCCATGGCGGCATCGATCTCGGCCGCCGTGGGCTGCTTGCCCTTCGGCTGCGACTTGAGGAACGCCGTGGCGCTCATGATCTGGCCGCTCTGGCAGTAGCCGCACTGCGCCACGTCATGCTTGACCCACGCGGTGTGCACCGCGGCACCCACCGGGTCGCTGCCATCGGTGGCGGCTTCGATGGTGACGATCTTCTTGCCCTCGGCGGCCGAGATGGGCGTGATGCACGAGCGGATGGCCTGGCCGTCCAGGTGCACGGTGCAGGCGCCGCACAGCGCCGCGCCGCAGCCGAACTTGGTGCCGGTCATGCCCAGCGTGTCGCGCAGGGCCCAGAGGATGGGGGTGCCGGGGTCGGCGTCGACCGTACGGTCGCGGCCGTTGATGTTGAGCGAGCTCATGGTGGGATCCGTTCTTCGTGGGTGGGGTCGCGCCCGAGGGGCGCTGGCGGCGACTGTAAGAAGAAGAATCCAAAAGAAATAGTGGCTAATACTGCATACCTTGTGAAGCCAGGCTTCATGAAACACGTTTGTGGGGCGGGGTTGGCCAGCCTGAAGTCGCCCAGCACCACTCCTGTTTGCTTTGAGGCACGAGGCCGCGCAGTTCCGAGGCGGAATGATCTGGCGCGAGATCTCGGGTCATCGGTATCTGATCCGTACTTCCGTCAAGGGCGCCCACAAATCATTGGGGCCCGAAAGCGACGCGACCGCCAGGACTTTTCAGACCTTCACCCAACGCAAGGCCGCTCTTGCCGATCGGCTGGCGTCCATCGAAAGAACATTCGAAGAGCAGCGTCGTCTGAATCGCGCGCTGCGCGTCGGCCGTGTCCCCCCAGTCGTTGTCGACGTACTGAACGCCCTGGACAAAGCGGGGGTATCCGAGCATTTCACCGTGGTCGGCACACACGCCCTGTACGCCTATGAAAGTGCGTGTGGCGTGAGATTCGTGCCTGAGGCAATGGCGACTCGCGACATCGACCTTCTGTTTGGTACGCGCAAGCATCTGGCCTTTTTTTCCCGCATGAAGGAATCGGAGGTGTCGCTGCTCGGTCTTCTTCGCAAGGCCGACAAGTCTTTCGAGCGCCTCGAGGATCAAAAGGAGACCGTGCGCAACGCGACCGGATTCGAGGTCGATGTCATTCGCCGTGTCGCCAAGGATGGTGACCCGCATCCACTGCGCATGAGCGATGACGAAGACGACATCTGGGCGGTGCAGGTCTCCACGGGCGAGCGGATCCTGGATTCCCCGCGATTCAGCCAGATGGTGGTCTCCACGACCGGTGAGATGGCGCTCATGAACACGATGCATCCCTTGGATTTCGTGGACGTCAAGCGGGCTTTGGCGAAATATCCGAACCGCGATCCCCTCAAGCGTTCGAAAGACGTGTTGCAGGCTGAGCTTGTAGCAATGCTGGTCCGGGACTGCATGCCCCGGTACGCGCGTCTCGGACCGTCGGAGAGCGTGGATGTGCCAGAGGAACCGGGAGGCGCCGATCTCCCCCGCTAGCAACAGCCGGTGTCCGTTGAACCTGTCCCTTGGTTCAGGGGGAGCATGGGCGGTTTCCAGTGAAGAACTGGATCGGCGTTGGTACCGGTGTAGCCTCGCGCCATGGATTCCCTGATTGCCGCCTCCGCCCGCGCCCTGGCCGCCGGCGATGCGCTTGGCGCGCTCAAGCGGGTCGCGCTGCGCGAGGACCCGCCGGCGCTGGCCCTGCGCGGCATCGCGATGGCGCAGCTCGGCGAGCATCCGCGCGCCCGCGAACTGCTGCGGCGCGCCGCGCGCGGCTTCGGTGCCCATGAGGAACTGGCGCGCGCGCGCTGCGTGGTGGCCGAGGCCGAGGTGGCCATGGCCATGCGCGAACTCGGCGGCTCGCCGCGCACGCTGGCCGCGGCGGCCGCCACGCTCGAAGCGCACGCCGATCGTGCCAATGCGCTGCAGGCGCGGCTCATCGCGGCGCGCCAACTGCTGCTGCTCGGCCGGCTCGAGGCGGCCCGGGCCGCGCTGGCGCCGCTCGATGCGCGCGACCTGCCCCCGGCGCTCGCGGCGGTGGCCGAGCTGACCGCCATGGAGCTGGCACTGCGCTCGCTGCACGTCGGCCCGGCGCGCGAGGCGCTGGCCCGTGCGCAGGCGGCGGCCGACCGCGCTCGCGTGCCGGCGCTCTCGGCCGAGGTGGCGGAGGCACGGGCCGCGCTCGACCGTCCTGCGGCGCGGCGGCTCTTTGCCGGCGGGCAGGAGGCGCTGCGGCTCGACGAGGTCGCAGCACTGCGGGCCTCGAACGCGCTGGTGGTCGACGCCTGCCGCCGCGGCGTGGGCGCCGGCGGCGCATGGCGGCCGCTGGCGCGCCGGCCGGTGCTGTTCGCGCTGGCGCGTGCGCTCGCCGAGGCCTGGCCCGGTGACGTCGACCGCGAAGCGTTGATCGCCTACGCATTCAACACCCGCCATCCCGACGAGACGCTGCGCGCGCGCCTGCGGGTCGAGATCGGCCGCCTGCGCGCGCTGGTCGTGGCCGAGGCGGGCATCGAGGCCACGGCGCGCGGCTTTGCGCTCAGGCCGCGCGATGCACGCGAGGTGGTCGTGCTCGCGCCGCCGATCGACGGCGAACAGGCCTCGCTGGTGGCGTTGCTGTCCGACGGCGCGGCGTGGTCGACCTCGGCGCTGGCACTGGCACTGGACGCGAGCCAGCGCACGGTGCAGCGCGCGCTGGCCGAGCTCGAGGCCGAGGGGCGGGTGCGCGCCATCGGCCGCGCGCGGGCGCAGCGCTGGCTCGCGCCGCCGCTTTCGGGATTCACGACGATCTTGTTACTCCCCGCCGCGCTGCCGATTGAATAGAGTTGTCTCCAAGGCGCCGATCCCGGAGCCGCCACACAAGGAGCCAGCGATGAACAGCAGCACTGCAGCGAGCAAGAAAGACAAGGCGGAGACCGCGCCGCGCACGGCCGAGATCGTGCGCGAGTACGGCCCCTTCGCCGGCGCCGCCAGCGTGGCCGGCGTGACCCACGACGGCGAGCGCGTCTGGGCGGCCACCGGCGCGCAACTGGTGGCCTTCGATCCGGCAAGCGGCGAGACCACGCGCACCCTCGACTGCGCCTGCGATGCCGGCACCGCCTTCGACGGCACCTACCTCTATCAAATTGCCGAGGCACGCATCGACAAGATCGATCCGGCCAACGGCAAGGTGCTGGCGTCGATTCCCTCGCCCGGGCACGGCAGCGACTCGGGCCTGACCTGGGCCGAGGGCAGCCTCTGGGTGGGGCAGTACCGCGACCGCAAGATCCTCCAGATCGACCCGGTCAGCGGCGCGGTGCTGCGCACCATCGAGTCCAACCGCTTCGTCACCGGCGTGACCTGGGTCGACGGTGATCTGTGGCACGCCACCTGGGAAGGCGACGAGAGCGAACTGCGCCGCGTCGACCCCGACAGCGGCGCCGTGCTCGAGCGGCTGGAGATGCCGCGCGGCGCCAACGTGAGCGGGCTCGAGTCCGACGGCGCCGACCTCTTCTATTGCGGTGGCGGCGGCAGCGGCAAGGTCCGCGCCGTGCGGCGCCCGCGAGCCGCCAGGGCCTGAGCGGCCCACCGCGACAACCCCTTTTCGGCTTGCCTGCCGAAGACGAGCGCGCCGGCCACCAGGCGGGTGGAGCCGCGCATGGACGAAACCCACATCGGCTCACCGAGCCCAAGGAGAAACGCATGAACACCGCCATTGCCGAAAAGAGCACCGTGACAAACCACCCTGTCGTGTCGAAGGACCGGTGGCTGGCCCAGCGCAAGGCGCTGCTGGCGCGCGAAAAGGAACTCACGCATCTGCGCGACCAGGTCGCCCGCGAGCGCCGCGCGCTGCCGTGGACCCGGGTCGAGAAGAGCTACGTCTTCGACACGCCCGACGGCCCGCGCGCGCTGGCCGACCTGTTCGAAGGCCGCCGCCAATTGCTGGTGCAGCACTTCATGCTCGGCCCCGACTGGGAGCAGGGCTGCCCGAGCTGCTCGTACATGTCCGACCATCTCGGCGGGATGAAGGTGCACCTCGAGAACCGTGACGTCGCGCTGCTGGTCGTCTCGCGCGCGCCGCTGGACCAGATCGAGCGCTTCCGCCGGCGCATGGGCTGGCAGTTCAGGTGGGTGTCGGCGCACGGCAGCGACTTCAACTACGACTTCAACGTGAGCTTCACGCCGCAGCAGTGGGCCGAGGGCAAGGGCGAGGTCTACTACAACTACAACGTGCGGCCCTTCCCGGCGCAGGAAGCCCCCGGCATCAGCGTGTTCTACAAGGACGATGCGGGCGAGGTGTTTCACACCTACTCGACCTACGAGCGCGGCGTCGAAGCAATGATGGGCACCTACAGCCTGCTCGATCTCACGCCCAAGGGCCGCGACGAGCCCAACCCGGTCCATGCGATGGACTGGGTGCGCCACCACGACCGCTACGAAGCGGCGCCGGCCGCGAAGCCGGCGGCCGCGGCGGGTTCATGCTGCCACGCGTCCGACTGACCGGTCAACGCGCTGAACCGGCAGACCCATCATGGCAAGCCTTTGGCCGTGGCTCGCGGTCGCGGGGGTGGGCGCCCTTCACGGGCTGAACCCCGCCAGCGGCTGGATGTGGGCGGCGGCCTGGGGCGTGCGTTCGCGCGATCGGAGGCAGGCCCTGCGGGCCCTGGCGCCGATCGCACTCGGGCACGCCGCCTCGGTGGCACTGGTGGCCGGTGCGGTGGCCTTCGGCCTCTCGCTGGACCGCGTGGTGCTGCAGGTGCTGGCGGGCGTGCTGGTGCTCGTCTTCGCGGGGCTTCACCTGTCGGGCCGCACGCCCAAGGCCGCACGTGCGCCAGCGGGGCATGCGGGGATGGCGTTCTGGTCCTTCATGGTGTCCACCGCGCACGGCGCCGGCCTGATGCTGGTGCCGGCGCTGGTCCCGCTGTGCATGGGCGATGGGGCGGCGCCGGCGTTCAGTGCGTCGGACTCGCTGCTGCTGGCGCTCGCGGCCGTCGGCGTTCATACCGCGGCCATGCTCGTGGTCACGGGCGCGATCGCGGTCGGTGCCTGCCGCGGCTTCGATGCCGGTGCCTGCTGGCTTCGTCGCTTGATGTGATCGTATTCACCGTGCGGATTGCACGGGCCAATGCAAAGTGAATCGACCGCTGTCAGGAATGCGCCGGCTCAATCTTCAGCTTGAAGCCTAGTGCGTTGATGACTTTGAACAGGGTATCGCTGCTGGGTGCCCTTTCTCCCGAGAGGCTCTTGTAGAGGCTTTCGCGGGAGAGACCCGTGTCCTTGGCGAGCTGGGCCATGCCTCGGGCGCGCGCAATGGCACCCAGCGCCCCGGCAAATTCGGCGGGGTCGTTGTCATCCACCACCTGGCGCAGGTACTCCACCATGTCTTCCTCGCTGGCGAGGTAGTTGGCGATATCAAATGGACGGGTCTTGATCTTGCTCATTTCGCAACTCCAGAGCCAACTTCTTGGCTCGTTCAATGTCGCGCTGCTGGGTCGACTTGTCTCCGCCGCCCAGCATGACGATGATGGCCCCATTCTGCTCAATGAAATACATGCGCCAGCCGGGGCCAAAGAACTCGCGCATCTCGGAAACACCGTCACCGACAGGCTCTACGTCGCCGAGATTCCCTCGGCGTGCTTTATCGAGCCGACAGGCCAGCCGGATGCGCGTCATGCCATCCTTCAGTCCCTCGAGCCAAGCGGAGAACTCATCGGTTTCACAATGACCGTGAACATGAAAGAATTGTAGCCTACAGGATACAGTCAAGCAAGCGCTGGCGAGTGCCGCTTCCCGGCGGGCGGCGAAACCGGTGCCGCCGATCGCCGCCTGCCAAAAGAGTCAGCCCACCGGCTGCAGCCGAGGCTGCTTGTCCGTGGCGCTGGTCCGAGGGAACGTGAGCGCGATGGCCACGGCGCCCAGCCCCACGGCCATCGAGCCGATGTACATCCAGGCATAGCTGCCGTAGCGGTCGAACAGCCAGCCGCCCAGCACCGGGCCGAGCGCCATGCCCAGGCTGGACAGCATCGATGCCGCGCCCAGCACCGTGCCCAGGATGCGGGCGCCGAAATAGTCCCGCGCCAGCACCGCATAGAGCGGCATCACGCCGCCATAGGCAAGGCCGAAGACGATGGCGACGGCATAGAAGCCGCCGAGCTGGTTCACCAGCAGGTAGCTCGCGGCGGCAAAGGCCTGGATCAGCAGTCCCGCGACGAGCACCCGCTTGGCGCCCAGCCGGTCCGCCAGCACGCCGAAGAGCAGGCGCCCGCCCAGCCCGGCAGCGCCTTCCATGCTGTAGATGGTGACGGCCGCGAAGGTCGGCAGGCCGCAGCCGATGGCATAGCTGACCGTGTGGAAGATCGGCCCCGAGTGCGCGGCGCAACAGGCAAAGAACGTGATCCCGAGCACGAGGAAGGCGCGCGAGCGCAGCGCCTGCCCGACCTTCATCTCCGGCGCCGGGGCTGCGCCTCCTCCCGCAGCGGCCGCATGGGCGGCACCCGGGGCCGCGCGAATGAGCCAGACCGCGGGCAGCAGCAAGATCCATGCGCCGATGCCGATGATCAGCTGGGCCGTGCGCCAGTCGTAGTGCGTCACCAGCCACGCGGCCAGCGGCGAGATGGTCATGGGCGCCACGCCCATGCCCGCCGACACCAGCGACACGGCCAGGCTGCGGTGCCTGTCGAACCAGGAGGCGGTGGTGGCGATCACCGGCGCGAAGAAGCTGCCGGCGGCAATGCCCATCATCACGCCGTAGCAGAGCTGGAACTCGAGCAAGGTCGACGCGCGGCTGGCCAGCACCGTCGACAGCCCCAGCAGCACCGTGCCCGCCAGCACCACCACGCGCGGGCCGTAGCGGTCGCTCAAGGCGCCCCAGCCGAACCCGGCCACGCCCATGCTCAGGAAGGCCAGCGTCATGGCGCTGGAAATGCCCGCGCGCGACCAGCCGGTGGCCGCGCTCATGGGTTCCAGGAAAACGGCCAGCGAAAACAGCACGCCGATAGCCACGCAGGTCATCAGCGCGCCGGCGGCCACGATGGACCAGTTGGAGTCGAGTGCGTCGGCCGGACGCGCGGAGGCAGGGATGTTCATCGTCTTGTTCCCGGAGAAGGTTGAAAATAGTGAACCAATTGGTTGACTATAACGACATTTCTCTTTTTGCATAGAGGCCAGCCATGCGCCGGGGCAGTGCGGCCGGACACGGCGGCACTGCCCCGGCTACTGCGCCTCGATGCCGAACTCCCGCATGCGCCGGGTGATCACGTCGAAGTCGCGCCGGTAGTTCGCCGCGAACTGCTCGGGCGTGGTGTTGAGCATCTCCAGCCCGCGCTCCGCCATCCGCGCCTGCACCTCGGGCATGGCGGCGGCGTTGCGCAGCGCCACCGTCAGCCGCTCGACCACTGCGGGCGGCGTCCTGGCGGGCGCGACGAAGGCGATCCATACCGCCGCCTCGAACAGCGGATCGTCGAAGCCCAGTTCGCGCATCGTGGGCACCTGCGGCAGCACCGCCGAGCGCTCGCGCCCCATGATCGCCAGCGCAACGACCTTGCCCGCCTGCACATGCTGGCGTGCGAGGCCCGCCGACGTGAGGCCGACGCTCACGGTGTTGCTCAGCAGGTCGGCCATCACCGGCGCCTCTCCGCGCTGCGGCACGTGCACCATGTGCGCATCGAGCCTGCGGTTGAGCGCTTCGCCCGCCAGGTGGCCGAGTCCGCCCGGTCCCCAGGTGCCGTAGCTGAGCTTCTGGCCCGGCCGGGCTGCGAGCTTGCGGAAACCCTCCATGTCCTTCACGCCGAGCTCGAGGTTGGCCGACAGGATGGCCGGGCTGCGCACGACCTGCGTCAGGAAGACGAAGTCGCGCTGCGGGTCGTAGGGCAGCGTCTTGTAGAGCGCGACGTTGTTGATGAGCGAATCGCCGAGCGTGACCGCGATCGTGTAGCCATCGGGCGCGGCCCGCGCCACCTCGCCCAGGCCCACCGCGCCGTTCGCGCCGGCACGGTTGTCGACCACGAAGGGCTGGCCCAGCGTCTTCGCGGCATGCTCGCCGATCAGGCGCGCGACGAAGTCGTTGGCACCGCCGGCCTGGGCCGTCACGACGATGCGGATCGGCTTGCCCGGGAAGCTTCCTTGCGCGAGCCCCGTGAGCGGCAGTGCGGCGAGCATGGCGAAGCCGAAGGTGAGGAAGTGGCGGCGCATCGGGGTCTCCTGGGTGTTGTGTTTGGGGCCGCTTGCCGCGGCGCGTCAGGCGCCGAGCGGCGCGCGCCGCTCGCGTTCGACCTCTTCCTGCACCAGCCGCCGGTACTGGACCAGTGCGGCGTCCATCGCGAGCGGCAGCATCCGCGCTTCGGGATCGATGTTCAGGTACTGCGCGGTGATCATTTCGCGGTCTTCTTCGAACGCGGTGACCAGGCCCCGGTAGATGGTTTCGGTGACCGCGGGGTCCGCAATGCTGCTTCGGTGCGATTGCTGGAAGAAGTAGTGCGTGGTCGTTGCCGTCTCGGGCGTGAGCGCCTGGCAGCTGTGCAGCTGCACGCCGCCGCGCTGCTCGCCTTCGGCCTGCCCCACGGGCGCCCCGCCCGACTTCATCAGCAAGGTGCCGGGCAGGAGGAAGTCGTAGATGAAGTAGCGGTCGACATTGCGGTCGAAGCTCTGGAACGACTTCCAGAAGGGAGACGGGGGCACGTCGGGCACGTGCCGCGTCACGCGGATGCCGCGCGGCACCTTCTCGATCCTGGGCACGGCCTGGGCGATGGCCGTCGATCCGCCGAGCGTGCCCTCGTGCACATAGCTCAGGTGCGAAAAGTCCAGCAGGTTGTCGCAGACCAGCAGGTAGGGCGTGTCGTAGTGGACATAGCCCGGCGTGTAGCGCCAGTCGGGATGGTCGCACGAGAAGTTGTCCGGCAGCAGCGCGCGGTCCGCGAGCGACGGATCACCCATCCATACGAAAATCCACTTGTTGTGCGAGACCACCGGATAGGTCCGTACACGCGCCTTCACGGGAATGCTGGCCAGACCGGGTGCTTCCACGCAGACGCCGTCGGCCGCGAACTTGAGGCCGTGATAGCCGCAGCGTACGCAGTCGCCTTCCTTGCGGCCGCGGGACAGCGGCGCATGCCGGTGGCAGCAGCGGTCCTGCATCGCAACGAGTTCGCCGCCTTCGGTTCTATAGACCAGGATCGGCTCGTCGAGCACCGTGCGCGTGAACAGCGCGTTCGCGGAGATCTCGTGATCCCACGCAATGACGTACCAGCAGTTTCGAACCCACATGCCTGTCTCCAAGAGTCCAGGCAATGTAGGAATTCGCGCGGCTTTCGTCTGTCCCCGCAGAAGGGTACAAAAAGCTCCGGGCCAACCCTAGTGGATGAAGCGCAGGAGCTGTTGCCGCCCGTGGATCGCGAGCTTCAGGTAGGCGCGCTTGCGCAGCGTGGCCACGCTCGACGCGGCAACGCCGAGGTCGGCCGCGATGCCGTCGGCGCCGATCCCGCAGGCGATGCGCGCGCAGACCTCGCGCTCGCGCGGCGACAGTTGCGGCGCCGTGCGCTGCAGCGTGCGTTCGATGCCCGCCACCCGCAGCGGCGTATCGGGCGACGCGAGCTGCGCGAACAGCGCATTGCGGTGCGCGCGCTTCAGCAGGGGCGCAAGGCCGAGCAGTTGCGCGACATCCGCTTGCGCGAACCTGCCGTTCTGCCGGTTGCGGTACAGGTTGATCGCAAAGATCGTCCGCGGCACGGGCGAATAGAGAAAGCTCAGCCGCCCCGTCAATTGCCGCCCGGTGAAGATCTGCTCGCGCCATGCGGGGTCGGGAATGTCCGCCGCGTCGTACAGCAAGGCGGTGACGGGTGCATGGGCCAGCGCCTCCCCGCCCATGCGCGTGGCCAGGCGGGTCATGTCGTCGGCCAGCCGGAACCGCTTCTTGTAGAGGGAGAAGCACTCGGCCGTGATGTTGTCGCGCCGGCCGGCCGAATGCCCTTCGACCTGCGACGGAACACCGTCGATGTACTCGACGAGCGAGATGTATTCGACCGGCACCACGTGGTTGATGAAGTCGAGCATGTGGAGCGCGGGCGCCTGCTCGCTGCCCGCATCGAGCAGGTGCGCGACGGCACCGGCGTCCAACAGCTGGCCCGCAGGTGGCGTGTCGAGAAACCAGGTGGACGGCATGGCGGCCCAATATAGGCAAGCCGCGCCCGATTCAACAGGGTGGAAGCCCTCGGGGGGCCGAGCGCTCGGCCTGTCAGCGAATGCCCAGTGCGTGGTCGAGCGACAGGCGCCCGGCGCCGCGGCCCGCCAGGTACAGCAGCAGCGCGGCCCACGAGAGGTGCGTCGGCCATGCATCCGGGTAGACGAAGACCTGGATCACCAGCGTCATGCCCAGCAAGGCCAGTGCCGACAGACGCGTGAAGAGGCCCAGCACCAGCAGCAACGGGAACAGGTGCTCCGAGTAGGCCGCCAGGTGCGCGGCGATCTCGGGCGGCACGAACGGCAATTTGTATTCGGTGCGGAACAGCTCGTAGGCGCTGTCGGTCAGCGTGAGAAAGCCCTCGACCTTGGTGCGGCCCGAATAGAAAAAGATGGCCGCCACGGCCACGCGCGTGGCCAGTGCCAGCGCGTCGTGGGCCACGAGGCGCGTGAGGCGTTCGGCCGCTGCGTTCCAGTGCGCACGAAGACCGCGATGGTTGTTGCCTTCGATCGGTGCGGAAGCCTGAGAGGTGGTGCTCATGGTGTTCTTTCGTTGGATGCAGGCGAAGCCGAAGCGCCGGCGAATGCACCGGCGCGCAGCAGCGCCGCGAACATGGCCGAGATGTCTGCCTGCGGGTCGGTCGCCAGCGCGCGCTCCGCCGCCTCGGCAAGGCTTGCGCCGCTGGCGCAGGCGTCGAGGAAGGCGCAGCCGGCCCGGGTGATCCCGTGCCAGTTCACCGTGTCGCCCGGCCGCGTCAGCAACGCGCCCTCGCCTCGCCAGGCCAGCTCGTCGCCAACCGCGCTCGGCCGGCGATGGCGTTCCCAGATGCTGTAGACCGGTTGCTCGTCGAACCAGGCCCAGCGGGCGGCCGGATGCGGCGCGAGGGCCAGGGCCGCCATCTGCTCCGGCGTGCGGCGGGCGATCCACGCGGCGTCGGCGGCCGGTGCGTCTTGTGCGGCATGCGCTTCGCGCCAGAGCGCGTCGAGCTGCGCCACGCCGGGCAGGTAGACGAGCTCGGCGGCCGGCTCGAAGCCGCGCAGGAAATCGGGGAAGCCGCCGCCGTAGTGCAGCAGGCGCCCGTCGCTCGGCGGGTCGGCCGCCACGTAGAGTGCGGCGGCGGCGCGAAACCACGCCTCGCCCACCAGCTGCGCAACGGTCGGGAAGTTGGCCTGCAGCGCATCGATGCAGGCCTTCATCACGGTGTTGCGGTACACCGCGAAAGCGGGCTGCATGGCGAGCGCCCGCACTGCGGGGTGCGCGGCTTCCGAAGGAGCGAACAGGGCCTGCGCAAAGGCCTGCTGGAACTGATCGGGCGGCGCGTTCATGCCATGGCCTCCTGCGCCGCGCGCTGCAGCACGGCCGCGGCCTGTGCCTGCTCGGCCATGAGTTCCTCGAAGGCCGGCACATTGCCGTCGCGCTCGATCAGCGTGGGCCGGGAGCCGGCGCGATCGACGAAGCGCCGGTACAGCTGCCAGACCTCCGGTGCGATGGGCGCATCGTGCGAATCGATCAGCAACGCATCGCCGAGCGTGGGGTCCGCGCTGTGGCCCGCGAGATGGATCTCGCCGACCAGCGCCTGCGGAAACCGGTCGATCCAGTCCTCGGCCGAGAAGCCCAGGTTGCATGCGGACACGTACACGTTGTTGATGTCGAGCAGCAGCCTGCAGCCGCTGCGGCGCGACAACTCGGCAAGAAAATCGATCTCGTCCCATTCATGCCCGTCGATGCGCAGGTAGTGGGACGGGTTCTCGATGGCAATCGCAGTGCCCAGCGCGTCCTGCGTGCGCGCGATGTTGTCGGCGATGCGGTGCAGCGCGGCGGTGCTGCGCGGAAAAGGCAGCAGGTCCGGAAAATACTGGCCGTTCCATGTGGACCAGGCCAGGTGCTCGGAGATCAGCGCAGGCTGGATGCGCCGGGCGAGCGCCGCCAGCCGCTGAAGATGCGCCGCATCCAGCTCTGCCTCCCCTGCGAGCGAGAGCGAGACGCCATGCAGCGACACCGGATGGTGCGCGCGGATCGCTTCGAGCCATCCGATGCGCGGCCCGCCCGCCACCATGTAGTTCTCGGGGTGCACCTCGAACCACAGGCCCTCGGCACGCCCGCCGAGCGCAGCCTCGTAGTGCTCCGGCTTGAGGCCGAGGCCGGCCGCGAGGATGTCGGGCATGGCAGCGTGCACAGTGCCGCGGTCAGGACTTGATCGGCGTCAGCGAACCCATGCCCTTGGGCGTCTTGATGGTGGCGCAGGTGCCGGCCGGAACGTTCTTCCAGGCGTTGCCCTGGTAGTCGACCTTGGAGGTGCCCGCGCAGGTGGTGCCAGGGCCGGCGGCACAGTCGTTCTTGCCGGCCAGCGAGACGCCGTAGCACTTTTCCATGGCGGCCATCTTGTCTGCCATCGGTTTGTCCTGCGCCATGGCAGAGCCCGCGGCAAGGGCACCCAGTGCAAGAGCGGTGATCGCGAAAGAACGGTTGATCATGGATGAACTCCAAAAGATTGATTGAGAAATTGCAACCGCGCCCAATGCGCAGTCACTTGCTAGTTCGCGGCGTGCGTGGCCGGGGTTACAGGGCCATGCCCGATTCGGCAGATTTTTTTGCCGAGCGAACGAGGGTCGAGAACGCCGCCAGCTACAGCATCGAATCCGCCCGCGCCACGCGCACGATGCGCGCCTTGGCACCGTCCGTGAGCAGATAGAGGCCGCCATCGGGCCCTTGCCTCAAGTCGCGGATGCGTTCTCCCAGTTCGGCGAACAGGGCTTCGCGCCGAACCACGCGCGGCGCGCTGTCCTCGCCCGCGAGTTCGAAGCGCCATACAGCCTTGCCGGCCAGTGCACCGACGAAGACGTTTCCTTTCCATGCAGGAAACTGGTCGCCGGTGTAGAGGATGAGATTGCTCGGTGCGATCTTTGGCGCTTTCCAGAAGGCCAGCGGCGCTTCCATGCCTCGCCTCGATGTTCCCTCGCCAATCTTGGCGCAGGTGTCGTACTCGCAGCCGAAGCTCACCACCGGCCAGCCATAGTTCAGGCCCCTGCGCACGATGTTGATCTCGTCGCCGCCCTGCGGTCCGTGTTCGGCAACCCAGAGCTGCCCGGTCCGGGGATGAACGAATGCGCCCTGCGGATTGCGATGCCCGCGGCTCCATATTTCCGGACGCGCGCCGTGGCCTGCGGCGAAGGGGTTGTCGTCGGGCACGGTGCCATCGGTGCGGATGCGCACGGTCTTGCCCTGGTAATAGGCGAGCGCCTGGGCGCGCATGCGGTCCTGCGGCGCGTGGCGGTCGCCGATGGTGACGAAGAGATGGCCGTCGGCGGAAACAGCGAGCCGCCCGCCGAGGTTCTGCCCGTTCACCGCGCCCGGCGTCTGGCGAAACAGCACCTTGAGTTCATCGATGCGCGATCCGTCGTCGCTCAGGCGGGCGCGTGCCACCGTCAGGCCGTTGCGGTCGACATGCAGTCCGCGGCCGGCTTTCGTGTAGCTCAGATACACGAGGCGGTTCGAGGCAAACGCCGGATCGATGGCGACATCGAGCAGGCCCCCGTGATCGCGATGGTCCACGCGCGGAACGCCCTGGATGGACGAGATCTCGCGCCCATCGGCGCTGATCATGCGCAGCCTGCCCCGCCGCTCGGTGACGAGCAGGCTGCCGTCGGGCATGAACTCCATGCCCCAGGGCGACTCGAGCCCGTCGGCGAAGGTGCTGGCCTGCGGCGCATCCGGCGCGGAGTTTGCGGGCATGGCCGGCGCACCGGCATGCCAGAGCCAGATCGTCGCGAGAAGCGCGGCGCCAGGGCCATGTCGCCGCCAGGACAGCGCAGCAGGCCTCGAATTTGAACGACGAATGGCTGGTGGCGCTGTGTTCATGTCGGTGGCTGCTGCAGGGTTGCGGCGACATTGCCGCTCGAAAATCTTATCGGCGAGCGGGCAAGCCCGACAGTCCGTCCTTTCTATTACCCCGGCGATCGAAGGCCTCGGAACATTCTGTTGCCGGCGATACACTGGTGCCCTCATGAGCGGCTATCGCTTCCCCCGACGTTGCATGACCGCGTTTCTCGTGGTCCTCTCGCTGCTGTTCTCGCAGCTGGCGCTGGCAAGCTACGTCTGCCCCGGGGCAGCGGACGCGGAGGCGTCGGCCGGGATGGCAATGGCGCCGGGCGAGCCTTGCGAGGGCATGGACAGCGCCCAGCCCGTGCTGTGCCACCAGCATGCCGTCGACATGTCGTTGTCGTTCGAACCGGTGAAGGCCGCCACGCCTTCGCTGCCTGCCATCGTGCAGGTGCTGGCCGTGCCGCTGGTGCTGGCAGCGCTTGCCGAGCCGCTCCCGCGCCAGGCGCTGCCCGAGCGGCAGCATCCACCGCCTGATCCCGTTTTTCTTGCGACCCTCAGACTTCGCGTCTGACCCCTCCGTCGACTGACCAGTGCTGGTGCGGCGCGTCCGCTTGCCAGCGATTGCCTCGTTCGTCCGCGGAGTTGCCATGTCCATTTTCTTTTCCCGCGCAACCGCCATGGCTGTTGTGCTGCTGCCGTGCCTTGCGACGGCAGCGCCCCTGTCCCTCGACGCCGCGCTCGAGCTGGCCGCCCGGCGCTCCGAGACCGCACGCGCCGCCCGCGCCGGCGTGCGGAGCGCCACCGAAGCGGCGCAGGCCTCGGCCCAGCTTCCCGATCCCGTGCTGCGCGTCGGCATCGACAACCTGCCCGCGACGGGGTCGGACCGCTTCCATACCGCGCGCGAATCGATGACGATGAAGCGCATCGGCATCAGCCAGGAATGGCTGTCCGCCGACAAGCGTGCGGTACGCCAGGCCGCTGCCGATGCGGCGGTCGGGCGTGAAAGGGTGCAGGCGCACGTGGCCGCGGCCCAGGTCCGCCTGCAGACCGCGCTCGCGTACCTGGACGCCTTCTACGCCGGCGAAACCCTGAAGCTTGCCGCACTCGCGGAACACCACGCGCGCGAAGAGCTGGAAGCCTCGCGCGCACGCCTGTCGTCGGCTGCCGGCAGCAGCCAGGAAGTGTTGGCGATGGCGGGTGCAAGAGGCGTCGCGCAGGACGATACGGCGGACATCCGGCAGCAGCAGAATGCCGCGCGCGTGGCGCTCGAACGCTGGGTGGGCGTGCAACCTGAAGAGCTGATGCCCATCGGCGAGCTTCCCGTGCCCGCGGAGGAAGCCTATGTGGCTGGGCACGCCACGGTGGCCGCGCTGCAGCGCGACGTCGACATGGCCCGGCAGGCGGCGGCGGTTACCGCCTCCAACCGCAAGCCCAACTGGACCTGGGAGCTCGCCTACGGCCAGCGCAGCGGCTATGCCGACATGGTGTCGATGGGCGTGAGCATTCCGCTGCCCGTGGCGCCTGGCGAACGACAGGACCGCGACACCGCCGCAAAACTGGCGCTGGTCGAAAAGGCCGAAGCCGATCTGGCCGAGGCCACCCGCGCGGCCGGCGCCGAATACCGCGCACTCGCCAGCGATGCCGAGCGGCTGCAGCAGCGCATCGAACGCTATCGCGCCGGCGTCGTTGTTCCTGCCGGCCAGAGGACGGCCGCGGCGACAGCGGCCTACCGCTCCAACCAGGCGAGCCTCGCCTCCCTGTTCGAGGCGCGGCACGCCGAGCTCGACACGCGGCGCAAGCTGCTGGCGCTGCAGCGCGATCTCGCACGAGCCCGAATCCAACTGGCCTTCCGGCCGCTCACTGCCGAGGTGGCGCCATGAACCGAAAACTCACCGTGGGCGTATCGCTGCTGGCCGCCCTGCTGCTGGCCGCCGGCACCTTCTACCTGGGTCGCAAGACGGGTCAGGCCGAGGATGCATCGATGGCCGCGACCACCACGCCCGATGGCCGCAAGGTTCTCTACTGGCATGACCCGATGGTGCCTGGCCCGCGCTTCGACAAGCCTGGCAAGTCGCCGTTCATGGACATGCAACTGGTGCCCGTGTACGCCGACACCGGCACTGCCGGCGATGCGGACGTGAAGATCAGCCCCGCCGTGCAGCAGAACCTCGGCATCCGGCATGCGAGCGTGCGCCGCACCGAAGCATCGTCCTCGTTCGAAGCCCTCGGTTCCGTGCAGTTCGACGAACGGCTCAACGCCGCGGTGCAAACCCGCGTGGCCGGTTACGTCGAGCGTCTGTCGGTTCGCGCGCCGATGGAGCGCGTGCGCAAGGGCCAGGCCCTGGCCACCATCTTTGCGCCCGACTGGCTCGGGCCGCAAAACGAGTGGCTTGCGCTCAGGCGCTCGGGCGTTTCGCCCGATCTCGTTGCGGCGGCCCGCGACCGCATGCGGGCCCTGTCGATTCCCGCCGAACTCATCCGGCGCAGCGAGGAAACCGGCACGGCGCAGGCGCGCTACGTGCTCACCGCGCCGGTCGATGGCGTGGTGGCCGAGCTGGGCGTGCGCGAAGGGGTCGCGGTCACGCCCGGCATGACGCTGTTCCGCATCGCGGGCCTGCAGAAGGTCTGGGTGGTGGCCGAGATCCCGGAAGCGCAGGCGCTTGGCCTCGCGCGCGGGCAGAAGGCCAAGGCCATTCTGCAGGCCGACGCATCGCAGTCGTTCGACGGTGCGCTCGACGAGATCCTGCCCGAGATCAACACCGCCACCCGCACCTTGAAGGCCCGCTTCGAGGTCGACAACAGGAGCGGAAAGCTCACGCCCGGCATGCTGCTGCGGCTGCAGGTGGCGGGGCCCGCGAGCAGCCGGCTGGTCGTGCCTTCGGAGGCCGTGATCCGCACCGGCCGGCGTGCCGTCGTCATCGTGCGCAAGGCCGACGGCGCCTTCGAGCCGCGCGACGTCTCGCCGGGCGCGGACCTGGGCAACGACACCGAGGTCATCTCGGGCCTGGCCGAGGGCGAGCAGGTGGTGGCGAGCGGCCAGTTCCTGATCGACTCGGAAGCGCGGCTGCGCTCGGTGCTCGGCAACATGGCGGCACCTGCGGCCACACCGGCCGCAAGCGCTTCGGCCACGGCCGTGGTGACTCACCAGGCCGAAGGCAAGGTCGAGCGCGTGGCGCCCGACGGCATCACCATTTCGCACGGGCCGGTGGCGACGCTCCAGTGGCCCGCCATGACGATGGGCTTTGCCAAGGCCTCGCCCAGTGCATTCCCCGAGATCAAGCCGGGCGACCCGGTGCGCTTCGAGTTCAGGGAAGGCGGCCCGATGGGCTACGAACTGGTCTCCATCCAACGGCTGCAACCGGGCGCCAGGAAATGATCGCCGCCCTGATTCGATGGTCGATCGGCAACCGCTTCCTGGTGCTGATCGCGACCCTGTTCCTGGTGGCCGCGGGAGGGTGGTCGGTGGCGCACATGCCGCTCGACGCCCTGCCCGATCTCTCGGACACGCAGGTCATCATCCGCACGCCCTACCCCGGAAAGGCGCCCCAGGTGGTCGAGGACCTGGTCACCTACCCGCTGACCACCACCATGCTCAGCGTGCCCGGCGCCAGGACCGTGCGCGGCTATTCGTTCTTCGGCGACTCGTTCGTCTATGTGCTGTTCGACGACAAGACCGATCCGTACTGGGCGCGCTCGCGCGTGGTGGAGTACCTCAACCAGGTGCAGGCCAGGTTGCCCGCGGGCGCGAGCGCCTCGCTCGGCCCCGATGCGACGGGTGTGGGCTGGGTCTACGAGTACGCGTTGGTCGACCGCACGGGCACGCGCGACCTCGGGCAGCTGCGCGCGCTCAACGACTGGTTCCTCAAGTTCGAGCTGAAGACCGTGCCCGACGTGGCCGAGGTGGCCAGCATCGGCGGCATGGTGCGGCAGTACCAGGTGGTGCTCGACCCCGACCGCATGCGCGCGCTCGGCATCACGCAGCCGGCGGTGGTGGAGGCCCTGCAGAAGTCCAACCAGGCCTCCGGCGGCTCGGTGGTGGAATTTGCCGAGGCGGAGTACATGGTGCGCTCGCGCGGCTACCTGCGCTCGCTCGATGATTTCCGGACCATCCCGCTTGCGGTGACGGGCGCTACGCCGGTACTGCTGCGCGACGTGGCCACCGTGCAGATTGGGCCCGAAATGCGCCGCGGCATCGCGGAGCTCGACGGCGAAGGCGAAGTGGCCGGTAGCGTGGTCGTCATGCGCTCGGGCAAGAACGCCCGTTCGACCATCGAGGCCGTCAAGGCGAAGCTCGAGGCGCTCAAGCCGGGCCTGCCGCCGGGCGTGGAGATCGTGCCCACCTACGACCGGTCGCTGCTGATCGACCGCGCGGTGGAGAACCTGCGCTCCAAGCTCATCGAGGAGTTCATCGTGGTGGCGCTGGTCTGCGCGGTGTTCCTGTTCCATCTGCGCTCGGCGCTGGTCGCAGTGGTGGGGCTGCCCATCGGCGTGCTGGCCGCGTTCATCGTCATGCACTGGCAAGGGGTCAACGCCAACATCATGTCGCTGGGCGGCATTGCGATTGCGATCGGCGCGATGGTGGACGGCGCAATCGTCATGGTGGAGAACGTGCACAAGCACATCGAGGCCTTCGAGGCCGTGCACGGACGGCCGCCCGCGGTGGCCGAGCGATGGCGGCTGGTGGCCGATGCGTCCGTGGAGGTGGGGCCGGCACTGTTCTTCTCGCTGCTGGTGATCACGCTGTCCTTCGTGCCGGTGTTCTCGCTCGAGGCGCAGGAGGGACGGCTGTTCTCGCCGCTGGCCTTCACCAAGACCTACGCCATGGCGGCCGCGGCGGGCCTGTCGGTGACGCTGATTCCGGTGCTCATGGGCTACCTGATCCGCGGGCGCATTCCGCATGAAGCTTCCAATCCGGTGAACCGCTTTCTCATGGCGGCGTACCGGCCCGCGCTGGCGCTGGTGCTGCGCTCTCCCAGGGGAACGCTGGCCATGGCCGCCGCGCTGCTGACCCTCACCGCGGTGCCGATGATGCGGCTCGGCGGCGAGTTCATGCCGCCGCTGGACGAGGGCGATCTGCTCTACATGCCGTCGGCGCTGCCCGGACTTTCGGTGTCGAAGGCGTCCCAGCTGCTGCAGCAGACCGACCGGCTGATCAAGACCGTGCCCGAGGTCGAGCGCGTGTTCGGCAAGGCGGGCCGCGCGGACACGGCCACCGATCCAGCGCCGCTCGAGATGTTCGAGACCACCATCCAGTTCAAGCCCCGGGCGCAATGGCGCGCGGGCATGACGGCCGACAGGCTCGTCGAGGAACTGGACCGCGCCGTCAAGGTGCCGGGCCTCACCAACGTCTGGGTGCCGCCGATCCGCAACCGCATCGACATGCTGGCCACGGGCATCAAGAGCCCCGTCGGCATCAAGGTGGCGGGCGCGGACCTGGCCGCCATCGACGCGCTGAGTTCGCAGATCGAGGCGGCGGTCAAGGGCGTTCCCGGCGTGTCTTCGGCACTGGCCGAGCGGCTGACCGGCGGGCGCTACATCGATGTCGACGTCGATCGGCTCGCGGCGGCACGCCATGGGCTCTCGGTGGCGGACGTGCAGGCCGTGGTGTCCACGGCCATCGGCGGCGACAACGTGGGCGAGGTCGTCCAGGGGCGCGAGCGCTATCCGATCAACGTGCGCTATCCGCGCGAGATCCGCGACTCGCTCGAGCGCCTGCGGCAGCTGCCTTTCGTCACGGCCAAGGGCGCGCAACTGCTGCTGGGCGACGTCGCAAGGATCCGCATCGAAGACGGCCCGCCAATGCTGCGCAGCGAGAACGCGCGGCTGTCGGGCTGGGTGTATGTGGACGTGCGCGGCCGCGACCTGCGCTCGGCCGTCACCGACATGCAGGCGGCCGTCGGCCGCGCCGTCAAGATGCCGGCCGGCTACGCGGTGTCGTGGTCTGGCCAGTTCGAATACTTGGAACGGGCGACCGAGCGGCTGAAGCTGGTCATCCCGGCGACGCTGGCGGTCATCTTCGTGCTGCTCTACCTGCTGTTCAGGTCGTTCGGCGACGCGGCGCTGGTGATGGCGGCCGTGCCGTTCTCGCTGGTCGGCGGCTTCTGGCTCGTCTGGGCGATGGGCCACTCGGTCTCCGTGGCCACGGCCGTGGGCTTCATCGCGCTGGCTGGCGTGGCGGCCGAGTTTGGCGTGGTGATGCTGGTCTACCTGAAGAACGCACTGGCGCGGCGCCTGGCCGCCGGAGAGCCGATGAATGACCAGACCCTGCGTGCCGCGATCCGCGAAGGCGCCGTGCTGCGCGTGCGGCCCAAGGCCATGACGGTGGCCGTCGTGATGGCGGGCCTGCTGCCCATCCTCTTTGGCAGCGGCACCGGCTCGGAGGTGATGACGCGCATTGCCGCGCCCATGGTGGGCGGCATGGTTACCGCGCCGCTTTTGAGCATGCTGGTCGTTCCAGCTGCGTGGTACTTGCTGCGCCGGCGAAGGGATGACGAGGAGACCGACAAGCAAATACACTAACGGCAATCGATTCGAGATACCCAATCCCGTTGGCTGTCCCCTCTGCTTCTGCTCAACAACCTAATTGCTTGCCGTTAGCGTATTTTTATGCCGTCCCTTTCCCTCTTCCCCGAACCTTCCGGCGAATCGCATCAGGCGGCGTTTGCCAGCTGGCTGGCCGCGCAGCAGGAAAACGGTGCCTTGCGGCAGCCCTCTTCCATCGCGGTCTACCGGGACATGTGGGGCAGCTTCACAGCCTGGTGCCTGGGCCAGTCTCCCGGGGTGACGCTGGCGTCGCTGGACAAGGGCGACCTGTCGGCGTTCCAGCAGGCGCGCTTCGGCATGAAAAGCGACGACCTGTCGCTTTCGCCGCGCTATGCGCTGCGCCTGCTTCGGCTGATCGACCGGGTGCTGCGCCACCACGCAAAGACCCACGGCACCCCGGTCAACACCGCCGCCGCGGACTGGATCGCGACCCAGCCGGAGATTCGCTACGCGGATTCGGCGCGGGCCGATCCGCTGCCTGAATTCCTCTCGGTCTCCGAAGCGCGGCACCTCATCGTCTTTCTCTCGAGCGCCCGGCCACGCCCCGGTGCGGCGGGCGACCGGCATGCCCAGGCCGCGCTGAGCTGGCAGGCGCTGCGCAACCGGACGGCCGTTGCCCTGCAGCTGGGCGCAGGGCTCACGCCAGGCGACGTCCGCCTGCTGCGGCTCGATGCGCCGACATCGCAGATGGCCGGCCGGCGCGACCGGCCCTGGAAAGTCGCCGTGCCAGGCAACGGTAATTCGCCGGCGCGCGAGGCGCCGGTCGCTCCCTGGGCCGGCGAGCTGCTGCAGCACTGGCTCAAGGTACGCGCCGAGACGCGGATCGCGGGCGAGTTCCTGTTCCCGGCCACGCGCACCGGCAAGCCGTGGAGCAAGGAGGCGCAGTACGTTGCAGCCAAGCAGGTGCTCCAGGATGCGGGCATCGAGGCTGCCGGCGGCGGCTCCTTCCTGCTGCGCCACACCTTTGCGCTGCGCCAGTTGCGCAGGGGCGCCACGCTCGATCAGGTGGCGCGCTGGCTCGGCGTGGAGCCCGAGGCGATGGGCAAGTACCAGCGCGTGCTCACCGGCCCAGCCGAGGTCGTCTGAAGATCAGTTTTCGGGCCGGCTCCACAGCCAGATCGCGACCGCCGCCATGAGCACCGGCGCGCCGATCTTCACGGCGACGGGTGCGGCGGTGACCAGCAGCACGGCCGAGCTCAGCGCCATCATGGCCGTCGCGGTCCATTTCGCGCGGCGGGGCACCGCTCCGCGTTGGCGCCACTGGCGGATGTATTCGCCATAGCGGGGATGCTCGAGCAGCCAGTGTTCGAGCGCGGGCCAGCCGCGTCCGGCAGCCCAGGCGGCCGCGAGCAGGAACGGAACCGTCGGCAGAACGGGAAGAAAGGCGCCGATCAGGCCGAGGACGACGAACACCAACGCCAGCGCGCGCCAGAGCAGTCTCGCGACGGGGCCGGCGGGCCTCATGAAGAAAGGCGCCCTTCGGGGCGATCCGCCGGAAGTTGCGAGAGAGGCATCAGCGCATCCTAAGCCAAGGCCTGTCCGAGAGCCGCGGCGGCCATGCGTGATGTGAACCCCGTTCTCCGACAAAATCGGGGGTATGAAGGAGATCGACAACCTGTTCGGCAAGGAGCCTCGCGCGCTGGAAGATTGGCGCGGCACCGTGGCGGATGCCATGGCAAGGCGCGACGTGCAGGTCGATCAAGCCGTCGACTCGCTTCGCCGTGCGGCCGGCAGCGCCGCCGCCAGTGTCGCCGCGTTGATGCATGCCGCGAGCCCGGAGGCTTCGCACAGGCCGGCACACCCGGCTGCCGCCAGGACGGAGGACCCGGCCGGATTCACCTCCCTGGCCGAGCAGCTGCACGACATTGCGCTCCAGTTGCGCGAGCTCGAGTTCTCGGTGCGCAGCCTGCTGATGCGCACGCGCAGAGATGCCGCTCTGGACGAGTGAAGAAGAGGCCTACCCGATGGTCCCCTGCGCCCGCGGAGCCGATCCGGATTCGCCATCCCGATCCCAGTAGCCGCCGTTCATCAGGCTCTCGCGGACCATTGCGCGGGCGCGATGCAGCCGGCTCTTCACAGCCTGCACGCTCAGGCCCAGGCTTGCCGCGACTTCGGGGGCGGTCAGTTCCTCCACATCGCGCAGGATCAGCGCGACGCGATAGGCCTGCGGCAGCGCGGCAATCGCCCGCGCGAGGTCGAGGCGCAGGTCCGTGGGAATCTGCGGCGCTGCCAGCTCCTCTGCCCATGGCGCTGAAAGGGGCGCCTTGGCGGCACTGCGCTTGAAGATCCTGTAGCACTCGCGCTCGACGATGCGGAACAGCCAGGTGGCAAAGGCCGCCACGGTGCCGAGCGTGCCGATCTTGCGGTGCAGCTGCCACAGCGCCACCTGCACCGCATCCTCGGCGTCCTCGCTGTTCGAACAGGTGCGGCGCGCGAAGCGCCTGAGGTCCGGCTGGCAGGCGCGCAGCAATTGCGACAGCGCCCGCTCGTCCCCGGCGCAGGCGGCTTCGATCAGCGCGGCGGACGCGCCGATCATCGGGCCGGGCCCGCGGCCTTCCGGCCGAGCATTGCGCAGGCGGGACAGAACCCGACGATGGCCGTGGCCGCGAGCATGCCCGCTGCGCCGAACCCCAGCATGCGAAGCGTCCCGGCGGGCAAGAAGTAGAACGCGCCAAGGGCGGCGAAGACGCCGAGGCACAGCCGAACTGCGCGCTCCCAGGAAGGGACGTTGCGCTTGAGATGAAACATGGTGCGGGCTCCGTTGAATGTTGACCCTTGCATGGAGGCCACTTCAGGGCCAAAAGGATTCGGCGCCGAAAAGAATTCCGCAGGACTTTTTCTATGGTCCTGCCGTGCCCTCCGCCTGGTCCTTGCCGCGGAAGGCGCCGCGCGTCTCCAGCATGCGCCGCGTCTTGTCCAGCTCGCTCTGCAGCAGCTCGGCGTCCGGCAGCACGGTGCGGTAGTTCGCGGCCATGATCTTGCTGGGCAGCCCCTCGAGCGCATAGCGCGCCAGCGCCTGGCCCTTGTCGGCGCAAAGGATCAGGCCGACCGGCGGGTTCTCGTCGGGCAGGGTCCAGTGTTCCCTGGCGTAGTTGCAGTACATGTGCATCTGCCCCACGTCCGCATGCGTCAGTCCGCCAAGCTTCAGGTCGATGATGACGAGGCAGCGCAGCCGCCGGTGAAAGAACAGCAGGTCCACGCGGTACCAGGTCTGGTCGATGCGCAGCCTTCGCTGCCGCCCGACGAAGCTGAAATCGCCGCCGAGTTCGAGCAGGAAGTCTTCCAGCCGATGGATCAGGGCCGCCTCCAGGTCGGATTCGGAATACTCGTCCCTGAGATCGAGGAACTCCAGCACGTAGGGGTCCTTGATCGCGTCGTCGGGCGTCACCGCATCCTCCGGCTTCGGGACTGCGCCCCTCGCGAGCATCGCGGCCTTGTTCCTGGAGAGCGCGGTGCGCTCGTAGAACTGGCTGCCGATCTGGCGGTCAAGCTGGCGCACGCTCCATCCGCCGCGCAGCGCCTCGGCTTCATAGAACCGGCGCGCGTTGCCGTCCTTGACCGACAGCAGCCGAACATAGGCCGACCAGGGCAGCGTGAACATCCGCGCGAGGTCTTCCAACGGCCATGATCCAGGAGCGCCGGCAGGATCGACGCCGGCGAGCAATGGCTCACCGGGCGCCGGCAGTGCAGGAGATTCGCCAGACACTGTCTGGCGAATCGGCCAGGTCAGGAAGAACGAGCGCATCTGCTGCAGGTTCTGGCGGCTGAACCCTCGGCCGAACTGGCTCGTCAAGTCGAGCGAGAGGCGCTCGATCAGCTGCTCGCCGTAGCCCGCGCGCCGCCGGCCCTTCTGCTCGGCCTCGACAATCCGCCGGCCGATCTCCCAGTAGCTCGCCGTCATCCATGCATTGACGCTGCGCGCGGCGGCGCGCCGCGCGGCATCGAGCAGCTCGACGATGCCGCCCCGGAAATCGGCGTAGCCGCCGAGCGGGCCGGCGGCCCTTGCCTTGCCGGGCGGAAGAATGGCTTTGCTCATGGTTGGTGTGGTGCGCTGCATATCCTAACTGCAGGCATTCGCCGCCCTTCCCCCTCGATCGCCAGGGAAGCATCTTGACTTTGATGATACGAATGTAAATACTTCTCATTATTGTTAATGGAAAAAATGCTTATGGCCGATCATTTGTACGGGCGCCAGCGCGGCGTGAAATCGAAGTTGGCAGTCGCCGTGCAAATGGCGTTCGCGGCCAGTGCGGCGTGGTACGCAGGCGCCGCGCTGGCGCAGACGGCGGAGGCAAGGCCGGCGAACGAAGCTGCTCCGGCCGCAACAGCGACGCTGCCGCTGGTCACGGCCACCGAGCAGAGCGATTCGATCGATGCGCCGCCACCTGCGATCCGCGGAGGGCAGGTGGGCCGCGGCGCGCGCATGGGCATCCTCGGCAACGCCTCCGTCATGGAAACGCCCTTCAGCGTGACCAGCTATACCGCCCAGACGATCGAGAACGACCAGGCGCGCTCGGTGGCCGACGTCCTGTCGGCGGACCCGTCCGTGCGCATGGGCAGCGCGCGATCCAACCTCAACGAGGACATCACGATCCGCGGGTTCAGTGTGCCCAGCAGCGACTTTGCGCTGAACGGCGTGTTCGGCGTGACGCCGTACTGGCGCGCGCCGCTGGAGGCCGTGGAACGGGTCGAGATCATCAAGGGCCCGTCCGCGTCCCTGTTCGGCATGACGCCCGGCGGCAGCGTGGGCGGCGTCGTCAACCTCGTACCCAAGCGCGCGGAAAGCGAGCCGATCACGCGCTTCACCGGCAGCGCTTCGTCCGACTCGGTGTTCGGCGGCCATGTCGATATCGGCCGGCGCTTCGGGCCGGACGGCGCGTTCGGCGTGCGCATCAACGCGATGCAGCGCGAAGGCGACACGGCCATCAAGGGACAGTCCACGCGCGAGAGCCTGGGCGCCGTTGCGCTGGACTACCGGGGCCGCGCACTGCGCGCTTCGCTGGACCTGCTGGCGCAGAAAGAGCGCATCGACAACGTCGTGCGCCAATTCCAGGCGGGTCCGACGCTCACCGCGGTGCCGCGCGCGCCAGACAACACCTATCCCTATCCGGGCCTGGGCTGGTCCGATGGGCGCAACGGCTCGGCGGTGCTCAAGGCCGAATACGACCTGAGCGACAATCTCACGGCCTACGCCAGCTACGGCCAGCGCAAGCTGAACTGGGGCGCGGTCGCATCCAATCCGGTCATCATGGACACCGCCGGCAGCTACTCGTTCTTCGGCGGCTGGCAACGCATGTCCGTCGAGAGCAAGTCGCTCGACGCGGGCCTGCGCGGCAGGTTCTCGACCGGCCCGGTGAGGCATGAGGTGGCGTTGAGCTTCTCGCGCCTCGAACAGGAACAGACGCTGGGCTTCTACACCGGCTACCCGGGCGGCAGCTCCAACCTGTATGCCGGATTGCTGTTCCCTACGCCGTCCACGGCCGGCATCAGCAACCCGCTGCGTCCGTACCTCGACACCAAGCTGACCAGCCTGGCGCTGGCGGACACGCTGTCCTTCATGGACGACCGGCTGCGCGTGACCCTGGGCCTGCGCCGGCAGCAGGTGGCCGGGCAGGACTACGACTTTTCCACCGGCCAGGCGAGCGGCGCGTATTACGACGAGAGTGCCACCACGCCGGTGGCCGGCGTGGTCTACAAGCTCCAGCCGAACATCTCGCTCTATGCGAGCTATATCGAGGGCCTGTCGCGCGGGGAGGTCGCGCCGATCAGCGCAGCGATCAGCAATCCGGGCGCAGTCATGCCGCCGTACAAGTCCAAGCAGAAGGAGATCGGCGTCAAGTTCGACCTCGACGGCGGCATGGTGGCGGCCGTCAGCCTGTTCGAGCTGACCAAGCCCAGCGCCGGCATCTCGGGTTCGGCCTTCGGCGTCTTCGGCGAACAGCGCAACCGGGGCGTCGAAGCCACCCTGGCCGGCGAGCTGGCGCGCGGCGTGCGCGTGCTGGGCGGCGTCACCTACATGGACGGCGTCATCACCAAGGCGGCCACGAGCGCCTTGGAAGGCAAGAAGGCGATCGGCGTGCCGGACTGGCAGCTGAACCTGGGTGCGGAATGGGACATGCCGTTCCTTCCGGGACTGACGCTCACGGGCCGCATGATCCACACCGGCAAGACCGCCGTCGATCCTGCCAACACCCTGCACATCCCGGGCTGGAATCGCTTCGATGCCGGCGCGCGCTATGCGACGCGGCTCGGCGGCAAGCCCGTGACCTTCCGCATGAACGTGGAGAACCTGTTCGACAAGGACTACTGGGGCACGTCGACCGCGGGCTACCTGTTCGTCGGCTCGCCGCGCACGCTGAGCCTCTCGGCCAGCATCGACTTCTGAGACCCGGCCGGCGCCTGCGCGCCTCCCCTACTTGCCGACGGCCGCGTGCCGCTTGTGCAGCGAACTCGAAGCGTTCATGCCGGCGTCCTCGTCGACACCGATGCCCAGCCGGTCCACCAGCTCCCCGCCGAGCCAGGCCGTGACCATCGCGAGGGCCGCGCCTGCAAAGGACCAGGCCATCTGCCCGATCTGCGGCGCATAGTCGCGGTCGCGCAGCAGAAAGCTCGAGACGAACAGGAGCAGGACGAGCACGTTGCCGGCCCCGTGCATGGCACCGATGCGCTTGGCCCGCGTCCCTGCCGGAATGCTCAGCCAATCCGCGGTCCCGAAAGGCGCAGCAAGCACCCCGCCCACCAGGCCGGCCGCGATCAGCCAGTACGACACAGCGGCCATGACCGGGTTGCCGCCCACCAGGTAGATGATGTCGAACACCACCGCCGTGGCAAGCAGCCCGAGCGGAAACACCACCAGCATCTGGTGCACCGGGTGGCCGAGAAAACGAACACTTGCGTGCATGGGGTCCCCTCCATTGCCTGAGCGAGATGCCCACTGAGCGGCAACTGCGGCCGCGCCGGCGCAAGCAACCGTCGACAGTGCAGGTCGGTACTTTCCTACCCTCGGCTGCCGTCTCACAAGCACAAAGGAAAAATTCAAACCCCTTCTATCGGCGATGGATGACGCTCTGCAATTCCCGACGCAGCACGCTGCGCAGCATGGACAAGTTCTTCGCATCCTTCGCCAATGCCACGGCGCGCGCTGCCGGAAGTCCACTCGCCTTCCTGTTGTGCGTTGCACTGGTCGTTGCCTGGGCGGTGTCGGGCCCCTTCTTCCATTTCTCGGAGAACTGGCAGCTGACCATCAACACCGGCACCACGATCGTCACCTTCCTGATGGTGTTCCTGATCCAGAACACGCAAAACCGTGATGGAGCGGCGCTTCAGACCAAGCTCGACGAGCTGATTCGCTCGTCGAACGCCGGCGACGAATTCATCGGCATCGAAAAGCTCACCGACAAGGAACTGGCCGAGCTGCACGAGAAGTGCGAGGCGGCGGCCAAGAGGAGCCATGCGGCGCTCGACAGGATGCGCAATGAACGCGCGCGGCGCGGCCACGAAGTCACAGCTCAAGAAGCCGCTCAGATGGAAGGCAATGCTTGAAGTCGGGCCACGCAATCATGGGTGCGGAGTTTCGGCGGACGCCGAGGTCCGCCCCGAAGCCGGGCCCCGTCCCCGCGTCAGGAGCCGATGACCTGCAGGTCGCCGTTCGTGCCGAGCAGCTGGCGCACCTGCTGCGCGAGCGAACCGAAGATCCGTCCCGCGAGGCTGGGCTCGTCCCGGCCGAAGACGATGCGGTCGCAGCCGAAGTCGCGCGCTGCCGAGACGATGCTCTCGGCACTGCGCCCGATCACCACGGTGCTGGTGCAGGACACCCCGGCCAGCGCGAGCAGGTTGCGCGCAGGCTGCAACTCCTCGGCGCCCGCGCTGTGCTGGAGTTCGCGCAGCTCGTGCGCGTCGAAGAACATCGCGACGTGGCCGGAAACCACGGGTTGCACCCGCAAGAGCCGCACGGCCGCCGGCTCCTGCCGGCAAATGCGCACGACCTGCTCGATGGCCGAGCGCGTGCGGGCCGGCTCGGTCGGGTCGATGGGGACCAGAATGCGCCGCCTCACGCCGACACCTTCAGGCCGACTGGTTGGCGGGTTCCGGCTGTTGTTGGCGGCTGGTCAGCCACTTGCCGATCAACACGACGGAGATGGCACCGACCGCGGGGACCACGTTGTGCCAGGCGTGATGGCTGCCGGCCCATCCGGCAATGGACGGATCCGACATCGCCATTTCGCCGGCCACCCAGCCGAGCAGGCCGGCGCCGAGCGTGATGATGATCGGGAAGCGGTCCATCAGCTTGAGAATCAGCGTGCTGCCGAAGATGATCAGCGGAATGCTGATCACGAGGCCGAACACCAGCAGCGGAACATTGCCCTTGGCCGCGGCGGCGACGCCGACGACGTTGTCCAGGCTCATGACCAGGTCGGCGACCACGATGGTCTTGATGGCCGCGGCCAGGCTCGAGTGGCCTTCCAGGTTCTCTTCGCCGTCGTCGCCCTTGAGCAGGCCGACGCCGATCCAGAACAGCAGCGCGGCACCCACCAGCTTGAGGTACGGCAGCGTCAGCAGGTAGACCGCAAAGAAAGTCAGCACCACGCGCAGCACGATGGCACCCATGCTGCCGAACAGGATCGCCTTCTTCTGCTGCGCGGGCGGCAGCGAGCGCGAGGCCATCGCGATGACGACGGCGTTGTCGCCGCTCAGGACGATGTTGATCAGGATGATCTGCGACAGGGCAATCCAGAAATCCGGATGGGTCAAAAACGACATGGGGGTTGTCTCCTCGAGTGGACGCGGAACCACGGCGGTTCCGGCGTGTTCGAGGCTACGGACCTGCGCTGTCACCTTTCTGCCGGCCGGCTGTCAGCCACATGTCCGCCAGCTGTCAGCCAGCTGACAGAGGCGGCCCGAGCGGCGCTGCTCAGGCCTTGCGCAGCGGAAAGAAGACGCTGAAGGTGTTGCCCACGCCGTCGATGTCTTCCTCCAACGTGATGCGCGCGCCGTGCAGCGTGGCAATCTCGCTGACGATCGCCAGTCCCAGGCCGCTGCCGTCCTCCTGGGTGCCGAGCAGGCGGTGGAAGCGCTCGAAGATGCGGGCGCGCTCCTCCACCGGCACGCTCGGGCCGTCGTCGCTGATGGCCAGGCGGCACTGGTCGCTGTCGCTCCCGCCCACCTGCACTGTCACGCGGCCGCCCGGCTGGCTGTAGCGCACCGCGTTGTCGATCAGGTTGTTGATGAGCTCGCGCAGCCGGTCGCGGTCGGCGTTGATCACCAGCGGATGCTCGGCGCCCTCGAAGCCCAGGTCGATGTCGCGCTTGAGGGCCTGCGGCACCCAGTCCATGCTGACCTCCAGCGCGTAGGCATTCAGGTCGAGCGGCTGCAGCTGCATGGCGTCGAGCGCGCCGGGTTCGTTGCGGGCGAGCGAAAGCAGCTGGCGCACCAGCCGCGAGAGCCGGTCGGCGCTGATGTAGAGCTGCGCGAGCGAATGGCGCACGCGCTCGGCATCGTTCTCCCGCAGTGCCAGTTCGATCTGCGCCTTCAGACCGCTCACGGGAGTCTTCAACTGGTGCGCGGCGTCGGCCACGAAGCGGTTCTGGAAATCGAAGGTGCGCCCGAGCCGCGCCATCAGCTCGTTGACCTCGTCCACCAGCGGCCGCACCTCGCCCGGCACGTCGTGGGTGTCGATCGGGCTCAGGTCCAGGTGCGAGCGGTCCGACACCGCGCGCCGCAGCCGCTGCAGCGGCTCGAGCCCGCGCGAGACGCCGAACCAGACCACCGCCGTGGCCATCACGATCAGCAGCAGTTGCGGCACCACCACGTTGGCCACCATCTCCCAGGCCAGGCGCGTGCGCTTGTGCAGGGTTTCGGCGACCTGCACCTGCACCATCGGCGCCCCGGGGTTGCCGCCGATGGGCATCCAGGCCACCAGCATCCGCACCGGCTCGCCGCGCACCGTGTCGCGGTAGAAGCGCGGCTTGGCGGAGTCGCCTGCGCGCGGCGGCGCAGGCATTTCCGCATCGCCGCCCAGCGCCTTGCCGTCCTCGCTGGTTACGCGGTAGAAGAGCAGGTCTTCCTGGTCGAGCAGCAGGATGTTGCCAGCGGCCTCGGACAGGTCGAGCCGCGGCTGGAGGCCATCGAGCCTCACGTGCAGCACGATCTCGCGCCCGATCTCGTACAGCGCGCGGTCATAGGCGAGGTTGGAAAAGCGCAGCGAGTTCCAGTAGGCGGCGCCGGTGTCCAGCACCAGCAGCACAGCAAGCGGACCGAGCAGCCAGGCCAGCAGCTTGCGCTGCAGCCTGGGCTCAGGTTTGCGCATCGCTGCTGTCCATCAGGTAGCCCATGCCGCGCACGGTGCGGATCTCGCACCCGAGCGGTTCGAGCTTCTTGCGCAGCCGGTAGACGTTGACCTCGATCGCGTTGTCGCCGACCTCGTCGCCCCATCCGTAGAGATGGTTGACCATCTGCTCCTTGCCCACCACGCGGCCCTCGCGCATCATCAGCAGTTCCAGCACGGCGAGCTCGCGCGGCGACAGGTCCAGCGGCTTCTTGTCGTAGAACACGCGCCGGCCCACGGTGTCGAAGCGCAGCAGGCCGTGCTCGAGATAGGGCGTGGAATTGGTACTGCGGCGCAGCAGCGCGCGCACGCGCGCTTCCAGCTCGGGCAGGTCGAAGGGCTTGGCCAGGTAGTCGTCGGCGCCCAGGTCGAGTCCGCGCACGCGGTCCTGCAGGGTATCGAAGGCGGTCAGCATCAGCACCGGCATGGTGGACTTGCGGTCGCGCAGCCGCCGCAGCACGTCCAGCCCGCTGAGCTTGGGCAGGCCGATGTCCAGGATCGCGAGGTCGTAGATGCCGAGCGCGAGCGCATGGTCGGCCTCTTCGCCGGTGGAGACGATGTCCACCGCGTGGGCGGATTGCACCAGTGCGCGCGAGAGCGCGTCGGCCAGCACCTTGTCGTCCTCTACCAGCAGTATCCGCATTGATTCTCACCCCGGCCGTATGCAGCCGAATATGCTAACCGCAATGCCCGGGCAAGACCGATGGCGCCAACTCAGGAGCAGCTGTAGCTCGCGGCCAGGTTGGGGTCGCCGGAGGTGTGGTTCGCCTTCAGCGGATAGAGGCACAGCGGCCGCGACTTCACCGCCGGAAAGCTGGCGCTGCCCACCGTCGCCACTTCCACGCGCACCGGCGGCTCGATGCCTTTTTCGACCCAGGCAGTGAGCAGTTCGTAGAGCTGCGCGTTGGTCGGCAGCGGGGGATTCGCGTTGGCATTCGACGTGCCGTTGCTGAAGCCGTGGCCCATGCCGGGAACGAGGTAGAGCCGGTAGAAGCCCTGCGTGGCCGCGACGCCTCCCATCTGCGCGGCGACGCGGCTGTAGTAGTTGATCGTGCCTTGCGGCGGGATCAACGTGTCGGCGAGCCCGTGGTAGGAGATCAGCTTGCCCTTGCGGTCACGAAAGGCGCTCAGGTCCGCGCTGTCGGTGTTGATGTTGGCGAATGCGCTTTGCAGCGCCACGCCGCGGTCCCATGCATTGGCGAGCTGCGCGTACGTGAGCGATTTCCAGCCGTCGGCGCCATTGCCCGTGGCGTTGAGGAAGCTGGGCGTCGCGATGGTCGGGTCCTGCAACTCGAGCGCCACCATGTCGCTGGAGATGGGGAACGGCGCGACGCCGGCCAGGCCCATGAGGCTGGCGCCGCGCGCCAATCCGTACCACTTCTGCGCAGGTGCGGTGGCGGCCGCGAAGCCGTTGTCGGCCGCGGGGTTCGGCACCGAGCCGTCGGCCGTCTGGCCGTACCAGAACTTGTTGAACGCGAGCGCCTGGGCCGGCGTCACGCAACCCGCGGTGGCATTGGTGCCGCCATCGGCGGTGCAGATCACGGACGCATCGGTGGTCGGGTCGTAGCGGCAGGCGGCGGGATCCGGCACGTAGCCCAGGTGAACGCCGCCGATCACGTCGCAGGCATTGATCGCGGCGTTGGAGACCGCCGTGTGCTGGGCCGCCGTGATCGCCACGCCGCCCAGGTCGCGCTGGACCACGATCTGCGGATAGAGCTCGGTCGTGATGAACCTGCTCCAGTTGTTGGCGGGCGCACCGGCCAGGATGCCGTCGAAGTCTGCGGGATTGGCCTGGGCCTCCTTCAGGCCTTGCCGCCCTCCGGTGGAGAAGCCGTTCCAGTAGGCGTATTTCGCGTCTTCGCCGTAGTACGCTTTGGCCAGCGCCTTGGTCTTGACGGCCATTTCGTGGATGCCGCGCTCCGAGAAGTCCTTCCACAGGACCGTGTTGACGGTGCCGTCGGGGTTCATCGCGAAGGAGCCGTTGCTGATGGCATGGCCGGTGTCGGTGGTGGCGGAAACGGCACCTTCCACGCCTGCGGTTTCGCTGGCCGAACCCGCGCTGCCGGAAATCGGCGTGATGCCGGTGAGGGTTCCGTGGGTGCCGCCGGCCCAGCCGCCGCCGCCCTTCACATGGATGCGCTTGTTCCAGTTGGCCGCCGTGGGCAGCCAGATCTCGATGCCGATGCCCGGCGAGGTGGAGGGCGCGCCGGCCACGCCCGGGTTGCCCGGGCCGACATTGAGCTTGACGAAGCACAGGTCGTTCTGCGCCACCGGCGTGCTCGGCGACGCGGCGCCCGTCAGCAGCAGCGCGTCTCCCTTGTTGAAGGCCTTGACCATCAGGACCGTGGTCGACGCATCAGGCGCGAAGCGGGTCTTCATGCTGTCGTCGCAGGCCAGCTTCTGCGCGGGCGGTGCGCCCGCGTCCGGCGGAATGCCCACGATGGGAAAGCCGCGGGTGCCGCCGCTGCCCCCGCAGGCAGTGACGAATGCTGCAATGCAACAGCAAGCGGCGGCTCTTGAAGCGCCTGATCTTTTGACGGCCATCGTGGTCTCCAGACTGGAAATAAACTGCAGATGAAGATTCGTCCGCACAAGCCCCGTCGCGCCAGGGCTGCACGATGCTGCATCTTCAAAGCGTTTTCCACGCTGGGGGAAACCACACGAAGTGAAAAGCGGGGATTCCGGCCGCGCCCGAACCGCCGAACGGCGCCCGGATGAGCGCACTTCAGTGCATGTGCTCTGCTGCGGCTCCAGCCCGTGCAAACTCCACCGGCAGTTCCTTGAACTGCTTCTTCACGGCTGCGGCAGGCGCGCCGCCCACCACGATGCGTGCGAAGGCCTGGAGCGGACTGAAGAACGCAGGCCGAAGCTTGCCCAGCTTGCTCTCATCGGCGATGAGAAAACTCTCCGACGCACTGCGTATGGCCGCCTGCTTCACCGGCACTTCATGAAAGTTGGAACAACTCGCGCCGCGTTCCAGGTCCAGCCCGCCGGCCGAGATGAACGCCTTGTTCACGCCCAATCTGTTGAGGTACTGCAGCCCTTCGTCGGAAAAGAAAGTGGCCGATGACGGGTGATACAGCCCGCCCATCAGCATCAGCTGCGTATTCGGCCGCCGGCTCAGCACCGCTGCAATGTTCGTGGAGTAACACACCACGCTCAGCGGCATGTCCGCCGGCAGCGCCTCCGCAAAATGGACCATGGTGGTGCCACAGTCGATGAACAGGCTGTCGTGCGGCTGCACCCACTTTGCCGCGCGCTCGCAAGCCAGGCGCTTGTTGATCGCGTGCTGGTCGCTCGCCTCGTCCAGCGAGTAGCGATCGACGCCCGGCAACGTGGTCGCCAGCACGTATCCCCCGAGCACAGAAAGCGGTGAGTCGGCCGACGACAGATCGCGGCGGATGGTCATCTCGGTCACGTCGAGCCGTTGCGCCGCCTGCTTGATCGGCAACGGCCCACCGGCCTCGACGAATTCCTGCATCTTCGCCAGGCGCACGGTCCGAGCCTCGGCTCCAGCGGTTTTTCGCATGTTCGGGTTCCTTGGGTCCAAGCCCCGGAGTATCGGTCATCGCAAGTTTTTGAATGTTATTCTCAAAACATCTTGTCTAGATAAATGTTGTTGCAGTAACATCAACACCAACACGCCGTCGGCCCTGCACGACGGCACGCACAACGAACGACATTCCGGCTGCGCCGCGGCGCGACGCAGCCTCCCCGGAGACAACAGACATGTCCTTTGCCTTCCTGCCGCCTGCGCGGCCCCTGCGCGCCATTGCGCTCCCCACCCCATGACATCCACCTCCCTCGTTCGCGCCAGCGGCACGGTGCGCTTGCGTCCGGCGCCGCCAGCCACGGCGCTCGCGGCACTGGCGCCGGCAGCATCCGCGCCGGCCGACACCCCGGCACAGACGCACACGGCGGCACGAAACACCGCGCAGCCCTTCGACACCGGCTGGTTCGACAACATCCGCATCAACCTCTCGGCCGCCGAGCGCCGCGTGGCCTCGCTGCCCGGGCGCCGCTCGGTCAAGAAGGACGCGCAGGCCGGCTGGCTGCTCAAGGCCATCAGCTGCATCGACCTGACGACGCTCAACGGCGACGACACGGCCGAGCGCGTGCGCAGGCTTTGCGCGAAGGCGGTCACGCCTGTGCGTGCCGATCTCCTGGCCGCATTGGGATTTGCCGACCGCAGCTTGCACACCGGCGCGGTGTGCGTGTACCACCGCTTCGTGTCGACGGCGGTCGAGGCGCTCGCGGGCAGCGGCATCCCGGTGGCGGCGGTGTCCACGGGCTTTCCGGCCGGGCTGATTCCGCACGAGCTGAAGCTCAAGGAAATCGAAGCCTCGGTGCGCGACGGCGCCTCGGAGATCGACATCGTCATCACGCGCGAGCACGTGCTCGCCGGGCAGTGGCGCAAGCTCTACGACGAGATGCGCGACTTCCGCCTGGCCGCAGGCGATGCGCACGTGAAAGCCATCCTGGCCACGGGCGAACTCAAGACGCTGCGCAACGTGGCCAAGGCCTCGATGGTCTGCATGATGTCCGGCGCCGATTTCATCAAGACCTCCACCGGCAAGGAGGGCGTGAACGCCACGCCGCTGGTCACGCTGGTGATGCTGCGCATGATCCGCCAGTACGAGGCGCGCACGGGTTTTCGCGTGGGCTACAAGCCGGCCGGCGGCGTCTCCACCGCCAAGACCGCACTCGACTACCAGGTGCTCATGAAGGAAGAACTGGGCCGCGCCTGGCTCGAGCCCGAGCTGTTCCGCATCGGCGCCTCCACCCTGCTGGCCGACATCGAGCGCCAGCTGGAACACCACGTCACGGGCCGCTACTCGGCCTTCCACCGCCACCCGATCGGATGACCCGATGAGCAGCAGCAACAGCAGCGTCGCACGCTATTTCGACACCATGGACTACGGCCCCGCGCCAGAGAGCGACACCGACGCCCGCCAATGGCTCTCGCGCCATGCCGAGGGCTTCGGCCACTTCATCGGCGGCCGCTTCACCGCCGCTTCGGCCGGCGCGCATTTCGACACCGCTGAGCCGGCCAGCGGCCAGCGGCTCGCCCGCATCGCACAAGGATCGGCGCTGGACGTAGACGCCGCCGTTGCCGCCGCGCGCGCCGCGCAGGCGGGCTGGCTGGCGCTCGGCGGCCATGGCCGTGCACGGCACCTGTATGCCCTGGCGCGCATGGTGCAGCGCCATGCGCGGCTGCTCGCGGTGGTCGAGGCGCTGGACAACGGCAAGCCGATCCGCGAGACGCGCGACCTCGACGTGCCGCTGGTGGTGCGCCACTTCTATCACCACGCCGGCTGGGCCCAGCTGCAGGCGCGCGAGTTCGCCGACCAGATGCCGCTGGGCGTGATCGGCCAGATCATCCCGTGGAACTTTCCGCTGCTGATGCTGGCCTGGAAGATCGCGCCCGCGCTGGCGCTGGGCAACACGGTGGTGCTCAAGCCCGCGGAGTTCACGCCGCTCAGCGCGCTGCTGTTCGCCGAACTGGCGGCAGAGGCCGGCCTGCCCGCCGGCGTGCTGAACGTGGTGACCGGCGACGGCGCCACGGGCGCCGCGCTGGTGGCGCACGAAGGCGTCGACAAGATCGCCTTCACGGGCTCGACCGACGTGGGCCGCCTGATCCGCGAGGCCACCGCGGGCTCGGGCAAGTCGCTCACGCTGGAGCTGGGCGGCAAGTCGCCTTTCATCGTGTTCGACGATGCCGACATCGATGCCGCCGTCGAAGGCGTGGTCGACGCCATCTGGTTCAACCAGGGCCAGGTGTGCTGCGCCGGCTCGCGGCTGCTGCTGCAGGAAGGCATTGCGGCCGACTTCATCGAACGCCTCAAGCGCCGCATGCAGAGCCTGCGCGTGGGCCTGCCGCTGGACAAGGCAATCGACATCGGCAGCCTGATCGACCCCTCGCAGCTCGAGCGCGTGCGTTCGCTGGTGGCCACGGGCGTGCGCGAAGGCGCGGCCTGCTACCAGCCGCCGGGCGCGCTGCCGGCGGGCGGCAGCTTCTTTCCACCCACGCTGCTGACGGGCGTGCATCCGGCATCCACTGTCGCGACCGAAGAAATCTTCGGCCCGGTGCTGGTGACCATGACCTTCCGCACGCCCGACGAGGCGGTGGCGCTGGCCAACAACACGCGCTACGGGCTCGCGGCCAGCGTGTGGAGCGAGACCATCGGCCTTGCGCTGGGCATCGCGCCGCAGCTGCAGGCCGGCGTGGTGTGGGTCAACGCGACCAACCTGTTCGACGCGGGCGTGGGCTTCGGCGGCTACCGCGAATCGGGCTACGGCCGCGAAGGTGGTCGCGAAGGCTGCTACGAATACCTGAAGCCGCGCGCCTGGTCCGAGCGCAAGCCGCGTTCGGCAACGGCGGCTGCCCAGGCCGCGAACGAAGCGGACAAGGCGCCGGCCGCCGCGGGGCTTCCGGCCATCGACCGCACCGCCAAGCTGTTCATCGGCGGCAAGCAGGTGCGCGCTGACGGCGAACTGTCGCACCCGGTGTTCTCCGCCGCCGGCCAACGGGTCGGCGAGGTGGGAACCGGCAACCGCAAGGACATCCGCAACGCTGTGGCCGCCGCGCGCGCCGCCGCAGGCTGGTCGAGCGCCACGCCACACCGCCGCGCCCAGGCGCTCTACTACCTGGCCGAAAACCTCTCGGCACGTGCCGGCGAATTCGCCGCGCGCCTCACGAGCCTGACCGGCGTGGCCGCGCGCGCCGCGCAAGCCGAAGTCGACGCCGCCGTGAGCCGCCTCTTCGCCTACGGTGCGTGGGCCGACAAGTACGAAGGCACGGTGCATGCGCCGCCGCTGCGCGGCGTGGCGCTCGCCACGGTCGAGCCCATCGGCGTGGTCGGTGTGGTGTGCCCCGACGAGGCGCCGCTGCTGTCCTTCGTGAGCCTGCTCGCGCCGCTGCTCGCGATGGGCAACCGCACGGTGATCGTGCCGAGCGAGAAGCATCCGCTGATCGCGACCGACTTTTACCAGGTGCTCGAAACCTCCGACCTGCCGGCCGGCGCGGTCAACCTCGTGACCGGCCCCGCCGCCGGCCTTGCGCAGACGCTGGCCGAGCACGACGACGTCGATGCGCTGTGGGTCTTCGGCGCGAAGGAACTGTCGCGCATGGCCGAGAGGCTGTCGATCGGCAACCTCAAGCGCACGCTGGTCGATCACGGCCTGGCCACCGACTGGCACGACGGCGCGGCCGCCGAAGGCCCGCTGTTCCTGCGGCATGCCACGCAGGTCAAGAACATCTGGATTCCCTATGGGGAATGAACGCGGGCCATGCCGCCGAAACCCCGCAAACCAAGGGAAACCCCCCAATAGCAAACGTTTGCGCAAACGTTTTCTTTCCCTAAGATCGCGGCCAACCGAACTGTTCCCATCCCAGGAGTACGCATGCTGAAGTCCATCCATCCGCTGCTCAATGCCGACGTGCTGTACGCCTTGCGCGCCATGGGCCACGGCGACGAGCTGGTGCTGTGCGATGCCAATTTCCCGGCCGATTCGGTCGCGCGCCAGACCACGCTGGGGCGGCTGCTGCGCATCGATGGCGTGGGCACCACCGAGGCGGCGCGCGCCATTCTTTCGGTGCTGCCGCTCGACAACGCCGTGGACGATCCGGCGCGCCGGATGGAAATCATGGGCCAGCCGCACGAGATTCCGCCGGTGCAGCAGGAGATGCAGCGCGAGATCGACGCCGCCGAGGGCCGCGTGCGCCCGCTGGGCTCGATCGAACGCTTCGCCTTCTACGAAGCCGCGCGCCGCGCCTACTGCGTGATCGCCACCGGCGAGCGCCGCTTCTACGGCTGCTTCATCTTCAAAAAGGGCGTGCTCGCGCCGCAGGACTGACCCCATGACCGTCGTCACTTCCAGGCAGCACGGCGTGGCCGTGCTCGGCATCTTCGTCGCCGACCTTGCGTTTCGCGCGTCCGGCCTTCCGGGCGTGGGCCAGACCATCGCCGGCTCGGGCTTCGCGATGGGCCCGGGCGGCAAGGGATCGAACCAGGCCGTGGCGGCCGCGCGCGCGGGTGCCGGGGTGACGTTCATCTCCAAGCTGGGGCAGGACGCCTTCGGCAACGACGCGCTCGCGCTGTGGTCGCGCGAAGGCATCACGCCGCGCGCGCCGCAGGTGGCGGCACAGCCGACCGGCGCGGCGTTCATCTACGTGCACGAGGTCACCGGCGACAACGCCATCATCGTGGTGCCGGGCGCGGCCACGCTGATCGATGCGGCCGACGTGGATGCGGCCGCCGATGCGATCCGTGGCGCGCGCGTGTTCGTCACCCAGCTCGAGCAGCCGGCCGCTGCCGCGCAGCGCGGGCTGGAGATCGCGCGCGAAGCCGGAACGGTCACGGTGTTCAACCCCGCGCCCGCCCTGCCCTTCGACGATGCGCTCTACGCGCTGTGCGACTACATCACGCCCAACGAGCACGAGGCCGCGGCCCTGAGCGGCATGCCCGTCGAGACCATCGAGGATGCGCGCCGCGCGGGCGACTTCTTCCTTGCCAAGGGCGTGGGCTGCGCGCTCATCACGCTCGGCGACAAGGGCGCCCTGCTGCACAGCGCCGGTGGCTCCGAGCACATTCCGGTGCTCCGCGCCGGTGCGGTGAAGGAAACCGCCGGCGCGGGCGACGCCTTCAACGGCGGCTTTGCGGCCGCGCTGGCCGAAGGTGCCACCGCCCGCGAGGCGGCGCGCTTCGGCGCGGCGGTCGCGGCCATCTCGGTAACGCGTGCCGGCACGGCGCCCTCGATGCCCACGCGCGCCGAGGTCGATGCACTGCTGGCCCGCGCCGCCTGACAGGACTCTCTTGATGAAGCTCACGTTTTCGGACCGCGAACTCAACTTCCTGGTCGGCATCAACGTCCTCATCCTCGTGGTGGCGACGGTGCTCTCCAGGGGCGACTTCCTCGACGTCTACAACTTCCAGTCCATGGGCGGCCAGTTGCCCGAACTGGGCCTGCTGGCCATGGGCGTGGCGCTGTCGATGATCTCGGGCAACGGCGGCATCGACCTGTCGGGCGTGGCGCTGGCCAATCTGGCCGGCGTGGTGGCCGCCACGCTCGCACCGCAGCTGGCCGCGCCCGACATGTCGCCCTGGCTCTACACCGGCTGGTTCGCCGCCATTGCGCTGGCGGTGGGACTGGCCGGCGGGCTGCTCAACGGCGTGCTCATCGCGAAGGCAGGCCTCACGCCGATCCTCTGCACGCTGGGCACGCAACTGCTCTACACCGGCCTGGCCGTGGTGCTCACGGGTGGCTCCAGCCTGCGCGTGGGCGATGCCGAAGCGCTCTCCGCCATCGGCAACGAGATGGTGCTGGGCGTGCCGATTCCGTTCGTGATCTTCCTCGCGATGCTGCTGGCCGTCGGCTGGCTGCTGCGGCAGAGCCCGTTCGGCATCCGCCTGTTCCTGCTCGGCACCAACGCCAAGGCGGCGCGCTACGCCGGCATCTCGCAGGCCCGCATGCTGATCGCGACCTATGCGCTGTGCGGATTCCTCGCTGCCGTGGCCGGCGTGATCATCGCCGCGCGCACCGCGAGCGTGAAGTCGGACTACGGCAACTCCTACCTGCTGATCGCCATCCTCATCACGGTGATGGCAGGCGTGCGGCCGCAGGGCGGCTACGGACGCATGGTGTGCCTGTTCTTCTCGGCGGTGGCGCTGCAGCTGCTGTCGAGCACCTTCAACCTGCTGGGCATTTCCAACTTCTTCCGCGACTGCGCCTGGGGCCTGCTGCTGCTGTTCTTCCTGGCGTACGGGCGCTTCGGCCTGCAGGACTTGCGCGTCTTTCTTTCCACCACGCGCTCCAGCGCACCGCCGCACCAGCTCCCTCCTGGCGTGACGCAAAGAAATCCCGAGGGCTAGGAGACAACACAAATGCTGAAGAAAACCAAGATCGCCTGCACCGTGCTCGCACTCACCACCGTGGCTTTCGCCTCGGCACTGCATGCGCAAGGCAAGCCGCAAGACATCGTCACCGTGGTCAAGATCACGGGCATCAGCTGGTTCAACCGCATGGAAGTGGGCGTGAAGGAATTCGGCGCGAACACGCCGGGCGTGACCACGCGCCAGATCGGCCCGGCCCAGTCGGACGCGGCGCAGCAGCAACGCCTGGTGGAAGACCTGGTGGCCAAGAAGGTCGACGCCATCGCCGTGGTCTCGATGGACCCGCCCACGCTGGAGCCGGTGCTCAAGCGCGCGATGGAACGCGGCATCAAGGTCGTGACGCACGAGGCGGACAACCAGAAGAACACCATGGTCGACATCGAGGCCTTCGACAACACGGCCTACGGCGCGCGCATCAACGAGCGCCTCGCGGCCTGCATGGGCCAGCAGGGCAAGTGGACCTCGCTGGTCGGCTCGCTCGGCAGCCAGTCGCAGGTGCAGTGGGCCGACGGCGGCGCCTCCAACGCGAAGAAGTATCCGAAGATGGCGCTGGTCGACGCCAAGAACGAATCGCTCAACGACGCCGAGAAGGCCTACGGCAAGGCCAAGGAAATGCTGCGCAAGCACCCCGACCTGAAGGGCTTCCAGGGCTCGTCGTCGCTCGACGTGCTGGGCATCGGCCGCGCCGTGGAAGAAGCCGGCCTGCAGGGCAAGGTCTGTGTGTTCGGCACGGGCCTGCCGAGCGAGGCAGCCAAGTTCCTCGAGTCGGGCGCGGTCGGCGGCATCGCCTTCTGGGATCCGAAGGACGCCGGCCTTGTCATGAACAAGGCGGCCAAGATGCTGATCGACGGCAAGACCATCACCGACGGCGCCGACATGGGCGTGCCGGGCTACAACAAGGTCTCGGTCAAGAAGGGTCCGGGCACCGGCATCATCGTCACCGGCCAGGCCTGGGTCGAGGTCGACAAGCAGAACTACAAGAAATACGCTTTCTGAGCCTGCGAACCATGACCCTTGCAGCGCACTCCACGCCCGCCCCGCAATACCCGGCCGCGCCGGCGGGACGCCGCGTCTTTCTCGAGGTACAGGACGTGCACAAGCGCTTCGCGGGCGTGCACGCGCTGCGCGGCATCGACCTGACCATCGAGGCCGGCGAGATCTACCATCTGCTCGGCGAGAACGGCTGCGGCAAGAGCACGCTGATCAAGATCATCTCGGGCGCGCAGCCGCCGAGCCAGGGCCGCATCGTGGTCGACGGCACGCCGCACGATGCGCTGTCGCCGCTGCAGGCGCTCACGCTCGGCATCGAGACGGTCTACCAGGACCTGTCCCTGTTGCCGAACATGAACGTGGCCGAGAACGTCGCGCTCAGCGAGCAGCTGGTGAGCACCGGCGGCAAGCTGGCGCGTCGCTTCGACCGCAAGGCAGTGGCGGCCACGGCCGTGCGTGCACTGGAAACGGTGAAGCTGCCGACCGATGCCGCCTTCCTGGCGCGCCGCGTCGACGAACTGCCGATTGCCACGCGCCAGCTGGTGGCCATTGCGCGGGCCGTGGCCACGCGCGCGCGCATGGTCATCATGGACGAGCCCACCACCTCGCTCACGCAGAAGGAGGTGGACAACCTCGTGCACGTGGTCGAGGCGCTGCGCGCGCAGGGCGTGGCGGTGCTGTTCGTGAGCCACAAGCTCGACGAGTGCATGGCCATGGGCGGCCAGGCCATCGTGTTCCGCGACGGCACCAAGGTCGCGCAAGGTCCGATCAAGGGCTTCACCAAGGCCGAGCTCTCGCACTGGATGACCGGCAAGCAACTCGACGGTGCACGCTACCGCCACCGCTCGCACGACGGCGACACGCTGCTGCAGGTCGAGGCGCTGGGCCGTGGCACCCAGTTCAGCGGCGTGGGCTTCACCCTGCACAAGGGCGAGATCCTGGGGATCACCGGACTGCTCGATTCGGGGCGCAACGAGCTGGCGATGGCACTCGCGGGCGTGCAGGGCGCGGACCGCGGCCGCATCTCGCTGGCAGCGAAGGAAATCACGCTGAAGACACCGGCCGACGGCATCCGCCAGGGCATCGGCTATGTGCCCGAAGACCGCCTCAGCGAAGGCCTTTTCCTCGACAAGCCGATCCGCGACAACATCGTCACGGCCGTGCTCAGCCGCCTGCGCGGTCGTTTCGGTGCGCTCGATGCGCGCCAGTGCCAGGCGCTGGCCGAACGCACGGTGACCGAGCTGCAGATCGCCACGCCCGACGTGGACCGGCCGGTGCAGTCGCTCTCGGGCGGCAACCAGCAGCGCGTTTTGATCGGACGGTGGCTCGCCATCGATCCGCGGGTGTTGATATTGCACGGCCCCACCGTGGGCGTGGACGTCGGCTCGAAAGACACCATCTACCGCATCGTGCAACGGCTGGCCGAGCAGGGACTGGGCGTGATCCTGGTCAGCGACGACCTGCAGGAGCTGCTGCAGAACTGCGACCGCATCCTGCTGATGCGCAAGGGCCGCATTGCCCACGACTTCGACGCGCAGGGGCTGGCCGAAAGCGAGCTGTACCGCGCCCTGGTTTCCGACACACCCTCTCCCGCATTCTCATGACGGCTTCCACCATGCAAGCGCACACCACCGCTGTGCCCACGGCCTCCAAGCCCCGGCCCCGCACGTCCTGGCGCCACTGGCTCGCGCAGCGCCCCTCGGTCTTCACGCTGGCGTTGATCGTTCTGGTGAGCCTGGTGGTGGGCGCGATCAACCCCAGCTTCTTCCAGCTGCCGGTGCTGTTCGACATCGTGCGCGCCTGCACGGTGCTGGGCCTGTTCGCGCTCGGCGTGCTGATCGTGCTGGCCGCGGGCGGCATCGATGTGTCGTTCGCGGCGATTGCCGCGCTCACGATGTACAGCATCACCAAGCTCGTGCTGAACTACTTTCCGGAAGCGCCGATCGCGCTTTTGCTGGTGGCGGGTGCAGCGAGCGGCGCAGTGCTGGGTGTGCTCAATGGCCTGCTGGTGCATTGGCTCAAGGCGCCTTCGCTGATCGTGACCATCGGCACGCAGTACCTGTACCGCGGCATCCTGCTGACCTTCGTCGGTACGGTGTTCTTCATGAACGTGCCGCTGCCAATGGACGCCTTCGGCAAGCTCGCGCTCTGGCGCTTCGACACGCCGCAGGGCCTGCACGCGGTGCTGCCGGCCACCGTGCTGGTGCTGGCCGGTGCGGCGGTGCTGACCTGGTGGCTGCTGAACCGCACGCTGATCGGCCGCGCGGTGTATGCCATCGGCGGCAGCCTGGCGATCGCGGAGCGGCTGGGCTACAACCTGCGCACCGTGCACGTCTTCGTGTTCGCCTATGCGGGTTTCCTGTCGGGCCTTGCGGGCATCGTGCACGTGTCTAGCACGCGGCTGGCCAACCCTTTCGACCTGGTGGGCAACGAACTGGACGTGATCGCCGCCGTGATTCTCGGCGGCGCGCGCATCACGGGCGGCAGCGGCACCGTGGGCGGCACGCTGCTGGGCGTGGTGCTGGTCACGCTGATCAACAACGTGCTGATCCTGGCCGGCGTGCCGAGCACCTGGCAGAAAGTGATCATCGGGACGTTCATCCTGGTGGCCGGGGCCTGCTTCTCGATGCGCAAGCAGGGCTGAGGCTCCGCCGTTCTTGCAGCAGCAAGTTGAAGACGACGAGGGCGCAGCAGCGCCCAAGGATCAGGAGGCGCGGCTACCTTCCAGCAGTTGATCGGCGAGGCTTTCGATGTCGCCGCGCATGGCCAACCGCTCGAGCCAGGCTGCCGGAATGGAAGACGCGCCGTAGTGCGCACCGGCCAGTTGCCCGCAGATCGCGGCCGTGGTGTCGGCATCGTCTCCCAGGTTGGCCGCTGCCAGCACGGCTTCCTCGAACGACCCGGTGCCGAAGAAGCACCAAAGGGCCGCCTCGAGCGAATCGACGCAGTATCCCGATCCCTTGATGGCCTCGCGCGGCTTGCCGACGTAGCTGCCCGACGCAATGGCTGCGACCTTGCCGGACAGGGGTTCGGGGACTGTGGTCGCAAGGATGCGCTCCTTGCTTGCGCCCATCAACGCTGCCCGCAGCTGCAGCGCAAAAAGCCGCGAGCAATCGATGGCTTCGCGCGCGCCATGCGTCGTTCGAGTGCTTTCACCGCCAAACCGGAAGGTGTGGTCCGCGCTGGCGCGGAAGTACATCGGGACCGGTGCGAGCCGCATCAGCGCGCCGTTGCCGGCCGTCCTGGGATCGGGATCGCCGGCGAACGGATCGCTCGTCAGAAGGTAGCGATCCAGCGCCGTAGCGACCGTGATGCCGATGTCGAAGCACTCGCCGTTGCTGCTCAGGTAGCCGACGCTGCGCCAGTTGCAGTAGCGGTTCATCTGGTCGACGGCATCGAAGCCGCGCCGCCAGACGAGGCTGGTCGCCAGGCACAGCGCCATCGACGTGTCGTCGGTCCATTCGCCCGGCCGCAGCCTGAACGGGCCGCCGCCAGCCATGCCCGTGACAGGCTCGAAGGTTCCGCGCGGCATGAACTCGACGGCCGTGCCCACCGCATCGCCGCAGGCGAGCCCGAGGAGGCAGCCGCGGTATCGCTCCCGGTCGTTCATCCGGTGCCGCCTTGCGCACCATCCACCTTCAACCCGAAGAAGAAATCGAGGATGTGGAAGTGGTCGTCATGGAACTGGTCCTCCATGCCGGCCAGCTGATCGATGGGCACCCACCGGGCTTCCGAGGCATCGTCGCCGGCGGTCAGCTCGGGCGGGCGGCGCGGGCCCAGGTCGAACCAGTGCGCGTGGGTGATGACCCGGCCGCGCTGGCTGCGGTCGGGGTGGTCGAACACCTGCACCGCCTTGAACGCGGCTTCGATGTCGCTGTCCAGCAGGCGCAGGCCGGTTTCCTCTTCCAGCTCGCGCAGAGCCGATTGCCACACGGTCTCGCGCGGCTCGATGAAGCCGCCCGGCACCGCGAACAGGCCCTTGCCGGGCGAGCGGCCGCGCCGGATCAGCAGCACCTGGCGCCCGCATTGGACGACCGCATCGACCGTGACGAAGACCGGCGGGTACGGCGAGCCGGACCACAGCGCCTTCTCGCGGCGCAGGCTCTCCCATTCCTGCGCCAGCACCGCATAAGGCGGCAGGCTGGCCCAGGCGCGCAGGAACTGCAGCGTGCTCTCGGGTGCCTGGCCGGCGAGGGCTGCCAGGGCCGGCTCCAGCGAGCCGTCGCGGGCCGCCCCGAAATACGCGTCGCGCAGCGCGCTAGCATGGATGTCGCCGCGGCGCCCGGCGTCGTCGAGCGCCCAGCCGGGAAAGTCGCGCAGGTAGCTGCTGGTCGCGTCCTTCAGGTGCCCGACCAGCACCACCGAAGGCTGGCCCGGATGCAGCCGGGCCACGCCCTCCTTCACCGCCGCGACCCATCGCGCGGGGTCGTAGTGGTCGCGCACGGGCAGGAACTTCAGCCGCTGACGGTCCGCTTCCGGCAGCGCGACGCGGATCATCTCGACGCGCTCCTGCCAGGTGAAGGGATTGCGCGGCGTGCGCGCCTGGAAGGCCGAGCCGAGCACCACCACGCACTCCGGCGCGGCCGCCAGCGCGCGACGCAGCAGCGCCAACTGGGCATTGTGGAAGATCTGGAAGCGCCCGATGTAGACGGCGACATCGGGCGCCTTGTTCGTGCTTGTCATCTCGTTGTCCTCAGTTCCAGCGGGCAGCAATCGGCATCTGGCGGCCAAAGCCGAATGCCCGGGGCCTGACCCGAACGATGGGCGGCGACTGGCGCCGCTTGTACTCGTTGCGCGCGACCATGCCGCGGATGCGCTCGACCAGCGCCTCGCCCCCGGGCGTCGCGCGCAGCCGGTCGGCGAAGCTGCGCGCCTGCGCATACTCCTCCGCCCCCAGCCGCTCGCCTTCGATCAGCAGCTTGAGGACTTCGTCGAGCACTTCATAGGGCGGCAGGCTGTCGGCATCCTTCTGTCCCGGCGCCAGCTCGGCGGAGGGTTCCTTGTCGAGGATGGCCTGCGGGATGAGCTCGCGTCCGGCCTGTGCGTTCAAGTGCCGCGACAACGCGAAGACCTCGGTCTTGTAGAGGTCGCCGATCAGGCCCAGGCCGCCGTTGGTGTCGCCATACAGCGTGCAGTAGCCGACCGAGATCTCGGACTTGTTGCCCGTGGTCAACAGCAGGTGGCCGAAGCTGTTGGAGTAGCCCATGAGGATCGTGCCGCGCACGCGCGCCTGCAGGTTCTCGAGTGCCACGCCCTCGAGGCCTTGGCCGAATGCCGTATCGAAGCCTTGCTCGAACTGCGAGACGATGCCCGCGATGGCATGCGCCTTGAGCGGCACACCGAGGTTGCGGCACAGGCTTTCGGAATCGCCCACCGATCCCGCCGAGGAGAAGCGCGATGGCATCGTGATGGCCACGACGTTCTGCGCGCCCAGCGCCTCGACCGCCAGCGCGAGCGTCAGCGCCGAATCGATGCCGCCGGACGAGCCGACCACCGCCTGCCGGAAGCCGCAGCGCCGCGCGTAGTCGCGCAGGCCCAGCACGATCTGCTGGCGGTAGAACTCCAGCGTGGCCAGGCCTTGCGGCGGCACGCGCGGCGGCGCCCCGCCGGCCGGCGTGAGGAAGCGGCCGGCCTCGAAGCGCAAGGTGCCCACGTCCTCCGCGAAGCGGCGCGCCTCGTACACCACGCCGGCCTGCGGCTCGACGGCGAACGAGGCCCCGTCATACACCAGCTGGTCGTGCCCGCCCACCTGGTTGACGTACAAGATGGGCAGGCCGTTGCGGCGGCTGGCCGCGCCGAAGATGCGGTGCCGCTGCTCGCGCTTGCCGATGTTCGACGGACTGGCGTTGATCGACACCACGAGGTCGGGCGCTGCGTCGCGCATGCGGTCGAAAGGATTGACGAGGTAGTCCTGGCCCTCGTCGTTCCAGCCGTCCTCGCAGATCAAGAGCCCCACGCGCGTGTCGCGGATGCGCAGCACGCGCGCCACGTCGGGCCCCGGCTCGAAGTGCCGGCGCTCGTCGAAGACGTTGTAGGTCGGCAGCAGCTGCTTGGCATATTCGAGCCGCACCTCGCCCGCGCAAATGACGCGCAGAACGTTGCGAAGCTTCTTGCCCGCGCCCTCGCGGCGCACCGGCAGTCCGACCGCCCAGTGCAGTGCCGGCATCTCGCGCGAGGCCGAGAGCAGCTGCCCGAACGCATCCTCCACGCGGTCCATGAAGCCCTCTTCCTCCAGCAGGTCGGCCGGGTAGTAGGCGGTGAGCGACAGCTCGGAGAAGACCACCAGGTCGGCCTGCTCGGCCGAGGCCCGGCGCGCGGCCTCGATCATCCGCGCGGCGTTGCCGGCCAGGTCGCCGATGGTGGGATTGAGCTGGGCGATGGTGATGCGGAGCATGGCGTTCAACCCTCGATCTGGAAGACCTGGCGCAGGTAGGCCAGGAAGGTCTGGTCTTCGCACAGCGTCTTGCCCGGGCTGTCCGACAGCTTGGCCACCGGCTGGCCGTTGCAGCCCGTGAGCTTCATCACAATGTTCAGCGGCGTGAGGCCGACGTCGTTGCTCAGGTGGGTGCCGATGCCGAAGCCGGTCTGCGTGCGGTCGGCGAAGGTCCGGTACAGCCGGATCGCCGTTGGCAGGTCGAGCCCGTCGGAGAACACCAGCCGCTTGGTGTGCGCATCGATGCGCAGCCTGGCGTAGTGCGCCAGCGCCTTCTCGCCCCAGGCGACCGGATCGCCCGAGTCGTGGCGAAGGCCGTCGAACAGCTTGGCGAAGTACAGGTCGAAATCGGCCAGGAAGGCATCCATGCCGACCACGTCGGTCAGCGCCACGCCCAGGTCGCCGCGGTATTCCTGCACCCAGCCTTCCAGCGCGGCATTCTGGAAGTCGCGCAGCCGCACGCCGAGCGCCTGGTAGGTCTGCAGGTACTCGTGCGCCATGGTGCCGATGGGCACCAGCTCCAGCTCCTTGGCCAGCAGCACGTTGGAAGTGCCCTTGAAGTACATCGGCACTTCGCGCTTGAGCGTGCCGACCATTTCGCGCTGCCAGTCGCGCGAAAAGCGGCGGCGCACGCCGAAGTCGAAGAATTCGAAAGGATGCCGCGCGGCCGGCTCTTCTGCAAAGTTGCGCAGCAGCTCGATCTTGGCCTGCAGACGCCGGCGGCCTTCGGCCAACGCGGCTTGCGCATCGAAGCGGCGGAAATACAGCTCGTTGACGATCGCGAGCACGAAGATCTCGAACGCCATGGTGTGCACCTGCGGGCCGACCGCCCGGATGCGCAGCGCATCGCCCTCGGCCTGAGCGGTGATGAATTCGCGCTGGAAGCTGAAGATGCGCAGGAAGTCGACGAAATCGCTCTTGATGTAGCGCAGGCCGCGCAGGTAGGCGAGTTCGCCGGGCGCGAAGCGCAGCATGCAGAGATGGTCGAGCTGCTCGTTGACGTCCGCCAGCAGCTCGGCCAGCGGATAGGCCGGCTGGTTGCGGCACACGAAGCTGTACTCGGCCTGGGTCTGCGGATGGCTGTGCAGCATGGCCTGCCACATCGTGAACTTGTACAGGTCGGTGTCCAGCAGACTGTGGATGACGGGTTGCATGGTGTGGTCCTTTGGCGGGTTGGCGTCAGGCGTTGGCCGCCAGCAGTGCGCGCACTTCGGCGCTGGTGCGAAGCTGCACGCCACGCGCGGCCATGTCGCTCAGGAAGGCCTGGTGCTGGGCCTCGAAGCCGGTCACCGGGCTCATGCAGTCGGTGACCAGCACCAGCTTGGCGGGCCTGCCCGACGGCAGGTTGGCGGCGATGTGCTCGGTGGTGGCCCTCACGCAATGGCTGCTGGCTTCACCGGCGATCACGATCAGGTCGGCGCGGTCGAGCGACTCGACCAGCCGCATGTTGAGCGCAGTGCCGGGATCGTCCGCATCCGGCACCTCGGCCTGGATGGCGCTGTAGTGCTCGGTCCAGGGATTGCTGCCCTTGGCGACCTTTTCCACCAGGCCGGCCTGTGCGTCTTCCCAGGCGTTGTAGGCGGCCTTGACGGCGGCATGCACGTTGTGGCCCCAGCTGCCGATCTCGCAGTGCACCGGCCACACCATCAGCGTGTAGCGGCCCCTGCGCTCGAGCTCGTCAAGGTAGGCCAGCGCGCGCGGCAGGGCCGCGGCGTCGCGGGGCCGGTAGTCGCCGGCGCGAACCTGCGCCGCCGTGATCGGGGTGAAGGGCGCCACGGCACCGCCGCCGCGCGCCTGCCAGAACGTGGGGTGGGCGATGTCGAACCTGTGGTGCGAGTCCAGCGTGACCGTGATGCCGGCAATGCCGCCCGCCCCTTCGCGGATGAGGCCGGCCAGTCTCAGCATGTCGGCGTGGGCACCTGCGACCGGCAACGCCGGCTGCAGCGGCGCCCCCGTGGCGGCGTCCGTGCCGAGCCAGTCGGCCGGCAGGTCGCAGAAGTCGTTCTGCGGATCGATCACGAGGAGATGGATGTTCTGCTTCATGGCGGCGTCCTCTTGTTAGTTGTACTGTACAACTCTTATTGGTTGCACTGTACAACCAAGAAAGAAAAAGTCAAGCGTCCGGCGCCTCGGCATCCCGCGGGCTGAAGGTTCGGGGAAACAAGGCAGCCTGCGACCGGTCGCGCAGCCGGTAGCCCATGGCCGGCCGGCCGGAGGCGCCCTCCACCATGCCGGCCTCCTCCATGAAGCCGCCATCGAGCATCCGCTTGCGGAAGGCGCTCTTGTCGACGGCGCGGCCGAGCACGACCTCGTAGGTGTGCTGCAGCTGCGGCAGCGTGAAGGGCTCGCTCAGGAGAAAGGCCGGCAGCGAGGTGTATTCCACCTTGCTGCGCAGCCGCGCGATGGCGCTGGCGAGGATCTCCGCATGGTCGAACGCCAGGCGCTTGCGGCCCGCGGCCGCGGCGTCCATCCATTCGACCTCGGCGGCGTTCACGCCTTTTTCGAGCACCAGGTCCCGGGCCGGCATCAGCGCGAAGAAGGCATGCGTGGCCGACCAGCCGCGCGGATCGCGGTGCGCGCCGCCCCAGCTGCCCAGCTGCTCGAGATAGGGTGCGGCAACGCCGGTCTTCTCGCGCAGCTTGCGCAGCGCGCAGTCGAGCAGGCTGGCGTCCTTGTCGACGTCGATGAACCCTCCGGGAAGCGCCCAGCGTCCCGGAAAGGGATCCTCGGGATCGTTCGGGCGGCGTACCAGCATGACCTTCAGTGCATCTTCCAGCACGGTGAAGATGACCACGTCGACGGTAACCAGCGGCCTGGGAAAGTTCAGGCCGGCCTGCTTTTTGGGGGATGGCTTCAAGGCGCGAGCTCCTCTCGATTTGGGTTGTACAGAACAACTCCGAAGGGAGGAATATAGCGATCGCGGCCACGAAGTTCCCAGCGCTTGCCGGCCAGACGCTACAAGCCAGGTCGCCAGGTCCCGTGAAAGCCGAACGGCACGCGGTGCGGCAAACGGGCCACCGCAACAGGTCCCGCAGGCAGGTCCGTGGCATCGAGCACCAGCAAGTCGCTACGCCTTTCCTGCTCACGCCAGACCACGGCGAGCAGCCAGCCGTCGCCCTCCGCCGAGCCTTCATCGCGTGGCACGAACACCGGTTCGGACACGACGTCGCCGGGCGGTAGCGTGTACATGCTGCGCTCGCCGGTGTCGAAGTCGAATCGGGCCAGGCTGTCGTAGAGCACGCTCTGCGAATCGTCCCGCGCGCGCGGCGTTGCATGGCAGGTGTAGAAACCGCAGCGGTTTCGCCGCCCCGTGTAGCGCTCGTCGATGCGCGGAAACTCCGCCACCAGGTCGTCGAGGTATTCACGCTGGAAGCCGCGGCTCTTGCCGGCGATGTCGAAGGTCCATCGGCACAGGCGCGCGGCCATGGCATCGGGGTCGCCGGGGCGGCCTTCCGCGTCGGGCAGTCCGGGAGCGGTGTCCGACTGCATCACGTAGGCCACGATGGTGTCGCCGTCGTCCCAGGCATTCATCACGTGGAACACATGGCAGGCGTCGGTGTCGAACCAGCGCAGCGTATCGACTGCGCTGCCACGGCGCATCACGCCTACATGGGTGCGCCTGGCGGCATCCCATGCCAGCAGCGGCTTTCCCTGCATGGCGCGCTCGATGCTGAGCGTCAGCGGCGTCACGGGAAAGAGCACGTGTCCGCGCGTCACCATGAAGTCGTGCACCATGCTGGCATACGGCGCCGTGAACGACTGGAGTTGCGCGACCTCGCAGTGCCTGTCCATCACGCCGTAGAGCATGGTCGGCGAACAGGGGCCGTCGGGCGAGTACGCGAAGAAGTGCAGTTCGCCGCTCTCGGGATCGACTTTCGGGTGCGCGGTGCAGCGCGAGGCCACACGGTCGCCGAAGCTCTGGTGCCCCTTGGACGCCAGCGTGAAGGCGTCGAGTTCGAAAGGCTGGTGCGACTCTTCGAGCGCGAACAGGCGACCGCCATGCCACAGCATGCTGGTGTTGGCGGTGCCGCCGTTGCGGCCCTGCGCCAGCGGGTCGCTGGTGGCGGGATTGCCGAAGGTGCCGAAGAGCGCACGTCCGGCTTCATGTTCGAGCTGCCACTTCGGCGTGCGCGCCCAGCGGTTGCGGTACGACACCTTGCCCTTGCCGATGTGGAAGGCATGCACCATGCCGTCGCCGGAGAACCAGTGATAGCTGTCGTCGCGCGGTGCGTATTGCGGGCTGGGGCCGACCCGGTACAGGCTGCCCGACAGCCCGGGCGGCAGCGTACCTTCGATGTCGAGCGCCGCGACGTCGTGCTCCTCGGTCAGCGGTGCGTAGTTGCCGGTAAAGAAATGAGGGTTCGCCTGCACTTGTGCGTTCACGTGGTGCCTTTCTGGATTCGTTCAGGAGACCTGTGTGCCGTCCAGGCAAGTCATTGCTTGTCCCACGTAGGCAGCCAGGGTCTCATCGATGCCCGAGCCGGACCGCAGGGCCGCGTCGTGGCGGAACGCCCGCTGCAGCTTCGCGTGCAGCGACGCATTGCCGCCAGCCTTGGCCAGCGACAGCGCCTGCCAACGCAGCGCCAGCGCGCGCATGGCCGCACCATCGGCAGGGGCACCCGCCGACATCTGTTGCCGGACCTCTGCGATGAGCGGCGGCCACGCGTCAGTCTGCGCAACGTAGTGCTGGCGCAGCGTGGCCAGCTCGTCCGCGCTGCAGTAAGGCGCATAGAGCTCGAGGCGCGCGAACGCCATCGCGTGCGAGATGTACCGGATGCCGGCGCGGTCAACACCCGTCATCGCACGGAGCGACGGCTCGTTCCAGTGCATGGCGTAGATTTTCATCAGCAGTCCTTCGTCGCCCCCGGCTTCTTCGAGCAGCAGTGCGATCCAACGCTGCGCCAGGGCCTGCGCCTGCGGGCTCTCGGGCGATGCGCCGGCTGCGACCAGGCGGTGCAGCCAGTTCGTCAGTTCGGCACGCTCGGGCGCCGCCGCATCGGCGAGGCCATTGCGTTGCGTGTTGAGCACGCGCTGTTCGTCGTCGCTGAAGTACTTCGCACCGGCGACCATGCTCTCGAGTGCCAGGAGCCAGTCGTCGATGCCGGGCTCCTTGCTGGCCCGCAGCTGGTCCTGCAGTGCAAGCAGATGGGCGCGCAGTGCCGATGCCTGCAGGATTTCCCGGTCGAGTTGCGCCACCTGCCCGGCCACGACTTCCGAAAGCCCGCCGGCCGCGTTGTCGAGCAGGCCTTGAATGTCCGCGAGCGACAAGTCGAGCCGCCGCAGCGCCTGGATGCGATAAAGCCGTGCCACGTCTTTCCGGCCGTACAGGCGATATCCGCCACTCGATCTTTCGGATGGCACCAGCAGTGCGATGTCGTCATAGTGGCGCAATGCGCGCACTGTCAGCCCGGCGCGCCGGGCAAGTTCACCGATCTTCAAGAACATGCCTTCCCTCTTTAGTCGAAGGCATCCTAGACCCTGCCGCTACGAGAGGGTCAAGCGCTTTGTCGCTATTTCATCCGTGCCAAGGTCCGGTCGCACCCAGCCTTGAGATGGAACAGGGCATCCGTCAGTTGCAGCGACGGATTCCGGACCCGCAAGGCCTCCACCGCCGCCTGGACGTCGACCTCGAAGCGCTCGATGAACTCGGGCGAGTCGTTCTCGGGAAGTCCCGCCATATAGGCGCAGTGCTCGGGATGGCGATAGAAGGCGCTCACGGCCGGGGGATCGGCTTGCCTTGATGCCGAGGAAACATCCGCGAGCGTGGCAAGAGGAAGGAAGGCGCACGCCACGATCAGCGATTTCAGTGTCATCCGGCGATCCTAGGTCTGTGGCAGTATTTAGAACATGACATACGCTAAATACGCTGAATCAGGAATCTGAATAATGGATCTCAAACTGCTCAGCATCTTCGACGAGGTCTACAAGACGCGCAGCGTCTCGCGGGCCGGCGATCACCTCGGCATGCCGCAGTCCTCCATCAGCATCGCATTGGCGCGGCTGCGGCGGCACTTCGGCGATCCGCTCTTTGTCCGCACATCCGAGGGCATGCAGCCGACGCCGCACGCCACTTCATTGGTCGCGCCGGTCCGGCAGGCGCTGGAGTTGCTGCGTGCCGTGACGCGGCAGCAGGCGATCTTCGATCCGGCGAAAGCGCAGCGCTCCTTTCGCGTGTGCATGACCGGCATCACCCACCTCGTGCTCCTGCCCCGGCTCATGAACCGCCTGAGCGAGGTCGCCCCGTCGATCCGGGTCGAGATCACGCACATCTCGGCCCGGACGCCCAAGATGCTGGAATCCGGGGATGCGGACCTGGCCGTGGGCTTCATGCCGGAACTGGAGGCGGGCTTCTACCAGCAGAAATTGTTCGATCAGCGCTTCGTCTGCGTCGTACGCAAGGACCATCCCCGGATTCATTCCCGCCTGACGCAAGGCATGTTCAAGCGAGAAAAGCACGTGCTGGTGTCGGGCGCAGGAGCCGGCAACGAGCTGGTCGAGCGCGAGCTCGACCGGCTTGGCGTGCAGCGAAACATCAGCCTGCACCTTCCCGATTTCCTGGGCATCGGCGCACTGGTGGCACAGACGGAGCTGATGATCACGGTGCCTGAGCGCGTGGCCGAGACCTTGCTGCGAATCGCCGACGTGAAGGTGTTCAAGCCGCCCTTCACGCTGCCGGGATTCGCCATCAAGCAGCATTGGCACGAGCGGTATCAGCAGGACCCTTCCAACAAGTGGCTGAGGTCGGTCATTGCCGATCTCTTTCTGGAGCGGTAGCGCGGGAGCAAGGTTCGCAAAGCTCGGGCGTATGCGGAAACCGCAAGCGAGTCATTGGAATACGCAGTCGCGTCGGAATTGGCTGGGGCCATGCGAGAGCAGTCCATGTCCGCTTGGCCAGCCTGCTGGTCAAGCATCAGTTCCCGACGTCTGCATCCATGCGGGTATGTCGCGCCGGCCGTGGAGGACGCGCCAGACATCAATGCAGTCCAACTGTTCGAAATAGAAGACCAGGTACGGGAAACGAGTCAATGGCCAGAAACGAAGCCCCGGCAGATCGAGTTCATGGGCATAGCTCATGGAACCCGTGCCGGGATGGCGGCTGACGTGGCTGTAGGCCTCTTCGAGTTCGTCGATGAAATCGAGTGCGGCACTTCCCGCGCCTTCACTCAGGTAATAGGCGATCGCGTCGTCGACGTCCTGGTTGGCCTGTTTTCGCGGGATGACTGTCTTCGCATTCACCTGCCGCCGACCCTGGCTGCTTTTTTGCCCGCATTGCGCACCTTCTCTCGCAAGCCATCAAAGTAGGCTGCGTCTGCCCCGGCAGCGGGCGCCGAGAGGCCTCCTTGGAGCAACAGACTGCGCAGCTGGAGCCGCTGCTGGTCCCGTCGGATGAGCTCGCGCACATACTCGCTGCTTGTGCCGTAGCCGCGTTCGACCACTTGCTCATCCACGAACGACTTCATGGCTTCCGGAAGGGATACGTTCATGGTGCTCATGAGAGAAGTCTATTTCGTTTGGCAAATTTTGGCAAACCCTCAGGTCACGTAGCCTGCAGCTCGAGCCGCTCCCAGGGCTTGTAGGCCCACTCGTATTTTTCGCATGCATAGGACACCAGGATGCCGACGGCTTCCTCGGCGCTGACCGGCTCGGCCGAGCGGTAGTGCGCCCCGGGGGTAACCAGCTGATGCTCCAGATGAAAGCCCTCGGCGTCGGCGAACACCTGCATGTAGGTTCCGCCGCGCCGTTCAATGACCGCGAACGCGGTCGGCTCGCCCTGCAGCAACGGAATCCAGTGACGGATGTTGGCTTCGTTCGCCGGTTCCGCCACGCCGAACTCGGGGCAATCCAGCACGGGCTCCTGGTATTCCGCGCCGATGTCGAAAAGAAGATGCTCCCGCGCGGTGGACTCGCCGTTCCTGAATATGGCGATCAGGAAGCAATCGCGGATGTCGAGGGGCACATGGACCAGCAGTGCATCGTGCGCCTGCGAGCGGCGGGCAAAGACCTGCGCCAACGCCGGGGCCGTCCATGCTTTCAATTGCAGGGGCCCACGAAGGCTGTGCGCAAGCGCCACGGCGCTTTGCTTGACCGCATCGCTTCCGGCGTGATCCTCGGTGCCTCCGTGGAGCAGGTCGATGTACTCGTGGAGTTGCATGAGCCTCGAGGAAGGCGGCTTCGGTTTGCGAGAGAAGAACATCGGATGCAGTCCCTGTCATTGTTTGAGCGATGCCCGGCGGGCCAGCCATGGCTTGACGATGGCATACCACGCGCAGAGCGGCCAGAGCACGACCGCCGAACCCGCGGCGAGAAGCAGCATGTCGATCAGGAGCTCGGCGCCTGGCACGTAGCAATCCGGTGAGGCGGGACACCCGATTGCGCGGCGGTAGCTTTCGCGGAAACGATATTGCACAACCGGTATGGCCGCTGCCACTGCCCACCACAACACGCGCAGAACGCTGCGCAGCAGTTTCAGCCATCTCATGGCAAGTGCTCTACTGCAGCCACCGCAGATTGGCCCAGAACCTGTCACCAAACCGAGCGGCGCAGAAACCGCAGACGGCGACGGTCAGCACCACGAGCACGCACGCGCCGAAAGTGCTCAGCGGCCACAACCTGACGCACATGCCCAGGCCGACCACAAGGCCCAGCAGCGCCCCGCATGCAAATCGGATCTTCAGTTCGAAGGCATCGGCCCTTCTCCCGGCGAACGTGGACTGTGGTTCGATTTTCATGCGCTGCAACTCCTCTGCCTGGACGACGGCTCCTGCCCGCATTCTGCCCTTCGCCCTGATGAGGGTCCCGGGCCGGAGCGGCGCCCACGGCTACGCGGTCTCTTTGCCCGCTTGCGCGACCAGGTTGTGATTGCCGTTGCGGTCCAGCCTGTCGCACAGATCGCCGGAGATGCCGCTGCCGACCTTGCGCACGAACCACTTGCCCGACGCGACGATTTCCTCGTAGTCCGACGTGTGGAACCAGCGCGACAGCGAGGGATCGATCAGGTGCAGGTTCGCCGCGTCCCAGACGCCGCTGCCGCTGACGGGCTCCACGGTGTGCTGCAGCGGGGAATTCGCGAGCAGGGTATGAAAGTAGATTTCGTCGGGCGCCTTGGAGAACCGAAGAAAACGCTTCACGGACGTTTCATGCGGATACGACACGAGGTAGCTCACCGCTTCAGGGGTCAGCGCCCACCATTGGGAACCGAAGTGCCACTGGGCAAAGAGCGGGAACGAACGGCGCCCGAGCTTGCCGAGGAGTTGCAGAAGGCCGCGCAACAGCCGTACCAGGGTGAATTTCCTTCCATCCACCGGAAGGTCCTCGTAGAACCAGAAGTGGTGAACTCGTTCATGCAGCTTGCGCGTGCTTGCAAGAGGAATCATCTTGATGAAGTTGGTGTCTGCATGCAGCTGCGAGAAGGTGCGGAATTCTTCCAGCGGACGCAAGGGATAGCAGTTGCCCGAGACCAGCATGAAATGGCTCACCTGCGACAGCTCGCATTCCGCGAGCGCGGTGCGCATGAGCCTCAGGGTGGCGTCGACCTGGGAGATGGCGCCCCAGCGCACGTCGACACGGTCCTTCACGTAACTTACGCGTGGATCGTCGATCCGGAACGCGGAAAAGTCGGCCTTGGCATCGACATGGACAATGCAGCGGCCAACCGAAACCAGCCGCCGCAGCAAGCGCTTTGCCTGCTGTGGATCCGCATGAACAAGCAACAGGAATACCGGGCTCATGTCACGATGGCAGTAGCGTCTCATCGGCTGCTGCGTGCCTGACGGAGGGCCCTGGAGAATGCTTTCAAGGCCGCAGCGGCCAAGATCGTACGACAGGCGCGCGCGATTGTCCCATTTGGTGGGTTACCCAGGTGGGCCGGCCCTCTCGACCTGGCGGTACGCCCGCGGCGCCCACCCTGGGCTTGCGTCATGTCCGGTCCATCATCGGTGCGACGGAGATGCTTTGCTTTTTTAAATTCAACAACTTAGCGCTATCACTCATACACACTGGAACGTGAGCCAGCCAACCCATCGCGGCGTTCGGCCTGGTGCTCGAAGACCACGTGCGGGCTACAAGCCCAAACTGGTTTTCGTGGACGGAGCCAACCGCATCAAGGAGGAGAACGTGCGCATACCTCGGTACAGACGGCTTCTAGCGAATCTGCAACGTCGGAATGCCGCGCAACATTGCGCAACCGTTGCACACGGGGCAACTACGCCCTTCCACGGTTGAAACACACGGGGTAAATAGCTAAAATGGCTAACCATATCGAGGACTCTCTGAGAATTCCCCATGCAGATCAGTGCCACGGAAGCCAAGAACCGATTCGGCTACTACCTCGGCCAAGCCGAACGCGAGCCTGTTCACATCATGAAGAATGATCGCGTGGCAGGCGTGATCGTCTCGGCAGCGCGTTTTGCCGAACTGGAAGCACTGGAGCAGAAAAAATCGATGGCTCAGCGCAAGCGGGAGTTCAACGAGACGTACAAAGAATGGATCGCCGAGCAAAACGATCTGGTCGAGCGGGTCGGGGTTTTTGGCGAAGAGTTCAGGCTCTGGTGAAAGCGGCGCTCGGTAGTGGCCCAATTCGACGTCTACCCCAATCCCTCAAAGCTGCAACGTCCGGACATTCCTTGGATGGTCGACATCCAAAGCGATCTTCTCTCGGCATTGCCCACACGCTTGATGGTTCCGCTTGCGTCCCGCAAGCACAGGCCGGCCGCCTTGCCTCGTGCGCTATGTCCGCCAGTGCAGTGGGAAGGCCACGCCTTGGTCGCGATGCCGCATATGGCCGCGGCGTTTCGTGCCAAAGATCTCGGCACCGCGCGAGGCAACCTGCGGTCGCAGGCAAGTGAACTCGTCGCAGCCTTGGACGCCGTGATCAGCGGCGTGTGAGGTCGACAGGGGCTCGGCAGTGGCTGCCAAAGCTACTTTATCTGCAAGCAGCCCTTGCATACCGCCGACCGGTTCAGTGGCGATGCATCGGCCCGATGGTTCAAGAGCTTGGGTGAAAAGGATCCGGGCTAAGGCACCTGACGCAACGCCGGGTAAGGATTGATCGCGGTGCTTTTCCACCAGCGCTTGTCCGCATCGTGCAGGAAAACGGCGAAGTGCGGTGCGTCGGATGGCGCATTCCCCGTGGTTCCGACGTAGCCGATGGGAATGTCGAGCGCCCATGGCAATGCACGAAGATTTCTTCATCTGGGTTCGTCAATCTCTCCCGCTCGGCCGTCTTGTCTTATCCATGATCGAGTGCACCAATTTCCCGAGCTCGCAGCCCCGCGCGCAGTGCCGCCTTCATGCCATTCCCGCTCCATGTGGCCAAATCTCGATCCATGCGCAACTGGGCTCGACCTCGGACGCGTCCCCCCAAACGATGCACTTGCCGGAATCCGAAATGAAACTGCCGACAGAAGTCGAAGGACGCCAGCAGTTGGCCGACGAAATCCACGCGCGCCCCTTCGAGCCGCTTTCTACGCCGGGTGCCGCGCTGGCCATTGCCACGCTGCGCGAAGGACCGGACGACGACGCGCTTTGCATCGCGCATCTGGCGCGGCTGGGCGGCGAGGCCTCCGGAGCGGGTGGCGCCACGCAGTGCCAGGTGCGCTGCGGCGCGTTGCGCGTGCGCTGGGAGCGCCACACGGAATTCCACACCTTCACCGTGTTCGCCGATCTTGCCGAACTCGCCATGGACCACGCCTTCGACACCGGCTGGCTCGACGCCCTGCCGCACGATTGGCTGGCCTCGCTGCCTGGCCGCGTGATTTCCGCAACGCAATTGGCCGTGCTCCCCTGCCCCGGCGATCCGCCCCATGCGCGCGTGGTGGCGCCGCTTTTCGGCAGCGATCTGCTGGTGGGCAACCGGGTGGCCGAAGGCGCGGCCACCGTGGTGTCGGACCTTCGGACCAAGGCCGGCGTGACGCGCTTCCTGGTGTTCGACCATGCCATGAACCGGCGGCGCGCGGGCCGCACTGTCCAGCGCCTGATCGAAGTCGACACCTACCGGATGATGGCCCTGCTCAGCCTGCCGCTGGCCTCGCGCCGCATGGGCCAGCTCGCGGCGGAAGAAACCCAGCTCGCGTCGCTGATGGCCCGCTTCCACGATGCGACGGACGGCGACGAAGTGCTGCTGCACGAACTCGTCACGCTCGCGGCCCAGGTCGAGCATGCGATGGCCGAGAACAGCGCGCGCTTTGCCGCCACCCGCGCCTACAGCGGCATTGTGACCCAGCGGCTGCTCGATCTGCGCGAGATTCTGGTGCCGGGCCTGCAGCCGCTGTCGGAATTCCTGGAGCGCCGATTTCGTCCGGCGATGGACAGCTGCGCAGCCACGGCGGCGCGACAGGCCCAGCTGTCCGAGCGGATCGCCCGGGCCGCGCAGCTGCTGCAGACGCGCTCCGAAGTCGAACGCGAACGCCAGAACCAGGCTCTGCTCAGCTCCCTCGACCGGCGCCAGGGCCTGCAGTTGCGCCAACAGCAACCATCTTGTATGACCAACTCAAGCTGCCACCGCAAAGTCGTCGCGCCAAGGTTGCCTGGTTCTGGCAATGGCGTTGAGGATGATGAGCAGCTTGTGCATGCATGCCACCAAGGCGACCTTCTTTGGCTTGCCTGCGGCCAGCAGGGCCGCATAGAAGGCCTTGAGCACGGGATTGAATCGCGTGCCTACCAAAGCGGCGACGTACAGCACGCGGCGCACGTCCGCGCGTCCACCGAAGATGTGACGCTGTCCGCGCAAGGTGCCCGAGTCGCGGTTGACTGGAGCCAGGCCCACCAGGGAAGTGATCTGCTTGCGGTTGAGCTTGCCCAGTTCGGGCAATTGCGCCAGCAGGGTGCTGGCCGTGGTCGGCCCCACCCCCTTGACCGAGGTCAGCAAACGCGCCAGGTCTGCGTGATGTGCGTGCACGTGCTCGCGCAGCTCGCCGTCCATGTCGTGAAGCTGGGCGGCAATGGCATCCATGATCGCCAGGATGCTGGCCTTGGCCTTCGGATGAGCCAGTGCAAGGCGTTGGCGTTCGGCCACGAGCATGGCCACCAGCTGGCGTCGGCGGGCCACCATGGCGGTGAGCTCACGCTGCTGCTCGTCGGCCAGCGCGCGTGGCTCATGGCCCTGGGCGTCCAGCAGTTCGGCGAATCCGCGAAGCATCTGCGCGTCGATTCGATCGGTCTTGGCCAGCTTGCCCATACAGCGCGCGAAGTCGCGCGCCTGTCGCGGGTTAATGACCGACACGCGCAGACCAGCGGCTGCCAGCGCGAGCGCCAGACCCTGCTCATGGCCACCGGTGGCCTCCAACAGGATCAGGCGAGGTGCCAGCGGCACGAGCACCTGACACAACTCGGCATGACCGGCCTCGTCGTTGCCCAGGTTCAAGGTCTGTGTCTCGCCACTGGCGGCCACCTCGAAGCTGACCTTGGCGATGTCGATGCCTACGTAGACAGGTTCACTCATGACAGTTCTCCGGCTCCCAGCCTTATGAATACGAAATGTGTTCGATCAACCATTCGGGATGCAGCAGAACAAAGAGACCACCACCGCGCGCCCTGTGCTGTAGGTCGAGCTCGGGCTCGCAGGAGACCCAGGCTGCGCGGTGGCGAGTCAACCCGTTCACTGATCGACGTGCTTTGCAGCACCTCGAGCAATGAAGTTTGAACTATTCGAAAGATATAAGGAGACCGTCGAGGGCCTGTCGGTGATCGCCATGACTTACTACGGCGTCGGTCTCAGCAACTACCTGCTCAAGCCCTTGGCCAAGGCCATGGGCTGGCACGAAACCACGGTGACGCTGGTGGCCGTGCCGGTGATCGCACTGCTCGTCCTGCTCAACGTGCGCCGGTTGCGCAGGCATCTGCACCAGTCGACGGACAGCTAGGTGCGAAGCGTCAAGAGGTTATTTTTTGACGAGTTGAGTCTGGACATCGGGGCGAAGCCGCCGATGGCGCTGTGCGGACGGTGCCAGTTGTAGTGGTGTTGCCAGCTGACCAGGGCATCCGTTCGCCGGCCTTCGTGCCGCAAATCGCCCATGCCATGGAAACCAAGCCGCACGCAGCCAAAAGCCCCTGTAGCAGGGGCTGCTACAGGGGCCTGAGTTTGGCGGAGTGGACGGACTTGAACCCGCGCGCCCGGCGTAACAGGCAGATAGTCGCTGGCCTAAATCATCTGAAAACGCTTCCAACTTGCCAGAGCCAGTGCACACGAGGTGCACACGGACGTCCCTAGGAAATTTTGTTTTCCTCAGGTTCCCGACTTATCCATCAGCGTGTTCGAAGGCAGGGTTTCGTCGAGCAGCTTGCGCGCCGTCTCCACGCCCGCCACGGGCAGCAGCGCGGGGTCGAGCAGGCCCACCTGCACCAGTACGCTGGCCTGGTCCCAGTAGATGTGCTCGTGGTAGAGCTTGCTGCCGCGGAACTTGATGACAGCCAGCAGCGGCACCTCGACTCGCTTGCCGGTGGGCGCCACGCCCGGCAGCATCCACGGGATCTCGGTGGTGTGCGTGAAGCTGAAGAGCAGTTCGTCCACCACCTGCGTGGCGCCCACCGTGCGCGAGATCGACATGAGCGTGGTGTCAGGCGGATTGCTGTTGACGAAATGCTTGCTGTAGAAGCTGTGCAGCGCCTGGTAGCCCACGCCGCCGGTCATGGTGGGAATATGGTTGACATACGGTTCGGCCACCATGGTGGACATGGTGTCGTCGACGTTGCGGGTGCCGAACTCGTACTCGCAGTGCTTGTCCCACAGCGCGGAGAGGTCGTAGTGCGGGCCGATGGCGGCCTTGAGCGCGGCAATGCTGCGCTCGTGCGCCATCAGCGCCGAGGGCTTGTGGAAATGCTCGCCGCCGGCGCGGGCGAAGGCGTGGTCGACCCCGGGGTAGACGTGCAGCGCCACGCCGGGGCGGCCCTGCAGCGCCTGCACGATGCGCTCGCGCGCTTCGGGCGGGCAGAACTTGTCGCGCTCTGCGATGTGCAGCGTCAGCGGCCGCTTGATCTGGTCGGCCTCGTCCAGCGCGGCCTCGATGCCCACGCCGTAGTAGCCCACCGACACGTCCGCATCGGTGCGGCAGGCCGCCAGGTAGGCCAGCTTGCCGCCCAGGCAGAAGCCGAGCACGCCGACCTTGGCGCCGCCCACCTCGGGCAGGGCGCGCAGCGCATCGATGGCGCTTTGCATGTCTTGCATGCCCTTGGCCTCGTCGAAGCCCTGGTAGAAACCGAAGGCGCGCTGCCAGTCGGCCTCGCTGTAGCCGAGCTCCACATCGGGCTGCTGGCGCCAGAACAGGTCGGGCACGAGCGCCACATAGCCCTCCTCGGCGTAGTAGTCGGCCACCTCGCGCATCGTGCGGTTGACGCCGAAGATTTCCTGGGCAATCACCAGCCCGGGGCCGCTGCCGGACTCGGGCAAGGCGAGGTAGCCGCGGAAGGTGCCGCTGCCGTCGCTGGCCTGGATGCGGATGCGGTGCGTGGCGCCGGGTTCTTGTTCCTGCATGCGAGTTTCTCCGTTCAAGGGTTGGATGCTGCGGGCCGCGCGCTCACTGCACGCATTCCGGGTGGCGCGTCGTCACCTGGTAGTAGCCCGAATGAAAAACCAGCGGCTCGCCGTCGAAGCGGTCGTAGCGCTCGACTTCGCCGATGAAGATCAGGTGGTCGCCGCCGTCGTACTGCTTCACGTTGCGGCAGACGAAGCGGGCGATGACGCCATTGAGCAGCGGTACGCCGGCCGTGCCCTCGCAGCAGTCCACCCCGCCGAACTTGTCCGCCTGCGGCGTCGAGAACTGGCGCGACAGGTGATGCTGGTGGGCCGCCAGCACGTTGATCGCGAAGTGGCTGGCGCCGGTGAAGTCGCCCACGCTCGGCGCCTGCCGCGCCAGGCTCCACAGCACCAGCGGTGGATCCAGCGAGACCGACGAGAACGAATTGGCGGTCATGCCTACGCGGCGGCCGTCGATTGCCCGGGTGGTGATGACGGTCACGCCGGTGCTGAACTGCCCGAGGGCCTTGCGGAAGTCGCGCCGGTCGAAGCGGTCGACAGCGGCCTCGCGCGCCCGGGTCTCCAGGAAGCGGTCTGCCTCGACGGCATCGAACCACCAGGGCGCGAAGGCACGCGGGTCGTCGAAGCCGTTGACGATGGTGCTCGCCACGGCGGGCATGTGGGTCGCGCTCTGCAGCAGCTTCTGCAAGTGCGGCTTCGGCGCAGCGAGCAGGCTGTGGGTCCAGTCGGTGGCCCAGCGGGCGTAGCCTTCCCAGTAGCGGTCGAAGGTCTGCTGCATCCACGCGGCGTCGAACGGTGCATCGCCGTTCTCGAGGATCCGCTTCAGGTAGATGTCGGCGCACTTGGCCGCGTTGTTCGCGCCCTGCCCGGTGATCGGATCGTTGAGCACCACTGCGTCGGCCAAGCCCAGCACGTTGCGCCCGGAGGGCAAGGTGGCCACCGGCCTGCGCACCGCCGGCGCGAAGCGGCCCGCGAGAATGCCGTTGTCATCGGTCAGCTCGATGTCGGCGCAGCGCTCGGCTTCCCAGGGCAGGAAGGTCTCGAGGATCCACTGGCTGCGCGCGAGGTGCTCCTGCGGTGTCTTCACGTCTGCCCAGCAATCCATCGGCCCGCCGGGCACGCCCTCGAACACCATGATCTCGCAGGGTCCGGTCGTCGTCAGCGCCGGGAACACGAAGTATTCACCGACGCCGGGAATCAGGTTGAAGCACACGCGTGCATACGGCAATGCAGGCTTCATTCCCTTCACATAGGTAAGTGCCAGTGCGCGCTGGGGCTGGTCGAAGGGCGAGCGCTCTGCATCGTGCTCGAACAGCTGCGAGATCTCGCCCTTGCCGCTGGCGACGACCACGAGATCGTGCGTTGCAGCGCAGGCTTCCAGCGCGTCGAGCCCCACCTCCTGCAGCATCAGCGTGCCGCCGCGCTTCTCGAACTCGGCCATCCAGGCAGGTATCTTGAGCCGCTGGTCGACCGACTGCGCGGGGCCGTCGAGCCGAGCGCTCCATTCGATGGCCTTGCCGCCTTCGGGGTTGCGCACCGCCATGCCGATGCCCTCCACGACGGGGCATTCGCCCGCCCACCAGTCCAGACCCAGCTCGCGCTCGGTCTGCAGCGCGGTCTCGAACATGCACTGGCTGGACATCACCGGCCCCTCGAGAATCTCCCGTGCCGTGCGGTTCGAGAAAACCGTCACCTCGTGCCCCGCGCGCTGCAGGCCGAGCGCGAGCTGCATGCCGGACTGGCCGGCGCCGACGATGGCCACGCGTCGCTTCATGCCTTCGCTCCGGCCTACGCGGCGGCCGCGCAGGTTTCGATGTAGCGCTCCGCTTCCGCGGGATCCGCAAACCAGGGGAAGAAGGTGCGCGGATCGTCGAAGCCGTTGGCAAAGGCGCTGGCCAGCGGCGGCACGGCGCCGGCACTGCCCAGCAGCTTGAGCACATGGGGCGGCGGCGCCGCGAGCAGCATGTTGGTCCACTGCGTGACCCATTGCGCATAGCCGAACCAGTAGCGGTCGAAGGTCTGCTGCATCCACGCCGCATCGGCCGCGCCGTCGCCGCGTGCGAGGATGCTCTTCAGGTAGGTGTCGGCGCACTTGGCCGCGTTGTTGGAACCCTGCCCCGTGATCGGATCGTTGAGCACCACCACGTCGGCCAGGCCCAGCACCTTGCGGCCCGAAGGCAAGGTGGCCACGGGCTTGCGCACCGTCGGCGCGAAGCGACCCGCGAGAATGCCGTTGTCGTCGGTCAGTTCGATGTTCCTGCAGCGCTCGGCCTCCCATGGTGTGAAGGTGTCGAGAATCCATTTGCTGCGCGCGAGGTGCTCCTGCGGCGTCTTCACGTCTGCCCAGCAATCCATCGGGCCGCCGGGCACGCCCTCGAACACCATGATCTCGCAGGGCCCTGTCGTCGTCAGCGCCGGGAACACGAAATATTCGCCGACGCCGGGAATGAGGTTGAAGCACACGGCTGAAAAAGGCTCGCGCGGCGCCATTCCCTTCACATAGGTCAGCGCCAGTGCGCGCTGCGGCTTGTCGTAGGTGGACTTGTGCGCATCGCGCTCGAACAGCTTCGAAATCTCGCCCTTGCCGCTCGCCACCAGCGTGAGGTCGTGGCTTTGCGTGCAGGCTTCGAGTTCGTCGATGCCCGCATCCTTGAAGACGAGTTCGCCGCCCTTCTTCTGGAACGCATCCATCCAGGCCGGGATCTTCACGCGCTGGTCGACCGACTGCGCGCTCGAATTCAGCCGCGCGGCCCAGTCGATGGCCTTGGCGCCCTTCTGCTCGGGATGCGGCACGGCCAGCCCGATGCCGTCCACCGTGGGGCAGTCGTGCCCCCACAGGTCCAGGCCCAGGTCGCGCTCGATCTGCAGCGAAGTGTGGAACATGCACTGGCTCGACATGACCTTGCCGCGGCGGATGTCCTCGCCCGTGCGGTTGCTGAACATCGTGACCTCGTAGCCTGCGGCGAGCAGTCCGAGCCCCAATTGCAGGCCCGACTGGCCCGCGCCGACGATTGCGATTCGCTTCATTTCATCTGCTCCTTGATGCTCCGTGGGGAATAGGGCCTAGTCCATCAACCTGGGAATGGCGGGCACGGCCTGCTCGGGGCCCATGGCGGCATAGCCGCCGTCCACCGCGTAGTCGGCGCCGGTCACGAAACTGGCATGGTCCGAACACAGGAACAGCACCACCTGCGCCACTTCGTCCGGATCGCCGACACGGCCGAGGAGATGGAACGGCGCGGCCACGCGGTCGGTCTTGGCGCGGTCACCGCCGCTGAGCCGGTCCATCACGGCCGACCATGTCCAGCCCGGCGACACGCTGTTCACGCGGATGCGGTCCGGCGCCAGGTCCATCGCCATGTTGCGGGTGAGTTGCGCCATGGCGGCCTTGCCCACCGGATAGAGCCAGCGTCCCGTCTGCGCCACGCGCGACGAGATGCTCGTGAAATTGACCACCGCCCCGCCACCGGCCGCGACCATGTGCGGATGCGCGGCCTGCAGCATCGCCACCGCGCTGGCCACGTTCACATTGAACGAAGCAAGCCAGTCGGCGCGCGGCGACTTGAAGCCGTCGTCCAGGTAGGAGCACGCCAGGTTGATGAGAAAGTGCACGCCGCCGTGCCGCGCGGCAGCCTCGGCCACGCAAGCCTGCACCTGCGCATCGTCGGTGATGTCGGTGCGCACGAAGCGCACGCCGGCGCCGAGCGAATCCGCCAGCGCCTGGCCGTTGGCGACATCGATGTCGGCGACAACGACTTTCGCACCCGCCGCGTGCAACGCGCGCACCACGCCGGCGCCTATCAGTGTGGAGCCACCGGTGACGATGGCGCTCTTGCCCTCGAGTCCCTTGAACATGGCGTTTGCTCTCCTCGGTTGGTCGGGCAGGCCGGGATGGCCTGTGTGGGAGCGAACGTTACGAGGGAGCAGGCCTTCGGCGAGTCCCTCAAACGCAAGGCCTGTCCCTGGCGCGCAGGTTTTAGCGAGGGCTGGTCCGAATTGTGGCCGGGGATGGTTTTTGCTAGGGTGGCCTCGCCCCATGGAAACCGCCACGACCCCACCGCTGCCGCTGCAGCGCTACCGGCTTTTCGAGAGCCACGACATGGACGAGGCGCGCGAAAGCGTGGCCCGCGTGTTCTGCCCGCACGGCCTGGTCATGCTGCGGCCCCGCACCGAGCTCGACGCCTGCCACCACAGCGCGCGGCTGCATCGGGACGTGAGCCTCAACTACGTGCAGTACGGCCCGGGCGTGCAGATCGACCCGGGCCATCTGCAGGATTTCTTCCTGCTGCAGATTCCGTTGCGCGGCGGCGCCGAGATCCGCTGCGGCGCGCAGCACGTGGACGCGAATCCGCGCCTGGCCTCGCTGCCCTCGCCGACCGAGCCGCTGTCGATGCGCTGGGCCGACGACAGCCCGCACCTGATCGTGCGGCTGGCCCGCTCCGCGCTGCTCTCGCGGCTCGAGTCCCTGCTCCAGGCGCCCGTCAGGCAGCATCTGGTGTTCGAGCTCGGCGTGCCGCTCGACAACCCGGCATTGGCACCGGTGGTGCACTTCATCGACTACCTGCGGCTCACGCTCGACAGCGGCACCGCGCTGCAAGCCGGCGGCCGCCTGGCCGAGCATGCCGAGGAATACCTGATGGCCAGCCTGCTGATGTCCGCCGCGCACAACCATTCGCGCGCCCTGGCCGGCGACGCCCGGCGCAGCCTGCTGCCGCGCGTGGTCCGCAGGGCGCAGGACTACATGGCGGCGCACGCCGACCAGCCCCTGTCGCTGGCCGACGTTTGCCGCGAAGTCGGTTGCAGCGCGCGTGCGCTGCAACTCGCGTTCCGCCAGCATGCGGGCCTGGGCCCGATGGAATTCCTGCGCGAGCAACGCCTCGACAAGGTGCGCGCCGAATTGCGCGTGCCGGGCCATGCCGGCGTGCGCGACGTTGCGGCGAAGTACGGTTTTCTTCACATGGGCCACTTTGCGGCGCAGTACCGCACCCGCTTCGGCGAGCGGCCGTCGGAAACCCGGGCGCTGCGCGCCTCCTGACTTCTTTGGCCTCAGGGCACCAGCAGCAGCTTGCCCGTGGTCGTGCGGCTGGCCATGTCGGTATGGGCCCGCGCGGCGTCGGCCAGCGGATACACGCCGCCGACATGGACCTTGAGCTTGCTTTCGGCGATCCAGCCGAACAGCCGCGCCGAGTGCGCGCGCAGCAGTTCCGGCGTATGGATGTGATCGGAGAACACCGCGTAGCCCAGCTTGATGCTCCTGGGCAGGCTCATGATGTCGATGGCACCGGGCCCGCCCAGTACCGGGCCGTACCAGCAGAAGGTCCCCGAGCGGCGCAGCACGTCCAGCGACCCCTGGAAGGTGGTGGGGCCCGAGCCGTCGAACACCACGTGCACGCCCTCGCCGCCGGAAAGCTGTCGCGCCTGCTCGGCAAACTTGCCGCTGGTATCGACGATCACGTGGTCCGCACCGGCCGCCGTGGCCACCGCCACCTTGTCCGTCGACGACACGCGGCCAATCACCCGCCCACCGCGCAGCTTGATGATCTGCGTCAGCAGCAGCCCGAGGCCGCCGGCTGCCGCGTGGACGAAGGCGATATCGCCAGGCTGCACCGGATAGAAGTCGGTGGCGAAATGGCTGGCGGTCAGGCCTTGCATCATCACCGCTGCCGCGGTCTTGTCGTCGATGCCATCGGGAATGGGCACCAGCGACGTGGCCGCAATGGCGACCTTCTGCGCATAGCTGCCGGGCGCATAGACCCACGCCACGCGCTGCCCGATGGCGAAGCCCTCGACTCCCTCACCCACAGCCAGCACGCGGCCCGCGCCCTCGACACCCAGGATCTTGGGGTTAGGCATCTCGTTCCACGCCATGCCCTGGCGCACGCCGATGTCCATGAAATTGACGCCGGCGACGGCAACCTGCACCAGCACCATCCCTCGGCCGGGCACGGGGTCCGGCTGTGTCACATGCGCCAGCACGTCGACGTTGCCGGTCTGGTTCATCACCACTGCTTTCATCGTTTTTCCTTTTTTCACGCAATGCCGTCTGCAGCGGCGATGGTCTTCGACTCCAGGAAAGCCTCCATGCCGAAGACGCCGAACTCCCGGCCGACGCCCGACTGCTTGACGCCGCCGAATGGTGCGGCCAATTCGGGCACGATGCGATTGACCAGCACGGTGCCGGCCCGCAGCCGCGAGGCCACGCGCAGGGCACGCTGTGCGTCGGACGAGAAGACGTAGGCCTGCAAGCCGTACGGCGAGTCGTTCGCGATGTCGATGGCTTCGTCCTCGTCGCCATAGCCGATCATCGAGAGCACCGGCCCGAAGATCTCCTCGCGCGCGATGTCCATGTCGTTGCGCACTTCGGCAAACACGGTGGGCCGCACGAACCAGCCTCGCTCGAAACCGGCCGGCCGACCCTCGCCGCCGGCCACGAGGGTTGCGCCCTGCGCCAGACCGCGGCGGATGAAGTGCTGCACGCGATCGAACTGCGCCTGGCTCGCGAGCGGTCCGACCGCGGTGGCAGGGTCGCGCGGATCGCCCACGCGCAGGGCGGCCACCGCCACTCGCACCAGTTCAACGGCGGCCTTCATCTGCGCGCGCGGAATCAGCAGGCGCGTGCCCGCTACGCAGGCCTGGCCGTTGTTCATGAAGGCGGCATTCAGTGCCAGGGGCAGCGTGGTGGCCAGGTCGGCGTCGTCCAGCACCAGGGTCGCCGACTTGCCCGAGAGCGCGAGGCTCACGCGCTTCATGGTTTCGACGCCCGCGCGCGCAATGAGCTTTCCGGTCTGCGTGGAACCGGTGAACGAGATCTTCGCGATACCCGCGCTGGTGGCGATCTCGTCGCCCACATCGCTGCCGCGCCCGAGCAGCACATTGAAGACGCCGGGCGGCAGGCCTGCGTCGTGCAGCGCCTCGGCCACGGCCTGCGCCTGCAGCGGGCCCAGCTCGCTCGGCTTGATGACCGAGGCGCAGCCTGCGGCGATGGCCGAAGCCAGCTTGCTGCAGATGCTTCCGGCGGCGGCGTTCCAGGGCGCAATGAGGCCGGCGACGCCGACCGGTTCCATCACCACGGTGGCCTCGCCCAGGCGGCGCTCGAAGGCATAGTCCCGCAGCGCCTGCGCCGTGGTCGCGAAGCATTGCGAGGCGTAGTTGCTGACCCACTGCGAGCGGGCCAGCGGGCCGCCGTACTCCTCGATGGTGGCCTCGCGGATCTGGTCGGTGCGCGCCAGCACCGCGGCCTCGAGGCGTCGGAGCATGTCGATGCGCTGCGGCCTGGTGCTTCGCGCGAGCGCCGGCTGGGCGCGGTTCGCCGCGGCAATGGCGCGCTTCGCATCCTCGCGGTTCGCCAGCGTCACCGTGCCGATGGCCCGTTCGGTCGCGGGGTTGCAGATCTCCAGCCGCTCGCTGCCCTGCACAGGCACGAAGGCGCCATCGATGTAGGCCCGGTCGATGCTCCACATGGGGTCCGCCGCCTCACCCGCGCGCCACGTCGACCACCGCCTTCGCGAAGGCCTCGGGCGCTTCCTGCGGCAGGTTGTGGCCGATGCCGCCGCTGACCAGCCGATGCTCGTAGCGCCCCGAGAACTTCTTCGCGTAGGTGCTGGGCTCCGGATGCGGCGCGCCGTTCGCGTCGCCTTCGAGCGTGATAGTCGGCACGGCGATCACCGGCGCCTTGGCCAGCCGGTCCTCGAGTGCCTGGTACTTGGCCTCGCCGTCGGCCAGGCCCAGGCGCCAGCGGTAGTTATGGACCGTGATGGCCACGTGGTCGGGGTTCTCGAAGGCCACGGCGCTGCGCTCGAACGTGGCCGCATCGAAGTTCCACTTCGGCGACGCGAGCTGCCAGATGAGCTTGGCGAAGTCGTGGCGGTTCTTCTCGTAGCCCGCGCGGCCGCGCTCGGTTGCGAAGTAGTACTGGTACCACCACTGCAGCTCAGCCGCAGGCGGCAGCGGGTTCTTGCCGGCCTGCTGGCTGCCGATCAGGTAGCCGCTGACCGACACCAGCGCCTTCACGCGCTCGGGCCACAGCGCGGCCATGATGCAGGCCGTGCGTGCGCCCCAGTCGCAGCCGGCCACGGTGGCGGTCTTGATCTTCAGCGCATCCATCAGCGCGATGATGTCCACGGCGACCACCGACTGCTGCCCGTTGCGCGGCGTGTGGGCCGACAGGAAGCGGGTGGTGCCGTAGCCGCGCAGATACGGCACGATCACGCGGAAGCCCGCGGCCGCAAGCTGCGGCGCGACGTCGACGAACATGTGGATGTCGTAGGGCCAGCCGTGAAGAAGAATCACGGGGGCGCCGTCGGCCGGGCCGGCTTCGTAGTAGCCGATGTTGAGCGAGCCCGCGTCAATGTTCTTGAGCGGCTCGAGGCGCCGGAGGCTTGGCGTGCCCGCGGACTGGGCGAAGGCGGGAACGATCGAGGTCAACTGGGCGGCGGCGACGCCGAGCGCCGCCTTGGCGAGGAAGGAACGGCGGGGCAGCAGGGAAAAAGCGGTCATCGGGGGCTCCATGATTGCGAAGTGATGGAGCCATTGTTCGGCGCACGGGCGGCCCGGCGGCCGGCTTGCGTATCCCTCTGTATCTGGGCCGGCTGCGCCAACAATAAATTTCAATTGCAGGCGCGCGGCCGGTGAGCAGGAACGCGCCGGCTGCGCGATACCTCGCAATATCGGTCGCTGATTCAGGCCCCGATCCGCGGCGTCCGGTCCAGGGTGGCTTCGCTCGCGGTTTCTCCTTGCCGATACGCCGCCTCGACCAGGGCCAGCGTGCTCAGGTTGTCGGCCGGTTCGGTCTCGAAGGAGCGGCCATTGCGTACGCTTTCGACAAAATGCGCGATCGTTGCCGCATAGGAGGCGAGGTAGCAGGCGGGCAGGTCGTAGCGCAGTTCAGCAGGCTGCACACCCAGGCAGCGCAGCGTGTCGTTTTCGAGCTCGATGGTCCCCTTGGTGCCGACCAGGGTCAGCCGGTCGGCCTGGGCCGGCGCGCGGCCGTGCACCGACAGGTTGGCCAGCAACGCCACCGGGGCCTGCGACGTGGTTTCGAAGGACAGGAAGGCCCGGTCTTCGCCGCGCATCGCCGGGCTCGCGCGCCCGAGCCGCACATGCACCAGCGTCAGTTCGCCCAGCAGAAAGCGCAGCGTGTCGATGTGGTGGATCAGTATCTCCATCACCAGTGCGCGCTCGAGACCCGCGATGAAGGGCTGGCGCTCGAGCGCGGGCAGCCTGCCTGCCTCGTCGGGCAGCAGGCCGGAGGTCATCAAGGTCATGCTCGCCTGGACCACGTCGCCGATGCGACCCTCCGCCAGCCATGCCGCGAGGTCGCGGTAGCAGGGGCGGAAGCGCCAGTTCTCGTGGACCATGAGCCGGCACCGGGGCGCCACTTCGTCGGCCAGTGCACGGGCTTCGGCGAGCGTGGGAGCCAGGGGCTTCTGGCACAGCACGGCCAGGCCGCGCTCTGCCGCGGCGCGCACGATGGCCGCATGGAATTCGCGCGGCGCCGCCACGTCGACCGCATCGAGCGGCATCGCATCGAGCATGTCCTGCGCGCTCGCAAACACCCGGGCGATGCCGAACTCGCGTGCACGCGCCTCGGCGTTCGCGGTGTTCGGATCGGCAATGGCCACGACCGCGGCTTGCCCCTCGAGGGCTCGCCAGCCTGCGAGATGGTGCGAGGTGACCCAGCCCGCCCCGACCAGGCCCACGCGCAAGGGCTTCCTCATGGCGCGCCCATGTCGGCGGCGGGGATCGCCTTCTCTGTGAAGGCGTCGAACAGATAGAGCGCTTCGTCCGGAATGGTCAGGCCCACGCTATCGCCGATGCTGCTTCTCACGTCGCGGTGCAGGCGCGCCATGACATCGCCGGCATCGCCCAGCGAGACCATGAGGAGCGTCTCCGCACCCAGCGGCTCGATGGCCGAGACCACGCCCCGCAGTGTGCCGACGTCCCCGCGGGCTTCGTGCAACTGCAGTTCTTCGGGCCGCACGCCCACCAGCAGTTCACCCGCCGGAGGCAGCGCGGCGCGGGCCCAGCGGGCGAGCGGCAGTTCGCTCCCGCCCAGTGCCGCAACAGCAGAGGACGGGCCCTGCACGATGCGCGCCTTGAGGATGTTCATCGGCGGGTTGCCGAGAAAACGGGCGACGAAGGCATCGGCCGGGGCGCGGTAGACGTCCAGCGGCTTGCCGACCTGAGCGACCTTGCCCTTGTTCATGACGCAGATCCGCTGGCCCATGGTCATGGCCTCGACCTGGTCATGCGTCACGTAGATCATGGTCGCGCCCAGCCGGCGGTGCAGCCGCACCAGCTCGTTGCGGGTGTTCACCCGCAGCGCTGCATCGAGGTTCGACAGCGGCTCGTCGAACAGGAAGACCTTGGGTTCGCGCACGATCGCACGCCCCAGCGCCACGCGCTGCCGCTGCCCGCCCGACAGCGCCGCGGGCTTGCGCGCCAGCAGCTCGTTCAGGCCCAGGATGTCGGCGGCAGACTTCACGCGTGCGGCGATCTGCTGGCTGTCGACCCTGCGCCTTCGAAGTCCGAACGACAGGTTGTCGGCCACCGTCATGTGCGGATAGAGCGCATAGGACTGGAACACCATGGCAATGTCGCGGTCCTTGGCGGGCACCTCGTTGACCTTGCGCGTGTCGATGGCCAGCGAGCCTTCGCTGATCGCCTCCAGCCCCGCGATCATGCGCAGTGTGGTCGACTTCCCGCAGCCCGAGGGTCCGAGCAGGACCATGAATTCGCCGTCCTGGACGGACAGCGACACGTCGTCGACGGCGGGCTGTGCCGTGCCCTTGTAGCGCTTGAAGATGTTTTCGAGATGGACTGCTGCCACGGTTTGTGCCCCGGTCGTTGGAGTTGGAAGGAGAAGGAATGCCCGGCGCTCACTTGACGGCACCGGCCGTCATGCCCTGGATGAGCTTCTCGGAGAAGAAGGCGTACAGCACCACGACCGGAATGACCGCGATCATCATGCCGGTGGCGATCATCCCGATGTCCTGGAAGTAGTCCCCCATGTATGCACGAATGCCGATGGGGAGCGTGCGCGAGCCCTGGTCGCTCAGCAGCACCACCGCGAACAGGAACTCGTTCCAGAGCTGGATGAAGTTCAGGATGATGGTGGTCGCGATGGCCGGCATGCCCACCGGCAGCACGATGCGCCAGAAGATCTCGAAATCGGAATAGCCGTCCATCTTGGCAGCGTCGAACAGGTCCTGCGGGATGCGGGCGAAGAAGCCTTCGAGCAGGTACACCGTCAGCGGCAACTGCAGGCTCACGTACACGATCATCAGGCCGAGCCGCGAGTTGTAGAGCTCGTACTCCACCAGCACCTGGAATAGCGAGATCAGGATGATCTGCGGCGGGAAGACGATCGAGCTGAACAGGATGAAATAGACCAGCCGGTTGCCGCGGAAGTTGTAGCGCGCCAGGCAATGGGCGGCCGCCGCGCCCAGCAGCGTGACGATGGCTACCGCGGAAACGACGATGAGCGTGCTGTTCCAGAAGTACTGCGCAAAGTTCGAGTCCACCCATGCGATGCGGAACTTCTCCCAATGAAAGGTCTCGGGCCATGCGAAGTGGTTGGCGCTGATCTCGGACGTCGTGCGCACCGACATCGTTCCGATCCAAAGAAAAGGCAGCGCGGAGTAGAGCGTGTACAGCACCACGGCGGCCATGAGCCCGCCGTTGCGCAGCATGCGCGAAAGCGCGGCCGACAGCGGTTCGCGATGATCCGCCGCGACGGGTGGTTTCAGGGTGGTGGAAGCCGAGCTCATGAAATCAGTACTCCATGCGCTCACGGCGACGGAACAGCAGGTTGAAGAAGACGACGAAGCCGACCACCACGAAGAACCACACCACCGCAATCGCCGAGGGATAGCCGAGGTCGAAGGTGTTCCAGTTGAAGGCCCGCTTGTACACATAGGTCGACACCGTTTCGGTCGACCACACCGGGCCGCCCTCGGTCATGATCCAGACCAGGTCGAAAACTTTCATCTTCCCGATGAAGGCGAGGATGTAGAGGTTGAGCAAGGTCGGCCAGAGCATGGGCACGATGATGTCGGTGAGCTTGTTCCACCAGCCGCAGTTGTCGAGCTCGGCGGCCTCGAGCACCTCGGAGGGCAGCGAATGCAGCGCGGCCAGGCAAACGACCATGTTGAAGCCCGCCCACTTCCAGGCGTGGGTCACGATCAGCGAGCCCAGCGCAAACCGCGGGTCGCCCAGCCAGGCCTGCGCCCAGCTCTCGAGTCCCATGGCGCGCAGGAGGCCGTTCACGACACCCCAGTCGTAGTTGTAGATCCAGACCCACATGATTCCCACGACCACATAGGACAGCAGCACGGGCGTGAACCACGCAACGCGCAGGAAGCGCGAGAACGGCACGCCGGCGTACAGGCACAGCGCCAGGAGCAGCCCGACCACCACGTCGAGGATGGGTCCGATGACCGACCAGATGGCAGTGTTGCGCACGGCCGCCCAGAAAGTCCTGTCCTTGAACACCTCGGCATAGTGGGCCCAGCCGACGAACTCCGACGAGGCCAGGTCGGCCACGTTGAAGAAGCTGTTGTAGAAGGTGCGCAGCACCGGATAGGCCGTCAGGGCCGCATACACGATCAATGCCGGCGCGAGGAACAGCATCACCGTGGGCAGCGAAGCGCGCCGGGAGTCGGCCTCCGGCGCCGAAAGCCAGGAGGCGAGCGTGCGGCGCACCGCCACCGCGACGCCGGAAGAAGGATCACTCATGTCGATGGCTCCGAGCTTGCCGAAATCAGCCCGAGGCCTTGCATGCCGCATCCATCTGCGCCGCTGCGTCGTTCACGCTCACCAAGCCACCGGGGAAGGCCCGGTTGAGCACCTGCGCGAAGGTGTCGCCGCATTTGCCGCTCATGTAGTGCAGCGGCGTCCCGATGAAGTACCTGGCGCCGGCTCCGCGTTCCTGCAGTTCCTTGAAGTACGGTGCGTAGATGCTGGTGATGCGGGACGGATCGGTCCTGACGCCCGTCTGCAGGAGCACGCTCTCCATCCACTTGTTGCCGTTCTCCACGGTGGCGAGCGACGAGAGCATCTTGCCCGCGCATTCCTTGTTCTTGCTTCGCGCGTACATCACGTAGCTGCCGCCGACCGCCAGCGTCTTGCATTCGGGGCACTTGCTGCCGTCCATCGCCGGGTACTTCATCAGACCGAGCGCAAAGTCCTTGGGCTGCCCGCCCTTCTCCGGTGCCACGAAGGCGCGCCCGGTGTACCAGCTTGCGATCGGGAACATCAGCGCGCCCGGATTGGTGTGGAAGTAGTAGTGCGACTCGCCCAGCTTCATCGTGGCCATGCTCCTGGGGAACATGCCGGCATCGACCAGCTGTTTGACCCAGGTCATGGCCTCGATCACGCGCGGATCCTGGAACGGCAGCTTGCCGGTCAGGAGCTTCTCGTAGTCTTCGGTGCCCAGCTTGCGCAACAGGATCTCCTGCAGGAAGTAGGCACCCGGGTAAGGCCGGTCGCCCACGCCCGTGGCTGTCGGCGTGATGCCGGCGGCGACCGAGCGCTTGACCATGTCGGCGAACTGGGCCTGCGTCATCTGCATGCCGGCCGGCGGTGTCACGCCGATCTTCTTCATCAGGTCGCGGTTGTAGTAGAGCTCGACCGAGTAGGCCTCCTGCGGCATGGCGTAGACCTTGCCGTTCCACGTCCACGCGCGCTTGGCCCAGTCCTCGAGGTTGGCCAGGTCGATGTACTTGTCGAGCGGTTCGAGGTAGCCGCTCTTGGCGAATGCGATCTCGTCGGGCTCCAGCCAGAAGATGTCCGGTGCCTGGCCGGTGCGCACGGAGGTCTTCACGGAGGTGTAGAGGTCCGCCTTTTGAACGAACTGCAGATTGACCTTGCACTGCGGCGTGGCGGCCTCGAACTGCTTCACCCGCTCTTCGATGAAGCTGCGCTTGGAGGCCTCGTCGGGCCAGTGGCTCCACATCGTGAGCGTCTGCTGTTGCTGCGCGATGGCAGGCGCGCCGATCAATGCGAGCACGGTGCCGGCCAGCGCCATTGCCGCCGCGCTTCGGCGGGCGCTGCAAAGGCCTGGCCAGGCCGCGGAAAGAGAAAAAAGCGTCATGTGAGTCTCCTTTTTTGTATGAATCCGAATCGGGCATCGAGGCGGTCTTCGCCGCCGCAGTGGACTCAGGAGCGCGGATAGCCCGGCATGCTGAAGTCGATGGACTGGAGCTGCGCGTCGATTGCTTCGCGCGTCGAGCTGTCCAGGGGTGCCAGCGGCGGGCGCACCGTGCGCCATGGCGCATCGTTGGCGTACGTGGCCAGCGCATGCTTCATGGCCGGGATCATGTAGCCGCCCTGGAACACCTTGCGGACCGCATCGGCCCTGGCCTGCAGTTCGGGGGCGTCCGCACCCTGCCATCCCGCATAGACCCGGTGGATTCCCGCGGGATTCATGTTCACCGTCGCGCTGATGCAGCCGGCGCCGCCGAGGGGCATCGCCATCGAGAGGAGCGATTCGCTGGCGGGAAACACGTCGAAGCCATCGGCTGCGAAGTTGTCGATCATGGCCTTGGTGTTCGCCCAGTCCCCCGAGGAGTCCTTGGCGCCGGCAATCACCGTCGGGTAGCGTTTGCGAAGCCGCTCGATCAGGCCCAGCGTGATCGGAACATGGGTGAACTGAGGGATGTGATACAGGTAGATTGGCGCACAGTCCGGCCCCACCCGTTCGATGATCTCGGCGTAGTAGGCGAACACGCCGTCGTCGGACACGCCCTTGAAGAAGAACGGCGGCAGCGTCAGCAGGCCGGCCGCGCCGAGCCCGGACGCATGCCGCGAGAGTTCGACCGCGTCCGGAAGCGCGCAAGCGCCGGTCCCCGGCATCAGCTTCGCCGCGGGAATGCCCGCTTCCACCAGCGCTTCGGTCAACGACTTGCGCTCGGCAACGCTGATCGACGCGGCCTCCGAGTTGGTGCCGAAGATGGCCAGGCCCGCGTTGTTGCCGACGAGCCATTCACAGTGCGCGATGAAGCGTTGGACATCGGGCTCCAGGCTGTCGGTGAAGGGCGTCAGGACGGGCGCAATAACGCCGCGTAGTCTGGTGGTCATGCTGTGGTGTCTTCCGAAGGTGGAACCGATCGACGGATTCGATGCGGGCCTCTCTGTTGCTTGTGCGGGCCGAGTTTGAAAGCGCAGGCCCTTCGGAAGAAGCGATGGCGGCACCGTCAGAGCAAAATAATTTTTTGTTCCGGTTCATCCGCGAAGTTACATTCCCCCGCATGGATACCCGCTACCTTCAGAGCTTTGTTGCCGTCGTCGAGCTGGGATCAATGGCCGAAGCGGCACGCCATCTGGATCTGACGCCCGCTGCCATTGCGGCGCGCGTCAAGGCGCTGGAGGAAGAGATGGGACTGGCCCTGGTGCAGCGGGCGGGTCGCTCCGTTCGCCCCACCGCAGCCGGCCTGAAGATGCTCGATCGGGCGCGCACCGTGCTGAGGGAAATCCGCGACCTGCGGGCCGCCGCCGGCGACGGATTCGCGCTCGGCGAATTGAAGCTCGGCGTGTTCGGCTCGGCGCTGACGGGCGTGCTGCCGCCCCTGCTCAAGCGCCTCTACGATCGCTACCCGGACCTGTCCGTGTTCGTCGCCCCTGGGAATTCCGTCGAGCTCTGCCGCCAGGTGACCATCGGCGCCCTGGATGCCGCCATCGTGGTCGAACCCCAGTTCGCCGTCGGGAAAGGCTGCGCATGGCACGCGCTCCTGGAGGAAGGGCTCGTGGTGGTGGCGCCTGCAGGCCTGGCGGACCGCACTGCCCACCAGTTGCTGGAGACGGAACCCTTCATTCGCTACGACCGCTCCGTGCTGGGTGGCCAGCTTGCCGATCGCTATCTTCGCGACAACGACCTGGTCGTGAAGCAACGGCTCGAGATCGACAACCTGATGGCGATTGCCGCCCTCGTCGGGCAGGGCCTGGGTGTGGCGCTCCTGCCGGACTGGTCGCCCATGTGGCACGTCGGCTACGGCATCGTGCCGGTCCCGCTGCCCTCGCGCGCGCCCGTGCGGCGCGTCGGCCTGGTATGGGCGACGCATGGCCCGCGCGCCGCCTTGTCGCAGGCGCTGCTGCACGAAGCGCAGGCCATGTACGGTCAGGAAAACTGATACAGCCTGGCCGGGTTGTCGACCAGGATCGACTTGCGCGCGGCCTCGCTCGGCACCGCATCCGCGAAAGCTTCGAGCAAGGCTGCATCGTCCGGGATCTTGTGCGGCTGCTCCGTCGGATGCGGCCAATCGCTTCCCCAGAGCACACGCTCCGGCGCCTCGCGCGCGTATGCGGCTGCCACCGCCACGGCATCCGCATAGCCCGGAGCGCCAACGGCCGATTCGTTGTAGAACCCGGACAGCTTGACGTAGGCCCTGCCTTGCTGGAGCAGGCCGCGAACCATCAGAAAGGCCGGGTGCTGCGTCGCGTTCGGTTGAGGCACGCGCGCCAGGTGGTCGAACACCACGGGGACCGGCAGGTCCGCCCAGATCGCACGCGCCTCCAGCAGAAAGGCCGCGGGCGCATTGACCTGGACATGCCAACCCATGGGCGCGATCCGCACGGCCAGCGGCCTGACCATGGCCAGCGTGGTCGCACCCGGCGGCGCAAGATTGAACCGGATGCCGCGAACGCCCGCGCTGTGCAGTTCGCGCAGCTGGGCATCCGTCACTTCGGTGTCCACCACAGCCACGCCACGCGCTTTTCCGCCGAACTGCGCGATCGACTCGAGCAGCAGGCGGTTGTCGGTCCCGTAGCTCGACGGCTGGACGATCACATTGCGCGTCGTGCCGATGCGCTTCTGCAATGCCCGATAGTCGGCGATCAGTGCATCGCCAGGCTGCAGCGCCGCTCCCCTGGCGAACGGGTAGCGCGCATCGTAGATGTGGTGATGGCAATCGCAGGCATCGGCTGGAACGCACGTGCTCGGCGGCTCTGCGCCTTCGGACCACTTCACCGCCTGGGCAGGCCGGCGGTCCATGCTAGCGCGGCACCTTGCCGACCATCCGGGCCGCTCGCAGAAAATCGAAGTCCACGCCCAGGTCGGCCTGGGTCACCGTCTGCAGGAACAGCTTGCGGTAGCCGCGCTCGGCCGTCGGTGCGGTGACCGGCGACTCCTGCGCGCGCCGGGCGAGTTCTTCCACGGACACCAGCAATGCGATCTCCCGGCGCTCCACGCTCAGCCGGATGCGGTCGCCGTTGCGAACATGGGCCAGCGGGCCGCCGGCGGCAGATTCGGGCGTGACGTGAAGCACGATAGTGCCGAACGCCGTACCGCTCATGCGGCCGTCGGAAATCCGCACGATGTCCTTGACGCCGGTGCGAGCCAGCTTGCGCGGGATCGGAATGTAGCCGGCCTCGGGCATGCCCGGCGCGCCCTTGGGGCCGATGTTCTTGAGCACGAGCACGTCCTGCGGCGTGACGTCGAGCTCCTCGCTGTCGATGCGGCGGACCAGATCCTCGATGTTCTCGAACACCACGGCCCGCCCCTCGTGCTCCATGAGCTTCGGGTCCGCGGCAGACTGCTTGATGATGGCGCCGCCTGGAGCGAGATTGCCTCGCAGCACGGCAATGCCGCCCTGAGGATAGATCGGGTTGCCGATCGACCGCACCACCGTCTGCTGGAAGCCCGGGCCCGCCCGCTCCATTTCCTCGCCGAGCGTGCGGCCGGTGACGGTCATGGCGCCAAGGTGCAGCAGCGGCTTCAGTTCGCGCAGCAGGGTGGCCATCCCGCCCGCATGATGGAAATCCTCCATGTACCACTGGCCCGATGGCTTCAGGTCGAGCAGCACCGGCGTTTCCCGCCCCATGCGGTCGAGCGCGGCCAGATCGATCTCCAGGCCCATGCGCCCGGCAATCGCCGCGAGATGCACGATGCCGTTGGTCGAGCCCCCGATCGCCAGCAGCACCCGCATCGCGTTCTCGAAGGCCTCGGGTGTCAACACCTTGTCGATCGTCAGGCCGGCGCGCGCCATCTGCACCGCCTGGGCGCCGGTCTGCTCGGCAATGCGGATGCGGTCCGCCGTCACGGCGGGCGGCGATGCACCGCCCGGCACGGTCATCCCCAGCGCCTCGGCAATGCACGCCATGGTGCTGGCCGTTCCCATCACCGAACAGGTGCCCACGCTCGCAACCAGCTGGTTGTTCACGTCGGCGATTTCCTGCGCGTCGATCTCGGCGGCGCGGTACTTGCCCCAATAGCGCCGGCAGTCGGTGCAGGCGCCCACCCGTTCGCCGCGATGGCCGCCCGTGAGCATCGAGCCAGTGATCAGCTGGATCGAGGGAATGCCGGCCGAGGCCGCGCCCATCAGCTGGGCCGGCACGGTCTTGTCGCAGCCGCCGATCAGCACGACGGCGTCCATGGGCTGGGCGCGCACCATCTCCTCGGTGTCCATCGACATGAGATTGCGCAGGTACATGCTGGTCGGCGCGGCAAAGCTCTCGTGGATCGAGATCGTCGGGAAGTCCATCGGCAGGCCCCCGGCCAGCATCACGCCGCGCTTGACGGCCTCGACCAGCTGCGGTGCGTTGCCATGGCACGGGTTGTAGGCACTCCCCGTGTTCGAGATGCCGATCACCGGCCGGTCGAGCGCCGCGTCGGTGAAGCCCGCGCCCTTGATGAAGGCCTTGCGCAGGAAGAGCGAGAAGCCCTGGTCGCCGTAGCTGGTGAGGCCCTTGCGCATGCCGGAACCGTCGGCTGCATGGTCGGGCTCGAAAGGAGATTTCTCGTCGGTCATGTTTGCATTGCCCTTGTTTCGTGCATCGGAACTCCTGGCCTCATTCGTCCGCCTTGATGTGTGCCGTGGCGATCAGTTTCTCCCAGCGGGCAACCTCGAGCTCGATGCGCTTCGCCGTTTGCGCCGGCGTCGTCGGCTCCGCCACATAGACGCCCTGCTTCAGCAGCATGTCCTTGACCTCGGGCGATCGAACCAGCCTGCCCAGTGCTTCGTTCAGCCGCGCAACGACGATCTCGGGCGTGCCGGCAGGGGCGAGCACGCCGAAAGTCGATGCAATGTCCAGCGCCGGCATTTCCGCCTCGACCGCGGACGGCACCTCCGGCAGCATCGAGATGCGCTCGGGCGTCGTCACCGCCAGCGCACGCAGCTTTCCCGAGACGATGAACGGCAGCGCCGCGGGCACCGTCTCGACCATCATGTTCACTTGCCCACCCACCAGATCCGTCATCGCGGGACCGCTGCCCTTGTAGGCGATGTGCGTCATGTTGATCTTGGCATCGCTGCGGATGATCTCGGCGGCCAGGCGCTGCGGCGCGCCCGCGCCCGACGACGCGTAGTTCAGCTTTTCGGGGTTGGCCTTGCCATAGGCGACCAGCTCCTTGAGGTCTTTCACCGGAAGCCTGGGGTTCACGACCACCACCAGCGGCACCGACCCCACCACCATGACGGGCGCGAAGTCCTTGGTGATGCTGTAGCGGATCTTCCCCTTCTCCAGAGTGGCCATGGTTGCATGGGAGGTGAGCGCGCCCATCAGCAAGGTGTAGCCGTCCGGCGCAGACCTGGCAGCGGCTTCGGCACCCACGTTGCCGCCGGCACCGCCCCGGTTGTCGACGACCACCTGCTGTCCCAGTTGCTCGCCCAGCTTGAGCGCGATGATCCGGCCGATCACGTCGGTCGCGCCGCCCGGCGGGTAGGGCACGATCAGTTTGATGGGCTTGTCGGGGTATGCCGCAAAGGCACTCGCGGCACTGATGGACAGGACGGCCGAGACACCGGCCTTGAAGATCAGGCGGCGCAGTCGCGAAGTTGTGTGGGGCATGGTCTGTCTCCGGGCAAGGGGCGAACGGATCGCCGGTGCGAGCCGGCGATGTCCGGACGCGTTTTTGTTGCCGCTAGTGTTGCCAACGCCCTCGCCGCGTTGAAGCGCTGCGCGCATGGACAGACCATAAAAAGATTTTTGTCCGCAGGCCCGCGCTATCTCGCCGCCACGATCACATGCGCCTGGATCTTGCCTTCCACCGGCCCTTCGCCATGGCGGCTGGCAATCGCCTCCGCCGCGCGGTCCGTCGCGCGCTGAAGCAGGCTGGCGTCGCGCGCCTCGATCTCGTTGCGCAGCGGCGTCCCCTGGCAGTAGGCGGTGGCGGCCTCGCGCGCCGAGGGCGAGCGGCTCAGCTCCTCGCGCGTCTGGATCTCGATGTCGGTGAATCCTGCGCGGCTCAGATCCTCGCGGATCCGTGCGGTGTCGTGATAGCCGTGCGGCGTGCGGGCGAGGAACTGCGGAGGGTCGTGCGGAAACACCGCGGCGACGGCGTGGGTGACCTCGTCGGCAAAGGCGTTCTCCTCGATGCGGTCCCAGACATTGAAGACGAATCGTCCGCCCGGCCTCAGCACGCGGCGCGCCTCGGCGTAGCCGGCGGTCCGGTCGGGAAAGAACATCGCGCCGAACTGGCAGCAAACGACGTCGAACGAGGCATCTTCGAACGGCAGGTCGAGTGCGTCCGCCTGCCGCCACTCGATGCGGCTGTCGGGGCCCTGCCGGCTGGCAGCGTAATCGAGCATGGGCTGGTTGAGATCGGTCACCACGTAGCGCACGCCGGCGCCGAGCCGGGGCGCCAGCGCCCGCGTGACCACGCCGCTGCCGGCCGCCGTCTCGAGCACCGCGCCGGGCGAGGAGGCCGCGACACGCTCCGCCATGTCCGCGGCATAGGCCTCGAAGATCAGGGGGACCATCAGCGTGTCGTAGAACTTCGGGATCGAGCCCGCGAACACCTTGTCGCTTTCAGCCATGAGATCTCCTTGAAGTTCCGAACGGCGGCCTTGCCATGGTGGCCCTGCACGCCGCGCTCGTCAACGCCGTCCTTCGGGCTGCGCCACCCTCCGGCGAACGGCCTACGCCAGGCCGCCGCCGCGTGCACTGAATTCACGGGCGATCTGCTCGCCGAGCGCCAGCAGCGGCGCACTCATCTCCTGCGCCACCTCGTTCGCCGGCTCGCTGGTGGAGAGGCTTGCATTGAGCACATGCACGCGCTCGTTCGGAAGGACCAGCGGCGTGGCCAACGCAACGATCTCGGGCTGCCACGAGGCCACGCACCAGCCGCGGCGGCGCACGCTCTCGATGGCCTTGTCGATTTCCCTGCGAAGCCGCGGCCAATTGCTGCGGCGCGCCTCGAACTCCTTCGTTAGCTCTGCGCGCCGCGCCGGCGGCGCCGTTGCCAGCCAGGCACGGCCGAGCGAGGTGAGCTCGATCGGCACGCGCTGTCCGCTCACCACGCTGCGCAGCGACGCCTTCTTGTTGTAGCGGATCGATTCGAGGTACAGCATCTCGGAACGATCGGCGACCGCGAGCCCGACGTTGATGCGCAGCTTCTCGGCCAGCGCCCGCATCCGCGGGGCGGCTACCTGCAGCACGGTGGAGCCGGTGCGCATGGCGTGCGCGAAGCTCAGCACCGGCGCAGCGAGCCGGTAGGCGCGCGCGGGGCGGTCGTGCTCGAGCAGGCCCGCGCCGACCAGCGTCTGCGTCAGGCGGCTCACGGTGGCCGGCGCCAGGCCGGTGCGCTCCGCGAGCTCGCCGTTGCCCAGCAGCGTGGAGCCGGGCCGGAAGGCACGCAGGATCTCGATTCCACGTTCGAGCGAGCGGTTGGATGGGGTGGGCATTCGATGTCTCCTCGCGGCAGCCCACCAATTCCACACAGTGGAAGGAGGCAGGTGCGCTGGCGGAGTATGCGTCCTAAGCTTGGGACACACCGACAAGCGGGAGAGAGAGACATCCGCGCGCGACGCCGACGGCGTGGCCGTGCTCGCCCCTTGATCCGATGCATGACAAAAAATGGAGACACCATGAACCCGAATCGCATTTCGCGTCGAGGCTTCCACGCCGCTGCGGGCGCCGGCATCGCCCTCGCGGTCTTGAGTCCGCTCGCGAACGCACAATCCGCCTTTCCGTCGAAGCCGATCCGCATCGTCGTGCCCTTTGCAGCCGGCGGCCCGACCGACCTGATGGCGCGCGCCATCGCCAAGAACATGGCCCCCAGCCTCGGCCAGCCGGTGATCGTCGACAACAAGCCCGGCGGCGGCGGCGTGATCGGCATGAGCGAGATCGCGCGCGGCCCGGCCGACGGCTACACGATGGTCTTTCCCTCGATCCTCGCGGTCACCAATCCGGCGCTGATGCCGAACTATCCGTTCGACACGCTGCGCGACTTTGCGCCGCTCACGGTGGTTGGCTTCATTCCGCATGCGGTGGTGGTGAAGCCGGACTTCCCGGCCAGGAATCTGCAGGAACTGGTCGCGATGGCCAAGGCCAGCCCCGGCAGCCTCTCCTACGGCTCCTCGGGCAACGGCACCTCTGCGCACCTGGGCGCGGCATTGTTCGTGCAACGCGCCGGCATCCGCGCGGTCCATGTGCCCTACCGAGGCGCTGGTCCGGCGGTGCAGGACCTGCTGGGCGGCCAGATCCAGTTCATGTTTCTCGACATGAGTTCGGCGCTGGCGCAGATCAAGGCGGGCAAGCTGCGCGCACTCGCCGTCGCACCCAAGTCGCGCTTCGCCGGCCTGCCCGATGTGCCGACCGTCGCCGAGCAGGGCTATCCCGGCTTCGACGTGCATGGCTGGTACGGGCTGCTGCTGAAGGCCGGCACGCCCGCGCCGGTCGTTCAGCGGCTGTATGCCGAGGTCAAGCGCTCGCTCGATACGCAGGAAGTGCGCGAGATCTTCCAGGCCCAGGGCATCGAGCCCGGCGGCATGCCGCCGGCCGAATTCACGGCGCTCATACGCGACGACCTCGCGCTATGGAAGCGCACGGTCGAGCAGTTGAACATCACCTTGCAATGAAGGAGCGCCGCCCCATGCGCATCGTCATCCCCGACGACTACCAGGACTGCGTCCGCACGCTCGACTGCTTCGGCAAGCTCGACGGGCACGAGGTCCGCATCTTCAACGACACGGTGAAGAGCACCGATGAACTCGCGGCGCGTTTCGCGGACGCCGAGGCCATCGTGCTCACCCGCGAGCGCACGCGCATCGATGCGGCGCTGCTCGAGCGGCTGCCCCGGTTGCGTCTCATCAGCCAGACCGGCAAGCTGGCGGGCCACGTCGATCTCGCGGCCTGCACGGCCCGCGGCGTGGCGGTGGCCGAAGGCAGCGGCGCGGGTTCGGCCACCGCGGAACTGACCTGGGCACTGACGCTGGCAAGCCGCCGGCACCTGGTCGAGGAAGCCACGCGCCTGCGCCAGGGCCGGTGGCAGGGCCGCCTGGGCCAGCAGCTCGGCGGCCAGCGTCTGGGCGTGTGGAGCTATGGACGCATCGGCCGCCAGGTGGCCGCCTACGGGCGCGCGTTCGGCATGAAGGTCTGGGTGTGGGGGCGCGAAGGCTCGACTTCGGCGGCGCGCGCGGACGGCTTCGACGTGGCGCCCTCGCGCGAGGCCTTCTTCGCACAGAGCGACGTGATCAGCCTGCATGTGAGGCTCAACGAACACACCCGGGGCATGGTTTCGGACGAAGACCTGGCCCGCATGAAGGCCAGCGCCCTGCTGGTGAACACCAGCCGCGCCGAACTGGTCGCACCCGGTGCGCTGGAGCGCGCGCTGCTGGCGGGCCGGCCCGGCTTCGCGGCCGTGGACGTGTTCGAGGAAGAGCCCGTGCGCGCAGGCGAACATCCGCTCCTGCATCTGCCCAACGCGCTGTGCACGCCGCACATCGGCTATGTCGAGCGCGACAACTACGAGCGCTACTTCGGCATCGCCTTCGACCATGTCAACGAGTTTGCCGCAGGGCGCTTGAAGGACGCGCTCAACCCCTCGGTCCTGCGCCCGGGCCAGGACTCGTCTGCGAAGCGGCGGTGACGGACACGGCCGATCGACTTATTCTGACTCTGGTGGCGGCGTTGAATGTGACAAATTCACATTCAACTATTCCAAGCGGACGGTATTCGAGGCATTCCCTCGAGCCGGCCATCGGAGAACCAAATGCCGCTCTTTCTTCTGTTGAGGCTGCAACGGGTGCAGCTGCCTGTCCGCGTCACCGATCCGGAAGAAGTCCGGCAGGTCTCGATGCTTTTGGCCACCGGCCTGATCGAGGCCGAGTTCGCAGCCATCAAGTCGCGGGCGCGGCAAGCCGTATGGCAGGTGGCAACGGTGACCCGCATCACGGAAGAGGGCTTCGCCGAGATCGCCAGGGCGGGCAAGGTGTCCGAACCGGCACAGACCTTCATTCGATTTCCCAGGGGATTGCGACTGCTGTGACCTGATCGGCACTCAGCGGTTGCCGATGGTCGTCCACAACCGCAAGGTCGCAGCCACGATGGCCTCGGGGGCATCTTCCTGCATCAGGTGTTTGGCATTGGGCACCGGCGTGAAGGACGCAGCGCTCATGCGCCTTGCCAACTCGCGCCCGTCGGCAATCGGGATCCACTCGTCTTCCTGCCCCCAAAGAATGGTGACGGGGCAGCGCATCTCGCCATACCGCCACTCGACTTCCTCGGTGTATTTGTCGTCCATCTGTGCAACCTGCCGCCAGAACGCCTTCTGCCCCTCCTCGCCGAGCCAGGGTGCGAGGTAGCGCTGCATCTCGTCCTCGCGCAGCGCGTTCCCGGCGGCGGTGCCGATGTACGCCCGCAGCATCGCCTCGTGGATGTAGGCCGGCAGGCTCGCGAACACCTCTTCGTGCTTCCTGGCGGCCTGCACCAGCGGCGAGCCCTGCGGGCTGATCGCCACCGGATCGATCAGGACGAGCGAGCGATAGTCCAGGCCATTCAGCAGATGGCCGCGCAAGGCGTTCGATCCGCCGAAGTCGTGCGCCACCACGTCGGGACTGCTGAGGCCCCAGTGCCGATACAGGGCAGCGAAGAGTTCACTCTGCACGCCGCGCGAGACGTCTGCATCCGGCTTGTCGGAGAGGCCATAGCCCAGCATGTCGAAGTAGAAGACGCGCCGCTCGCGGGCAAGGCATGGCGCAATCCGCCGCCACTCGGCCGAGGAAAACGGCGTGCCATGAAGAACCACGGCCGGAGGTCCCTCCCCGATGGAGCCCCAGGCCACGGCATGTCCCTGGAAGTCGAAGCGTTCGGGCAGATTCAGTTCATTGCTGGGCATCACTTGCTCTTCCTCGGCAGATCTCGACAGGTCGAATCATCCTGCGAACGAGATTGTCATGAGATGAACCGCAGCGGACGGGAACGGCTGGATGGCCCTGGCAATGAGAGGGGTTCGGGGAACTGCGTCATCACTCAAATGAGCGATATCCATTCGAGACCGTTTCCACGACATTTCCAGGTGCGGGTTGCCTTGGCGGCGCGGGCGCGCGGGTCGAGGCAATCTTTCCTTCAGGAGGAAAGCCCATGCAGCCTGACCCCGAATTGCGCAGCGCGCTCGAGGCGGTTCGCCACCTCTCGGACCCCGAACCCCCGTGGTCCGCCATCCTTTCCACGGCGAACCGGCTGGTGGGAAGCGACGCGGCCGTGCTGATCGTCTTCGAGGGCTCCAGCGTGGTCGACGTTCAGCAGTCGGGCGCCGATGCCGGCGCGGTGCGCGACTACGCGGCGCACTTCCATACGGAAGACGTCATGACCCAGCCGAACGTGGCGAAGCCCGAGGGCGCGTGGCTGGACACGCAGGCGCTGCTTCCGAAGCCGCTGCGCGAGCGCAATGCCTACTACGTCGACTTCATGTGCAGGCACCGCATGAGGCAGCTGTACTCCTTCATCGTCGAGAACGGTCCGGACAGGAGAACGAGCTTCGGATTCCAGCGCGCATCGGCGTGGGACGGGCTGTCTGCCTTTCTCGCGAGCGAGCGGATCCGCGCCTACAGCCAGGCGGTCCAGCTGGCGGCGCAACGGCGCCGGGCGCAGGCGGCTTCGTGGCTCGCAGCCACCGACAGCGCCTTCGACGCATTGGGCGAGGCCAGCTGCCTGGTCCATGGCACGGGCCATGTGGTGCACGCCTCTCCAGCCGCAAAAGCCATCTTCGACACGCGCGGAAGTGTCGTCGTCCAAGGCGCGCGGCTCTCGCATCCGAATGCCAGGGAGCGCGAACGGTTGCTGGCGGCGGTGCTGCGCGCCGCAAAGGCCGGCCGGGTCGAGCGGCTCGCCTTCAAGGACAGCCGCTGCGGCGGTCCGCTGCATGTCGAGCTGACGTGCGCCAACCCCGCGCTGCGCTTCGGCAGGGAACCGATGGTCTTCATCCGGTTGCGGCGCGCAGCCGCGAGCCTGCCGGCAAGCCCCGACCTGCTGTCGCAGGCGCTCGACATCACGCTGGCCGAAGCGCGCGTGCTGCATGCGCTGGCCACCGGCGTTTCGTTGAACGACTTTGCGCGGGACCGCGGCGTGTCCATCCACACCGTGCGCAAGCAGGTGGCAACGATGATGGTGAAGATGGACTGCACGAGGCAGGTGGACCTGGTGCGGGCCGCCCTGCGCGTCGGGCCGTGACCGGCAGGCGGCCGTTGCGCTAGGAGCTCGCGCGGGTCAATGTCGCGACGGCCGTGAATCCCCTGGACAGCGACTCCGCCTTGAGGGTGCCATCGGGCTGCAGCTGGTAGGTGAACGTGATCGGCGAGCGCAGATCGAAGCTGAAGCTCAGCTTGCCATCCGCGATACGCGCCGTGGTGCGCCGATGGAAGGCGGGAAAGCGGCTGTGGTCGCCCTGCGCATAGACGACCGTTGCGCCGTCGGCCGTCACGCTTTCCACCACGAGCACCGTTTCCTGCTGCTGCCCGCCCGCCAGGCCGCGCCACTTGCCGAACCATTTGCCGGAGAACGCGCGATGCTGCTGCGCCAGTGCGCTGTCGGGCGGCGTGACGGCCACGTCGGGCGGCAGCGGCACCGAAGAAGATGAAGTGGAAGTGGCGGCGCATCCCGCCAGGAACGCGAGCGCCAGCGCGAACGTGAAGAGGTGTTGCACGGCCGATCCTTTCGTTGCTGACGGCCATTCTCGGCGCCTGCAGATGCTGCCGCATCACCAGTTTGAGTGATGCCGGCCGATGCCTCGGCTCAGTTCCTCTGCGCCAGCTGTTCCAGAATCGCCGGATTTTCCAGCGTGGAGATGTCCTGCGTGATGGCCTCGCCCTTGGCGATGCTGCGCAGCAGGCGCCGCATGATCTTGCCGCTGCGCGTCTTGGGCAGGTTGTCGCCGAAGCGGATGTCCTTGGGCTTGGCGATCGGGCCGATCTCCTTGGCCACCCAGGCGCGCAGCTCGTTGGCGATCTGCCTGGCCTCCTCGCCGCTCGGGCGCGAGCGCTTGAGCACCACGAAGGCGCACACCGCCTCGCCCGTCACGTCGTCCGGCCGCCCCACCACCGCCGCCTCGGCCACCAGGTCGGTCTTGGACACCAGCGCCGATTCGATCTCCATCGTCCCCAGCCGGTGGCCCGAGACGTTGAGCACGTCGTCGATGCGCCCGGTGATGCGGAAGTAGCCGCGGTCTTCGCTGCGCACCGCGCCGTCGCCGGCCAGGTAGATGGTGCCGCCCATCTCCTCGGGGAAGTAGCTCTTCCTGAAGCGCTCGGGGTCGTTCCAGATGGTGCGGATCATCGAGGGCCAGGGCCGCTTGATGACCAGCATGCCGCCCGCGCCGTTGGGCAGGTCCTTGCCGGTCTCGTCCACGATGGCCGCCGCGATGCCCGGCAGCGCCAGCGTGCACGAGCCCGGCACCAGCGGCGTGGCGCCCGGCAGCGGCGTGATCACGTGGCCGCCGGTCTCGGTCTGCCAGAAGGTGTCGACGATCGGACATTTCTCATGGCCGATATTGCGGTGGTACCACATCCACGCTTCGGGGTTGATGGGCTCGCCGACCGAGCCGAGGATGCGCAGGCTGTCCAGGTTCCAGTTCTTCGGGTGCACTTTCTCGTCCGATTCGGCGGCCTTGATGAGCGAGCGGATGGCGGTGGGGGCGGTGTAGAAGACGCTGACCTGGTGGCGCTCGATCATCTGCCAGAAGCGCCCGGCGTGCGGGAAGGTGGGGATGCCCTCGAACACGACCTGGGTGGCGCCGGCGGCCAGCGGCCCGTAGGCCACGTAGGTGTGGCCGGTGATCCAGCCGATGTCGGCGGTGCACCAGAAGACGTCCTCGGGCCGGATGTCGAAGGTCCAGTCCATGGTGAGCCGGGCCCACAGCAGGTAGCCGCCGGTGGCGTGCTGCACGCCCTTGGGCTTGCCGGTGGAGCCGGAGGTGTAGAGGATGAAGAGGGGGTGCTCGGCGTTGACGGGCACGGGCGGACACTCGGTGCTCTGGCCGGCCAGCGCCTCGGCGAAGGTCTTGTCGCGGCCTTCGACGCGGCTCCAGGCGCTGGGGGTGCGCTCGTAGACGAAGACGGTCTGGATCGATTCGCAGCCGCCGAGCGCGATGCCGTCGTCGACGATGGCCTTGAGCGGCAGCTCCTTGCCGCCGCGCAGCTGGTAGTTGGCGGTGATGACGGCCACGGCGCCGGCGTCGATGATGCGCTCCTGCAGGGCCTTGGCGGAGAAGCCGCCGAACACCACGCTGTGGGTGGCGCCGATGCGCGCGCACGCCTGCATGGCGACCACGCCCTCGATGGTCATGGGCATGTAGATGATGACGCGGTCGCCCTTCTCGATGCCAGCGGCCTTCAGGGCGTTGGCGAACTGGCTCACGCGGGCGAGCAGCTCCTTGTAGCTGACGCGGGTGACGGCGCCGTCGTCGGCCTCGAAGACGATGGCGGTCTTGTGTTCGACGGGGGTGCCGATGTGGCGGTCCAGGCAGTTGGCGCTGGCGTTGAGCTCGCCGTCGCCGAACCATTGGTAGAAGGGGGCGTTGGATTCGTCGAGGGTGCGGCTGAAGGGCTTGGTCCAGCTCAGGTTCTCGCGCGCCAGGCGGCTCCAGAAACCTTCGAAGTCCTGTTCGGCCTCCTGGCACAGGGCCTCGTAGGCGGCCATGCCGGCAATGCGGGCGCCGGCGCTGGCGCGGGCGTCGGGGGGGAACACGCGGTTCTCGACCAGGACGGATTCGATGGAAGGGGGCATGTTCATGGGGTCTTCGGACGCGCGGTCCGCCGTGGATCGTTGGTGTGGTTGTGGATGTGCACCGGAATGCGCCGGATCGCTGCCAGTGCGCGCCGGTTCACGGCGCCTGCCAGGCGACGTTCCCGCCCTCGAACATCGTGCGCAGCCGACCGCCCTGGACAAGGGCATTGACACCGGCCTGCAGCGCCTGGGCCAGGTCGGTCGCGTCCTTCCTGACCGCCATGCCCACGGCCCAGCCGTTGCGCTGGATGCGCGGCGAGGGCAGCGGCGCGATGGCAAAGCGCGCGTCGCCGCGCAGCACCGACTCGATCTCGGATGCGAGCCCCGCGGCGGCGGCCACCTCGCCGCGCTGCAGCGCGCGCGCAGCCTCGGTGCCGTCCTTCGGCTGGGTGTCGAGCTGGTTGCGGTAGGCGCCGTTGTCGGCGCCGATCATGAGCCAGCCCGCGAGCGTCTTGCCGGACACGGCCACCTTCGCATCGCCGAGCGCCGAGAGCGTGTCCAGCTGCGGCAGGCGGTCGAGCCGCCGCGCGAGCACCACGCGCTCCCGGTAGTACGGCGCGAAGATCAGGGCCTGCGGCGTCTCGTCCATCAGCGGGCGGTCGACCGGAACGTGCAGCAGCACGTCGGCCGGGCCGAAGCCCAGGTAGTGGCCGCGCCACACCATGTGGCGCAGGTCGTCGCCCATGTTCTCGTCGGCCTGGAACGGCAGCAGCGAGAGCTTCAGGTCCAGCGCGCCGGCCAGCGCGCGCGCCAGCTCGACGTCGATGCCCTCGCCGGCCAGGTGGAACGGCGGCATGTCCTGGTAGATCGCCACGCTCAGCGTGCCGCGTGCGCGGATCCGGTCGAGCGCGCCCGCATGCGCCTTGCCCGCAAGCGCGGCCACGCCGGCGGCCGCGGCCCACTGCAGGCAGGCGCGGCGCGACAGCCGCGAGGAAGAAGGAAGGGTGTGCATGGCAGCCGTCTCACATCGGCTTGTCGCGCCGCGTTTCCAGGTAGGACTTGATCGCCCAGATCGCCTCCTGGTTCATCGTTCCTTCGAACGGCGGCATGTAGACGGCACCGTTGCGCGTGCGGCCGCGCCGCACGGTGGTGAGATAGAAGTCGTCGATCTCCTTCACGCAGGCCGCCTTGCGCGCCGCGTCCTTGACGGAGGCGCAATCGTTGTCGAGCTTGCGCAGGTCGGGCGCGATGCCGCCGGAGATGGCGTCGATGCCATGGCAGCGCGCGCAGTTCTGGTTGTAGGCCGATGCGCCGATCGTGACGGCCCCGCCGTTGCCGCGGAACGGGTTCTCGGCGCGCCACTGCTCGCCCAGCTTCGGCAGCGAGGACGTGTCCACGGCCTGCGGCGTGACGTCGCCGTGGGCCCGGGCAGCGCCGGAAAGGGCCATGCCCAGCATCGCCGCGGCCAGCGCGGCGCGGGCCAGCGGCCGCGGGGTTCGTGGATCGGGATTCATCATGTCGGGTCTCCGTTGTGGTGATGGGGGAACCCGCACAAATTTGCAATCGCTGTGCCAAGGGCCATTGCTGCAAGCGGGAACACAAATTGCCTTCCCTGTATCGGCCCGGCCCTTGAACAGTGCCCACAAGGGCCGTTGCTGTGGCATCCTTGCCGCCGCAGCGCCGGGACGGAACACCTGGCCCACGACGGGTGTTCCAAAATGAAGCGACCAGTGAACAGCATTCGAACTGGCCAGAGACAAGTCGCCCGCAAAGAAAAGCGGGACAGGAGACAGCAGATGGTTGATGCCTTTCATGCCCTCGCCAGCCCTCCCCATGGCTGGACCCCGCCGTCGGCGCTGGCCGTCTCGCCCCCCCGGGCCGGCCGCAGCGAGCTGATCCAGCAGTGGCACGAGCGCTGCGCCGCACTGGGCCTGTCGCGCGTGGAGCGGCCGGACTTCGATCCGCTGCGGCGCAGCGACCTCGCGGTGGCGCGCGAGCGCAACCAGCGGCTGTTCACGCATGCGGCGCCGGTGATGGAGATGCTGCTCGAGCAGATCGTCGACACCGACAGCATGATCGTGCTGGCCGACACCACCGGCACCATCCTGCACTCCGTGGGCGACGACCGGTTCCTGCAGCGCGCCAACAAGGTGGCGCTCACGCCAGGGGTGAGCTGGGCCGAGCATTCCAAGGGCACGAACGCCATCGGCACCACGCTGGTCGAGGAGACGCCGACAGTCGTGCATGGCGGCGAGCACTTCATCCACGCCAACAACTTCCTCACCTGCTCGGCCGCGCCGATCTTCGACCCCCGCGGCGAGATGCTGGGCGTGCTCGACGTCACCGGCGACCAGCGCTCCTATCACCAGCACACCATGGGCCTGGTGCGCATGTCGGCGCGCATGATCGAGAACCAGTGGTTGTCGGACGACTACGGCAACCGCCTGCGGCTGCACTTCCACGGCCGCGCGGAGTTCATCGGCACGCTGCTCGAAGGGATCATCGTGGTGGGCGTCGACGGCAAGATCCTGGGCGCCAACCGCAGCGCGCTGGACCAGCTCGACATGAGCATCGCCGCGCTGCGCATGCAGAGCCTGCCGAGCCTGTTCGGCATCACGGCCTCGGCCGTGTTCGACCATTTCCGCACGCCGCTGCCCGCGCCGATGATGCTGCACGCGGCCAGCGGGCAGCAGTTCCATGTCAGCGCCCGCTTCAACGGGCCGCAGCGCGCGGTGGTGCTGGACATGCCCGTGACCTCGGTGGAAGCGCGCATGCCCGCGCCCGCCCACGATGCCGCCGCCGCGCGGCCGCCCTGTCCTTCGGCGCAGGCCCCCTTCTCCGGCCTGCGCTACCTCGACACCGGCGACGCGCAGATTGCCGCCACGCTGCAGAAGGTGCGGCGCGTCATCAACCGCGACATTCCGCTGCTCATCCTCGGTGAGACCGGCACGGGCAAGGAACTGCTCGCGCGCGCTGTGCACCAGGACTCGAACCGCGCCCGGCAGCCCTTCGTGGCGGTCAATTGCGCCTCCATTCCCGAATCGCTGATCGAGGCCGAGCTGTTCGGCCACGAGGAAGGCGCCTTCACCGGCGCGCGCCGCAAGGGCGCGGTCGGGCGCATCGTGCAGGCCAACGGCGGCACGCTGTTCCTGGACGAGATCGGCGACATGCCGCTGCCGCTGCAGGCGCGGCTGCTGCGGGTGCTGCAGGAACGCAACGTCACGCCGCTGGGCAGCCTCAAGTCGATCCCGGTGGACATCGCCGTCATCGGCGCCACGCACCGCAACCTGCGCGAGATGATCGAGGCGGGCACCTTCCGCGAAGACCTGTACTACCGCCTCAACGGCCTGGTGGTGCGGCTGCCGGCTCTGCGCGAGCGCAGCGACCTCGACGTGGTGGCGCGGCGCATCCTGCTGGCCGAATGCCCGCAGGACACGCCCGGGATCGAGGCCTCGGTGCTGGCTCTTTTCAAGGCCTATGCGTGGCCGGGCAACCTGCGCCAGCTCGCCAATGTGCTGCGCACCGCCGCCGTGATGGGCGCGGGCGAAAGCCACATCTGCGAGCATCACTTGTCGGACGACTTCCTGGAGGACGTGCGGCGCGTGCGTTCCCCGGCTGCGCCCGCCGCGCAAGCGTCGGCGCCCCCTCCCATCGCCCAGGCCCCCGCTGCGGCGCCGACGGCGTACGCCGCCGCTGCGCTCGCGCCCGCGCCCTTATCCACGCAAGACGCCGAGCCATCGCCCGCTGCCGCCCCGTGCGCCCCGCGCACGCTCGGGGAAGCCGAGATCGACATGATCCGCAGTGCCCTCGCGGCGGCCGACGGCAACATCTCCGTCGCCTCCAAGCGCCTGGGCATCAGCCGCAACACCATCTATCGCAAGTTGCGCTGGAACAAGGCCGACTGACACAGGCCATGTGAGGGCCGGGGGAAACCCTGTGCCAGCGCCGCACGGCGCTGTACCAACCTGGAACAGTTCGGGCGGGCGCCGCTTTTTTCGAGCCGTCTTCCGAGGGCAATCCCGAACTTCCGGCACGCTGCGCGCAGCGCGCCGGCCGGGCATGCGACTTGCGCAATGCCGCCGTACAGCCCACACAAGGAGACTTCATGCAACGGCCGGCCCCCGTGTTCGAGGATTCATGAAAGTCCTGGTCCTCGGCTCCGGCGCGGGCGGTGGTTTTCCTCAATGGAACTGCAACTGCCGGCTGTGCGCGGGCCAGCGCCATGGCGTGCTCGATGCCTGCGCGCGCACGCAAAGCTCGATCGCCGTCTCCGCCGACGGCGAATCGTGGGTGCTGCTCAACGCCTCGCCCGACATCGGCCAGCAGATCCGCAGCCACCCCCAGCTGCATCCGCGCCACGGCGTGCGCGACACGCCGATCAAGGCGGTGGTGCTGATGGACGCGCAGATCGACCACGTCGCCGGGCTGCTCGGCCTGCGCGAAGGGCCCCGCATCGACCTCTATGCCACGCCCTGCGTGTTCGAGGACCTGACCACCTCCTTCCCCGTGCTCGGCGTGCTGGAGCACTACTGCGGCACGCGCTGGCACATGCTGGCGGTGGCCGGCACCCAGACCCGCGTCGACTTCGGCGTCGCCGGCTTTCCCTCGCTGCGCTTCACCGCGGTGGCCATTCCCGGCAAGGCGCCGCCCTATTCGCCGCACCGCCGCGGACAGGCGGTGGGCGACAACATCGCGCTGCTGATCGAGGACCTGCAGGGCGGCCAGCGCCTCTTCTATGCGCCCGGCCTGGCCGAGGTCGGTGCCGAGGAACTGCGCTGGATGCACGATGCCGACTGCCTGCTGCTCGACGGCACCTTCTGGACCGAGGACGAGATGCGCCACGCCGGCCTGGGCAGCAGGACCGCCAGCGACATGGGCCACCTGCCGCAAACCGGCACCGGCCCGCGCGCCGGCATGATGGACGCGCTGCTGGCCACGCCCGCGCAGCGCAAGGTGCTGATCCACATCAACAACAGCAACCCGATCCTCGACGCCGCGAGCGCACAGCGCCAGGAGCTTGAGCGCCATGGCATCGAGGTGGCCTACGACGGCATGGAGATCTCGCTGTGATGCGGTGGCAGCGCCTGCTGCCGGCGCTGCTGCTGGCGGGCCTGGCGCTGGCGGCGCAGGCGGGCGTGATGACGCGCGCCGCGCTGCAGCAGCATTTCCCGCCGCCGTGGACGGTGGGCGAGAAGGACGCACAACTGCCGGTCTGGCCGATCTTCAAGCAGGACATGACCAGCCCGGTGCTGGCAGGCTACGTCTTCGAGTCGATCGACCTGGCGCCGATCCCCGGCTTCTCGGGCACGCCGATCAACCTGCTGGTGGCGCTGGATGCCAAGGGCACGTTCCTCGACGTGCGCGTGCTGTCGCACCACGAGCCGGTGTTCCTCGAGGGGCTGGGCGAGGGGCCGCTGCTGCGCTTCGCCGAGCAGTACAAGGGCCTGTCGCTGCGGCAGAACCTCAAGATCGGCTCCAACGCCAACCGCGGCGAGCAGCACGGCAGCGCCAACGCCTACATCGACGGGGTCGCGAAGGCCACCGCATCGGTGCGCATCCTCCACCAGAGCCTGCTGGCGTCCGCGCTGCGGGTGGCGCGCGCGCGGCTCGGCTTTGCCGCCGGCAGCGACCCGGCCCTGCTGGCGCGCGTGCGGCGCGACGGCTTCCGGCCGATGGACTGGGACGCGCTGTTGCAGGCCGGGCTGGTGCAGCGCGTGCGGCTCTCGCGCGGCCAGGTGGAACGGGCCTTCGCGGACACCGGCCTGGAGGAGGCGGAGGGCACCGGCGAGGCTTCCGGAGAGACGTTCAGCGAGCTGTACCTGGCCTACCTGAACGTCCCGGCCGTGGGCCGCAACCTGTTGTCGGAAGCGGGCTGGCAGCACCTGATCGGCCGCATCGACGAGGGCGACCATGCGCTGCTGGCGATCGCCACCGGCCGCTACACCTTCGTGGGCGACGGCTTCGTGCGCGGCGCGGTGCCGGACCGCCTGACGCTCAGGCAGGGCGACCTGCCGCTGGAGCTGCGCGACCTCGACCTGGACGATCCGCTGCGACTGCCGGCCGCGCTGCGGCATGCCGATGCCAAGGTCTTCCGCGTCATCGGGCCGGCGGGCCTGGACCCGGCCAGGCCGCTGGACTTTGCACTGCGTGTGACGCGCCAGAAGGGCATGCTCTACGGCGAGCGGGTGAGCCGCGACTTCGCCCTGCCCTACAGGCTGCCGCCCGACCAGGTGATCGCGCCACAGATCGAGGCCCGGGGCTGGCTGGCGGTGTGGCATGCGCGCGCCTGGGAGCTGGCGGTGCTCGCGGGCGCGCTGGCGCTGCTGGCGGTGGTGCTGGCGCGGCCGCGCTGGATCGTCGCCACGCCCGCGCGGCTGGCGCGCTTTCGCACCGGCTACCTGGTCTTCACGCTGGTCTTCATCGGCTGGTTCGCGCAGGGCCAGCTCTCGATCGTCCACGTCACCGCGGCGATCCAGGCGCTGGCGGCCGGCCGCTCGCTGGCCTTCCTGCTGTACGACCCGATGAGCGTGGCGCTGTGGGCCTTCGTCGCGCTCACGCTGGCGGTTTGGGGACGCGGCACCTTCTGCGGCTGGCTCTGCCCCTTCGGCGCGCTGCAGGAGCTGGCGGCGCAGCTCGCGCGGCGCGCCGGCCTGAGCAAGCGCCTGCGGCCGCACCGCGACGTCGATGCGCGGCTCAAGCGGCTCAAGTACGCGGTGCTGGCGGCCATCCTCGCGCTGTCGGCGGTCTCGCCGGCCTGGACCGACCGGGCGGTGGAGATCGAGCCCTTCAAGACCGCGATCACGCTGAACTTCGTGCGCGCCTGGCCCTTCGTGGCCTGGGCGGGCGGCCTGGTGCTGCTGAACCTGGTGCTCTACAAGGGCTTCTGCCGCTACCTGTGCCCGCTAGGCGCGGGGCTCAGGCTGCTCGGGCATGCGCGGCTGCTGAAGTGGATTCCGCGCCGCGCCGAATGCGGCACGCCCTGCCAGACCTGCCGGCACCGCTGCGAGTACCAGGCGATCAAGCCCGACGGCGCGATCGTCTACGGCGAGTGCTTCCAGTGCCTGGACTGCGTGGCCATCCATGACAGCCCGCAGCGCTGCGCGCCGCTGATCGCGCGCGGGCGGCAGCGGGTGATCCCGGTGCGCGCAGCGGGGAGCACGGCATGAGGCGGCGCCAGCTGCTGCGCCTGTCGCTCGGCCTGGGTGCGCTGGCCGGCAGCGGCGCCCTGGCGCCGGCCGTCACCGCGCTGCACTGGAGCCGGCGCGACCTGCTGGGCTTCGGTACCGCGCTGAGCCTGCAGGCCGGGCACGAGCGCCAGGCGGTGGTGGAACGCGCGCTGGACGACGGCGTCGCCCTGCTGCGCCGCATCGAGGCGCAGATGAACCTGTTCGATCCCGCCAGCGCGCTGTCGCGGCTGAACCGCGACGGCCGGCTGGCCTCGCCGCCGCAGGAGCTGCTGGCGGTGCTGCGCATCGCGCACGAGGTGTCGCGCGAGAGCCGCGGCGCCTTCGACGTGACGGTGCAGCCGCTGTGGGAGGCGTTCGCCGCCGCGCAGCGCGAAGGCCGCCTGCCGGACGCGCAGGAAGTGGCGGCCGCGCGCGCGCGGGTCGACTGGCGCGCGCTGGACGTGCGGCACCGGCTGGTGCGCTTCGACGCGCCGGGCATGGCCGCCACGCTCAACGGCATCGCACAGGGCTATGCGGCGGACCGCGTGCGCGAGGTGCTGGCGGCGTGCGGCATCCGCCACGCGCTGGTCAACGCCGGCGAGTTCGCGCCGCTCGGGCTGCGCGGCGGCACGCAAGCCTGGTCGTTCGGCATCGCCGACCCGCATGCCGAATCCGCGCTGATCGCGCGGCTGCTGGCCGACGGGCGCTGCGTGGCCACCTCGGCCGACAGCCAGGCCTTCTTCAGCGCCGACCGCCGGCACCACCACATCGTCGATCCGCACACCGGCTACTCGCCGCCGGCGCTGTCGGCCGTGACGGTCGTGGCCGCCAGCGGCGCGCTGGCCGATGCGCTCACCAAGGTGTTCTTCGTCGCCGGCCCCGCGCAGGCGCGGCAGGTCGCACGCCAGTGGCAGGTCGATGCGCTGTGGGTCGACAAGGCCGGGCGCTGGGAGGCCACGCCCGGCCTGCGGATCGCGCAGGCCGGGTAGCCGCCTGTGCCCTAGCGCGGACCACTCAGGCAGGCTTGGGCGCCCACGCCATGCACCAGCCCTTGGCCGCGATCTGCTTGCGGCCGAACATCGCGCAGCCCGCCCAGGCATCGGTGGGCGTGCCCTGCCACATCGCGCAGTTCACGCACTCCTGCGTGGCCGCGTGGCGCGGGTACTTCTTCTTGTCGACGCTCTTCGTGTCGTGCCTGTAGCCCAGCTGCACCGAAGTCTCGTCGCCTTCCTCGGCGCGCGGCGGCGCGGCCAGCACGCGCACCGGCAGCGCCGCCAGCAGGCAGGCGCCACCGGCCGCGCGGCCGACGAAGTCCCGGCGGGAGGCGCCGCGGCCTCCCTCGCTCTTGCGATCCGTCATGCCGCCTCCTTCAGTTGGACGCCACGCGGGCCTCGCCCGCCCGGGCGGTGCGCGCGCTGCCGGTGGAAGGGATCTTGAAGACCCACACCATGCCGCCCTGCTCCAGCAGGTTGACCTTCTTGGCCACCTCGCCGCCCCACAGCGGCACCGCGCCGCCCCAGCCCGAGACCACGGCCACGTACTGCTCGCCGCCCTGCTGCCAGGTGACCGGCGGCGCGACCACGCCCGAGCCGGTCTGGAACTCCCACAGCACCTTGCCGGTCTTGGCGTCGGCCGCCTTCAGGTAGCCCTCGGGCGTGCCCCAGAACACCAGGTTGCCGCCGGTGGTGAGCACGCCGCCCCACAGCGGCGCGCCGTTCTTGATCTCCCAGGCGATCTTGCCGGACTTGGGATCGATCGCGCGCAGCGCGCCGATGTAGTCCTCGTTGAGCGGCTTGATGGTGAAGCCCGAGCCGAGGTAGGCCGCGCCCTTCTTGTAGGCCACGGGTTCGTTCCAGATGTCCATGCCCCATTCGTTCGCGGGCACGTAGAACATCTTCGTGTCGGGGCTGTAGGCCATCGGCATCTGGTTCTTGCCGCCCAGGAAGCCCGGCGCCGCGAAGACCGAGTTGCCCTTCTTGCCGTCGCCGCCCGCGACCGGATCGCCCGGGCGGTTCTCGGGCACGAAGTTCGGGCGGCCGGTCTTCAGGTCGATGCCGTCGGCCCAGGTCGTCTTCCTCACGAACGGGAAGGCGTTGAGCAGCTGGCCGGTGGCGGCATCGTTCACATAGAAGTAGCCGTTGCGGTCGGCCTTGCCGCCCACGCGCCGGCCGTCCATGTCGAAGGTGACGAACTCGTTCACGCCGTCGAAGTCCCAGCTGTCGCTGGGCGTGTTCTGGTAGTGCCACTTGATCTGGCCGGTCTTCACGTCGATGGCCACGGTCGAGCACGAGAACAGGTTGTCGCCCTTGCGCAGGTGGCTGTTCCACGGCGCCGGGTTGCCGGTGCCGAAGTAGGCCAGGCCGGTCTTGGGATCGAAGGTGCCGCCCAGCCAGGTGGCGGCGCCGCCGGTCTTCCAGAGGTCGCCCGGCCAGCTCTTGTTGACGGTGCCCGAGATGCCCGCCTCCTTCTTGTTGCCGTCGTTGTCGTAGGTGTAGCCCATGTGGCCTTCCACCGTGGGGCGCGACCACACCATGCTGCCCGTGCGGGCGTCGCGCGCCTCGACCCGGCCGACGACGCCGAACTCGCCGCCCGACACCCCGGTGAGGATCAGGCCGTTGGCGATGATCGGCGCCGCGGTGGCCGAGTAGCCGGCCGCGTAGTCGTCGATCTTCTCCTTCCAGACCACGTCGCCGGTGTTCTGGTCGAGCGCCACCAGCTGCGCGTCGAGCGTGGCGAAGATGACCAGGTTGTCGTACAGCGCCGCGCCGCGGTTGACCACGTCGCAGCAGGGCATGATGCCCTCGGGCAGGCGGTGCTCGTACTTCCACAGCTTCTTGCCGGTGGTGGCGTCGAGGGCGTAGATGCGCGAATACGAGGCGGTGACGAACATCTTGCCCTTGTGGATCACGGGCTGCGCCTCCTGGCCGCGCTGCTTCTCCCCGCCGAAGGAGAAAGCCCATGCCGGCGCGAGCCGGGACACGGTGCCGGTGTTGACCTGCTTCAGCGGCGAGTAGCGCTGGCCCTGGGTATTGACCCCCCAGGTCAGCACGCTGCCGTTCGCCGTGGCTTCGGACTGGATCATCTTGTCGGTGACTTGCGCGCTGGCGCTGCCGGCTGCGGCCAGGCCGATGGCCATGAGCGCGTTCAAGAGCTTCAATTGCATGTGGTGTCTCCTCGTGGGTGTGGATAGCGGCTCGGGCGTGCCACGCGGGCATGCCTTCACGGGAGTCAAGGGCAATCTCCATGCCACGCGCGATGCGGCCTTGCAGGCGCTCTTTCGCGCATCGCAGCGGCCGGCGGCCACGGGTTTTCCCGCTGCATTGCTACAAGGTCGAACAGCGCGCGGGCCGCCACCGTTGCATCCCGGCGCAATGACCGCCGGAAGGCTCCGGCCGTGCAACGGGTGGCTGCGGCCGGACGCTAGATGCCGGCCCTGCGCGCGGTCTTCATCGCCATCGCGGCAAGCAGCGCGGCCGTTGCCAGCAGCGCAAGTTCGATTCCCGCGTACACCCAGTCCGCCGCGCGAATGCTGGTGAACAGGTGGCGGCTGCCGACGCACATGTTCCACAGCGGCAGCGCCGCGCACAGCACGGCAGCGGCGCCGAACTGTTCTGTCCACGCGCGTTGGACCGGCCTTGCGCCCGCATGGAAGAGCATCAGCGCCCACATGGCGAAGAACAGGTGGATTTCCCACTCGCGGCGATCCGCGAGCTCCACCGGCAGCAGCCGGTTGCCCCAGAGAAACGCCGCCATCGCCACGGGAAGCCCCGCGATGGCCGTGACGTTGAGCCGCTCCACCAACCGGCGACCGGCCGGCGCGCGTTCGGGATCGCCCCACTTGGCGCGCCGCTTGACGGTCCACAGCACGAGCCCCGTCGCCACCATGGCCGCACCGGCCAGGCTCGCGACGAAGTACAGCCAGCGCACCGTGGTGCCGGCAAAGCGCGCCATGTGCAGGCCGTACAGCACGCCGCGCGTTTCTGCTGCGGGGCCCGAGTGGTCCTTGACCTGCCGCAACGATCCCTGCGGACCTTCGAACGCCAGATAGCGCGGGCTGACGGACACGCGCGATGCCTCGCTGCGCACGATCTTCAGGCGCGATGCGGCATCGCCCGGGTGGTCGACGACCAGGCGCGCCACGCTGCCGATGCCCCAGCGCCGCTCGGCCTCGCGCACCATCGCGCCCACATCGGGCAGCGGCGCCGCCGTGCCGCGCGGCGTGGCCGGCGGCATGAGCGCCGTCATTTCGGCGCGCAGCGATTGGCGCGCCTGCGCCGCATCGGGCGCGCTGTCCAGGCCCCAGGGCATGTACAGCGTCATCAGCGTGATCAGGCCGGTGTAGGTGATCAGCAGGTGAAAGGGCAACGCCCACACCGACAGCATGTTGTGTGCATCCAGCCAGGAGCGCGCGCCCTTGCCAGGACGGAAGGTGAAGAAGTTGGTGAAGATCTTCTTGTGCGTGATCACGCCGCTGACGATCGCAACCAGCATGAACATGGTGGCCAGCCCCACCAGCCAGCGCGCCGCGACGCGCGGCAGGTAGTGCAGCGAAAAATGAAAGTAGTAGAAGAACTCTCCGCCAGTGGTCTCGCGCGCATGCAGCGGCTTGCCGCTCAGGGGGTCGAGCATGGCCCTGCCGTCGCTGGCGCCGCCGCCGGCGCGCCACGATGCAGAGATGACGTTCCTGCGTTCGTCCGCCAGGTCGATCACCCATTGGGATGCGCCCGGTGCGAGCCCCTGCAGGCTTGCGATGGCCAGGGCGGCGCTCCCGGCCGCGTCGGGCAACTGCGCGAGCGCCGGCACTTCGGGCCGCATCCACTGGGAGATCTCCTCCCGAAAATAGCTCACCGCGCCGGTGAGGAACATCGCGTAGAGGAGCCAGCCGAACACGAGGCCGGTCCAGGTGTGAAGGCGGGCCATGGACTGGCGCAGGCTCCTTGCCGCGGTCGTCATGCCCCCGGCACCCTCCAGACCCAGCATGCCGCCGCCAGCAGCGGCAGCGCGGCCAGCGCCAGGCCCAGCCATGCCCTGCGCGCGCTGCGTGCCGCAAACACCCAGATGACCGCGGCCGCATACACCACGAAGCTGGCCTGCATGCCTGTGAGCACCGCCTCGACGGTGGCCATGGGCAGCGCCAGCACCGCGACGCTGGTCAGCACCGCGAGCGCATAGCCGCCGAACAGCGCGGCCGCGATCCGCGACAGAAGCGGGCCTCGGGCACGCCGCACGGCGCCACGCGTCGCCGGCATCAGAAGCGGTAGAGCGCGCTCAGGTTGGCGGTGCGCTCCGCACTGCGGTAGCAGATGCTGCCATTGCAATCCATCAGCGACTGCTTGTTCAACAGGTTGTTGAGGTTGAGCGAGACGCGCCAGGGGCCGCGGTCGAAGCCGAGCGCCAGGTCGACCATCGCGATGCTCGGGTTCGTGATGTTGGCGTTGCCGGTGTCCCAGGCCGAACGCGACTTGCCGAGGTAGCGCACGCCGAGGGCGGCGAACGCGCGGGTCGAGTCACCCAGCGGGAACGAGTACTTGCCCCACACCGATGCGCTGTGCTTCGGCGCGCTCATCTGCGGCAGGCCCAGGTCGCCGTCGTTGCTGCGCGTGATGCGCGTGTCCAGATAGGTGTACTGCGCGATCAGGCTGATGTTGTTCGTCACATCGGCGCGGGCTTCGAGCTCGAGCCCGCGCGACCTGACCTCGCCGGTCTGGATGACTTCGCCGGGCGCCTGCGGCGCGGCCGTGGTCACGTTGCTGCGCACGATGTCGAACACCGAGGCCGTGTAGCTGGCGTTCTTTCCGGTCGGCTGGTAGCGCACGCCGGCCTCGATCTGCCGGCCCTTCGAAGGCTTCAGCAGGTTGCCGTTCAGGTCCTTGCCGATCTCCGGCGAGAAAGAGGTGGCGTAGTTCGCATAGGGCGCCCATCCGGACTCGAACAGGTACACGACACCGACGCGTCCGGTGGTGGCGCTGGCCGAGGTGTCGTAGATCTCGCTGCTGTCGCCGGTCCTGCCGAAGGTGCGGGTGCCCGAGGCGTCCGCCTTGTCATGCCGCAAGCCCGCCGTGAGAACCCAGCGGTCCCATTTGATCTGGTCCTGCAGGTAGAGGCCGACCTGCTTCGACGGCACCCGGTCGACATACGGATCGGCAGCCGGGGCGAGCGGCTGGTGCGTGTACACGGGCGCAAACAGGTTCATCGGCGCCAGCAGGGGACGGTCGTACGGAAACTCGTCGGTGGTGCGCGACCTGGCATAGTCCACGCCCGCCAGCAGCGTGTGCGCCAGGGGGCCGCTGCCGAAGCGCGCCTGCACGCGCGTATCGAGCAACAGCCCCTTCCAGTGCGTATCGCGCGGCGAGAAGCTGCGGTTCATCGTGTAGCCATCGGCGCGCAAGCCGCGCGGAAACACATTGGTCTCCGAGCGGTCGAGCTCGCTGTAGCGCATGCTCTGCTGCATCGACCAGGTGTCGTTGAAGCTGTGCTCGAACTCGTAGCCGAGCATCTTGTTGTCGCGCCGCCAGCGGTTGTCGTAGCCGCCGATGTTCACGCGCGGGCTCGGCTGGCCGAACACGCCGGGCTGCTCCAGCTGGTTCTGCCAGGCGTAGGCCTGGTTGTCCTTCTGGTAGCGCCCGAGCAGCGTCAGCCTGGTGCTGGCGCTGGGCTGCCATGTGAGGGCGGGCGCAATGTAGAGCCGGTTGTCGCGGTCATGGTCCAGGCGGGTGTTCGAGTCGCGCCCCAGCACCGTGAGGCGGTAGGTCCATTCGTTGCGGCTGTCGAGTGCGCCACCGATGTCGGCCTTCAGCTGCTTGCGGTTGTAGGTGCCGTACTCGATGCCGATCTCGCGCACGGTCTCCGCCGTCGGCCGCTTGCTCACGGCATTGACCATGCCGCCCGGCGGCATCTTGCCGTACAGCACGGATGCCGGCCCGCGCAGCACTTCCAGCCGCTCGAGGCCGTAGGGCTCGATGGGCGCGGCATAGGAGCGCCCGGAGGTCAGCAGGCCGTCCATGAAGACGCCGGCAGTGCCGAGCTCGAAGCCGCGCAGCAGCGAGAACTCGTCGACCGCCCAGGGCTTGAGGTTGGGCGTGACGCCGGCGGTGTAGCGCAGCGCCTCGTCGAGCGACTCCGCCTTGCGATCGCCGATTTCGTCGGCCGTGATCACGGAGACGGACTGCGGGTTCTCGATCAGCGCCGTGTCGGTCTTGGTGGCCGTGGCGCTGCGCCTGGCGACATAGCCGTTGACGCGGCCCGTGGGCGTTTCGCGCTCGGTCGCGGCGGTCACCGTGACGGGTGCCAGCGTGGCGGTGTCGCCCGCGCCGCTGCGCACGGGCGGCACCGCCTTGCGCAGCGAGTAGGCACCGCTGCCCTGCCCCGTCACTTCGTAGCCGCTGCCGCGCAGCACCTGCTCGAAGCCTTCCTGCGCCGTGTAGCGCCCCCGCAGCCCGCCGCTTCGCAGCCCGGCGAGCATGCCGGGCTCGAAGATCAGCTGGACGCCTGTGGCAGCTGCGAATTGCGCCAGCACGTCGGCGAGCGTGCCGCCCGCAATGGCGTACTGGCGCGCGCTGGCCCCCGCCGGCTCGGCCGCGAACACGGGCGCGGCCCCCAGCGCCAGGACGCCGGCCCCGCCCCATGCCGCGCGCATGGCGGCCGTGGTGATGGCGGCTGTGATTTTTCCGGTGTGCCGGTGCCGGCCTGCATTGCGCTGCGATCCCATGTGTCTGCGTCCTGTGATGTCTGTGATGGCGGTCGGCGCATCGGCATCGATGCGTCATTCCCTCTCACACCGGACGAAACAGAAAAAGTGATCACTCCCGGGTGGATTTTTTTGCTCGGGCCAGGCTAGCGCGGCGCCACCGTGACCCAGTAGCGGGTCGTCTGCTCGATGCGCAGCGGCAGCGAGCGCGCCAGCAGCGCGAGCCCGCCGTCGGTGTCGGCCAGGGACACCGCGCCGGATACGCGCAGCTCGGCCACCGCGGGGTGGCAGCGCAACACACCGCTGCGGTAGCGGCTCATCTCGGCGACCACATCGGCCAGGCGCATGCTTCTCGCGAGCAGCATGCCTTGCTCCCAGAGCGCGGCGCTGTTCTCGACAGCGGCCTCGGCACCGATGCGCCCGGTCTCGAAATCGACCTGCCCGCCGGCGCGCAGCATGCGCGAGGCGCCGTCCACGGGCCGGATTTCGACGGCCTCTTCGAACACGGCGACGCGCGTGGTGCGGTCGTCGAGCCGGCGCACGCTGAAGCGCGTGCCCAGCGCCCGCACGGTGCCCTGCGGCGTCTGCACCAGGAACGGCCGATAGGTGGGCGACGGATCGGCGTGCGTGGTGACGAGGATCTCGCCCGCCTGCAGCCGGATGCGCCGCTCGGCGGCGGTGAACACGATGTCCGCCGCGCTCGCGGTGTTGAGCACCAGGCGCGAGCCGTCGGCCAGCGTCATCGACTTACGCTCGCCGGTGGCCGTGGCGACATCGGCGGCCCACTCGCGCCAGGGCATGTGCCGCCAGGCGAGCCAGCCGGCCGGCGCGGCGATCAGCAGCGCGCCCAGCATGCCCATGCCGCGGCGGCGGCTGGGTTGCTGCTGCAAGGCCTGGAAGGCCTCCTTGCCGATGCCCGCCGGCACTTGTGCGAACACCCCCAGCAGGGCCTCCGCCCGCGCCCAGGCCTCGCGGTGCGCGGGACTCTGCTCGCGCCAGCGCTCGAAGTTCGCCTGCGCCTTCCGGGCGTCGCCGCCGTAGCGCAGGGTCATCATCCAGTCGGCCGCCTCGCTCAGGAGCGCGGGGTCGGGGCGGGTCTGCGCCCCGGTCGGCGGCTGGCTGCTCATCGCACCGCTTCGCTCACGCGACGGACATGCAGGCGACCAGCGCCTTGTGGATGTGGCGGCGCACCGTGATCACCGGCATGGCCATGCGCTCGGCGATCTGCTGCAGCGTCAGCTCGTCGAACTGCGCCAGCAGGAAGACCTGCCGCGTGTGGCCCGGAAGGCCGGCCAGCATGGCCTCGATGCGCAGCAGCGATTCGATGATGAGCATCCGGGCCTCGGGCGACGGCGCCTCGGGCTCGGGCAGATGCGCAATCGCTTCCAGGTAGGCCCGCTCCACCTCGCGCCGGCGCCAATGGTCCGCCACCAGCCCTTTGGCGACATGGGTCAGGAAGGCGCGCGGCTCGTGCCCGAGGTTGGCCGTGCGCGAGGACGCCATCAGCCGCACGAAGGTGTCATGCGCCAGGTCGGCCGCATCGCAGGCGTCGCCCAGCCGGCGGCGCAGCCATCCCAGCAGCCAGCCGTGGTGGTCGCTGTAGAGAACTTCGATGGGCTCGGGAGAACGGGTGGCCGCGGGCATGGAACGGTTCCGGCAAGCGGATCGGAAGAAGGTGGATGAGAATCGTTTACAAGTATATTGCCAAGCGACCCTGGAACGGGCGGCGGCGATCACCCGGCGCCCGTGAAGCGTGCCGCGAGCTTTGGCAGTTTTGCCATCCCTGTACCTCATGCTTTCGAGAAATGAACGAGAAGATGGATTTCACCTGCCCGCACCACGGACGAGCGGCACTTGCTTCGGTCTGCGGACATCTGGTCCAGAACCAAGGCGCTCCGCTGGGCTTCGTTGAGAACAACGATGACCCTGAGGACAAGCAGGGGTGGTGCTATGCCTGTGAACTGGTATATCTGCAGGAAGAAGACAAGACCGAGCGCTTCCGCGCTTTTACTCAACATTCCATCCTCTGCTCGCACTGCTACGACCAGGTCAAAGCGCATCATCAGTTCGACCCGCTAGAAGCCAACACGGATGGAACGACGAACGATGCTTAGTCTCAGGTGGAAATCTTCATTCGTTAGATATCAACTCATCGCGGCCTAAGGCCCGTCGTGGAGCGGCCAAAGCCAGATGACGGCCAGAAGGACATTCGCGAGGACTGTTCAAGCAGAACTGACGCGGCAGTGAGCCGGAGCTTAGGTCCACCGCTGCGACACGTTGAACACTTCGCCGAAGACGCAGCTTTTTCCTGACGAATTTGAACATGCACTACTGGAACAAGGCCAACTTTGACGGGCTCGCCCGGCTTTCGAAGGAACTTGAGGTCTATCCGAACCTGCGGTCCCTTGCGAGCTATTGCCGCCTGCGCGAAAAAGGACTGCGCCGGGAGGCGATGGCCACACTTGAACTCTTTCTGACCGCTTCGCAGTCGTTTGACAAAGCGACTGCTCGTTCTTCCGCCGTTCAAATTTTGGAATTGAACGAGCAAACCAGAGAGGCACATCAGTTCCTGACGCAACCTTTGATCTCGCGCTTTCTGGTCCCAACTTTGCAGGCCTGGTCGGACGATGAGCCGAAAGCCAGCGTGCCGATCCGTTGGCTCGGCATGCTCTTTCGCGATTCCGATTTGCTCACCAAGGCCCTCGTGATGTGCCCGGAGGATCTTCCAGTGCGGAAGCTACTCATCGAGCGCAATATCTCGCACGCCGAGCACGCGACACATCATCTCGATGAGAGTTATTTTATTGGCTCTGTCGACGATGCCACCGTCGCCCTGAAATGTGCCAAGGATTTGATTTCCAACGCGCCTGATCCCGAGCAAGTCGTGTACCTGGCCGCCGAAGTTAACTACTTCGATGAGCTCTTGGCAGATTGGAAAGCCTATTCAGAGGATCTTGCCGGTACCTTTCCGGAGTGGTGCGCAAAGCGGGGGCGCCGGTACGGCTACCCGATCAAGATCTACTACCAGAGGTGAATTTAATCTACATAAATCCCAACGGCCGAAAAACTGGATGCGGCGCTGGAAGGCAGATGCTGGGACATTGGTTATTTTGTTCGTGGCGTCCAATCGATCCCACAGATCCCTATCGAATCCATTTTGCTCCGAGGAGCCATTTCTAGTGCTGACGCAGACACTGCAAGACAACGGTGATTCATTTGAGGTATCAGTTCGCAAAGCTGCCACAGGTTCGCCAGTCGTTCTTTTCTCAGTCGGATCGGGCGGTCAGCCGGAACGGCTCTCTACGCTCCTGGACGCCTTGACTGAATCTGGTTGCACGGTTGTTGCCCCACATTTCGAGCGACTTGCTTCGACGACCCCAACAGAGAAGGAACTGGCCCTCCGGGCAAGACGCCTCGCCGTTGCACTGGACGCATTCGTTGAGCCCTCCGCAAGAGCGATAGGCGTGGGGCATTCGATCGGTGCTGCCATCCTCGTTGCAATGGCCGGCGCTCAACTGTGGTTAGGACCAGGTCGGCGCGTCGGCATCGCACCGGACCGTCGCTTGGCTCGCCTGGCCCTTTTGGCGCCGCCAACCGGTTTCTTTCAAGCTCCGGCCGCACTTGATGCCGTGCGAATTCCAGTTTTGGCGTGGGTGGGGTCGGCAGACAGCATCACGCCGCCAATGCAAACAGAATGGCTTGCAAGTGCCATGCACGATTGGAACATCGTGGATGTCCGCATCACCGAAGGGGCTGGCCATTTCTCGTTCATGGACGTCCCACCGCCGCACAGTACGGAGCCACTTCCCAACAAGCAAGCGTTTCTGCGAGAGTATTCGCATGAGATCTGCAAGTTCGTGGGGGCCGCCTAGAGCGCGAACTAGCAGCAGTGGCGTGTGTGTCTCTGCGGCCTGCGCCCTCCGTCGAGCACAAGAGTCGCATTGGTGCCTTGGCTGACTCGAAAGACGGTGATGGGCCCGAAGCTCTGGCCGTCGCAACCGGCTGCACTCGCAACCACAACCGGACCTTCCGGCACCGCCACCCGTTGATTGTCACCAGCCCATGGCAATATCCGCGTTTGTTGTCGCAGTGCTCTCGGCAGAGCCGCTTGTGTCGCCGAGCACAGGGTCGGAATGATGCGTGAGACGTAGCGACCAGCGATTCTCATAGGTCAAGCAAAAGCTCAGATGGCGGATTTCGACGAAAGAATTGTGAACGGCATCCGCGTCCTTGCTGCGATCATCGACAGCGGCACCTTTGCGGCGGCTGCCGACATTCTGCAGATGTCGCAATCGGGCGTCAGCCGAGCTATCGCACGTCTGGAAGCGCGGCTGGGCATTCGACTGTTAGAACGCACGACGCGATCGATCAGCCTGACGGACGAAGGCCGGCGCTTCTATGAGCAGGTGGCGCCGTTGCTCGCCGGGCTGGAAGAAGCGGTGGCATCCGCAGCGCAGGGCACGACGGCGATTCGCGGCGTTCTGCGGGTCAACATCGATCCGTATTTCTCACGATTGATCTTGGGACCGCGCCTCGGGGCCTTTCTCGAGACGTACCCGCAAGTGAAGCTCGAACTGATCACCCGTGACGAGCTCGGTGACCCTGTAGCCGATGGTTTCGACCTCGCAGTGCGCTTTGGCCATCCGCGACCGTCAACGCTGATCGGGCGCAAATTGCTCGACACGCGGATGCTGACGGTGGCATCGCCTGGCTACTTGAAGCGCCATGGACACCCCAAGGACCCGCGCGAGTTGACGACGGGCAACCATGTATGCATCCTGTTCCGGGACTCTGCAACGGGTCGGCCATTTCCATGGGAATTTCACAAGCGCGGCAAAAAGCTGGTGTTCCACATGGACGGAGCGCTGACGGTCAATGATGCCGGCACGCTCTACAGCGTGTGCCTTGCCGGGCATGGCATGGCCCAGGTGATGGATCTCGGCGCAGAGCCGATGCTGGCCGACGGGCGGCTGGTCAACGTCTTCCCTGAATGGCGCGACGAGCAATTCCCGCTCTACGCGTTCCATCCGTCGCGGCAGCATCTGCCGGCGAAAACGCGCGCGTTCCTGGACTTCATCGTCGGTCTGTTGCAGTAGCCGCGCAGCATCAATGACCGTCAAGCATGAGTGAAATGACATTCATGTCATTGAGAAATGGATGGTCGATGTTCAAACTTCTTGCACCAAGTCAATTTGTGCTGAGAACAAGGAGTTTCGATGTTTGCCATCACGGGAATCACAGGTCAGGTGGGCGGCGCCGTTGCACGCTCGCTCATGGAAGCGGGCAAGGATGTCCGTGCCGTCGTACGCGACGCCGGCAAGGGCGCCGCATGGAAGCAGCGCGGCTGCGAAGTTGCCATTGCTTCGTTGGACGATGCCGAAGCACTCAAGAAGGCTTTCGCAGGCGCTGAGGGCGTGTTCTTCGTTTTACCGCCGGTGTTCGACCCTTCGCCCGATCTTGACGAGGCCCGCCGTGTCATTGCAGCGGTGCACGAGGCGCTCGATTCCACTTTGCCCGGCAAGCTCGTCTCGCTGTCAACGATTGGTGCTCAGTCACTACGGCCCAACCTGTTGCAGCAACACTTGTTGCAGGAGGCCAGCCTAGGCACCCTGCCTTTGCCCGTGGCCTTCCTGCGCGCCGCCTGGTTCATGGAAAACGCCGCTTGGGATGTGGAGCATGCGCGCACGACGGGAGTCATTCCGAGTTTTCTCTATCCGCTGGACAAACCGGTACCCATGGTTGCCACCGCAGATGTCGGACACCTTGCCGCCGAGTTGCTTCAAGAAATCTGGCAAGGCAAGCGCATTGTTGAACTGGAAGGCGAGCGCTTGACGCCCAATGAGGTCGCTCTAGGGTTTGCTCGCGTTTTGGGCCGCGACGTGCGCATGGAGGTAGTGCCGCGCGCGAGCTGGGAGGCGCTTTTCAGAGCGCAAGGTATGCGCAATCCGATGCCGCGCATTCAGATGCTGGACGGTTTCAACGAAGGATGGATCGAGTTCGAGAACCCCGACAAGGTTCGCAAGGGGGTGGTTCCGTTGGACGCTGTACTGCGGGAACTCGCCGTCCGCTCTTCGAGTTGAGCCGCGTAGAACATTGGGGCCAAGGGCCGCAGCTGGCGTGGCCGCGTTGGGCCACAAGACTGGTTTTCGGCTGAAAAGAAAAGTGGTCGGTCGCCAGACCGGCCGAGCCAAAGCCAAAGCCAAAGCCAAAGCCAAAGCCAATGGAAGTCTGATGTGGAGCGAAAGATACAGCCGGTATGGGCGCCTTCGCGACGACTACGTGACCGGCTACAGTCGGCCAAGACCGGCAGTTCGTCATGGTCTTGCAGTTTTCCTGTTGGCACGCAGATCGATGGGTGTGTCACGGGTGGCATTATTCGGCGCCTATTGGACATCCACAACAAGTTGGATGCCGTTTAACACTGAGGAGGAAGAGCAATGGAAATGAAATTCGCCACGGCGGCAGCCGTGTCCTTGACCATGGTTTTGGTCGCTTGCGGAGGCGGAGGTGGTGGTAGCGGTGGTGGTGGTGGATTTGGGCCGCTTCCGCCAAGCTCGCCGTCGGCGACGACGACGACTCCCACCGTTCAGGTGAACGGAGCAATTGTTCAAGGTACAGGTATCTACGCGATCAAGCCGGGCGATACCGTCCAGATCGACGCTGGTGCCGCCGTTGAATGGACCAGCGCTGGCGAAGAGATCACCCTGCGCAATCCGGAGATCGGCACTTCAAGCTGGAAAGCCCAACTGGTCAATGGCAGTAGCCAGCCCAGGGCCTTCAAATTGACAGCCCGCTCGGCCAGCAGCGCCTGGGACATCAAGTTCGAGGTGGCAGGAGGCGATGCGCGCAACGGCAGTTACAACGCCCATGCCACCAATGGGACGCGCCAACTTGTCGCGTTGAATTTCGATGTTGGAACCTACGAATGGACCGGCAGCGGCATGACGACGGTATCGGGCAGCTTTACGGCAGACGCAACTCAGGCCGGAACCTATCTTTTCCAATCCAGCCGCATCACCACGGCTGTGAATACTGCGCGTTTCCGCGTGGGCCAGGACATCATCGTTGGGGCGTTTCCGTTCGTCGTTACACAGGCTGCGACCGAGAGCTTCGCGATACAACCGTTCGTCGCCTCGCGGGCACTCGAGACGAATCAAGCGGGTCTGGACGGCACGTTCAACCGCTTCGGCATCAACGTGGGCTCCACCGCCAGTGCGTCCGACATCTCGCAAATGAAGATATCGGGTGGCGGCACGATTCTGGTTCGCTGCACCCACAACATCATCTACCGTGTCGACGACTGCCCGGTCGCCTCGCTGAAGACTTGGAACATCTCTCCGGGCAACGCAAGCGGAACCTGGAACATGGTGGATCCCAGCGCACCCGCTGACGCCGCGCTGTTTGCGATGGCTCGCGTTGGCAGCGAGAAGATCTTCCTGATCAGCGGCAAGTTGAATGGCGATTCCAAGACAGCGGTATTCCGAATCGGACTGCCCGAGAGCACGCAGTGGCCCGTAGGGTTCGGTCATGGCAGTTCTACGGAGGCGTCCTGGGGGAAAGTCGACGTGCGCGCCACGGAGTCATTCAGGAACGTGGAGAGCGCGGATGGCTCGACCTCCAATGCCCACAATACGTTTGCGACGATGGGAAGCACCGGTCCGCTGGGCATGCGCGGGATTTTCGGCACTGGCAGCGATCCGAAATCGTACTTTGCGATGCAGGGAGGGAAAATCTTCGCGATCGTGGGAGCCAACAATCCGACCACGGGTACCAATGGGTACCTGCAGATCAATCTGATGGATTGAGCTGGCAGCCTTTGCCTTTGCCGCGCGAGCCAAGCTTCGAGGTCTCGTATTCGGTACAGTGCACGAAGCTAACGGGTATGCGTTCGCGAATGCCAAAGACCTCGACAAGAGCTCCATCAGCATCTCAAGCCGAGCGCACCGCGCTATCTCGGCCTAAGGGCAACCGACGGCTGCGGATGTCGCGCCGGTCACGTGCAGTTGCCAACGATTTGATCCCGGTAAGCGCGCCACTTTTGCAGGTTGCGCGCGGGATCATCGGACTGCTCCAGAAAGCTACCGTCGCTCAGGTCTATCGCTTGGCATTCGAAATGCTCGCAGAGCAGCAGGATGCCATGAACAATCTCATCACCGGCACGCACATGCAGTCCCACGCTCTGAACGGGGTCTGCCTTTCCCACGTTGAACTCAATCGAACCAATCTTGCTGGAGAAGATGCCCCAATTCGGATCGCTCCAGTCGGTGTTGGGAAAAATTGATGTCACAGCGGTCTGAACGTCACTGAGCGAGCCCAGATTCACAAGCTGTTCATCGGAAGCAATTTCGGACACGGAGCTGTAGTGTCGACTGAACTTGAACAATGAAACATCCCAAGACATTGCGCCTCCCGATTCGTCGTAGTAGCCGACTGTAGCCGCACGGGAGTCGGCACACCGGGCCCGTTGCTGCCCATCGATCCTTCAGCCTCGGTGCAGGAAAGCGGGCATTCAACGCGAGCGATGGGTCGATCTTTGCCACCGGCTCCTGTCATGCCGCCCGCGCGCGGGGAAACGAGTCGCCGGGCGCCTGGTGCCGTACCGACGGCAATCCGAGCATCAGGTCGAGGTTCTGCACCGCCGCTCCCGCGGCGCCTTTGCCTAGGTTGTCGAACACCGCAGCCAACAGCACCTGGCCCGTGCGCTCCTGCTCAAAAACCGCGAGTCGCAATCGGTTGCTGCCGTTGAGTGCGCGGGGGTCGAGCCGCCGCGCATCGACGTCCTTGTCAAGCGGTTGCAGCTCGATGAAAGCTTGCCCTGCATAGCGCGCTTGAAGCGCGGCGTGCAAGCGCGCGGCCGTCACGCCGGCCGGCAGCAGCCGCAGATGCAGCGCCATCGTCAACACGATGCCTTGTCGATAGTGGCCATACGCCGGCACGAACACCGGCGCATGCGCGAGGCCGGCATGCTGCTGGATCTCGGGCACGTGCTTGTGGTTCAGGCCCAGGCCGTAGACCTGGAAGGGCACCGCGGTGGCAGCGCCGGCGCCTTCATGATCCTCGAGTCCGGCTCGGCCCCGTCCTGAATAGCCGGACACCGCGTGGATGACCAGCGGGCAGTCCGCCGGCACCAGGCCGTCGTCGATCAACGGCTTGAGCAATGCCAGCGCCCCTGTCGGGTAGCAGCCGGGATTGCTGACACGCCCGGCGTTGGCGATGCGCTCGGACTGCGCAGCCTCCAGCTCCGGCAGGCCATAGACCCAGCCCGGTGCGGTGCGATGGGCCGAGCTCGCGTCGATCACCCGCACGCCAGGACGGCGCACCAGCGCCACGGCCTCGCGCGCGGCGTCGTCCGGCAGGCACAGCAATGCGATGTCGCAGTCGTTCAGCGCCTCGGCGCGATGGGCCGCGTTCTTGCGATTCCCGGGCGGCAATTGCAGCAAGCGAAGGTCGGTCCGCCCCGCCAGCCATTGCCGCACCTGCAGGCCGGTGGTGCCTTGGTCGCCATCGATGAAAACGAGAGGGGTCATGAAGCGCTCCGATTGAGTTCGAACCGCATGGTGCATCGCCCATCGCATGCACACCAGTTGAATCTGTCAAACTACGGATTCAGGAATTCTGAATCACCTTCCAACGACGAAAGTTGCACGATGCGTGAAATCAACCTCGACCGCCTGCGCACGCTGCTGACGGTGGCCGACCTCGGTTCGTTCGCCGCGGCGGCCAAGGCACTTCACCTGGCGCCGCCGACGGTGACGCTGCACGTGGCGCAGCTCGAAGCCCGCCTCGGGGCCCGCCTGCTGCACCGGGCGCCGGCCGGCGTTACCGCGACGTCCGCCGGCAGCTTGCTGATCGACAAGGCACGGCGGCTGCTGGCCGAAGCCGACGACCTGCTGCAAACCGTGCAACACCAGATCGCCGCGCGCGGCGGCCGCGTGCGATTGGGCGCCTCCACCGGTGCGCTCGCGCACCTGCTGCCGCAGGCGCTGGAGGCCCTGGCCGCCCGGCATCCCGAGATCGACGTGCAGGTCGCGGTGATGACCAGCGAGGAAGCCCTGGCGCGGCTGGCCGCCGGCAGCCTGGACATCGGAATCGTCGCGCTGCCACAACCGGCGCTCCGCGGCCTGCGTGTGCAGGCCTGGCGCCAGGATCCGGTGTTGGCGTTCATCCCCGCCGGTTGGGAACCGCCGCGGCACGTGACGCCGGCCTGGCTCGCCGCCCGGCCCCTGATCGCCAATGACCGCGGCACCCGGCTCTCCCGCCAGACTGCCGAATGGTTTGCCGCGGCCGGCGAGCGGCCGCAGGCGCGCATCGAATTGAACTACAACGACGCGATGAAGAACCTCGTGGCCGCGGGCTACGGCGCCGCGCTGTTGCCGCACGAAGCAGGCGCGCCGCCGCCTGATCGGCGCATCAGCATGCGACCGCTGCGGCCGGCGCTGTCGAGGGCGCTGGGTATTGCACATCGGGCCAGGCCGGACGACGACGCGACGGAAGTGACGCTCCGGGCCTTGCTGGGCATGAAGGAGCGTTGAGACGGATTGCCGACGTGCCCCGAGTTCCAGTGCATCACTTGGCTGAAACCCGTTGGCCGCGAGGGCACCTCATGGCCGCATTCTGCCGTCCTCCCTGCCTCAGGTACCGTCGGTCGCCGGGGCGTGACAGGCAACGCAGAGCTTGTTCCCGTCCGGGTCGCGAAAGTACGCCCCATAGTAGTTGTCGTGGTACTGCGGGCGCAGCCCTGGCGGCCCCTCACCGGTGCCGCCGTTCTCCAAGGCCGCCTGGTACGCCGCTCGGACGACCGCCCTGGAGTCCGCGGCGAAGGCGACCATTTGCCCGTTCCCGGGATGGTGCGGATGTCCGTCGTAGGGCTTGCATATGACGAAGAGGGGGCGCGTTCCACCTGCGCTGTGCCAGCCGGCCCATGGTTTCTCGCGCTCGCAGAAGCGCAGCTCTACATCGAGGCAGTCCATCACTGCGCCGTAGAAGTGCAAGGCGCGCTCGAAATCGTTGACGCTCACAAAGACATGGGAAAACACGCTGGGCTCCTCATTCGACCATCTGGTGTCGGCCGACTGTACCCACTGGTGGCCAAGGCGTATTTTTCTGGCCGACCGGAGCGCGAGAATGCGGACCACAACACGACAGGAGAACTCTTCTTGACGACCGTCGCCATCAACCCCGCAATCAACGTCAGCAACAGCGACGGCTTTGTCCTGTTCGGCGGCGTGAACGTACTCGAGTCGAAGGACATGGCCCTGCGTGCTGCAGAGGAGTACGTCCGGGTCACTCGCAAGCTCGGCATCCCATACGTTTTCAAGGCAAGCTTCGACAAGGCCAATCGCTCGTCCATCCATTCCTTTCGGGGGCCGGGATTGGAAGAGGGCCTGAAAATCTTCGAAGCCGTCAAGGCAGCGTTCGGTGTGCCCATCCTCACCGACGTGCACGAACCATGGCAGGCGAGTCCTGTCGCCGAGGTCGTGGACGTTCTACAGCTGCCTGCGTTTCTCGCCCGCCAAACCGACCTGGTCGTCGCGCTTGCCCGGACGGGCAAGGTCATCAACGTCAAGAAGCCCCAGTTCCTGAGCCCACCGCAGGTGCTCAATATCGTGGAGAAAATCAGGGAAGCGGGAAGCTCCCCCGTCATTCTGTGCGACCGCGGCACCTGTTTCGGCTACGACAACCTTGTGGTGGACATGCTTGGCTTCGGTGCCATGAAGAAGGCCACCGGGAATCTGCCAGTCATCTTCGACGTGACCCATGCCCTCCAGCAACGCGAGGCGAACTCTGCCGTCTCTGGCGGGCGGCGCGAGCAAGTGGCTGAACTGGCGCGTGCGGGCCTGGCGGTGGGCTTGGCGGGCCTCTTTCTCGAAGCTCATCCTGACCCTGCGCAGGCCAAATGCGACGGTCCCAGCGCCCTGCCGCTGGACCAGCTGGAGCCGTTCCTCGTGCAGCTGAAGGCGTTGGACGACCTGGTGAAGTCGTTCGCTCCCCTGCACATCCGCGCCTGAACAAGACACGGCCCCGGCGCACCCGCATGGGTGCCAACACAAGGCTACAAAGCTCGGAGTGGGTCGAAAACCGACAGGGGGTTCGCGCTCTCTTGAAATAGGAGGGCTGGGCCGAAAGTCGGCTCTTGACCGCATGCCGCCTTCATCAGGCCCGCGCGTTGAACGACTCGTCGTACGACACATTGCCGCATGGCATGGCTGCGCCAAAGGACACAGCCTGGAAGTACTCGGGCGGAACGTTCGGAAGGACAAGGCCGGACTCGGCCCGAAAGCCGAATCGGCCGTAGAAGCCGGGCTCGCCGAGAACGACGCACCCGAAGGCTCCGCTTTCGCGCAGCGCACTCAATGCTTCGCGCACGAGGCGTGAGCCAATCCCCTGGCCTTGATAGGCCGGCAACACTGAAATGGGGCCGAGACCATGCCAGTTCGAAGCCCCGTTCGAGATGGATACCGGCGATACGGCCACGTGGCCGACTACTTCCCCGTCGACCTCTGCGACCAGGGATACTGTCAACCTTCCAACCTTGCGCAGCGCCTTGACGATGAACTGCTCCGTATGGTCTGTATGGGGCGCAGCCAGAAATGCAGCGGTCGTCACTGCGTCAATGGCATCCACGTCGGTAGGCATCTCGTTCCTGATTTCGACGCTCATTAAGCTCCTTTGATGCGGGTGTCGGTTATGCCATCGTCGGATTCTGTCTTAGGTGGCTTTGGACCGGTACCTGCCGGTACACTTTTTCGAACGAACGCCCGAAAGCTCCCCGGCTTCCACCCGTATGACTGCGCAAACTCCATCCACGCCGGCCCTCCTTGAAAGTGTGCCGGCGGGATCCGCTCTCGCCACTCTGAGGGAGTTCGGGATGTGCCTTTTGGCCTTGGTCACTCTCGCGCGTTCAGGCAATGCGCAAGACATGCACCGCGAGGCGCTCCAGCTGCTGAAAGGCCTGGTTTCCTTCGACTCGGCATGGTGGGGCGAAGTTTCACCCGGGTCTGCCGACAGCCCGCCGAGAAACTGGCTGCACGGCAGTATCGGGCTGAGCACCGGCTTTGCAGAGGAATGGAATGCGCTCGCAGATGCGGACCAGTTCGCCCGAGCATCCATTGCACGCTGCGGCGTGGTACTGCGCGGCGGTGCAGGCGACGGCAGGCACACGCCGGGTGGCACGGTCGACGGGTTTTGCAGACGACACAGCCTCCATCACGCCATGGCGATCACCCTCGAATTGCCGTCGAGCGGTTTGCTTTTCTTCGTAGCGATCTATCGGCGCCCTGCCGGTCCAGCCTTCCGCGATGAGGAAGCGGTCATCTTCGGCGAGTTCACCCGCCACCTCGTGCAGCACTGGCGGGACGTGCTCGACCGTCTTCAAGGTGCCTTGCCAGGTCGCAGCATGTGGAACACGTATGCGTTCGCCGATGGAGGCGGCCGTCTCCTCTACCTGGGTGCACGGCTGGGCCAAGTTCTCCAACAGGCCAATCCTGGCTGGCAGGGAACGATGTTGCCCCCAACCATCGCAGACTTGGTCCATCAGGCGCCGCACTCCATCGCGGTGGGCCGATCAGATCGCCTGACGGTTGCGCCCTGTGGTCGTCTGCTCGCGCTGGTGCTTGAAGATCGAAGCGCTGGGAATCCGCTCGCCCCGCGGGAACGACGCGCCGCCACCTTGTACGCTCAGGGCCGCTCCTACAAGGAGATCGCCGAGCGGCTCGATCTGAGCCCTGCGACCGTGCGGACCTACCTGCGCAACGTGTATGCCAGCCTCGGCGTGCGCAACAAGATCCAGCTTGGGTCAGCCCTGGGCCTGGGAACCCACGAGGCCCCGTAGTTTCCCGCCCCCTCCTCATTTGCAGAGGCCTGGTCACGAAGGCCGCTCGCTACGCTGCCGGCTCCAACGCCCCAGCCTGCGAGAGCGGGCATCACGACACAAGGAATTTCCTCATGAGATTCGGCTTCCGAACTATGGCCAATTGCCGGCGAACCCGTGGACTCGCAGTGGCATGCAGCGTGGCACTGCTTGCCTGCGCGGCTCATTCGCAACCGATGCCGCCCGCGCCCGCAGGCGCACCGACTTCTTCGGTTCCGATCGCGCTGCAGGAAGTGCGCTGGCAGATGTTGAATCCGGGCATCAATGCACTGACGTTCCGCTCGATGGACCGGATCTTCGACACCCGGGAAGTCACCCACCGGCGTGCCGTATGGGCGATTCCGCGCAACGATACGCCCCTGGACTTCAGATACGAGTTCGAAGGCACCGCCTATACCCCGGAGGAGTTTCTCGATCGCACCTATACGAACGCGCTGCTGGTGATCAAGGACGGCGCCATCGTCTACGAGAACTACCGAAACCTGAGCGACGGCGACACACGATTCATGGGCTGGTCCATGACGAAATCCATTGTTTCCACGCTGGTCGGCATCGCGGTGCACGAGAAGCGCATCGCATCAATCGAGGATCCGATCGCCAAATACCTCCCCGAGCTCGCGCGCGGTGCCTACAAGGACGTGTCGATCCGGCAGGTACTGGAGATGCGGTCCGGCGTGGACTACGAGGAGCGGTACGACTTCCAGAATCCCGGCATTGCAGCGAGCAACCACATGTCGTCGCTGGTGCGGAACACCTCGCGTTTTGCCGATGTCGCCATGACGATAGGGCGTGCGCATCCCCCCGGTAGCCACTTCGCCTACAAGACGATCGACACGGCGGTGCTCGGCTGGCTGGTCGAGCGCGTCTCGGGCACCACCTTCGCGGGCTACATGAGCGAGAAGCTGTGGGAGCCCATGGGCGCGGCGAGCAACGGCTTCTTCATCATGGACGGCGCTCCGGGCGCAGGCCGTGAGTTCACGGGGGCGGGCTTCAACGCAACTGCCAGGGACTGGGCACGCTTCGGCCTGCTATTCCTGAACAACGGTTACGCGAATGGGAAACAGATCGTCCCCGAGAAGTGGATCAAGGCCGCGACCGCTTCGGTCCCCGGCAGCGACTCGCCGAACGGCGGCTATGGCTATCAATGGTGGACATTTCCGCAAACCGGCGCGTACTATGCCCTTGGTCTGCAGGGCCAGTTCACGTACGTCGACCCGGCCACTCGCACGGTGGTCGTGAAACTCAGCTACATGCCACCGGCTCGCACCGAGCCCTATGCGGAAACGCGTGCCTTCCTTCAGGCCGTTTCGAACTGGAAGCCCCGCCCGCCAGCACGCTGGCCGAATGGGCCGGGTTGACTAAGATCAGGCCGCGCAACCCACGGCCGGGGGCGCCCCTGATCAACCATTCCCCAGAGAGTTCGCCGCATGAAGTCAGCAGGGCTGAAGGGCACCGTTTCCATTGAGCTCGTGCACGAGGCGATTCGTGCCGCCGCGCTCAGGAACATGGACATCAGCGGCGTGCTCGAAATCGCCCGACTGGACCGCGATCTGCTGGACGCACCGCGCGCACGCATTCCGGCGGCTGCGTACTCGCGCATGTGGGTGGCCCTGGCCGATCTGATGGATGACGAGTTCTTCGGCCTGGACAGCCACGGGCTGCGCCGCGGAAGCTATGCGCTCATGACGCGTGCAGCGGTCAACTCGGAGAACCTGGAGCACGCCCTGCGCCGGATCCTCAGGTTTCTTCACGCCACCTTGGACGACTTTCGCGGGGAACTGGTCCGATCGGCCGATGAGGCGCGCGTGATCCTGCACGACGGTGGCGTGCTGCGCCGGCTGTTCGGCTACGGCACCTGGTTCATCCTCGTCCATGGGCTGGCATGCTGGCTCGTGCACAGGCGAATTCCCCTGCGCGAAATGCAGTTCCGATGCCCGCCTCCGGCCGACGACAGCCATTACCGCACGCGGTTCTGCGAGAACCTGAAGTTCAACGCAGAGACCACGCACATCACCTTCGCAAGCGACCTGCTCGATCTGAAGATCGCGGAATCCCCGCAGACCGTCGACAACTTCCTGCGGGCAGCGCCGGCCAATCTGCTGGTCAAGTACCGCAATGACTCGAGCACCAGCGCACAGGTGCGGCACCGGTTGCGCAGCCAGATGCCCGATGCGTGGCCCGAACTGGAGAAGCTCGCGCAGCAGCTCGGCGTCTCCGACACCACACTCCAGCGCCGATTGCAGCAGGAGGGGCTGAGTTACCAGCGGGTGAAGGACGATCTGCGGCGGGACATCGCCATCGATCTCTTGTCGAGCGCCTCGTTGACGGTGGCTGAAGTCGCCGCCCGGACCGGGTTCCAGGAGACCAGCGCCTTTCATCGGGCATTCAAGAAATGGACAGGCGTGAGCCCGGGAAGCTATCGCTCCTTGACGCACGCGCGGGAATAGGCTGCTGGCGCCCTGCGCCCGCCAAAGCGACATCCGCATGCCCGAAGGCCCCGGCCGGATCGAGGCCTGCGGGCATGGGCATCGCATCCTTGCGGAACTAAGCTCCTCGGGCAACGCAGAAACGAGGAAACCCGCAATGAACCGAATGATGGCGCCGCCGCTGGGTGCGCAGGCGCTGCAAGGCGCCGTCGATTGGGCGATTGCCACGCGGCGCAGCATCAGGGCGTACTTGCCCAGGCCGGTGCCGCAGGAAGAGATCGAAGCGATTCTCTCGACCGCGCGCTACAGCGCTTCCGGCATGAACATGCAGCCCTGGCATGTGCATGTGCTGACCGGGGCTGCGAAGGCCGGCCTGTCCGCAGCGATCGCAGCGCTCGACGACGATCCCGGCAGATCGGGGGAACTGCTCGAGCCCTACGACTACTACCCGCGCGAATGGCTCTCCCCGTACCTGGAGCGGCGCCGCAAGGTGGGCTGGGACCTCTATGGCCTGCTTGGCATCGCCAAGGGCGACAAGCAGCGCATGCACATGCAGCACGGGCGCAACTACCGCTTCTTCGATGCGCCCGTGGGCTTGTTCTTCACGATCGACCGCGCGCTCCAGGAAGGAAGCCTGCTGGACTGCGGCATGTTCCTGCAGAGCGTGATGATCGCCGCACGCGGCCGCAACCTTCACACCTGTCCGCAAGCCGCGTTCCTGAAGTTCCATCGCCAGATCGCCGAGTTCCTGGACATCCCCGCGGGCCAGATGCTCGTCTGCGGCATGAGCCTGGGCTACGCCGACGAGTCCTCCATCGAGAACTCGCTGGTCACCGAGCGGGAGCCGGTTTCCGCCTTCACGGCATTCCACGACAGCACGAAGGAGACAAGGACATGAGCGCGCAATCCTATGCAAAGGGCCTCGACCGCTGCGAGGCCAATCATGTGCCGCTGACGCCGCTCGGCTTTCTCGACCGCGCCGCGCTGGCACATCCGAACCGCTTGGCGGTGGTGCACGGCGATCTGACGCGGACCTGGGCGCAGACGCGTGAGCGCTGCCATCGCCTGGCGTCGGCGCTGGCGGCCAGGGGCATCCAGCCGGGCGACACCGTGTCGGTGCTGGCACCCAACACGCCGGCGGTGCTGGAGTCGCACTTCGGCGTGCCGCTGGCAGGTGCCGTGCTCAATGCGATCAATCACCGGCTGGACCCTGAAGGGATCGCATTCATCCTGCGTCACGGCGAGTGCAAATTGCTGATGGTCGACCGCGAATTCTCCGCAACGGTTGCCGCCGCCCTGAAGCTGCTGGACAGCCCTCCCCCGGTCATCGACATCGACGACCACCTCGCGCCGCCCGGCGAACGCATCGGCGAGACCGACTATGAATCGCTGCTGGCGAGCGGCGACCCGGAATTCCCCGGCCGCTGGCCGAGCGATGAGTGGCAGCCCATTGCGCTGAACTACACCTCCGGTACGACGGGAGACCCGAAGGGCGTGGTCGCCAGCCACCGCGGCACCTACCTGATGAGCCTGTTGCAGATCACGAACTGGGCGATGCCGCGGGCGCCGAAGTACCTGTGGACACTGCCCATGTTCCATGCGAACGGATGGTGCTTCACCTGGGCCGTGACGGCGGCGGCCGGGACCCACGTCTGCCTGCGCCGGGTGTCTGCCGAAGCGGTGCTGGAGGCCATCGACGCGCATCAGGTCGATCATCTCTGCGCGGCGCCGGTCGTGATGGCCATGCTCGCGGATTCGGCACGGCACACCAAGCTGTCTCGTCCCGTACGGGTATTGACCGCAGGATCTCCTCCTCCGCTGGCCGTGCTGAACGCGGTCCTGGCCATGGGCTTCGACGTGGAGCACGTGTTCGGCATCACCGAGGTTTGCGGCACGCCGGTGAGTTGCGCGTGGCAGGACGGCTGGGACGATCTTGAACCCGCCGAGCAAGGCAAGCTGCGGGTGCGCCAGGGCGTGCGCGCCGCCATGTTCGAAGGCCTCATGGTCGGAGACGCCGACACGCTGGAGCCGGTTCCTTGCGACGGAAAGACCGCAGGGGAACTCATGCTGCGCGGAAACACCGTGATGATGGGCTACTTCAAGAACGAGGCGGCCACGCGGAAGGCGCTCGCCAACGGCTGGTTCCGCACCGGCGACGTGGCGGTCCTGCATGGCAACGGCTATGTGCAGATCACCGATCGTTCGAAGGACGTGATCATTTCGGGCGGCGAGAACATCTCTTCGGTGGAGGTCGAGGATGTAGTTCACGGACACCCGGCCGTCCTGCATGCCGCCGTGGTCGCCCAGCCTGACGAGAAATGGGGAGAGGTGCCGTGCGTGTTCATCGAGCTCAGGGCAGGCGTCTCGGCGCCTTCCGAACAAGAGATCATCTCGTTCTGCCGCGAGCGGCTGGCTCACTTCAAGTGTCCGCGTCGGGTGATGTTCGGCAGCTTGCCGAAGACAGCCACCGGAAAGATCCAGAAGTTCCGCCTGCGCCAGCAGGCCGGAAGCCAGGAGGCCATCACCGGCCTCGCGCGCCATGGTTGAGTTCGAACCCGCCGCCGGTGTACCCGTCGAACCCGGCTACCGCTTCTCGCGAACCCACACGTTCGACGAAGAGCAAGTCAGGGCATTTGCCTTGGCCGCGGGAGACGAGAACCCGCTGCACCACGATGCGGAGTTCGCAAGAGGCACGCGCTTCGGCGGAATGATCGCAAGCGGCACGCACACCACCTCGCTGCTGATGGGGCTGACCGCCACGCATTTCGCGAAGAAAGGAAATGTCCTTGGCATCAACTTCTCGGTCGATCTGCTGCGGCCCGTGTTGGCGAGCGAGACGGTGCTGATCGAGTGGAGCGTTTCATCGATCGCGGCCCGTCCGAGGGGTGGCAGCATCATCGAGCTACAGGGATGCATGAAAGGGCCGGACGACCGGACCCGCGTTCTCGCGCATGGCACGGTCCTGCTGACCGCCGGCGAGTGACCGCTTCAAGGACGCAGCGATTCCTTCAGGATGCGGCGTGCCAGCGTCGAGCGGTGCACCTCCGACGCGCCGTCGTAGACCCGAAAGGGCCGCATCTCGCGCAGGATCATCGACACGGGAGAGTCTTCCGACATGCCGAGCGCGCCCATGATCTGCGCAGCGCGGTCCGCCACCCGTCCCACGGCTTCCGACACGAACACCTTGACCATCGCCGACTCGTGCTTGATGCTTTGCTTCGCATCGAGCTTCGCGGCCGCATGCCAGGTCATCAGGCGTGCGGCATGCAGGTCGATGTGCGAGTCCGCCACCATCGCCTGCACCTGCTGCAGCTGCGCGAGCGGCTGCCCGAACGAGTGGCGCCGGTTGGCGTAGTCCTGCGCCAGCGCCATCGCGCGCGAAGCGCGGCCGATGAAGCGCATGCAGTGCGACAGGCGCGCCGGTTCGAGCCGCGCCTGCGCCTGGGCAAAGCCCTGGCCCGCCTCGCCCAGCACCGCGCCGTCTTCGACGAAGCAGTCCTGCAGTTCGATCTCGCCATGCCCGCCGATCTGGAAGCCGTCGATGCTCGCGATGTTGCGCACCACGCGGTAGCCGGGGTTGCCGGCATCGACGATGAAGATCGTCGCGCCCTCGCCCGTCTTCGCCAGCACCAGCGCGAACGCGGCGCCGACCGCCCCGCTGATGAACCACTTGCGGCCGTTGATGACCCAGCCGCCGGGACGGCGCTCGGCCACCGTCTGCAGCATCGACGGATCGGACCCCGCGCCGGGCTCGGGTTCGGTCATCGCAAAGCACGAGCGGGCCTCGCCGCGCGCGAGCGGCACCAGGTAGCGCTGCTGCTGCGCCGGTGTTCCTTCAGCCAGCAGGTTGATCATGTTGGGCTGATCCGGCGGTGCGCAGTTCATGGCCAATGGCGCCAGGAAGCTCCGGCCGGCTTCTTCGAGCACCACCGAGCGATCCCGCCAGCACAGGCCCAGCCCGCCCCATGCCACCGGCAGCTGCGGTGCGTAGATGCCGGCCTCCATGGCCCTGGCGCGCAACGAACCGACCGCGGCTTCCAGCGCGTCCAGGTCGTGGGCCAGCGCCGGGCGCTCGCGCGGAATGGCCTCTTCCTCGGCGAAGCGCCGCACCGCCTCGCGCAGCGCTGGCAGGCGGTCGCTGTAGCCGAACATCAGGCGCCTTCGCCGCCGTAGCCGGCCTTGGCCAGCGTGCGCCTGGCGATGTTGAGCTGGTGGATCTGGCTCGTGCCTTCGTACAGCCGGAACAGCCGCACGTCGCGGTAGAAGCGCTCCATGCCATGGTCGGCGATGTAGCCGTAGCCGCCCAGCATCTGCACGCAGCGGTCGGCCACGCGGCCGCACATCTCGGAGGCGAAATACTTGCAGATCGACGCTTCCATCGTCACGTCGATGCCCTCGTCGCGCTTGCGCGCGGTGTCCAGCACCAGCGCGCGGGCCGCATGGATCTCGGTCTGGCTGTCGGCGATCAGCGCCTGGATCAGTTGGAAGCCCGACAGCGCCTGGCCGAACTGCTTGCGCGTGGACACGAACGCCACCGCGTCCTGCAGCATGCGGATCGCCGGCCCGATGCACAGGGCCGCCAGGTGGATGCGTTGCTTGTTCAGCACCTTCATCGCCGTCTTGAAGCCCTGCCCTTCGCGCCCGCCGATCACGTTCTCCGCCGGCACGATGCAGTCGTTCATGTGGACCTCGGACACAGGCGAGCCCGCCTGCCCCATCTTCTTGTAGGCCGGCCCGGTGCTGAGCCCGGGCATGCCGCGCTCGACCAGGAAGGCCGTGACGCCGCGCGCCGACAGGTCGTGAGGATCGGTGCGGGCCATCACCGTGAAAAGGCCCGCAATCGGCGCGTTGGTGATGAAGCACTTGGTGCCGTTGAGCACGTAATGGTCGCCGTCGCGCCGCGCCGAGCTGCGCAGCGATGCAGCGTCCGAGCCGGCTTCGGGTTCGGTCAATGCGAACGCGCCGGTCAGCTCGCCGCTGGCCAGCCGCGGAAGGTAGCGCCGCTTCTGCGCCTCCGTGCCGTCGGCCACCAGCGCTTCGGATCCGATGCCGGTGTTGGTGCCGACACGGGCCCGAAAGGCCACCGAGCACTGCGACAACTCCATCGCCGCCAGCACCAGCTCTTCGGTCGTCATGCCCGCGCCGCCATAGGCCTCGGGGATCGAATAGCCGAACAGGCCCTGCGCCGCCATGTCGGCCACCAGGTCGGCGGGCACTTCGTCGGCGTCGGCCACGCGTGCCTCGTTCGGCACCAGCCGCTCGCGCACGTAGCTGCGCAGGCTGACCAGGAATTGTTCGAAGGCTGCGGGATCACGCTGCATGATGTGTTACTCCTTGCTTCATGGGATGGATGCGCGCGGACCTCAGTCCAGCTTGGTTCCGGTGGACTTGACCAGCGCCGCCCACGAAGCCGTGTCGGCCTTGATGAGCTCGGCAAACTGCGCCGGGGTGTTGCCGACCGGCTCGGCGCCCAGGGCCAGCAGCCGTTTGCGAAGCTCGGGCTTTTCCAGCGCCTTGGTGGTGGCGGCGTGCAGGCGCTCGACGATGGCCGTGGGCGTTGCAGCGGGCACCATCAGGCCCTTCCATGCACCAAAGCTGAAGCCCTTGACGGACTCGGCGACGGTCGGCACCTCGGGCGCGGCTGTGGCCCGCTTGTCGGTGGACACCGCCAGCGCCCTGAGCTTGCCCGCCTGCACATGCGGCCACAGCGCGGGCATGTTGTCGATCATCATCGCGATCTGCCCGGCCAGCAGGTCGTTCATCGCAGGGCCCGTGCCCTTGTACGGGACGTGGACCATCCGGGTGCCGGTGAGCTGGTTGAACCATTCGCCGGCCAGGTGGGACGGGCTGCCGTTGCCCGCCGAGCCGAAGCTGACGTCGTTGGGCCTGGACTTGGCGTAGGCGATGAACTCGGGCACCGTCTTCGCTGGAATCTTCGGGTGAACCGCCATCAGGTTGGGCTCCTGGATCAGCAGCGTCACCGGCCGCAGGTCCTTGGCCGGGTCGTAGGGCATCTTTGTGTAGAGGCTCGGGTTGATCACCGTGGGGCCGGCCGCCGCGATCAGCAGCGTGTAGCCGTCGGGCGCCGACTTGGCGACGTAGTCGCCGCCGATGTTGCCGCCGGCACCGGCCTTGTTCTCGACGACGACGGGCTGCCCCAGCTCGGGAACGAGGGCCGCGGCCAGCAGCCGCGCCAGCACGTCGGTGGAGCCGCCCGGTGCAAAGGGCACGATGAGGCGAACCGGCTTGGCCGGATAGGCGGCCGGGTCGGCGTGCACCGCGAAAGCCGCGGCCAGCAGGCAGGCGGCAGCGAGCATGAACATCTTGCGCATGGGAGTCTCCGGTTGATTCTTTGCCAGGGCCCGGAGACTACGCAGCGGCATCACATATGGAAAACGATGTTTCTCTATCTTGAATGCCACCGCTCGCCGGCGCGCCTTGCCGGACGTAGCATTCATCGCGCAACACGAGCCCCCACATGCCAGCCGCACGCCATCCCGACCCCGACTTCGCAACCACGCTGCAGCACGGCCTGCAGGTGCTGCACTGCTTCACCGTCGGCGAACCCGCCCTCGGCAACAAGGAGCTGTCGGAGCGCACCGGGCTGTCGAAGGCGACGATCTCGCGGCTGACCTACACGCTGGCGGCCCGCGGCCTGGTGGTCTTCGATGCGCACCTGCGGCGCTATCGCCTGGGCTCCACGGCGCTCACGATCGGCTATCCACTGATGGCGAGCCTGCGCATCCGGCAGATCGCGCGGGGCCGCATGAAGCAGCTGGCCGACGAGGTCGGCGGCTCGGTGTCGCTGGGCATGCGCGACCGCACGCGGATGGTCTACGTCGAAACCTGCCGCGGCCACGACCTCAGCGCATGGCGGCCCGACATCGGCGCGGCCGTGCCGATGCTGCCGACGGCGATGGGGCGCAGCTGGCTCGCACACGCACCGCCGCAGCTGCGCGCCGCCGTGCTCGCGCAGATCGAAGCGTCGGAGCCCGGCCAGGTGCGGCCGTACGAAGCCGACCTGGTGCGGGCGCAAGCCGACCTCAAGCGCAAGGGCTTCTGCGTGTCGCGCGGCGCCTGGCGCAGCGACGTGCAGGCGGTCGGCGTGCCGATCCGCATTCCCCAGGACGGCGAGATCCTGATCCTGAACTGCGGCGTGCTCACGTCGCGGCTCGGCCCCCGCCAGCTCGAGCAAGGCGTGGGTCCGCGCCTCGTCGCGCTCGCGCGCAGCGTGGAAGCCGACCTGGATGCAGCGCCATGAAAGATGTGGACACCAAGGACCGCCAGTTCGCCACCACGCTCGCGAGCGGCATCGACCTGCTGCTGTGCTTTCATCCCGGCGAATCGAGCCTCGCGAACAAGGACTTCGCGCAGCGCACGGGGCTCTCGAAACCCACGGTCGCGCGCCTGACGCACACGCTGGCGCTGCTCGGCTATCTGCGGCGCGACCCGACCACGGCCAGCTACAGGCTGGGGGCGGCCGTGCTCGGCCTCGGCCATCCGCTGCTGGCCAGCATGCGCATCCGCCCCATTGCGCGGCCGATGATGGAAACGCTGGCGCGCGAAATCGAAGGCGCCGTCTCGCTCGGGCTGCGCCACCGCATCCACATGGTGTACGTGGAGACTGCGCGCAACAGCGAAGACTTCGTGCTGACGCCCGACATCGGCGCGCCGCTTCCCATGCTGGCCACCGCCATCGGCCGCGCCTGGCTGGCGCGCGCCGCGCCCGAAGACCGGCTGTCGGTGCTGAACCAGATCCGCGTTGCCGCGCCGGCCGAGTTCGAGCGCCACGCCGCGGCGGCGGAGCTGGCGCGGGAGGAACTGGCGCGCGACGGCTTCTGCAGTGCGCGCGCCGACTGGCAGCCGAACCGTCATGGCTTTGCGGTGCCGTTGCACGGCCTGGTGGATGGCATGCAGTTCGTGCTGAACTGCGCCGTGGCAACCAAGCGCGGCAGCTTTGCGCAGATGCGCCGGGAGGTCACACCGCGGCTGCTCACGCTGGCGCACAGCATCGAGCTCTCGCTGGGCCTGCGATAGCGCGCGTCGACGCCGCGTTCAGGATGTCGAAACATGAGTTGCGGCAAATGGAGCGCACCAACAGACTTCGATGCATGCCATCCGACACCCCCAAACACACCGCCGCCACCGAGCCCATGCCACCACCCGCCATGCCACAGGGGCCGCTGGCCGGCATCCGGATCCTCGACATGGCCACCGTGATTGCGGCGCCCTTCTCGGCCTCGCTGTGCGCCGACATGGGCGCCGAGGTCGTCAAGCTGGAGCTGCCCGAAGGCAACGACCCGCTGCGCTCGCTCTCGCCGACCACGCCGGACCACGCGCTGTTCTGGAAGGTCTCGAACCGCGGCAAGAAGGGCGTGTCGCTCGACGTGCGCAAGCCGGAAGGCCGAGCGCTGTTCCTGCGGCTGATCGAGTCCTTCGATGTGCTGGTCGAGAACTTCCGCACCGGCACGCTCGACAAGTGGGGGCTCGACGCGCCCACGCTGTGGTCGGCCAATCCGCGGCTGATCATCCTGCGCGTCACCGGCTTCGGCCAGACCGGCCCGTATGCGCAGCGCCCGGGCTTCGCGCGCATCTTCGAGGCGATGAGCGGCTTCGCCCATCTGACCGGCGAAAGCGGCCGCAGTCCGCAGCACATGAACTATCCGCTCGGGGACGTCATTGCGGGCCTGTTCGGTGCGTTCGCCATCTCCACCGCGATCGCGGAACGCCATCGCCACCCGGACGCACCGGGCCGGGAGATCGATCTCGCGGCGACCGAGGCCATGTTCCGGCTGCTCGAAGCCCTGCCGGTCGAGCACGAGGTGCTGGGGCAGGCGCGCAGCCGCTCGGGCAGCCGGGCCACCTACACCGCCCCGTCCAACATGTACCGCACGGCCGACGGCCACTGGGTCACGATCGTGGGATCGTCCGACCCGATCTTCAAGCGCATCTGCCAGGCCATGGGCCAGCCGGCGCTGGCGCACGATCCGCGCTTTGCCACCACGCCGGACCGGGTGCGGAACATCGACGAGATCGATGCGATCGTGGCCGGGTGGTGCGAGTGCCAGACACTCACGCAACTGTCCGAGGCCCTGACCCGCGGCGGTGTTCCCCACAGCAAGGTCTATGCGGTGGACGACGTGATGGCCGACCCGCACTTCATTGCGCGCGAGGCCATCATCCGCTTGCCCGATCCGGACCTCGGGTCGCTGCCCGCCCCCGCGATCGTGCCGCGCTTCTCGGGCTTCAAGCCCGCGGCGCCGCGTACCGGGCCGGCCGCCGGTGAACACAACACGGAGGTCTACAGGGCGCTGGGCCTTGGCAGCGAAGCGCTGGACAGGCTGCAGCGCGACGGCGTGATCTGAATCAGGCGCATGTCGCAGGCCATATTGCAACCCGGCACCTTAGAAATCAGCCACCTTCCCCCATGCCGAATTGCTGAAGCGCTCCGGCCGATACGGCACCGGGTCGACGATCGGTTCGGCGCCGCTGGCAAGGTCCGCAATCAGGTGGCCGGCGCCAGGGCCGATGCCAAAGCCGTGTCCGGAAAATCCCGCGGCCAAGATGAACCCCGGCATGCCCGGCACCTCGCCGATGCCGGGAACACCGTCCGGCGTGCTGTCGATGTAGCCCGCCCAGGCGTGCGTGATCGTGGCATCGCGAAGCTGGGGCAGCAGTTCGATGGCGCGGCGGTGGGTCTCCCTGATCGCCGACAGATCAGGCTTCGGATCGAGGATGCGCACGCGTTCCATGGGCGTCGGGGCGTCGAGCCGCCAGCGCGCCAGCGTTTCATGGCCGCCTCGAATACCTTCCAGGCCGCCCGGGCGAAGGTTGCGCCAGCGCTTGGCGAACATGGGCACGAATTGCGGCGCGAAGCGCATGAACTGGCCTGTCGGATCCACGCGCGCGCGGCCGCTGATGGCCAGTGCATAGCGTCCGTCGTTGCGGCGCGTGGCGGACACGCCCGCGCTCACCACAGCATCCGGCAGGCGCTGCTGCACAGGCGACACGCTCAGGATGGATTGGCGGATCGAGGCCTGCGGAAAACGGATGCCCAGCTGCCGGCAGAACGAGGATGCCCAGGCGCCACCGGCCATCACGGCTGTCCGGGTCTTGATGACACCGGCTTCCGTGATCACGCCGCTGACCCGTCCGGCTTCCATCTCGATGCCGCGGGCCGCGCAGTTCTGGTGGACGCTGCCTCCGAGCTTGATGAGCGCAGCAGCCACGGCCGGCGCGGCCTTGGCAGGATCGGCGGTGCCATCGCTGGGCGAGAAGACGCCGCCTTTCCAAGCGCGACCGGTCGCATGCCCGCGCTCGGCGGCCTCGCGGCTGCTCAGCATGAGGGTCGTCACGCCTGCGGTTTTCGCAAAATCTCGCCAGCTGGCCCAACGGGAAATTTCGGCCTCGTCATTGCTGAGATAGAGCAGCCCGCAGCGATGAAAGCCCGCGTCTTCGCCGCTCTCGGCGGCAAATTGTTCCCACAGGTCGAGGCTCTTGCTTGCCAACGACAGCTCGCGGGCGTCGCGATTCTGCTGCCGGCACCAGCCCCAGTTGCGGCTCGATTGCTCGGCGCCGATCCGGCCCTTTTCCACCAAGGCGACCGAAATGCCGCGCTTGGCCAGGTAGTAGGCGGTGAAGACGCCGATGATGCCGCCGCCGATCACGACGACGTCGGCCGAAGCCGGCAGCGTGGGCGAAGTCTGAATGTGGTGCAGCGGAGGGGACATGATGAATCTCGCCCGTGCGTTCAAACCGGGACGCTTTGGCACACGTAGAACTTCGCCACGCGATCGCTGCTTTCCCAACCGATCGGTGCGCCCTGGGGCACGAACAGCGCGTCGCCGGCCGCCGTGGAAAGCACGCTGCCATCGGGCGATGCGAACCGCACGCTGCCGGCCAGCAGATGCATGAACTCGTTCATGCGATGCGGGCGAACGATCCGGTGGTAGGGGGTCGAGTCCCAGGTGCCCGCGAGGTACTGCGCGCCGTCGTCGGTGAAGACGTTGTCGCTGCGGCACTCCGGCGAGGGGCCCAGCAGCACTTCCGCGGGCAGCGTGGCGGAGGGCTTGAAGTTGGCGTCGGCGTGCAGCGGGAAGACGCCGCGTTTCGTCGGTCTCTCGCAAGCCGCCGCGCAAAACACGAACCGCACGCGGGATGCGGCCTGGATATGCAGCGAGGTGCCGCATCCGATGACGGCGCCCGCCTGCGGACCGACCACCAGCGGGGCCGCCCCGTCGGCTGTCAGGGTCAGCTCGCCCTCGACCACGACGATGGTCTCGATGTGGGGATAGCTCGCGACTTCGAACTCGCCGATGAAGCTGGTGCGGCCCGCGCTCATCGCGCCGGGTCCTTCCCACGCGATCTCGCGATGCCGCGCAAAGGGATCGTCCTTGCCGAACGGCGCCCTGCGGAAGGCGGTCGAAAGGGGTGCTCCATCGGCGCGGTGCAGTACGAGGGCCACGGTCATGATTGCTCCTGCGCGATGCGCAATGTCTTGTTTGGAATCTGTCATTCGGTACCAGGTGCCGAGGCATCCTGGAAACCGAGAATGGCCTTGGTTTCCAGGTACTCCTCGAGACCTTCGATGCCGTATTCGCGCCCGTTTCCCGAGCGCTTGTAGCCACCGAAGGGGGCACGCGGGTTCCAGGCCGGATAGTTGATGTGCACCTGCCCGGACCGGATCCGCGCCGCGACGGCGCGCGCCGCGGCAAGGTCCTGCCCTTGCACGTGGGCACCCAGGCCATAGACGGTGTCGTTGGCAATTTCCACAGCCTCGTCCACGCTGTCGTAGGGGATCAGCACGAGCACCGGCCCGAAGATCTCCTCCTGCGCGATCTGCATCCGGGAATGCACCGCGGTGAAGATGGTCGGGCGGCAATAGAAGCCGCGGCTCAAGCCCTCCGGCCGTCCAGGGCCACCACAAAGGAGCTGCGCCCCTTCGGCAATGCCGATGCCGATCATTTCCTGCACGCGATCGAACTGCGCGCGGTTCGCCACCGGGCCGTGCGTGGTCTGCTGCGAACGCGGATCGCCCACGACCATGCCGGATGCCGCTTCAAGCGCGATCCGCTCGACCTCCTGCAGGCGCGCACGGGGCACGATCATGCGGGTCGGAGCGCTGCAGGACTGGCCGACGTTGCGAAAGCCCGCCGCCACGCCTCCTGGCACGGCGCGCGCCAGGTCCGCATCCGGCAGGATGAGGTTGGGTGATTTCCCGCCGAGTTCCTGGGCCACGCGCTTCACTGTCGGGGCCGCCGCCTGGGCCACCAGCACACCGGCCCGAGTCGAACCCGTGAACGAGATCATGCCCACGTCCGGATGCTCCGCCAAGGCCGCACCGACCTCCGGTCCGCGGCCGTTCACCAGGTTGAACACACCCGGCGGAATGCCGGCGTCGTGCATCACCTCGGCAAAGAGCAAGGCGCTCAGGGGCGACAGCTCGCTGGGCTTCAGGACGACCGTGCATCCGGCTGCCAGGGCCGCTCCGACCTTGGCGGTGATCTGGTAGAGCGGCCAGTTCCACGGCGTGATCAGGCCGCACACGCCGATGGCCTCGCGCACGATCGCCATGTCCCCGCGATGGCTGACGAACGCATAACTGCGCGCATTGTCGCGGGCCACGCGGATGTGCTCTGCCGCGGACGGCAACTGTGTGAGGCGCGCAAAACCGATGGCAGCGCCCATCTCCAGCGAGATCGCCTGCGCGAACAGTTCTGCGCGTTCGAGGATGAGCGTGTGCACTCGGTCAAGAAGCACGGCCCTGCTTTCGGCGGAACTCACGGACCATGTCGTGAAGGCGCGGCGCGCTGCGGCCACGGCCGCATCCACGTCTTGCGCGTTGCCCAGCGCGATATCCGCGATGGGTTCCTCGGTCGACGGGTCGATGACACTGGCACGGGCTTGGCCCTGCGGCACCACCCATTCGCCATCGATGAACACACGGTGCAGGCGGCCGGCGCTCCGGAGGGGTTCGATGATGATGGAGGAGTTCACGGCGTCGGTCCTTTGGATGCCCAAAAGTTTAGGCTGCGTGCCCCCCGCGCCGGTGCTGCAATGAGGGCCTCGTACAAAGCAGGCTGCGGTTGTACGAGCCGCTGGCAGCAGATCCTGCCGTGGCCTCAGTTCCGCGCCGGCCTTTCATCCCCGGTTTTTTTTGCGGACGCCGAGGAGATTCAGGCCGGTCTGCAGGAGAGTCCTGCAAACACTTAGGAAGCCCCAGTGCAGCGGACGCTGACCATGACCGTCGATACGGAACCAGAACCGACTACGCTCGCGGTGGACCCGAACTTGGACGCGGCCTGCAGCAAGTCATGTGCCGCATGCACCACGTTCTCGCTCTCGGCGGAATTCTGCCGCACATATGAACGCCGGTTCTGGCAGCATCCGCTATCAGCCTTGGCGCAACGCTGCAACGCAGCGACACCGAAAAGGCACTGCCTCAGTGAAGTCACCAGACCAGAATACGTCACAAAGCCCATCCCACACGAGTTCAATGTGCCCGGCGTTGACGCGACCGAACGCCAGGGTCGTGTCATACACGTCGTGGTGGCCGAACACGTACATCAAGCCGAGTTCGGGATGAGGATATGCAGCGTCCGACTTTCTCCGCCACGAGGTGCTTGTGCCTTCCAGCCCGCTTCCTGTATGTGCCAGCAGCCGCAGGCCTTGGTGATACAGCCTGGGCGCCCAAGTCTCGCCGTCGAACTCCTTCGGCGCTGTCTCGATTTCCACACTCCATAGCCCGCCGAAATGCTGGACGACGGCGGATACGACGTCGAATTTCCGGTCTCTAAGACTCACGCAGCTGGTCATAGGGGCTGGCTTTGGGAGCAAACTGGGAGATGCTGCAAGCAGGTCTGGTCCTGGCCGACTGCAGGCTGTCGCGACGCTTGGACACGCCGTAGTATCAATCCGCTCCGACAGACTTGCGACGACGGATTTGCAGAGTCGACACCGCACGGTCGATGCTCAGCAATCCAAGAAACATCGCGATCGCGCTCGCCACGGTCATGCTCAGCATTGAGGGCGTGGCATCACCATAGCAATCTTGTTCCAGCAGAAACGGCATCAGGTGTTCATATCTCAGAACGATACGTAGCATCCCAATCAAGAGGCCGATTGCCAGCAATATCGAAGTGATCGCATACAGGACGGTGTAGGCAAGGCGGCTAGGCCAGCGCCCGCAAAAGGGAAGGCACCAAGAGGACACCCCCAGCCATCCGATCGACCCCAGGATCAATAGAGGAGTGGCCAGGGGATAAACGAAGTCTTGAGTGGCAGCACACGGGTCCGGGGATTGTGTGACGCTACCCAGCAGGAACAGATGACAAGCGAATAGCGCGGCGGCGCATAGGGGCTGAGTGCGCATGGTCAATAGGGTAGTGGCCGGGCTGGGTTCTTCGAACTGCTGGTGCAGCGCAGAAATCAGCTCGGCCGCCGCGTGAGGTGGGTGATGCGCCGTTGCCGGCGCTTCGTTCAATCCGCAGCGAGGCGCTTGAACACCGCCTGAAGCAAGCCGAGATTCGACGCATCCGCGGCCACGGCATCTCGGCGGAACGAACTGCTGTCGTAGGGCGAATAGCTGTTGATGGGGTTGTCGATGGCCGGGCGCACCGGTACGGCATAGGTGCGAAGCTTTCCATCGAAGCTGTACCGCTCATTGTTGCGCGGTAGAGGCGTCAGCGCCGAACCCTCTGCCAAGGTGTTGGCAAGATGGCGCCTGACGCTTTCCGTGTCGACGCCGTAGGGCCCTGCGCCCTCGACGACAACGCTCTCCGGTCCGGTGCGAGCAGCCATTTTTTGGATGACAAGACTCTCGTTGGCCGCGTGGCTGGCGACCTCGCCGGCGATCGCGGAAGTCACGCTGAAGAGCGAACCGGCGCAGAGGGCGAGTGCCATGCGGCCGAAAGTGAAATCCAAACTCATCAAGAACTCCTTCGCCTGGGCGGCACCGCGGAAATCAAGGTTATAGCCGAACGGGTCGACCTGACCGATGAGGGCGTCGATCGGCTGGTACAGCTTTGGCCCTTTTTGCGAATGCAGGCACCGTGCCCCGTAGCGGACACCAAGGTCAAGGCATGCCTGCTGTTCCCGAACCGGTGCAGGAGGGATTCCACGCCTCGGCAGTTCGGGGACACACGGTAGCGACCTGCGCTGACATGACCCGGATTTCTTCAAGCCAGAATTCATGCATGGAAACCAGGAAGTCATCCCCCTTGGAACGAAAGTCCCTTCGGAGCAGCATGGGCGATGGCATGAAGACGGAACGGCTTCGCCTCTCCGGCGGCACCGAGTTGTCGTTCACCACCGCAGGCGAAGCGTCCAGGCCCGCCCTGCTGCTGCTGCACGGAACCCCGAACTCGGCGTGCCTGTTCCGGGCGGTCGTGCCCGCGTTGTCGCAGGCGGCTTTCGTGATCGCACCGGATCTGCCCGGCCACGGCGAGTCCGACCCGCTGCGGGCCCCCTCGTTTCCCGCCATCGGCCAAGCGATTTCCGAACTGCTGGACTCGCTCAGGATCGGGCGGCGGTTTATCTACCTGCATGACTGGGGAGCGCCCGTGGGCCTGCAGATCGCGATGCAGGCGCCCGAGAAAGTCCTGGGCCTCATCGTGCAGAACGCCAACGCGCATCGAACGGGGTGGGGACCGGGATGGGCCGCAACGCAGGCCTACTGGGCGCAGCCCAACGCAGAAAACCAGGCGGCGGCGACCGCGCACCTGACCCTCGCAGGCACACGCGACACCTACATCGCCGGCGTCCCGCCGGAAGTGGCGAAGCGCATCCCCGCTGAACACTGGGAAGAGGATTGGCGGGTGATGAACCTGCCGGGCCATATGGACACTCAGCGAGCGTTGATCGCGGACTACGCGAACTATGCCGCCCACTTTGGCGCCATCGCCAAGTATCTCGAGCGTTGGCAGCCCCCTGCCCTCATGGTGTGGGGAAGGCATGATATCTATTTCGACCTTGCCGAGGTTCTGTCCTGGATGCATGTGCTGCCCAGGATGGAAGCCCACGTCCTGGACGCAGGCCACCTGCTGCTCGAAACCCATGCGGATGCGGCCGTTGCGCTGATGCTCGATTTCATCAGGCGTGCCCAGGCGCCTGCCGCGGGTGCATGAGGTCCAAGAGCCCCCTCGCCTCCCGATCCCGATCACGCGGCGCGAGCCCTCGCTGAGCTTCTGAGCAAACTCGCCACACTCCCCGCCAACGCAGCCAGAGCCGCCATTGCCAGGCCCCAGTGCACTGCGCTGTGGGACGGCAGCAGCTCGAACATCAAGCTCATCAACAGGCTGCCGAGCGTCAACCCCGTGAGCCGGGCGGTGCCTTGCGCGCCACCGGCCGCGCCGCTGCGTTCCTTGGGTGCCGAGAGCAGCATGTTCTGGTTGTTCGGTGTCTGGAAGAAGCCGAAGCCCAGGCCTGCGAGGCTCGTGAATGCAGCGATGGGCACGGCCGGGTTGCCGTGCAGCGGCCACAGGGCACACAGGGCCAGACCGCTCGCGAAACACGCACTGCCGGCCGCGCACAGCCAGGCGCTTGGCACGCGCTGGGCCAGGCGCGCCGACAGCGGCGCGGCCAGCATCACCGCCAGGGGCCAGGGGGTCATCAAGAGGCCGGCCGTCACCGCGCTCTGGCCGAGTTCGTGCTGGATGTAGAACGGCAGCGCCACGAGGCCGGCCATCTGGCCGGTGAAGCAGCACACGGAGGCAATGATCGAGATCCGAAAGGAATGCACGCGCAGCAGGTCGAGCGGGATCAACGGTGCCGCCTTTGGCATTTCGCGCCTCACCAGCAGGACCATGCAAACGGCCGACAGCGCGAGCAACGCGCCGCCGTGCAACGGCTGTGCCACCAGTCGGTCACTCCCCAGCACGAAGGACGCGAACATGACCGCGTTGAGCACGATGCTCCAGACGTCGATGCGGCGCACCGAGCGCGCCGGCCTCGGCAACCCCGCGCAGGCGGCGAGCACCAGGAGGCCGATCGGCAGGTTCACCGCAAAGAGCCACGGCCAACTTGCCGCAGAAAGTATGAAAGCCCCAAGGGTGGGTCCCGACGCTGAAGCCGCTGCGACCGCGAGTGCATTCCACCCGATCGAGCGCGCCAGCAGCCGACGCGGATAGGTGAAGCGCAACAACGCCAGCCCCAGCGGCATCACGGCCGCGCTGCCCAGGCCCTGAAGGCACCTTGCGGCCACGAGCCATGGCAACGATGGCGCCAACGCGCACAACACCGACGCCGCGGTGAACAGCGCAACGCCGCCCGCGAAGACCCGCCGATACCCGAAGCGCTCCCCGACTGCAGAAGCCGGCAACAGGAACATGACCACGGCCAATTGGTAGGCCGTGATGACCCAGACGGCATCGGCAGGTGTCGCCCCTAATTGCTGGGCAATGCCTGGCAGCGCGATGTTGGCGATGGCGCCATCGAGCACCACCAGCACGCCCGCGCCCAGGATCGCGGCGACGGCCAGGCAACGCCGCGGCAGTGGCAGGCCGTCGGCGTCATGCACCGCGTCCGCATCGTTCACCTCTCGGGTCTCGACGGTGCGAGGAGCGGCGGAAGAAGAGTTGTTCGGTTGAAGGGTGGATGTCGACATGAGTCCAGCTTAGGACTGCGTGCACGGCTTGCACAGCGCGTGGCGCGCAGCTTGTCCCTGCATGCGGCGCCTGCCGGAATCCTCGCGGCCGTGCTGGGTTCGGGCATGCCGACAGAAGCCGACCTGAACCTGCTGTTTGCGTTGAACGCACTTCTCTCCGAGGGCAGCGTCGCAAAAGCTGCCGAGCGCCTGGGCCTGAGCGAGTCGGCGATGAGCCGGGCGCTCGCGCGGTTGCGGGAATCCACCGGGGACCAGCTCCTCGTGCGCGCGGGCCGCGCCATGGTGCTCACGCCGCATGCGCTGGCACTGCGCGACCGCGTCAGGGAGCTGGTGCAGGAGTCGCGCGCGGTGCTTCAGCCCGCGGGCGCGAGCATGGACCCCCGCACGCTCCGGCACCTGTTCACCATACGGGCCAACGACGGCTTCATCGAGGCCTTCGCACATCAGCTGGTGGCCCGCGCGGCGCACGAGGCGCCCGGCGTTCGCCTGCGCTTTGCGCCCAAGCCCGACAAGGACGTTCGCCCTCTGCGCGAGGGATTGCTCGATCTGGATGTCGGTGTTCTCGGCGAGTCGGGCCCGGAGGTCCGCGTTCAGGCGCTCTATCGCGACCGATTCATTGCAGTAGTGCACGAGGGCCATCCCCTGCTCGCAGGAGCCGAGATCACGGCCGAGCGCTACGCGGCCTGCGGCCACGTGGTGACTTCACGCCACGGCCGCACTGTGGGACCGGTGGACGATGCGCTCGCGGCGATGGGCCTGGTGCGCAATACCGCGGTCGTGGTGCCCAGCTTCAGCACCGCCTTGTCGATAGCGGCCGCGACCGAGCTGGTTGCATTGATACCGTCCTCCTACTTCGAACACCTGAGGGCACGGGGCACGCTGCGCTCGTTCCCGCTGCCGATGCCCACGGAGCAGATCACCGTGTCGCAGATGTGGCATCCGCGCCTGGATCGGGATCCTGCGCATCAGTGGCTGCGCGGGATGGTGCTGGAGGTTTGCCGGCCGCTGAACGAGCGGACAAGAGCGCCATGATTGCATTCAGTGCTTCGACTTTTAAGGTCGGCATCACCGCCGCCGAATTCGGGGCTCCGCGGGACCGTCACAGCGACAGCGGCAGCCCCAGGTGCCGCTCGTACATCAGGTCCCGGTGCCGCAGCAGCACAGCGTCCAGCGCCGCGTCAGTCACCGGCTCGCGGAACTCGAAAGCCTGGCGCGTAGCCGGATCCATCTCGCAGATGGCGTGCGGCAGCGGACGCATCAGCGCGAGCGCGGTCGCGCTGTAGATGTCCACGGCGGTAAGGCTTTTGCCGATGTAGTAATCGCTGCCGGCCGCCTGCTGTGCCTTCAGGCGCGCCGCCAGCATCTTCAGCACAGCCACCACGCGCTCGGGGGCACTCGCGCCCGCCTGCGGACTGAAGCCGTACTTCTTGCCGATGTATGCGGCGGCCTGCGCAGCGAAACCGCCCTCTCCTGCCAGTCCGGCCTGCACCAGTTGCAGGCGGCGCGACCAGGCCAGCCCCTGTTCGCCGCAGATCTCGTGGGCCAAGCCGAACATCAACGCCCGGTCGGCGGCATCGGCCGGCAGGAGCGACGGCTGCGGCGCGAGGCGCTCGCACAGGAGCAGGATGTCTTCCCAGCCCGAGCGCGGCGCCTCGTTGTTGTAGATGGCCACGGGCGCGTTGCGCTGGCCGGCCCAGTCCTTGAGTTGCGGGCTGTCGTAGGCCAGGCGCACCGCCTTCCACGGCATGCCTTTCACATGCAGGATGCCCTTGGCCGCCTCGGACCAGGGACTGGGAATGTGGCCCACGACCACCATGCGCAGTCCGGTGCCGGCAATGGCTTCCTCAACGCCGATGTATTCGATGCTCATGCGCGCATTCTGCGCGACGCCCATGGCCCCGAACGATGGTTCGTTGGGGCACCGCCAGCGCTAAACTGAAGCTCCCCTTCTTCTTGCAGGAGACGATTTCATGGCCCGATTGCTCGTGCGCAGCTTCGGCGTTTCGCTCGACGGCTTCGCCGCCGGCCCGGACCAGAGCCTGGAGCACCCGCTGGGTGTTCGCGGTCCCGAACTCATGGACTGGTTCATTCCCACGCGCGTCTGGCAGCAGATGCAAAAGACGGGCGAGGCCAACGGCGAAACCGGCATCGACAACGAGATGGCCGAACAGGGCTTCGCCGAGATGGGCGCCTGGATCCTCGGGCGCAACATGTTCGGGCCGGTGCGCGGTCCTTGGCCCGACGAAAGCTGGAAAGGCTGGTGGGGCGACGAGCCCCCGTACCACGTGCCGGTCTTCGTGCTGACCCACCATGCCCGCGCGCCGCTGACGATGCGCGGCGGCACCACCTTCCACTTCGTCACCGGCGGCATTCACGAAGCGCTCGCGCTGGCACAGGCCGCTGCAGGCGCGCGCGACGTGCGCGTGGGCGGCGGCGTGGCGACCGTGCGCGAATACCTGAAGGCCGGGCTGATCGACGAACTGCACCTCGCCGTGCGCCCGGTGCTGCTGGGCAAGGGCGAGGCGCTGTTCGCAGGCCTGGACCTGCCGGCACTGGGCTACCGCTGCGAACGGCAGGTGGCAGGCGAGCGCGCCACGCATGTGTTCCTGCGACGTAGCGCGCCTTGAGAGCAGGCCGCCCATTCACGCAAGCGCCATCGCCTCCACCTCGACCTTGAACCCGAAGTGCAGCGGCCCGGTCGGCACGATAGCCCTGGCCGGGCGCGATGGTCCGGCCCACTGCGCGTAGATTCTGTCGAACGCCGGCCAGTTGGCGATGTCGTCGAGGTAGACCCTTACATGCAGCAGCCTGTCGATGCCCGAACCGGCCGCAAGCAAAGCGGCCTGCACGTTCGCCAGCGTCTGCGCCACCTGGGCTTCGAACGCCGCATCGGCCAGGCGCTCGCCGGCCGGCGTGATCGGCAGTTGCCCGGCGATGAAGACCATGCCGCCGCCCACGGCGGCATGGCTGTAGTGGCCGCCCGGCCTGGCCAGTGCGGGCACCGCGACATAGACCGGGCCCGACATATTGCGGGGTTCAGCGGCGTTCTCACCAGCCATGGAAACGCTCCCAGGTTTGCACCGTCCCGTCCTCGGCCAGCGCCTGGTACGCGGGAAACTGCGCGCCGGTGGCACAGGCATGGTTGGGCAGGATCCGCAGCCGGGTTCCGGCCGGGAAGCGCGCCACGATGTCCGGGTCCGCAGCGCCCTCGCGCGACAGGATGCCGTGCTCCTGGTTGGCGGCCGACAGCAGGTAGCCCTCGATCGGCATCCCGTCCACGGTGCACACCTGGCCATAGCCGTAGTCGCGCTGCTGCTTGCCCGTGCCCCGGTCGCGGCTCATGGCCATCCAGCCGGCATCGACGATGGCCCAGCCCTTGTCGGCCTGGTGCCCGATGACGGTGGTGAGCACGCTCAGCGCGATGTCTTCGGTGCTGCAGACGCCCACGTTGCGCATCACCAGGTCGAAGAAGACATAGACCCCGGCGCGCAGTTCGGTCACGCCCTCTAGCGACGCAACTTCCAGCGCAGTTGGGGTGGAGCCGACCGACACGATGGGGCACGGCAGGCCCGCGGCGCGCAGGCGTTCCGCAGCCTGCACGCAGCCGGCGCGTTCCTGCTCGGCCAGGCCGGCCAGGGCCTCGGGCGTGTGCAGTTCGTAGCTGGAGCCCGCATGCGTGAGCACGCCGGCCAGGCGCATGCCGCCCTCGTGCAGCACGCGGCCGACCTCGAGCAGGAGGTCCTCGCCCGGCTTGATACCGGAGCGGTGGCCGTCGGTGTCGATCTCGATGAGCACCTCGAAGGCGTGGCCGTGCGCGCGGCCGTATTCGGCGATGGCCCGCGCGCCTTCGACGCTGTCGGTCAGGATCTGCAGCGCGCAGCCGCGCTGGCGCAGGTCCAGCGCATGCGCGAGCCGGTGCCGCGCCATGCCGACGGCATAGAGGATGTCGGTCACGCCGCGGGCGAAGAACTGGTCGGCCTCCTTCAGCGTCGACACCGTGATGCCCGCCGCGCCGGCGGCAAGCTGGGCCGCGACCACATCGGCGCATTTGCTGGTCTTCACGTGCGGGCGAAAGCGCACGCCCAGCGCATCGGCCTGCTGCTGCATGCGCGCGATGTTCCGCTGCATGCGCGGAAGCGACACGATGGCGGCGGGGGTGTCGATCTCGGCAAGATTTGAAGGGTTGTTCTGCATGTTGTTCTTTCGGATCAGTCCAGGTATTGGCCCTTGGCCTTGAGGGCCGGCACGTCGTCGCGGATGCCGCGCGCGATGAGCGCGGTGACGGCCGCGGGCGTTGCATCGGCGGGTGCGGGCAAGTCGACGCCCAGTCCTTCCATCTGCTTGCGCAGCGCCGGATCGGCGACCGCCTGCTGCAACGCGCCGGTCAGCTTGGCGAGCACGGGCTGCGGCGTGCCGCGCGGGGCGAAGAAGGCATTCCAGGAGCGCACATCCAGCGCATGGCCGCCTTCCGCCGCGGTGGCTGCTCGCGGCAGCTGCGCGAGGCGCGTGCCTGACAGCACGGCGATGGCCTTGATGCGCCCACCGGCGATCTGCGGCAGTGCGGTGGTGGTCTGGTCGCACATGAAATCGGTCTGCCCGCCCATGAGGTCGTTGACCGCCGGCGCGACGCCCTTGTAGGGCACGTGCGTGGCGTTGTGGCCGAGGGAAGACAGCAACAGCACGCAGCCATAGTGCGAGATCGACCCCACGCCCGCGCTGCCGTAGGAGGCCTTGTCCTTGTGCTTCGCCAGCCAGGCGCTGAACTCGCGCAGGTCGTTGGCCGGCAGGTCGGCCCGGGCCAGCAGCAGCATCGGTGCCGCGCCTGCGGGGCCGATGGGCGCGAAATCGGCGACGGGGTCATAGGCCAGTTTCTTGTACAGCGCGAGGTTGGCCACGTGCGTGCCAATGCCTCCGAACGAGATGGTGTAGCCGTCGGCGGCGGCCTTGGTCGCCTTCGTCAGGCCGATGACGCCATTCGCGCCGCCGAGGTTCTCGATGACGATGGGCTGGCCCAGCGGCGCAGCCATCTTCTGCGCGACGGCGCGGGCCAGTGCATCGCTGGGGCCGCCGGCGGGGAAAGGAACGATCAGGGTGACCGGGCGGTTCGGAAACGCCTGTGCGAAGGCGCCGGACGCGGCCAGCAAGCCGGCACAGAGGGAAGCAAGGCTGCCGGCCAAGCGAAGAGAGCGGATCATGGGCAGTCCTGGAGTGGTGGGTTGGATCAGGAAGCGGCCGGTCGAAAGCCGCGCAGCCATGGCAGCGCACCATCGAGCGTGGGCGATTCGACTTCCGCCAACGGCGCGCCTTCGGGCCGGGCGAGCCCGACACGGTTGTGCCAGTAGGTGCGCAGGCCGACGCTGGCGGTGCCGAACATGTCGTAGCCTGATCCGGCAACGAAGGCTGCCTCGGCCGGCTGCACGTCCAGCCGCTCCAGGGCCAGCCGGTAGGGCCTGGGATCCGGCTTGTAGAAGCCTGCCTCCTCGGAGGTCACGACCACGTCCCAGTCGATTCCCAGGCGTTCGGCGGCGCGCTGGCCCAGGCGCCGCGAGCAGTTGGTCACCACGGCCAGCTTGCAGTGGGGCTGGAGCGCCCGCAGCAGTTCGGTGGCGCCGCTCCATGCGGGCAGCTCGTCCCAATGGTCGTCCAGCGACTGCGGGGCGCTCGCGGGCAATCCCACGGTGGCGGCGGCCTGCCGCACCAGGTCTTCGTAGGGCACGTAGGCGCCGCAGCCATAGGTGAGCCGCAGGTATTCGGCGCGCCAGCTGCGGCCCATCTGTTCGGAGCCGGCCGCCGCGTTCCAGACGGTCCACGAGTCGAGCAGCGCAGTGAGCAGGTCGAACAGCACGGCCCGGGGATAGCGTCCGGCCGCGGCATTGGGGGTCGAAGTGTTTTGCATGGCGCTCACTTTAGGTGCGCCAAGGCGTCTTCGAGCTTCACTCTTTCGTCATCAATAGTTAAGCTCTGCTGAATGATGCAGATCGAAGACCTTCGCCTGGCTGCCGCGCTGCTGCGCGAGAGCTCGCTCAGCGCGGCTGCGCGCTCGCTCGGTGTCACGCCGCCCGCGCTGTCGATGCGCTTGCGCAAGCTCGAGGCCTCGCTGGGCCTGGTGCTGGCCAACCGCACGTCGCGCAAGCTGCACCTGACCTCGGAAGGCGAACGGTTCGGGCGCGAGGCCTATGAACTCCTGCTGAAGTTCGACGGCTTGCGAGAATCCCTGCAGCGCGACGACCGGCGCCTGAGCGGAACGCTGCGGGTGGCCGCGTCCTTCGGCTATGGCCGCACGCATGTCGCGCCATGGCTGTCCCGTTTCTCCCGCCTGCATCCGGCCCTGCGGCTGCAACTGGACCTGCGCGAAACGCCGTGGCCCGACAAGCACGATTCCGACGCGGTGGTGCACGTGGGCGCGGTGCGCGACTCGTCCTGGGTGGCGCATACGCTCGCTTCCAACGAACGCTGGCTGTGCGCGAGCCCCGGCTACCTGCGCGAGCACGGCACGCCCCGCAATCCGGCGGACCTGGCCTACCACGCCTGCATCTGCATCCGCGAGAACGACGAGGACGTGACGCTGTGGCACATGCGGCCCGCGGGCAGCGGCGCCCGCAAGAGCGAGACGCTGCGCATCAACCCGGCGTTCGTCAGCAACGACGGCAGCGTGGCGCGGCAGTGGGCCGAGGATGGCCTGGGCATCGTGCTGCGCTCCCAATGGGATGCCGCCGAAGCGCTGGCCGCCGGCCGCCTCGAGCGCGTGATGGCGGACTGGGAATTTGGCGCCGCCCCCGTGGTGGTGCTCGTGCCCACGCGCAAGGGACGCAGCGCGCGGGTGCAGGCGCTGGTCAGTTTTCTTTTGGAAGCGGCGGGTCGATCGGACGGGCGCGGCGCCGGGTCGCACCCGTGAATCCGCGGGCGGTGATGCATTGGCAGCTCACCGGATTGCGCACTTCATGCGCGAAGCCGCCCGCAAGGAAGAGGAGCGCGAACCAGAGCTTCTTCATCTCAGCTTCCCGCTGCCGGCGCCGGTTCGGCCAGCAGTGACTGGATCTTTTTCTCGGTGGTGCCGTAGCTGCCTTCGCCAAAGTGCGAATAGACGATCTTTCCCTGCTTGTCGATCAGGTAGACCGCAGGCCAGTACTGGTTGTTGAAGGCCTTCCAGGTGGCGTAGTGGTTGTCTTGCGCGACGGCATGCTTGATCTGCAGCCGGCTGATCGCGTCCTGCACGTTCCTGGTGGACTTCTCGTACGCGAACTCCGGCGTGTGCACGCCCACGACAACGAGGCCCTGGTCCTTGTACTTCTCGTTCCACGCCTTGACGTAGGGCAGGTGGTTGAGGCAGTTGATGCAGGTGTAGGTCCAGAAGTCGACGAGCACGACCTTGCCGCGCAAGTCTTGCAGCTTCAGGGGCTGCGAGTTGAGCCACTTGTCGATGTTCTGGAACTCGGGCGCGATCTGCGCAGCGCTGGAGGGAATGTCGCCTCCAGATGTCGGTGCCGCAGCGGTGAGTATGCCGACCGAGGCCGCAACAGCCGCCACGCCGATGAGCACGTTGGATCTCATGGTCATGGTGAGCTCCGGCGTTCAGCGCAAGGTGACGCCGTCGGCGATGCCCGCCTGGCGCGTGGGGAGCACCCCGTGGATACCGTATTGGGCAGGCACCCGGCTGTTGACGAAGGCCTCGACATAGAGGTTCTGGCCTGGCGCGTGAGCGAGTGCGCGGGCTTCGGACTGCACTGCGGAGCGGTCGAGCGGGGAGGCCAGCGCCGCAACCACACCTGAGGAGGCGCCATCGGAATAGGGATCGGCGGCGTGCGCAGCGGCGACAGCCTGGGCGCGAACGTCGCTGCGGCTGAGCGTCGAGTGCGTCTGCAACACGCCTTGATATTCCTCGGCATGGGCTTGCGCTCCAACGAGAGCGGCAAGGACCGAGAACGAGGCAGCACTGGCAATGCGGGAGAACTTCATGGTGATTCCTTGGTAGTGAAGTGAGCTTGGGTAGGGAGCGAATGAATTGTTCGCTGCGCTCTCCCCTTCCGGCGCACATTGCGTATGCCTATGTGTCAGCCCTGGAATTGCACACACTACGTTTCCAAGTCGCCGAAAAAGGGCCGGGCATTCAGCCGGCCGACGCGCGCTCAATCGGACTTCGCCAACGCTTCTTCGAGAAAGTCCAGGCGGTCTTGTCCCCAGAAGAGCTCATCGCGGAAGACGTAGCTCGGCGAGCCGAACACCCCTGCGGAAACCGCGCGGTCGGTCAGTGCGGCGTAGGAGCGGGCCACCTCGTCGGTGCGCGCCTGGCTGATCAGAGCCTGGGCGTCGAGGCCGCAGGCTTGCAGGATATCGGCGAGTGTCTGCGGACTCGAGATGTCCAGGTCGGCACACCATTGGGCGTGCAGGATGGCCTTGTAGAGCGGCACGACGTCGTGGCCCGCGGCGCCTGCCGCGATGACGATGCATGAGGCCAGCGTGGCATCGGGGCACATGAACTTCGGATGCGGGTTCACATGAATGCCAAGGCGCCGGCACCAGCGCCGCAGTTCCGCCACCCGGTAGGCCTGCCGCTCGGGTGCGCGCAGCGGCAGCAGCACGCCACCCGTGCGCGCGTACACCGCCGGCAGGTCCACAGGCATGTAGCGGACCGTGGCGCCGTGCCGCTGCGCCATGGCAGCCAGCCGGTCGGCACCCAGATAGGCCCAGTCCGAGTTCATCCAGAGGTAGCAATCGATGGACTTCTTCATGGTGGAGTTTCCCTGCATCACACGGTGGGCTTCACCAGCGGTTTTGCAAAGCCTGCAAAGCGATCGCTGCCGTGCATCTTGAATGCACTGATGCACGCCACCACGCCAAGCGCACCCAGGTACCACGTCACATAGGCCGGCGATCCGTTGCCCTTGGACAGCAACCATGTCGCCACGATCGGCGCGAGCCCGCCGCCAATGGCGCCTGAAACCTGCACGGCCAGCGAAATGCCCGTGTAGCGCACCTCCGGCGGGAACTGGCTCGAAAAAAGGCTGCCCTCGGGCCCGTACAGGCAGGCGTAGACCAGGCCGATGGCCATCACCGCCGCCGCGTTGATCCAGAAGACTTCACGGGTGTGCAGGAAGTCGAAGAACAGCGGCGCGCATGCCACGATGCCGGCGGTTCCGATCATGAAAACCCACTTGTGGCCGATCCTGTCGCCGAGCATGCCGCACACGGGCATCATGACCAGTGCCGCCATCGCCCCCCATATGGTGGCGTCCAGCATCACGGTGCGCGGGATGCCGAGCGTTCCGGTGGCATAGGCGAGCGCGAAGGTCACCGTGGTGTAGAACCATGTCACCTCGGCCAGCCGGGCGCCGACGACCACCAGCGTTTCCCGAGGGTATTTCCGCAGCACCTCGACCACGGGAATCCCGACCTTCCTGCCGCGGTTTTCCATCCGCTCGAAGTCCGGCGATTCGGCTACCTTCACGCGGATGAACCAGCCCACCAGCAGCAGGATGACGCTGGCCAGAAACGGAATGCGCCAGCCCCAGGACAGCATGTCGGCCTCCGGGAGCTTGGCGACCGCGCCCATCGCGAGCGAGGAGAGGATGAGCCCCGGCGCAACGCCGGCCTGCGGCAAGCTGCCGAAAAAGCCCTTCTTTCCCGGCGGTGCGTGCTCGACCGCCATCAGCACCGCGCCGCCCCATTCACCGCCCACGGCGATGCCCTGCAGGAACCGCATGATCACCAGCAGCACCGCAGCCCAGTAGCCGATGCGGTCGTACGAGGGAATCAGCCCGATCAGGATCGTCGGAATGCCCATCATCAGCAGCGTGATGAGCAGCATCGACTTGCGCCCCACCCTGTCGCCGAAATGGCCGAAGACGATGCCGCCGAGCGGCCGCGCGAAGAACCCGACGGAGTAGGTTGCGAACGCCGCCATGGTGCCGGTGATCGGATCGAACGACGGGAAGAAGATCCTGTTGAAGATCAGCGCCGCGGCGGTGCCGTAGAGGAAGAAGTCGTACCACTCGATGGTGGTGCCCATCATGCTGGCGAGGCCGGCCGTCACGTAGCCCTTGCGGGCGCCGGTGGTCTCGCTGCCCGCGGGCTCGTGCTGTGTGTTCATCGTTCTGGCCTTGGGTGAGATGGATGAAAGGCGATCAGCGCACCGGCTGGGGCAGCGACTTCGCCTGCCGGCACCAGTAGTTGAACGTGGCGTTCACGATCGGCGGCTTGAGCAGGTAGTCGTGCGCCTCGCGGGCCAGGGCATCGTCCACTTGCGTGAGCGCACCGTATGCAGCCTGGGCGCGCAGTTGCAGGCGCGCGGCGCGCTCCAGGTAGACCGACAGGTAGGTCGCCTCTTCGATCGTCTGGCCGGCCGTGAGGTAGCCATGGTGCGCGAGGATGATGGCCCGCTTTCTGCCCAGTGCCTCGGAGATCAGGACGCCTTCGTGGTCGGCGATCGGGACGCCCGGCCATTCGCCCAGGAATGCGCAGTCGTCGTGCAGGGGCGTCATGTCCATCTGGCAGATCACCAGCGGTTGCCGCGCCGCCGCCAGCGCCGATGCCCATGGCGAGTGGGTGTGCACGATCGAGTGCACGTCCTGCCGCGCGCGATAGACCCACAGATGAAAGCGCGTGGCCGGGTTGGCCATGCCGTCGCCGGTGAGCGTATTCAGGTCCTGGTCCACCTCGATGAAGTCGTCCGGCGTGGCTTCATCGAAACCCAGCCCGAAGCGCAGCGTCCAGTAGGCGTCGGGCCGCTGCGACCGTGCGCTGATCTGGCCAGCCAGGCCGGCCTCCTGCCCGGTCATGGCAAGGATGCGGCAGGCGTCGGCCAGCGTTTCCCTCGCCGTGCGAGGCGCATCCTTGAGGTGTCGTGCCATCTCGCGCGTGGCACGGTCGTCGAAGTATTCCTTTGTCCGCAGATCGTCTCTCATGTCCTGTGCTTTCGTGGTGGTCGGGCGGCCGGCGGCGAGGGCAGGTTTGCCCGCTGCGCGACCGCTGCGGGCGAGTATGGGAGAGGGGGTTGCCTGCAAGCCATGCAGCAGCCTGCATAGCTGCTATGCGGCCTGGACCGGCAGGGGCGCACCGCCGCGCGCCGCATGCCGGCCACTGCCTGCGCGTGGCTATCCAGCCATCTCCACCGCGGTGGCGATCAGTTCCTGGACCAGCGGTGGCACGGGCCTGTCGCAGCGCACGATCGCCACCACCCTGCGCCGCAGCACGGGCTGCAGGATGGCCACCTTGCGCAGGCGGTGATCGCCCAGCAGCTTGTCGGGAATGCGCAGCGGGAGAATGCAGGCACCGACACCCGAGGCGACGAGTTCCAGGAGCGCATCGACCGTTTCCGCTTCGGCCACGAAGCTCGGCTCGAGGCCGCTGCTGTGGATCATCCGGCGCAGCACGTAATGCGCCGGGAAGCCCACCAGCCGCGGCAGCTCGCGCGTCAGGTCGATGGTGCTGCCGATGGCGTCCGCTTCCTGCACGACCAGGCACATGTCGTCGTCGAACAGCGCCGCGGAACTCAACGCCGGCGAAGCCACGGCGGTGTCGTAGACAAAGCCGGCATCCGCCTTGCCGCTCTCCACCAGTTCGACCACTTCCGGCGAGCTGCGCCCCATGAGGGAGAGGTTGGCGCCCTCGTGGCGGCTCACGAATCGCGCCACCACGTCACCCATGAAGTAGTAGCTCAGCGTGTGCACCGTGGCGAGCCGGACCGTGCCCTGGGTGATGCCCTCGCGGGTTCGCACCAGGTCGAGCGCGGCGTCGATGGTGCGATAGCTGCCCTGCGTCAGGTCGCGCAGCTTGCGGCCTGCGAGCGTCAATTCGACGCCGCGTCCGGTCCGCAGGAACAGCGGCTTGCCCAGGTGGGCCTCGAGCGCGGCCAGCTGCCGGCTCAGGCCGGATTGCGTCTGATCGAGGTCTTCCGCCGCACGGGAGAGCGACCCGAGCTCGGCGATCCTCAGGAAATAGCGAAGTTGGCGGTCGAAGCTGTCCATGCGGGTCCGGTGGCAGAGCCCGACAGTACCACCGCGGCCGGACCCGAAGGTTCCGCGATCTGCAGTTGTTGACCAATCCATCAAAAACACCTAGATTCCGGCCATGCCAAGACCTCGCGAATTCGACCGGGATGCGGCCCTTGACAGGGCGATGAAGCTGTTCTGGGAGAAGGGCTTCGCCGCCACTTCGACGGACAGCCTTCTCGCAGAGATGGGAATCGGCCGGCAGAGCCTCTACAACGCCTTCGGCGACAAGCGCCAGTTGTACCTGGAGGTGCTGCGTTCGTATCAACAGATGTCGGTCGGCGGCCACTTGAAGCGGCTCAATGAACCGGCATCGCCTTTGGAAGGAATCCTCGAGCTCCTGAGCGGCCTCGCGGCCAAGGATCGCAAGATCCGGGCGCTGGGCTGCTTCGGCGTGAGTTCGATCGGCGAGTTCGGTACCTCGGACCCGGAGTTGCGGCGCCTTGGCGAAGCCGCCGGCGCGCTGCTGCGTGGCCGGATTGCCGAGCGCATCCGGGAAGGCCAGGCGCTGGGCGAGATCGACCCGGGTTTCGAGGCGGAAGAAGGCGCCGCATTCGTGCTGATGTCCATGATGGGATTGCAGGTCACGGCAAGGGCCGGGGCCGGCGTGAAAGACATGCAGCGGCTTGCAGCTTTCGCCGTGGAGCGCCTGAAGGCATAGTTTTTTTGGATCCGCAGGAATGCGGTTTTTTTTGGTTTGTTATTGATCGATCAGTCAATAAAAGGACTTTCATGAAAAGCGCAGGCAAGACTGCACTCGTCTTTGGCGGCTCCCGCGGCATTGGCGCAGCGGCGGTTCAGCGGCTGGCCGCCGACGGCTACGCCGTCGCATTCACCTACGTCTCCCAGGCCGGCAAGGCCAATGGGCTTGTGGCGTCGATCGAGACCTCCGGCGGCAAGGCACTTGCCATCCAGGCAGACAGCGCAAACCCCGAAGCGATTCGCCAGGCCGTGAGCCAGGCGGTGGATTGCTTCGGCAGCATCGGCGTCCTGGTGGTCAACGCCGGGTTGCTGCGCATGGGCACCATCGACGCGGTCAGCCTGGAGGACCTCGACCTCATGCTGGACGTGAATGTGCGCGGGGTCTACCTCGCGATCCAGGCCGCGGTTCCCCATCTGCAGGATGGGGCCCGCGTGGTCACGATCGGCAGCAACGTGGCCGTTCGCACCGGCATGGCCGGCACGAGCGTCTACCAACTCACGAAGACCGCCGTTGCAGGGCTGGTCAAGGGGGTGGCGCTCGACCTGGCCCCACGCGGAATCACCGTCAACAACATCCAGCCGGGGCCCACACGCACCGACATGACGGCGGGTGCGATCGACATGCTGGTGGAACGCAGCCCGCTCGGGCGGGTCGCCGAGCCCGAGGAGATCGCGGGGCTCGTCTCGTACCTGGCGCGCGACGAGGCCCGCTACGTCACAGGCTCCAGCATCACCATCGACGGAGGCCTCACGCTCTGACCAGGGCTGAAACGCCGCTGGAGGCCGGCTGCGGCAATCGGGGTCTCGCATCGACCACCATGCCTAACAACGCCTAACACACGCCAACGCGCCCGACCGCCTTCACGCGGGTATTTGCGCTCCAATAGATACACGGAGCGAAAGGACACCGTCTCAAGACCATGCCGAGCAGCGGACCGGGGCGTCCGGATCGCACAGAGGCGCGTCCAGAACCGAACCTCCTTCGGAAGCTACCCCCATGCGACAAGAAGAACTCAGTGAGCGCCGCCAGGCAGAGATCCTGGACAGTACCCTTTACGTCGATCGCGCGGAAACCGAGCCCGCTCACGGAAGCCCGCAGATTTTTCCTGCGGCACGGGAGACCGCCGAACAGAAGTTCTCCGGCGCAGGCCTGTTTTCACGGGAATTCCACGACCTGGGCACGGGCACGCCACGGCTGGAACGCGCCGACGCCGACGGCTGCGCATCCTGGCTCGTTGCAGGGCGCGGCCAGGTCGCCCCGGCCACACTGGCCACGCTCCAGCGCGAATATGCGTTCCGTGGCGCCTTGCACGAAGACTGGGCGGCGGTGCCGATGGCGCTGGTGCCGCACGGCGAAGGGGCCCTGCTGGTTCTCAAGGACCCGGGCGGCGAACTGCTGCGCCGGACCGCCCGCCCCGTGTGCGACACGGATGCGTTCATTGCGCTGGCACTCCAGCTCACCGCCGCCGTGCAGGCCATGCACGCGGCAGGCGTGATGCACCGCGCGCTGACGCCCGATCGCCTGCTGTGCACGCCCGGCGCAAATGCGTACCTGACGGGGTTCGGCTACGCAGCGCGGCTCGATGCGCACAACGGCGTGCCGGCCGACGGCAGCCTGGCATGGGACGAGGAAAGCTTCGACTACATGGCGCCCGAACTCGGCGGGCGCATGAACATTCGCGTCGATGCACGCGCCGATCTTTATTCGCTCGGCTGCATCCTCTACGAACTGCTGGCCGGCAGGCCCCCCTTCCAGGGCGAAGACGTTGCGGAACGGATCCACGCGCATGCGACGCAGAAGCCCCGCCCGCCCAGCGAGCTGCAGGAGGGCGTCCCCGCGCAACTGTCGCTGCTGGTCCTGAAGCTTCTCGAGAAAGCGCCCGACCACCGCTATGGCAACGCTGCGAGCGTGCTCGCGGACCTGCGCCGCTGCGAGACGCTGCAGCGCCAGCAGGGGTGCATCCCGCCTTTCGCGCTCGACGCCCACGCCACGCTGCACAGGATGCTGCGCACGCAGCAGCTGCTGGGCCGCGATGCCGAGCTGCAGGCGCTGGACGCGCTCTACCGCGAAGTCGCCGGTAGTGCGCGATCGCGCGTGGCCTGGGTCTCGGGCCCATCGGGCATCGGCAAATCGATACTGCTGCGCGAGGCGGTGGCGCGCATCCAGCAATCGGGCACGCCGCTGCTGGCGGCGGTCAAGAGCGAGGAAGGCAGCCTCGGCAGGCCCTACGCGGTGCTGGTGCAGGCGCTCGAGCAGCTGCTGCAGTTCGTGCTCGGCTGCCCCGAGGACGAATTCGCGATCTGGCAGGACCGGATCCGCGAGGCGACGACTGCGGTCGATCGCACCCTGGCCGGCTTTCTTCCCTCCCTGGCCGTGGTGCTCGGCCCGCAGGCCGAGACGCCTGAAGCACCGGACACCGCACCGGCACTCGAACGGGAACGCGTGCTCCACGGCATGGCACGCCTGCTGGCCTGCTTTGCAACGACCGCGCGCCCCCTGCTGCTGTGGCTGGACGACCTGCAATGGGCGGATGCGGGAACATTGCAGGTTCTCGAGCGCCTGCTTCACCAGTACCCCGACAAGGCGCTGCTGCTGGTCGGCGCGTTCCGCACCCAGGAGGTGGACGCGAATCATCCGCTGCGCGCGGGCCGGCTCGCCGAAGTGCCCGACTCGGTGGCCGTGGAACTCGGCCCGCTCGACGAGGGCGCCCTGCGCGAACTGATTGCGCTGGCGTTGCAGCAGGACGCCGATGCCCTCGGGCCGCTCGCCGAAGTGATCGGCCGCAAGACCCGGCGCAACCCGTTCTTCACCCAGCACCTGCTCGGGCTGCTCGCCGATGACGGGCTGCTCGCCTACGACGCGCAGGCCGCGGCCTGGCGCTGGAGCCTGGAGCGCATCGCGGCCCATCCGGGCATCGACAACGTCGTCGACCTGCTGGCGCGCCGCTTCGAACAACTGCCGGGCCCGACGCAGTCCGTGCTGCAGCTGTTTTCCTGCCTCGGCCACCGCGCTTCGGGCGAAGCGCTTGCCATCGCTACGGGCCTGGTTCCCGGCGCCGATGCACTGCGCAGCCTCGAGGCGGTGCTCGAGGCGGCAGTGCAGGCCGGCAGCGCCTGCCGCGAGGACGGCGACTGGGTGTTCTGCCACGATCGCTTCCGCGAAGCGGCCTACGCCTCGATTCCGCTCGAGGGGCGTGCACCGCTGCACCTGCAGATCGCGCGCCGCCAGCTCGCGCACCCGGCCACCGCCGCGCAGGTCTTCGCGATTGCCGGGCAGGCCAATCTCGCGCGGCCGGTGGTCGACGTTCCCCACGAGCGGCGCCGCTTCGCCAGGCTCAACCTCGAGGCCGGACGCCAGGCCAAGGCCGCAACGGCGCACCATTCGGCCCTGGGCTTCTTCCGCGCCGCGCTCGACTTCCTCGGCGAAGACGATGCCAGCGAGGATGGCCTGGCCGCGCGCGCATCGTGCGGCGAGGCCGAATTCATGACCGGTGCGCTCGAAGCCGCCGAGGCGCGCCTGGCGGCACTGGAGCAGGTGGCCGGCGACGGCATCTTCGGCGCAGACCTGGCGCGCCTGCGCGCCGCGCTCTACACCACGCTCGGCCGCTTCGACCTGGCGCTGGGCGTCGGGCTGGCGTTCCTGCGCAAGTCGGGCATCTACGTGCCGATGCAGCCCGACGACGCCGCGGTCGATCGCGAATACGCGCAGCTCCAGGCCTGGCTCGACCGCCACGGCATGGACGCGCTGCGGCAGCTGCCGGTCGCGACCGATCCGCTGCGCCGCGCCATCACCAACATCTTTGCCGACCTCATTCCGCCGGCGCTGTACACCGACCAGAACCTGGTCGACCTGATCCTGCTGCGCATGACCAATCTCGGGATCGTGCACGGCCACACGGATGCCTCGGCGGACGGGTACGTGTGCATGACACAGGTCTTCGGCGTGCGCTACGGCAACTACGCCGCCGCGCGCGAGTTCGGCGCGCTGGCACTGCACCTGGTCGACGAGCGCGGCCTCGCCCGCTACCGCGGCCGCGTCTACATGGCCTTCGGCACCATGATCGTGCCGTGGACGCAGCCCGCCCGCGCGGCACGCGACTACATCCGCCGTGCCTACAAGGTCCTGGTGGAGACCGCGGACCATACCTTCGCGATCTACTGCGCCCCCAACGAGGCCTCCGGCATGTTGTTCGCGGGCGAATTCCTGGGCGAGGTGCGCGACACGGTCGAGCGCGGTCTCGGCATCGCGCGCGACGCGAATTTCCAGTTCGTGGTCGATGCGCTGCTGTCCCACAAGCTGCTGCTGGCACGGCTGCAGGACGGCACCCGCGGCGACCCCCGCGAAGAGCCGCGCCTGCCCCAGGAAAGCGCGCCGCCCACGCTGGTGGACTTCGAATACTGGGTGTACCGGCTCGAGGGCGCACTGCTGTGCGGCGAGCTCGCGGAGGCGCTCGAGGCCCGCGGCCGCGCCGAGGCCTGTGCGTCGGCAGGACGCACCTTTGCCGAAAGCGGCGAGCTGCCGTACTACGGCGCGCTGGCGCTGCTCGCGCTGCCCGCGCGCGATGCCGCGCAGCAGGCGGCGCTGCAGCGCGACGTGGACCAGCTTGCCACCTGGGCCCTGGCCTGCCCCGACAACTTCTCGGCCCGCTTCGAGCTGGTGCGCGCCGAGCTGGCCCGGGTCGCCGGCAAGCCGCTCGAAGCGAGCCAGGCCTATGCGCACGCGGTGTCGCAGGCCCGCCGCAACGGCTTCACGCAAGTCGAGGCGCTGGCCGCCGAATTGGCCGCCGCATTCCACGCCAGCCGCGGGGATGAACTGTCCGCGCACGGCAACCTGCGCTACGCACGCGGCGCGTGGCAGCGCTGGGGCGCCACGGCCAAGGTGCGGCAGCTGCAGGCCGCCCATCCCGCGGTGTTCGAGCAGGACGCATGGGCGCCCGCGACGAGCCGCCTGCAGGCGCTCGACGCGCAGGCCGTGCTGCGCATCTCGACAGCGCTCGCGAGCGACATCGTTCCCGCACGCCTGGTGGAAACGCTGCTGCGCACCGCACTCGAGAGTGCCGGAGCGGGTTACGGCACGCTGACGCTGCTGCGCCAGGGCGCCTGGCAGGTGCGCGCGCAGGCGCAGGTGCTGGATGGCGCCATCTCGGTGACGCAGGAGCCGGTCGCGCTCGGCACCGATACCTGCCCGGTATCGATCGTGCAGTCCGTCGCGCGCACCCAGCAGCGCATCGTGGTGGGCGATGCGCGCGAGGAGCCGTCCCTTGCCCAGGACGACTACGTGCGCCGCCGGCGGCCGCGCTCGGTGCTTTGCGTGCCGTTGATGCGCCATGCGACCCTCATCGGCGTGCTGTACCTCGAGAACAGCCTCGCAGCCCACGTCTTCACGCAGTCCAAGGCCGAGGTGCTGGAAGTGATCGCCTCGCATGCGGCCTTCGCGCTGGAGAACGCCCGCCTGTACGAGGAGCTGCTCGAACAGAACCACCAGCGCGCCCTTGCCGAAGAAGAACTGCGGGGGGCGCTCGCGGAACTCGAGCGCGCGAGCCGCCTGAAGGCCATGGGCGAGCTGGTGGCGTCCATCGTCCACGAGATCGGGCAACCGATCGCGGCCGTCGACACCTCCGCCAGTGCCGCGCTGCGTTGGCTCGATCGCAGCACGCCGGACATTTCCGAAGCGCGCGAGATGCTCGTTCACATCAGCAGGAGCGCACTGCGGGCCCGCACCATCATCCAGGGCCTGCGAGCCAAGGCGCGCAAGGCCGAGCCGCAGTTTGCGGTGTTCGACCTCAACGAAGCACTGCGCGAAGCGGTGACGCTGGTCGCAGGTCCGCTCGAATCGCTGGGCATCATGCTCGAGCTGCAGGGCCTGGACTCGCCGGAGCCGGTCTACGGAGATCGCGTCCAGCTGCAGCAGGTTGCCGTGAACCTGCTGATGAACGGCGCCGAATCGATGACGGGGCTCGAGCACGGCGCGCGGCGGCTGCTGCTGGCGTGCGCGAGCGACCAGGAAGGCCGCGTGCGCGTCGCGGTGGACGACGTCGGCACCGGCATCGGTGCCGAGGACGCCGACCAGCTGCTGCAGCCCCTCTTCAGCACCAAGGCCAACGGCATGGGCATGGGCCTGGCGATCTGCAAGTCGATCCTCGATGCGCACGACGGGACGCTGGCCCTGCTGCCGCGCGAGACCGCGGGTACGCGTGCCGTATTCACGCTGCCGCGCCCGGATCCGGCGAAATCGGCCTGAACCGAATGCGAGCGACGCCCATGCATCCTGCCATCGATATCTCCACACCCTTGCAGACGGACCAAGACACGCGCGTGGTCTACATCGTCGACGACGACGAACTCGTGCGCAATGCGCTCGGCAGCCTGCTGCGCTCGATCGACCTGGAGGTCCGCACCTTCGCTGCCACCGAGGAATTCCTTGCCGCACCGCGGGCCGGCGGCCCTTCCTGCCTGGTGCTGGACGTGCGCCTGCGCGGCCAGAGCGGCCTTGCCCTGCAGCAAACCCTGCTGCAGTCCGGCCGCGCGCCGATCCCCATCATCTTCATGACCGGCCACGGCGACATCGCCATGACCGTGCGGGCGATGAAGGCCGGCGCCATGGACTTCCTGAGCAAGCCCTTTCGCGACCAGGACATGATCGATGCCGTCACCGCCGCGCTGGACAAGGACGCCAGGCGCCTGGCGCTCGGGCACTCGCTGCATGCCTTGCAGCTGTGCTGGGACTCGCTCACGCCGCGCGAGCGCGAGGTGGTGCAGCATGTGGCCGCGGGGCTGATGAACAAGCAGATCGCCGCCCGCATGGGCATTGCCGAGATCACCGCCAAGATCCATCGGGGCCAGGCGATGCGCAAGATGAACTCGCGCTCGGTCGCGGAGCTCGTGCGCAAGATGGAAGCGCTCGGCCTCCTGCAAGGCACGCACTGAGCACGCTGCTCGGCATGGCGTCCTCGCCGTCCACACGGACGCATGGCGACGGCAAACCTTCGTAGGGGTTGGCCGAACGCTGGTGCAATGGTGCGCACGCCCTTCCCCGTGATGTCATCTCTTCCGTACCGGCCGTTGCGCCGGCGAACGGAGAACGAGATGACCTGCAGCCCCTTGAAGTCCATCGGCACCACCCATCCGAACACCGCCAGCGGCATGGCACTGGCCGCGGCGCGCGCGCTCGCCGTCCTCGCGCTGGGGCAGGACACGCATGCTTCGGCGCTTGCGTCCACGGCCCGCACGATCAGCGACAGCGCGCCGTGGCTCCTGTGCATGTCGCTGCTCGCCGGCCTCGCGCTGGCTGCGGGGTTCCTCGGGCTCAAGCTGCGGGCCCACCATGCGGCTGCGGCGCGCCTGGCCAGCACGCTGGAGCACGTCGGCAGCGACGCCCGCCTGCCTGCGCTGGACGAGAACGGTTCGGCCGGCATCGCCCGGCTGGCGCGCGCGATCGACACGCTGCGCCGCCGGCAGGCCGAGCGCGAGGCCCAGCACCTGGACGTGCAGGCCGGCTATGCACACGACCTGCGCACGCCGCTCACCCGCATGGGTCTGCGCTGCGAGATGCTCGAAGACTCCGAGGCGCGCGAGGCCATGGAGCGGGATCTCGCCGAGATGCGCGAGCTGGTCGAGGGCAGCATCGCCTGTGCGCGGATGCAGCACAGCCTGGCCGAGCCGCTGCAGCGGGTCGATGCCGATGGCCTGATCGGCAACCTGGTGCGCGACTACCGCGACGCGGGCCGTGCGATTGCGCTCGACGGATCCATCGGCCAACCGGTGGTTGCGTGCCCCCTCGCGCTGCGGCGCGTGCTCGCCAACCTGATCGACAACGCGCTGCGCTACGGCACGGACGTGCGTGTCTGCGCCCGCGTCGATACGAAGAGCCTCGTGCTGGCAGTGGTTGACTCCGGTCCGGGCATCCGGCCGGCGCAGCTCGACGCCGTCCTTTCGCCCTGGGTGCGGGGGCAGCAGCCTCAAGAGGGCAAGCCCGGGTCCGGCCTCGGCCTGGCGATCGCCCGGCGCCTGGCGCAGGCCATGCAGGGTGAGCTGCATCTGGAGAACCGCCGCAGCGGCGGGTTCGAGGCACGGTTGACGCTGCCGCTCGTGGTGGCATGACGCGGAAACGGATGCGGGCCCCGGCGGGCAAGGCGCCGCCCACTGCGTTATGCGGTGTTAGATTACGGGCCCTCCCGGGCCATGAATCAGTTCTTTCCATTGAAGAACAAGCAATCAAAAAGAAATGGAAAGATCAATCATTCAGGAGATCAACGAGAAATCCATGAATGGATTTCAATGGTCCGTGGTCCTGCTTTGCTTCATCGTCAGCATGATCGACGGATTCGACGTCCTCGTGATGGCCTTCACCGCATCGGCCGTCGCCGACGATTGGTCGCTCAGCGGCGTGCAATTGGGCTACTTGCTCAGTGCGGCCCCGATCGGCATGGCATTGGGCTCGCTTTTTCTCGCGCCGTGGGCCGACCGTCGGGGGCGCCGGCCATTGATCATCGGCTGTCTCGCCATCGTGGGTGCGGCGATGACCGGCTCGGCCTACGTGGCTTCTCCGATCGAATTGGGTGGGCTGCGGTTCAGCACCGGCGTCGGCATTGGCGGCATCATGGCCAGCAGCTATGTCATTGCCGGTGAGTTTGCGTCGAGGCGATGGCGGGGCCTGGCAATAGGGCTCCAGTCCGCCGCATTCTCCACGGGTGCAGCCGTTGGTGGATTGATCGCCGTGCAATTGATTCCCGACGCGGGCTGGCGAGCGGTTTTTCTGTGCGGAGGCCTGATGACTCTGGCCGCCCTGCCAGTGATGCTGGCCTGGCTTCCGGAATCCATCGATTTCCTGGCCTCCCGGAAATCGGCGGCTTCGCTGCACCGAATCAACCGCATCCTGCCCAAATTGGGATTGCTGAAGCTCGAGAGCCTGCCCGATTCCGGCAGAAAGGAAACAGCTGCTCAGGCCTATCTGAGGGATTTGTTCGGGCGCGACATGAAGGCAGTGACCCTGTCGATCTGGGGCGCCTTTTTTCTTGCCTTTCTCGGTTTTTATTTTGTCTTCAGCTGGACGCCCAGGCTGCTCGCGACGGCTGGCCTGTCGGGCTCGCAGGCAATTTCGAGCGGCGTGCTGCTGAACGTGGGCGGGATCCTGGGCGCGGCATCGGTGGGCCTGCTGGCGGCGCGCTTTCCGCTCGATAAAGTCTTGACGGTCTGCATGCTGGTCAATGCGACGCTGATGGCGGCATATTCCCATCTGCTCGCCAATCTGGCCCTCGCCTTCGCCGTCATTTTTCTGATCGGCTTTTTCTCGAATGGCTGTATCGCCGGTCTTTTTGCATTGACGCCCTCGCTCTACCCATCCACCCAGCGCGTCACGGGGCTTGGCTGGGCGATCGGATTCGGGCGAATCGGTGCAATTCTTGCCCCCACGCTCACGGGCGTGCTGATCGGTGCGAATTGGCGCCCCAGCCATTTGTTTCTGCTGTTCGGCACTTTCTTCGTCTTGGCGGCATCTCTCATCACGCTGACGAATACCAGAAATGCGATCGCGTTTTCGCACCAGGACCGCTGAACGTCTGGCTGTAAACTCCGGCGGCCTCGGCGAAGCACGAATCTGCTGTCATTCGTGAGCGAAGCATCCAGGAACTTTCAACCCATTCAGGAGCAGAACCGGTGCCCAAGTTGACCGCGTGCCATCGATGCAGGCCTGCGATCGGCGGCCCACTCGTTCGATGAGGAAAGAAGCGCTCGCCCAGGCAGGCGAAATCGTTTCGTTCGGCCCTTTCACCCTGCGCGTGAGCGAGCGGCTGCTGGCGCGCAATGGCAAGCCGCTGGACCTGGGTGGCCGGGCCATGGATGTGCTCCTCGCGCTCATTGCCAAGGCGAATGTCGTGGTGAGCAAGGAGGAGCTGCTGGCAGAGGCCTGGCCGGGCGTGGTCATTTCAGACGGGAGCCTGCGCTACCAGATCACGATGCTGCGGCAGGCGCTCGGCGATGGGCAGGATGGCGCCCGTTATGTGTCGAACATCGTCGGCCGCGGATACTGCTTCGTCGCCAAGATCTCCAGAACCTTTGCCGAGCCGGAGGTCCAGGCGCACCGGGACGAGTCCCCGGTCGAGCCTGGCTTGCCTGCACCGCCGGGCTTGCTGGTCGGCCGTGACGGCGACCTGGCCGCGGTCGCGGCGCAGCTTGCCAAGGGACGTTTCGTCACGCTGGTGGGTACCGGGGGCGTCGGCAAGACGACAGTCGCGGTTCGCACCGGCCACGATCTGCTGGCCGATTTCGCCGGCGCCGTCGTCTTCGTGGACCTGGCGACACTCACCGACCCTTCCCTGGTACCCACCGCCATCGCCTCGATGCTGCGGCTCTCGGTGCGTTCCGCCGATCCGGTTCCCAGCCTGATCTCGTATTTGCGCGAGCGCCGGATGCTCCTCATCCTGGACAACTGCGAGCACGTGATCGCAGCGGCAGCTTCCCTGGCCGAGAGGATCTTTCAGGCTGCGCCCAGCATCCATATCCTGGCCACGAGCCGGGAGGCGCTGCGGGTCCAGGGCGAGTATGTCCACCTGCTGGATCCGTTTGCCAGTCCGCCGGACCGCCCCGGCCTCGGCGCCCGCGAGATCCTCGCCTATCCCGCCACGCGCCTGTTCGTGGACAGGGCCGAGGCCAGCGGAAGCACGCTGGACCTCGACGGCACCGACGCCCCGATCATCGCGAACATCTGCAGGAAGCTCGATGGCGTGGCGCTGGCGATCGAGCTCGCGGCACGCCGCGTGTCGACCTATGGGCTGCACCAGACCGCCACGCTGCTGGACGAACGGCTGGCGCTTTCATGGCTCGGCCAGCGCGGTGCGCAGCCGCGGCACGCCACGCTGCAGGCCACGCTGGACTGGAGCTACGAGCTTCTCGATGTCCACGAGCGGCGCGTGCTGTGCCGCCTGTGCGTCTTCGTCGGGTACTTTTCGCTCGATGCCGCGCGTCACGTGGCCGATGCGGACAACCTGTCCAGGGAACAGATCGTCGCCGCGATCGCCAGCCTGGCGGAGAAGTCCTTGCTGGCCATCCGCCAGTCGGGCGCCTTCACCCAGTACCGCCTTCTCGAAAGCACGCGCACGTACGCGCTTTCGAAGGCCGACGAAGCGACCGTGGACGACGCGTCGCTGCACCACGCGCGCTACTTCCGGGACCGGCTGCAGCAGATGGCGGCGTCCCGCGGTGCCGGGCATGCGCCCGGTGGTGCATCGGAGATGGCCGACCTGGGCAACATCCGGGCCGCCCTCAGCTGGTGTTTCGGCCGGGGCCGCGCGACGGACCTGGGTGCTTCGCTCGCATCGGCCGCGGTGCCTGCGTTCCTGGCGAAGTCGCTGCTGGCCGAGTGCCACAGCTGGTCGAGGCGAGCGCTTGCGCAGCTCACGCCCGCACTGCGCGGCAGCTCGACCGAAATGCACCTGCAGGCGGCCATCGGTGTGTCGCAGATGTTCACCCGCGGCAACAGCGACGAGGTGCGGGCGGCTCTGGAGCGCAGCCTCGAGGTCGCCGAGGCGCTGGACGATGCCGCCAGCCAGGTCCAGCTGCTTGGCCGGCTCCAGATCTTTCACGAGCGCATCGGCGACTTCGTCGAATCATTGAAATACGCGCATCGCTGCGCCCGCGTGGCCAGCACCATCGGCGACGCGACCGCGGTGGCCGCGGCCAACTCGCTGGTCGGGCTCTGCAACCATCTGCTGGGCGATCAGCCCGAGGCCAGGCGCCTGCTCGAAGCTGCGCTCGCCGGGTCGCCCGACTCGCTGCAGGACAGCAGCATCTACTCGGGATTCGACCTGCGCAACCGCGCCTGCATCGCGCTGGCCCGGACCTTGTGGCTTCAGGGCTACCCGTCGCAGGCCGTCGTGCTCGCGCAGCGCGCCGTCGACGAAGCGCGGCAGCTGGACCATCCCGTCACGCTGTGCATCGCACTGATCTGGGCCGTGTCGGTGTACATGTGGGTCGGCGACCTGGAGCGCGCCGAACGGGACATCAACCGATTCATCGCCTATGCGGAGGCGCATTCGCTCACGCCGTACCTGGCCGTGGGCCGGGGGGTCAAGGGCGAACTGGCCGTCAGGCGGGGCGATGCCGAGCGCGGTGTCCAAGCGATCCAGGACTGCCTGGTGGAGCTTCGCGAATCCCGCTACGAGCTGCTCACCACGGCATTCAACCTGACGCTGGCCGAGGGCCTGACCGCCCTGGGGCAGACAACCGTCGCGCTGAAGCTGCTGGATGACACCCTGGCGCTGGTGCATGCCAAGGGCGACCTGTACAACCTTCCGGAACTCCTTCGCGTCAAGGCCCGCGCGTTGTCGCGCCTGTCGCCCCCGGACACGGCGCAGGCCGAGGAATGCCTCGTGGAGTCGCTGGCCAGCAGCAGGCATCAAGGCGCCCGTGCGTGGGAGCTGCGAACGGCAACGGACCTCGCACGGCTGTGGCATGCAGCCGGACGCGAACGCGAGGCGCGGGCCCTGCTGGAAGGCACCCTGGCCCACTACACCGAGGGCTTCGAGACGGCGGATCTCCAACAGGCGCAGCAGCTCCTGGGCAAGGCGAAGGACGCGGCCGTCCGATGAGCAACCAGCCATACCTACATATGATGGGCGCCGCCCGCCGGCAGCGCTAATCTGGGGCACCGGGCAGCGGCGGGATAGTCCCGGCCGCCTGCCAGGTCAAAGAGCCCGGAATTTTCCCTTGCAACCCCTCAGCATCGAACTCGTGTCCATCGTCGACGACGATCCTTTCGTGCGCGCCGCGACCAGCAGCCTCGTGCGTTCGCTCGGATGGGAAGCGCGCGAGTTCGCGTCGGGCCCGGCATTCCTTGCCTCCGGCATGGCGGCCCGCACGCGCTGCCTGGTGTGCGACGTGCGAATGCCGGCCATGGACGGCATCGAGTTGCTGGACCGGGTCCGGGGCCAGGGCATCCATGTTCCCACGCTGTTCATCACCGCGTTCGCATCGACCCGCGTGCGCGAGCGCGTGCAGGCCAGCACGGCGCTGTGCCTGATCGAGAAGCCGATCGATGCTCGCGAGCTGCAGGCCTGGATAGACCTCGCACTCAAGCACGGCTGACCACCGTCTTCGTTGCGGCCTTGGCGAAGCGCCAAGCGTCATTCCTTCGTATGTGTCGCCCCCCTACGAACAGCTGATGGGAATGCCGGCTGATGGTTCGTAGAGTGGCGTGCTTTCAATACCGATCAGAGGACAACCCCATGAGCAAACCGCCCGAACCTTCGAAGAACACCTCGCTGACCACCGCCTTCGGCGCCCCCGTGGTCGACAACCAGAACAGCCTCACGGCCGGCCCGCGCGGCCCCCTGCTGATGCAGGACGTGTGGCTGCTGGAGAAGCTCGCCAACTTCAACCGCGAGATCATTCCCGAGCGCCGCATGCACGCCAAGGGCTCGGGCGCCTTCGGCACCTTTACCGTCACGCACGACATCACGAGGTTCACGCGCGCCAAGCTCTTCAGCGCCGTGGGCAAGAAGACCGAGATGTTCGCGCGCTTCACCACGGTGGCCGGCGAACGCGGTGCGGCCGATGCCGAGCGCGACATCCGCGGCTTCGCGCTCAAGTTCTATACCGAAGAAGGCAACTGGGACCTGGTCGGCAACAACACGCCCGTGTTCTTCCTGCGCGATCCGCGCAAGTTTCCGGACTTGAACAAGGCCGTGAAGCGCGACCCGAAGACCAACCTGCGCAGCGCCACCAACAACTGGGACTTCTGGACGCTGCTGCCCGAGGCGCTGCACCAGGTCACCATCGTGATGAGCGAGCGCGGCATTCCGGCCAGCTACCGCCACATGCACGGCTTCGGCTCGCACACCTACAGCTTCATCAACGCGCAGAACGAACGGTTCTGGGTCAAGTTCCACTTCAGGACGCAGCAGGGCATCAGGAACCTCACAGATGCCGAAGCCTCGGCCCTCGTGGGCGGCGACCGCGAGAGCCACCAGCGCGACCTGTTCGAGGCGATCGAGCGCGGCGACTTCCCCAAGTGGACGCTGTACGTGCAGGTGATGCCCGAAGCCGATGCACAGAAGGTGCCCTACCACCCCTTCGACCTGACCAAGGTCTGGCCCAAGAAGGACTACCCGCTGATCGAGGTGGGCGTGATGGAGCTGAACCGCAATCCGGAGAACTTCTTCGCCGACGTGGAGCAGAGCGCGTTCGCGCCCAACAACCTGGTGCCGGGCATCGGCGTGTCGCCCGACAAGATGCTGCAGGCGCGCCTGTTCGCGTATTCGGATGCGCAGCGCTACCGGCTCGGCGTGAACCATCACCAGATCCCGGTGAACGCTGCGCGCTGCCCGGTGCACAGCAACCAACGCGACGGCGCGATGCGCGTGGACGGCAACTACGGCGGCACGCTGCACTACGAGCCCAACAGCTTCGGCCAGTGGCAGGAACAACCCGATTACCGCGAGCCGCCGCTCCAACTGCGCGGCGATGCGGACTTCTGGAACTTCCGTGAAGACGATGCCGACTATTACAAGCAACCCGGAGACCTGTTCCGCTTGATGAAGCCCGCGCAGCAGCAGGTGCTGTTCGACAACACGGCGCGCGCCATGGGCGATGCGCCGGAGTTCATCAAGCGCCGCCACATCGACAACTGCACCCGGGCCGATCCGGCCTACGGGGCGGGCGTGGCGAAGGCGCTGCGCCTTGAGGCCGGCATGGGATACGCCAACTGATCGGACGCTGGCCCGGAGGCTAAGCGCTGGGCGGCGCCTGCACTGGCGCGGCAGGCAAGCTCCGCGCATGCGCCTTCAGGCAGGCAATGAAATCCATGAGAGTGGCTGAAACGTGCTCGCGGTTCCACACCACGGTGATGGGGCCGAAGCGGATGTTCGAATCAATTGCGACCTTCCGGAACAGCCCCAGCGAGGCCATGTAGTCCGCCATGGATTCCGCACACACACCGACATAGTCGCCCTTTTGCAGCAGTGCCTGCATCATGGTCAGCGAGGCGGTTTCTGCTTTAGGCACCAGCCACGATGCTTGTTGCTCGATGAGATAGGCATCCATCTGGATGCGAGTGAGCGTACCAAGGGGCGGCATCACCCATTGCTCGCGCAGTACGTCGGCAAAGCCCAGCGGCTGGTCGCTGTCCCAGTGCTTGCTGCCTTGGCCGATGACGATGCTCACCTGGTCGTCGAAGAGCACGTGGTGCGCCAGCTGCGGCTGGTGCGCCCTTGCATCCAGAACGCCGATCACGGCATCCATGGCACGCGTGTCCAGGCCCTTGAGCAGGTCGTCGAACAGCCCGTCGTGAATCGACACGGCCACATCGGCATGGCGCTGCTGGAACGTAGTCACCGCTTCGGGCAGACCGCCGGCAATGCCCGCCCAGACGCTGCCCACGTTCAGACGCGGCACGCGTCCCGCGGCCACCGCATGCATCTCCCGGCCGGTGCGGTCGATATCGCCCAGCACGGTGATGGCCAGCCGCTTGAGCAGATGCCCCGCAGGCGTCAGCTGCACCTTGCGCCCGCGCACCACCAGCGGCGTGCCCGCCACGCGTTCCAGCTCTGCCAGCCAGTGCGACATGGCAGATTGCGTCATGTGCAGCCGCGCCGCAGCCCCGGTCAGCGTGCCCGCCTCGTCCAGCACCAGAAAGGATTCCAGATGCCGGACCTTGATGCCCCGCGCCCAGGAGAGGCCCTCTGAACGCTCGATCATGAGTAAATCTTCATATATCCATTTTGCATTTTCACTAGGCCGATGGCGGGGTTGTCATGAAAATTACTTCATCTTTTACGTCAGACCCTCAGAGGAATCCCTGTGCCTAAAGCAACCACGAACATCTACAAGATCCTGATGGGCGTCGCGGTCGCGGCCGCCACGGCCACCACCGTGTACGCGCAAGCCTCCTACCCCAGCCGGCCCGTGCGCCTGCTCGTATCGCAGGCCCCGGGTGGCAGCAGCGACACGATCGCACGCATGTGGGCCGAACACGCAGGCAAGGCCATTGGCGCCACCATCGTGGTGGAGAACAAGCCCGGTGCGGGCGGCCTCATTGCCGCGCAGAGCGCGCTGAATGCGCCCGCCGACGGCTACACCCTGCTGTTGGGCAGCGTGTCTCTGATGGTGCTCAACCAGTTCACCTACAAGCCGCTGCCCTACAACCCCGAGAAGGATTTTGTGGGCGTGACGATGCTGACCACGGTGCCGTTCGTGCTGTCGGCCAACCCCGCCACGGGCATCAAGACGCTCAAGGATCTGACGGAAAAAGCCAAGGCGGCGCCCGGCAAGCTGAACTTCGCGTCTGCCGGCCTGGGCAATTCCACCCATCTGGCCGTCGAACTGGTAGCCAATGCCCTGGGCATCTCGATGACCCACATCCCTTACAAGGGCGAGGCCGACGGCATTCTGGCCACCATCGGCGGGCAGACCGAAGTGATGGCACCGGTGTATGGCACGGCCCTGCCCCACATCAAGAACCACAAGCTCAATCCACTGGCCGTGCTGTCGCCACAGCGCACCCCCGAGCTGCCCGATGTGCCGACCCTTGGCGAGCTGGGCGTGAAGGGCTTTGACAACATGGGCTGGAGTGCCGTGGTGGCACGCACCGGCACGCCGCCCGACATCGTGGAAAAGCTCAACAAGGCAACGGCAGCCTTCCACAAGAGTCCCGACGTGCAGGCCAAGCTCAAGAGCATGGGCGTGATTCCCATGTCCGGCCCTTCCGCGCTGGTCATGGAAACGGCGGCGCGTGACGCCAAGGCCTGGGGGCCCACGCTCGGGGCGCTGAACCTCAGCGCCAAGTAAGCCGGCGACCCGCGCAAGCGCCGCCCTCTTTTTCCTCCCATCTCCACTCCTTGCCGTATCGCCGAGGTAGCAAGGGGCTCGTCAGCACAAGTCATGAAAAAAAAAGAAGCAATGGTGGTCTGTCCGCAGCCCGAGGCCGCCGAATCCGGCATTGACATCCTGCGCGCAGGCGGCAACGCGGTGGATGCCGCCGTGGCCACCGCGCTGGCCCAGACGGTGGTCGACCCGCTGATGTGCGGCATCGCAGGTTTCGGCACCGCCGCCGTGTACCTGCCCGGCGCCCAGGTGCACGAATATTTCGACTTCCACTCGCCCGCGCCGCTGGCGGCCAGGGAAGACATGTGGGAGCACCTGTTGGAGGGCGAGACCAAGGACGGCTTCGGCTTCATCCTCAAGGGCCGCGTCAACGACATCGGCCCCCAGTCCATCGGTACGCCCGCCACGCTCAAGGGCCTGGAGGCCATGCACCAGGCGCACGGCCGCCTGCCGTGGCAGCAGGTGGTGGAGCCCGCCGTCCGCTGGGCGGTGGACGGCTACTTCGTGCGCCCCGGCATGCACGCCTTCTGGATCGACGAGCCCGGCATGGGGCGCGTCGGTAATCTGGAGCGCCTGCAGTACTGCGAGGACAGCCGCCAGCTGTACTGCCGCCCCGACGGCCGCCCCAAGCCCATCGGTGCGCCGCTGCGCAACGAAGGCATGGCCGCCGTGCTGCGCCAGATTGCCGAGGAAGGCGCGCGCCCGTTCTACCAGGGCGACCTGGCGCAAAAGATGGTGGCGCACCTGCAGTCTCTGGGCGCGCTGATCACGCTCGACGACCTGGCCCGGTACCAAGTGCAGCGCAACCCGCCGCTCGTGGGCCGCTACCGTGACCGCACCATCGCGACGAACCAGCCTCCGGGCGGCGGCGCCATGCTGCTGGAGATGCTCAACATCCTCGAGCACTTCGATCTGGCGAGCCTGGAGCACAACAGCCCCGCCTACCTGCAGAGGGTGTGCGAGGCCATGAAAAAGGCCACGATCGACAAGGACCGCTGCATCGGCGACCCGAAGTTCTTCGACGTGCCGCTGGATCAGTTGCTGTCCAAGGACATGGCCCGCGAAGTGGCCGAACAGATCCGCGCGGGTCATCGCTTCAACGTGGAGCGCGTGAACCCCGGCGCGCCCGTGCCGCGCGACACCACCCACCTGAGCGTGGTGGACGCCGACGGCAACGCCGTATCCCTCACCCACTCGCTGGCCATGCCCTCGGGCATCATCACCCCGGGCATGGGCTTCATGTACAACGGCTGCATGGGCGTGTTCGACCCGCGCCCGGGCCGCGCCGGCAGCATCCAGCCTGGCAAGAGCCGTTTCACCTCGTCGTGTCCCACCATGACCTTCAAGAACGGCGAGCTAGAGGTGGTGCTCGGCGCCCCGGGTGGCACACAGATCGCGATGGGCGTGCTGCAGGTGCTGCTCAACGTGATCGACCACGACATGGAGATGCAGGCTGCCGTGTCGGCGCCGCGCTTCTCGTCCACCGGCAACTCCATCGACGTGTGCAACCGCATTCCGCGTTCCATCACGCGCACACTGGAAGCACAGGGCTATGCCATTGGCCGCAACCCGTACAACTACACCATCGGCTGGGTGCACGGCGTGCAGGTACAGGCCGATGGCCTGCACGGCGGCGCCGACCCCGGCCGCGACGGCGTGACGTATCGGCTCGGCGTCAGCACTCAACTCACGTGAGGCAGCCCTGTCCGCACTCGCGCGTCAACGCGCGAGCCGCGTGAACACGTAGTCGTGGTTCTTCACCAGCGCCTGGTGGCAGGCAAAGCAGGTCTGGTGCTGCGCCAGGTCGACGGGCTTGCCATCGACGAAGCGGCCGAATCCCCATCCGCCCGTGGCCGCGTATTTCTTCGAGTCCTTCACCATCACCTGCACGGTGGTCGCTGCGCCAGGGATTGACGCGGGCGCGAATTCCGGCGACTGCACATGTTTCCATGCCAGCTTGGTGAGGATGGTTCCGTCCGGGAACGGCAGCGTGCCCTGGTCGTAGGCCTGGATCGCCTTGGCATTGCCGAGCACCACGCGCAGTTCGTTCAACGGCTCCGCCTCGATCGCCGGCGCGATCAGCTGCCACTGCCGATAGCCCTTGGGAATAGTGACGCCGTACAGGGGCGAGGCATCCGAAGTCTTCGCATCCCCCGCGGCGCTGGAGGTCGCGACAAAGACGCCGGCCGCCGCCGCGAGCGCAAGCAGGCCGAGGCCGGTGAGCTTCGCCAGCGTGCCTTGGCATGAAGCCAGGCATGCATGACGCGTTGTGGCGTCCGAGGCAGAAACCTTCTGTGTGTTGTTTCGATTCATGGGACGGACCTTGTGTGTTGGAAATTGCCGCCGAGCGCGAAGGCTCCGCGGCGCCTGAACGCGTGGATTGTTCAGCGCCCCTGCCGCTTCCAAACGGCGTTCCGTATTCCTGTGTATCTGCACGGCCGGACGCCAACACTACGTTTCACCGGCGAGGCCTTCGTGTAATTCTTCATGTCGCCCTGTCCGGCCGACACAGTGGCATACAGACATCTGCGGTGCACGTTGAGACGCATCCTATAAACGCGGCCGTGCCTTGCCCCGCCGCGCTCGTCATGAGCTGCAGAAGGCAATCACTCTTCATTGCCCTTCACTTCAACCGCAGGAAAAACCAAATGAAAAATCTCAGCCGCCGCTTCGCCCGCACCATGGCCGCCGTGGGCCTCATGGCATTGGCTGGCGCCTTCACGTTCAATGCTTCGGCGCAATCTGCAAGCACTGCGCAGCAAGCCAAGCCCACCATCGTGCTCGTGCACGGAGCCTTCGCAGAATCGTCGAGCTGGGATGGCGTCATCCGCAAGCTCGAAGCGAAGCACTATCCGGTGATCGCCGCCGCCAACCCGTTGCGCGGCGTCAAGTCCGACGCGGCAGATGTCGCGAGCATCGTCGATGCGGTCAAGGGACCAGTGGTGCTGGTGGGCCATTCCTATGGCGGCTCCGTGATCTCCAGCGCCGCCACTGGCAAGAGCAACGTGAAGGCGCTTGTCTTCGTCGCGGCCTTTGCGCCTGAAGCCGGGGAGTCGGCAGCCGATCTCGCCGGCAAGTTCCCCGGCAGCACGCTCGGGCCCGCGCTGGCACCGCCGGTCGCACTCGCCGACGGCGGCAAGGACCTGTACATCCTGAAGAACAGGTTCCACGACCAGTTCGCCGCCGACGTTCCGGCCGCGGCTGCGCGCCTGATGGCCGCGACCCAGCGCCCCATCGCCGAGTCGGCGCTCGGCGAGCCCGCGGGCGCACCCGCCTGGAAGACGGTGCCCTCCTGGTTCGTCTACGGCGACGCCGACAAGAACATTCCGCCCGCGGCGCAGGCCTTCATGGCAGAACGTGCCAGGTCGGTGAAGACGGTGGTCGTCAAGGGCGCCTCGCACGTCGTGATGACGTCCAGGCCCGAGGTGGTCGCGAAGCTCATCGACGAAGCGGCCAGCCGATAGGACTTGCTTCCACGCACGGTCCTTCGACACCACGCGGCCAGGCGCCGCGTCGCACGGATTTCCATTCACCAGCACAAGGCAAATGACCATGACAGATTCCGACGCATCCAGCCGCCGCGCGGCGTTCCATCCCACCCTGACGCGCCGCGGTGCGCTGGTGGCAACTGCGGGCCTTCTCGCAGGTTCGGCAGCCGCGACCTTCGCGGCCACACCCGCGGACAGGAGCGCCGCAGCGCAAGGCGACGCGATAAGGCCCTTCCGCATCGACGTTCCCGAGGAAGCGATCACCGATCTGCGCCGGCGCCTCAGGGCCACGCGATGGCCCGACCGCGAGACGGTCGGCGACACCTCGCAAGGCGTTCAGCTGGCCAGGCTGCAGGCGCTGGTTCGCTACTGGGAAACGGGCTATGACTGGCGCAAGGTCGAGGCAAGGCTCAATGCGCTCCCGCAGTTCATCACCACGATCGACGGCATCGACATCCAGTTCATCCACGTACGTTCGCGCCATCCGAACGCGTTGCCGTTGGTCCTGACGCATGGCTGGCCCGGCTCGATGCTGGAGTTCCTGAAAACAATCGGTCCGCTGACCGACCCGACCGCCTTCGCAGGCAATGCTGCCGATGCCTTCCACGTCGTGATCCCGTCCATCCCCGGCCACGGCTTCTCCGGCAAGCCCAGGGAGACGGGCTGGGGCCCCGAGCGCGTGGGCCGCGCATGGGACACGCTGATGAAGCGGCTGGGCTACACGCATTACGTGTCCCAAGGTGGAGACCATGGTTCGGTCATTTCGGATGCAATGGCACGCCAGGCACCGCAAGGCCTGCGGGGCATCCACCTGAACATGCCCGCCACCGTGCCCGCGGAACTGGTCAAGCCCATCAACAATGGCGATCCCGCGCCGGCCGGGCTGTCGGCGCCCGAGCGCGCGGCGTTCAACACGCTCAGCGCCTTCTTCAAGACGGGCGCTGCCTACGGCGCCATGATGGTGACGCGCCCGCAGACGATCGGCTACCCGTTGGCCGACTCTCCAGCGGGCCTGGCCGGTTGGATCTACGAGAAGTTCGCGCAGTGGACCGACAGCGGCGGCGAACCCGAGCGCGTGCTCGGCCGGGACGAGATGCTCGACGACATCACCCTCTACTGGCTCACCGACACGGCCGCTTCTTCCTCGCGGTTCTATTGGGAGAACAACAACAACAACTTCAGCGCGGCGGCGCAGAAGACGCAGGACATCTCGATTCCGGTGGCCATCACCGTGTTCCCGGGCGAGATCTACCGCGCGCCAAGAAGCTGGGCCGAGCGCGCCTATCGAACGCTCTACTACTTCAACGAAGTCGGCAAGGGCGGCCACTTTGCCGCCTGGGAACAGCCGCAGCTGTTCAGCGAGGAACTGCGCGCAGCGTTCCGGCCGCTGCGCCAGCCCGCCTGAGCGCACCGGCCCTCAACCTTCAAGGAAAAGCAAACCACGACCACACTCACACTGCGCGACGGCACCGAGCTCTACTACAAGGACTGGGGCTCGGGCCAGCCCATTCTCTTCAGCCACGGCTGGCCGCTGAGCGACGCCGCTGTTCGTGAAGACGCCCGACCATCCCGTGGGGCCCGGGGCGCATCCACCATTGCATGCGCTCCGTCGGTGCCGCCGAGCGCGCGCTCGAACTCATGTGCGATCGCCTCCGCAGCCGCGCGGCCTTCGGCCGCCCGCTCGCGGAGCAGTCGATCTGGCACGAGCGCATCGCCGAGTCGCGCTGCCTCATCGCGACCAGGCCCGCCTGCTCACGCTCAATGCGGCCTACAAGATGGACACCATGGGCAACAAGGAAGCGCGCGCCAAGATCCAGCAAGCCCCGACGTTCCGGCTCTGCGAATCCGGGTTTGTCCCGACGATGCAAGAACGCAAATGTCGTCCGCGCTACAAACTCCACAAGCCGGTGTGCCATAGGATTCGCCAGCCCAAGGAAATTCGCTATGCGCGCTCGATCCGGTTTGTTCTTCGCCCGCGCCGAGGGTCCCCGCCCCGCCCGGTGGTAACGCATGCTGCCTCTCAAGGATCTCAACGCCTTCTTCGAGCGCTGCATCTGGCCGCGTGCCCTGACGCAGGCCGAGCGAACGAAAGCGTTCGAGGCGCTGTACGTTCGCCACCATGAAGCGCACTCCTATGTGTGCCGGCGCGACGAGACCGCCGACAGCTGGATCGGCGTGCTGGAAGGTTTTCTGCGCGTGCAGGACACCACGGTAGATGGCCGCCTGATCATGTTCACCGGGGTTGCGTCCAGCGGATGGATCGGCGAGGGCTCGCTGCTGAAGCCGGAGCAGCGCAAGTACGAAGTCATGGCGACGCGGCCGACCGTCACCGTGCATCTGCCGAGGGCCACGTTCTCCTGGCTGCTCGATCGAAGCATTCCGTTCAACCACTTCATGCTCTCCCATCTGAACGAGCGCCTCGGGCAGTTCATCGCAATGGTGAAGTTCGACCGGCTGCTCGAACCGACGGCGCGCGTGGCGCGGGGGATCTCCAGCCTCTTCCATCCGGTGCTCTATCCGAACACCGACTCCACGCTGCGGATCAACCAGGAGGAAATCGGTTCGCTCGTCGGCATCTCGCGCCAGCGCGTCAACGCCGCATTGACCGAACTGGAAAGCGCCGGGCTCATCCGGCGGGGCTACGGCTACATCACGGTGATGGACCGGCAGGCACTTGCCAGATACCCCTGACCCGCCTGCCGTGCATTGAAGAAACCGAAGGGTTTCTCCTTAGAAATCAGTGCCCCGAATGTCCGTCCCGGAACAGTTGCCGGGGGTCTCGCCTTTCAGAATCACGCAGGCATCGCTCCATCTCGTTGCGGTGCAGAGGCTGACAACCGACAAAGGAATCGAGACATGCACTTCTTCTCCTCCTCCAAGGAATCACGGGCCCGCACGAAGCTCCACGCCGTTGCCGCGGCTGCTGCCGGCGCAGCGATGCTGGCGGCCTGCGGCGGCGGCTCCGATGACCGCGGCGCGGTCCCCGTTCTGTTTCCTGTCCCGTCTGCTGCGCAACCCGCAAGCCCACCACCCGCACCGGCCGTGACGGCCCAGAAGGCCTGCGGCGAGCTGAACGGAAAAACCGTGGCTGGCGCTGCGCTGACGGCCGCCATGCAGGACGCGGCCGCAAGCGTGCCCGCTTACTGCAAGGTCACAGGCACGATTGCGCCGGCGCTGAACTTCCAGATATCCCTGCCGGAGGCGTGGAACGGCAAGCTCTACTACCAAGGCGGCGGCGGCTATAACGGCGCGATCTCGCCGCCCTCGGTGCCGGCCCTGGGCCAGGGCTACGCCGTGGTCGCGAGCGACTCGGGGCACCAGGGCAATGTCCTGAGCGCGGACTTCGCGTTGACCGATACCTTTGCCGCGCAGCTGTTCGGCAGCCTCTCGGTACCCACCGTGATGTCGACGGCGACCGAAACCCTGGCGGCGGCCTATGGGGCCCTGCCGGCCAAGTCGTACTTCGAAGGCTGCTCCAATGGCGGCCGCGAAGCATTGATGGCAGTGCAGCGCGCACCCAATCTCTTCGACGGCGTGATCTCGCGCGCACCCGCCTACAACTGGGTCGGGTTCATGGGCGCCTTCAACCGGAATTCCAGGGCGCTTGCCGTGCCTGGCGGTGCTTTCAGCGCCGCGAAGACGGCCCTCCTGAGCAAGCACGTGCGAGACGCCTGCGACGGGCTCGACGGCGTTGTCGACAGCGTGGTGTCGAACCAGGCCGCCTGCACGCCGGCGCTCGCCAATGTGGCCGCGCTGCGCTGCGCCGGCGGAACCGACACTGGCGACACCTGCCTGTCAGACGCGCAGCTCGACGTGGTCGCATCCTGGACCACGGAGGCCGCCTTCACGGGCAGCCCCACCTTCCGCAACGCGGGCTGGAACCTGACAGGCAACGAGGACGATCCCGGCGCCTGGAGGACCTGGGTCACGGGCGACGGCAATGTCACGACGGCGCTGCAGTTCCTGTTCCAGGACACGACGGTCAAGAACTACCTGGCCCGCGACAGGACCGCGGACTCGCTGGCCTACACGCCCTGGGACCAGAACCAGAATGCCCTCTATGCCATGGCCGCGCTCAATGACGCGACCAATGCCGACATCCGGCCGTTCATCAACAGCGGCGGCAAGCTGATCCTGTGGCACGGCGGAAATGATTCCGCGCTCAGCGCGAGATCGACCGTCGAGTACTACTCGAACATGCGAAGCGCCATCGGTGCCGCAACCGCGGACGCATCGACACGCTTCTATGTCGCACCGGGCGTGAACCACTGCGCCGGAGGACCGGGCGCCGATTCATCGGATCTGCTGACGGCCCTGGACCAGTGGGTGACCAAGAGCGCGGCCCCCTCCACGCTGGTCGCCGAGAAGCGCGATGCACAAGGGGCGGTCCTGCTGAGCCGGCCGCTGTGCCAGTATCCGCAATATCCGCGCTACACGGGCCCGGCCAACGATGCGGAGGCTTCGAAGCTGGCTGCGAACTACAGCTGCAGTTCCTGAGCCGGGGCTTCGGCAGCTGGCCGCCCCGAACGCCGAAGTTCAGTTCGGCGCCGCCGCGCTGCGCTCCAGCGTCCAGAGCCGGTCCAAGAGCGCCCGCGCAGGTGCGCCGCCGATCACGGGCGAGGACAGTTCCATGAACTTGTCCTCGAGCTCGGCATCGCTCAGCGGCTCTTCCGGATCGCCCTTGCGGTTGGGCTGCAGGTGTTCGAAGCGGCGGCCGTCGTGCATCGTGATCACCACGCGCGCGGCGCGCCGGCCCGGAAAGGCGGCATCGAGCTCGGGGTCCACCGCAACGCTGGTGCGCTCCATCAACGAACGCGTGGCCCGATCCTGCAGCCGCGCCGGTTCATACGCCGCCAGGCGCACGCTGCCATGCGCCAGAGCGGTCGCCACCACGTAGCCCAGGCTGAAGCGCGCTTCGTTGGCGGTGGCCGGCTGCGTGTAGCAGGCGATGTCGAGTGCCGGGCGGTAGGTTGCCACGTGCACATGCGCGATCTCGCCGGGCTCGATGCCATGCCGCCGCTTCAGCGCCAACGCGCCGTCGATGGCCGCGAAGGCATGTCCGCATCCGATGTGGTTCTTGAAGCTCAGGCGGGTGATGTGGAAGTCCTGCCCCAGCGTCGCACCGATCTGAGACCAGTCCGGCCCGTCGCTCATGGCCCGGCCCAGCCCCGCCTCTCCTTCGAGCACGTCGAGCGAGCCCGTGACACCGTTGCGCGCAAGCTGGGCGGCGAGCACACCGGCCTCGGCCGCGCGGCCCGCATGCAGCGGCTTGGACATGGAGTCCATGCGGAAGGCCTGCTGCAGGCCGGCCGTGAAGGTGGCGGCCGTGGCCAGCGCATGCGCGAAGGCGGCTTCGTCCAGGTCCATGAGAATGCCTGCGGCGGCAGCGGCGCCGAAGCTGCCCACCGTGCCCGTGCTGTGCCAGAACCGGTAGTGCGCGCGGCCCATCACGACGCCGATGCGCGTCGACACCTCATAGCCCAGCACCACGCCGCGCAGGAATTGCAGTCCGCTGGCGCCGGCGTCATGGCTTGCGGCCAGCGCGGCGGCAATGGTGGCTGCGCCCGGGTGGTACATGGCTTCGCGAAAGCTGTCGTCCACCTCCGCCGCATGGGCTGCCGTGCCGTTGATCAGCGCAGCGGCGCGCGCGGTGGCTGGGCGACCGCCGACGAGAAAAGCGCGTCCGCGGTCCAGGTCCTCGTTCAGGGCGGCTTCGAGTTGGCTCACCGGCGCCGCGCCGAGGCCGGGGAACAGCGAGGCGTACCAGTCGATCACGGCTCGCTTGGTGTGGTGGAGGACCTCGGCCGGCAGATCCTGCCGCCGGAAGTCGGTTGCGTAGCGCGCGAGTACTTGTGTGACGTGCATCTCGATGGCTCCTTGAGGATGGCTTGCTTTGCCTCGTTCAGCCGGCCAGCACGACCACGCCATCGGCGGCGCGCACGCCCTGCCCTTGCGGCAACACGAAAACCGGATTGATCTCGGCTTCGACCAAACGCTCGCCGAGTCGCGCCGCCATGTCCGAGAAGGCGACGATGGCATCGACCAGCGCCTCGACGTCGGCCTTGGGCCGGCCACGGAAGCCGTCCAGCAGTGGCCAGGTCTTGAGCTCGCGCGCCATGGAGAGCGCATCCTCGCGGCTCAGGCCGCCCTGGAGCGGCAGCAGCCGCATCGTGGTGTCCTTGAACAGTTCGGCGGTGACGCCGCCCATGCCCAGCAGGATGGCGGTGCCCAGCGGGTCGCGGTGCATGCCCAGGATCAGCTCGGTGCCGCCGTCCACCATTTCCTGCACCAGGAAGCGCCGGGGCCGCACGCCGGCCTTGCTCTCGACTTCGGCGGCCATCGCCTGCAGGCGCGCGCCCACCGTCTCGGGCGTCAGGTTCACCGCGACGCCGCCGACATCGCTCTTGTGCGTGATCTCGGTCGACAGGATCTTGAGCACGACGCGCCCGCCCAGTTCGCGCGCCGCGGCTTCGGCCTCGGCCGGCGTGGTCACCACCACCTCGCGCGCGCACGGCACGCCGAAGCGGGTGAACAGCTGCTTGGCCTGGGCTTCATCGAGGGAGCCGGTGGGCAGGTCGTCGATGGGCACCGCGGTGGCAGGCGCACGGGATGGATCCGGCTCGCGCCAGCTGCCGGCATTCAGCATGGCGCCGAGCGCGCTGGTGCAGCTTTCGGCAGCGGCAAAGGCAGGCACACCGCGCTGCGTGAGCAAGGCCGCGACTTCGGGCGCATGCGGGCTCACGTAGGCGATCACGGGCTTGTCCGAATGCGGCAGGCAGTCCTGGATGGCGCCTGCCATCAGTTCCGGCATGGCCAGGCTGGAGGAGCCGACGATGATCGCCAGCGCGTCGTAGCTGGGGCTCTCGAGCAGGATGTCGATGGCGCCGCGCAGCAGGTCCGGCTGCAGGCCGGCCAGGGTCACGTCGATGGGGTTGCGGTCGAGCACCGCGTGATCGCCGCTCTGCAGCGCGCGCAAGGCCTGCGCCGTTGCAGCATCTGGCGCCGGTGTCTCGAATCCTTGCATGCCCAGGTCGTCCGACACCAGCGTTCCAGCGCCGCCGGTCGAGGTCAGGATGGCCACGCGCTTGCCGCGGAGCTTGCGGCCCGTGGCCAATGCGACGGGAATGTCGAGCAGGTCGGCAAAGGTCTGGGCGCGGATCACACCGACCTGCCTGAACAGCGCGTCGTACATGCGGTCGGCGCCCGCCAGTGCACCGGTGTGCGACACGGCGGCTTTCGCGCCCGCTTCGGAGCGGCCGATCTTGAACGCGACAACCGGCTTGCCCGCGCGCGCCGCCTTCAGCGCAGCGGCACGAAACTTCTCGGGATTGCGGACGCTCTCCACATAGAGCGCAATGACCTTGGTGTCGGCGTCGTCAGCCAGATGGTCGACAAAATCCGCCAGGTCCAGGTCCACTTCGTTGCTGGTCGAGATCAGCTTCGACAGGCCGATGCCGCGCGCCGCCGCGCGCGACAGCAGCGCGCCGAGAATGCCTCCGCTCTGCGAAACCACGCCGATCCCGCCGACCGGGAAGTGCTCCATCTCGAGCGCGCCGCTGGCGGAGAGCACGATGTTGTCGCTCAGGTTGACCAGCCCGATCGTGTTGGGGCCGAGGATCCGCATGCGGCCGGCCGCCTCGACGAGCTGCTGCTGGCGGCGTGCGCCCTCCTCCCCGGTTTCCGTGTAACCGCTGGCGAGCACGATCGCCGCAGCGGTTCCCTTGGCCGCGAGTTCGCGCACGGCCTGGTGCGCGCGCTCGGCGCCCAGCAGCACGATGCCCACATCGGGCGTGCCGGGAATCGAGGCGATGTCCGGATAGCAGGCGAGGCCACCGATGGCATCGACACGCGGATTGACCGGGTAGATCTCACCCGTGAATCCGTGCTTGCGCAAGTAGGCCACGGGCCGGCCGGCCGTCTTGGCCGCATCCGCCGAAGCGCCAATCACTGCGACGCTGCGCGGCTTGAGGAGCCTGCCAATGGAGTTCAGTTCGGTCATTTCGTTGTCCCGTTTTTCGTGCTGCTCTTGGCCAGGAAGGCCATCACCGACTCGCGATGCTCGGTGCTGGTGTAGCAAATGCCCTGCGCCTGGCTGCCCTGGGCAAACACCTGGTGCGCGGACAGCTCGAAGCTCTGGTTGAGGATCGTCTTGCCAAGGGCCAATGCGGTGGCCGAACCCTTGCTCATCTCGGCCGCCCAGCGCTGCGCATCGGCAACCAGGCTCTCGGCATCCGACTGGCGATCGGCGATGCCCAGGCGCAGGGCCTCTTCGAGCTCGACCTTCCGGCCGCTGAAGATCAGCTCCTTGGCCCTGGAGAGCCCGACCCGGCGCGGCAGGAAGTACATGCCGCCGCCATCGGGAACGATGCCGCGATGGATGTAGGACCAGGTGAAGCTCGCGGTATCCGAAGCGATGATGAAGTCGCAGGCCAGCGCCGTGTCGGCCCCCAGGCCCGAGGCGGCCCCGTTGACGGCAGCGATCGTCGGCTTGGGCATGGTGTGCAGCAGCGATTGGGTGTGGTGCACGCGCTGCTGGCGGCTCCAGCCGTTGAAGCCGACCTCCCCCGCGGGCGCCTGCATCCGCCGTTCCATGCCGGCGACATCCCCGCCGGCGCAGAAGCCCTTGCCGCGTCCGGTGAGCACCAAGGCGCGGATCGCCTTGTCGTTGGCCACATGCTCCAGCGCGGCGATGAATTCAGTGCGCATGTCGTCGCTCATCGCGTTGCGCTTTTCGGGGCGGTTCAGCCACAAGGTGGCGATGCCGTCCGCGACTTCCAGTTCGATCAGGCTGCTGCTGTTCATTCGATATCTCCGTTCATTCGGCCGTGATGTTGTTTTCCTTGACCACCTTGCGCCAGCGCGCTTCCTCGCCCTTGGCGTACCTGTCGAAGTCCTGCGGCGAGCCGCTGTTGATGACGAGGCCCTCGGACTCCACCCGCTTGCGGAAGGCATCCGTCTGCACCGCCTTCTTCGCCGCGGCATTCAGGCGTGCGATCACGTCGGCCGGGGTGCCGGCGGGCGCGTACAGGCCATACCAGCTGTCTGCGACATAGCCCGGCACGCCGCTCTCCGCGATCGTCGGCACCTTCGCCAGCGAATGGGCCGCGGACCGCGTGGCGGTCGTCACGGCCAGCGCGCGCAGCTTGCCGCCTTCGACGAAGCTGCCCACCGCTGCGGCGGTCGCGAACATCACGTCGACCTGTCCACCCAGCAGGTCGGTGATGGCGGGGCCGGCACCGCGGTAAGGGATGTGGGTGATGTCGGTCCTGGTCAGGTTCTTGAAGAGCTCGCCGGCCAGGTGGGCCGAGGTGCCGGCGCCCTGCGACGCGAAGGACAGCTTGCCCGGATGGGCCCTGGCCGCATCGATCACGTCCTTCACCGACTTGAGCGGGCTGTCGGCGCGAACCACCAGCACGTTCGGCGAAATGCCCACCAGCATGACCGGCGCAAAGGCTTTCTCGTGGTTGTACGGGAGCTTGGGCTGGAGGCTCGGGTTGACGACATGCGCCACGGTTGCCATCACCATCGTGTAGCCATCGGGTGCGCTCTTGGCCACGGCGTCCGTGCCGATGATCGTGCCCGCGCCGGGCTTGTTGTCGATGATCACGGGCTGCCCCAGTTCCTGCCCCATCGTGATGGCCATGGTGCGGGCCACCAGGTCGGTGCCGCCGCCGGGCGCGAACGGCACCACGAGCTTGATCGGCTTGTCGGGAAAGGCCGCGCGCGCCGGCATCGCGACGAGACCGCCGACCATGCAGGCCAGCGAAAAAAGAATGGCATGCCCGGCGCGTGCCAGCGTTATGGGGTTCTGCATGGTTTGTCTCCGTCAAAAAGGAATGTGAGAAAGCAGGCATCGAGGGCGGCGCTGCGGCTCTTCTCATCGACGGGTCCAAGCTTAGGGACACGGGCTCCGCCGCGCATCCCCATATTTCCATTGCATGGAATTTGGGATAGGCTTCGCCGGCATCCCTTCACCACCTTTCCATGCACGCTCCTGCAGACCCCGCGCCACGGCGCCAGCACCACGAAGACCCGCTGCTGAACCGGTCCCTGGTCCGGGGCATCGAGATCCTGAGGGCCTTCCGGCCCGGTGCCGACCTGCTGGGCAACGGCGAGATCGCGGAGCGCACCGGCCTCTCGCGCGCGACGGTCAGCCGCCTCGCGCAAACGCTGGTCGAGACCGGGCTGCTCGAACACGACCGCAGCCGCCGGGCCTACCGGCTGGCAGCACCGGTGCTGAGCCTGGGCCACGCCATGCGCTCGGGCTCGCCCGTGCTGAATGCGGTGGCGCCGCTGATGCGGGCGCTGGCGGAAAAGATGCGCATCAACGTCGGCCTGGCCGCGCCGGACCGGGACGAGATGGTCTACCTGGAGTCCGTGCGCTACAACCGGAAAGTCGCACTGCGCAACGTGGTCGCGGGCCAGCGCGTGCCGATGGAACTCACCTCGCTCGGCAGGGCCTACCTGGCCGTGGCACCGCAGGAAGAACGCCGCGCACTGCTGGCAAGGTTCAAGGCGGCGCGGCGCTCCGAGTGGGGCCGCATACGCGACGAGATCAGGGCCGCGATCTCGAGTGTCGAACAGCACGGCTACTGCGTGGCCTCATGGCAGCCGGAAGTCGTCGCCATGGCGGCGCCGCTTGTCATGGCGCAGCGGCCCATCTATGTCTTCAATGTCAGCGTCACCACGGCAGCCAGCATCCAGGACACCGAAGCGGAGTTGAAGGGCCCGCTGCTGGCCCTGCGCGACCGGGCAAGGGCGGTCCTGCTCGCAGCCGAGCCGCCGCCCTCGCGCGCCGGCTAGAAGTCGATCCGGATGTTGGCTTCCCTGACCGCCTTGCCGATCTTCGACAAGTCCTCGCGGATCAGCTGGCGAAACTGCGCCGGATCGGACTTGGCCGGAATGAAGGACAGCTCGGCAAACCTGGCCTTGAGTGCAGGCGCGTCCACCGCCTTGGCAATTTCCGCGTTCAACCGGTCGGTCACTGCCGCCGGCATGCCGGCCGGCCCCCAGATGCCGTACCACGAGAGGAGTTCGAAGCCCGGGATGCCGCTTTCCGCGACCGTCGGAACCTCGGGCATGCTCGGCACCCGCGTCTTGCTCGTGACGGCCAGTGCGCGCAGGCGGCCGGCCTGCACGAACGGATGGACGCCGGGCATCGGAGACACCGCAGCCGAGACGTGCCCGCCGACGACGTCGGTCAGCTGCGGCACGGCGCCCTTGTACGCAATGATCTCCATCCTGAGCTTCAGCGCGCGATTGATCATTTCCTCGCTGAGGTGGCTCGTGGTCCCGAGGCCCGACGTCGCCCAGGTGTACTTGTCGGGGTTCGCCTTGGCGAGCGCCGCGAACTCGGCCAGGTTCTTCGCCGGAACATCGTTGTTGACCGCCACCACCAGTGGCACATAGCCGATCTGTCCCACGGGGGTGAAGTCCTTCTCCGCGTCATAGCTATTCTTGGCGAGGACGAGCGGCAGGTACACCTGGCTCGATGCATTGAACAGCAGGGTGTAGCCATCGGCATTGGCCTTCCTGACGTTCAGCGACCCGAGCACCCCGGAGGCGCCCGGCGTGTTCTCGATGACGATCGGCTGGCCCAGCTGCCGCTGCAGCTGGTCGGCCACCATGCGGCCCACGGTGTCGATGGAGCCTCCGGGCGTGTAGGGAATGACCATCCGGATGGGCTTGCTCGGATAGTCGTCCGCACTGCAGACCTGGGCGCCCGCGACGGCAGCTCCCAGCAGGGCGAACCTGGACAGCGAAATGATCTTTTTCAGCACGTTGTGTCTTCTTCTTTTGGATTTCTAGATGCCGCGCGCGAACTCGGCGATCGCCGCACTCATGGCGTGCGGCTGCTCGGGCGCCATCGCATGCCCCGCATCGCGGATGACCCGGACCGTGACCCGCTCGCCCAACAGGGGCTGCATCACATCGGGAATGACAACCGCGTCGTGCTCGGCCTGCAGGTCCAGGATCGGCGCCGTCTTTCCACCCGAGAAGTAGTCGTCGATCGGCGTGTTCTCGCGCGCACGGCCCTGCGCCTCGTGCGCGGCCGGGAACCAGCCGTCGAGCCACACGCTGGGGTCGTGCCCTGGCGCAAAGAAAGCCTTGCGCAGGCACTCGAGGCGTTCGGCCTGCGACAGGGACGGATCCCCCGCGCCATCGATCGCGTCGCGCAGGCGGCTGTACGGCTTCTCGGTCGACCCGGGCGGGAGCTTGCCCGCCGACGCCGCGGCCATGACGATGCCGCGCACCAGGTCCGGGCGGTCGGCGGCCAGCGCGCGCGCCGGCTGGCTGCCCCAGGCATGGCCGACGATGACGACGGGCCCGGTTTGCTCGTGGTCGAGAACGGCCGCCACGTCGCCCGCGAAATCGTGCATGTCCAGGTTCTCCATCGGCCCGCGGCTGCGGCCGACGCCCCTCGGCTCGGGCCGCAGCACGCGGAAGCCGGCCTCGCACAACAGCTTCGCGACCACGTCGTAGTCCCGCCCCGACCGCGCGAGCGAAGGCAGGATGCAGATGACCGGGCCGGTGCCCTGGTCGTGGAACTCGATCTGGACCGTCTCGTTCGAGTTTCGGGGCCGGTACGAGAGCAGCTTGCCCGCCGGGGGCTCGCGCCTGGCGGGGTTGGGTGGGATGTCGGTGGGCATGGCCGGGAGTCTCGGCGGGCCTGTCGCAGCCCGTAAGGAATCCCGCGCTATATCAGCTATGCCTGTTGGCTATTCGACGTTGGGGCGACGAAAATCCAGTTCCTGGAGAAGCTGCGCCGTACCGCGCACGAGCCGGGTGGCCGGGCGCACCGTCGGCGTCGCGAGGACCAGCGCATTCCAGATGGCGGGCGGCCCGATCGGTGCGCGCGGCAGTGCCTCGTCGTCGATGGCGCTCAATGCGCTCTCCGGAAGGATCGTGCACCCGACGCCGGTCGCGACGAGCGCCAGGACGGTGCGCACCGCCCCCACCTCCGCAAGCACCTGGAGCTCGATGCCGCGCGGGCCCAGCACCGAGTCGAGCAAGTGCCGGATCGCATTCGGCGCACTGGGCAGCACCATGGGGTAGTTGGCGAGCGCCGGCAAGCCGACGCGGGCCGGCAGCTTGCTTTTGGGCGGCGCCACCAGCAGGAGCTTCTCGCGCATCAGCGGCTGGAACGAAAGCTGGGCCGAGGGCGCGGGATCGAAGAGCAGCGCCAGGTCCAGCCGCCCTGCGACGAGCGATTCGCGCAGCGCGACGCTCAGGCCTTCGAGCACGGTGATGACGGCGCGCGGGAACCTCTGCCTGAAGCGTCGGATGAGGGGCGCGCTCAAGCCCAGGGCCACCCGCGGCGGCATCCCGACCACGATCCGGCCGCCCGGGCTTTCCTCCATCTCGCCCAGTTCGTCGCGCGCGCGGCGGGAGCTCTCGAGCATGGCGCGCGCGTGGACGAGCAGGGCTTCGCCCGCATCCGTGGTGGTCACGCCGCGCCCGGTTCTCACCAGCAGGCGCTGCCCGAGGTCCGCCTCCAGCAGCGCGATCTGCCTGCTCAGGCTGGGCTGCGCCAGGTCGAGCACCACGGCCGCGCGGCTGAAGCTCCCGGCATCGACCACCGCGACGAAGTACTGAAGCTGGCGAAGTTCCATAGCCAGCCAGCATAGCTGATATAGGGACGGTGTCCTTACGGATGCCGCCCGCAGCCGGGAAACTGCATGCATGACCTCCACCCTCCCCTCCGGGGCCTGCAATGCCCATTGCCATGTGTTCGGGCCCCGCACGCGCTTTCCCTACGCCGACGGCGCCAGCTTCGTTCCCGAGGCCGATGCGCCGAAGGAATCCCTCTACGCGCTGAACGACCGGCTCGGGCTGCAGCGCTGCGTGGTCGTGCAGTCGGCCTGCCACGGCTTCGACAACCGGGCCGCCGAGGATGCCGTTGCGTCGCGGCCTTCGAGCTACCGCGGCATCGCGCTACTGCCGACCCACGTCGGCGACGCGGAGCTCCGGCGCCTGGACGCCATGGGCTTTCGCGGTGTCCGTTTCAACTTCATGGGCCACCTGGGCCGGCACACCCCCATCGAGGAGGTGCTGTCGCTCGCGGGCCGCTTGGCGCCGCTTGGCTGGCATCTGCAGATCCACGGCGATCCGGCCCTGCTCTCGGACCTGGCGCCCGCGCTGCGCCGCTCGCCGACGCCGGTGGTGATCGACCACATCGGGCGCATCGATGCCTCGCGGGGCCTGGACCAGCCCGACTTCCGCGCGCTGCTCGGGCTGATGGCGCACGAGCGCTTCTGGGTCAAGGTGAGCGGCATGGACCGCATCACGCGGCAGGGGCCGCCCTATGCCGACGCCCAGCCCTTCGCGCGAAAGCTGGTCGCGGAATTCGGCGACCGGGTGGTGTGGGGCAACGACTGGCCGCATCCCAACCATGCGGGACCGATGCCCGACGAGCAGCAGCTCGTCGATCTCATTGCCGAGATTGCGCCGAGCGAATCCGCGCGCCAAGCGCTGCTGGTCGACAACCCGCAACGCCTTTACCAATTTGGAGACCAGCCATGAGCCCGCGGTTCGAGAACAAGGTGGCCATCGTGACCGGCGCCGGGTGCGTCGGCGCCGGTTGGGGAAATGGCCGCGCGATTGCCGTGCGCCTGGCCGAGGAAGGCGCCAAGGTCCTGGCGGTGGACCGCGACCGCGCCCGGCTCGAGGAGACGCTCGAGCTGGCCGGCGACGCCCGCGCATCGATCACGCCGTGGCTGTGCGACGTCACGAGCAGCGAGAGCGTCGCGGCCATGGCGGCCGCCTGCCTGGACACCTACGGAACCATCGACATCCTCGTCAACAACGTGGGCGGATCGGCTGCGGGCGGGCCGGTGGAGCTGGCCGAGGAGACATGGAACCTGCAGGTCGACGTGAACCTCAAGAGCGTGTTCCTCACCTGCAAGCAGGTGCTCCCCACCATGCTCGCGAAGGGCGCGGGTGCGATCGTCAACATCTCGTCCACCTCGGGCCTGCGCTGGACCGGCAATGCGCAGGTGGCTTACGCCGCGACCAAGGCCGGCGTCATCCAGATGTCGCGCGTGATCGCGGTCCAGCACGCCGCGCAAGGCGTGCGGGTCAACAGCGTCGTGCCGGGCCAGCTGCACACGCCGATGGTCGAGACGCGGCTGGCGAAGCAGCGCGCCGGCGGCAACGTCGATGCGTTGCTGGCCCAGCGGCAGAAGCGCATTCCGCTCGGCTTCATGGGCGACGGCCGCGACACGGCAAGCGCGGTGCTTTTCCTGGCGAGCGACGAGGCCCGGTTCATCACCGGCACCGAACTGATCGTCGACGGCGGCATGACCGCGCGCTGCGACTGAGATTCGAGTCCATACAAAAAGACGGAGACATCCATGATCAAGCGCTACCTTCTCGCGGCCGCATTCGCCGCGCTGCTGATGCCCGCCGTGCACGCACAACCGAAGACGACGCGGATCGTCGTTTCGTTCACATCGGGCGGCCCTGTCGACGCGGTCGCGCGGACCCTGTCCGAACAGCTCGGCAAGGAGCTGGGCCGCACGGTCATCATCGACAACAAGCCGGGCGCCAATGGCGCGATCGGCGCCGTCGATGTCATGAAATCGGCGCCGGACGGCAGCACGCTGTGGTTCACCAGCGTGGGTGCGGCAGCCATCAATTCCTCGCTGTACGAGAAGCTCCCCTACGACATGCAGCGCGACTTCGTGCCGGTCTCGCTGGTGGTCGACAACGTCGAGCTGCTGGTGGCCCAGCAGGACAACCCGGCCCGGGACGCGGCCGAGTTCGTGGCGGCGACAAAGAAGCGCGCCGAGCCGACGCCGATGGGCTCCTCCGGCACCGGGAGCATTCCGCACCTGGCGATCGAACAGCTGGCCGATGCGAGCGGCGCCAGGCTGCTTCATGTGCCCTACAAGGGCGCCGCTCCCGCCATCACGGACCTGATGGGCGGCCAGATCAGCGGCTTCTTCGGCGATGTGCCCGGGCTGCTCGGGCACCTGCAGGGCGGGCGGCTCAAGGCGCTCGGCGTGGCGTCGGGCAAGCGGCATCCTTCGCTGCCCGACGTCAAGACGCTGGAAGAGCAAGGCATCAAGGGCGTCGACACCAACAACTGGTATGCGCTGTTCGCGCCTGCGAAGACGCCGCCCGATGTCGTCGCGGCCATCAACAAGGCACTGCGCAGCACGCTGGCCGACCCGGCGGTGCGCGAGAAACTGCTGAAGACCGGCACCGAGCCGGTGGGCTCCACCCCGCAGGAACTCGCAGCCATCCAGAAGCGCGACACCGAGAAGTGGGCGAAACTGATCCGCGCCAAGAACATCAGGGCCGAATGATGACGACGAGCACATCCATCCGCGTACCCCTCGTGCAGCCCGGCACGCATCCGGAGCTGGCCGAGATCGAGTCGCGCATCATGGCCGAGCGCGGCCGCGTGTCGCTGCTCTACCAGGTGCTGCTGAACAGCGGGCCGATCGCCTCGGGCTGGGAGCGCATGCTCACGGCGGTGCGCAACCAGACCGGTATTGCGGCCGATCTGCGCGAGCTGATGATCCTGCGGGTCGCGGTGCTCAACGGCGCAAGCTTCGAGTACGACGCGCACGTGCCCCATGCGCAGAAGGCGGGCGTGAGCGCCGAGAAGATCGACGCGGTGCGCCAGGACATGCTGTCCGGCGTGTTCGCGCCGCCCGAGCGCCTGGTGCTGGAGCTGACCGATGCCATGACCCGCCAGATCTTGGTGCCGGACGAACTCATGGGCCGCGTGCAGCAGCACTTCGACGCCAAGGGCGTGGTGGAAGTCGTGGCGACCGTGGCGGCCTACAACATGGTGTCGCGCCTGCTTGTCGCGCTGAATGTCGCGCATTGAACGAGGCACCCCGCATGCAAGACCTCTGGCTTCTCAGGCACGACGCATCCGTGGCGGGCCCGCTGGCGGAGTCGAGCCGCGCGTGGTTGCGCGAAGCGCGATCGTGGCAGGCCGTGGACGGGCACCTGGCTTACTTCTACGTGCCCGGCCCCACGCCGCCTGCCGAAGGCGGCACGGGCGAATGGCGGCGGCTCGCCTGCCTGCAGGAAGTGCCGGGTGCCTCGGCCGGCCGGGCCGCAACGCACCACTACGTCGTGGAGACGGACGTGCTGCCCGAGTTCGAGGACGAGCTCAATGCCTGGTATGCGCAGGAACACCTGCCCGGCCTCGCCGCCGTGCCGGGGACCGTCGGGGCCGCGCGCTACATCGACCCCATCGGTTCACCGCGCTACTACGCCTGCTACGACCTCGCGGATCCCCAAGCCCTGGGCAGCCCCGCGTGGCTGGCCGTGCGCGCCACAGCCTGGAGTTCGCGCGTGCGGCCTGCATTCCGCAATACGAGGCGGACCATGTTCGTCTCGCCGCTTTGATCATCCATCGCCAACGGCAACCGTTTCAGCCTCACGCCTTGCCTTGACCCGCTTTGAGCAGCGCAGCTGCCCGGCGCTTGGCGAAATGCGCTTCAACTTTCTCGTGCGGGACAACCGGGCGCGGATCCCCCACGGCCTCCTGCACCTTGGCTCGGAACCAGGCGTCGTGCGCGGCAGCATCGACGGTCAGGCCGATGTTGTCGAGCACCGCGGTGGCGCGCTCCTTCACCTCAGCGGAAGCACAACCGTCCAGCGGCCAGCCTGTGCTGACCCCGGGTGCTCTGTGCGCCTGCCACCTGATAGGCTTGAGCGCTCGTTTCTGATTGGAGACCGTCGCTCTCATGCCCAACCAGTTCCAGATCGGCAAGTGCGCATTTCAGCCAGACCCTGAATCGAAGGTCGTTTTCGAGGACGGTGGCATGTCCTTCGATCTCAAGGCGCTGCCGATAGCATATGACAAGGCACTGCACTCGCCGCCCTTCGATCCGGAAGGCCTTGACAACCCTGCGGTGGGGCAGATCGCCCCTTCGTTCTGGGCCTCGACCTTCTATTTCTACGACAACCATGACACGCCGCGGCGCCGGATCCAGTATCCCGAGCGCCGGCCGATGACCCACGACTTCCATTTTTTCGAGAAGGGCTTCGATTTCGGCACGCGCTTCTTCGGTGAGATCGATCTGCGCCCCGACCGAATCGAGCTGCACGGCCTGTTGCGGCATGACTACGAGACGGACGAACAGGGAACGCCCGTGCATGTGGTCTGGCACGGCCCGCCAGGGAATGTGCAACTGCGCCCGCACACCTATGGCAGCCTGGAGGAGGCAATGGGCGCGCCACCGGAACGCGTACGGCGGCTGCTCGAGAGCGAATGGGATGGGCAATGGCGCGACGAACTGCTGCGCTTCACCCAGCTCGAGTTCCTGTCGTTGCAGCATTTGTGGAACAGCGACCCGGCGAAGGCCGCCACTGCGTTCCCCGAATCCCTTTGCACATTGACCCATCTGCGTGAGCTGTACCTGCGCAGCCCTGTTCTCGCCCGCCTGCCGGAGCGATTGGGTGCGCTCAACCAGCTGGAAGTGCTGTCGGTTCAACACGGACAACTCGACGCACTGCCCGACAGCGTCGCGCAGCTCACGCGCCTGCAGCGGCTGTTGCTCGATGGAAATCGACTCAGGACATTGCCCGCATCGGTAGGTGACTTGCCCGCCCTCGAGGTGTTGAGCATCAAGGGCAATCCCTTCGAATCGCTGCCGGGCTCACTGAAGAATATCAAGAAGGTCAACGTCGAGAAGAAGAACGAAGCTCTGTTCCGAGATATCCGCTACCGCCCCGATGTCCAGGTGACTGTCGACCGAGAGGCCTTCATGGCCCGCAGCAGTCCTTGGCATACGACGCGGCTGGGCGAGGCCCTGGCGCGGCACAAGCTCGAGCGCTATGAAACCGCGCTTCAACGCCATGCGCGCCAGGCGCTGCGCCTGCGCACGACGGCCCTCGAGGACTACGCAATTCCGGGCAGCACGCGGATCGGCGGCGCCCCGGACCTGCCATCCGACGTCGGCTATCCGATGACCGAGGGAAAGCACTGGCACTTCTACGCCCAGATCGATCTGGCAGAGATCGCGCCGCTGCAGTCGTGGCTGCCGCGCACGGGCAGGCTCTATTTCTTCGGCGAAGGGCAAGAGCACGGTGACGGCGTAAGCGTTGTGCATTCCAATGCGCCGGCAACTGCGCTGCGGACCTACGCCTGGCCGGAGGATGCGGAGTTTGTCGATGGCTCCAACGTGGCTGATGCGTACGAAGGCTACAAGGTCCGGGTCGACGCCACCGTGTCGTTGCCCAGTCTCTACAACGCCGGCAAGCGTTTGATCGGGGAGGACGCGGTACTGCTCGAGATTGCCGAGGACGACACGCTGCAGCAGGCCTACTGGGCACTCGAAACCGAATTGACCGACGAAGGTGACCGCGGGCACGGTGCGCACCTGATGAACGCCCACGTTTTCACCCAGCATGAAAATCCGCAGGAACAGGCTTCGCGCGACAGAGGCGGCCTGCCGGCGGAGTGGATCAATTTGCTGATGCTCGACTCCGACGACAACCCGGGGTTCTGCTTCTGGGATGCCGGTACCTTCACCTTCAGCATCCACGAGAAGGATTTGGCCTCGGGCGACTTTTCCCGCGTGCATTGGAGCCTCGAGAGCAGTTGAAGGCGTGCCGTTCTTGAGCGGCCGAACGGCAGGCTATCGGACTGCCGCCGTGACGCTATGTCTCCCAAGGCATAGCTGCTGTGCCGCGATGGCGCTCGGCGCCCGCGCGAGCGGCCCGTAGACTCGTCCTCCACATGCCGGCCGATGGCATCAGGAGACATCATGGACAACTTCTCTCAGCTCAGGGTGGCCATCGCCGATCACGTGGCCACGCTGACGTTGGACGCACCGCCCGTCAATGCGCTGACGCGCGTGCTCAATGACGAGCTGACCCGGGCCCTGGACCAGATCTCCGAGATGGACGACGTGCGCGTCGTGATCCTTACCGGCGAAGGCAAGGTGTTCTGCGCCGGGGCCGACCTGAAGGGACGGGCCGAGGTGATCAAGGGACCCGGCGATCTGATGGCCCACTCGCGCCGCACGCGCGAATGCTTCCACGCGATCCGCGAATGCGCCAAGCCCGTGATCTGCGCGATCAACGGTGCCGCGCTCGGTTCCGGCCTTGCCATGGCGGCTTCGAGCGACATCCTCATCGCCTCGGAGAAGGCCTCGCTCGGGCTGCCCGAGGTCGACGTCGGCCTGCTCGGCGGCTGCCGCCATGCCATGCGCCTGTTCAGCCATTCGCGCCTGCGCCGCATGATGCTCACGGGCATGCGTGTGCCGGGGGCCGAGTTGTACCGCCTCGGCATCGTGGAGGCCTGCACGGCACCCGAGGACCTGATGCCCACGGCGCGCGAGATCGCGGCCACCATCGCATCCAAGAGCCCCGTGTCCACCCGGATGGGCAAGCACACCCTCAACGTGATCGAGGACATGAGCCTGCGGGACGGCTACCGCTACGAGCAGGACATGACGGCGCAGATCGCGAAGACCGACGATGCGAAGGAAGCCCAGCGCGCCTTTGCCGAGAAGCGCGCGCCGGTTTTCACGGGGCGTTGATACGCTCGGACTCCGCCAGGTGGGCAACCGTCGTGAAGCGCGGCGTTCGCCGTCGCTTGCGGGACGGCATTCGACGGCGCGCGATGTTCAAATCTTTTGCACGCGAGCGGTCTGGCCAGGTTGCTCGCAACCATGAAAGGACGCTCCCATGTTTGCCGAACCCTCCCCCAAGACCCGCGATCTGCTCGAACGCCTCAACAAGTTCTTCGACCAGCACATCTATCCGAACGAAGCGCGCTACCACCACGAGATGGACGCCTTCCGCCGCCAGGGCAATGCCTGGCAGGTGTCGCCGCTCGTCGAGGAACTGAAGCCCGTTGCGCGCGCGGCCGGCCTCTGGAACATGTTCCTGCCCCATCCGCACCGCGACGTGCCGGCCATCTCCAATCTCGACTATGCGCCGCTGTGCGAGGTGATGGGCCGCGTGTCTTGGTCAGGCGAGGTATTCAACTGCTCGGCGCCCGACACCGGCAACATGGAAACCATCGAGCGCTACGGCACCGAGGCGCAGAAGGACGAATGGCTGGCGCCGCTGCTCGCGGGCGAGATCCGCTCGGGCTTCCTGATGACCGAGCCGGCCGTCGCGTCGTCTGACGCCACCAACATCCAGTGCACCATCCGCCGCGAGGGCGACGAGTACGTGATCAACGGCCGCAAGTGGTTCTCTTCGGGCGCGGGCAGCCCGCGCTGCAAGATCTTCATCGTGATGGGCAAGACCGACCCCGACGCGCCGCGCCATGCGCAGCAGTCGATGGTGCTGGTGCCGCGCGACACCAAGGGCATCACGGTGCTGCGCCATCTCTCGGTGTTCGGCTACGACGATGCACCGCATGGCCACATGGAAGTGCTGCTGGAAGATGTGCGCGTTCCCGCGGCGAACATCCTGCTGGGCGAAGGGCGTGGCTTCGAGATTGCGCAGGGGCGGCTCGGCCCGGGGCGCATCCACCATTGCATGCGTTCCATCGGCGCCGCCGAGCGCGCGCTCGAACTGATGTGCGATCGCCTCCGCAGCCGCGTGGCCTTTGGCCGCCCGCTCGCGGAGCAGTCGATCTGGCACGAGCGCATCGCCGAGTCGCGCTGCCTCATCGACCAAGCCCGCCTGCTCACGCTCAATGCGGCCTACAAGATGGACACCGTGGGCAACAAGGAAGCGCGCGCCGAGATCGCGATGATCAAGGTGGTGGCGCCCAACATGTCGTGCAAGGTGGTCGACTGGGCGATCCAGGCGCACGGCGCCGCCGGCGTCAGCCAGGACTTCTGGCTGGCCGAAGCCTATGCGCACCAGCGCACGGTGCGCATCGTCGACGGGCCCGACGAAGTGCATCGCAACGCCATCGCCAAGCTGGAACTGGCCAAGCGCGCCACGCCGGCGCGCGCCTGAAACCGCCGAGGCGCAGCGCCCAGGTTCAATCGAGCTTCGCGCCCACCGCCTTGGCCAGCGAGCCCCAGCGTTCCGACTCCGTGGAAATGAACCGTCCGAACTCCGCAGGGCTGCTGCCGACGACTTCCACGCCCTGCTGCTCGAACTGCTGCTTCAGGTCGGGCGAGCGCAATGCGGCTCCAACAGCACCGTACATCCTGTCGATGATTTCGGCCGGCGTTCGCGCGGGAGCCAGCATTCCATACCAGTTGTAGGCCTCCGCCTTCGGCATTCCGAGCTCGCCGACGGTCGGCACATCCTTGAGGACAGGAATGCGCCTGGCACTGGTCACGGCCAGGGGGCGGACCTTGCCCGACTGGATGAACGGCAGGACCACGGGAATGTCGACCATCATCATGTCCACCTGCCCGCCCATCAGGTCGGTCAGTGCCGGTGCCGCGCCGCGGTAGGGAATGTGGTTGATGTTCAGCCTGGCCTCGCGCTTGAGCAGCTCGGCCTGGAGGTGCGGCGTGGTGCCGCTGCCGGCGGAGGCATAGTTGACCTTGCTGGCGTCGCCGGTGGCCGCAGCCTTCAGGTCCGCGAAGGTCTTGAATCTTGAATCCGCGGCCACCACCAGCACCGCCGGCACCTTCAGCGCCTGGGTCACGGCAGCCAGGTCCTTCTGGGGGTTGTAAGGCATCGATGGCGCAATGTGCGGCACGATGGCCAGCGCCCCCGCCGAGGAGAACAGCAATGTGTAGCCGTCGGCCGTTGACTTGGCGACCGCGTCGGCACCGAGCAGGCCGCCGGCGCCGCCCTTGTTGTCGATGATGATGGATTGACCCAGAGACGTGCTCAGCTTGGCGCCAAGTGCGCGCGCTGTCTGGTCCACCGGTCCGCCGGCAGGAAAGGGAACGACCACGCGGATCGGCTTGGAGGGGTAGGCCTGCGCCCATCCCGAGGCTGCGGCCAGCGCAAGGGCGAGTGCAGCTGCGGATTTGAAAAGTCCATTCATGGTCGATGTCTCCGATTGTCGTGATCGAACTTTAGGCAGGGCGGCGTCCTGTGCCACCGCGCTCCGGCGCATAGCTGCTATGCGATGCCGGCCACGCGAGGCCTGCCGTTATGCGCCGCTGCGCATCACAGTCTTGCGGGCTCGCCAGTAGCCCGGGACGGGTCCGGATTCCAGAATTCACCCAACACAAGGAGAATTCGAATGACCACGAACAAGGGGCCGCTGGCCCATGTCAAGGTGCTGGACCTCAGCCGCATCCTCGCCGCGCCCTGGGCAAGCCAGATCCTCGCCGACCTTGGCGCGGAGGTGATCAAGGTCGAGCGGCCCGGCATGGGCGACGACACACGAACCTGGGGACCTCCGTTCCTGAAAGATGCCGAAGGCAAGGATACGAAGGAAGCGGGCTACTACCTGGCCGTCAACCGCGGCAAACGCTCGATCACTGTCAGCCTCGAGAAGCCGGAGGGCCAGAAGATCATCAAGGAACTCGCCAGGCGAGCCGACATCGTGCTCGAGAACTACAAGGCTGGCACACTGGCGCGCTATGGCCTGGACGAGGCATCGCTGCGCAAGCTCAACCCGCGGCTCATCTACTGCTCGGTCACGGGCTTCGGCCAGACGGGGCCCCGGCGCGACCAGCCGGCCTACGACTTCCTGATCCAGGCAATGGGAGGCCTGATGAGCGTCACCGGGGAAAAGAACGACCGCCCCGGCGGCGGTCCGCAGAAAGTCGGCATCCCGATCGTCGATCTGATGACCGGCATGTACACCGCCGTCTCGGTGCTTGCTGCATTGGCGCGCCGCAATGAAACCGGCGTCGGCGACGCCATCGACATCGCGATGCTCGATGTACAGGTCGCGACGCTTTCCAACCAGGCGATGAACTACCTGGTGTCGGGCAAGGTGCCGCAGCGCAACGGCAACGCGCATCCGAATATCCAGCCGCAGGACGTGTACGGCTGCGCCGATGGCGACGTGATCCTCGTGGTCGGAAACGACGCCCAGTTCGCCAGGCTCTGCGAAGTCTTGGCCCGCACTGAATGGATCGCGGACGAGCGCTTCGCGACCAACGCCCAGCGGGTCCGCAACATCGATGAGCTGTCCGCCATGCTGCGCGACGCGTTCGCCCGGTGGGAGCGCGAGAAGCTGATTGCTGCGCTCGACAAGGCCGGCGTGCCCTGCGGGCCCATCAACACGGTCGCCGAGGTGTTCGAGGAGCCGCAGGTCAAGGCGCGCGAGATGCTCCGCCATGTGCCTCATCCGAGCGGCGTCGACGCACCGCAGGTCGCGAGTCCGATGCGTTTTGCGGATTCCCCGCTGCAAACTCAGACCGCGCCGCCACTGCTGGGCCAGCACAGCGACGACATCCTGTCCGAACTGGGATACAGCACGGCGGGCATCCATGCGTTGCGGGAAGCCGGAGCGATCTGATGGCCCAGGCAATGAAGCTGCACTGGTCGCCCAAGTCGCCCTATGTGCGCAAGGTGATGATCTGCGCCTACGAACTCGACCTGCTGCCCCGGCTCGAGCTGGTTCGCTCGGTCGCCGCGATGCGCAAGCCCAATCCGGCCCTCATGGCGGACAACCCTCTGTCGAAGATCCCGACCCTGGTGCGCGAGGACGGCTCGACGCTGTTCGATTCGATCGTGATCTGCGAATACCTGAATGACCTGTCCGGCGGCGCGTTGTTCCCGCCGCAGGGCGAGGCGCGCTGGCAGGCGCTGCGCTGGCACGCTTTCGGCGACGGGCTCCTCGACGCGCTGATTCTCTGGCGCAACGAGCGCGAGCGCGAGGTGCCGCTGCAAGCCCTGCTCGCCGCGTTCGAGCTCAAGACCCGCGCCTCGCTGCACATGCTCGACCACGAAGCGCAGGCCTTGCGCCATGCGCCGTTCTCGATAGGCCACGTGGCACTCGGCTGCGCGCTTGGCTACCTCGACTATCGTTTCGACACGCTCGGATGGCGCCCATCGGCCCCTGCCCTTGCGGCCTGGTTCGAGACGCTGCGCGCCCGTCCCTCTTTCGCCGCGACGGCGCCGATCGATGGCTGAGTCCGCAGACCGGCCTCCAGGTCAGCGATAGAGCATTTCCGGATTGGCCACGAGCACCCGCTGAGCGAGTTCGTCGCTGCCGGCCCATGCCTTGAACATCGCGAGCAGCGATGCCGCGTCCGGGCTCGGCGCCACGCGCAGGTGCGGCCAGTCGCTGCCCCACACTAGGCGCTCCGGGTTGGCCTCGATCATCTTCTGCTGGAACGCACGGCCGGCTTGCCAGTCGGGCGCGTTCAACAGATTGCGGTAGGCGCACAGCTTGACCCACACCCGGCCCGAGGCCAGCAGGTCGAGCAGCACGCGAAAGCCGGGTGCGTCGACGCCCGCTTCGACATCGAAGCCGCCCATGTGATCGATCACGACCGGCACCGGCAGTGCCTTGAGCTCGGCGGCAATGCCGGGCAAGGCCTGGCAGTCGGTCCACAGTTCGGCGTGCAATCCCGCGTCGGCCAGTGCCGGGGCCAGCGCACGCAGGTCATCGAAGGAGGCACTTCCCGCAAAGTTGGTGCCGGCGCCGCTTCGGTGGCTGAAGCGCGCGCCGCGCACCCCTTGGCCGTGCAAGCCGGCCAGTGCCAATCGGCTGCCCCGCTGCACGACGACCACGCCGCGCAGGCCGGAATGGGCCGCCAGCGCATGCAGCAGCAGCGCGTGGTCTTTGCCATAGGCACTGGGATGCACCAGCACGCCGTTGCACAAGCCGAGCCGCGCCAGCAGCGCCAGGTACTGCGACGCAACGGCCTCGGGCGGCGTGTAGCTGCGCTCCGGGGCCAGCGGAAAGCGGTCGTAGGGGCCGAACAGGTGGGCGTGGCAGTCCCATCCGGCCACGGCGTTCATGACGCAAGCCCCGCGTGCTGCGGCAGGGCAAAGGCCGTTGCCACGCCTTCAGGCAGGGGAATCTCGTGGCAGTTGAGCGTCATCGCGACCATGGTGTAGTAGCCGATCAGCGCCGTGAGCTCCACCACGGTACGCGCGCCAAAGCGCGCCAGCGCCACGCCGTACGTGGCGTCGGAGACCGACTTGTGGCGATTGAGTTCGATGGCATAGCGGTAGACGGCGGCATCGTCCGCCGACAGGCCGGGCGGCTCGGAGCCGGCCAGGATCGCCTCGATGACGGGCTGCTCGATGCCCGCCTTTTCGGCCTCTGCGCGATGCGCATACCACTCGAAAGGCGAGTTGCAGGCGCGGCCGGTGACCAGGATCGCGATCTCCGACAGCCGCGGTGGCAAGCTCGTGCCGTAGCGCAGCAGCGCGCCGAGCGCCTGCCATTTGTCGGCCAGTTCCGGGTTGTGCAGGGCGGCCCGCAGCGGACCCTGGATCCTGCCGCGCGGGCCGGAGACGATCCTGTCGTGGACCGCGCACTGCTCGGGGCTCATGGTGTCCGTCGGAAAGAGGGGTATGCGTGGCATGAGGTGGCTTCTTGAAGGTGTCCGGTTCAGGGCGGCAGCGTGCCGATCCACGCCACGATAGCCTGTGCCACCGCCGCGGGTTGTTCGGGAATCAGCGCATGGCTGGCATTCGGGATCACCTGCACCGTGACCTTGTCGCCGAGCACGTCTTTCAGTTCGTTGCGCGAAGCGGGCGGGCGCCAGGGGTCGTCGGCACCCTGCAGGTCGAGCAGCGGCGCATGGCTCACCGGCCACCACAGTTCCTTGGCCGGCACCGCGCCGGCCTGTCGGTAGGCCTGGCGCAGCTCCGGGTGCCAGCCGGAAAGCCAGGGCTCGGGGTTGTTTCCGGGCGCGAAGAATGCGTGGCGCAGACCGCGCAAGCGTGCCTCGCGCGGCTGCGCAGGGTCGGAGGCGATGGCCAGTGATTCGGCCATGCCGGCCGGAAATGTGCGCGCCGCGCCGCCGGCGACCACGACGCCGCGCACCAGTTGCGGATGGTCGAGGTCGGCCACGCGCGCCACGAAATGTCCGAAGGCATGGCCCACCAGCACGGCGCGTCCGCCGCCCAGCTGCCGCACCGTGGCCGCCACGTCGGCGGCCAGCACGTGCAGGCTCAATGCCTGCATCGGCCCGGTCGAGCCGCCCATGCCGCGCGGCTGCGGTCGCAGGACCTTGAAGCCGGCGGCGGCGATGCGCGCCGCCACATCGTCGAAGTCTTCCGAATCGCGCTGCGACGAGGGCAGCAGCACAACCGCGGGCCCCCGGCCTTCGACGATCACGTCGATGCGGGCCGGGCCCTCGATCAGCAGCACGCGCTGGCGTGCCGGGGCGTCGGCGGGGACGAAGCTGGTACACGCCAGCAGCGACAGCGCGGCCGCGCCGATGGCGGCCTTGCGAAGCTGTCGATCGAACCATCTCAGGGGCATGCATGTCTCCGTCACCAGTGGCCTCGAGGAGGGCCGCTGGGGTGGATGAGCATAGGCGCGGGCCGGGGGCCGCGACTGCCCGCGCGGCGCAATGCTGCTATGCAGCCGACCGCAACGCTAGGTCGCCTCGATCGGGCGCCACATGCCGCTGCGGGCGTTGTCGTTGACGATGTCGACGATCTCCGCGGCCACCGTCGACACAGCCTTGGCCGGCCCCTTGGTGCGGGCCAATGCCATGGAAACAATGCGCTGCACGCCGGGCGAGACGATCTTGGCGGCCTGCAGGCGGCCTTCCTGCACCTCGGCCCATACGGCGTGGATCGGCAGCACCGTGTACAGGCGAGCCTCGGCCACGGTGGAGCGCATCAGCGGCAGCGAATCAGCTTCCATCGCCGGTGCCAGCGTGATGCGCTCCTGCCGCGCGATGCCGTCGAGCGCCGTGCGCAGGCCGTTGGGCGCGCCCGGCAGGATGAAGGGCAGTTCATGCAGGGCGCTGAACGGTACTTCGGCCGCGGCAGTCAGGCGGTCGCCGGCGGCGCCGATCAGGTAGCTGTCGACCGTGGCCAGCGCCTGTTCCTGCTGCGGCAGGGAGTTGCCGTAGCGATAGAGGATGGCAATGTCCACGCGTTCGTCGGCCAGCCATTCTTCCACCTGTCCGCTCGAGCCTTCAAGGATCTTGAGCTGGACGCCCGGGTGGCGCGCGCGCAGCTGCTTGAAGAGGCGCCCGACGATCGGATTCGTGATCGAAGGCAGCGAACCGATGGTGACGCGCCCCGTCGGTTCGCGCGCCTCGCCGCGAATCTCGAGCTCGAGTTGTTCGGCGTCCGCAAGCAGCGCCTTGACGTGCGGAAAGATTCTCTGGCCCACATCGGACAGCGCCACACCACGGCCGGTGCGGTTGAACAGGCGCGCGTTGCATTCGCGCTCGAGGGCATTCAGGTGCCGGCTCAGCAACGACTGGTTGCTGTCGAGAAAGAGGGCTGCGCGCGTCAGGCTGCCGAGTTCGGCAATGGCCAGAAAGGCGCGCCATTTCTGCAGGTCGGAGGTGAGATCGAGTTGGAGCTTGGTGGCTTTGGCGGGCTGCATGTCGGGCACCACTTGGAGGTACCGATTGTGTATTGGCAGCCCCCTTCCTCGGTAGCGGGTTTGCAGCAGGCGGGTCGAAGACTGCCGCTCGCCCAGAGTGCCCTCAAGGTGAATAGCGGCCTTGGTTCAAAAGGGTGTGCCCGTACATACCAACTGAACCAAACCGATGGCCTGCTCGCCGCCCGCGGCATACAGCAAATACTCCTTGCCCTCGTCGACGAACACCGCAGGATCGCGCAACTGCTGCACCAACTCGAAGACAGGGCCGCGGCGTGATGGCGCGTCAGGCATTGCAGCGCCCTCCCAGGCCAGTTCTGGCTGCAACAGCGTGGTGACATCCCCGTGCCTCCAGGTGGCCCAGTCGGGTCTGAGATCGACGGTGGTGTGAAGGATGCGTTCCGGCGTGTCGCCCACTCGCGTGAAATAGACGTGCAGCAGCGGGCCAGCCACACGTACCGCGCAATGCCGAAAGCTGGGCTCGAATGGCACCGGGCCAAGCTCGAAGCCGCCGTGTTCGTCCATGCGATAGAACGCCCCGGGCATTGCCAGCGCGTGCTGGCGCCCTTGCCACTCGAACACGCGGAAGTAGGAGGCTCCCAGCACCTGTGGTTGGGCCGAAAAATGCAGGCCGTCATCTGAAATGGCCAGCTTGGTGCGTTGGTTGCCGATCCAGCGCGCTGCTTCCCCGAACTGCGTTTCGTGACCGTCCGTCTGGCCTGCAGCGAACGCCACACCGTGAAAGTACATGCGTATCTTTCGCGCAGCGTGATCCACATGCACGTCGGGCGAGGCCACGTGATCGGAGCAACGCGACTCTGCAACCGGCAATACGCCCGGTGCATGGACGGTCCACGGGCCCAGCAAATCATTGGCATAGGCGAGCCGGATGTGTCGGCCCTGATGGTGCGCGAAATACAGGTAGTAGCGCCCGAGCGGGTTGGGCAGCCAATCGGGCACCCGAATCAGCGATGGGCCATTGATGTTGTTGCCGAGCGAGGCGTCGAGTCCCGCATGTATCAGTGGCTGCGACAGGCAGCGCTGCGCGCGCATCATGGGACGCCCTCCGAAGCCGGGCTGGCCTGGCGATGGACGGTTTCCACCACCTCCATGTGCGCGCGGACGACCGGTGCCAGCAGACGGGCATCGACCTCGCCAAGATCGTCTGCGCGCGTGTGAAAGGCTCGCGGCATGCCCAATACCGCCATTGCGCGGCCGTAGCCGCGCTCCACGATCGCGCCAAGCTCGCTGACGCCAGACATGGGTGTCGTGACTCGCTCCAGCCCGGGAAGGCCGCGAAAGGCCGCCCGCGCGGCGTCTTGCAGCGATTCGGTCGCCATCGTCATGCGGTTCGCGTCGGCCGAAGGAAGGTCGAAGAGCTCGCCGCGGAATTCGAGCCGGTCGCGCACCGCGAGCGCGGCGCCCAGATGAACCCATGCCAAGGTGTCGGCAGGCGCGGGGGCTTGTGCCAGCGCGCGGTGCGCGCCGGCAAACCGGTACTCGTGCGCCCCTGTATTCAGCAGGAACAGGGAAAGGTCCGGAAAGCGCTCGACGGCCCACGCCGCCATTGCCAGAAATGCCGCCGTTCCCGTGCCGCGCTCGGCAACGCAGCCAAACCAGCCGGTGCGCGGCGTGGACAGGCACAGCCATCGCGGGCCGCGCCGCAGCGTGGCTTGCAGATTCGAGGTCTGCCGCACGCTCGCCTGGCCATGCAGAAACAGCGTGGCGGGCAATCCGCTGCGCGCTGCGCGCAGGAATGGTTCGGCAAGCGCCGGCGCGAGAACCGCGACGGGCACCGGTGCAACGGGTGCCCCGATACCGGCATTCAATGCCACCACCTCGCCGGTAGGGCCGACCGGCACGATGATCAGAGCGACGGCGCCCGCTGCCAACGCAGCCGCAATCAGGGGCGCAACGAGAGGTGAATCGACCGAGGCATGGCGCGCATGCGGCAAGACCAGCAGCGCAATACGGCCGGCCGCATCCATCGCCTCATACGGCGCGCGCACCACCGCCAACGGTGCGCGCAGGCCTTGCATCCCGGTTGCAGTGACGGGCGACTGCCAGTACACCGGCGCCGCGGCCTCGCCCGCGACCAGGCGGCAGTCGATCGGATCGAAGAAAGGCACATCGATGCCCTGATGCTCAACGTCATAGCCCGACGCGGCGAGGCGGCCCGCGATCCACTGCGTGGTCGCCGCGTCGCCGGGGCCCCCCGAGATCTTGTCTCCGAAAGCGGCATGTCGAACCATGTCAGCCGCCAGGGCGCGGGTCAGCGCATCGATCTCTTCATCCATGCGAATCACTCCTTCTGCACACCCAAGGATGCGGCAATCTTTCCCCAGCGTTCGTACGCTTCACGGACCATCGCCGCAAATTCCGAGGGCGTCGAGGAGGCCGCCTCGTACCCACCTTTCTCGAACTCTCGCTTCAGTTCAGGTGTCGCAAGCACCTTGACAAGCGCTGCGTTCAGGCGTGCCGTGATGGGCGGCGGCAGGTTCGCTGGCGCAAAGACGCCGACCCAGCCGTCGATGTCCAGGCCCGTGCCACCTTGCTCCACCAGTGTCGGCACGCCAGGCAGCAGCCGCGAGCGCTGCGGCGCCGCGACGCCGATCATCCTGACGTTGCCGGTCCGTACAAACTGCAGGGCACCGCCCGCCGCGGCGAACATGATCTGCACGCGACCGCCGACCAGATCCTTCTGCACGTCACCGGCACCCTTGTAGGGAATGTGCACCATGTCGAGGCCGTAGTGCCTGGCCATCCACTGGCCGAAGAGGTGCGATGAACTGCCCTTGCCGAACGAGGCGTAGTTCAGCTTGCCGGGGTTGTCCCGGGCATAGGCCACGAGTTCCTTCAGATTCTCCGCCGGCACTGACTTGTGGGCGACCAGCACGAGTGGACCGACGCTGGCAAGCGACAGCGGCGTGAAGTCCTTGAAAGGGTCGAATGGCAGCTTGGCGAACGAGTGCGGATTCTGGGCGAAGGGACTCAAGGGGCTGTAGAGCAGCGTGTAGCCGTCCGCCGCGGCGCGGGCGACTTCTGCAGTGGCCATGTTCATGCTCGCGCCGGGGCGGTTTTCAACGACCACCGTGGTACCCAGTTCCTTGCGCAGCTGCTCGGCCAGGAAGCGCGCCTGCTGGTCCGTCGGCCCACCTGGGGCAAGACCGACGACGAGGCGGATTGCCTTGCCGCCCGTCGGGAAATCGGCTGCGGTTGCACTCGTCGCTGGCAGCGCCAGGAAGGCGGCAAGCAGCGCGGCAAGACATCGTCTCATCAGGCCTGTCTCCATTGTTGGCGCGGGAGCGCCGTTGACACAGCATAGGTCGCATGGCACTTATGAGAACAGTGATATATTTTCAATCAGTCATAACTTAATGGAATGGCTTGCCATGTCAGACGAGCTCGACAGCCTGGTGTCGCGCCTGCGCTTCCGGCATCTTCGATTGCTGGTGGAACTGCATCGCTGCGGCACCCTGAGCAAGGCCGCCGCCACGCTGCATCTGTCTCAGCCCGCGTTGAGCAAGACGCTCAAGGAGGTCGAGGAGGCCTTCGGGTTTTCGTTGTTCCGGCGCGGCGCTCGCGGCTTGGCACCCACGACACGCGGCGAGGTGATCGTGCAGGGCGCGGCAACGCTGCTGGCGGCGCTCGGGCATCTGAGCGAGGCGGCACACGCCTCGAGCGAAGAACCCGTTGCGGTGTTGCATCTCGGCGCACCACCCGCCGTGGCGGCCGGCGGCGCACTGCCCGCTGTGCTGGCATTGCTGCAGGCTCGCAGTGAACGCGTCGTCGTTCGGCTGCGCGAGCAGGCCGTACCGCAGTTGTTCGAGGCCCTGTTGCAGGGAGAACTCGATGCCTTGTTGACCTCGTTCAATCAAGCAGCGTTTGCCGCCAAGCGAGCCACGCGCCTGGTCTACAAGCGTTGCGCAGAGCACGAGTACGTGGTGATCGCCCCGCCCACGCATCCCTTGGCAAGAAAAAGAAGCGTCGGATGGGATGCGCTTGTGGATGGCCAATGGATCATGCCGGAGCCGGCGCTGCTGAGCCGCCAGGCGCTTGAGAGCCAGTTCCTGCGGGCGGGTGTCGCAGTACCGGCACCGTGCATCGTCTCGAACAACCCAGCCACCAACGTGCAACTGGTGGCAGCCGGGGCGGGGCTGGCCGCAGTGCCACGGACCATGGCCACGGCAGAACACCGCCTGGGGCGGATCGCGGTTCTTCGCGTCGAGATGACGCCTTCTCGAGTGCCGGTCGCGCTTGTCTACCGAGCCGCGTCAGCCGGTGATCCGGTGATAAAGCTGCTGCACGCTGTCGTTCACGAGCTCACGGTTTAGCATCCTCAGCTTCTTGCGGATGCCGGCCGTCGACATGCTCGCCGCCGGCCCGTCGTCCCAGACGATCTTCAACACGGCGAGCCCCTGCTTCGCCGCCCAAGAGTGGTCGCCGATCACCGCCACGGTGTTGTCGATGCGAACCACCTGGCGCACGGCCATCGACCTTCTCGGCCGCATCGAGGCGCTTGAGCGGACGCCCGATGAGCTTGAACGCTTCGGGTGCCTTGAGCGCAACCTGCCTGGGCAACGGCAAGTCGGCCGCTCGCTGGCTCAGTTGCCCGTAGCTGAGGTGCCGACCGCTGGATGCGTGAATCACGACGCCGTCCTGCGCGCGGCACTCGGCTGCCGCGACGCGCCATTCCTGTGTCGCCGCCTCGATGAGCATGACCCGCGCCATGGCGCCTGCCGTTCGAAGCGGCTCCCAGGCACCCTGAACCGAGTTGGAGCCCCCCCGTGCTCTGCGCACCGCCGGCGCGAGGGTTGCCATAGCGGGAAGCATCGGGCAGCGCATGCGCAAGCCCGACGCGAGCGAGCGAGGTTTCAAGTTCCTCGGCGATCAGCATCGAAGGCCGTGTAAGGCGTCAATTCAGCATTCGCGAGCGGTTAATCGACCGCCTTCGACACCGGCGAACCATGGTCCTCTTTGATCAAAAAAAAGCGCTTCAAAAAGAAGCGCTCCAAGATGCAAAGATATCTCTCTGTCCGACAAGGATCGTCATTGCAGCAGAGACCCCTTCGGCAGGCGCCTCGCCAACCACTCATGCACATCGAGCCGCTGCTCGTATTCGCGGGACCAGCCTTTCAGGGCATTCTTGGTTGAGGAACCCAGCTGATGAATGGTCGCCCTGATGCGTTTGCCGAGCTTGGTACAGCTCGACCGCTCGAATCCTGTCCTCGTATGAATACATGAACCACCTCCTGGTAGCCCAAGTTTTTGTCAGCATCCCACCTGAATGTGACCCAAGCTCGAAAAGCCTGAGGCTATGTCCGAGTTTTGCTGCGGCTTGAATGCCTGCAGTGCTTCGGTGTTGCTATAGCCACGTTCAAAAAATTTCGCACTCGTCTAAAAGACTGGTACTCCCGAGGCGATCGTTTCTACGTCCGTCTGTATCGTGCGGGAAATGCGCGGTTGGTGAGAGGCTCCCTTAAGATTCGTGCCAATCTTGATTCGCGCCGAACGTCATCCGCGTTCTGCGCGGAGCCCTTGCCAGGACTGCGCACGGATTCAATTCTCAGCCGACCCGCCCATGCAAGAGATTTATCGAATCGGTCTCGCCGAGGTGCGCCCCACCGAACGTACGGTATTCCTTGACGGTGAGGAGGTCGCTCTCGGCACCCGCGCCTTCGACCTGCTGCTGGTACTTATTCAGTACCGCGATCAACTGCTGACAAAGCAGGAGTTGCTTGATCGCGTCTGGCCCGGGTTGGTGGTCGAAGAAAACAACTTGTCCGTTCAGGTCAGCGCACTGCGCAAAGTGCTCGGCGCCAAATTGATTGCGACCATCCCCGGGCGGGGCTATCGCCTCAGCGCGCAGGTCGATCGTGTGGCGGTGCCCGACGCCGCCCGTCCCGCACCCGTCGTCACGCCGGACGCAACAGCCCCACCCATGCCGAAGCCACCATCCGCATGGCGCGGGTCCGCCGCCATCGCGAACGTTCGCGCACCGCTGCTGGGCCGCGACAGAGAACTGGCTGAGCTGATCCAAGCCGCTACGAAGCATCGGCTCACCACCGTCGTGGGTCCTGGTGGTATTGGCAAGACCCGATTGGCGATCGCGACCGCCCCCGCGCTGTCGGCTTCATTCGCCGACGGCGTTTGGCTTATCGAACTTGTGGGCTTGCGCCCGCCGGCCGACCTGGCCAGCCAAGCCGCCCAAGTGCTGGGTATCCAACTGGCAGGCACTCGCCCGGCCATCGAGGAGTTGTCCGAGCGCCTGCGCGACCAGTCGGTTTGCCTGGTACTGGACAACTGCGAGCATGTGATCGACGAGGCCGCCATCTTCGCGGAGGCCTTGCTGAGCGGCACGCGCGTTGTGCACGTGCTCGCCACCAGCCAGGAGCCGCTGCGACTGGACGTCGAGCACGTGCTGCGAGTCGGTGCACTTCAGGTCCCGGCCAGCGGAACACGCGCCGATGAAGCCTGCGGAGCCAGCGCCATCGCCATGTTTCGCGATCGCGTGCGCGCCGGCAACTCCCGCTTCGACATCGACGACAGCAATGTCGCCACCGCCATCAAGATCTGCCGCGAACTGGACGGCTTGCCTTTGGCCATCGAATTGGCGGCCGGTCGCGTGGGTCTGTTGGGGGTGGCCGGGGTGCATCGCCAGCTTGCGAGGCGCTTTCGCCTTCTGACCAGCGCGCAACGCCACCGCGACGCGCGTCACCGAACGCTGCGCGCGACGCTCGACTGGAGCTATGCGCTGCTCTCGGAAAGCGAACAAAGTACCTTCCGCAGACTGGGTGTGATGGTGGGAGGCTTTGGCCTCGAGTTGGCGGAACAGGTTGCCGAGCAGCCGGCGGAGGCGGACGCCGACGCCTGGCTCGATGCGCTGGGGGCGCTGGTCGACCGCTCGCTGGTGGTCGTCGAAGGCGACGCACGACCGCGCTTCCGTCTGCTCGAAAGTGCCCGTGCCTATGCTCTGGAGAAGCTCTCCGAGGACGACCAGCTGGCCGCGATGCGCACCCGGCACGCGAAAGGCCTGCTACGGGCCCTTCGAAGCCATCTCTCGCTACAGGGGGCCGAGCGCATCACGCAAGACGAGTGGACGATGACCTTCGCCCCCGAAGTGGACAACCTGCGTGCAGCCATCGAATGGACCAGCGGACCGGATGGCGACCCGTCGCTGGCGCTCGACCTGTTGGCAATGGCAGCACCGCTGATGTACCAGCTGGGCCGCTTCAGCGAATGCCTCCAGTGGTTCCAGGTCGGGCGCTCGCTGCTCGGTCCGGCCACGCCCGAGGCCGCACGCGCCAACTTCGAGTTCGGCCTGGCCGTCGTCGGGCTTTATGCATTGCCCTACGACGAGCGCATGGCGCTGCTGAATTCGGCCGGCGCCGTATTCAAGCAGCACAGCCAGGTCGACAAACTCGTCGCGGTGCATTGCCTGACAGCTTTCATCAGCGCGGTCGCCGGGCAATATGCCAAGGCGCAGCAGCACCTCGATGCGTGCGAGCCGTTGTTTGTCCAGTTTCCTGCGCTCGGTGCCATGCGTGCGCGCTGGCTTTTTCCATCGGCGGTTGTCCATCTGGGTCAGGGCGATGCGGCCTCGGCGTTGGCGTGCATTGAACGTGCCATACCGCTCGCGCAAGCGGCAGGCGACTCGCGTACAGAGGCCTACCTGCTCACCAACCGCGGTGTCGCCCTTCATCTGGCAGGCCAGCTCGAGGACGCCGAGCGCTGCCTGCTCTCATTCCTGGATTCACACGAGGCACGCGCCAAGTTCAGGACGGCGGCCTCGGAGGCCTTTGCGCATTCGTACCTGATCCGACTGGACGTGGAGCGCGGGGCGGTGGACCGCGCGACGGAGCGCCTGCGAGAAGCCTTGCCGCTCATGCGTCGCGCAACTGGCGCACGCCAGTTCGCCGGCACCCTGGCTTACCTCGCGGCGGGACAGGGGCGCCTGCGTGACGCCGCCATGCTGCAGGGTGCCGATATCGCGGGCCGCAAGCACCGCGGCGAAGCAACGCCATGGCTGGAACAGAAAGTGGCGTCGGCCGTCCGCGACCGCGTGCTTGAATTCCACACCCAGACCGAGCTGGCTTCCTGGTATGCCGATGGCGCGCGACTGGATGAGGCCGCCATTGCATCGCTGGCACACGGCGAGCAAGTCGCAGGCGATGCCGGCAACGCGCTGCGCATGTTGCTCGCCCGGGCACGTCAAGGCGACGCGTCTCCTCGCTCCAGTTCCGCCAGCACCCAGGGGTAGACATCGCGCGCGGCGTGGCGCCCGACGAAATTGTCCAGGTGGCCGTAGCGCTCCATCACACGGCGCCGGTACCACTGCGGCCCGTTGTGCTGCGCAAGCCAGGCCTCGGTGCGAAGCGACGATTCGGGGTTGAACAAGGTATTGAACCCACCGGACATGAAGCTGATGGGCAGGGCCATGCGGCGCGCCTTGTCGGCCGTGAGATAGGTGTCGCCGCCCTGCGCGTCGACCACCCGTCCGCGCCGCATGATCAGCGCGAGCTGGTCGAAGACGGACAGGGAGATGGGGCCGAACATCTCGCCCATGGCGACATGCGTTCCCTCATTCAGATGTTCATGCAGGACCACCGGCCCGAAGAACGCATTGATCCGTTTGCACACCGGGCTCTTGCAGGTCTGCCCCCGCGGCACCGGCACGCTCCAGGCCATGACATCCACCTCGCGGTCTGCCTGCGTCGTGCCCGGCATCGGGGAGAAGAGGCCGCCAAGCTGCCGGCCGTGCTCCAGCAAGCGCGCCAGGCCGATGTCGGCCTTGGCCTGGTTGAGCCAATAGGTCAACGGGTGCAGCGTGACTTGCGAAGAAACCACCGAGCGCACGCCCTGCAGTCCGTCCAGCAGTGCCATCAGAACGCTCATCGAACCCACGCAATGCCCCACCACCTGCACCGTGTCCGCACGGGTCGCACGGCGCACGAAGTCCACCGCTGCCGGCCAGTCGGTGCGCGCGATGTCGTCAATGCAGAAGCTTTGTTGCGAGCCCACGGCATCGGGGCTGCCACGGTAGTCGAAAAGCCAGACGTCGTAGCCCTGGACACACAGCGCCTCGGCCAGGCTTTCCGATGTCGTCGTGACCGTCCAGGATGAGGCCCGCATCGCCACGCCGGCAGCGAGGATCACCGGCCCCTTGACGCCCGCCTGGTAGCGGGTGAGCCGCAGCACCACGCCACGGGCCAGGTCCAGCGGAAACACCTGCGCGGCCGGAAGCCTGGGGATACGTCGCGGAGAGATCGGGGGTGCGGGCGATGTCGAGGCTGTCGTGGCCGCCGCCAGATCCGACAACAACCCGCCGTAAGCGCGAAACACGGTGCGGCCGAAGAATCCGGCGAACTTGGCCAGGTAGGCGCGATCGATGGCCGATCTGGCTTCCGGAAGCAGATTCTCGAGGTACCCACCGAGATCGCGCGGGGGGCTCGTCGACAGCGTGTTGGCTTGCCAGACGAGATCCTCCAGGCCCAGCGAAAGAATGCCCTGCGCGATCCGGCGCGGCGCGGGGCCCGCTTCATCGATGTCCACGAAAAGCGTGGTGAGATCGGTCCACGGCGAGGATCCGGGCTGCTGGTGCAGCCATTTGGAGCCTGCAAAGCGCAGCGGCGCGGCGTTCGGCCGCACAAGCGCCATCTCGTAGCGCATGGTCCAGGTCTCCACCGTTTCCGGCGCAGGAGGCAGCAGTCGGAAATGGCCGCTTTGCACTTGCATGGGCGCGGGACTCAGCGCCGCGCACGTCACCTGTCCGGTGATCTGCGCCTCGTGCGAAGAATCGCTGAGCATGCGGTAGAGGTCCTCGGTGCGAATGGTGAGCTCGAAGTCCATCGCCTGGCCGGCAGCGCGCCCCCAGGCGGCCGACAGCTCGTAGCGGCTGACCAGCCTGGGCGACAGGCCCTCGCCCGGGCCGCCTTCGCATTCCAGGCTCACGAACCCCTGCATGCGCTCGGTGAACTGAAAGCCCGGGCTGAGGTATTCCGGGTGCTCGGAGATCAAGTTCGACAACAGCTTGCGCGCCGTGTCGATCGCACCTTCTTCCAAGTGCTGCAATGCCGCCCTCAGCAGATCCTCGGCACCCGCGTCCAATTGCACCCGCAGGGATGTGGCGCTCTCCGGCGCCACCGTTTCATCGGTCGCGCGAGGCAGTGGCTGGGCAGCGGGCAGCGTGAGATCCAGCGTCCAGCCGCGCATGTCGCACAGGCGCTGGCAGCAGCGCTCCGCCAGGGCGCCGATGGTCAGCAGCGGGTTCACACCCGCGGCCGCGGGCAGCAAGGAGCCATCGCAAACATAAAGCCCCTCGTGCACATCGCTGCCACTGATGCCGGCATAGACCTGGCCGTCCGCGTTGGTCACACCGCGTTGCGCATCGTCCGCCATTCCACAGCCACCCAGCGGGTGAACCGTAATGAGCTTGTGGCCCAGGGCACCGCTCCACAGCGGGTTGGGCAGGAGCACACCCTTCACCGCTTCGTTGGCCTCGGCCAGCCAACGATGGTCGTTGGCGATGGTGGAACTCATGCCGGCATCCGGCCAGTGAATGCGAAGACGGTCATCGACCAGCTTGAGCTCGCCGGCGGCGTCATCCACGCTCATCACCAGATAGGTCTGCGTGCGGGCGACCGGGCCGATGTAGGATTGCTCGGTGAGGGAGGCGGGATGGTTCTGCACCACGTCGCCCAGTGCCTGCGCACTTTCGAGACGCGTGGCGGCCTCGCTGGCGCCGTATTGCGTCTCGCCCCCGACCATGGCGCTGGCCGCGAAAAGCAAGGGCGGCATCAGCGACGCCAGCGCACCGGGAATCACCCCTTCCTCGATCACCAGGCCCTCGCGCGGATTCTTTTCGCCGCGCGCGTCGATCACGCCGGTGATGCAGGGGCCGGGCATTTGCTCGGGCTGCAGCTTGTTGCTGCCGGCGCCGATGCCGTAGACCGGGACGGGTTGACATTCGCCATTCGGACCGGGTTCGCCGGTGCGCCAGAAGTTGTCGTACCCGAGCGCGAGCACGTCGCCGTTGCCCGAGAAAGAGCGGCCGACGCGATCCGACAACGCAAGCCCACGCGCCTTGGATCGCAACAGGATCTCCGTCGAACCCAGCGCCCCCGCTCCCAGCATCACGATGTCGGCCAGGACGCTGCCGGCCGAGGCGGGCTCGGATGGCAGTCCCGCGCGTGCCGTGCGCAGGGGGATCGCCTCGAAATGCACACGCCAGCGCGTGCCCTCTCGCTCCAGGTGCGTGATGAGCGCGCCGGTGAACACCTGCGCGCCGTGGCGGCACGCGTCGGGCAGGTAGTTCATCAAGGTCGTGTTCTTCGCGCCGACGTTGCAGCCGCTGGTGCAGTCGCCACAGTTGTTGCACGCCGGCTGTGCCACCCCGAAGGGATTCAGCTGATCCTTGAAATTGACCGCGAGAGGCGCACGGCGGAACGGACGCCGCAGCGCACGCGCTGAATGTTGCAAGGCCCGCATCTTGTTGAGAACGGGTGCCTTTTCGGGGTAGGGTTGCACATCGAGCACGGAGCGCACGCGCTGCGCAAAGGGCTCCAGCACGCCAGGTTCGGTGCGGAACGACGCGGGCCATGCCGGGTCGTCGAACAGCCGCGGGTCCATTTCCAGCGCGACATTGGCATTGATGAGCGAGGTACCCCCCAGTCCGCAGCCCACCATCGCCAACATGTCGTCGTTCATGCGCAGATCGAACAGGCCATCGCGCGGCCCCAGCCTGCCGCGCTGCCCATCCACCTGCAGATCGGCCTGTGCACTGTGCAGGTCGTTGGGGTACTCCCCGGGCGCGATCTCGCGTCCACGCTCCAGGACGCAGACGGTCCGGCCCGCACGCGCCATTCGAGACGCCGCAATGGCGCCCCCATAGCCGGAGCCCACGACGACCACGTCATAGCTGTCGCCGATCTCGGCGAGCGGACGCGAGATGGTCTGGTAACCGTTCATGCGCAGCCTCCGTTCACCGCCATCGGCGGTCGCGCGTGGTGTCGCGACGGGCCGATATCACCACCGCCCGCCGACGGGTCGAAGAACTCGTCCAGCAATTCACGCGCGTGGCGCTGTGCAGCGGCCACCACGCAACGGGTGAAGTGCTCCCAATCGCCGGCGTGATGCGCCAGGGCCTGATCGAGCGCAAGCACCAAGGGGTTGTCACGGTCGCTGGGGGTCCCCGTGCCGGCAGCGTGAACGGCAGGGCTGGCACCATGCACCGGATCATTGAACAGCCGCAGCGACGCGAGGTTGAGATCGCCATCGATCAGCACGATGGCCGCGCCCTGCGGGCTCGTCATCGTGGGTTGATCCATCACCCAACCGCCCGTGTTGTAGACCTTCACCGGACGCGCCAACCCGGGCACGGGCAGCTCGTCCTCGAAGGGCTTGTGCGTGTGGCCGTAGACGAAGCGCAGGTCCATGTCCTGCGGATCGATGCCCTCGCTCTTCAACTGCGTCGTCACCGCTCCCGCGAGGTACCACCGCAGATGAGCGGCGTCGTCGGGCGTGACCAGGCGTCGGTAGTCTCCGCGCTGGGTTTCGGCGCCACGGACCAGTGTGGCGTCCACCACCCCGCTGACGGCCTGCTGCACGGTGACGCCCTGGATCAAGGGCATCACGGCGGCAACGTCCAGGGTCTCGCCGAGGCGCTCGGTGATCCATCGTGCGAGATGCTGCGACCAGCGCTGTGATGCGCCCGCGTCGCGCATGATTTCATAGAGCTTCTCGGACTCCGGTCCCACGGCGCCGGCGTTGCCGAGGTCGGACCAGAGGAAATCCACCCACGCGCCGTTGCGGGCCTCGATCTGCTCCACGGTCAACGGCCGCGGCGGTGCATGGGGCGGCCGCGGCGTCTGGTGCTCGACCAGGATCGACATCGCGCGGTACATCGGGTCCACATAGTGGCCATGGTGCAGCACCACCGCACGACGGCGCGCCGCATCGACCAACCCGAAGTTCGGATAGGCCAACTCGAAACTGAGGTCGCCCAGCCCCGGCTCGGTCTCCGCCAGCGCGGCCAGCAACTCGCAGCTCGGCCAGGAGCGACCAGGCGCATCCGTCAGCGTCGTCATCTGCGGCATGTCGGCATCCACCGCGCCGGATCGCGCACGGCTCACGAAGCTCTGATCCTGCGCCATGCGCCACAGGTGATGGTCGTGATTGCCCGGCACCACCCGTATTCGCGGCGACAGGCGCAGTCCCTGGCTGCGCAGTCGCGCCAGTTCGCGCAGGAACATGCGGAACGCCTGCGACACCGTGTTCATCGGCGACAGGCCCATGTCGAGCACATCGCCGAGCAATACCAGCGTCGGAGGCTCGTCGTCGCACAGCGGCGCGAGGGTGGAAGCCAGCGCATCCATCAGCGCCACCAGGGTTTCGCAACGCGCTCCCGGTGCCACATGACCCGCGCCATCGATCCCGGTGAGCAGGCTGTAGCCGGCACCCAGGTGCAGATCGGAAATGCAGATGTGACGCAAGGCGGCCATCGAAAGCTCCTGGTGCGGTCGCCCCTTGGCGCCCCTGGCGAGGCGACCTGGCTGACAGCGAAAAGACGACTCCCTGCCCGATCCATCGAATGGGTTTCGTCACGAGCACAGCCGCATTCGGGAATGCAGGTGCGAACCCTTTAGGAACGTTTAGGAAGACTTTAAACCGTTTAGGGCGCTGCGTTCCTACGATGACTTCACGAACAGCCCATCGATTCCCAACCACCGAGCGCAGTGCTCGACCAACCCTCGACGAACAGGAGAAAGCCATGCCTTCCACCATTCCCTACGACCCGACGCTCGCACTCGGCAACCTCGTGACGCAGGAGCGACTCGATCTGCTTTCGCAGATTGCGGCCAAGCAAAGCCCGGCGGACGACGCCGAGGATCACCTCAATGACCTGATCACCCTGCGCCGCAGCTTCGACATGACCATCCAGGAGCTGATGGACATGGACGTGGACACCTCCGACATGGCCAAGCAGCGCGGCGATGTCAACAAGCAGATCACGGCCGCCGCGGTGGAATACAGCAAGGCCAAGATCCAGGCCGAGCAGGACATCCTGCCGCTCAAGCGCAAGATCAAGGCAGTGGGCTCGGGGCCCGAGAGCCCGATCGACTACAACCGCACGCAGATCAAGTCGCTGCCGATTTCGGCCGACTCGATGAAGATGAACGTCCAGTACTTCGCGTTCGACAAGAATGCGCAGAGCAGCCAGACCCATGCTGCGACCATCGCCTCTTTCGTCAGCGACGAAACATCGTGGCTCGGCGACTCCATCTCCGGCGCCGCGAGCACGGCCGCGCAGAGCCAGACCAACAGCCAGCACCAGCGTCACGACATCGTCGGCACGCTGGTGATCAGCGCCACCTGCACCCACAAGAACGCGCAGCTGCTGGCGCCCTTCATCATCGACGTCGACAAGGCCATCCGGGTCTGGAATGTCTGCCACCCGGATCTCTTCATCGACACCTCCACGGCCTCGGCGCTGGCCACCATCGCCAAGCAGGTGGAAAAAGACCAGGACAAGTGCCTGACCCTGCTCTCGGGCGCCGTCTACGGCTCCTGCTTCGTCGGCATGGTGCACGTGCTCAACACCACCACCACCGACTCCAGCGAGGACATGTACTCGGTCGCCAGCAAGTTGCAGACCTCGTTCAAGATCGGCGGCTGGTTCGCCGACGAACAGGGCGGCTTCGGCGTGGAGAACAGCTTCTCCAACGATGCGAAGAACCTGCTGAGCGCGCAGAACATCACGTCGCATTGCACCCTGGTCGCGATGGGCTCGATCCCTTCGATCAAGTCCAACCAGGTGCAGATGAGCGTCAAGGGCTTCGTCGACAGCGACGGCGCCAGCAGCATGGCCGCGCTGGCCAAGCTGCAGAACGCCACGGCCGCGGACCAGGACTCGGTCGATGCCTCGGCCAATGCGGCCCGCACCGGCGGCCAGTTCGTGGCGATGCAGAACGCCAAGGTGACCGCGGCGCTGTCGGCCCTGAACGACATCGACAACTCGCAGAACAACATCATCGACACCAACTCGATGATGGTCGCCTTCGAGGACTACGTGAACAAGGCCCTGGCCGGCAACATCGGCGTGCCGATCATGTACTACACCAAGCCGATCACGCGCGTGCAGCTCGCGCAGATGTGGGTCGCCAAGTACTTCCCCGGCCGCTACCTCGCGATCGCCGGCGACGACTCGACGCCGGCTGCGTCTGGCGCCGCGCCCGCGCCCGCGCCGGCGCCCGAGGCGGCGACAGCCTGAGCGCCTATCCCCCATTTCATCAGTCGACCAGAAAGGACAAATCATGCCCATCGTCAAAGCCAACAGCGGCAACCCCATCGCCGGCATCATCGTTCCCAATGCCGCCCAGCGAAGCGCCTGCCAGGACGTGATCGCCCAACTCGTGTTCGCGGACCTGGGACGCGGGCCGGGCACGCTCCATACCGTGGGCGTGGCCCGCCTCGACATGCAGGGGCACAACGCCGCGGGCGTCGCGAACCTGCAGGTGCAGATCGGCAACAGCACGGCCGCGTGCGCACTCGTCGCCGGGTCGATCCAGGCGATGGGCGACGCCGCCAACCAGAGGGGCGGAGCCGCCGCCGCCATCTCGGCGCTGAACCAGAGCCTCGACAGCGGCACCATCTGGAACGTCACGGGCTCCGTGCCCTGAGCGGCCCCATCAACAAGGAGAATGCCATGGCCATCGACAATGCGGCGACCTTCCTCGCCAACCCCCTGACCTTCATCGCCGGGTCACCGATCGTGTTGGACCAGATCGGGCAGAACATGCCGGGCGGGGCCTTCGCGCCGGTGAACAACCAGCGCTCGCGCTTCACCCTGAGCACCGGCGCACCCGGTGTAGCGCCGGCGCCTGGCAGCCTGCCGCGGCTGCGCATGCAGCCGGCCGCCGTGCCCGCGGGTGGCGTGGTGCCGCAGCCGCCCCTGGCGCCGCTCGCCACGCTCGACGCGTACTACTGCCATGCCGGCATTGGCGGCGTGGCGTTGAACGCGTTGCCCTATGTGGACATCCCTATCGCGCCCGGCCCGGCCGACGCGCACCTGCTGTTCACCACCGGCATGAACGGGTGCGCCCTCTTCGTGGCCAGCGCCGTCGACCCGGCCGCACCAGCCTTGGCGGCCGGCCACTGGCGCGTGTTGCACGACCCCTCGCACCGCAGCCTGGCGGCGCTGCACGCGGGCAACTACGTCATTCACTTTGCGGCCTATGTCGACGCCGTGCAGCCGGGGCCGGTACCGCCCGCCTGGGCCGCAGCGCCCATCGTCCGCAACTACAACCCCAACAACTACCCGTTCGCACTGCCGCCGCCGGCGATGCCGATGAACCAGCGCGTGATCACCAACTTCCTCTGGTGGGACGGGGCGCACTGGAACTTCGGCAGCAAGCACTACCACTTGCTGGGCGCGAGCCCGAGTCCCATCGACGCGCCGCCGGGTGCGGGGCCCAGCAGCACGCAGAGCTGCGCGCTCTGAGTGGGAGCCACCGGCAGGGCCACCTGCCCGTGAGGCGCAACCAGACGACCGCACAGGAGCACTCGCTTCAGTTTTCCGCGTGAAGCGCAGCGATTCCCGGAGTGCGCGCGCGGCTCCTCGGGTGGGCCGACAGCCGCCCACCTTTTCTTTCCACCACCCATTCGAAAGCAAGCCATGCCCCAGATCACCCTCGCCTCCATGCAGGACTGCATCAACGCCGCATTCGCCGCGTACGACCAGAACCCGCCCCACGTGGGCACCATCAACGTCAACACCACCAACAACGGCGTCGTGCCGGTCACCTGCAGCATCCAGGCCGGCCAGACGCTCTTCAACTGCGGAACGGACCCCGCCGGCAACTACTCGCTGCCGGCGAACCAGGCCAACAACCTGCGGATCTGGTGCCAGACGCATCCCGGCGGCCCCACCGGCAACTGGTCCTACGGCTTTCGCGGGCCGGACCCGGCGCATCCCAACCAGGCCAACGTCACGTTGATCAACTGGAACGCCTTCATGTTCAATTTCCACGTCGTGCTGTCCTGAGCCCGGCAGGAACGCCAGCGTCCACGGCTTGATGCTCCATCGGCCAGGCGCTGCGCGTTCCCTCGAGTGACTCGGAGCCCGGCAACAGGAGACACAGCATGCGTCGCTTCGACCCGCAGGAAATCGCTTGGCTGGAGTGCCTGGTGCTGGTGGCACGCATCGGACCCATCTCGGCCCCGGCCTTTCTGGCACGCCTGCATTTCAGCCGCGCTGCCGGACGCGCATTGATCCTTCAGCCACGCGGCCACTTCGGCTATTGCTACGTGCGGCCCGCACATCTGGCCACAGCCGATGCGGCCCGGGACGAGCGGCGTTCGCTGATGGCGCTGCTGCTCCTGCTGGCGTGGCTGCGACGCGAAGGCTATGTCGCGGTCGAACACGACGAGGGCGACGTGCCGCCACCCCTGCTGGTGGTCGGCGAGGCCTTCGATGCCGTGCGCCCCGAGCGCTCGCGCGTCGTGCTCAACGCGCAAGGCGACTACAGCTGCGAGCCGCACCAGGTGCTCAGTGCCCACGGCCAAGTTGCGTATGAGGGGCTGCGCCTTGAAGGCGATGCTTTCACGCTGGCCCGCGAATGGGCACGCGGGACGCTGCATGCGTCTCTCGCGCTGGAAGAACTGCTGGCACTCGTGCGTCCAGCACCGCAACCTGCCCCTGTTTGCGCCCCGGTGGAAGCAGTGCATGCCAAAGCGCCAGGCGGCGGGTCTCGCACCATCGCCGCCGTTGCGCGGACCATGCTTCGTCTGAATGTGATGACCTGGCTGACCCTGCTGGTGTGCGTCGCCATTGCGGGAATCCAGCTGGGTGGCGCAGTCCGTCCTGGCGAACGCACGGCCGGGCCTGACCCCACGCCTGTCGCCGCAGTGCGCACGGCGCCTGTGTCCATGCAGCAAGATTTGCCTGTCACGCATGGATCGGCGGCTTCCGTCAGCGCACCGACGCCGCCTGCCGCCGCGCCCACGCCTGCCCCCACGTCCACGGTCACGCCCGCATCGGCACCTGCGGGCCCTCTGTACGGCCTGGACGTGTCCAAATGGAACGGGAATTGGGTGGACCATCTGAAAGGATCGCTGGCGGGCATCAGCTTCGTCTTCGTTCGCGCCAGCGATGGCCTGACCGCCGATCCCACCTTCGATCGCCACTGGACCGCGGTTCGCGGTAACGGTCTGGTGCGGGGCAGCTACCACTTCTACCGCGTCGATATCGACGCCGACCAGCAAGCGCAGTTCTACCTTCGCATGCTGGGCGGCGCGTCCGAGAAAGGCGACATCGCCCCCGCGCTCGATTTCGAAGCGGAAAGCTTCCCACCCGGTGCGCCGCCACCGAAGGAGAAGGTGCAGGCCGATCTGCTGCGCGCGTTGCAAGCGCTGGAGCGGCAGGGAGGTCGCGTTCCCATGATCTATACCAACTGGGACATCGGAACGAAATGGCTCGATGACGAGCGTTTCGCGCGCTACCCGCTATGGATCGCGGACTGGTCGCAACGCAATGCGCCGCGTCTGCCTGCGACCTGGGCGCAGCAAGGCTTTCGCTTCTGGCAACGCACCGATCACTACCTGCCCCCCAACGACAACAGGCTGGCCATGGACCTCGACTGGTTCATCGGCCACCACAAGGATCTGACGCGCTGATCGAGACCCATCAACTTCAAGGACATCCAAAGACTTCATTCATTCCAGAAAAGACGGAGCGCCGTGCTGCTGCGGCCGCGTCATGTGCCGGTGCATTGTTGCTTGTGCTCGCTTTGAGCGCCTGCGGCGGAGGCGGCAATGACTCGAATCCCAATGCGCTGATCTTTCCGCAGGTGCCTCCTCCTGAGGAGGTCAAGGGTCTGGCGTGCCAGGACCTCAACGGCAATCCGACGATCGTCAAGCCAAAGACCGTCGCCATTCGCAACAACTCGGACAGCCCGATCTATCCCGTATTGACGATCGGATGGCCTGGTCATCAGCTGGTCCATCGGGACGCATCCAGACGCTGAGCTCGTCAACACGATGCTGGATGCGGCCATCGAGATGGTTGTCGATACCAACGACCGGCCCGTCGTCCACTCTGATCGTGGCGCCCACTATCGTTGGCCAGGCTGGCCGTCGCGAATCGTAGAAGCGAAGCTCATCCGATCGATGTCCCGCAAGGGATGCTCACCCGACAACGCCGCATGTGAAGGATTCTTCGGACGGCTGAAAACGGAAATGTTCTACCTCGGGACTGGAAGGCCACGACCATTGAGCAGTCCATCGAGTTAGTTGCTGATTCCTGCTTGCGTCGGTGTGAATGAAATCCGTGCGGGCAAATCCGCGAGTGGGATGAACTGAAAATAGTCTTTACTCTTGCGTCAACAGGCTCGGCAAATTTTTTTCGTGGCGTTGTTTGGTTAGGGCAACGCTAGGCTGCGCCGAAAAGCGCGTCGGCAGGCACACAGGGCAAAGCGTCCTGCGCCGCGTCGGTGAACCCCTCGCACCACGTCACCAGTGCGGCGGCCTGCGCATCGCCCATGGCGGGCACAAAGGTGCGCATGCGCTGCTGCAGGCCGACCCAGGTGTAGGGATCTTCGGGGTCGCCGCGGCGCAGATCGCGGTAGGCCGTGAGCTGCCGTCCATCGCGTAGCCCGATCGTCACGCGGCTCGGGCGGCGCTGCGGAAACGCGCGCTGGAACTCCTCGTTCGGCAGCACCTGCATGCGCGCGGCCAGGGCGTGCAGCCGGGGGCTGTCGAGGTCGGGGGTCTCCGTGTCTGCAATACCGAGCGCGCCCTTCTCCAGCAGCACTGCCAGCAGGTAGCGCAGGCAGAAGCTGGCCTCGGCCGGCTTGGTCGGCCAATGCACGCCCGCGATCTTCAGCGCATGCGGAAAGATCTCGATCTCCATCGCCTGCACGTCGGCAGCGCCGATGCGGTGCTCCTCGATCAGCGCGCGCGTCGCGTCGAGCGGCGTGAACAGCATCGCGCAGGCCGGCCAGGCCTTGATGGTGGTGGTGTGCAGCCGCTCGGGCGCCTCCAGTGTTCCGTCGACGGCCGCCAATGGCCCTTCGCCGGCCAGCGCGGCGTACATGCCGCGCCGGCCGGTGAAGAAGGCGCGTGCGCCCGGCAGGCCGGCGCGGGCAGCAAAGGCTGCCGTCATGCCGTTGCGTACGGCGAACGCGGGATGCAGCGACTTGGATTCGTGCGCGTCGTCGTCCACCAGCTGCCAGAGGCCCGTCGCCTGCGTCGCGGCGATGCCCAGCGCATGGTGCAGCCGCGGTGCGTCGAGCCCCATCGCCATGCCGGCCGCGGCGGCTGCGCCTACGGCACCGGCCGTGGCGGTGGCGTGGAACAGGCCCGCATGGCGCGCGCCGAGGGCTTCGCCCAGGCGCAGCGCGACTTCGTAGCCGGCCACGATGGCGCGTGCGACGCGCTCGTGCGTCAGCCCGAGCGAGGATGCCAGCGCGAGCACCGGCGTGATGGCGACCACGCCCGGATGCAGCATTGCCGCGCGGTGCGCGTCGTCGATCTCGCGAAGATGCGTGATGCCCGCGTTGACGAAGCCGGCAGCCAGCGGCGTGGCGCCTTCGGGCTTGCCGCCGAACAGCGCCGCCTTGCCTGCGCCGGGCATCAGCGCCTGTCCCAGGCCGCGCAGCGTGGCGGCAGCGGACATGTCCTGCGCCGACCCGCCGGCCGTGAACCAGTCCAGCAGCGCCTGCGCGAGCCGTGCGCGCGTGGCGGACGTCAATGGCTGGGTTGACTGATGGAACAGATGCGCCACCAGCGTGGATTCGGGCAAGTCGGTGGAGATGGAAGGTGCGGCCACTGCAGTCTTCTGGTTTTATTGAATGAAATTGGTGTCATTATATAAAATGACTCGACTTGCGAGGAATCTGCCCCATGAGCCTGTCCATCCGTTCCTTCTTCGACGCGGCCACTTTCACCTTCTCCCATGTGGTCGATGACGGCGCCGGCGTCTGCGCGGTCATCGACCCGGTGCTGGGCTTCGACGCGCATTCCGGCCGCACCGATGCGCGTCCGGCCGAGGCGGTGGCCGCGCACATCGAGGCGCAGGGGTTGCGGGTGCAATGGCTGCTGGAGACGCACGCGCATGCGGATCACCTGTCCGGCGCGCCCTGGCTGCAGCAGCGCTTCGGCGGCACGCTGGCGATCGGTGCGGGCATCACCGCCGTGCAGCGTGAATTCCGCGGCGTCTTCAATGCCGCCGACATGGCCGTGGACGGTTCGCAGTTCAACCGGCTGTTCGCCGATGGCGAGGCCTTCGCCATCGGCCGGCTGCAGGCGCAGGCGCTGCACGTGCCCGGCCACACGCCGGCGGACGTGGCCTACCGCATCGCCGATCCGGCGGGCGGCCCGGACGCGGTGTTCGTCGGCGACACGCTGTTCATGCCCGACCTGGGCACCGCCCGCTGCGATTTCCCGGGCGGCGATGCCCCCACCCTGTTCCGCTCGATCCGCCGGCTGCTCGCGCTGCCGCCGCAGACCGTGCTCTACCTCTGCCACGACTACCCGCCCGCGGGGCGAGAGGCCGCGTGCAGCACCACCGTTGCTGCGCAGCGCGCGGACAACATCCATGTGCGCGACGGCGTGCCCGAAGCCGACTTCGTCGCGCGACGCCAGGCGCGCGACGCCACGCTGGCGCTGCCGGCACTGATGCTGCCGGCGGTGCAGGTCAACATGCGCGCAGGCCGCATGCCGCCGCCCGAGGCCAATGGCACCGCCTATCTGAAGATTCCCGTCGACCGGCTGTGAGCCCCGCGGGTGCTACCGGCGCCAGTCGCGCGGCGGACGGCTGCTGAAGCCCTGCTGCACCAGCGCCTTCTGTGCCACCTGCACGGCCTTGCGCTGGGCCGTGGCGCTCTGCCGCTGCGCGAGGCCGATCACCACCAGCGCGCCCTGGAAGGCGCCGTCGCTGTCGAACACCGGCACGGCCACCGACGCGATCTGCGGCACCCGCTCCTCCCGGGTGATGGCGAAGCCGTCGCTTGCAATGGCCTGCGCATGCGGCGTGCTGCCGCCCGTGAAATAGCGCAGCACGTGCGACGACGAGCCCCCGGCCGAGAGCTTGAGCCGCGCGCCCACTTCCACATGGTGGCGCACCTCGTTGCTGCTGTTCTCGCGGTAGAGGCAGACGCGCTCGTCGCCATCGCGCACGTAGAAGGCCACCGTCTCGCCGGTCTGCCGCATCACTTCCTGCAGGACGGGCTGCAGCCGCGTGCCGATGTCGAAGGTGCGCCGGTAGAGCATGCCCATGTGCAGCAGCGCCGGGCCGGGCGCGTAGGCGCCGTCGTCGAAGCGGTGGACCATGCGGGCGCGCACCAGCACGCCGAGCAGCCGCAGCAGCGTGGCCTTGTCCAGGCCCGTGCAATCGGCCAGCTCGCGCAGCTTCAGGCGCAGCCGGTCCTCGGTGAAGCATTCGAGGATCGACAGGCCGCGCTCAAGCACGCCGGAGGGCGGCTGCGGCGCACTGGCCTCCACCTCGGACGCCATCGCCTTCACGGGCGAGGCGGCGTCCGGTGCGCGCCGTGCCGTCTTGCGGGCCGGGCTCGGGTCCGATGTCTTCTTCGAAGCAGGGGTAGATCTCATGGGTGCAGATTGTGTGCGATTGCCGCGTCGGGACGAGCCCGGTTGACAGTGCGGTGCGCGCCCACCTAGAATTTTGTTTACTGAACTGTATTTCAATCAATGAAATACTGCAAATCAGCAAAGCGCCATTCCTGCTCTCGTGCCAGCTTGCCGAGAAGCTCACCGCCTTCTGCATGACCGTGACCATCGACATTCCCGCCGCTCCAGCCATCGACGCGCTCGCCGAGACGCTGTCCGGCATCGTGGGCGCCGCCCACGTGCTGACGGCCGCCGCCGACATGGCCCGCTACGAGGCCGAGTGGCGCCGCACCTTCCCTGGCGCCGCGCGCGCCGTGGTGCGCCCGGCCAGCACCGATGAGGTGTCGCGCGTGGTCGCCGCCTGTGCGGCCGCGGGCGTGCCCGTCGTGCCGCAGGGCGGCAACACCGGCCTCGTCGGCGGTTCCACGCCCGACGATTCGGGGGCCGAGGTGGTGCTGAGCCTCGACCGCATGCGCGCCGTGCGCCGCGCGGATCCTCTCGACAACACGCTCACGCTCGAGGCCGGCTGCACCGTGCTCGAGGCGCAGGCCGCGGCCGAGGCCGCGGGCCGACTGTTCCCGCTCTCGCTGGCCTCCGAAGGCAGCGCCACGGTGGGCGGCGTGGTCTCCACCAATGCGGGTGGCGAGCAGGTGCTGCGCTACGGCAACACGCGCGAGCTGGTGCTGGGCCTGGAAGTGGTGCTGGCCGATGGCCGCGTGCTCGACCTGCTGGGCGCGCTGCGCAAGGACAACACCGGCTACGACCTGAAGCAGCTCTTCATCGGCGGCGAAGGCACGCTGGGCATCGTGACCGCCGCCACCTTCAAGCTCTTTGCAAGGCCGCGCCAAGTGGTCACGGCCTGGGTCGCGGTGCGCGATCCGCAGGCCGCGGTGGCGCTGCTGTCGCGCCTGATCGATGCGGTGGGCGAGCGCGTGACCGCATTCGAGCTGATCGGCGAGGGGGCGCTGGACCTGGTGCTGCGGCATGGCACGCCCGGCATGCGCGCGCCGCTCGGCAGCGCGACGCCCTGGTCGGTGCTGCTCGACGTGTCCGAGGTCTCCGCGAGCCTGGACCTGCAGCCCGCGGTGGAGGAGGTGCTCGGTGCGGCGATGGAGGATGGCCTGGTGCTGGATGCGGCGCTCGCCGCCTCCGACAGCCAGGCCCATGCCTTCTGGGCGCTGCGCGAGCACATCCCCGAGGCCCAGCGGCTCGAAGGCCCGTCGATCAAGCACGAGATCGCCGTCGCCATCTCGCGCATTCCCGACTTCATCGACCAGGCCGGCGAGGCGCTGCAGCAGCTGATGCCCGGCATCCGCATCGTCTGCTTCGGCCATGTGGGCGATGGCAACCTGCACTACAACCAGGGCAAGCCCGCCGGCATGGCCGATGCCGATTTCCGTTCGCACGAGGAGGCGGTGCATGGCGTCGTGCACGCCACAGCCGCGCGGCTGGGCGGCTCCATCTCCGCGGAGCACGGCATCGGGCGGCAGAAGCAGGCGGCCTTCATGCACTACAAGAACCCGGTCGCGCTGGCCGCCATGGCGCAGATCAAGCGCGCGCTGGACCCGGCCAACACCTTCAATCCGGGCCGCATGCTGCCGCGCGCGTTCCTGGACTCCTTCACCTCTCGCTAATTCACCAGGACAACCATGCCCGTTTCCGTCTTCGACATGCAATCGCTCCAGCACCTCTGGGGCACCGATGAACTGCGCGCCATCTTCGGCGAGGAGAACCGCATCCAGAAGTGGCTCGACTTCGAGGCCGCGCTGGCGTCCGCGCAGGCCGAGTTGGGCCTCATTCCGGCCGCCGCCGCGAAGGAGATCGCGAGCAAGGCCAGGGTCGAGAACATCGACATCGCCGCGATGTCGGCCGAGATCCGCCGCATCAAGCATTCGCTGGTGCCGGCGTTGAAGCAATTGCAGGCCGCCTGTTCCAAGGAGAACGGCGAATGGGTGCACTACGGCGCCACCACGCAGGACGTGGTCGACACCGGCGTTGCGCTGCAGCTCAAGGAATTCCATGCCGTGGCAATGCGCGACCTGCAGGCCGTGGCCAAGGAACTCGCCCGCCTGGCGGTGGCCCACCGCGACACGCCCATGGCGGGCCGCACGCACGGCGTGCAGGCGCTGCCGATCACCTTCGGCCACAAGTGCGCCGTGTGGCTCGACGAGCTCGGCCGCCACCACGAGCGCCTGGTGCAGGCCGCGCCGCGCGTGCTGGTCGGCATGCTGGCCGGCGCCGTGGGCAGCCAGGCTTCGCTGGGCCCGAAGGCCATCGAACTCGAGGCGCTGATGCTGAAGAAGCTCGGCCTGGGCGTGCCCACGATCAGCTGGGCACCGGCGCGCGACCGCTTCACCGAATACACGGGCCTGCTCGCCATGCTGGGCAGCACGCTGTCGAAGATCGGCAACGAGCTCTTCAACATGCAGCGCAACGAGTTCGGCGAGGTCGAGGAAGGTTTCTCCGAGGGCAAGCTGGGCTCGTCCACCATGCCGCACAAGCGCAACCCGACCTCGGCCGAGAACCTCGCGGGCCTCTCGCGCCCGCTGCGCTACAACGCCGCGATGATGGTCGAGGGCATGGTGCAGGAAGGCGAGCGCGACGGCATCGCCTGGAAGATGGAATGGAAGGCGCTGCCCGAGTGCTGCCTGATCGCCGGCGCCATGCTGTTCCAGGCCAGGAACCTGCTCGCGGGCCTGAAGGTGAATGCCGACGTCATGGCCGCCAACCTCGACCGGATGCGCGGCTACCTGCTGTCGGAACGCGTGATGCTGGAACTGTCGGAGCGCGTCGGCAAGCAGACCGCGCACGAATGGATCTACGAGGCCTCGATGCACGGCATCACGCAGAAGCTGAGCTTCGCCGATGCGATGCGCCAGCACGCGGGCCTCGGCAAGCTGCTGGCCGACGACGAGATCCGCGACATGACGGACCCCGCGGCCTACCTGGGCCAGTGCGGCGCCTCGGTGGACCGGGTCGTGGCCGCGCAGTCGGCCTGGCTCGGCTGAATTGCGACCCTGCGGGAGTGCGCAGCACGGCAGCTCCCGCTTCACGAACAAATACAGACAGGAGACATGACATGCAGCACACCAACGCCCCGATCCGCCGCCATCTGCGTGCCCTTGCCGCCCTCGCATCAGCGGCCACCGGCCTGTTGATCCTGGCCGCACCCGCCGCGCACGCGGCCTACCCCGAGCAGCCCGTCAAGCTCGTGGTCGGTTTTCCGCCGGGCGGCGGCGGCGACCTGTACGGCCGGCTGATCGCCAACGCCATGGGCAAGACGCTCGGGCAGACCGTGGTCGTCGACAACCGCGCCGGCGCCGGCGGCAACATCGCCGCGGACATCGTCGCCAAGGCCAAGCCCGACGGCTACACGATCCTGCTGGCCATGAGTGGCAACCTGGCGGTTTCGCCCGCCATGAAACCGCAGAGCCTTCCCTACAAGGTGCCGGACGACTTCGCCGCCATCGGGCTGATCCTGGAGGCGCCGCACGGGCTGTTCGTCAGCCAGGCTTCGCGCTTCAAGACGGCGCGCGAGCTGCTCGATGCCGCCAAGACGCAGAAGCTGAGCTTCGCCTCCACCGGCACCGGCGGTGCCGCGCACATCGGCATGGAAATGGTCAAGCAGAAGGCCGGCGTGGAGATGCTGCACGTGCCCTACAAGGGATCGGGCCCGGCCATCACCGACATGATGGGCGGCCAGGTCGACAGCTTCTTTGCCACCGCCTCGCCGCTGGTCGGCCAGGTGCGCCAGGGCCAGCTGCGGCTGCTCGCGATCACCGGCGAAAAGCGCAACCCGGCGATCCCCGAGGTGCCGACCTTCAAGGAGCTTGGCGTGAACGTGCCGGTGACGCAGTGGTACGGCCTGGTGGCGCCCGCCGGCACGCCGCAGGCGGTGGTCAAGCTGCTGTCCGACCACCTCAGCCGCGCGCTGGCGACGCCCGAGGTGCGCGAGGCCATCCGCAAGGACGCCGCCACCGAACACGACCTGCCGATGGAGCGCTTTCGCAGCTTCGTCGTCGACGACATCGCCCGCTACAAGGCGGCGATCACACCTGCGCTGATGAAGGAAATCACCCAATGAGCCCCATGACCCACGACACCCTGATTTCCGCCGCGCAACTGGCCGACGCACTGCGCAGCGCGCATCCGCCATTGGTGCTGGACTGCAGCTTCGAGCTGACCAATCTCGGCGCCGGCCAGCAGGCCTACGACGCGGGCCACATTCCCGGCGCGTTCTACCTGCACCTGGAACATGCGCTCTCGGCCGAGAAGACCGGCCGCAACGGCCGCCACCCGCTGCCCACGCGCGAAGCCTTCGCCCGCACCATGGCCGCGATCGGCGTGAGCAACGACACCCAGGTGGTGGCCTGCGACAACGCTGCAGGCATGTACGCGGCGCGCCTGTGGTGGATGCTGCGCTGGGCCGGGCATCGCGCAGTGGCCGTGCTCGACGGCGGCATCGCGGCCTGGAAAGCCGCGGGGTATGCGGTGTCGACCGAGGCGCCGCCCGCGCGGCCGCCCGGAAACTTCGCGCTGCGCGAACCGCTGGTCACGACGCTGTCCTATGAAGAGGTGCGCGCCAACATCGAGAGCCGGCACAAGCTCGTGCTCGACGCCCGCGCACCCGACCGCTTCCGCGGCGAGAACGAAACGATGGACCCGGTCGGCGGCCACATTCCCGGCGCGAGAAATCGCCTGTTCAAGGACAACCTCGAGGCCGACGGCCGCTTCAAGCCCGCCCGCCAGCTGCGCGCCGAGTTCAACGCCATCACCGGCGGCCGGCCCGCCGCGGAACTGGTGAATCAGTGCGGCTCGGGCGTGACCGCCTGCCACAACCTGCTGGCCATGGAAGTCGCGGGCCTGAAGGGCGCGGCGCTCTACCCCGGCTCGTGGAGCGAATGGAGCGCGCAGCCCGGCGCACCGATTGCCACCGGCCCCGCGGCCTGACCAGAGGCTCCGCAGGAGACACACGCATCCGCACCATGCCGACCGACACGCCCATCTTCCATCCGCACAGCGCCCACTGGGGCGTGTTCTCCGCCGCCTGGGACGGCCGCACGCTCGCGGTGAAGCCGCACCCGGGCGATCCGGACCCGAACCCGCTGATCGACAATTTTCCCGATGCGCTGCGCCACCGGGCACGCGTGACCACGCCCATGGTGCGCAAGGGCTGGCTGGAGCGCGGCCCCGGGCCCGATGCGATGCGCGGCCGAGACGCGTACGTGGCCCTGCCATGGGAAGAGGTGCTCGACCTGCTGGCCGCGGAACTGCGGCGCGTGAAGGAACGGCACGGCGCGGGTGCGGTCTTCGGCGGCTCCTACGGCTGGTCGAGCGCGGGGCGCTTCCACCATGCGCAGAGCCAGGTGCACCGCTTCCTCAACACCACGCTCGGCGGCTACGTGCGCTCGGTCAACAGCTACAGCGCCGGCGCCTCGGGTCCGATGCTGCCGCACATCCTCGGCTCGATGGAAGAGGTGGCGCGCCGCAACGTGACCTGGGAGCAGATCGTCGCGCACACCGACGTGGTGCTGGCCTTCGGCGGCATGGCACTGAAGAATTCGCGCGTCGCTTCGGGCGGCATCAGCCGCCATGTCGAGCGCAGTTCCATGCGCGAGGCGGCGGCGCGCGGCTGCCGCTTCGTCTGCATCAGCCCGCTCAAAAGCGACCTGCCCGAGGAGGCGCAGTTCGAATGGCTCGCCGCCAGGCCCAACACCGACACGGCGCTGATGCTGGCCCTGGTGCACCAGATCGTCAGCGACGGTGCGCACGACCGCGAGTTCATCGCCCGCTGCTGCGACGGCTGGGCCACGTTCGAGGACTACCTGATGGGCCGCAGCGACGGCGTGCCCAAGAGCTGCGCCTGGGCCGCGCCGATCTGCGACCTGCCCGCGCAGCAGCTCGTCGACCTCGCCCGCTCGCTCGTCGGCAAGCGCACGCTGGTGGTCGTGTCGCACTCGCTGCAGCGCGCCGAGCACGGCGAGCAGCCGGTCTGGATGGGTGCGGTGCTGGCCGCGGCGCTGGGCCAGCTGGGCCTGCCCGGCGGCGGCTACAACTACGCGCTGGGCACGCTGGCGCACTACGGCAAGCGCAACAACGCCGTGCCGGCGGCCGCGCTGCCGCAGGGCAGCAACGGCGTGAAGGAGTTCATTCCGGTCGCGCGCATCAGCGACATGCTGCTCAACCCGGGCCAGCCCTTCGACTACAACGGCCAGCGCCTGAGCTATCCGCACATCCGCCTGGCCTACTGGGCAGGCGGCAACCCGTTCCATCACCACCAGGACCTCGCGCGGCTGGCCGAGGCCTTCCGCACCCTCGACACCTTCGTCGTGCACGAGATCGCCTGGACCGCGACCGCGCGCCATGCCGACATCGTGCTGCCCAGCAGCATGACGCTGGAGCGCGAGGACATCGGCGCCACGCCCACCGACCCGATGGTGGTGGCGATGCACCGCATCGCCGAGCCCTGCGGCCTGGCGCGCGACGACTACGACATCTTCTGCGCGCTGGCCGAACGGCTCGGCGCGCTCGAGGCCTTCAGCGAGGGCCGCACGACGCGCGAATGGCTGGCCCACCTGTACGAGCGCACCCGCACCGGCCTCGAGGCGCTGGGCTTGGAAGCACCGGACTTCGAGACCTTCTGGCAGCGCGGCGAACTCATGCTGCCGCAGCGCGACGACGACGGCGGCATGCTGCGCGCCTTCCGCAACGACCCCGCCGGCGCACCGCTGCCCACACCGAGCGGCAAGGTGCAGGTCAGCTCGCCAACGATCGCCGCCTTCGGCTACGCCGACTGCCCCGGCCATCCGGCCTGGCTCGCGCCGAAGTTCGCGCCCAGCGCCGAGCATCCGCTGTGGCTGGTCGCCAACCAGCCGCACACCAAGCTGCACAGCCAGCTCGACTTCGGCGCGCACAGCCAGGCCAGCAAGCGCCGCGGCCGCGAGGTCTGCACGCTGCACCCGGCGGCCGCCGCGCCGCGCGGCATCGGCGAGGGCGACATCGTGCGGCTCTTCAACGAGATCGGCGCCTGCCTGGCCAGCGCGCACCTGAGCGCCGACATGCGCGAGGACGTGGTGCAACTGCCCACCGGCGCCTGGTACGACCCGGCGACGGACGACCAGGGCCGCCCGATGTGCGTGCACGGCAACCCCAACGTGCTGACGCGCGATATCGGGACCTCCTCGCTCGCGCAAGGCTGCGCGGGGCAGCTCGCCACGGTGCAGGTCGAACGCTACGACGGCGCGCTGCCGCCGATCCGGGCGTTCGAGCCGCCGGCCTGAAATCGATCCGCGATATGGACCCCGGCGTGGCACTCCCCCTTCGATAGTGCGCATCGGTTCGCCTGGGCATGAGAAATAATGCCCACCGAAGCGGCCTGGCGGGCCAGTCATCGGCGGCTCCGGGAATTGTGACCACAAGGCCGTGGTGAAGTGATGCTCCAGCGCCGGGTTGTCAGTGCCGCGTGAGAACCGCACGGCAATTGCATATCAAGGTCAAGAAAGCGATCGCTATGAACGACGACAGCGCACCGAAGGATCCGAGCACCGATCCCGTGCTGCAGGTGCGCGTGTTGCGCGAGCGTGTGGCGTCTGTCTACGCGAGCCACACCGTGGCTATCTCCGCGCACTTTGTCTGGTCCATTGCCATCGTCCTGTTCGGCTATCCGAGAGTCGAGCCGGCCCTTCAGGTGTGGGTGCTGCCGTGGCTTGCCCTGCTGACCGTCGTGGATGCCTACGCGCTGCTCGCGCCGCGCTGGACGCCCGACGTACCTTTGGCCGACACCCCTCGCTGGGCGCGCAGGTACACCGTTCTCGTGACGCTCGTGAGCGTGACGAATGTTCCGGCAATCTTTCTTGTCATGGTGGTGAACGACCCGGTGGTGACCTCGGTCGCGACGGTGGTGATCATGGGAAGCTGGACTCGCGTGGCGCAGGCCCGCTGGCCCATCCGAGCGGCCATGCTTGGCTACGGCCTTCCCACGATGTCCGGCCTGATCATTGCCCTTGCATGGCGCGGCGGTGACCTGCACTGGCTCCTCGCGGCGTTTTGCACCGTGAATCTCGTGCTCACTCTGCGCACCGGGGTTCAGCAAAACAAGCGTTTGACCGAATCCCTGATCCTGCAGTTCGAGAACGAATTCCTTGCCAACCGCCTGAAGGAGCAGATCGAGGCCACTCGGCGCGCCAACGAAGAGAAGACCCGTTTTCTTGCCGCTGCCAGCCACGACCTGCGCCAGCCCATGCATGCCATCGCGCTGTTCGGCGCCGTGACGGAACAGGCGTTGAGCGGCCAACCGGAGAAAAAGAATGCCGAGCACCTGTTGCGGTCCGTCGACGCCCTGGGCTCGACGCTCGACGCCATGCTCGATGTTTCGCGCCTGGATGCGGGGGCGATGAGCGTCGAGGCCAAGGCCTTCGAACTCGACGTGATCTTGCTGGCACTGGATCGCACGTTCTCCCCTCAGGCTGAACAAAAGGGGCTGGCGCTGCGTGTGCGCACGAGCGGTTTGTGGGTGCGTAGCGACGCGCACCTTCTGCATCGCATGCTCTCCAACTTGATTGACAACGCCTTGAAGTACACCCGCCGAGGCGGCGTGATCGTGAGGGCGCGAGCCCTTGGCGATACGGTGCGGGTGGAAGTGCGCGATACCGGTATCGGCATTGCGCCCGACCAGCTCGGGCAGATCTTCGAGGAGTTCTATCAGATCAACAATTCAGGCCGCGACCGCGCACGCGGCCTGGGTCTTGGCTTGTCGATCGTCAAGCGCCTGTCGCACCTGCTGCGCCATCCGGTGCTGGTGGACTCCCGCCCGAACCGGGGAACGCGACTTCGGGTGATGGTGCAGAAGGCAGAGGCCGTCGTGACGCCGCCGGCCGATCTCTTGCTCAAGGACCTGTTGCCGTCCGTGCGCCGGCCGGCCGTCGCTCCCCATCTGCCGGAGCGCATCCTGCTGATCGAGGACGAGGCAGAAATCCGTGCGGCCATGATCGAACTGCTGCACGGCCACTCGATCGATGTGGTGGCGGTGGCCAGCGAGACCGAGGCCTGGGAAGTATTGTCTCGTCCCGAGGCCGTGTCGCGCCCCTTCTCGATGCTCCTGTGCGACTTTCGACTGGCCGACGGTGAGGATGGACTGGAGGTCGGGTTATGTCTTCGCGAGCGCCTGGGCCCGGCCGTGCCCTTGTTGCTGATCACCGGCGAAACCGCGCCCGAGCGACTGCGGCGCGCACGGGTTGCAGGAGTGCCCATGCTGTTCAAGCCGGTGAGCGCCGCGGCGCTGCTGAAAGCCATCGCCGAACTGACCGCGTGCCGGACCTCGCGAAGGTACGGGACGCACGCATGCGAGAACAGTGCATAAGGTCATTGCGTGCCACCTGGAGGGAATGAGCTGTTCACTGGCAGTGAGCAGGCAATAGCAAGAAAGTGCTACACAACAGGAAGGAGCCTGAAGTCGTGCCGTTTTATTCGCGTTTGCACGGGGGAGGGAGCGGGCAATGACCTTATGCACTTCCCGAGGGGCCCGCGTGCTGCATAGCATCTGGAAATGACCAGGACCGAATGGACTTCATCCTTGCCTTTCGAGGCAGCACAGCAAGCCATCTCCAAGCCGCGCGCCATCCTGGTCGTGGACGATCACGATCTTGTGAGGATGGGTGTGTGCGCCCTGCTGCAGGCCAACATTTCGGCGACATCCTTCGACGTCCTCGAAGCCGGCGATCTTGCCGAAGCGCTGGCCATCTATGAGGGCAGCCAGGACGCGATCGAACTGGTGCTGCTGGACCTGTCCCTGCCGGACACCAAGGGATTGAGCGGCCTCATGGAGTTTCGAGCGCGCTATCCCGGCGCGCGTGTCGTCGTGCTCTCGGAAGCGGGGAGCACGACGCTTGCGCAGGACACGCTCGCCCAGGGAGCCATGACCCTGGGCGCCCTCGCGTTCTTGCCGAAGTCCGCGACACTGAGGGAGGTCGTGAGCTTCATCCGGGCTTGCGGCCTGCTGGGCGGCGATGCTTCGGTGAACAGCCGTCTCTTTCACGTGCCATCGCCGGGCGATGCTGTACCGCCCTTGTCCAGCAAGGCCAAGCACAAGATGACAAGGCGGCAGCTGCAGGTGCTCAACTGGCTGCTGGAGGGAAAGACCAATCACGAAATTGCCGTACTGGCCGAACTCAGCGAAGGCACGGTCAAGAACTATGTCGCAGGTATTCTCCTGCAGTTCGGCGTGCGTTCGCGCTCGCAGCTGATCAGCAGCTTGCGCTGAGTCCCGCCGAAACATGCAACAGAAGCCCAAGGCCAGCCCGCGGGAGGAAACGAAATGAACGACCCGACCACGCCGGGGCGGGTGACTGTCGATGCCACGCTCAGGATGCGGGTGCTGCGCGAGCACGTGGCCTCGGTGTACGCGGAGTACACCACGGCCGTCGTCGCGCACATGGGCTTTGCGATCTGCATCGGATGCTTCGGCTATTTCAGTATCGCCCCGGCCTATCGGCTGCTGGTTGTCGCACTGATCGCGATGATCGTCCTGGTGGACCTGTACGCCCTGCTCACGTCGCGCTGGACACCGCAGGTGCCGGTCTCCGAGAGCCCCTTTTGGGCACGGAAATACGCCCGGATCGGCACCCTGATCAGCATGATGACCGCGCCTTGCAGCCTCTTTCTCGTCGTCATCCAGAACCCGATGCTGACCACATTCGTGACGGTGGTGATCATGGGCAGTTGGACCCGTGCGGTACAAGCCCGCTGGCCCCTCAAGGCCGCGATGTTCGGCTACGGCATTCCCATGATGAGTGGGCTGATCATCTCGCTGGCCTGGTATGGCGGCGCGCTCAACTGGTTCCTGGCCGGCTTCGCCTTCGTCAACCTGGTGCTGACGCTGAGTGAGGGCGTCAAGCAGAACAAGCGGCTCACGGCTTCGTTGATCCTGCAGTTCGAGAACGAAGCACTCGCTGCCCGGTTGCGCGAGCAGATCGCCGCCACCGAGCGTGCCAGCGCCGAAAAGACCCGGTTCCTGGCCGCGGCCAGCCATGACCTGCGCCAGCCTATGCATGCCATCGCCCTGTTCGGTGCCGCGCTGGGAAATGCGTTGCGCAGACGCCCCGAGGCCAGGCACGTCGAGCGCCTGATGCGTGCGGTCGATGCCCTCGGGACTTCGTTGGACGCCATGCTCGACATCTCCCGCCTCGACGCAGGCGTCGTGCAGCCTGTGCCACACGCGCTGGAACTCGACGCGCTGTTCCTTCTTCTCAACAACACGTTCGCGATGCAGGCTGAGCGCAAGAAGCTCCAGTTGCGCGTGCGGGCCAGCGGCTTGTGGGTGCGCAGCGATCCACAACTGCTGTACCGAATGCTCTCGAACCTCGTCGAAAACGCCTTGAAGTACACCCCGCAGGGCGGGGTTACCGTGATCGCGCGCACTCGCGGCGAACGCGTGTGGATCGAAATCCGCGATACCGGCATCGGCATCGCCCCGGAACAGGCGGATCGGATATTCGAAGAGTTCTACCAGGTGAACAACCCCGGACGCGACCGTTCCCGCGGCCTGGGCATCGGCCTGTCGATCGTGCGGCGCCTGGGCCGCTTGCTCGATCATCCGATCGAACTGCGATCCCGCCCCGGACGCGGCACGCGCTTTCGCCTGACGATGCCGCTGGCCGAACCAATGCAAGCATTGCAGGACGGCCTTCCCTTGCAGGAACTCGAATCGCCCGTGCGTCACTACTTCCGGGTGCCGGAACTGGAGGGACGCGTCCTGCTGATCGACGACGAGGAAGACATCCGCGAGGCGATGACCGAACTCATGCGTGCCTATGGATTCGACGTCGTGGCGGTGGCTGGGGAGGCCGAAGCGGTGGAAGTGCTCATGCAGTCCGACGCGGATGCGCACCCCGTGGCATTGCTGATGTGCGACTACCGCCTGGCGGAAGGCGCCGAGGGACTTCAGGTCGGACAGCGGCTGCGCGAGCGCTTCCGGCTCGATGCGCCAATGCTGTTGATCACCGGCGAGACGGCGCCCGACCGATTGCAGCGTGTGCGCGCGTGTGGTGTGCCCGTGCTGTTCAAACCGGTCAGCGCGGGAATGCTCATGCAGGCCATCGGCGAGCTCGTGGATCTCGACGTTCGTCCGGATGCTCTCTGAGCTTCAGGCGATCAGGCTCATCGGGCAATGTCCTGCACCTCCATAGGTCGAGAGCACCTCTGGAGTGTGGGGCCGTATGCGAATGCCCCCAGGATCCGCCAGATGCTGCAAACCACCAAGATCAGTGTTTTTGATGTCAAGCGAGATCCTGCGGGCCGCTGCGATCCGGGCAACCGGCGTTGCATCGGCGCAAGAAGTGACTTTGGACACTGTGGCGCCGTCTTCGCTTCCCCTAAATTGACACGGGGCCGGATCTCGGCCCTTTGACAATTCAACAGGGAGAATCGTATGAAGAAGAATCCATGGGCAATGGGTGCGGTGGCTGCGGCCGTCGCGGCGGCAATGGTGGCATGCGGCGGGGGCGGCTCGGGCGGTGGCGGCTTTGCAGGCGGGCTCCCTGCCGGCGCGGGTACTCCCGGCGCAGGCGCAGGCAACCCCGCGGGCGGCACAGGCAGCAGCCCCACCGGTACCGCCCCAGTGGCAACCAACGACAGTGCCAGCGGCCAGGCGGGTGCCAGCATCACCATCAACGTGCTCGACAACGACCAGGATGCCGACGGCAACCTCGACCGCAACTCGGTGCGCTTCGTGCAGCCACCAGCCGGCGCCACCTTGTCCGGCGACGGACGCAGCCTGCAGGTGCCCAACGAGGGAAGCTGGCAGGTTGGCAGCGAGGGAACCGTGGTGTTCGCTCCCGCGAGCGGCTTCACCGGCAGCCCGACCGTGGTCAGCTACACCGTGTCCGATGCCACCGAACTCACATCTGCGGCCGCTACGATCACGGTCACCGTCACGGTGGCATCGGCCACCAGTTCGGCGCCCTGCTTCAACGAAGGGTTCCTCCGGACCGGAACAACCATGGACTTCGAATTGACCGTCAGCGGGGATGGCGCTACGCCGCCTCGGCGCATCGTGAGCACCGTCACGGGGCCCAAGGAGTTCAATGGCGCGGCGACCATGGAAACGAAGGTAGATTTCTATGGAGACGACGGCAGCCAAGCAGGAACCAACATGGGATACAGCGCCATTCAGGACAGCTTCCTGCTGAACTACGGCATGACCAGCAGCAATGTCCGTCAGATAAGCGTCCCGCCGAATCGGCAACCGATCGCCATGGAGCCCGGACAGACCTTCGATTTCACGTACACGACGAGGAACGAATACGCCGACCGCGTCGAGGAAGGTACCACGACGACGTCCTACACCTACGTGGGTCGCGAGACCCTCCAGAGTGCTGTGGGAACCTTCGCGGTCTGCAAGTTCACCACCCATCAGGTGAACACTCCCATCACCTCCTCGCCCACGACACAGACCTTCGACAAGATCAGCTGGGTCGCCGCGGAGGGCCCGTATCGTGGGTTTGAACTGCGCACGGAGGTTGTGGCCCAGTACCCGAATGCACCCACGATCCGCCAGGTGGTGCAGCCCACCAAGATCAGCGTATTCGACATCAAGTGAGGTCCCGCGGGCTGCTGCGGGCCGGACAACCCGCATCGGCGCAAGAAGTGACTTTAGACACTGTGGGCAATCTTGCCTTCCCACTAAATTTGCGCAGGGCCGCATTCCGGCCCTTTCGCAACCAACGGGGGAGGATCGCATGAAGAAGTCCACAGGCAAGCCACGCCAGCAGCGCGCGCTTTCGAAATCGGCCATGGCCGCGGCAGCAGCGGCAACGCTACTGGCGCTTGCCGGCTGCCAGAACATGCCCGCGCTCGACATGCAGATGGGCAGCCAGTCGGCCAAGACAGTCGCAACGGGCAGCGCCGCGGGCTCGGCCACCTCCGGTGAGAGCAGCGCCCTCGAGCGCTGCGATTCGCCGCTGGGCACCGTCTCGCTGATCGAGAACGTCGATGCCGGCTGGTACACCGTGCTCACCGGCGAATACAAGCTGCCGCCCACGGCCAACCTGCTGCGCCTGCTGGTGCAGCAGTCGAACTGCTTCGTGGTGGTGGAGCGCGGCGCCTCGGGCATGAACGCGATGACGCGCGAGCGCGCGCTCATGCAGTCGGGTGAAATGCGCGGCGGCAGCAACTTCGGCCGCGGCCAGATGGTGGCTTCCGACTACGGCTTGTCGCCCGAGATCGTGTTCAGCAACAACGACGCGGGCGGGCTCGGCGGCACCATTGGCGGGCTGGTCGGCGGCGGCCGCGGCCGCGCCATCGCGAGCCTGGGCGCCAGCCTCCAGACCAAGGAAGCCGCGGCCCTGCTGACGCTCATCGACAACCGTTCGGGCGTGCAGGTCGCAGCGTCGGAAGGCAGCGCCTCCAAGACCGACTTCGCGGGCTTCGGCGAGCTGAGCGGCTTGCGCGGCGGCGGCAATGTCGGCGGCTACACCCGCACGCCGCAGGGCAAGCTGATCGCAGCGGCCTTCATGGACGCTTTCAACCAGATGGTGCGTTCGCTGCGCAGCTACAAGGCGCAGACGGTGCGCGGCCAGGGCCTGGGCGGCGGCGGCCGTCTGGGCGTGGATGGTGGCGCGGCGCCTTCGCAGACCTCGGCGCAGCCGGCGTCATCAGGCCGCAGGAGAAAGTAGCCCGGCCCGCCGCGACCTCAGCGCGCCTTGCCGGCCTGCTCGGCACCGCTGTCGGCCAGCATGTCCGCGCTGCTCAGGCGCTGCGATGCGCGCAATATCTCGGGCGCGCCGGCCGTGCGGATCACGCGGCTGCTGCTCGTCAGCACGCGCTTCTTGGCCTGCTGTGCGCCTTCGGTCAGGCTGTAGTCGATGCGGTAGTCCCATGCCGCGATCGGCACCTTGCGGTTGCCAAGGCGCTCGATGCGCACTTCCGCCGCGCTGCGTTCGCCGGGCCTGAGTTCGGTGGCCTGCGAAAAGCCCCGCCCGACACCGATGACCGCCCCGGCATCGTCGTACAGCGTGACCAGCACTTCGACGATGGTCAGCGCCATGGCGTCGTGGCGCGCGTTGGCGAGGCGGCCGAACAGCCACACCTCGTCCGCCTGCTGCACCAGGCGCACGCGCGTGAACTGCAGCGGCGGACCCTCGGTCGTCCAGAACGGCGTCGACAGCGCGTCGGCCCGCAGCTCGTAGCGCGTGACGGCCTGGTCGCTCGGCAGCTTGATCAGCACAGGCGCCGTCTCGCCGGGCATCAGCGTGCCGATCGGCAGCGATTCGCTGTGCTCGCCGATGCGGCTGTCGCGGTCGTAGAAGATCGCATTGACTTTCGGCCGCTCGATCGCGGTGCCGCTCTCGTTGCGCGCCGTCACCAGCAGCCAGGGCTGCGCCGGACTGCCGCTGCCCGCCAGCACCTGGCGCGCCTCGAGCCGCAGGCCCTCGCTCGGGATCGTGCGCGGCGCCATCGAGGCGCGCTCCGGCTGGTTGCGGTCCACGACATAGGCCATGACGCCGAAAACACCGGCGACCAGCACCACGACCGCCGCAACCGCCAGGCCCACCAACCGGACCGCGCTCTGGCCGCGCGCTGACTGTTCGACCGCCAGCCTTCGTCCGGCTTCGTCCTTGACCTGCTCGAGCACGCGCTCCAGCCGGTCGGAGACGTTGTCCTCGACGATCGACACCGAGCCGCAATGCGCGCAGGCGTACTGGTTGAGCCCCGAGCGCTGGAGCATGCCGCTGCCGCATTCACCGCACTTGAGCGTTTGCAGGTTGATGGTCAAAGAGATGTCCTCGGTGGCAATGGCGATGCGGTCCCGCGCGCATCTTAGCGAGGAAGGCGCGTGCGCCAGCTATGCCGCCGCGACATATCTAAAAGTGCCCGGGCCGGATAGCGAGCCGCCGCCCGAGTGGCGATAGTCCATCACGCCGGCGCCGACCCAGGACAGCCCCCGGCGCTTCAAAAAAGATGGAGACAAACGAATGGATATGCGCGCTCGCGCCTGCCTTGCGGCGGGCCTCACGACAGCTTCGCTCGGAATCTGCCCGGCCTTTGCACAGGACGCGTCCACAGAAGGCGCAAGCATCTACGGCGTGCTCGACCAATACGTGGGCTCGCTGCGCCGCAGCGACCAGCCCGGCCGCACCAAGGTCTTGAACAGCGGCGGCATGACGACCTCCTTCTGGGGCATGCGGGGCACCGAGGACCTGGGCGGCGGCCTGCGGGCGTTCTTCGCGCTGGAGAGTTTCATCCAGGCCGACAGCGGCACCTTCGGAAGGACTTCGGCCGATCCCTACTTCTCGCGCAATTCCTATGTCGGCCTCGGCGGCGCCTACGGCCAACTGAGCCTGGGCCGGCAGACCAACGCGCTCTATGCGGCCACGGGCAACTTCAATCCCTTCCTCGCCTCTGCCAACCTGAGCCCGGTCATGCTGCAGGTCTGGAACACGGGCTACAACCGCGCGGTGCTGGGCGACAGCGTCTGGGACAACACCATCCAGTACGCCTCGCCCGAGATGGCGGGGTTCCGGGTGTCCGCGGCGTACGGATTGGGCGAAGTGGCGGACCGGCCCGGCCGGCACAACCTGAACCTGACCGTCCACTACGCGAACGGCCCGTTCGCCGCGGTGATCTCCGCCCAGCAGGTGAAGGTGGGCCCGGGCCTTGCCGCGCCCATTGCGAGCCAGAAGGCGCAGATGGCCGGGCTCTCGTACGACTTCGGCATGGTGAAGGTCTACGGCCAGTACTTTCATACCGACACGCCCGACATCCGCACCCGTACCCGCACCACCCAGCTCGGCGCTGCGGCGCCCGTGGGCGCGGGCCGCGTGATGGCGTCGGTCGCCCGCACGCAGCGCGACACGCCGCTGGCCGACGCGCGCCGCACCACGGCGGCGCTCGGCTACGACCACTTCCTTTCGAAGCGCACCGATCTCTACGCGGTCTATCTCTCGGACCACCTCACGGGATATGCGCGGCGGGCCAGCCTCGCGCTCGGCGTGCGGCACCGCTTCTGAGGTGCCGTGCATGCTTGCCCCACACCGGAGTCGAAGCTCATGAAAAACATCCTGCTCAAAACCACCCGGCGTTCGGCGCTCGCGCTGGCCGCACTCTCGTTGCTCTGCACAGGCGCGAACGCGCAGCAGCCGCCGTCGTCCACCAAGCCGATCCGCCTCGTCGTGCCCTTCGGCCCCGGCGGCGTGGCCGACCTCACGGCGCGCACCGTCGCGCAGAAGATGTCGCAGTCCATGGGCCAGAGCATCATCGTGGACAACAAGCCGGGCGCCGGCGGCGTGGTCGCTTCCGATGCGGTGGCCAAGGCGGCGCCGGACGGGCTCACCATGCTGCTGATGTCCAACGGCAATGCCGTGAGCGCGGGGCTGTTCAAGCGCCTGCCGTTCGACACCGTCCGCGACTTTGCGCCGGTGTCGACGCTCGGCTATTTCGACATGGCCGTGGTGACGGCCGCCGACGCCAGGTTCAAGACGATGCAGGAGCTGCTGGCCCACGCGAAGGCGCATCCCGGCACTGTCAACATCGGCACGATCAACGTGGGCAGCACGCAGCACCTGGCGGCCGAACTCTTCAAGCGCAGCACCGGCATCGACGCGCAGGTGATTCCGTTCAACGGCTCGCCCGCGCTGATCACGGCGCTGCGCGGCGGGCAGGTCGACGCCGGTGTCGAGATCCTCGCACCGATCCTCGGGCAGCTCAGCGGCAAGTCGCTGCGCGCCATCGCGGTCATGGGCGCGAAGCGCTCGTTCGCACTTCCGGACACGCCGACGGTCGCGGAGAGCGGCGCGCCCGGTTTCAAGGTCTCGTCGTGGAACGCTCTTGCCGTGCCTGCGAAGACGCCGCCCGCGGTCATCGCGAGGCTCAACAAGGAAGCCAACGCGGCGCTGGCCGCACCGGAGGTCAAGGAGCGGCTGCGCCAGCTCGGCGTGGAGGCGCAGGGAAGCACGCCGCAGCAGCAGGCGGACCTCTTGAGGGACGAGATTCAGCGCTGGTCGGAAGTCATCCGCCTGGCCGGCATTCCGAAGCAGTGAGCGCCGGTGGCGGCGAAGCGTTCATCGTCTGATCGACCACCTCGCGCACCAGCTTCAGAACGGCCTGCTGGGTCAGCGTGGCCGGCCGCTGCGAACTGACGGCCAATGCCAGCCGGCTGCGCAGCGGAGGATCCACGATCCGCCGAGTGCCGAAAGCCTCCGGTCGAGGTGCGGTGAGCACCGCGTTCGAGGACAGCACCGCCGAGCCCACACCATCGATGACAAGATCGAGGATCGCGGCCACGCCGTCGATCTCCATCGCGATGGCCGGGCGGCATCCGATGTTGGCCATTTCCGCCTCGACCAGCATGCGGATGGAATTGGGCTGGGTCGGAATGACGAGCGGCTGCGACGCCACCTCGCGCAGCGAGACCTCCCCGCCGGGCTGCGTGGCCGGTCCGACCAGGTACAGGTCTTCTTCGAGGATGACCACGCTGTCGATGTCGGCCGAGGGCGCGGGGTTGTAGAGCAGCGCGAGGTCGATGCGGCCCGCGGTCACCGATTCCAGCAGCGCGCTCGAAAGCGCCTCGGTGATGGCAAGGCGCGCATCGGGCAGCTGCTGGCGGAAGGCGCGGGTCAGCGGCACGGCAATGCGCTTGGCGATGCTCGGCGGCAAACCCACCGCGACGCGGCCGGCCAGCGCGCCGCGCATGCGGCCGAGGTCTTCCTTGGCGCGCTCGATCTGGTGCAGGATGCCCCTGGCATGCGCCAGCAGGAGCGTGCCCGCGTCGGTCAGCGTGACGCCGCGGCCGTTGCGCGTCAGCAGGTTCTGCCGCAGCTCCACTTCGAGCTGGCGCACCTGCCGGCTGAGCGCGGGCTGGGCCACGTCGATCACGATCGACGCGCGCGTGAAGCTCCCCAGCTCGGCCACGCGAACGAAGTACTCCAGCTGCTTGAGGTCCATGAAGTGGAGTCTAGGCCCGCCATCCCCTGCGGCAAGCGCTTGCCGCTCTCAGATCCAGTACAGCCGCATCGGGTTGTCCACGAGCAGTTGCTGCTGCAGCTGCGCGGTGCGCGCGATGCGAGGAATCATGTCGACCAGCGTGCCGTCGTCGGGCATGTGCGTCTTGAGGTTGGGATGCGGCCAATCGGTGCCCCACAGCACGCGGTCCGGGAAGGTCTCGACCAGGCGCTGCGCGAACGGCACGACATCATCGTAGGCCGGCGGCCCGGAGACCGACATGCGCTCGGGGCAACTCACCTTCGACCACACGTTCGGATGCTCGCGCATCAGCCGCACGAAGCGCTCGAACTGCGGCCCGTCGACCGGCTGGGCGACATCAGGCCGGCCCATGTGATCGACCACCACGGTCGTCGGCAGGCGGGTGAAGAAATCCCAGAGCTCGGGCAGGTCCTGCGCCTCGAAGTACACGACCACGTGCCAGCCGAGCGGCGCGATGCGCTCGGCGATGCGCATCAGCACCTCGCGCGGCGTGAAGTCCGCCAGGCGCTTGAGGAAGTTGAAGCGCACGCCGCGAACGCCGGCCTCGTGCAGCCGGTGCAGTTCGGCATCGCTCACGTCCGGTGCGACCGAGGCCACGCCGCGCGCGCGCCCGTTCGAGTGTGCGATGGCATCGAGCAGCGCACGGTTGTCGCTGCCGTGGCAGGTGGCCTGCACGATCACGTTGCGCTCGAAACCCAGCAGGGCGCGCAGGGCGAAGAGCTCTTCTTTCGAAGCGTCGCAGGGCGTGTACCTGCGCTCGGGCGCGTAGGGAAACACGGCCGCGGGGCCGAAGACGTGGCAGTGGGCGTCCACCGCGCCCGGCGGAGGCGTGAAGCGCGGCTTCGACGGACTCGGGTGAAAGCACAGCCAGTCCTTGTCCATGGTGCTAGCTGGCATGGTGTGCCTCCGTGGCGGCGGGGACCGAAAGGCGGGGAACCGGTGTTTGCATGGCTCGCATCTTGCGCAGATTGCGGCCCGCGAGCGAGCGCCCAGGCGCGCTAGCAGCTAGCGCATTTCGGTATGGCTCTGCGCCTGCGCGGCGGCCAGGTACATGGCCGTGGTTCCCACCGAGGCGTGTCCGAGGTTGTTCTGCACGACCTGGATCGGCACGGGCACCTGCCCTTCCCTCCCCCGCAGCGCATGGGATCCGTGCGAGTGTCGCAGCCAGTGAGTGCTCGCTTTCTTGAGCTGCTGCGCTTCGGCACCGCGCAGGCCGGCGGCGGCCTGGCCGACAAAGGCCTTGATCGCCTGATACAGGCCCGAGGCCGACCATGCGGCCGGACGCCGGAGTTCGGCGTCGAATCGCGCCAGCACGTGGATGCCGCGATTGCTCATGGCGCCGACCTGCCGCTCGAAGCCGTGGCGGGCGAGCTCGTCCTCCAGCTCGACCACCAGCGCCGGCGGCACCGGCACCCGGCGGCAGCGCCCGCCCTTGCCCGCCACCGCCAGCTGCCAGCCGGTGGCCGACGCGCCGTCGGCAGTGCGGTACTCGATCTGCTCGAGGTCCTCGCACTTGGCGCTGGTGATCTCGGCCAGCCGCAGGCCGGTCGCATAGAGCCAGCGCATGCCGCGCCGCAGCCGGCGCCTGGCTTCGGTATCGGCATGCGCCTGAAGCAGCGCATCGACATGGTCCCACTGCGCGAAGCTCAGCGCGCGGCTGGAATCCAGTGGCTGCTGCAGGCTCGCGGGCGGCGCCAGGGTGGCAAAGGGGTTGCCCACGAGGTAGCTCTGGTTCACCAGGAAGGCATGCAGGCTGCGCAGGATCGCGATGGCCTGGCGCAGCGCCGAGGGTGCCAGCGGCCCTTCCATCGGCCGCCACAGCGGCGACCAGCGCTGGTGATGGCGCGCGCCGCACCAGTGGGCGGGCGGATCGAGCAGGAAGTCGCGGTAGTCGATCGCATCCTCGACGGTGAGCGACGACAGCGCCTTCCCGCGCTCCAGCACGGCCCAGAGCAGCAGGCGCTCGGCCTCCTTGCGGTAGGCGCGCTGGGTGGCCGACAGGTCGGCAGTGGCGTCGCCCGCGCGCTTGGCGCTGAGCCAGGCCCCCACGGCCTCGTGGTCGTTGGTTGCCATCAGGAGGCACCGCCCGCGCGGCGCGCGGTTGGTGCCTGCGCTGCCGTCGAGCTCGGCGGGGAGCACGAACTTCTCATAAGGCACGAGCGCGGTGCCGCCCGGCACCACGGCCGCAAGCGCCAGCGGGCCGAGTTGCGCCCGGGGCGTCATCGCGTGGGCGCCGATGCGCAGCCCCAGCACCTGTTCGTTGGCGCGCAGCCAGTCGAGGATGCGCGCCGCCTTCAGCTCGCCCACGCCCGGCACATGCACCCACCAGCGCGAGCCGATGCCGTTGATGTGCTCGACCAGCGCATGGAGCGTGCGCAGGCCGGCGCGTTCCAGGCGGCTTGCCACCGAGGGATTGAGCCATGCCGACACGCTGTCCAGCGGTCGCGGGTCCTGGGCGACCAGGTTCTCGAGCCAGCGCAGTGCTTCGAGCTGGCGCTCCACCACGCGCGCGCGCCGCGAGGGCCGGGCGCCCTGCCCGGCCTTGCCCGCGGCCGGGTAGGCGGCCTCGTAGGCCTCGACCTGTTCGGACTCGGAGAAATCCTCCAGGCCGTTCGCCACGGCGAACTCGGCCAGGCTCGGCAGCGCCGGCGCCGCGGAAAAGCGGTCGGCATCGAGCAGGATCAGGCGAGCGGTGCCGGGCTTGTGCTCGCGCCGCGCCGCCGCCGCGAATTCGTCGCGGATCCAGGCGATGGTGCGGCGCACGGTCCGCAGGTCGGTGTGTTCGCCTTCCAGCCGCAGGTAGCGGTCCCAGCTGGCCCGTTCGTCGAGCCCCTGGGCCAGCGCCCGCATGAACGCGAAGTGTCCGCGGTGCAGCTTGCGCGGAATCAGGGCCTTCATGAGGCCGATGTCGGGTTCCGCTCGCCGTCCGTCGACTGCCAGAACTTCCACCACGGGCGCGGCGCCGGTCCGGGATCCTCCGGCAACTGCTGCAGCTGGCTCACGCGCGTGCGCCGGCGCTGCTCGACCTCGAGCGCATGCGCGATGCCGAAGGCCTCGCGGTCGCCGCGGCCCGCAAGGGCCCGCCAGTTCGACGCCAGGCGCGCGAGCTCGTCGTCATCGATGTGGGACAGTTGGGAGGGTGTGGGAACGGCAGGCATGTCTGTCGCACTCATGCGGCGCTGCATCTCGCCGGTATGGCGGGATGCAACACGGCCTGGGCGGATGCCGGCCGGCCGTCTGGTACGGTGGTCGTTGTCATGAATTGGCTGATGATAACTGAAGTAATCATCAATACACATTTTGTGTTGCAACCAAGCATCTCCGCGAGCACCTTCGCCTAAGTTGTTGATTTGATTGGATTTTATCCGGGTTGCTCAGGGTCTGTGGTCGCCACCGGAAGCCGTGGGAACCATGCAACAGCCGCTGATCCCCGGGATCCGCCCCCTCCAGGCCCCCCTGTTCTGCAGGCCCGTGGCTTCTCCCCGTCGGCCCCTGGGGCGCCGGCCGCGTTGCCTCTCGTAAGATGCCCGACCATGGGAATAAATCACATTCGACGTCTTTCATGAATCCGCTTCTGCGCCCCCTGGCCCTGGTTGCCCTGCTCGCCGCCAGTGTCATTGCACCCGCCGCCGCGGACCCGTACAAGGACGAGAGCGGCCACGGCCGCGGCAAAGGACGGCACGGCGGCCGCGAGCACAAGGAAGAGTTCTGGGACGGCCGGTGCAAGGTCGAGCGCAAGTGGGAGAAGAACGGCGAGTACAAGGAAAAGCGCAAGTGCAAGGACCACGCGTCGCGCGCCCCCGTGTACGAAGCGCCGGTCTATGCAGGCCCGCCGCCGGGCGTTGTCGTCCAGCCCCCTGTGATCGTCATCCAGCCTCCGGCCATTGTGGTCCGCCCCTAGGCGCCGCAAGCCCGAATGGGCCGGGTCCCACGAGGCGGGCCGCTTTTGCGCTTCTGGTTCCCCTGCCCGCCCCATGGTGACGCCATGACGCCGGCCCGGATGCCGTTGCGGCTGCCTCATCCCTGGGAGTAGCGGCACGAGCAAATCCCAACGGTTCTCACATTGGCCCTGCCCTCCTCCCCCGGGCAGGCGAATTACAGCGTGCGGGCCTTGCGCAGGGCTTCGGCGATGCCGGCTTCGAGCGCGTCCTGGCTGGCCTCGGTTGCAGCGTCCGGAACGATCGTGATCGTGATCTCTCCGCTCTTGGCGCGCACCAGCGTGCCTATCTTCTGCCCCGCCGACAGGATATCGAGCTTTTCCGAGCGTTCGAAACCGGGCTTGGCATCGAGCAGCCGGGCGACGACCATGGCCGGCGCGAGGCTGTGGCCCCGCAGCCTTTCCACGCGCTTCAGGACGCCGCGGCGGTCCTTTTCCATGGCGGCATTGATCTGCTCGGCATGGCGGAAACTGATCTCCAGGGGGCTGCGGAAGCACTCCACCACGGCCGTCGGCAGCTGCGCCACCATGAGCGCCTTACGCACCCAGGTATGGCTCACGCCGAGCGCTTCGGCCAGCTGGCGCTGCGTCGGGAACAGCTGTTCTTCCAGCGCGCGCTGGTACATCAGGCCCTGCTCGTAGTTGGACAGATCCGCGCGCTCGCGATTCTCCCGATCCATGGCGGCGAAGAGCGCCGCGTCGCCGAGCTCGTCGACCCAGATGGACGCGAGCACCGGAATGCCGAGCTCCAGCGCAGCCCGATGCCGGCGGTGGCCGAAGACGATCTCGAACTGGCCGGGCTCATCCTTGAGTGGCCGCACCAGGATCGGCTGGACGTTGCCGCCGGCATGCTCGATGTCCGCCTTCAGGCCCGCGAAGGCACTGCTCGTGAACGAAGCGTCGTGGCGGTTCGCCCAGCGGCTCGGATGGATGGTCTTGGGATCCATCTTCCGCGTCGGCAGCGAGCCTTCGTACTGGCTGAGCTTTTCGCGCAGCGCCGCCATCTCGCCTTCGACCTGCTGGATCTGGCCGCGGAAAGCCATCATCTGGCCAGGACCGGTGCGCGGCGCGAGCGAGCCGCCGACGGCCGGTGGAAACCTGGTTTCCACGGTGTTCGATGCCGACGGGGGCACCGTGGGAGCAGCCGCCGGGGCCGGCGCATCGACCGGATCCTTTGCCGCCTCGGGAAGCATCAGGCCGGCGGTCAACGCCTCCAGCCGCTTGCGGGTGCTAGCCATGATGGACACTCCTTGGCGCGGCTTGCGCTGCGCTCGATGCCGTGAAGCCCGTGAAACGGGGCCGTCTGCAGGTGGGGCCCGCGGCCTTCGGCAGGTACCGCGGCGTTGCCGCGCCGCATCGGGTCAGCGGAAGCCGCGGCAGTGGAAACCTGGTTTCCACGGTTTGCGTCATGCCAGACTCATACAGGGCGAGCCGCCCGGTGGAAACCAGGTTTCCACCCCAAGAGGCTCCGGAAAGCATGGCCGGCATTCTCATTGCTGCGCCCTTCCCTGTGCCGTCCATGCGCCGATCACCGATTGCTCGACGAGTTCGACGAACGAATCGTAGGCGTCCACGGCGCGCTTGTACGTCTTGGCGGCGCCTTCGTATTTCTGCACATCGTAGACCGTGGCGAACTCGGCCGCCTTGTTGCTGGTCACGCTGGTCTTCGGAATCTCGACCGGCAGCGTGTATTCGCCATAGGTGGCCTGGATCCACTGGCGCACCGCGGGCATGGCCGGGTCGGCCGCATCCACGCGGCTCAGCAGCACGTGCAGGAAGTCGAAGGCCTTGCCCTCGCGGTCCTTGCTCTGGCCGTCCAGGTTGCCGCCCAGGTCGGCGAGCAGCGACCAGAACTGCGCCGACGAGGCGAAGTCCAGGCCCGAGGGCGGCACCGGAACGACGATGCCGTTGGCCGCCCACAGCGCATTGATCGTGACATACGAAAGAGAAGGGGGCGTGTCGATCACGATCACGTCGTACAGGTCGCGCACCGACTCCAGGCCTTCGTTCAGCACGTCCCAGAACTTGGCGCCGGGCTGCTGCATCTGTCGCGCGGGGAGGGCGAACTCGGCCGAGAACAGGAAGGGCGCGGCGGCGACCAGGTCGATGCCGTCCCAGTATGTGGAGCGAATGGCGTAGCGGATGTCGTTCTCGGAGCCGTCGCACAGCGGCCCGATGGTCATGTCCTCGGTGACCTCGGCTTCCGGCAGCAGGCCGTGCAGCGTGGTGAGCGAACCCTGCGGATCGGTGTCGATCGCGAGCACGCGATGCCCGCGCAGGCTGAGCCCCTGCGCCAGCACCATGGCCGTGGTCGTCTTGGCCACGCCGCCCTTGAAATTGCCCACGGCGATGGTGATGGCCTTGCGGCCGGCCGGCCGCATCTTTTCCGCGCGGTAGGTGCGGGTCCAGCGGCGCAGCTCATCGAGCTCGAAGGTGCGCTTGCCGCCCGAGGGGGTCAGCCGGCCGGCCGGCAAATCTTCCTTGGTGATGCGGTAGGCCACGTGCGCCTTGTCGACGCCGCACAGGGCAGCCAGCTGGGCGGTGGAGTAGGTGGGCGGAATCTTGCGGGCTTCCGGCGCCAGCAGCATGCCCCGGATCTGCTCGACCATCGACCCGGCCCGGGTCGCCAGCGCCGCGATCTTCTGCATGTTGATGGTTTGGCGGGGAGGCACCTGGACATCGTTGGAAACCAGGTTTCCAACGATAGGAGGGACGGGAACGGACATTTTGTTTGACCTTATTCGACGGAATACGGCAATTCTATGAGAATCTGTCGAATGAACAAGTTTCGCGGAGAAGTCAGCTGCAGCGCCGCGAAGTATTGTGAGGAAGATTGGGGACCAGGGCCCCAGCCCCTCGCATGCCAAGCGCCGCAGGATCCGAAAACCGGGGGCAGGGCGCCTTGCGCAGGTCTTTTGCGCGCCTGGGTGCCGCCGCAGACCCCAAACAGGGGCGCTGCCCAGGGCGGGAACCCATATCCACTCACATTGGAACCCATCCGGACTCACAAAAGCGGCGCTTGTCTCCCAACAAGGCTCACTCCAAATCCCATCCGTTCTCACATTCAATCCCATCCGATCTCACACGAGAGGACCCAAGTGATTGTCACCATGGAGGAAAGCGGAATCCCAAATCTTCAATTCCCCAAGTGTTTATCTGCAAACATACCAAGGCACCATGGCTGGTCTAATGTGAATTGACTGAATCACAATGCGAAGGCATGATGTGAAACCATCTGATTGCCGCAGCGGACCATGGTCGAAGAAGACAATTCACAATCCCGGTCTCCGCCGCGGCAGCCGCCCACGGCGGAGGAGCAGAGCGTTGCCAAGGCCAACGAAGCCATTGCCATCCGTCCCAAGCGCGGCCGGCTCACCCTGCTGTCGCGGCGCATCTACAACGCGCTGCTCTACCACTCGCAGCGCCAGGGCGTGGACGAGCCGGTCTATCGGCTGACCTTGAGCGAACTGATCGGCGACGCCCGCTTCAACTCCAACAACACCGAGCTGCTCAAGTCGCACCTGCGCGACATGCAGGCCACGACCATCGAGTGGTCGACCAGCAGCAGCTCCCTGAAGCGCTGGGTGTCCTCGCAGCTGCTCGGCACGGTCACGATCGAGGAGCAGGGCAGGGGGCGCCCCTGCATGGTGACCTGGCGCTATCCGGACGAGATCAAGGAGCGGCTGGTCAAGCCGCACCAGTACACGCGCGTGTTGCTGGAGATGAGCAGCCAGATGCGCAGCTATTCCGCCGCGGTGCTGTACGAGATCGGCGCGCGCTATCTGACCTCGCCGGGGCGGCTGTCGATGCGCGAGGACGTGGTCTGGTGGGCCGCGGTGCTCACGGGCCGCAGCGACATCAAGGAAGTCGACTACCGCTTCCTCAAGCGCGACGTCATCAGCAAGGCGCTGGCCGAGATCGATGCGCTGTGCGAGGACTTCGGGCTCGAGCTGATCGAGCACAAGCGCGGCCGCAAGATCGAGGAGATCCAGTTCCGGGTCGTTCCCAAGGTCCAGCAGCGCCTGGGCGACATCAGCGCGTCGAACCGCAACGTCTTCGACCTGGCGCTGGTCGGCCGGCTGATCGCGCTGGGCCTGAAGCAGGACGAAGCGCAGGATCTCTACGCCACCACCGACGAAGGGCAGATCCGCGCCACGCTCGACCATGTGGACCAGCGGCTGCGCAATGCCTCGATGCCGGTGCTCAAGTCGCCGGCGGCGTATTTCAAGGATGCGCTGAAGAAGGGCTATGCCGGCGTGACCGCGATGGAGCCGGCGCCCAGCAGCGGCCCGGCACCGGCGCTGGCGCCGCCTGCGCCGGTGCTGTCGGAGGCCGACCGGCTGCGGCGCATCCGCGAGCTCTGGGAGAACGACCGCATGGGACAGGCGCGCGCGGTGTTCGCCGAGATGCCGCAGCCCATGCAGGCCGAGGTGCGCACGCGCTTCGAGGCCGAACGGCTCGACCAGGTGGCGGCCCCCATCGCGCGCGCCTGGCGCCGCGACGGCCCCGCCAGCCGCGTGGCCGCGACCACCTTCTTCCGCTGGCTGGCCGAGGACACCTGGCCCGAGGAACCCTCCGACCGCGTGCTGCTGGACTTCGCGCTTCAGCGCGGCGTGGCCGGCCTCTGACGGTGTCTTTTATGTGAGCGCACACTCATAGTTCGAGGTGCATGACAGCGAATGCTTCAGCCGGCCTCGCACTCGTCGATGAAGGTTTCCAGCAGCTTCTTGAGCTGGCTGGTCTTGCGCGGGCCGAGCGCTTCCTCGATCAGGTGGTGATGCGCGTCCACGCTCTTCCTGAGCCTAGACACCGTCTCCAGCCCGAGGTCGGTGATGTAGACCAGCACGCGCCGGCTGTCGGCCGCGTCGGCCGCGCGCTGCACCAGGCCGCGGCTCACGAGCTTGTCGATGTTCTTGGTGAGCGCGGGGTGGTTCAGCAGCACCAGTTCGGCCAGCTCGCCCATGGAGCGGCCCTGCTCGTCGCCCAGCACCTCGAGGATGCGCCAGTGCTCCTCGGTGACCTCTTCCGCCGCGATCGACTGGGCCAGGCCGATGCGCATGCGCCGGTTGGCGGAGGCCAGCAGATACGCCAGGTATTGCGAAATGTCTTGCTCGGGCATGGGGCGAGGCAACGGTCTTTGTCGCGTGGTTGGAAGCCGCCAGTTTAGCAACGATCCTTTTCCCAGGAAAGTATTGGCGCGATTTTTGCGATAGCGTCTGCCCCTGTTGCCGTCTTGGTGCGTTGCCCGGGAGCTCCCGATGTTTTCATCCCCTGGATCGGTCATGCCTCGCCCGCCCGTCTTCGCGCCGGACGGCGCGCCGCGGCGCCTGCCGCGCTCGCGCACGCCGTTCGCACGGGCCGAGCGGCCGGCGCTCGCGCGGCAGGAACTGCAGATCGCGCTGTGCGTGCCGCTGGGCGGCACGGCCGGCATCTGGGGGCCGTCCGCGATGTCGTCGGCCAAGCTGGCCGTCGCCGAGCTCAACCGCGAGGCGGGCATCGGCGGGCGCGGCTGCCGGCTCCTGACCGTCAACGCCGCGGACGATGCGCCCGACATCGAAGCCACGCTGATCGAGCTGGTGCAGGCGGGCGACATCGACGCCATCATCGGCATGCACACCAGCGCCGTGCGCCAGCGCATCCTGCGGGCCGTGGGCGGGGAGATCCCGTTCGTCTACACCCCGCTCTACGAAGGCGGGGAGTCGACGCCGGGCGTCTTCGCCATCGGCGAGACGACGGCGCGCCAGCTCGGGCCGGCCATCCGCTGGCTCGGCGCGCGCAAGCGCCCGCGGCGCTGGTTCGCCATCGGCAACGACTACGTGTGGCCGCACGTGTCGCACCGCATGGCGCGCGGCTACATCGCCGAGGCCGGCGGCGAACTGGTCGGCGAGATGTACGTGCCCTTCGGCACCACCGACTTTTCCGAGGCACTCGACGCGCTGCGCCGGGGCCGCGCCGACGCGGTCGTGCTGTCGCTGGTCGGGCAGGACGCGATCGAGTTCAACCGCGCCTTCGGCGCCGCCGGCCTGTCGCGCGCAATGTTCAGGCTGTCGTGCGCGATCGGCGAGAACGAGCTGCTGGGCATCGGCGCCGACAACGCCGAGGACCTCTACGTCGCCTGCGGCTACTTCGCCACGCTCGACACCGAGGCCAACCTGGCTTTCAAGGAGCGCTACCGCTCGCATTTCGGCGAGCGCGCGCCCACGCTCAACACCTTCGGCCAGTCGACCTATGAAGGCATGCACTTCCTGGCGGCGCTGCTCGAGCGCCAGCGGCGCCCGGCGGCCGGCCACGAGGGGCTGGGCGCGTCGCCGCTGCGCTACCGCAGCGCACGCGACGCGGCCTACGGCGCCGACGGCATCACCCACACCCCCATCTACCTGGCCCGCGCCGAGGGCAATGCGTTCCGCGTGATCACACGGCTGTGAATGGCGGGACGGCGCATTTTATTTTCCAAAGAAAATAAAATGCTTGACTTGGAAAATATCAGATTCCAGAATCCCTCCGTGCCGCGCCCCTGCCCGATGGGCAGCAGGCGAGCCCTTCCACCCGAAACACGGAGTCGTTCATGGCCATCAAGCGTCCCACCCTGGACCAGCTGCAAGACGTCGCGCTGAGCCTGGGCATCCACCTGTCCGAAGCGCAGGCGAGCAGCTACAACGCGCTGCTGCAGCCCAACTTCGACGCCTACGACGCGGTCGACGCGATGCCCGACTACCTGCCCGTGGTGAGCTACGCGCGCACCCCCGGCTACCGCCCGCTGGGCGAAGAGAACAAGTACGGCGCCTGGTACGTCAAGACCACGATCAAGGGCAAGCCGGAAGGCAAGCTCGCCGGCAAGACGGTGGTGCTGAAGGACAACGTCTGCCTTGCCGGCGTGCCGATGATGAACGGCGCCTCCACGCTCGAAGGCTATGTGCCGAACGTCGACGCCACGGTCGTCACCCGGCTGCTCGATGCCGGCGCCACGGTGGTGGGCAAGTCGGTCTGCGAATACTTCTGCTTCTCGGGCGGCTCGCACACCAGCGCCTCGGGCCCGGTGCACAACCCGCACCGCATGGGCTACTCGGCCGGCGGCTCCTCGTCGGGCAGCGCGGCGCTGGTGGCGGCGGGCGAGGTGGACTTGGCCATCGGTGGCGACCAGGGCGGCTCCATCCGCATGCCGGCGTCCTACTGCGGCATCTACGGCATGAAGGCCACGCATGGCCTGGTGCCCTACACCGGCGTGATGCCGATCGAGCTCACCCTCGACCACACGGGCCCGATGACGGCCAACGTCACCGACAACGCGCTGATGCTCGAGGTGCTCGCCGGCCCCGACGGGCTCGATCCGCGCCAGCATGCGGGCCAGACCGCCAAGCCCTACAGCGAACTCATGAAGGAGGGCGTTCGCGGCCTGCGCATCGGCATCGTCAAGGAGGGCTTCGGCTGGCCCCAGTCGGATGCCGCCGTCGGCGCCAAGGTGCGCAAGGCGGCCGAGGTGTTCACGAAACTGGGCGCCATCGTCAGCGAGGTGTCGGTGCCGATGCACGCGGTCGGCCCGGCGATCTGGCTGCCGATCGCCGCCGAGGGCGCGACCCAGCAGATGATGAAGGACAACGGCCACGGCTTCAACTGGAAGGGCCTCTACGTCACGAGCATGGTCGACTTCCATGCCGGCTGGAAGCAGCGCGCCGACGAACTCTCGGAAACGCTCAAGCTCACGATGGTGCTGGGCGAGTACTTCATCAAGCACTACCGCGGCCACTACTACGCCAAGGCGCAGAACCTCGCGCGCCAGCTGACCGCGGCCTACGACAGCGCGCTGGCCGACTTCGACCTGCTGCTGATGCCCACGCTGCCGATCACGGCCACGCCGCTGCCGCCGCCCGGCGCGAGCATCGAGGAAGTGGTCGCGCGCGCCTTCGAGGTATTGCCCAACACCTGTCCCTTCGACGTCACGGGCCACCCGTCGATGAGCGTGCCCTGCGGGCTCGTCGACGGCCTGCCGGTCGGGATGATGCTCACCGGCCGCCACTACGACGAAGCCACCATCTACCGCGCTGCCTATGCCTTCGAGCAGGCCGGCGACTGGAAAGCCATCTGAGGCTTTCGACCGCTTTCTTTCCGTTCCTGCCTTTCTCAAAAACACAGCGGCGGCCGCGCCCGCCGAACATCGAGGAGTTAGTTCCATGGATCGTCGTTCCTTCATCCAGTCGTCGGCCGCCGCGCTGGCCGGCACCGCGGTGCCGCTGTTCCCGATGGCCGCCATGGCGGCCGACGAAATCGTCGTCGGCAGCATCATCGACATGTCGGGCGGGCTGGACATCTACGGCAAGCCGATGGCCGACTGCATGGCGCTCGCGGTCGAGGAGCAGAACGCGGCCGGTGGCCTCTTGGGCAAGAAGCTCAAGCTGGCCACCTACGACCCGCAGTCGAACATGCAGCTCTATGCGCAGTTCGCGCAGCAGTCGGCGCTCAAGGACAAGTCGACGGTGGTGATGGGCGGCATCACCTCGGCCTCGCGCGAGGTGATCCGGCCGGTGCTCACGCGCAACAAGACGCTGTACTTCTACAACACGCAGTACGAGGGCGGCGTGTGCGACCGCAACACCTTCTGCACCGGCGTCACGCCCGGGCAGACCGTCGCCAAGCTCATCCCCTATGCGATGAAGAAATGGGGCAAGAAGGTCTACGTGGTGGCGGCCGACTACAACTACGGCCAGATCACCTCGCAGTGGGTGAAGAAGTTCGTGCAGGACAACGGCGGCTCGGTGGCCTCCATCGACTTCTTCCCGCTCGACGTGACCAATTTCGGCCCGACCATCTCGAAGATCGAGGCGGCCAAGCCCGACATGATCGTCTCGGCGCTGGTCGGCGGTGCGCACATCTCGTTCTACCGCCAGTGGGCGGCCGCGGGCCTGACCAGGAAGATCCCGCTCGCGTCCACCACCTTCGCGGGCGGCAACGAGCACATCGTGCTGTCGCCGGCCGAGACCGACGGCTTCCTCATTTCGTACAACTACTTCCAGAACCTCGACACGCCGCAGAACAAGGCCTTCAAGGAGCGCTTCTACAAGCGCTTCGGCGCGGACTATCCCAACATCACCGAGCTCGCGATGGGCACCTACCAGGGCTTCAAGCTCTGGGCCGAGGGCGTGAAGAAGGCCGGCTCGCTGGACCGCGAGAAGATGATCGCGGCGCTGGAGACCGGCATCGCCATCGACGGCCCGAGCGGCAAGGTCACGCTCGACGCGGCCACCCACCACTGCGTGCTGAACGTGAGCATCGCGGAGGTGCGCAACAAGCAGCTCAACATCGTCGAGACCTTCCAGCAGCAGCCGCCGGTGGACACCAGCGCGGTGTGCAACCTCGTGAAGAATCCGAAGGACAACCAGCAGTACGTGATCAAGGCCTGAGGGCAGGGCGCCGGCATGGATCTCGCGTTCGTCGTCCTCATCCAGGTGCTCTACGCGGTGGCGAGCCTGGTCATCGTCTCGGCCGGGCTGGCCGTCATCTTCGGGATGATGAAGGTCATCAACCTCGCGCACGGCGAGTTCATGATGCTCGGCGCCTATGCCGTCATCGCGGCGCTCAGCCTCGGCATCAACCTGTGGATCGCGATCTTCATCGTCGCGCCCATCGCGGTGGGCATCGTCGGCGTGGTGCTGGAGCGGCTGGTCATCCGGCGCCTCTATGGGCGCATGGTCGACACCATGCTGGCCACCTGGGGGCTGTCGCTGCTGCTGGTGGGCATCGTCACCTCGGTGGCGGGCAACACCACCGCCGGCGTCTCGGCGCCGCTCGGCAGCTTCTCGGTCGGCGCCTATTCGGTCAGCGGCTACACGCTGGTGATCATCGCGGTGGCCGTGGCGCTCGCGCTCGCGATCCGCTTCGTGCTCACGCGCACGCAGCTCGGCCTCATCGCGCGCGGCACCATGCAGAAGCCCGACATGGCCAACGCGCTGGGCATCAGCCCCAGCCGCGTGTACTCGGTCACCTTCGCGGTCGGCGCCGCGCTCTCCGGCCTCGCCGGCGGGCTGCTCGCGCCGCTGACCGGCGTGGTGCCGACCATGGGCGCGGCCTTCGTGGCCAAGGCCTTCATCACCGTGATCGGCGGCGGTCCGGCCATCCTCGCGGGCCTGCTTGGCGCCTCCGGCCTGTTCGGTGCCATCAACCAGCTCGCGACCTTCGTGACCACGCCGGTGCTCGGCGAGGTGGCGCTGCTCGTCGCGGCCATCGTGATGCTGCGGCTGCTGCCGCAGGGCATCACCGGACGTTTCTTCAAGGGGTCCCTGTGAACCGTTTTGCCAAGTCCTGGGCCAGCGCGGCACTCAGCCTGGCCGTGGGCATCGCGCTGCTCTTCGGCCTGCCCGGCGTGATGGACGACTACACGCTGATCGAGGTCACGATCTACGCCGTGATGTCGATCCTCGGCGTGAGCCTGGCCTTCATCTGGGGCTTCGGCGGCATCCTGTGCTTCGGCCAGGCGGCCTTCTTCGGCCTGGGCTCGTACACCTACGCGATCGCGGTGATGAACATGGGCGACAGCACCGTGCCCTTCGTGCTCGCGATCGTGGTGCCCGCGCTGTTCGCCGCGCTGCTGGGCTACGTGATCTTCTACGGCCGGCTGTCGGACGTGTACATGGGCGTGATCACGCTCACCGTCACGCTGATCCTGTTCAACCTGGTCAACTCCACCGCCGGGCCCGAGTGGCGCATCGGCAGCGCGCCGCTGGGCGGCTTCAACGGCATCCCGGCGATACCGACGCTCAACTGGCCCGGTCAGCAGGACGAGGTGCTGACGCCGAAGGACCTGTTCTACGTCACCTTCACCTGCCTGCTGCTGGTGTACCTGGGGCTGCGCGTGCTGATCGCCTCGAAGATCGGCCGCGTGATCGTGGCGGCCAAGGAGAACGAGCAGCGCGTGCTGCTGCTGGGCTACGACGCGCGCGCCTACAAGCTCCTGTGCTTCACGCTGGGCGGCGCGATCGCGGGCCTCGCGGGCTGCCTGTTCGCGAACTGGGGCGCGTTCACGAGCCCGACCATCTTCGGCCTTGCCCAGTCGGCGCAGATCATCATCTGGGTCATCGTCGGCGGCCTGGGCACGCTGGTCGGGCCGATCGTCGGCTGCGTCGCGATCCAGTGGCTCAGCTCGCAGATCGGCACGCAGCAGGCCTTCAATGCGAACCTGGTGCTCGGCGGCATCCTGGTGGTCTTCGTGCTGCTGGTGCCGCGCGGCATCGTGCCGACCCTCGGCGACCTGATCGACATGGCGTGGCGGCGCTGGCGCAAGGCGCCGGCCCACGCGCCGAAAGTGGTCGTACCCGTGGCGGCCGCGACGGAGACGGCGCCATGAGCACGCCCCTGATCGAGACGCGCAACCTCAACGTGCGCTTCGGCGGCGTGCATGCCACGCGCGACGTCAACTTCACCCTGGCCGAGGCCGAGCTGCGCTGCGTGATCGGCCCCAACGGCGCCGGCAAGAGCACCTTCTTCAAGCTGCTGACCGGCCAGGTCAAGCCGACCTCGGGCCAGATCCTGTTCCGCGGCCAGGACATCTCGAAGATGCAGCCGCACGACCCGGGGCGCCTGGGCATCGGCATCAAGACCCAGGTGCCGAGCCTGTTCAACGGCCTGAGCGTGTGGGAGAACGTGTGGCTCTCGGCACGGCGCCTGAACAGCACCGCGCAGGCCGACCGCATCACGCGCGAGACGCTCGAGCGCGTGGGCATGCACGCTTACCGCGACGTCACGGCGGGCCTTCTGGCGCACGGCATGCGGCAGTGGGTGGAGATCGGCGTGGTGATCGCGGCCGATCCGCCGCTGATCCTGCTCGACGAGCCGGCCGCCGGCATGAGCGACGCCGAGGTGGCGCGCACGGCCGAGCTCATCCTGGAGATCAACCGCCAGCATGCGCTGGTGGTGGTGGAGCACGACATGAACTTCATCCGCATGATCGCCAAGAAGGTGACGGTGCTGCACCAGGGCGCCGTGATCAAGGAGGACACGCCGGACCGCATCATGAGCGACCCGTTGATCCAGCAGATCTACCTCGGCAAGAAGCCGCACTGAACCCGGAAGGCGCGCATGCTCGAAGTCAGGGGTCTCCATGCCGGCTACGGCGCCATCCCGGTGCTGCACGATGTGTCGCTCACCATCGCCCGGGGCGAGTCGGTGGGCATCCTGGGCCACAACGGCATGGGCAAGACCACGCTGCTGCGCACGCTGGTCGGCGCGCTGCGCGCCACTGCCGGCATGGTGCGCCTCGACGGCGCCGACATCACGCGCCATGCACCGCACGCGCGGGCGCGCCTGGGCATGGCCTATGTGCCGCAGGGGCGCGAGATCTTTCCGGCGCTCAGCGCGATGGACAACCTGCGCATGGGCCTGGTGAAGACCGGCGAGCGCACCCTGGACACCATCGAGGCGCTGCTGGAAGACTTTCCGCGGCTGAAACCGCTGCTCGAGCGGCCAGGCGGTTCGCTCTCGGGCGGCGAGCAGCAGCTGCTGGCGCTGGCGCGGGCGCTGGCCGGCAAGCCCACGCTGCTCTTGCTCGACGAGCCGACCGAAGGCATCCAGCCTTCGATCATCGAGGAGATCGCCGAGACGCTGGCCGCGCTGCGCGACCGCATGAAGCTCACGATCGTGCTGGTGGAGCAGAACCTCGAATTCATCGCGGCCGTGTCGCAGCGCGTGCTGGTCATCAAGCGCGGCCAGATCGGCGGCGAGATCCCGCGCGAACACCTCGGCGATTTCGAAATCATGAGCCAATACACAGGAGTCCACGGATGAGCAACGAACTGCATTACCTCGAGCTGATCGACGTCGGCCGACGCATCCAGCGCAAGGAGCTCTCGCCGGTCGAGGTCACGCAAGCGCAGCTCGCGCGCATCGAAAAGGTCGACGGCGCGCTCAAGAGCTATGTGATCGTGATGGCCGAACAGGCGCTGGCCGACGCGCGCCGCGCCGAGGCCGAGATCGCCCGGCGCGAGATCCGCGGACCGCTGCACGGCGTGCCGGTGGCGGTGAAGGACCTGTGCTGGACAAAGGGCGTGGCGACCGCCGCCGGCATGACGCTCTACCGCGACTTCATGCCCACCGAGGACGGCACGGCCGTGCGCAAGCTGCGCGAAGCCGGTGCCGTGATTCTCGGCAAGCTGCAGCTCACCGAGAGCGCCTATGCCGACCACCACCCCACTGTCACGCCGCCGGCCAATCCGTGGAACGCGGCGCACTGGTCGGGCGCCTCGTCGAGCGGCTCGGGCGTGGCGACCGCCGCGGGGCTCTGCTACGGCTCGCTCGGCACCGACACGGGCGGCTCGATCCGCTTTCCTTCCTCCGCCAACGGCCTCACCGGCCTGAAGCCGACCTGGGGCCGCGTGAGCCGCCATGGCGCCTTCGAGCTGGCCGCCACGCTCGACCACATCGGCCCGATGACGCGCAGCGCGGCCGATGCGGGTGCGATGCTCGGCGCCATCGCGGGGGCCGATCCGAAAGACCCGACCGCGAGCCTCGCGGCCGTGCCCAATTACCTTGCGGGCATGGAGCGCGGCTTGCGCGGCCTGCGCGTGGGCATCGACGCGCGCTGGAACGGGGAGGGCGTCGATGCGGCCACCGCGAAGGTGATGGAAGGCGCGCTCGCGGCCGTGCGCGAACTCGGCGCCGAAGTGCGCCATGTGACGTTCCCCGACCCGGCGCAGGTCATCGCCGACTGGTTCCCGCTGTGCGGCATCGAGGCGGCCGTGGTGCACGAGGCGACCTATCCTGCACGCAAGCAGATGTACGGCCCGGCACTGTCGGGCCTGCTCGACCTGGGCCGTGCACAGAGCGGCATCGACTACCAGAAGATCGTGCTCCGCCGCCATGCCTTCAGCGGCAGGGTGCGCGAGATGTTCGAGGGCATCGACCTGCTGCTGATGCCCTCGCAGGGCGTCGCCTCGCCCACGCTCGAACGCATGCGAAGCTTCGGCGAGGACGCCGAACTGATGTCCGCGATGCTGCGCTACACCTGTCCGCTCGACATGAGCGGCAGCCCGACGATCACGCTGCCCGGCGGCTTCACCGATGCGGGCACGCCGGTCGCGTTCCAGTTCGTCGCGCGCCACTTCGAGGAAGAGTTGCTGGTGCGCGCCGGCTGGGCCTTCCAGCAGGCGACCGACTGGCACCGGCGGCATCCGGCGCTGTAGCCCTTCCTTGATGTACGACACGATCATCGTCGGCGCGGGTTCCGCGGGCTGCGTGCTGGCCAACCGGCTGTCGGCTGACCCGGCGCGCAAGGTGCTGCTGGGGCTGGCCGCGCGGCACCGCGCAACGCCGACACCCCGCGCACTGGCCGAGGTCGACTGAGGTTTCCGCGTCGTGCTCCAAGCCGGCATGCCCCATGCGGCGCATGCACTGGCCGCGAGGCGGGGTGATCGGCGGTTCGGGCCACGCTCAACGGGTGTCTCGGACGTCGGCCACCTCGATCCGGTTGGAGGGCATCTTCGCATTCTGGGAGGGTTGTGTTTTCAGTGTTTGAGGTATCTTCAGCATTCGTTGAAATTGACATTTTGGTGAAACTTCTTTGATAATTTCACCAAGCATGGTAATTTCACCATATGCTGAAAACCAGTGATTTGATGAAGAATGTGGGGCACTCCGCTGCGGGTGCTCTTCGCCTGCTCCTGGCGCAAGTGCCTGCGATCCAGCTTTTGGACATCGAGCACGAGACCCTGACACCCGATCATGGGATCGATATCGTGGCGCACATCGAGGTATATGGCAGGCGACAGGAGTTGGTCTGCGAAGTGAAGTCCAGTGGCCAGCCGCGCCACGTCCGGCTGGCGCTGCTGCAGCTACGCGAATACGTTGCGCATCAAGCAAAGGATGCCGTCCCCGTTTTCATCGCTCCCTATTTGTCGCCTGCAGCCCAGGCGCTGTGCCGCAAGCAGGAAGTGGGCTACCTCGATCTCGAAGGCAACGCGAGGTTGGCCTTCGGCAGCGTTTTCATCGAGCGCCAGGTCGCAAGCAAACCTGTTGCGGAGCGACGTGAACTCAGGTCGCTGTTCAAGCCGAAGTCGGCACAGGTGCTGAGAGTGATGCTTCGCGATCCGCAGCGAGCGTGGCGTGTCACGGAGCTTTCGAAGTCCGCGAATGTCAGCCTCGGGCATGTAAGCAATGTGCGGGTTGGCTTGCTGGACCGCGAGTGGGCGCGAGTTTCCGAGAAAGGTCTGTACCTGTCCGAGCCCGACGCGCTTTTGGATGAATGGCGCGACGCCTATGAACCACCAGTTGGCCAGCGTATGAGTTTCTACACGACATTGCATGGCAGTTCGTTCGAGGAGGCCGCACGGCAAGCGATGAGCTCGGATCCTGAGACGGGGCTCGTGGCATTGGCGTCCTTCTCGGCCGCGCACTGGCTCGCGCCGTATGGCCGAACCGGGACGCAGTACTTCTATGCAGACGGCGCTGGTCTTGAACAACTGAAGTCGAGCCTGAAGCTGTCGTCCACCTCGAAAGGCGAGAACGTGAGGGTGACTTTGCTCAAGGACCTCGGTGTATTCCACGATATGGTGGAATCAGCACCTGGCGTCACCTGCACCAGTCCTGTCCAGACCTACCTGGATCTCGCCGCGGCTGGGGAGCGGGGGCGGGAGGCGGCCGACCATCTGCGACAAGAAAGGTTGAAATGGCAGCAATGACTCCAGGCGAGCCGCAGTCCGCAGCCGACTACGATGACCGCACGACGGCGGCCGTCAAAACGGTGCTGATCGAAATCGGCCAGATCCTCGGAAGCTTCAAGGGCAAGTTCGCCATCGTCGGCGGCGCCGTCCCGTGGTTGCTGCTTGGCAATGAGGACATGCCGCATGTCGGCACGCTCGATGTGGATCTCGGCCTGGATGCAGAGGCTTTGGGTGACGGCGAATACGCCATGCTGGTGGAGGCGCTGCAGGGGCACGGCTACCAGCAGCGCCGTGACCTTCGGCGTTTTCAACTCGTGCGCCAGATCGCGACGGAAGATGGTGGTGCTTCGATCGACGTCGTTGTCGATTTCCTGATGCCGCGCAACGCCGAGATCGCCAAGAACCTGCCGCCGCTGATCAGCGACTTCGCGGTGCAGAGAGCGGACGGTGCCGATCTGGCTATTCGTTTCTATCAACTGGTGGCGATCACCGGTTCGATGCCTGGCGGCGGCACGAACCGCGTCGAGATCGCGGTTTGTTCCATTCCTGCTCTCCTGGCCATGAAGGGGCATGCGATCGAAGGGCGCTACAAACAGAAAGACGCGTACGACATCTACTACTGTGTCCGGAACTATCCCGGAGGTCCGGACGCGCTGGCCGAGCAGTGCCGGCCGCTGCTCGACCACGCCAGTGGCGCGGCGGGCTACGGATTCATTGCAGGCAAGTTTGATACCGTTGATGGTTTCGGGCCGACCTGTGTGCGTCGCTTCGTTGAGGAAACCAATGTGCTCGGTGAACGCAGCCCGGAGCAGTGGCAGCGAGATGCCTTCGGTCAGGTGGATGCTTGGCTACGCGCACTTGGTTTGAGAGGGTAGATGCCATGGCGCAAGTGCCGTTCAACAGCGCTCCGATTCGCCGCATCTTCGTGGTGCTGGGGGGAGCCCGGCCGCAGTGACCACCGGACCGGACGTGGCCGAGGCCGTATGGCGCGCCGCGGGCGATCCCGCCGCGACGCTCCGCTATCCAGCGGGTGCCGACGCGATCGCGCTTGCCCGGGACACCGCTGCCTCGCGCCAGTTCGGCGTGTGAAGGCTCAGCGTACCGCCATCCGCTTCGGGCGCGCATCGGACGGGCCGGCTGCTGCCGCCATGCCCGAGCGTGCCTTGACCAGGACCGCAAGCTCGGCGGGCGGCACGGGCCGGCTGAAGAGATAGCCCTGCATCTCGTCGCACCCGTGGGCGCGCAGGAAGTCCAGCTGCTGCTCGGTCTCGACGCCTTCTGCGATGACCTTGAGGTTGAGCTCGTGCCCCAGCGAAATGATGGCCTTGGCGATGGTCTTGTCGTCTTCGTCGCCGGGAATGTCGCGCACGAAGGCGCGATCGATCTTGAGCCTGGCGATGGGAAAGCGCTTGAGCGCGCTCAGGCTCGAATAGCCGGTGCCGAAATCGTCGATGGAAAACTGCACGCCCATCGCCTGCAGGGCCCTCATCGCCTGCAGGGCTTTCTCGAGGTCTTCCATGACCATGCTCTCGGTCAGCTCCAGTTCGAGGAACCGGGCTTCGAGCCCGCTGTCTTCGAGCGCCTGTGCGACCTGCTCGATCAGGGTCCGTTCCCGGAACTGCCGCGCCGACACGTTGACCGAAATGCTGAAGGCCGGCAGGCCCGCGTCCTGCCAGGCCTTGTTCTGGAAGCAGGCGGTTCGCAGCACCCATTCGCCGATGGGAACGATCAGGCCGGTCTCCTCGGCCAGGGGAATGAATTCCACCGGAGATATGAGGCCGCGCTCGGGATGCTGCCAACGGATCAGGGCCTCCGCGCCTGTCACCTCGCCCGACCCCATGTCCACCTGCGGCTGGTACAGGAGGTGGAACTCGCTGCGCGCGATGGCATGGCGCAGGCCGTCGCGCAGCGCGAGCTCGTCGCGGATCGCGCCGCTCATCTCGGCCGCATAGAACTTGAAGTTGTTGCGCCCCGAAGCCTTGGCGCGGGACATCGCGGCATCGGCGTTCATGAGCAGGGCGTCGGCATCGGCACCGTCCGCAGGATAGGTGGCCACGCCCAGGCTGCCCGTGACCTGGACCCCCTCCTGGCCATCGAGCTGGACGGGCTGCGCAATGGTATCGAGCAGCCGTTGCAGCGCCGGCGCGACCTCGGTCCCGTCCCCGGGCTGGTCGTACAGAATGATCACGAATTCGTCGCCGCCCGTTCGCACCACCGTGTCCACGCTGCGCAGGCATTGGCGCATGCGTTCGGCCATGACCTTCAGCAATTCGTCGCCGGCCTTGCGGCCCAGGCTGTCGTTGATCCGCTTGAAGCCGTCCAGGTTGATGAACACCACCGTCATCAGCCGGCCGTAGCGATCGGCATACGAGATGGCCTGCCTGAGCCGATCTTCCAGCAGTGCGCGGTTCGGCAGCCCGGTCAGCGGATCGTGCGTGGCCTGGTGCTTCAGGGTGTCGGCGCTGCTCTCCAGCAGCGCATTGGAATTCTCGATCGACTCGGCCATCTGGTTCATGGCGTTCGCAAGGATGCCGAATTCATCCGCGCGGCCCTGCGGCGTCCTGGCACTGAAATCCCCCGCGGCGACGCGCCCGGAAAAGGCGACGAGCCGGGCGATGGAGCCCGTGATGCGCCGCGAGACGACCGTCGCGGCCGCCACGCTCAGCAGGATGGCCAGGGCGACCAGCGCGATGACCGCCCCGCGCGAGAACTTCGCCGCGCGCTCGACATCGCTGCGCGTCTGGAGCGCGCGCTTGGTCGCCTCGGTGTGCAGCGCCTCCACCGAGGACTCGATCGCCACGGCCGTGGCCAGGTAGCCTTGGCGCAGCGCATCGGCCGATTCCGGAAGGCCTTCCTTGCCATGCCGCGCGAAGAACGCGAGGAATCCGTCTTCGTACTGCCGGGTCTGGGCCTCGATCCGGTCGACCTGCTCCCTGAATTTCGGATCGGTCGAGAGGATCCGAAGGCTGGCAAGGTACTCCCGCATGTCCAGCAAATGGTTCTGCATGGCCGGCAGGGAGCGCTCGCTCGCCTGCGCCACGCCGAGCCGGTCCGCGGACAGAAGGAGTTCGTTCTCGGCGTCGCGGGCCTTGTACATCGCCAGCGAACTGCGCAGGCTCAGGTCCGCCATCCGGTTGTCGCTGCTGAGCAGCTTGTCGATGGCGGCCGCGGAACGCTGTTCGCTGAGATAGAAGGACGCGCCCAATGCGAGCATCAGCACAATGACGACGCCGAATCCGAGCGCGATCTCCACCCGCAGGCTGCGCATTCTTCTCCCCCACGAGACGCCAATCGGGAACTTGATCAATTGCGGCTCGCTCCCAAGTCGCTGTTGGAGAGATGCGTCACTGCTTTCGCTCTGCGTCGACCATCTTCAGGAACGTGCGCACGTTCTCGTCGCCCGCGAAGCGCCTGATCTCCTCGCGGGCGCCCTGGGTGGCCGCGCGGAACGGCGCCGGGTCGGGGCGCGTGAGCTTCACGCCGGCGGCAACCATCTTTGCGATCAGCTCCTCCTCTTCGGCAATGATCTTCTTGCGCATGCCGTCGCCTGCCGCCTTGCTCTCTTCACGCACGATCGCCTGCTCGGCCGGCGTGAGCTTCGCCCAGGTCCTGGTGCTCATGAGGTGGAGCGTGTTGTAGTACACATGGCGGGTCAGGGCGAGGTGCTTTTGCACTTCGTACAGCTTGTTGTAGTAGATGACGTTGAGTGGGTTCTCCTGGCCGTCGACCAGGCCCTGCGACAGCGCCTGGGGAAGCTCCTTGAAGCCGACCTTGCTGACCTGTGCACCCAGCGCCTGCATGGTGGCCTCGAGTTCGGCGACGGGCGGAACGCGCATCCTGAGGCCCCGCACGTCTTCGGGCACGTTGATGGGGCGCTTGTTGTTGGTGATGTTGCGGAATCCCCATTCCCAGTTGGACAGGATGACGAAGCCCTGCTTCTCGGCCAGCGGCGCGAGCCAGTTCATGGCCGGGCCATCGAGCACGCGGTGGGCATGCGCATAGCTGTCGAAGAGATACGGCATGACGACGACGGAGAACGCCTTTTCGTACTTGATGAGGTAGTTCATCGAGGTCACGTCCATGTCGACCGCGCCCAGCCGGACCTTCTGCAGCAGTTCGTTCTCGCTGCCGAGCTGGGACGCGGGAAAGATCTCCGTGCAGACCTGCCCGTGGGTGCGCTCCTCGACCCGTTTGGCGAACTGGAGCGCCGCCAGATGGGCCGGGTGCGAGGTGGTGGCGGCGTGCACCAGCGACAGCACCACGGGATCGGCATGCGCCGCCGGCGGCAGGGCAGCGAAGCCCCACGTCGCGGCAAGCATCAGGAGTGCTTTTTTCATGCTGCGGCCCCGTGGTCCCCGCCCTTGCTGCGCTCGCTCTGCTCCATGGTCCCCGAGCGCAGGAAGTCGCCGGCCTCGGTGGCCATCACGGCCTCGCTGAAGTAGTAGCCCTGCGCCAGCGTGGTGGCGCCGGTCGATTGAAGAAAGGCGAGCTGCGTCTGCGTCTCCAGTCCCTCGACGATGATGCCGATGCGCGCTTCCCGCGCGAGATTCATGATGGCGCGAACCGTGGCCGCGCTGTCCGGATCGTCGATGGCCCGCTTGAGCATCGACTGCGCGATCTTCAGGTGGTTCACGCGGTAGGTCCGCAGGTATTCGAACGACGAGTATTCGGTGCCGAAGTCGTCGATCGCAATGCGCACGCCGAGCGCCCGCAGCTTCGGCAGCACGTCGTTGTGGGTCCATGTCATCTGGGCCAGCGTCGACTCCGTCACGTCGAACTCCAGCACCGACGGATCGAGCTGCCATTTGGCGAGGCTCTCGGTCACGTCGCGGATCAGCTCGCTGCCCTGCCGGAGCTGCCCGAGCGACAGGTTGATGGCCACCACCGGCGGCGCCACGCCCTGTTCGCGCCACGCGCTCAGCTGGCGGCAGGCCTGGTCCAGCACCCAGCGGCCCAGCACGACGATGCCGCCGGTGCGCTCGGCGATCGGCACGAACGCGGCCGCGTCGAGCAGGCCGCGCTTGGGATGGTTCCAGCGCAGCAGCGCTTCCACGCCCACGATCTTTCCGGAGGACAGCTCGACCTGCGGCTGGTAGTAGAGCTCCAGCTCCTCGCGTTCGATGGCCTTCTTCAGGTCCTCGCCGAGCGCCACCCGGTCGCGGACCTCCCGGTCGAGTTCCTCCGAGTGGAAGTGGTACTGGTTGCGCCCCTGTTCCTTCGAGCGGTAGAGCGCCACGTCGGCCTGCGCGAGCATTTCCTCGGGGCTTTCGCTGCCCGGGGTGTAGGGGCAGATGCCGATGCTGGCCGAGGCATGCACCTGGTTGCCATCGATCATGTACGGGCGCGCGAGCTCCTGCTGGATCTTCGCGGCCAGCGCGCCCGCGGCGGCCGGCTCGGCCATCTCGCTCTGCAGCACGGCAAACTCGTCGCCGCCCAGGCGGGCCACCACGTCGGTCTCGCGGGTGCAGTTCTTCAGGCGCAGGGCCACCTCGCGCAGCAGCAGGTCGCCGCCCGGATGGCCGAACATGTCGTTGACCGGTTTGAAGTGGTCCAGGTCGAGGCAATGGAGCGCAAACGGCACCGAACCGCGCCGTGCCGCCGCGTGGGCCTGGTGCAGACGCTCGACGAGCGTGGCGCGGTTGGCCAGGCCCGTGAGCCCGTCGGTGCGTGCCAGCTTTGCCAGTTGCTCCTCTGCCGCCTTGCGCTCGGTGACGTCGATGACGATGCCCTCGACCTCAATGAGCCGGCCGTCCTTGTCGCGCACCGGAACGTAGCGGTTCTCGACCCAGCGCCTCGCGCCGTCGCCGGTGCACAGGCGGTATTCGATCGAGGCGCCTTCGGCGTCCTTCTCGAGCACGCGCGCCATCGCGGCGGCCACGCCGGGCTGGTCGGCCGGGTCGATCAGCACGTCCGCCCAGTTCGGGTTGGCCAGCAGGGCCGCCGGTTCGTGGCCGAACTTGGTGATGTTGTGCGAGATGTAGATCAGCGGGAACGCCGGCTCGCCGCGCAGGCGGTAGAGGATGGTCGGGCTGTTCTGCACGATGATGTTGGCGTCCGACAGTTCGCGCGTGCGTTCCTCCACGGCCTGCTCGAGCTGGTTCATCTTGAAGGCGGCGTCTTCCGTCATCTGCCACTTCATGGTGAGGGCGCTGGCCAGCTGGCGCACCTCGATCGGATCGAAGGGCTTCTTGAGCACCAGCAGGCGGTCGCGCGCGTCCAGCCGCTCGAACACCTCGACCCACGACTGGTCCGCATAGGCCGTGCAGATCACGATCTGCAGCCGCGGGTCTTCGAGCCACAGCTGCTCGATCGTCTCGACGCCGTCCCACCCCGGAGGCATGCGCATGTCGATGAACGCCATGGCGTAGGGCGTCTCGGCCGCCAATGCCTCGCGCAGCTTCGCGAGCGCCTCCTGTCCCTGGTAGGCGCTGTCCAGCACGAAGTCCACTTCGCTTTTCCTGGCCGAGGTTCCGAACAACGCGGACTCCAGGTCGTCCAGGTTCGCGTCCGCGGCCGCCGGAAGAAGAATCTTGCGGAAGTCCTCATGGATGGCCGGCGTGTCGTCCGCCAGCAGGATGCGTCGGTTCTGCGGCTTGCTCATGGCGTCTGTCCCGCCTTTCTGATCGGAAGTTCGAGCGTGAAGGTGGCGCCGGTGCCGGGTCCGTCGCTGTGGACCGCCAGCGTGCCGCCCATCTCGCGCGCCGCGTTCGCCGCGCTGTGCAGGCCGAAGCCGTGGCCGTCCTTCTTGGTGGTGAACCCGTGCACGAATACCCGCGTGAGGTTTTCGGGGGCGATGCCGACGCCCGTGTCCGCGACGCGGATGCGCAGCGTCTCGTCGTCAATGATCTCCGCATCGAGCATGAGTTTGGCGCGGTCGTCCGCGACCGCTTCCATCGCCTGCCTGGCATTGCGCACCAGGTTCGTCAGCACCTGCAGCACGCGGCCCCGGTCCAGCGGCAGCTCGGGAATGCGGGCCATGTCGCCCTGCATCACCACCTGGTGGCGCGCCGGGCCACCTGCGTTCATGCGCAGTGCATCTTCGACCACCTCGTGGATGCGTATGGCCTCGACCAGGCCGGAGGCGCCGGCATGGGCCTGCTGCGCGGCAATGATTTCCTTGATGTGGTCGACGCTCTTGCCCAGTGCCACCAGTTCATCGACGACGGCGCGCTGTTCCGCCACCAGAAGCGGCGCCAGCTGCACCAGGTAGCCCGGGAGCATCTTGCCCTTGGGGTCGGAGGCGAGGAAGGTGCCCAGGTCGTCCGCGTGCTCGTTCATCAGCTGCACCGCGCGCGCGAGCCCTTCCACCTTGGACGCGCGAACCCTGGAAAGAATCAATCCGGCGGACACGTTGACGCTGTTGAGCACGTTGCCCACGTTGTGCAGCACGTTGGTGGCGATCTCGGCCATGCCGGCCGAGCGCGCCGCGGCCACCAGGTCGGCCTGCGTCTTGCGCAGCACCCGGTTGACTTGCTCGTTCTCGCGCAGCGCCGCTTCCAGTTCCGCGGTGCGGCTGAGCACCTGCTCCTCCAGCATGATCGTGGTCTGGAAGAGGTTGAAGTCGGAGCCTTGCGCGTTGGCGCTGCGCTCGGCCCGGTCCATCAGGGCCTGGATGATCTTGTTGAGCCGCGCGATCTCGTCTTTCGAGGAAAGCGCTTGTGCGCCGGGGCGCTGCGGTGTTGCAGTCTCAGACATGGCTGGCCTCCACGCCGTTAGTGCCGAATGCAATGCCGACCAGCGTCTGGTTGACGTGCACGCCGCGGAACTGCTCCCCGTAGGTGTGGAAGCCGACCGTGTTGTTCTCCCGCAGGAGTTCGCCGATGCGGTCCTTCGCGGCGCTTTGCGTGATCTCCAGCTTGCGCAGGATGCAGTCGTAGCCCAGGACCAGCTGCGGCGGGCCGATCTCGGCACGTATGCCGGCAAAGGCCTGCTCCAGGTTCTGCAGCAGATCCACACCCTTGGCCACCCTCAGCACCAGGCCGTTCTCGATCGCACAGAAAAAAGTCAGGCTGCCATCCGGATTGGCCTTCTGGATCGAGCGCACATAGGTGGTTCCGCCGATCGTCAGCACCACCGGCCAGGCCGCGAAACGCGAGGGGTCCAGGTCGGAGGCGTCGATGCCGAGCATCCGCGCGTACTCCTGGCTCGCCGGCAGGCCGTTGATTTCCTTGACGACGCGCGAAGCGGCGTCCGCGTCGGTCACGACCAGCCTGTCGTCGGTGGCGACGATGTGCTGCGTCTTGAAAATGCGAAACGGCATGCGCGACGCCACCAGCACCAGCACCGCGCAGTCGGAGCAGAACCGGCCGTCCCAGTAGACCTGGGTCCGTTCGAACTTCATGCCGTCGCCGGCCGAGCCGCCGAGCAGGGGAAGCCGGCCCAGCGCGGTCTGGAATGCACGCGTCACCGGCTCTTCGCGCAGCGACAAGCCGTCGATCAGCAGCAATGCGAAGCTGTTGTCCGCGTCGGTGGGTGCGCCCCCGGCCAGCAGCTTGTGCAGCAGCGCCTGTGCGAAGTCCTGGCCGGCCTCCACCTTGAACTGCTGCAGCTGCTCGACCTGGCCCGCCGCCACCCTGAAGTGGCCGGCCGGAAAACTCGCGCCCGCGAGGCTGTGGTCGCGGAATCCGGCGGGGCCGATTTCTCCAGCCGTGGTGCAGCCCACGAGCGGGACATCGCCGAACAGGCGCTTCATCTCGTCGGCGAGGGCGTCCAGGTCGTATTCGCTGGAGCAGTAGAAGATCACCAGCGCCATGCCGGGCTGCGCCACCAAGGCATGGAATTCCTGCGCGGCCTTGCGGGGGTCCGCCGCACAGGAGTGGGCTTTGCGTATGCAGTCGGTATCCGCCATGTTGCGACTCCTTACGTGAGGGTGCATTAGACGCTTGATGCATCGCCGTGGCGGACTCATTCCATGCGGGACATCCCTGCCGGGGACCGCGATCTTTCGCTGTCCTGGAAAGTGCGTACATGCAAAGTTCTAACGCAAGGCGCCAATCGCGCGGCGTACGCCGATCGGGTTACCGGCTTCGCGTCTTGCCGCGGCCGCTCAAAGGCAGTTCCATGCCTTCAACGCCTGCTGCAGCTGCGCGCCCGCGTGCGCGAGCGTGGCATCGTTGCGGACCTCGATGGCTGCAATGCCCGGCGGCAGCTGGAAGTCGAGTGCCCTTTGCACGCGCGCATCCACCATCTGCGCGGTTTCACGCCGGCGTGCGAGCAGCCGGCTGCGCAGCGTCTCGGCGTCGGCCGTGATGTGGGCGACAACCAGTTCGGGGAAGAGCCGCACGGCTTCGGGCAGGTAGGCGCGCGAGCCGTTCACGACCACGGTCTTGCCGTTGCAGCGTGCAGCGAGTTCGGTGCGCGCAATGCCGTAGTGCAGGGCGTTGGCCTCCCAGTGCATCGCGAACGCACCGGCCTCGCGCAGGCGCGTGAACGCGGCCATGTCGACGCTGTCGTGCTGCTCGCCCTCCGGCTGCACGGGGCGGGTGATGGTGCGGCGCGCGAAGTGCACGCGGGCATCCTGTGGCAGCCGCTGCCTCAGCCAGTCGATGACGCTGTCTTTGCCCGCGCCCGAAGGGCCGACCACGTAGACCAGGCGGCCAGTCACTGGTGCACCCTTGGCGCTGCGCTCATAAGGCAACCTCCGCGCTTCGCGCTGCGGTATTCGCCTTGGGAGCGGCCCGGATGTCTCATGCACCCAGCGCCATCTGTTCGATGCACACGAAGTCCGCTCGCGGCTCGGGCTCCGCGAACAGGCTGATGGCATCGAAGCGTTGCGCGGGCAGCGCGCCGAAGTGCCGTTGCGCCGCGGCCTGCAGCGCGTGCACTTCGGCCTCGTCGGCCTCACGCAGCGATCCGGTCAGCGAGAAATGAAAGCGGAAGCGGTCGAGCACGAACGGGTAGCCCCAGCGCTGCAGCAGCGCGTCTTCCTCGGGCGTGAGCCCGCTCGCGCGGCGGCGCTGCAGTTCGGCCGGCGGCAGCGGCGCGGCGAAGGCGTGCAGGCCGGTCACGCACGCGCTGGCCATCGCGTTCAGCGCGCGGCTCGGCACCACGGGCACGAGCGCCAGGAAATCGTCGAGCCGCACCACCTGCAGTGCCGGCATGTCGAAGGGCTCCCAGGCCTTGCAGATGTGGCGGATGCCGGTGCGCAGCGACGCCGCGTCCAGGTGCGAGGGCAGGGCGAAGGGCGCCTTCAGCGTGGCATGCCAGCCATAGCGCCGCGGCGCGGCCGTCAGTTCCTGCTGCCGCGCGGGCGGCATCCCGTCGATGGCGGGTTGCGGCAGCGGCTGTCCGCGCGCCGCGCAGCGTCCGAGCCAGTGGCTGCCGGCTTCCCACCACGCACTGCCGACAGCCGGCGCGAAATAGGCCGCGTAGCGATGCGCCGCGCCGCGCCTGCGGGATGCGGCCTCAGTCATCGTGCGCCACCGTCAGCGAGGTGCGGTCGCCCGGGAACCAGGCCCTCGCGTATTCGATCGGCACGCCCGCGGTGTCGACGTTCACGCTCTCCACGAACAGCACCGGCCGGCTGACTGGCTGGTGCAACTGCGCGGCAACCGCGGCCTCGGGCATCTGCGCCGTGATGCGGCTGTGGTGGCGCGTGTAGTCGGCCACGCCATGGGCCTCGAAGCCGGCGGTGATGGAGCCGGTCTCGCGCACCACGGCCTCCAGTCCCGCGAAGCGCGGCAGGGGAAAGAAGCGTTCGCTGCAATGCAGCGGCTGGCCCTCGGCTTCGCCGATCACCTGCAGGCAGAGCAGCGAGCTGCGGGCCGGCACCGCGAGCGAACGCGCCTGCGCCGCGGTGGCGCGCACGGTGCTTGCGCCGGTCACGCGCAACGCGCCGCGCAAACCCGCCAGCGCCATGCTGCGTTGGAAGCGCGGGCGCTTGACCAGGGCGAGGTCGACCGCGAACTCTTCCACGTAGGTGCCGCTGCCCTGCGTCACGCGCAGCAGCCCCTGGCTGCAGAGGTTGGCGAGCGAGCGGCGGATGGTGTGGCGGTTCACGCCGAACTGCTCGGCCAGCGCGTGCTCGGAGGGCAGGCGCTGGCCCGGCGAATACACGCCGCGCGCAATGGCCTCGGCCAGGTCGGCCGCAATGCGGATCCAGAAGCTGTCGCGTGCGGTGCGTTCGGTGTTGGTGGTGGCGGGGCGCGGAGCCAGCGCGGAGGCAGGGGTCGTCGTCGTGCTTGTCATTAAACCTACTTGCGCGCTCTCTAAGCTCGCGTCAGTTGTCGAATTTGTCTATACAACTTCAAGCGTATCACCCTCATGTTTCATGCCTTTGACACAGAACCCGCGGCCCGCCCGCTGCGCCGCGCGCAGTGGCTGGCGATGCTGGCGCGCGCGCCCGTCTCGCTGCTCGAACCGGCGCTCGCGCAGCATGCCGAGACCCCGCCGCAGTGGCTGCGCGCACCGGAGACCGGCCTGGTGATGGTGCAGGGCCGCGCCGGCGGCACGGGCGAGCGCTTCAACCTGGGCGAGGTGACGGTCACGCGCTGCGCGCTGCGCCTGGGCGGCGCCGCGCCGCAGCCGGGCGCCGCAGTGGGCGTGGCCTATGTGCTCGGCCGTTCGCACCGCCATGCGCAGCTCGCGGCCGTGGCCGATGCGCTGCTGCAGGACCCGGCGCAGCAGGCCGCGCTCGATGCCCGGTTGCTGGCGCCCGTGCGTGCGCATCTCTCGGCACTGCGTGCGCAGCGCCATGCACGCGCCCAGGCCAGCAAGGTCGAGTTCTTCACGGTGGCGCGCGAAGCTGGCGGCGCCGACATGGACGAGGACGATTCCGAATGAACGCGAACATGCTTTCCACCCTTGGCGCAGGATTCGCGGACGCCGCACTCGGCAGCCAGGCGGTGTTCCGCTCGGCGCTGCAGGCGCTCGCGCATCCCGGCCGCATCGTCGAGCTGTCGCACGATGCGCAGGTGCCGTCGCGGGGGCACGGCGCCTCGGCCGCGCTGCTGCTGGCGCTGCTCGACCCCGACTGCCGCCTCTGGCTGTCGCCATCGCTCGCGGGCAGCGACGCGGCCGCATGGCTGCGCTTTCACACCGGCTGCGTGCTGGTCGACCAGCCTGCGCAGGCGCAGTTCGCGTGGATCGGCGAAGGCGATGCATGCCCGCCGCTCGATGCCTTCGCGCAGGGCAGCGACGCCTATCCCGACCAGTCGGCCACCTGCGTGATCGACGTGATGGACGTGTCCGCACCGGCCGCAGGAAACGCGCCGCGCTGGACGCTGCGCGGCCCCGGCATCCAGGACCGCAGCGCCATCGCAGTGGAAGGTCTGGCGCCGGCCTTCACCACCCAATGGTCCGCGAACCATGCGCTGTTTCCGCGCGGCGTGGATGTGTTCCTGGCGGCGCCGCAACGCATTGTGGGGCTGCCGCGCACCACCCGCATCGAACAGGAGGCTTGAGATGTACGTTGCCGTCAAGGGCGGAGAAGCCGCCATCCTCGCCAGCTACCGGCTGCTGGCCGAACAGCGCCGCGGCGACACCGGCACGCCGGAGCTGTCGGTGCGCCAGATCCGCGAACAGCTGAAGCTCGCGGTCGACCGCGTGATGACCGAGGGCTCGGTCTACGACCCCGAGCTGGCTGCGCTCGCGATCAAGCAGGCTTCGGGCGACATGGTGGAGGCCATCTTCCTGCTGCGTGCCTACCGCGCGACGCTGCCGCGCCTCGGCGACAGCGTGGCGCTCGACACCGCGCGCATGGCGCTGGACCGCCGCATCTCCGCCACCTTCAAGGACCTGCCCGGCGGCCAGGTGCTGGGCGCGACGCACGACTACACGCAGCGCCTGCTCGACTTCGCGCTGCTGGCCGAAGGTCGGCAGCAGGCCGCGCCGGCGCCCGCGGCCGATGCAGGTACGCCGCCCGCATCCGTCACGCCGCGCGTGGTCGATCTGCTGAACCAGGAGGGGCTGATCGAGACCCGTCCCGTGCCGCCCGGCGACCCCGCACCGGTCGACCTCACGCGTGCGCCGCTGCGCTTTCCGGCCGACCGCGCCACGCGGCTGCAGAACCTTGCGCGCGGCGACGAGGGCTTCCTGCTCGCCATGGCCTATTCCACGCAACGCGGCTACTCGCACAGCCATCCCTTCGTGGGCGAGATCCGCTTCGGCAGCGTGGAGCTCGAACTCGCGCCCGAGGAGCTCGACTTCACCATCTCCATCGGCGACCTGGAAATCACCGAATGCGAGATGGTCAACCAGTTCGCGGGCAGCAAGAGCGAACCGCCGCAGTTCACGCGCGGCTACGGCCTGGCTTTCGGCCACTGCGAGCGCAAGGCGATGGCGATGAGTCTGGTCGACCGCGCGCTGCGCGCCGACGAGCTCGGCGAGCCTGTGGAGGCGCCTGCGCAGATGCAGGAGTTCGTGCTCTCGCACAGCGACAGCCTCGAAGCCTCGGGTTTCGTGCAGCACCTGAAGCTGCCGCACTACGTCGACTTCCAGTCCGAGCTCGAGCTCGTGCGGAAGATGCGCGCCGCCGCCGGCGCGGGAGACCACGAATGACGACCACCACCGAATACAACTTCGCCTACCTCGACGAGCGCACCAAGCGCATGATCCGCCGCGCCATCCTCAAGGCCGTGGCCATTCCCGGCTACCAGGTGCCCTTCGGCTCGCGCGAGATGCCGCTGCCCTACGGCTGGGGCACCGGCGGCATCCAGGTGACGGCCGCGGTCATCGGCCCGCGCGATGTGCTCAAGGTGATCGACCAGGGCTCCGACGACACCGTCAACGCCGTCAACATCCGCCGCTTCTTCGAGCGCACCACGGGCGTGGACACCACCACGCGCACGGCCGAGGCCACGCTGATCCAGACGCGCCACCGCATCCCCGAGACGCCGCTTTCCGAAGGGCAGGTGCTGGTCTACCAGGTGCCGGTGCCCGAGCCGATGCAGCGGCTGGAGCCGCGCGAGACCACCACGCGCACGCTGCACGCGCTGGCCGAGTACGGGCTGATGCACGTGAAGCTCTACGAGGACATTGCGCGCTACGGCCACATCGCCACCACCTACGACTACCCGGTGCTGGTGAACGGCCGCTACGTGATGTCGCCGTCGCCGATCCCGAAGTTCGACAACCCCAAGATGCACATGAACCCCGCGCTGCAGCTGTTCGGCGCCGGCCGCGAGAAGCGCATCTATGCGGTGCCGCCCTACACGCCGGTCGAAAGCCTGAGCTTCGAGGACCATCCCTTCGAGATCCAGCGCTGGGACACGCCCTGCGCGCTGTGCGGCGCGACCGACAGCTTCCTCGACGAGGTGATCACCGACGACCAGGGCGCGCGCATGCATGTGTGCTCGGATTCCGACTACTGCGAGTCGCGCCAGCCGGCGGACAGCGCCGCCGATGCGCGCGATCCGGCGACCGATTCGGCCACCGTGGACGGAGCCCTCGCATGAGCGCGGTGCAAGCTTCCTCCTTGCCGCTGCTGCGCGTGCGCGGCGTCGGCAAGCGCTACGGCGACCGCGTGGCGCTGCACGACGCCTCCTTCGACCTCTGGCCCGGCGAGGTGCTGGCGGTGGTCGGCGAATCGGGCTCGGGCAAGTCGACCCTGCTCGACGCCATTGCCGCGCGCAGCCGCCCCGATGCCGGCAGCGTGCAGTTCCATGTGCGCGGCGGCGGCCTGCAGGACGTGTTCGCGATGACCGAGGCCCAGCAGCGCCTGCTCTCGCGCACCGACTGGGGCTTCGTGCACCAGAACCCGGCCGACGGACTGCGCATGGACGTCTCGGCCGGCGCCAACGTGGGCGAACGGCTCATGGGCCTGGGCGAGCGGCATTACGGCCGCGTGCGCGCCACCGCGGCCGACTGGCTGCAGCGCGTGGAGATCGATCCGGCGCGCATCGATGACACGCCGCGCACTTTTTCGGGCGGCATGCGCCAGCGCCTGCAGATCGCACGCAACCTGGTCACGCAGCCGCGGCTGGTGTTCATGGACGAGCCGACCTCGGGCCTCGACGTGTCGGTGCAGGCCCGCCTGCTCGACCTGCTGCGCCAGCTCACGCGGCAGATGCAGCTCGCGGCCATCGTTGTCACGCACGACCTGGCGGTGGCGCGGCTGCTCGCGCACCGCATGGTCGTGATGCAGCAGGGCCGCGTGGTCGAGACCGGCCTCACGGACCAGGTGCTGGACGACCCGCAGCACGCCTACACCCAGCTTCTCGTTTCCTCGGTGCTCCAACCATGACGACCCCCTTGCTTCTTCTCCAGGGCGTGGCCAAGCGCTTCACGCTGCACCACCAGAACCAGCTGGAGCTGCCGGTGTTCGACGCGGTCGACCTCAGCGTGAGCGCGGGCGAATGCGTGGTGCTCGACGGCGCCTCGGGCCTGGGCAAGAGCACGCTGCTCAAGCTCATCTATGCCAACTACCGCGCCAGCGCGGGCCGCATCACGGTGCAGGCGCCGGCCGGTCCGGTGGACCTGACCGAGGTGGCGCCGCGCGAGCTGGTGCGCCTGCGGCGCGACACCATCGGCTATGTGAGCCAGTTCCTGCGCGTGATCCCGCGCGTGCCCGCGCTCGACGTGGTGGCCGAGCCGCTGGCCGAGGACGCGGGCGACGACCCCGCGGGCATCGAGGCCGCGCGCGCCGAGGCGCGCCGCTGGCTCGCGCGGCTGCGCATTCCCGAGCGCCTGTGGCACCTGCCGCCGGCCACCTTCTCGGGCGGCGAGCAGCAGCGCATCAACATCGCGCGCAACATGATCAAGCCCAAGCCGCTGTTGCTGCTGGACGAGCCCACCGCCTCGCTCGATGCCGCCAATACGGCCACCGTGATCGAGCTGATCCGCGAGGCCACGGCCCGCGGCGCGGCCATCGTCGGCATCTTCCACGACGCCGAGGTGGGCGCCGCCGTGGCCACCCGCCGTGTCAACGTGGGCGACTTCAGGAGCACCCGGCCATGAGCGCAGCACCCATCGTCTTTTCCAACGCGCGCATGGTGCTGGCCGGCGAGGTGGTGCATGGCGCGCTCTCGGTGGCTGGCGGGCGCATCGAGGCGCTGGGCAGCGGCGCTACCGCCAGCGGCACGCTCGACCTCGAGGGCGACTACCTGTTTCCCGGCCTGGTCGAGGTGCACACCGACAACCTGGAGCGCCACCTGATGCCACGCCCCAAGGTGCAGTGGGCCGAGATGCCCGCGCTGCTCGCGCACGACGCCGAGGTGGCCGCCGCCGGCATCACCACGGTGTTCGATGCGCTGGGCGTGGGCGAGTCCGACCCCGAGAGCCTGCGCGGCAGCACCTGGGACACGCTGCTCGACGTGCTCGACGGCTGCATCGAGAGCGACCTGCTGCGTGCCGACCACCACCTGCACGTGCGCTGCGAGCTGCCGGCGCCCAACACCATCGAGCTGTTCGAGCCGTTCCGCAACCATCCGCGCCTGTCGATGATCTCGCTCATGGACCACACGCCGGGCCAGCGCCAGTGGGAGAACATCGAGGTCGCGCGGATCTACTACACCGGCAAGAAGGGCTGGAGCGACGACAAGTTCGACCGCCGCGTGTCCGAGGCCGTGTCGCTGCAGACGCGCTATGCGCAGCCGCACCGCCGGCACTTCGTCGAGCATTGCCGTGTGCACGGCATTGCGCTGGCGAGCCATGACGACACCACCGTGGCGCATGTGGAGCAGGCGCATGCGGAGGGCGCCAGCATGTCGGAATTCCCGACCACGCTGGCGGCTGCGCGCGCGGCGCGCGAACGCGGGCTCGCCAACATCATGGGCGGGCCGAACGTGGTGCGGGGCGGCTCGCACTCGGGCAACGTGGCCGCCGCCGAGCTGGCGCGCCAGGGGCTGCTCGACATCCTTTCTTCCGACTACGTGCCCGGCAGCCTCATGAGTGCCGTGATGCGGCTGGTGGACGAGGGCATCTGCACGCTGCCCGAGGCGGTGGCGATGGTGAGCCGCGCACCCGCTCGCGCGGCCGGCCTGCACGACCGCGGCAGCCTGGAACCGGGGCTGCGCGCCGACCTGGTGCAGGTGCGCATCACCACGCTGGCCGACGGTGCCAGGCATCCGGTGGTGCGCGGCGTGTGGCGCCAGGGACGGCGCGTGATCTGAGGGTGCGATCCGGGGGCGCGGCCGCGGCTGTCGCCGCAATGTCGCGCAGCTGTCGCGCGCATGTCACGACGCCTCGCGAGACTTCACTTGTCTAGACGACTTTGGAATCCAAGATGACCGGTGTCCTGCGCATCCACCAACTGAACAAGCACTTCGCCAACGGCCGGCATGCGCTGCGCGACGTCAACCTGGCCGTGAACCGCGGCGAAATGGTGGCGTTGATCGGCGCCTCGGGCTCCGGCAAGTCCACCTTGCTGCGGCACGTGGCGGGCCTGGTGGCCGCCGATGGCGGCACCGATTCGCTGGTCGAGATCGACGGCTGCTGCGTACAGAAGGGCGGCCGCATCCACCGCGACATCCGCAAGGTGCGCTCGCAGGTCGGCTTCGTGTTCCAGCAGTTCAACCTGGTGGCGCGGCTGCCGGTGCTGGTGAACGTGCTCGTCGGCTCGCTGCACCGCATGCCGTGGTGGCGCAGCTGGCTGCGCATGTTCACGGCGCAGGAGCGCGCGCTGGCGCTGGAAGCGTTGGGGCGCGTGGGCATTGCCGACTGCCATGCGCAGCGCGCCTCCACGCTGTCGGGTGGCCAGCAGCAGCGCGCGGCCATTGCGCGCACGCTGGTGCAGGGCGCCAAGGTGGTGCTGGCCGACGAACCCATTGCATCGCTCGACCCCGAGTCCTCGCGCAAGGTGATGGAGATCCTGGCGCGCATCAACCGCGAGGACGGCTGCACCGTGATCGTGTCGCTGCACCAGGTCGACATCGCGATGAAGTACTGCCCGCGCGTGGTGGCGCTGAACCAGGGCCAGGTGGTGTTCGACGGGCCTTCCTCGGCGCTGACGCCCGCGCTGCTGCGCGACCTGTACGGCGTGCAGGCCGACGAGCTGTTGCGGCCCGCCGCGCCGGCCTCGGCGACCGAAGGCGCCAACGTGCACGTGCTGAACCCGGCGGCTCCCGTGTCGTGGGCTGCGCAAGCCGCATAGGCCGCGAAGAAGAACGCGCCTTTTCTTTCTCTCTTCATTCAAAAATTTCGCTGGAGCCATCCATGATCAAGAAACTGATTGCCGCCACCGTGCTGGGCCTCGGCCTTGCCGGCGCATCCCTCGCGCAGGACATCAACTTCGGCATCATCTCGACCGAGGCGACGCAGAACCTCAAGGGCGACTGGCAGCCGCTGATCGACGACATGAGCAAGCAGACCGGCCTCAAGGTCACGGCCTTCTTCGCACCCGACTACGCCGGCATCATCGAAGGCATGCGCTTCAACAAGGTGCACATCGGATGGTTCGGCAACAAGTCGGCCATGGAAGCGGTCGACCGCGCGGGCGGCGAGGTGTTCGCTCAGATGGTCAACGCCGACGGCACGCAGGGCTACTACTCGCACCTGATCGTGAACCGCGAGAGCCCGCTCAACACGCTCGACGACGTGCTCAAGAACGCGAAGAACCTGAGCTTCGGCAACGGCGACCCGAATTCGACCTCGGGCTACCTGGTGCCGGGCTTCTACGTCTTCGCGCAGAACAAGCTCGATGCCAAGTCGATCTTCAAGGTGACGCGCAGCGCCAACCACGAAACCAACGCGCTGGCCGTGGCCAACAAGCAGGTCGACGTGGCCACCAACAACAGCGAGAACCTCGAGAAGGTGAAGGAGCGCTTCCCAGAGAAGTTCAAGGACATCAAGATCGTCTGGACCTCGCCGCTGATTCCGCTCGACCCGCTCGTCATGCGCAAGGACCTGCCCGAGGCGACCAAGGCCAAGCTGCGCAGCTTCTTCTACAACTACGCCAAGTCCGATCCGCGCGAGAAGGAGATCGTCATGAAGATCTCGAAGCTCTCGGGCTTCAAGGAATCGAGCGACAAGCAGCTGCTGCCGATCCGCCAGCTCGACCTGTTCGGCCAGCGCACCAAGATCGAGGCCGACGCCGTGCTCGGCGATGCCGACAAGAAAGCCAAGCTGGCCGACATCGACAAGAAACTGGCCGCGCTGAACTGAGCGCCACCGCCGCTGCACTGCTGTGTCCGCCATGCAACCCACGGTCCATATCGTCCGCCCGAGCCTGTCGCCTTCGGCGTCCGCCGCTCCCAAGCGCAGCCTCGCCTGGCAGCTCTCGTGGGCGGGCCTGCTGATCCTGCTGGCCGCGTCCTGGAAGGGCGCCGACATGCGTCCGTTCGAACTCTGGCGCGATTCCGGCAACATGGCCACCTACGCGGCCGAGTTCTTTCCACCGAACTTCACGCAGTGGCGCATGTACCTGCAGGAGATGGTCGTCACCTTGCAGATCGCGCTGTGGGGCACGGCACTGGCGGTGGTGAGCGCCGTGCCGCTTGCGCTGCTGGCTTCCGCCAACATCGTGCCCTGGTGGATCTACCAGCCGGTGCGCCGCCTCATGGACAGCTGCCGCGCCATCAACGAGATGGTGTTCGCAATGCTGTTCGTGGTGGCCGTGGGCCTGGGCCCCTTTGCCGGCGTGCTGGCGCTGTGGGTGCACACCACCGGCGTGCTGGCCAAGCTGTTCGCCGAAGCCGTGGAAGCCATCGACCCGCAGCCGGTGGAAGGCATCCGCTCCACGGGCGCCAGCGCGCTGCACGAGATCGTCTATGGCGTGCTGCCGCAGGTGATGCCGCTGTGGATTTCGTATGCGCTCTACCGCTTCGAGTCGAACGTGCGCTCGGCCTCGGTGGTGGGCATGGTGGGCGCGGGCGGCATCGGCGTGGTGCTGTGGGAAATCATCCGCGGCTTCCAGTACGCCGAGACCTGCGCGGTGATGCTGATCATTGTGGTGAGCGTGAGCGCCATCGACCTGGCTTCGGCGCGCATCCGCAAGTTCCTGATCTGAGCTGAGGGCGGGGCAGGGAGGGCGTCCGCGGGCGAGGCAGAATCCCGCGAGGACTTCCGCACGCACATGAACGCCCCGACATCACCCGCCATCCTCCAGGTCCACGACCTGGGCTTTTCCTATCCCGGCCAGCCCGCGCTCGCATCCGGCTGGTGCGCTTCGGTGGGCGAGGGCGTCACGCTGCTGTATGGCGACACGGGCAGCGGAAAGTCGACCCTGCTGCGCGTGATTGCGGGCATGCTTCCAGCGGCCGGAAGGCTGACGCTCGCAGGCGCGCGCCTCGACGCGAAGCCCGAGGCCTACAAGCGCAACCTGTTCTTCTGCGACCCGGCCACCGAAGCCTTCGACCAGGTCACCGCGCGGGCATGCACGGCCACCCTGAGCGAGGGCGATGCGGGATTCGATGCGGCACTGTGGCAGGCGCTGGTCGAAGGCTTCTCGCTGGTGCCGCACATCGAGAAGCCGATGTACATGCTCTCGACAGGATCGAAGCGCAAGGTCTGGCTGGCGGCCGCGCTGGCCTCGGGCCGTCCGCTGGTGCTGCTCGACGAACCCGAGGGCGCGCTCGACGCGCGCTCGATCGGCTGCCTGTGGAAGACCATCGCGTCCCTGGCCGGGCGCGCGGGCCATGCGATCGTCATCGCCAGCAGCGCGCGCCTCGAACACGTTCCGCAAGTTCCGCTCGTCGGCTGCATCGAACTGCCGCTGCGTTGAGCGCTCCAGCGCGAGAGGTTCATTCCAGAGCGCTGGCTCCCCAGTCGCGATCCGCGGTCAGCGGCCCTCGCACTTGACCTCTTCCTTGAACACTTCGCGGCTGGCCTCGAGCTTGACCTTGCACGGGCCGTCCCGGAACTCGTCCTTCCATTCCCCTTGCCAGGTGGCCCCGACGCCGTCCTTGCACTTGACCTCGCGCTTGAACTCGCCTCGCTTCGACTCCTGCTTGACCTCGCAGGGTCTGGCCCAGCGGTCGTCGCGCCAGTTGCTTTGCCAGTCGCCGCGCCGCCAGCGCTTCTTCGAATCGTCGTCGTCGGCGAAGGCACTGGGGGCGGCGATGGCGGAAAGCAACACGAGTGCTGCGGTGGCTCGAATGGACATGTCGTTCTCCTTGGCAAGGTGCAGCTGCTGCTTCGAAAGCGTGTGCCGGCGGCAAGCGCTCGCGCTCAGCGCCGATACGGATTGTGGGGACGGCGGTCGTAGCGGTCGGGCACGCCGTCGCGGTCGCTGTCCCGGCGCGCATGGCGGTAGTCGCCGCGGCGGCCGTGGCGATAGTCGGCATGGCGGTCGTGACGGTGGTCGTAGCCGTGCCGCACCACGTGCCGCGGCGGGGGCGGCGGAACAACGACCACATGCGGTCGATAGCCGTGGTCTCCATGGTGCGGCTGCGCTTGCGCAGGAGCGCTCAGGGCGGCCAGAGAGAGCAGGGCGGCCGTAGCCAGTGCGAGGGACAACTTCTTCATTGCAACTCCTTCGAGTCGTTGTATTCAGGAGTTCCCATGCTGAGGGCGCAATGTGAAGGGCCGGTAAGGCTGCGGCGAATTTCCGATGAACTTTTTGCCAGGCATTCCGGCATGCGCGGGCGCCGCCTCCCTAGACAGGCGGCATCCCCTTCAGCGCCCTCGCGGAACGGGCAAGCCCTTCGAGAATCCTGCCCGACACCGCGGCCGGAAACTGCGCGGGCAGGCGCGCAGCGATCCGGTCGATCACGCCCGGCGTTGCTGCGAGCACGCGCTGGATGATGTTCTCGGCATCCGGGCCGTAGTGGCACTTCTGCGCCATGGCGTTGAAGTGGCGCCGCTGGATGGTCTTGAAATGGTAGTGCCTGCTCTTGCCGGACAGGGCCATCGCCAGCTTGGCCTCGTGCCTGGAGAACTGGTTCGGGCCGTTGCCTTCCAGGGGCCAGATGGACATCACGTCGTAGAGGGGCGTCAGCCTGTAGCGGCCCATCGGGAGCCAGGCAATGCTGAAGTTCTTGGCGTGCCCGTCGGGCGCGCCCAGCATCCAGAAGAGCAGCTGCGCGGTGAGGAGCGTTGCCAGGTCTTCCTGTGCGTTGACCGAATTGCGCAGCACATCGGCCAGGTCGGTCATTCCCGGTCCGCCGTCCGCTTCGTATTTCAGGTGCGACGGCTTGCCGAGGGTCTGGCAGAAGTCTTCCTGCGGCAGGCGCAGCCACCAGTTTCCGGAGGAGTGCAGCCGGCGGTCGAAGCGCTCGACGGCCAGCACCTTCTGCGAACCGAACCGGAGCATCGCGGTCCGGGGAACGGGAACGCCGTACTCCTGGAGGATGTTCAGGCAGAGCCACTCGTTCTCCACCGATGTGGTGAAGTCGGCCTTGCGATGGCCGACCAGGCCCAGCGGCAACTTCAGGATATGCGTGGTGGGGGTCGAGCCCTGCGGACGCACCCACTGGCCCTCGTGCCACAGAAGAGCGGTTTTCTCCTGGGCGCCCGCCAGCGAGATGCGCAGTTCGTCTTCAGGCACGGCCTGCGTGGCGAACCTGCCCGGATCGACCGTCTGCTGCAGGAGCTGTTCGACGCCGGCTTCGCTCATCGGCTCGCCTTCGATGCGTTCCACATCGGCTGGGCTGGCGTTCTCTCCCAGCAGCTGGATGGCTCCGACGCAATCCCTGCCGATCGCCTGCAGAAGGTCGAAGGCCTGCGTCGTCTGCGTGCCGAAGCGGCTCGCAATGCGCTGGCGGATGGGCAGGCTGTCCGGCAGGAGGTTGTCGAAGTAGTTCCGGACGACAGCGCCTTTGTGAGTGAAGCCGCGCACCAGTGGCAATGAAAGCGAGAGCGGGCGCCCGGCGTGCGAATCGGCCCAGGCATCGTCATAGCGCAGTTCGTCCGCCCCGTGCGCGGGGATGCGCCAGCTGCCGACCCGTTCACCGTTGGCCCAGATGGAAAGTGCCTGGAGGCCCCGTGCGCGTGCCACGCTCACCACTCCTGGGAAGGGGCCTTGCTGCCGGTGGGCGCGGGCTTCTTGGAGCCCACCACCATCTCGAGGCCCAGCACGCCGAAGATGGCCAGCAGTTGCTCCAGGCTCAGCGAGCCCGGATTGAGCTCCATGTGGGACATCCGGCTCTGGCTGATGCCGAGGCGCTCGGCCAGCTTGACCTGCGTGATGCCTGCTTCCTTGCGCGCGGCCTTGAGCAGTACGCCGAGCTGGGAGGGAACCGAAAGGACTTGCTGCATATCGATACCAATGAGGTTGGTATCCTGAGATTACCCACCAGATGGGTATTTGTCAAAAACCCATCACATAGGTGATTGAATGAATACCCATGAGATGGGTAACCGCCCGGAAGCGCCGTCCTCGCGCCAGGTACGCGGCGATCGTGATCTTCTTGTCGCGGTTCTCCGAACGTTCCTTCAACCGCGCGAGAAAGGCCCTGCGGGCCTCGATGCCGCTCGGCGTGCGGGTAAGGAACAGGAACTGCTTGGGATCCTGCCCGGTGAGCAGACCCCGCAGAAGGTCGTGGTGCGCGACCCTGGCCGCCGCGCTGATGCCCTCGCCGGCCATCTGCTCCACCGAATCGGACGGCGAACCGCTGGACGCGCCGACGCCGCGGGCGGAATGGATGCCGTTGGAACGTCCGCCCAGCGGTGCACTCAGGCCACCTGCGGAAGGTAGCTCGGCCTGGGCGCCGTCATTGCCTGCTTGACCTGCTGGGTGAGCTCATCGGCCAGCACCTCGTCGAGGCCCGATTCGAGTCCGTCGAGCGCGCGCTTCACGATTGTCTCGGGGCTCGTCTTCGGCACATCGAATCCGCGCGTGAGATCGGTGTCGACATAGGCCATGTGCAGCGCCAGCACCTGGGTGTGCTGCGCCGCCAGTTCACTGCGCAAAGCATTGGTGAGCGACCACGCGGCCGACTTGCTCGCCGAATAGGCCGCCAGCTCGCCGCCGTTCACCCACGAGGCGATCGACAGGACGTTGAGCAGTGCGCCGCCGCCGTTGGCCTTGAGAATCGGCGCGAAGGCCTTGCTCATGCGCAGCACCGCAAAGAAGTTGGTCTCGAAGATGCGCCGTGCGATGTCTTCGCTATCGGCCGCGAGAAAGCCGCCAGGCTGGGCAATGCCGGCGTTGTTGACCACCAGCGTCACATCGGGCGCCGCCGCCGCCGCGGCCGCCACGTCTTGCGGATTGTTGACGTCCAGGCGCAGCGCCTGAGCGCCGGTTTGGGTCACGGTTTCGGGATTGCGAGCGCCCACGTAAACCTTGCGTGCGCCGCGGGCCAGCAGCTCGCTCGCGAATGCCAGGCCGATGCCGCGATTGGCGCCCGTGACGAGGGCGACGGAATTTTCGATCTTCATGAGGAATCTCCAAAAAAGAGGGGAACAGGAAATGAACAGGGCTCACTTGAGCTTGACGACGACCTTGCCCTTGGCGCGACCCGCTTCGACATAGGCCAGGGCCTCATTGGTGGCGTCGAACGGAAACACGCGGTCCATCACGGGCCGGATGGCACCGGCCTCGATGAGGCGCGTGATCTCGCGCAGCTGGCTCCCGTTGGCCTTCATGAAGAGAAACGAGAAATCGACGCCGCGACTTTGGGCCCTGCGCCTGATGCCTGCGCTCAACAGCCGCATGACCAGCTTCACGAAACCGGGCGCCCCGATCTGCTTGCCGAACTCGGGATCGGGTGGGCCGGAGATGGTGATGAGCTTGCCGCCGCGCTTGAGCACACGCAGGGATTTCTCGAGCGTCTTGCTGTCCTGGCTGTTCAGGACCACGTCGTAGTCGCGCAGCACATCCTCGAAATCCTGCGTCCTGTAGTCGATGGCGACATCCGCGCCCAGGCGCTTCACGAGCGCGACATTGGTCGGGCCGGTGGTCGTGGCGACGGTGGCGCCCAGGTGCTTGGCCAGCTGGATCGCCAAGGTGCCGACGCCGCCGGAGCCCGCCTGGATGAAGACCTTCTGCCCCTTCTTCAGCCCGGCCTTCTCGACCAGCGCCTGCCAGGCCGTCAAGGCCACCAGCGGAATGGACGCGGCTTCTTCCATCGTGAGGCCCTGGGGCTTGGGCGCGAGCGATGCCTCCTTGACCGCAACGAACTCGGCGAAGGTGCCGATCCGGAAATCGTCCGCCCGCGCATAGACCTCGTCGCCCGGCTTGAACTGCCGCACGCGCGGGCCGACCTTGGCCACGACGCCGGCCACGTCATGGCCCAGCACGAGGGGCAGGCGGTACGGCAGGATGAGCTTGAACTCGCCATTCCTGATCTTGGCGTCCAGCAGGTTCAGGCCCGCGGCATGCACCTCGACCAGGACCTCGTCATCGCGCAGCTCCGGCAGCGGCACGTCTGCCGATCGCAGCGCCCCCTTTTTGGCGTATCGATCGAGAACAAATGCTTTCATGGTCTTCCTTGTTCCTGGCGTACCCAGGTCTGTGAACGGCCCAGCATTGGCACACCGATGTAGCCGCGCACGCTGAGCTTCTTGCCGTTGTCGGTCAGGCGCACGGTGCTGCGATAGACCTTGCCGTTGTCGGGATCGAGAATCTGGCCGCCGGCATATTCGTCGCCGTTCTTGCTCAGGCCGCTGAGGATCACCAGCCCGACGACCGGTGCGTTCCTGTTGGCGCCTTCGCACTTGTCGCAGGTCGGATTCGGGTCTTCGTTCGGGGCCGGGAACACCTTCTCGATCTTTCCCTGGAGAACACCGTTCGATTCGGTGAGGCGGATCAGCGCGCGCGGCTTGCCGCTGACGTCGTCGACGTTCTTCCACAGGCCAACGGGCGATGTCTGGTCCGCCCGGGCCGGCATCATCGTGAGCGCTGCGGCCGCGGTGAGGCCCTGGAAGGCGAGCGCGACAAGGAGCGGGAGCGCGCGGAGGCTGCCGGCCGGACGTCGTTCATGTCGCATGATAATCATCATATTTGTTGGCGAGAAAAAAGTGGTTCGTGCCGCGGTGGCGGATTCAGGCCGGAGCCAGGTGCTTCAGCGCGGCCTCGCACAGGCCGGCCGACAGCGCTGGATCGTCGACCGCACGCGCCAGCAGCAAGGTGCCCACCATGGTGGCGACGGTCACGAGTGCGCGTTCATGTGCGGCGGGCTGTCCCCAGTCGGGCGACTGGCGCGCGACGAGATCGATCATTTCCTTGACGTGCCGGGTGGTCACCCGGCGGACTTCGGCGGCCTGGCGCGGCGTTTCCGAGCCCAGCGCGGCCAGCGGGCACCCCATTTCCGCGTGCGCCACGTGTTCCGGCGAGAGATAGGCGCGCAGCATGGCGGCCAGGGCCTGTCTGGGGGGAACGTCGGAGGCGATCTTCGCCGCCGCGGCGGCCGATTCGGCGCAGGCCCGGCCCGCGGCTTCGGCCAGCATGGCCTCGCGCGACGGGAAGTGGGCATAGAAGGCGCCATGGGTCAGGCCGGCTTCCTTCATGATGTCGGCCACGCCGGTGCCGTCGTAGCCGCTGCGGCGGATCGCCCGGGCAGCCACGGACACGATGCGCTCGTGCGAGGCTTCCTTGGCCGCTGCCCTGACGCTGTGCTTTGTATTTCGCATGATGTGCATCATACAATTTATTCGCTGAGACGCAAGCGCGCAGGGTTGATCCGGCCATGGCCGCAGCAGGGTTGCCGCGGCAGAACGTTCGTCTTCCCATTCGGAGGCTCAGCGCCTTCGGTGGAAGGACGGCCACCGGCCCGGAGCCGACCCGAAGACCGGGCAGAATCGGCCGCCCGCAACATCCTGAGCCTTCCATGACAGCCTGGACCATCGCCGAAGCGACACAAGAGGAAGTGAAATCGGGCGAGCTCGGTCGACGGCTGCGCCATTTCAACTACGGTTTCGTGGGCGAGTATCCCGAGCAGCGGCACATCCGCCTCAACGCCAGGGACGGGAATGGCCGGTTGCTCGGCGGACTGCGAAGCTTCGTGTTTCTCTGCTGGCTCAACATCGACGTGCTGTTTGTCGAAGCCGACGTGCGCGGCTCGGGCCTGGGCAGTCATCTGCTCGCCGAGGCCGAGCGGCAGGCCATCGAGTTGGGCGCAAGGGACGCCAAGCTCGAGACCTTCGAGTGGCAGGCGCGCGCGTTCTACCAGAAGCACGGCTACGAGGAGTACGCGCGCATTGAAGGCTACGCACACGGCTTCTACCTGGCGTCCATGAAGAAGACGCTGGCGCGCTGAGGCAGCAGCGCAGGCTTGCTTTGGCTGCCGGCCAACACCGAACGTTCCCGGCCGCCTGCCAGTCGCCCGTCAACTCCAGAAGCGTGACCATCGAGGCTGGTCTGAACATGAAGACTGGAGAAGGGCCGGAGTGAGCGACTTGCCGGCGCGGAGTTTTCGTGCAGCAATCGGCATTTCTGTCCGTCAATCCTTGCGTTGAGTCGCCTTCTCTGTCTGGTGGCATCGGTGGGCGGGCGCCTCTTGATGGACGCTGCCACGGGGTCGAGAAGCCTCTCTTGGGCGAGTTCTGCCGGAGCGGTGAACGGCTGGTTGTGGCCGAAATTCTGCCGCACGCCCGCCGCGCGTACAGCCGCAATGGGCTCAGTGGTAATCCTCTTTGCGCTGATGACGAACGGCCAACACCTTGACCTCCCGCCCAGGAAGGATTTCGTAAAGGGCCACATAGCCTGTGGAACCAAGGCCTACGATTAACTCTCGGCGCGTTGTACGCCTGCCATCTCCCGCTTTCCGATACGCCCAAGGATTCTCGGCCAGCCGCTTCTTGATACCGGTGCGAAGTTGGTGCAAAACATGCTGAGCTTGGTCCAGTTCCTCCAAGGTCTCTGACCGTACGACGAGGAACTCGAACAACCGCTCAAGGTCATCCTCGGCCTGCGGGGTCATCTCAACCCCGAACAACTCAGTCACGTGCTGGGGCTTTGCAATTCGCGGCGTCGTGCATCGATGCGGGCCTGGAGGCGGTCAAACACTTCGTCCACGGGGTGCGAAACACCGGTTCGCAAGTAGTCCTGCCAAGCGGCCTCGCCGCGCGCGAGAAAGCGCGTCTGGACTCGACGGAAGTCAACGGCCCGGCGTACCGCATCGGCCACAAAGGTGCTGATGGTTTCTTCTTTACCCAGGACCGATTCCAGCTCGGCACGCAGTTCCGGCTCGACGCGAACGGCAGGCAAGGTGCACGATTTCATGACAGCAAGCGTAGCACATTTGTAATGCTTTCGCCGTTTGTCCCGACGCTGACATTGGAAGGTGACGAGTCTGGGTGTTCCGACATACGCGCCGCACGGTTATGCATCTGGCCCGAGCGGCGCAGCCGGAATCGCCAGGCGGAATGTCGCCCGCCGGTGCCCGTTTCGTGCAGCACCACGTCGCCGCCATGGCGGATCGCGACGGACCATGCCACCGCGCACATCCCGGTGATTTATCTCACCGCCGGCGCCGCGCTCGAGGAGCGGCTGACCGGTCTGCGAGAGGGCGGCGTCGACTACATCCTCAAGCCCTTCGAACCCGAAGAGGTGCTGGTTCGCGTCGCGGTCCACCTCACGCTCGCACGCCGCGGCGCGCAACCGCCGGAGGGCGTCGCCGAGGTGCTCCGCAGGCCGCCGGCGTCCGAAGACGAAGAACCCCACGACCCGGACCGCGTGATCGTCACGGCCGCGCAGCGGCTCATCGAGAGCGACCTTGCGAACGTGCCACCGCTGCCGGCGCTCGCCGCACGCGTGGGCACGCACGAGAAGCGGCTGACGCGGGCGTTCCGTGCGCACACGGGGAGGACCGTGCTCGAGTTCGCGCGCGAGGCGCGGCTGTTGCGTGCGCAGCATCTGCTCGCCCAGACGCCGCTCGGCATCGAGGAGTTGGCGCATGCGATCGGGTTCTCGGGTGCCGCGAATTTCACGACGGCATTCAGGGAACGCTTCGGCAGCACGCCCGCGGCGTATCGGCGGCTGTATCGCGGCTCCGTGTGCGGCGCCTGAAGCGCTGCGTTCCGCTCAGCCAGCGCAGCGCCTAGGCGGAGCAGGCCGGGGCTTGAGGGACCTGCACATTCAAGAGCAGGGCGACGGTTCCAGCCAGTCCGCAGAATGCAACCAGTTCGGCCGTGCCGTGTTCTCCGAAGTGCCGCTGTACTTGCTCGAACACGTCGTCTGCGACGCGGTGGTGTTCGGTGAGCGCCAGGAAGAACCGGCCTGCGGCCTCCACGGGTCCGCCGTCCTCTGGAATCTTGCCGGCCGCAATCGCGTCGACCATCTCCAGCGAAAGTCCGGCCGACAAGGCCTTGGCTGCGTGAGTCTCCCATTGGTGGCGGCATTGCTGCCTGTGCGCGGTCATGAGAAAGACCGCCTCCAGCACCTGCTGCGGCAGCGTGCCGGTCCAAAGCTCGGTCGAGAGTTGCTCCAGAAGATCGGCAATTCGGGGGCTCCCCAGCAGTGGCAGGTAGGGGGCCGGCACGCGGCCGCGCCGCCGTTCGATCAGGTCGTAGGCCGCGCGCTGTTCTGTGGAGCGCAAGGCCGCGACCGTCGCAGGGAAACGAGGGGCTGCATGCGGGCTTGCGGGCGTCGTCTCAGGCATTGGGCTTGATGTTGCCGGCCTTGACCACAGCGGCCCATTTCTCGATCTCCTGGCGAATGCGGATCCTGAACTCCTCGGCGGTGCTGCCGATCGGCACGAAGCCGAGCTCGATGAGCTTCTGGTGCAGCGGACCCGCGCGCACGGCTTGGGCCGCGATGGACGACAGCCGGGACACGGTGTCCGGCGCCAATCTGGCCGGACCGATCAAACCGAAGATCGGCGTGGCGTCGACGCTGGGCAGCCCGGCTTCCTGCATCGTCGGCGTGTCGGGCAGTTGCGCGGCCCGGCGCATTCCGGTGACTGCCAAGGCGCGGACGGTGCCCGCGCGGATGTGGTCGATCATCGTGGGGACCGTGGTGAACCCGAACTGGACGTGACCCGCGAGCAGGTCGTTCAGTACGGTGCCGCCGCCCCGGTACGGCACGTGGTTGATGTCGATCGCGGCGGCCTTGCGCAACTGCTCGCCGGCCAGGTGCGGCGCACTGCCGACGCCGGCCGATCCGTAGTTGAGGCTGCCCGGCTTGGCCTTGGACAGGGCCACGAACTCCTTCAGCGTTGCTGCGGGAACCGTGCTGTGCACGATCAGCACCAGCGGCGCCGTTGCCATGAGCGAAATTGGCGCGAAGTCCTTCTCCGTGTCGTACGGCAGCGCGCTGCCGAAAAGCCCGGGGTTGATCACGAACGCCGTGTCGACGAAGCCGAGCGTGCGGCCGTCAGGTGCCGCGGTGGCGACGGCACGCGTGCCGATCTGCGTGCCGGCACCTCCCCGGTTGTCGACAATCACCGGCGCCGCGACGGCGGGCTCCAAGGCCTGCGCCATCAGGCGGCCGAGCGTGTCCGTGGCGGCACCCGGAGGGTAGGGCACGATGAGGCGGACCGGCGTCTTCGTGTCTGCGAGCGCGAGGCGACCCGCGCCGAGCGAAGCCATCAACGAAACCGCGGCGCCACCGAGGATCAACGAGCGCCTTTTGTGCATGGGCATTTTTTGTCTCCTGAGAACAAGCTCTAGACGCGGCGCACGAAGCCGCTGTCGAGCAGCGCTGCTTCCGGGTCGGCGCCCAGCCCGGGCCGGTCCGACAGCTGAAAGGCGCCGTCGATGCAGGGCACGGTGTCGCCGTAGGGCGTGAAGCCGAGATCGCAGAAGAGTCGCTCCACATGCACTTCGTCCTCCTGCGCGGCCAGCACATGCAGCGTGGCCAGCAACCCGGGGCCGAAGAAGGCCGACTGCGGTGCGCAGTGCACGGCGCTGCCGGCACACTCGCGCGAGAGCCGCAGCAGCGTGGTGACGCCGCCCGATTTGATCGCGCAGGGCTGCAGGTAGTCGACGGCCTGGGCTCTCGCCATGGCGCTCAGTTCATGCACGCTGCTGGCGTTCTCGCCCGCGGCGGTCGGCACGCCGGTTCGCACGCGCAATGCGCGAAGTGCCTCGGTGTCCTCCGGCGGCCAGAGCGGCTCCTCGATCCAGTGCAGGCCGAAGGCCGCCATCCTGGCCACCACCTCGTCGGCCTGGCCGACCGTCCAGGCGCAGTTCGCGTCGACCATCAGCGGCATGTCCGGGCCCATCACGCCGCGCGCAGCGGCCACGGCCTCGGGTGTCTTCTCGTGCAGCTTCACCTGTTGGAAGCCGGCCGCCAGCGCACGCTCCACATTCCTGGCCACCAGCGCCGTGTCGCCGTAGTACTGAAGCAGCGACGCGTACGCGGGCAGGCGCGTGCGTCGCGCTCCGCCGAGCAGGACATGCAGCGGCACGCCGGCGATCTTCGCCCTCAGGTCCCAGATCGCGATGTCGAGGCCGCTCAGCGCATGCAATACCGGCCCCGAGCGGCCCATGTTGTGCAGCGTGCGTTCGAGCGAAGCCATGAGCTCGGGGTCCGCCGCGTCCCGGCCCGTCGCGAGAGGGGCGACCCGGCTGCGAAAGATCGCCGAAAGCGCGTCGAGTTCGGCGCCATACGATTCGCCCCAGCCGACCAGGCCGTTGTCGAGTTCGACGCGCACAAGGCCGCTGTCCAATGTGGTTCTCGGCCGCCCGGCGAACAGCGGTGCCGGCGCACCGTGGTCGAAGGGCAGTCGAAGCTGGAGACAGTCGATCGATCGAATGGTGGTGGACATCTGGCTTGCTTTGATTGTTTGGTAGCGCTACCAAAAGCCGATGGTACGGCCCTATGCGGTCCCGCGTGTGCGGGTTTCTATCTAGGCGCTCTCGCGCGTCACGATGGAGAAGCCCACGTCGACCTTGGCTTCTTCGACCTCGAGGCCTTCGCTGCGGCTCACGATGAACCGAGCCGCGAGCTGGCCGATGCGCGTGCTGTCGATGCGCACGGTGGTGAGCGAGGGCGAGACATCCGCCGCGAAATCGAGGTCGCCGAAGCCGACCACGGCGAGGTCCTGCGGCACGCGCAGGCCGCGCGCCGCGGCCTCGGTGACGACGCCGAGCGCCAGCACGTCCGAGCTGCAGAAGATGGCGTCGGTCTCGGGCTGGTGCCGCAGCATCTCGCCCAGCGCCTGGCGGCCGCTGCGCACGGTGGCCGGCGCCACCACGGTCTCGACCTGCACAGCGACCGCGCGCCCGCGCGCCGGGCCGCGCAGCGCCGAGTCGACGAAAGCGCTGGCCCGCCGGGCCGCGCGCTCGTGATTGCCGCCGATGAACCCCAGGCGACGACGGCCGCGCTCGATCAGGAACGTGGCCACGGCGGTCGCGATGGCCTCGTGCGAGAAGCCGACCAGCATGTCGATCGGGTCCTGCACCATGTCCCACGTCTCCACCACGGGAATGCCCGAGGCCACCAGGCGCCGCCGGCCGGCCGCAGAGGGCACGACGCCGCCCAGCACGATGCCGTCGGGCCGACGTCCGATGATGGCGTCGAGCAGGGCGTCCTCCTTCTGCGTGCCATAGCCGCTCTGGCCCAGCATCAACTGGTGGTCGCGGGCCGCGAGTTCGGCGATGAGGGACTGCACCATTTCCTGGAACACCGGCCCGGCAATCGAAGGGACGACAGCCGCGACCAGGCGGCTTCGCTGGGAGGCCAGGCTTCCGGCCACCCGGTTGGCGACGTAGCCCGTCGACTCGACTGCCGCGCGAACCTTCGCGAGGATGGCGGCCGAAACCTGCTCGGGCGTGTTCAGCGCGCGCGACACGCTCATCGCGGAGACGCCCGCCAGGCGAGCGACTTCGAGCAGGGTGATGCCGCCGGCGACTCTTCCGCGGCGCGGCGCAAGAGGCGAGGGCGCGGAACGTCCTGCCGCGGCAGGTTGTTTGTTCGAAGGGGTCGGCATGGACGGTGGCAAGGGGCGCGAAAAGCTTAACCTGATTCCCGGTGCGGGCCCCGGAAGGCGCCAGCCCCGGCCGTTATAGTCCGCTTCCAACCATGACCGATCGTCCTTTGCAGCCTCGCCATCTGAGCGTCACCGTGATGGACGTCGCCAAGCTCGCGGGCGTGTCGGCGATGACGGTGTCGCGGGTCTTCAACGCGCCCCACTCGGTCAACGCCAAGACTCTCGCCAGGGTGCAGGCGGCCGTGGCGTCCACGGGCTACGTGCCGAATCGCGGCGCGGGGGGGCTGCGCTCCGCCAGGACGCGCCTGGTATCGGCGGTGGTGCCGACCCTGTCAGGGCCTGTCTTCCTGGACACCATCGAGGCGCTGAATTCCCGGCTCCAGCAGCACGGCTACCAGCTCATGGTGGGGCAGAGCGGCTACAGCACTTCGACGGAGGACGACCTCGTGCGCGACATCATCGGGCGGCGGCCCGACGGCATCGTGCTCACCGGCGTCGTGCACAGCGAGCTCGGGCGCCAGCGGCTCCTCGCGGCGGGCATTCCGATCGTCGAGACCTGGGATGTGGCGCTCGATCCGATCGACATGCTGGTCGGCTTCTCGCACGAGGCCGTCGGGCGCAGCGTCGCGGAATACCTGCTGCAGAAGGGCCGCCGGCGGCTCGCCCTGATCGGCGGCGACGATCCCCGGTCGGTGCGCCGAGCGGAAGCGTTCACAGCCATGGCACAGGCACAGGGCGCCGTGGCCCCGATCGTGCATCTCGTCCCCGCGCCGACCAAGCTCAGCGACGGCCGGCGGGCCCTGCGCTCGATCCTGCAGTCCAACCTGCCGGTCGACGGGGTCTTCTGCAGTTCCGACATGCTGGCGCTGGGCGTGCTGACCGAAGCGCGTGCCGCCGGCCTCGGCGTTCCCGCCGATCTTTCGGTCGTCGGCTTCGGAGACCTGAACTTTGCGGCGGACCTGGACCCGGCGCTGACCACCGTGCGGATCGACGGGCGGCGCATCGGCCAGATCGCGGCCGACTGCATCGTCGAGCGGGCCGCGGGACGGCGTCCGCCGGAGCTGATCGTCGACGTGGGCTTCACGATCGTTCGTCGGGCGAGCGCCTAGCGTCCCGGACCCTGCTGGCGCACCTCAGTGGGCGTGCCCCGGGACAGGGACGCGCCCCGGTTTCGGTTCGTCCTCGTGCTCATGGTCATCGTGCGGTGCGACCCCTTCGCGGGATTTCTTGAGCCACGTGCGCGCGAGCACCGGATTGCGCTCGACGCCAACACCGTTCTCGTAAGCCAGGCCCAGGGCGCGTTGAGCCTGGGGATTGTCGGCTTTCGCTGCGCGCTTCAACCAGGCCATGGCCGTCGGCAAGTCCTTGCGGACACCACTGCCCGAGGCATAGCTTGCGTACAGCTCATACTGAGACTTCGCGGCGCATCGGTCGGCCCGGGTCGCGGTCAGCCGGTACCACTTGAATGCCTCGCGAGGGTTCTGCTCGACGCCGCCCAGCCCCTGCTTGTAGAAGTCGGCCACCATGCATTGCGCGATCACGGCGCCGCCGTCCGCGGCGCGCTTGAACCAGCGGAACGATTTCGCGAGGTCCTTGGGCGTGCTGCCGTTTCCGTTGAAGTAGACGAAGCCCAGGTCGGCCTGGGCCGGTGCGCACCCGTGCCGCGCCGACCGTTCGAGATAGCCGGATGCCATGTCCAGGTCCAGTGCCCGGCCCGTTTGGCCGCGGTAGTGGTTGGCGAGTTCATATTCCGCCTTCGCAAAGCCCTGGGCGGCGGAGGCAGCGTAGAGCTTGAACGCCTGCCCCTTGTCCATCGGCACCCCCGCGCCGCTGCTGTATCGCCGTGCCAGCTCGTATTGCGCTTCGGGATCATCTGTTTGCGCAGCCACGGAAGATCCAAGGACGGCGATGCAAAGCGCGAGGACCGACGGAAGGAGGCGAGCGGCCTTCCTCGCACAGCGGCCCCGCCTCATTGGAAGGTCTGGGTGACGACGGCCGGCACGACGATCTCGCTCGCCCGGGTGAGCGAGATGGTCTTCGTCTGCCCCTTGGCGATGGTGGCGAGCACGGCCTGCGCATCGGCCAGCGAACCCAGGCGCTGCGTGCGCAGGTACTCCGGCGGATGGAAGCTGCCTTTGTCCGCATGAACGGACTCGACCGGGCCGCCCTTGTAGGTGATGGTGGCCCCCAGGCCCGGGCTGAACTGCGTGAAGCCCTCGGGGATGTAGCCCTTGTAGACCGTGTCCTGCACGTCGATGGCGACCTGCACGTAGTACCCGCCCGGATCGTTCACGTACTGGTCCGTCGACGTCGTGATGCCGTTTGCCAGCAGGGGGAGCTTCGGGTTCTTGTTCTGCGGACCCACGAAGCCCTGAATGATCTTCCCGTCGTCCAGGATCCTGGCCGACACGGAGGTCAGGCCGGCTTCGCGCCCGGGCTTGAAGGGACCGGAGGTCTCGATGCTCTTGTACGTCGCATTCGCAGTGTCGCTCGCCGCGTAGGACACCACGGAGCGGCGCTTCTCCAACTGGTTGGAGAACTCGCCGGTGATATTCACGCCGCCGACGGCGGGCGAGTCGAACACCTTCGAGCGCATCGCATCGAGCATGGTCAGCGGGGCGCCCGCGTTCGCCGGGTCGCGGTTGTGGGCCTTCAGCGCCTGGTAGACCTCGACAATGGGGAACTGGTTGGTGTGCTGCGGCGCCACGAAGTCGACGTCGAGCGTGTTCTGCAGGTAGCTGAAGCCATGCTGGAACGACAGGCGCAGCCAGCCGTTGGCGGCGGTCGGGCTGTTGAGGCCATTGAAGCCGTAGCCCCCGTGGTAGCCGAAGGTGTAGAACTTGCCGTCGTCCGGGTTCTTCACCTTGAACAGCATGTTGGTGCTGCCCGGCGTGTGGCCCGGCGACCAGATCACCATGATCTTCACGTTGCCGTAGTCGTACCACTTGTCGTATTCGTACGAATGGGAGATGCGCTCGCGGATCACGGTCTCGCTGGCCGGAAGCGCCCCCGTGATGTTCCAGGCGTTGCCCTGCAGGTCGGACGTGACGCCCGCGGCATCTTCCTTCGAGGCCCAGAGCGCGATCGGCTTGCCGGCGTTGTCCATCATCCTGAGCTGCTCGACGACCGTGCCGTAGTGGTCGCTGTGGCCATGCGTCAGCCAGATGTCGGTGACCAATCGCGGATCGGCGCCGACGAGCTCCATGTTCCTCCAGTACTGGTAGCCGCTGTTGGGCCATCCGGCATCGACCTTGATCACCTTGTCGTCCGACGGATCGTTGGGCGTGCCCATGTCGGCCCTGAGCAGGTACGAGGCCACTTCGTTGTCGCCCACGTAGTACATCGTGTTCTTCACCATCTCGAACGGCTCGGTGCTGCGGGAGTACGGCGCCGACGACGGCGAGGTCGCGTTGATCTTGCTGTACGGCTGGCCGGAGACAGGATCGCTGCCCTTGTCGGCCAGCATGGTGCTGAGCGTGGGCACGTCCCACACCGGCTTGCCGTCCGTGGTCGATTGCGGTGTGAAGTACCAGATCGCGACCACCTTGGCCGAATCGGCCGCGAGGTGGTTGTTGTCGAAAAGCAGATAGGCGCTCTGGCGCGACGTGGTGCTGTGGTCGTAGCTGGCGGTGACCGGAATCGAAGCGAAGTCGGAAACGGCGCTTTTCGCATAGTCGGCGGTGTTGACGTTGAACACCTTCACATCGGGCGAGACCGCATAGGTTTCCTCGTAGCGCCTGATCGGCTGCGCATAGGGCCGGCCGGCCTGGTCCGCCGTCAGGTTCTGGCCGTCGCCGACGGTGATGGTGGCTCCCGTCTTGTCGTAGACCCAGCCCGCCGCGACCATGGGGCCGGGCGCGTTGTCGTTCCGGCTGACCGCCGCGCCGTACTTCTTCAGGTTGAACTGGGCGGCGGTCGATTTGCCCTTTGCGAGGATGACGTTGAAGATCGGCGTGGCGCCGGCCGGAATGGCCACCGTGCCGGCATCGCTGCCGGGTATCCAGTCCACCAGGTTGCCGGGCGCGAGGTTGGCGAGGAGGGCGGCCGTCTTCGCGGTGGGAACGGCAACCGACAAGCTTCTTGCGCCGCTCTGCGTGAGCACCGGGATGCTCACGGTGTCGTTGCCCTTGTCGTCCGTTGTTGCGGCTGGCGTGCCGTACACCAGGCCCGCGGCCCTGAACACCGGCGCTGCGGGTTGCGCGGGCGGGTCCTCAGGGTTGCCGCCTCCGCCTCCGCCGGGGATCCAAAACCCTCCGCTGCCGCGCGAGTCGCCTCCGCCGCAGCCGAGCACCAGCATGGATGCGAGGAGCGCAGGAAAGATGCGCCGGTGATTCAGGACTGTCTTCATGATGGATCTCCGATGGCCATGGGCTTCAGAGGCGCTGCAACGAGCCGTCGGGGTTGCGGCGATAGCGCTTCAGCATTTCGTCCCACATCTTTCGGGCCTGGCCCGGATGCCATGCATGGCCGATGTCCGAGGTGATCTGCCAGCGGTACTCCGCGCGTCCGCTGTTCCAGATCTCGGTCGTGCGCCGCCCGTCGGTCGCGATCGCTGGCGAGGAGAAGTTCTGGTTGACGGTTTCACGCCAGAACGTTCTCGCGGCCGTCTCGCCCGCGGTGCCCCCGGGGAATTCGGTCGGCAGTTCCTGCTCCCCCCGGCATTGCCACACCGGCAGCGCGATGTCGGTCCGCACAATGGGATTCGCATAGCTGGCGGCCGAGAGGTGCCCCGAGTAGCAAGGCGCGATCGCCGCGAACAGCTGCGGGTGCTGGACCGCGATGCGGTTCGTGAGCGCGGTCCCTTGCGACGATCCGTTCAGGAAGACACGGCCATCGTCGATCTGGTAGGTCCTCTTCATCTCATCGAGCAGATCGAGGAAGAACTGGACGTCGGGATTGTCTGCATCGATCGATGTCGTCCAGGTCGCCTTGAGACCATGCGGATACACGACGATGAAGCCTTCGTCGCGCGCCACGTCGTGCCACTCCGAGATCTGCGCCTGGAAACGGGCCGACCCGTTGCGGCCGTGAAAAGAGAACAGGAGCGGAAGCTTCTTTCCTTCCGCCACCAGCTTCTGATACTGCGGAGGGACGTACGTCAACCAGCGCCGCGGCTCGCCGGGGCGCAGGCTCTTGATGGTTTCGGTGAGCCCCATGTCCGCGATGCTTTTTTCCGCATGCAGCGTTCCGTTGTAGGACTTGTTGTCCGGGAAGCGCACCACCTTGCCGAACAGCTCTTCCCAGACCAGCCTCGAGATCGCGGGCGATTCCGCCGGACGGTCGAGCCGTGACAGCCTGACTTGCTGGACCGGGTTGTCCTTCACGAAATCCGTCACCGTCGGAAGATCGCCAACTGCCTGCTGGTTCTGTGCATCCGTTCGGTTCGCTTGCCGCCAGAAGCCCGTCTGCTTGGCAAATGGATCGGCGCCGCACTGGAATTGCCAGACGGCCATCGCGGTCTTGGGCAGACTTTCCGCGGAGAGATTGAGCGTAGCCGGTTCGGCGGCGGCGCCGAACGACGCGACGCCGGTGGCCATGACGCCCAGCTCTCGCATGGCGAGCTCCTGCGCCATGACGCCGCCGGATCCTGCGCCGGTCAGGAAAGTCGACATCGTCGATGGCAGCCCGTAGCGCGTGCGCACGGCTGCGGCCGCTGCGACGATGAACGCGTGATCGTCGGACCGGGCCGTGTCCTTGGCCGTGTTCCAGCCCGTCGGCTTGGCCACCGGAAAGATCGCGACGAAGCCCTTCTCTTCCGCGAGCGCGGGCCAGCCGGTGAGACGGGCGTTGTCCTCCGCGGACTGCCCCGCCCGGTGCAATGAGACGACCACTTCCACGCCCCTGGCATCCTGGTCGCGAAGGGCAGCGACGTCGCGCGGCGCGTACTCGTAGTACTGGCGGTCCTCGCCGTTGACCTTGATCGTCTGCAGGACCAGGGGAAGTGCTGCCGAAGAGGGGGCCGCTACCGCGCCCGGCACGGCGGCGCAGTCGTCGGTCACCGCCGCCTGGGCTGGTGGAGGTGCCGCGGGGGCTGGAATGAAGGCGTACCCGTTCGACCCGCCACCACCGCATCCTGCGGCCACGACCGATGCAGCCGCCAGCATCGTGAATTTCTTCATGCCTTGTCTCCTGTGGGTTGCCCGCCCTCGGTGCGGGGAAGTTATCGTTAACAAATCTAATTGTTAGCGCAACCAAATTGGGCGTTCATTCGGATAAACCCGGCAGGGAGGGTTTGTTTTCCCAGTGGAAGCGAGGGCAGGCGCGCGCACTTGGCGTTCGCCGAGCAGGTTGGGGTTAGCCCCAAGAGGAAAATTGACTGTTAACGTTAACATCACGTGCGCAGATCGCGTGGCCAATCGTCGCGCGAGGTCTCTTGCCAGGCACATTTCCGCTCCTTTTGGGGCGCTTTCCTCATGAACCCTCAAGAACTCAAATCCATCATGGGCTCCGGCCTGCTCTCGTTCCCGTTGACCGACTTCGACGCGAACGGGGACTTCAACAAGAAGGGCTACGAGCAGCGTCTCGAATGGCTCGCCCCCTACGGCGCGAGCGCGCTGTTCGCGGCCGGCGGCACCGGTGAGTTCTTCTCGCTGACCGGCGACGAGTACCCCGGCATCATCCAGACCGCGGTCGACACCTGCCGCGGCGTGGTGCCGATCATCGCGGGCGCCGGCGGCCCCACCCGCTTTGCGATCCAGTGCGCGCAGGCGGCCGAGAAGGCCGGCGCGCACGGCATCCTGCTGCTGCCGCACTACCTGACCGAAGCCGGCCAGGAAGGCCTGGCCGCGCACGTCGAAGCCGTGTGCAAGAGCGTGAAGTTCGGCGTCATCGTCTACAACCGCGCCACCAGCCGCCTCAAGCCCGACACCCTGGCCGCCTTGGCCGAGCGCAACCCGAACCTCGTCGGTTTCAAGGACGGCGTGGGCGACATCGAGGCCATGGTCGCCATCTACCAGAAGATGGGCGACCGCTTCGCCTACCTGGGCGGCCTGCCCACGGCGGAGGTGTATGCCGCGGCCTACAAGGCCATGGGCACGCCCGTGTATTCGTCGGCTGTGTTCAATTTCATTCCGAAGACCGCGGTGCAGTTCTATGAGGCGGTGCGCGACGACGACATGGCCACCCAGCATCGCCTGCTGAAGAACTTCTTCATGCCGTACCTGGAGCTGCGCAACCGCGTGCCCGGCTATGCCGTGAGCATCGTCAAGGCCGGCGCCAGGATCGTCGGCCACGACGCCGGCCCGGTGCGCGCACCGCTGACCGACCTGAAGCCTGCGGAGATGGAGCAGCTCAAGGCGCTGATCGACGCGCTCGGCCCGCAGTAGCTCCCCTCATCCATTCATCCAACGGAGACATCATGAAAAAGCTCTTGATTGCATTGGCGTGCTCGGTTTCGATGGCCGCTTTTGCGCAGACGGCGAACTGGCCTGAAAAGCCCGTGACCATCGTCGTGCCATTCCCGGCGGGCGGATCGACCGACATGGTGGCGCGCGCGATGGCCTTGCAGATGCAGACCAAGTTGGGACAGACCTTCCTTGTCGACAACAAGCCAGGCGCCACGGGCACGATCGGCGCCGGATTCGTGAAGCGCGCGGCCCCGGATGGCTACACCCTGCTGGTCTCCTCGCTCGGTGCCTACGTGGTGACGCCGCATCTGCAAAAGAGCGTGCCATACGACGCGACCAAGGATTTCGACTACATCAGCGTCCCGGTCCAGGCGCCGAACGTGCTGGTCGCCAGCCCCGGGCAGAAGGCGCACACCGTGGCCGAAGTGATTGCCGAGCTGAAGGCGAACCCGGGCAAGGTGAGCTTCGCGAGCTCGGGCAACGGGTCGTCGGACCACCTGTCTGCCGAGGTCTTCTGGCAGCAGACCCAGACCGAAGGACTCCACATTCCCTACAAGGGCGGCGCACCTGCGATCAACGATCTGCTGGGCAACCAGGTGAACTTCTCGTTCCAGAACGTCAATGCCGTGCTCCAGCACATCAAGGCCGGCAAGCTCCACGCCATCGCCGTGACGGGCGACAAGCGCTCCCCGGTCCTGCCCGATGTGCCGACGCTGGCCGAGGCCGGGGTGAAGGGGGCCGAGGTCTATTCCTGGCAAGGTCTTGCGGCGCCGAAGGGCTTGCCGCCGGCCGTCAAGGAGAAGCTGGCCGCGGCCGCCATTGCCGCCATCAATGACCCGGAGGTGAAGAAGCGCATGGTGGAGCAGGGCCTCGAGATCGTCGCCAGCACGCCCGCCGAATTCACCGCCTTCCAGGCCCGCGAGTGGACCCGCTGGAAGACGCTCATCGAGACACGCAAGATCACCGCCGATTGACAGCCACGGGTCCGCGCCGCGGACCCTTCTCCTTCACTGAGCCCATGACGACACTTCAGTCCTCCTCTCTTTCATTCTCCAGCCCCGTGGTCACCGCCATGCGCGTGGTGCCCGTCGCAGGCCACGACAGCATGCTCATGAACCTGAGCGGCGCGCACGGTCCGTTCTTCACGCGCAACCTGCTGATCCTGACCGACAGCGCCGGCCACACCGGCGTCGGCGAAGTGCCCGGCGGCGAGAAGATCCGCCAGACCCTCGAGGATGCGCGCGGCCTCATCGTGGGCCAGCCCATCGGCCGCCACAACGCCGTGCTCAACAGCCTGCGCAGCGCTTTTGCCAACCGCGACAGCGCAGGTCGCGGCCAGCAGACCTTCGACCTGCGCGTGACCATCCATGCGGTCACGGCGGTGGAGGCGGCCTTGCTCGACCTGCTGGGCCAGCATCTCGAAGTGCCGGTGGCCGCACTGCTCGGCGAAGGCCAGCAGCGCGATGCCGTGCAGATGCTCGGCTACCTGTTCTACGTGGGCGACCGCACCAGGACCGACCTGCCCTACGAGAGCGACCCCGGCGCCGACGACGACTGGTTCCGCCTGCGCCATGAAGAAGCCATGACGCCCGAAGCCATCGTGCGCCTGGCCGAGGCCACGCATGCGCGCTACGGTTTTACCGACTTCAAGCTCAAGGGCGGCGTGCTGCGCGGCGAGGAAGAGGTGGAGGCCATCCGCGCGCTGCACGAGCGCTTTCCCAAGGCGCGCGTCACGCTCGACCCCAACGGCGGCTGGCTGCTGGCCGATGCGATCCGCCTGTGCCGCGACCTGCACGGCGTCATGGCCTATGCCGAAGACCCCTGCGGCGCCGAAGGCGTGTTCTCCGGCCGCGAGGTGATGGCCGAGTTCCGCCGCGCCACGGGTCTGCCGACCGCCACCAACATGGTCGCCACCGATTGGCGCGAGATGGTGCACAGCCTCTCGCTGCAGTCGGTCGACATTCCGCTGGCCGACCCGCACTTCTGGACGATGCAGGGCTCGGTGCGCGTGGCGCAGCTGTGCCAGGCCTGGGGCCTGACCTGGGGCTCGCATTCGAACAACCACTTCGACGTGTCGCTGGCCATGTTCACGCATGTGGCGGCCGCGGCACCGGGCAAGGTCACGGCCATCGACACGCACTGGATCTGGCAGGACGGGCAGCGCCTGACCAAGGCGCCGCTGCAGATCGAGGGCGGCTGCGTGAAGGTGCCCACGCGCGGCGGCCTGGGCGTGGAGCTCGACATGGACGAGGTCGAGAAGGCGCACCAGCTGTACCTGAAGCACGGCCTGGGCGCGCGCAACGATGCGCAGGCCATGCAATACCTGATCCCCAACTGGAGCTTTGACAACAAGCGGCCCTGCATGGTGCGCTGAGCCTGTTCGCCGCGGCGGATGCCGCGCGGGAGCTCGCGTGTGCGGATCGTCGTTTCATCGCCGCGCCCGGCATAGGCTGCAGGCTGTACGGCGACCACTCCGCCCATGATCCACGTGAGCACTTCCGGCAGCGCCGACCAGAAATCTGCAACTGGCGGCAGGACGGGGAGCTGATGCGCAAGCATGCTGTCCCACATGGCCTCGAGATCACTTCGATGCGGCTCAAGGCTCGCCATCGTTGGTAGCGCTATGCCCTTGAAATTGCACTTCTTCGTCAGGACGTCGCGCAGCAGCGCGGCAGACGGCCGCGTGTCGCCGTGACGGTACAGATTGATGACGTCGTAGAGATCGCGCGGCCGCGTGCGCTCAGCCAGCGCACGCATCTTCTCCCCGAAGGCTTCTTCGTATGAGTAGCTGTTGATGAACATGCCATCCGCCGGCATGTCGGAATAGGGGTGGAAGACCGGCCGCCGGACTGACGGTAGGACCAATGCCTCGTCAGCCGTCAGGTCGAGCTTGATCTTGGGCCAGCCGCCCGAAGTCGGCGACACAGGTCCGCGGTATCCGACCTTGCCCTGACACGAGCGGCGGCCACGCGGGTTGGCCTGAGCCGCAAGATCCTTGACGATCGGGTTGCGCTCATAACCGCGCAGCCTTTCATCGATCAAGGCTTCCATCCTTGCAATCGCAGCCTCAAGGCTGGCCGGCTCGTGCGGGTTGAATGAGATTGTGCCAATGTCTCCATCGAGCCCTGCAATGGCCTTCTGTGCATCGCTCAAAACGCGCGCCAGGTCACCAAAGCCTTTCAACTCGATCACAGCGCCCCCAGCATGCGCTTAAACCGCCGGCCCGTGACCACGATCAACGCACCCACCACGATCATGAGCACCGGCAAGAAACCGCCGGCAAGGCTTTCTGGAACCCACCAGGTCGGAACGTCCGGCATCAGGGTGGCAAGCGTTGGGGCAATGTCCTTCTTCTGGCCGAAGGCCAGCGCAATAGCAGGCGGCCGCGCGCATCGACGTGATGAAACCTTCCCTGAGCTTTGGTTGTCGTTCGAAAGGACTGCCAATGATTCGAGGGCGCGATCACCTTGAACTGTAAATACGTAGTGGGGTAAGAGGCATGCCCTCTGCTCCTTTCATTCGCACAACCACCGGTGCAACATCTTTCGTGGAATAAAAAATGGAATTCGATTCTTCAAACGACTTCGTCGCGCTTCGCCGTCTAGTGTTTCGCATCGATCTCGCTCCACCGGGCACCGATGCTCACCTTTCCGAGAAGGAGCTCGCTCGTTCCTTGAGCGAGAACTATCCTTTCTACAAAATGAAAGTAAAGGGAGACACTGCCACCTTCTCAGGGCTCGACGGCGACGGGGAGCCGGCGAGCTTCGATTTCATTGGGGCTCGTGGGTATCGACATAATTTCGGAGCCTTGGTCGACCAAGGCGGGCCAGTTGTAGTTCAACTTGGCTTGCGCACCGCTGGCGAATCCGATCCGCCTCATTTGAGAGTGATCATCGACGAGTGGGCGACGAACAGCCGCTACTCGTTGGTGTGGCTGATGCAAGATCTTGCTGTTTTCTGCGGCGAGTCTGGTCCTTTCGACGAGTCGCGCATCACCCTCGAAGAAATCGAAGCGGACTTTTTCTTAGACCAGTGGACCATCGAGGAAGTGGAGCCCGCCCACCAATCCGCGTCAGCGGGCGCTCTCGACACCATGATCGATGCCGAGGGAAGAGTCTGCGGGTATCAGCTCGGGGAGCATCTTGATCCTCGCGCGCAAGCTGAGATGCCGTGCACGGCGGCCACGAGACAAGTAGAGGGCATTGCCTTTTGGGAACAGACCCGGGAATTTGCGTTGCATTCTGGTGATTTCTTCCGAGAAGGGCGCTCCGGCCTGCTGCTAGTGGTGAAGCTACACGGTGCCTTCGGTTTGAAAACGCTTGGGGAAAAGAATCCTCTCGCGGGGTTTGAATTGGAGTACCGGAGCACCTGTGGAACGGAGCAGCGTAGTCGCGTCTTCGCCCGCCACTGGAACATCTGGGAGTTTTGGGCCCGGATTGTTTTTAAGGCCTCTGCAGTTGGTTCCCGAGACTAGTTAGTCGGCCGCATGGGCTGAATGCCGCTAGCCGTGCCATGCCACCTGGGCCACGAGATGTTTCCGTGGCCCAGCCTTTTAAGATTGCCGCTCTGGCCTCGTCGATAGCAGCACGGCGGGGGGGCGCTCACCGTCAGCATCTGTCGGATCCTTGCTTCGAGTCCAGCCAAGACTCGGGTCTGCCAGCGTGAAGGTATCCGGCAACTATTTGAGGTTGGAAAAGTAGTTGTAGTTGAGCCGTAGTTCCCTGGCCCAGAGTTCCGTGTCCGGCGTCAAGCGGGGCGTCGAGCGGCGCAACTTGCGGGCCAGTCGAAGAAACTCTGAATTGGGTTTCCCTGGGACTGGCCCGGTTATCAGCGCAGAGGCAATGAGATCCCCGCCCTTATATGAATGAAGACTCAAATAAGTCAGGAAATCGTCCACGATCTCAAGATCTTGTCGGCGGATCACAGTGCTGCCATCCGTGTCCATGTTAGGGCGGTACGGCCGGCCTTCGTTGACCGATGGGATGGCCGCAAGCCACAAACTCCTCTTGGATGGCAGCGTGAGCAACGTGACCGAGGCAGCCCTTTAGCGTGGGGTTCAGCGACGCGTCGCATTTTGGCAGGGCATTCAAGCGGGAATTCGGCCGCTGGCCGCAAACACTTCGTCGCGCCAGAATTCAGGCTTGATGTGGAAACGCCCGCTACACCTGACTCCGCTTGAAATGTTCCGGACCGGCGACGACAGCAGCAAGAAGCAGATCGATTGAGAACTCGATCATGCGCTGTGTGTCGAGATTGCTGTCGGTGCGTGGAATGCGCCCACCCAGGATGAGCGCCGCGACGCCGTGCTCCATCGACCAGGCCGCATGCGAAAGATAATGGAGCTGCTTCTCGTCCCAGCCGCTCTCGAGCGCCAGTTCGAAGACTGAGTTCGAAAAGTATGAGTACGAGATATTGCTCGTCGCTTCGACATCGCCACGCACAAATTCCTGCAATAGCCGAGGACCTGTCATGAGGTCGAACAGCCCCGCGTGCGTCTGGGCATAGCGCACATAGCTCAGCATCATCTCGCGAGCCTTTGGCAGGGCAGACAGGTGCCGCGCGGAGATCTCCATGCGCTGCTCGGCAAGCTGCTTGAAGCCGCTGATCGCGATAGCCGCCAGCAACTCCTCCTTGCCCTTGAAGTGGCGCGAAGGCGCCGCTTCGGACACGCCGAGTCGGCGTGCCAGCGCGCGCAGGCTTAGTTCGCTCGCGCCGTTTTCCTCGAACATCCTGCGACCTTCCTCGACAAGGGCATTGCGCAATCCGCCGCGCTCATAGGAAGGCTCGCGCAGCTGCGAGGGCAGGGCGCGCGGCTTCCTGGCAGCGGTTCGCGAAGCGCTACGGGTGGGTGTCTTTGACGCCTTGATGGTCATCGCTGAAGGGCTCCTTGGAACTCGCTCGATCTTACAAGCGTAGGTCGTGTAACACTGATCTTATGCCCTCGGGTTAACACCGATAACAAATCTTGTTAACACCGTTATCGTCGGCTCCAACGGTGCGATGGCCATCCCGGCGAAGCCACCTCAAGGAGAAGATCGATGAGCTCGATTTCGTACGAAAAAAACGGTGCCGTCGGCATCGTCAGCATGGCGAAGCCGCCGCACAACCTGATCGACAACGCCATGCTCCAGGAACTGGCGTCGGCTTACGCCAAGGCGGTCGAGGAGGGATGCCGCTCCATCCTGCTGCGAAGCTCGATGCGTCACTTCTGCGCCGGCGCGGACCTCGACATCCTCGCCTCGGAGCGCTGGGACCAGAAGGAGCTTGCGAGGCTCTGGGCATCCCTGGAAGACGTGCCGGTCCCCACGGTCGCGGCCGTTCACGGCGCTGCCCTGGGGGGCGGCTTCGAACTGGCCTTGATGTGCGACATGATCATCGCGGCAGACACGGCATCGTTCGGCATGGCAGAGGCCTCGCTCGGGCTGTTGCCGCTACTCGGCGGCGTCCAGCGCGTCGTGCAGCGCGCGGGCGTGGCGCGTGGAAAGGAAATGGCCATGTTCGGCCGGCGCCACGATCCTCGAGCGCTTGAGCGCTGGGGCGTTATCAACCTGGTCGCAGCAGAAGACGAACTTTCCAGCGTGGCGATCTCATGGGCCAAACAACTGGCCGCGGGAGCGACGGTGGCGCTGCGCGGCATCAAGACGGTTGCCAACCTGTCGGCCCGCGGCGGCATCGCGGCCGCCGACGCACGCCAGGAAGAGGTCAACACGTCCATGTGGAACAGCGCGGACCAGGCGCGCGGCCTCGCGGCCTTCGCCGCGACCGGGGCCGGTTCTGCCGTCTTCGAAGGAAACTGACCATGAGCGCGCCACTTGAAGGCCTGCGGGTCATCGATTTCACCCGCGTGCTGTCCGGTCCGGGCTGCACCAAAGCGCTGCGCGATCTAGGTGCCGACGTCACGAAGATCGAACCCCCGGCGGGCGACGTGGGGCGCGCGGGCGTGCCCCATGTCGGCTCCATGTCGACGTACTACGCGCAGCAGAACGCCGGCAAGCGGAACATCAGCCTCGATTTGAACTGGCCCGAGGCGCGCGACATCATCGCGAAGCTCTGCGCCGACGCGGACGTGATCGTCGAGAACTTCCGTCCCGGCACGCTCGCGCGCTTCGGCTTCGGCTACGACGACGTCGCGAAGTTCAATCCGAAGATCGTCTATGTCTCGATCAGCGGCTATGGCCAGACGGGGCCATGGCGCAACCGGCCTGCATTTGCGCCGACGGTCCACGCCGAGACGGGCCTGACGGACATCCTTCAGAAGCACTACGAGGGCGCAATGGTCGATATGCGCAATGATGCATGCAGCCACGCCGACGTCTACACGGGGCTCCACGGGGTCATCGCCGTCCTGGCCGCGCTACAGCATCGATCGCGCACGGGAGAGGGGCAGTACGTGGACGTCTCCATGGCGGCAACGATGCTGTCGGCTAATGAACGCGCCGGCGCGCAATTGTCGGGGCTAGACGTCAATGATGAACCGTACGCCCTTAGCGCCAACGAGTCCCCGATCTTCGAGCTGCCGGACGGCCGCTGCCTCACCATCGCGACGAGTCCCGTGTTCTCGCCGATGTTCATTCGGTACTGCTCGATGATGCGCCGCACCGATCTGCTCAAGGATCCGCGTTTTGCCACGGCCACCCTTCGCAAGGCCAACCTCGCGAGCTTAATGGCCGAGGTCAAGGCCTGGATCCTGACCTTCACCGATCTGGACCAACTCCAGGCACAAGTCAGCGAAGCGGGCCTGGCGATCGGCGTCGTGCGCAGCACGCAGGATCTCGCGGAATCCGAGTGGGCAAAAGACTGGGGCGCGATCGTCGAAGTCGACGACCGTGAAGGCGGCACCGTGCGCATGCCTGGACCTCCGTGGCGCTTCGGCCGCTCCGAGCTGCCGGCGCCAGGCTTGCCTTACTTCCAGGGTGAGAGCAACGATGAAGTTCTCGGCGAGTTGGGCATCCCGGCCGAGCGAATCGAGATACTGCGCAAGCAGGGCGTACTGCGAAGCCGTCGCAGCCCCGCTGGCGCGTTCGACTGAACAGAGGGCGAGGCGACACATGCGCACGATCGATCACACCCACGATGCCGCCGCGACAAGTTGGCTGGGAAGCGCGAATGCGGCGGACACCGACTTTCCGATCCAGAACTTGCCATTTGCCGTGTTTCGAAGGGCAGGGAGCGGCGAACCGTTGCGCGGCGGCGTTGCCATCGGCGACGAGGTGGTGGACCTCGCCGCCCTGAGCAAGACGCAGCTGCTGGACGGTCCGGCGCTGCGCGCCGCAGAGTCTTGCGTTGCGCCGGTGTTGAACGACTTCTTCGCCATGGGGCCCGGGGCATGGCGCGCATTGCGGCACGCGCTTTTCGAACTCCTCCGCAAGGACGCGGCCGTCACGCCGTCGCAGATCGAGGCGGTCCGAAGCTGCCTGCTTCCGCGGACCGAAGTCGAGCATGCGCTCCCGGTTCGCATCGGCGACTACACGGACTTTTACACCTCGATCCATCACGCCCGAGCGATCAGCCGTCTGTTGGACCCACAGGGCGACGTGCCCCGGAACTTCCAATGGGTTCCCACCGCATACCACGGGCGAGTGTCTTCCATCGGGGTGGCGGGACAGCAGTTCCGGCGTCCTTATGGCCAGGCGCTGCGGAACGGAAGCACCACACCCGAACATGGGCCTTCTGGGCGCCTCGACTATGAACTGGAGCTCGGGATCTATGTCGGCACTGGCAATGCGCTCGGCGAGCGTATTGCTATCTCGCACGCCGAGGACCACGTCTTCGGCATCTCGCTGCTCAACGACTGGTCGGCGCGGGATATCCAGGCCTGGGAGATGACGCCGCTCGGACCGTTTCACGCAAAGAACTTCGCGACGACCGTCTCGCCCTGGATCGTCACGATGGACGCCCTGGCCCCGTACAGGAAGCCGTGGACCCGCCCCGCAGCGGATCCGCAGCCATTGGCCTACCTGGAGAGCGAGTCACATCGTGCGGGGGGCGCCATCGACATCCGTCTCGAAGTGTCGATCGAGACTCATTGCATGCGAGAAGCTAGGCTCCCGCCCGAGGCGATGTCGCGCACCAGTTTCTCTCATCACTATTGGTCCGTCGCGCAGATGGTGACTCACCACACGGCTGGTGGCTGCAATCTGCAGCCGGGGGATCTGCTGGGGAGCGGCACGATCTCCGGGCCCGAGCCGGCGGAAGCAGGCGCATTGATGGAGCTTGCCCTAGCCGGCAAGAAGCCGGTGCAACTCAGCAACGGCGAGCGTCGAAGCTTCCTGGAGGATGGCGACGCGATCATCTTCCACGGGTGGTGCGAGCGCGATGGATTCAATCGCATCGGCTTCGGCTTCAACCATGGGCAGGTCCTCCCCGCGCTGCTTCAGTCCACAGAGTAGTTTCCACTTTTCCGTTTTCCGGTCTCTCGTCAACTGACATCCCTATCGGAGCTCATCATGAAGACTCGCAATCACGGAACCGGCCGCCTTGTGGGCTGGATCATCGCCGCGGCCGCGCTGCAACCCTTCGGCGCCGCACTTGCGCAGGGAACCTCCTTGAAGCCGATGGTGCTGCGTGTGGCCTATCCTGCAGGTGGCCCGGCAGACGTCGCGGCCCGCAAGATCCAGTTGCCGCTGCAGATGGCGCTCGGGCAGACGGTCATCATCGAGAACCTTCCCGGCGCCGGCGGATCGATCGCCGCCGCCAGCGTGCTGAAGGCGCCGCCCGACGGCCAGACGTTGCTGGTGACGACGGGCAACGACATGATCCTCTCGCCCCTCGCAATGTCGCAGGTGAAGCACAAGCCCGAGAACTACCGGCTGCTGGCGACGATCCTGCCGACCGACTTCACGCTGGTGACGAGCGCCGAGCACTCCTTCGCCAGCGTCGACGAACTCATCGAGCATTCGAAGAAGGCAGGCGGCAAGGAATTGACGGTCGGCAGCTGGGGCTACGGCTCAGCGCCTTACCTGGTGGCCGCGGACTTCGGCGCAGCCACGGGCGCACGGCTGATGGACGTGCCCTACAAGGGCGCGGCGCCGGTCGTCCAGGCGCTGCTCAGCCGCGAGATCGACATGGCCTTCGTGCCGCTGGCGCCCAACGTACAGGAGCTGTTGCGCACGGGCAAGATCAAGGCGATCGGCGTCGCGAATACCAAGCGCAACCCCTTCCTTTCGCAGGTCCCCACGCTGAACGAGGGCAAGTACCTCAAGAACTTCGTCTACAGCGCCTGGGCGGCCGTCTTCATCCCGGCCTCGGCGCCCCCGGCCACGGCAGACAGGCTCGGCAAGGCGCTGGCGGACATCGTGAAGGGCGAGGAGTTCCAGCGATTCCTTCGCGACTCGGCCGCGCTGCCTGTGGAATCCATGACGCTCGCTCAGTCCGCCGAGTTCTATCAGCAGGAAGTCGACAAGTTCCGTCGCATCGCCAAGCTCGTCAAGCTCGAACCACAGTAGCAGGAGTTTCCATGACCCACCCATCCCAAGCACCCGACATCACGGTGACGACTTCCGTCCTTCCCGTGGACCACGTGAAGATCAGCACGCCGAAGCCCTATGCCGACGTCAAGACGGCGCTCGAATCCCGGCTGGGCAGGCTCGACGACACCATCCGGAATCTGTTGAAGAAGAACGAGATCGAAGCCGTGCGCGCTGCCCTGCAAAAGGCGGCGGGCAAAGACGGGCTCGCCATCCACTACGTCGGCCCGCACGGCGACTGGCTGGCGCTGGAGGGCGAACGCAGGAACGCGACCGCGTACCTGATCGGCAATGTGCTGTACGCCGTCCAGATGACGAGCATCGACCTTGCGGCCGGGCTCTATGCGCCGCTGCGGGTGGTGCTCTATGAAAACCCGGAAGGCGGCTCGACCTTCGAGTACGACAAGCCTTCGACGCAGTTCGGCCAGTTCGGTCAACCGGAGATTGACCGGGTGGCGGCGATCCTCGACGAGCGGCTTCACTCGGTCTTGATCCAGGTCGGCACGCCATGACCCGAGCCCGCCTGAAGACCCTGGCCCGGATCGGAACGGCGAGCGTGCTGGTGATTGCCTCGACGCTAGCCTCGACGATCGCGTCCGCGCAGAGCTACCCCTCGCGGCCCGTCAAGGTCGTTGTGCCGTACACCGCGGGCGGGCCCGTGGACCAGTTGGCGCGCAGCCTCGCGGAGCGGCTCGGCCGATCGGCGGGGCAGCCGTTCATCGTCGAGAACAGGCCGGGCGGCAACACCATCGTCGCCGCCTCGATAGTCGCCAAGGCACCAGCGGATGGGTACACGCTGTTCATGGCCTCGTCCGCCAGCCTGGCGGTCAACCCCCTGGTCTACAAGAAGCTTGCCTACGACCCAGACCGCGACTTTGCCCCGGTGTCCCTGGTCGCCTCGGCACCGCTAGTGATGGTGGTCGGGAACGCCACGCCGGCCACCCGGCTGAAGGAACTGATCCCCTATATCCGCAGCCGCGCTGGCAGCTTCGCCTATGCCTCGAACGGCAACGGCAATCCGCTGCACCTGGCCTGCGCACTCTTCGGATCGATGGCCAACGTGGACATGCTGCACGTGCCGTACAACGGCACCGCCCCCGCCTTGGCGAGCGTGCTCGGCGGCGACACGCAGATGACCTGCGACATCGTGCTGAACTCGATGCCGCACATCAAGGCTGGAAAGCTTCATGCGATCGGGATCGTCGGCCCTCGGCGCGTCGCGGCGCTTCCCGACGTGCCGACGCTGGCGGAAGAAGGGCTGCTCGGGGTCGATGCCGCCGTCTGGTTCGCGCTGGTGGCGCCGGCGAACACGCCGCCCGAGGTCATTGCCAAGCTGAACAAGGAAGTGGTCAGGGCCATTGACGACTCGGCGACGAAGGCGCGGTTCAGCGCCATGGCAATGGAACTCGGCAGCAGCTCGCCGCAGGACGTCGCCGACTTGACGAACCGGGAGCACAGCAAGTGGGCCGATGTCGTGCGCAAGTACGACATCAAGGTTGATTGAAGGGCACACCGATGAGCACGAACTCGCTCGAGACCGAGGCGCTGAAGGAGTATGTGATCGTCGGCGGATGCGGCGGTCTACTCTGTATTCCGGCGGCGCAGAAAGCCGACTATTACCGAGCGCACAAATACATGGCGGTGCTCGGCCTCATCTACCTGCCGGTGATTGTTTTTCTTTTGTACTGACAACAACCTGAGAATCGAAGATGCCGTATCTGCAACTGGACGTGAACGAAACCTACCCGGTCGAAGCGAAGAAGGAGCTGGCCCTGCGGATGAGCAGGACCTATGCATCGATGATGAGCGTGGATATCCGCCGCATAACCGTGGCGATCCGGGAACTTGGCCCTGGAACTGTCTGGCGCATTGCGGAGGCCAATGCAGAGCCCGTTCCAGTGGCACTCCTGATGCTCGACATTCGGCGAGGACGCTCCGCGGAGCTTCGGATGGAAGTTGCTAAGGCCCTTTGCGCACATTGCATCCAGATGCTTGGCCTGCGAGAGGACCGGCTGAATGTCGAATTCACCCAACATGAAGGCGATGAGATGTACCACCCCGCCCTCGGTGGGTACAGCCCGGACTGGAAGCCGGGCGAGCAGTGAAGTCTCGTTCTGCTTCTCCGTGATTCGCTTGCTCCATAGGACATCATGAATATTCTCGTGCTCGGCGCTGGCGCAATGGGCGGCTACTACGGCGCCAGGCTGCTCCGTGCAGGCGCAGATGTGACCTTCCTCGTTCGGCCATCGCGCGAGGCGCAGCGCCACGGGATGGACTCACCGTGCGCGGCGTACTGGTCGACTTTGCAGAACCTGCCCATACGATCACCGTGGACGAGCTGAAGTCACCGTTATACCTCGTCATGATCAGCTGCAAGGGCTACGACCTGGAAAGTACATCAACGGCATTGAGCCGGCAGTGGGGCCTCGCACTGGCGTGCTTCCCTTGTTGAACGGAATGGCGCCCTACGGTCGACTGGAGCGGGGTGCGCGCCCAACTGGTGGACGCGCCTACGCTCGGCAATCAGCGGCTTGCGCAACCCGTCGCGAAGCACGATCTACTCGGCGTGCTTGCCCCTGGCAGGTCAACGAATCACAGAGTACCAACGGAAATGCAATACCTCCTCTAATGGAATACGGTTCGGCCAAGAACATCGTAGATGTCGCAGTTCCACTGCGGCCCTCTATTTTGCAACTTCACGTGCAAGGAATGTATTCACCTCCTTTGCAAACTGCTCGTGGTATTGAAATATCGCACCATGGTTCGAATCCGGATACATCACCAGCCACGCGTTTTTCAGGATCTTAAACATTGCATACGAACTTTCGCTGGGCAGCATCGAGTCGTTGCTGCCAGTCACAATCAGCACCGGTTGATTGATTGATTTCAGAAGCTTATTTGAAGGGTCTTGAGTCGTCGAAAACACGATGATCGCCTTGGCCTGTGCATCCGCCACATCAGGTCCCGCCTCCGGGTCACGATCGTGCTTCCTGACACTAGTACGTTTGAGAAATTCTTTACCAGCAGCAATGCTTTCCTCAGACTTGGTGAAAAAGAGCGCCATACGGGGATCAGCATAGGTCTTTTGTTCCATGGCCTGCTGCACGACGTTCAACAAGTCATTGCCGCCACCTTGGTGGACGGTATTCGCGAGCACTACCCTGCGAACGAGCTCAGGATTTTCTGCGGCCAATGTCTGGGCAATCATTCCTCCCAAGGAATAGCCCAGTAAATCCACTCTGTCGAAACCCAAGGCTTTGACAAAGACCAGCGCATCCTTAGCCATTTGACCAACATTGTCTGGAACCTTTCCGCTTGTTGCACCGACACCGGTGTTGTCGAAGACAATCACTGGGCGACTTTTTGCCAAGCTATTCACGACCGCAGGATCCCAATAGTCCATAGTGCCCGTGAAGTGTTGAAGCAAAATCAGTGGAGTTCCCTCTTTGTTTCCAATCCTGCGGTAGGCAAAGCGCGTACCATTTGCCTCAATAAATTGGGTCTTGGCTGTTTCCAGTTTTGGGGCGATTGCCGCAATCGAGGAGGCGGAGGTTAACGCGGAAGCTAAGAGCGCGAAAGCTACTATGATTTTTTTCATAAATTCTTCCTCAAAAACTTGAATATCCTGCCGAAGCGATGCTGAAGGCGTCCGGTAAAAATTGCACGCATTGGCATCGATAAATTGGGGTGTGATTTGGATGGAGATTATTCCCGTTGCCGAGATTTCCTCTCAATTTCATCCAGCAGTAGCGGTAATCATTGGCATGCATTGTGTTAGCGCGACAATTTCAGTGCTGCTTGCACCCCATCCTCCAAAATTTGTTCCGCAAGCTGTGGATCTGACACGGCGCGAGCAATTTGGATCGTACCGACCAACAGAGCAAAAATAGTCGCTGCCTGCCGTCGACTTTGGCTGGACTTAGGGTCTGGAAGCAACATTGCTAGACCTTCAGCATAAGAAGAATATGCCTCCTCATACATTTTCTTGGTCGGCTCAGACTGACGGCCAATCTCGGGCAGCAACGCCGCGGAAGGACACCCTTCATCACAACCCAACAAGTGAGACTTATTGAGATATCGACGAATGGCATCCTCAATATCAACTGCGCCGGTCCCTTCGTTCGTCAATAGAGAGCGCTGGTCATTCAAAGCGCTTGAAAGGGCTTCTTTGACCAACGTGTCCTTGGAGTCGAAATGGGGATAAAAGGCACCATTTGTCAATCCTGACTCAGCCATAATGCCGGCCAGGCCTGACGCCGCGATACCGTCTCGTCGAAATCGCCTTGAAGCGACATCAATGATGCGCCTGCGTGTATTTTCCTTATGACCTTTTTCGAAACGCATAAATTTCACCAATCGTTGAATATCTGAGGCGCCTCTCGAGAGAAGCGGTCACCACACTCCCGCGCACACACTAGTTCACGACACCGCTTCTTCCAGCACAGCGCGAAGGTCTTTGTCCAGTTGTGCAGCTACCAGATCGACCTCCGGGCTGTCAAACTGTCCAAACATCGAAATGGGGCGGTCATACTCAAAAGCCACCACCCCATTCGCGTCTTCACGGAGAAGAACGCGGATAGGTGCATAAAGTCCGGCTGAGATATTGTGGCGTGTCATTTTCGATGCAGTCAGGGGATTTCCAATGTCGTATTGGACCGAATGCCGACGCGGGCCAACGATACCTAACAACGCACCATGGTCTCGGAACCCAAAGATCGACAGAGCGGGCAAGGCCTCAAGCTCCTTCAATGCGCGTGCTGTCTCGCCATAACGCAGCAAGGTGAAGATGCCGTCATCAATGCGATTAATCAGTCTCTCCAGCTTGGCTTTAACTATGGCGAACGAATGATTCGAAGAGATGGTGACGTGCTCGACAGCGATCGTTTTTATTTCATGAGTCGACTTTGACATATCAATTCCTTGCGATAACGCAGCCAGTTAAGGCCGCGAAGTTAGTGAATGTTCTGTTTTGAAGCTGCGATTAGATGGGTGCCGGCAATGTGCCCACCACCGCCTCCACGCGGCGGGCAACATACAGCAGCGCTCTGTCTCGACCAAAGGGACCATCAAGTTCAATACCAATCGGAAGCCCCGCGTCTGATAGACCGATTGGAAGACTAATGCCTGGAAGCCCAGCCGCACTTGCAGGAATAGTGTTATTGGCAAGCACCAGTTGGCTCATCTCCTGACCATCCAACAGAATCTTGTCTTCCTGCCCGATCATCGGCGCTGTGGCTGGCGTTGTAGGCAGAATCAATGCCTCGGCACCAGTGCTCAAGAATGCTTGAGCATACCGACGCTTGATTTCCGCGCGTTCGGCCGAGAGCGCCGTGTTATAGACCTCCTCGGAGATGTAACCTTGCCCGGTCGGAAGTACGAATTGGGACCATGCACCTTTGATCCCCGGCTTGAGACCGCCAAAGATTTCGTCGAAGGTAGTCGGAACGTTGTTTTGGTGAATGAATTTCTCAAGCGCTGCCTTGGCCTCGCGGAAGAAAATGTTCCAAGTCGCGGTGAGTGCTCGGCCAGAGAAATCATCCCCTAAGTCGATCTCCACTATTTCAGCGCCAGCGTCACGCAGTTGACGAATGCTTTCTCTGAACTGTGCCTCAATCTCAGGGGCTACCAGCTCAAGATATTGACGCGGCGCATAGGCTAGCTTGACGCCTTTCAGATCGGAATGCGTGCGGATATCAGGAGTCTCGTCCCGGGTGACAACGCGATCGATCAGGATGCAGTCGTCCACGTTTCGGGCGAACACACCTGTGGTATCAAGCGTATGAGAGATCGGCGCAACACCGCTGCGCGGCCAACGTCCAGTGGTGGGCTTGAAGCCAACCACGCCGCACAACGATGCCGGCACACGAATCGAGCCGATGGTGTCGCCGCCCAAGGACGCGGGCACGAGGCGTGCGGCGACGGACACACCGCCACCACCGGACGATCCACCTGAGACGTGATTTACGTTATGGGGGTTCTTCGCTTGACCGTAGGCTTCATTGTGACCGGTCAGGCCAAATGACAATTCCACCAGGTTGTTCTTGCCGAAAACAATGCCGCCGCCGTCTTTGATGGCCTGCACCGCATCGGCGTCATGCCTCGGTACAAAACTATTTAGGCTTGAGAGACCAATGGTTGAACGAAGCCCTTCCGTAAGATAACTATCTTTGATCCCAATAGGCACACCAAGCAGCGGCGCGGTTGCCCCGGAGGCAATTGCCCTATCAGCTGTCCTGGCAGCTTCCCGCACAGCTTCTTCGTCAATCGTAATGAACGAGTTCAAGTCGGCATGGTCACGGGCCCGCTGTAGCAGCGCCTTCGCATACGATTCAGACGAAATCTCGCCCTTGCGGATGGCGTCAGCTGCTGCAGCGACGCCAAGTGATGCGAACGCGTCGGCGTTGGGTTCGTTGTGCGCTTCAATTTTTTCCTGCATGACAACCTCACTTTCTGAAGATTTAGGACTGGCTCGGCCTCTGTGTTCGGAGGCACACTTAGGATTATGGCCATAATCTAATAGTACGATCGTAATCCAAAAGTGCGACGGATTCAAGCGCCAAGCAAAGTTGTGGGCACGGAGATGCAGGAGCGGCTGTTGAAAAGCAGGGCACCGGGCAACAGGGCCTTGGTCCTGTTGGCGCCAACCGGAAAGTGAGCCAGTTATGCGGATTAGTGCCGAAGTAAAAGTGAGCCAGATGTTCAGCCGACCCTGCTGTTTATTTAAGCAGCGGGGTTCAAGGAGTGATCACCATGGACATGATTGGCAGGATCCGGGCGGCTGCACGTGAGGGACAACCTGTCGGAGCGCGAGAGCGCACGTGTGACAGCGCTGTCGCCCAGCACGGTTTCGAAGTGCTGCGCGTACTTGCACTGCAGTTCCGGTATCCAGCGAGCGCCGCGGCCACCCGCGTCCTGGCACGCGCCCTTGCGTTGCCAGCGCAACACCTACCTTCGTAAACGCCCACTTATCGTGAGTTGGCGGAAGTGAGGGCGAAAATTCGATGACCGAGACGTCGGCCGAAGTTGCCGAAGGCCGCTTTGCAGCGACTGCCGGCGTTGGAAGGCTGGTGCGAATAGGTACTATTGGCAGCGAATTCAAGCTAGGGCCGCAACGGCTGTCATTTCGACTAGCAGGCTGCCGGTAGCGAGGGCTGCCTTCACGGTCGCGCGCGTCGGCGCGGCGGCATGGTGCCCTTCGAGCCATGCTTCCCATTCCGCGTTCATTCCTGCGAAATCCGCGATCTCGCGCAGGTATATGGTGACGGTGAGTAGGCGGCGCGCATTGGTGCCGGCCTCTGCCAACAGTGCGTCGATGCGGGATAGCACTTCCGCGGTTTGTTCCTTGATGCCGGACTCGGCGGCAGCGCTGCCTTTCGCGGTCTGACCGCTGAGGTAAGCAAGCCCGCCGTGGGTCACGATCTTGCTGATTCGAGCGTTGGAGTGATGGCGTTGGATGTCTGACATGTTTATATCTTTGTGGATGTTTTTAGAGTGGCGACAGTGGGTTCGGCATGCGCCAGCGCGGCAAGCGAGTCCAGGCGGACGGGTTTGAGCGGCGCTCGGACCCGATAGGCGCCCACCTCCTGAGGTGCGCGGTCCAGCGCCTTGGCCAGAACCTGTGTCACGGTGATGCTGCACATGCGGCCTTGGCAGGGCCCCATGCCGCAGCGGCTGAAGAACTTGGTCTGGTTCGGGCCTTCGCAGCCCAGTCGGGCCATTTCACGGATGCGGCCGGCCGTCACTTCTTCGCACCGGCAGACGAGCGTTTCATCCGGGCAATCGATCAGCCACTCGGGTGGACGGTAGAGCGCATCGAGAAACGGCCGGATGGCGGTTTGTTTGGCCAACTGCCGGCGCCACGGATGGGCTATCCCGACTTTGCGCACGCGGTGGGCCGAGCCATCGAGGGTGGCGAGATCGAGCGCGCAATTTTGATATGTGGAACAGGCGTGGGGATGTCAATCGCGGCCAATCGGCACGCTGCAGTCCGCGCGGTGGTTTGTAGCGAGCCGTTGACCGCTCGGATGTCTCGCCAGCACAACGATGCCAACGTGCTTTGTATCGGGGCGCGAGTCGTTGGCCTGGGCACGGCGATTGATATCGTGGACTCGTTCTTGGGCGCCTCGTTCGAAGGCGGGCGTCATGCAACGCGCGTTGCGAAAATCAATCCGGCATAAGGAATGCATGCGGGAAGCGGGAGACCGCTTCGGGCCGATTGGGCCTAGAAGGCCGAACCCGGCCAGAAGCCGACACTGCACACACTTCTGGAAAATGCCCCAAAAGCGGCCGCTCCCCAATCAGGTTCGGGCGTGGGTAAGCCCGTAGATGCTTGGGCGGCAGTAATGGAGACTCCGGGCTATTCTCACCGGTTGCCATGCACATCACACTACGTCAGCTGAAGTACTTCGTCGAGATTGCCCGCAGCCGCAGTTTCTCGCGCGCTTCACAGCGTCTTGGAATTGCGCAGCCGGCGCTAAGCCAGAACATTGCTGCGCTGGAGGACGAACTTGGCGCCAAGCTCTTTGTACGTCATGCCAAAGGGGTCGACCTCTCACCGGAGGGTCAACGTCTCTATGACCGCTCCCTGGACCTCATCGCGAGCTTCGACACGCTTCGCGGAGAGGTTCATGGTCAGGACGCGCTGCCGGCCGGCGCCGTCCGACTGATGGTGGCGGGCTCCGTGGCCGGTGTCGTCATCGCGCCGCTCCTGCATGCGGTTGCTACTTCGTATCCCGACATCAGGCTCACCGTGAGCGATGCACTGTCGTCTGAGGCGCGGCGAGAAGTCGAAGCTGGCCACGCGCAGCTCGCCCTGATGCCGAGTCCCTCCGAACTGCAGGGGATGGAGGCCGTGCCGGTATTCGAGGAGCACTTCATGATCTATGGGGCGGCCAAATTGATGCGGCGAGAGCTGGCGGAGGTTGCATTCGCGCAGCTTGCCCGGTGGCCGCTGGCAGCCCCCGACCGCGCCCACGATCTGCGCAAAATCATCGAACGTGCGGCCCTCGCAATCGACCAACCGCTGGACGTCCGATATGAGCTGAATAGTCCACCGATGTTGGTCGCTGTCGTCAAGGAGGGGTTGGCCTACGCCATCCTGCCACCGAGCAGTTGCATCGAGGCTGTCGCCGCTAAATCAATCGTGGGTCGCCCCATCGCCGGCACGAACCTGAGTCGGGTGCAAGCCATTGTCTGGCCGCAGGAACGTCCACTTTCCCCCGCTGCAGTAGCTGTGCGAGACCTGCTCGCAGAGGTTGTACGCCGGCAATTGGAGGCGGGCCTCCTGTACGGTCGGCTCATCGAACCGGCCCATAAGAAAAACTGAAGGCGCGCCAGCCGAAGACGGTATTGGATTCGAGCGTCGGCATTGCCCACACTCCGATGCATGGGAGCCCGCGAGGCTCCGGCAACCGGAGACTAAACATGCCAGCAAAGAACGTGGTGGTCATCATGTCTGATGAGCATGACCCGCGAATCATGGGGTGCTCGGGGCATCCCTTCGTCAAGACGCCCCACCTCGACGCGCTGGCCAAGCGCGGCATCCGCTTCACCAACGCCTACACGCCGAGCCCAATTTGCGTTCCAGCGCGTGCGGCCTTCGCGACCGGCCTTCGCGTGCATCAGGTCCGGTTGTGGGACAACGCCATGCCCTACACCGGCGAACAGCGGGGCTGGGGGCATGTGCTGCAGGAACATCATGTGCGCGTCGAGAGCATCGGCAAACTGCACTACCGCAGCGTGGAGGACCCGGCGGGCTTCGACGAAGAGCACCTGCCGATGCACGTAGTTGGCGGTCATGGGATGGTTTGGGCCTCCATTCGCGACCCCTTCCGTCCGCGCGTGGATGGCCCGCGGATGCTGGGGGACCGTATCGGGCCGGGAGAATCGTCGTACACGCAATACGACCGTGCCGTGACCCATCGGGCGGTGCAGTGGTTGAAGGAAGCCGCTGCGCGCAACGAAGAACACGGCTTCGTGCTGTACGTGGGCCTGGTCGCGCCGCACTTCCCCTTCGTTGTGCCAGAAGAGTACTTCAACCTGTATCCGCTGGACAGCCTGCCGGAGCCCAAGCTCCATCCGAGCAGCGGCTACCGCAGGCACCCTTGGGTGCAGGAATACGCGGACTTCATGGGCTCGGAAGACCGCTTCGCCGACGCGCAGGAGCGCCTGCGCGCCTTCGCGGCCTACTACGGCTTGTGCAGCTGGCTCGACCACAACGTCGGTCAGATAGTGCGTGCAATCGACCACTCTGGGCTCGCAGACAACACGCGGGTCATCTATACATCGGACCACGGCGATAACCTGGGGGCTCGCGGTGTGTGGGGCAAATCAACGCTCTATGAAGAGAGCGTGAAAGTTCCCATGCTGATGGCAGGCCCCGGAATCACACCATCCTTTTGCGAGACCCCAGTCGACCTGCTGGACTTGTTCCCAACCATCCTCGAGGGCGCCGGGATTGACCCCACGCCTGAGATGCAGAACCGAACTGGTCGTTCGCTGCTGCAGGTCGCGACGTCGAAACCCGAACCGGACCGCCCGATTCTCAGCGAGTACCACGCCGCCGGCAGCAACTCGGCCGGATTCATGCTGCGCAAGGGCCGATGGAAGTACCACCATTACGTGGGCTTCCGCCCCGAGCTGTTCGACCTGCAGGAAGACCCGGAAGAACTGCGCGACCTGGCTGAGGACCCGGCCCATGCCGGGGTTCTGGAAAACATGCGTCTCGCGCTCTACGACATCTGCGACCCGCAGCTCGTCGACAGGCAGGCCAAGGCCGACCAGGCGGAGCTCATTGAACGGCACGGTGGCATCGACACTGCGCACAAGCTCGGCTCGTCCACCTCGACCCCGGTCTCCACAAAGCTGGAGCAGAGCCTGTCATGAGCACAACCATCACGGAAATCGAAGAGCGCTTCCTGAGCGACTGGAGCGGCCTGACGGTCGGGCGACCGCGCGAAGTGCACCGCCCGCGAAGCACCGAGGAAGTGGCTGCCCTGGTGCAGCGCTGCAGGCAAGAGGGCCTGGCCATCACAGTGCAAGGCGGCATGACGGGGGTGGCCGGAGGGGCTGTTCCTTCCGATGGCGACATCGTCATCAATCTTGAGCGAATGAATGCCGTCGAGGACATCGACACCTTGGAAGGCGTAATGCAGGTGCAAGCCGGCGCGACGCTTCAACAGGTTCAAGAGGCGGCGGCAGTGGCCGGGTGGATGTTCGCGGTGGACCTGGGAGCGCGAGGCAGTTGCCAAATCGGTGGAAATGCCGCCACCAATGCCGGTGGCATTCGTGTGATTCGCTACGGGACCATGCGGGATTCGGTCCTCGGCGTGGAGGCCGTGCTGCCGGACGGGAGCGTTGTGTCTTCGCTTACGCGTCTCGTCAAGAACAGCACCGGTCTCGACCCGCGGTTCCTCTTCATCGGAACCGAGGGCACGCTGGGCATCATCACGCGATTGACGTTACGTTTGCACCCGCCAATGGGGCAGACGGCAGCGGCATGGGTCGCCGCTTCGGAATTCGAGGCGCTCCCCCGTTTGCTGCGCTCGCTCAAGCGGACCTTGGGCAGTGCGCTCTGCGCATTCGAATTCATGTCCGACCGCTATGTGCGCTTGGCGTGCCGATTGACAGGCGCCGTGGCGCCCGTGTCCGTCGAAGGCGCATGGCACGTCCTGATTGAGGCTACCGGCAATGCTGGTCAGCCTATAGAGGATGCGTTGCAGGCAGCTCTTGAGCACGCCATGGAGACGGGCGAGGTCAGCGACTGCGCAATCGCTGCGAGCGAGGCGCATCGAGAAGCCTTCTGGCGTATACGTGAAGCTATCCCGGAGGTCCTCACGCATCTCAAGCCGGCGGCGACGCTTGACATCGGACTTCCCTGGGCTCGAACGGGTGAATACCTCAAGAAGGTGGACGCCGAACTACAGGCGAAGCTGCCGGGGGCCGAGCACCTGTTCCTTGGGCACTTGGGAGACAACAACCTGCATCTCATCAGCGGCGCAGTAGACGAGGCCAGTGTGCATACGGTGGATGAGATTGCGTACGGTGCTTTGCGCGGCTGCGGCGGCACGGTGAGTGCCGAGCATGGCGTTGGCCGCCTGAAGAAAGACTACCTCTCGGTGAGTCGCTCCGCGGGGGAAATCGCGCTGATGAGGCGGCTCAAGCAGGCCTTGGACCCGACGAACATCCTCAATCCCGGGCGCATCATTGGCTGAGTAACGCGACATCAGGCGAAACAAGGAGACAAGAATGAAGCGCAGAACAATGCTCGCCCTGATGGGCGCAACGTCAGCTGGCTGGCTGGCGTCACCATCGTATGCGGCGCGCGCCTCCTTTCCCAGCGCGCCCGTTCGCATGGTTGTGCCATATGCAGCCGGCGGCGGCATCGATGCAGTGGCTCGCATGTTGGGCCAGGGCATGAGCGAAGAGTTGCACCAGCCAGTCGTCGTGGACAACCGCGCCGGCGCTGGCGGCATGCTTGGCGCGGAGGCCGTGGCGAAGGCGCAGCCTGACGGCTACACGATATTGCTGGCCGGAAATCCGGAACTCAACATCACGCCGCAATTGCAGGCAAAGACGAGCTATTCAGCAGTGAACGACTTTGCACCAGTGGTGCTTGTTTCCCAGTCGCCGAATATCCTCGTCGCCAGTCCGTCGCTGGGGGCGAAGACCTTGCGCGAAGCGTTGGAGGCAGCCAAGAAGAAGGGCGGCATCAGTATTGGCACGCCCGGCAATGGCTCTCCACAGCACATTGCCGTCGAAGTTCTGCGCATGCAGACCGGCATGGACATCATGCATGTCCCGTACAAGGGTGCCGGGCCCGCGACGGTCGCCGCGCTCGGGGGAGAGGTGACCTTCGCACTTGTCGGCGCACCGCCCGTCTTGCCGCACATCAACAGTGGAAAGCTGGTCGCATTTGCCGTCACGCAGCCAAAGCGCTCGCCGTTGGTGCCAAACGTACCGACCCTTGGCGAAGCGCTCGGCATGATGCAGAACGACGACTTCGTCACTTGGTACGGGCTGCTTGTTCCCGCCAAGACACCGCCTGCGATTGTCGATGTGCTTTCAAAGGCGGCGTTCTCGGTTCTCTACCGCAGCGACTCGCGCTCGCGGCTGGCGGTTCTTGGTACTGACCTGGTCGCGATGCCGGCAGGGCCTTTTTCTGAGCGGATGCGCCAGGAGACCCAGGTCTACGGGGAAATCATCAAGCGGTTTGGAATCAAAGCGACCTGAGTCGGCTCCCGGTTGCCAGCAATCGATTGGGGCACCGGACGAAGAGCTTCCGCGAGAGGCGCAGTCCGGTCATCCGCAGACGGCCAGAATCGGACGCTGAGACATGGGCCAGAATTCGCGCACTCGCTGACACTTGGCGTGGCCCACAAACATGAAGCTTGGCCTGTTCAATAAGAAGCGCGCTGCTGCCGAAGACGCGGAAGCGCCGCTGCGCCTTACCGGTCGTAGCCGGTCGATCGCTGCGCAGTTGCTCCACAGCGGACGTTCTTGCTCCCTTGCGAAACAGCGCGAAGATGTCACCTCGGTGAGGGATATCTCCTAAGCGGCCTGAGCGCGAGAAGGCTAGCTCGCAGCGTTTCCATCAGCGGCGACCACGCAGACCCTGGCCGCGAAAGCAGGATGACTGCGCGAGGGATGCACAGCGCAGCGACCGGCAGCACAGTAAATCGTTCGTCGGTCGCATGCTGCATGAACGAACGCGGCACCAGCGTCACCAGATCGGTCGCGGCCAGCACGGAGAGATTCAACTCGGACGCGAACGGCACCTCCATGACCACGGTTGGCTGCGGCAGAGCGTTGCGGGTGAATATGTCCGTCAAAGCGCGATAGGCGGCCGAGTTCGTCGGTCCGCTCATCCATCCAAATTCGGTCACATCCCTGAGCGACACGCGCGATCGTGCCACCAGTGGATGCCCTGCCCGCACTAAAGGCAGCATGGGGTCGTTGTCGATCTTGGTCCGGTTCCCGTCCAGAGGCTGTCCCTCATAGGCAGGCACGAGGGCGAGATCGAGCTCCCCCTCACGAACCTGCGCCGCCAGGACATCCGAGCGGTCCACCCGCATTCGCACGCGCAGTCCCGGCCGCTGGACCAGCAACGGCCCCAGTACGGCGGCCATCCGATTGCCCGCGGTGGTGTCGGTCACCCCGATGCGCAGGAGCCCCGCCTGCCGGGCCCGCATCTCGTCGGCCAGCAGGACGGTGTCGGCGTACGCGGCCTGCAGCTTGCGCATCTCCTCCGCCACCCTGAGGCCCGCTGCTGTCAGCGCCATGCCGCGCACGCTGCGCTCGAAGAGCTGAAGGCCGAACTCATCCTCCACTCGCCGCACCGCCTTGGTCAACGCAGGCTGCGTCACCCCCTGGGCTTCTGCTGCGGATGCCAGCTGGCCCGTCCTGGCCACGGCGAGGAAATACCCGATGTCGCGAATTGTCAGTGACATTCCTGAAGTTTATGGCATGGAGGCACTTGAGGAATGCCATCGTCGCCACGCGAGGCGTAGATTGGTCGGTTCTGACTACCGAAGCCACCTCGATGCCCACAAGTGCCTCCCCCAACATCGTCCTCATCCTGGCCGACAACCTCGGATGGGGCGAGCTTGGCTGCTATGGCGGCGGTGCCTTGCGCGGCGCGCCGACCCCGAACATCGACGCTCTCGCCGCACAAGGCCTGTTGCTGCAGAACTTCAATGTAGAGAGCGACTGCGTCCCCACGCGATCCGCGCTCATGAGCGGACGCCATCCGATCCGGACCGGTTGCCTGCAATCGGTTCCGCCTGGCCTGCCCCAAGGACTGACTCGATGGGAGATCACGCTGGCCCAACGACTTTCGGACACGGGATATGCCACAGCCCATTTCGGCAAGTGGCATCTGGGCGATGTGCCAGGCCGCCTTCCCTCGGACCGCGGCTTCGACGAGTGGTACGGCATTCCGCGCACGACCGATGAGAGCCAGTTCACCTCGACCGTGGGCTTCGATCCGACCGTGGTCGATCTGCCGTACATCATGGAAGGCAAGGCCGGGGAGCCGTCGCGGCAGGTCAAGGTCTACGACCTGAAGGCACGCCGCGGCATCGACGCGGATCTGGTGGACCGTTCGGTCGACTTCATGCAGCGAAGCGTGTCGGCGGGCAAGCCGTTCTTCCTCTATCTGCCGCTGGTCCATCTGCATTTCCCGACGCTGCCGCACCCCGACTTCGCCGGACGCACCGGCGCGGGGGACTTCGCCGACTCGATGGTCGAGATGGACTATCGAGTGGGACAGGTGGTCAGGGCGCTCGACGAGATGGGGCTCGCAGAAGACACGTTGGTGATCTTCTGCAGCGACAACGGCCCCGAGTTCCGGGCTCCCTATCGCGGCACGGCAGGCCCGTGGACTGGCACCTATCACACCGCGATGGAAGGCAGCCTCCGAGTTCCTTTCATCGCCCGCTGGCCGGGCCGCATCGCTGCGGGTCGTGTCAGCAACGAGATCGTTCATGTGACCGATCTCTACACGACCCTCATCCGTGTCGCCGGTGCGGCGCTGCCGCAGGACCGGCCCATCGACGGCGTGGACCAACTGCCGTTCTTCCTGGGGGAGGAGGACAAGTCGGCACGCGAAGGCTTTCCCTTCTACATCAAGAACGAACTGAGAGCCGTCAAGTGGCGGGACTGGAAGTTGCACTTCTATTGGGAACCCGCCGTGAACGAAGGCAAGGGCAAGCTCGAATCGCCCTACCTCTTCAACATCACGAGAGATCCGAAGGAGGAGACCGATGTGCTGGTCTACAACACCTGGGTCCTGGGTCCAGTCCTCAAGCTGATCAAGGCCTTCCAGGACAGCATCCAACATCACCCCAACACGCCACCGGGCCAACTCGATTGATCGTCGCAAACGATCGGAGACCTCAAGATGACACACCATTTGATCCCTAGGCGGCGTACGCTTGGCCTTTTCGGCATGGCCCTGCTGTCCACTGTCACACCCGTTCTCGCGCAGGGCACCCAGCCGATCACCTGGCTCGTCGGCCAGCCGGCGGGTGGAACCGTCGACGTCGTCACCCGGCTGGTGGCGCGCCAGGTCGAGCAGATCCTTGGGCAGACGGTGGTTGTCGACAATCGCCCCGGCGCGGCCGGCGCAATCGCTTTGCAGGCCGCAGCAAAGGCTCCGAAGAACGGTCTCACGCTCGTGACAGTGCCCGGTCCCATCCTTACCAACGTTCCAGTCCCGCAGATCGGCAAGGAGCTGGCGGGTGTCGCTACGCTTGCCAAGGGACCCATGGTGCTGGTCGGTACGACGGCGGCACCATTGCCCGGGTCGCTGGAGGGCTTGCTGGCGGCCGCGAAGAAGGACCGCAATGCTCTTTCATTCGCGACCTCTGGCAATGGCACCAGCCAGCACCTCGCTGGCGAACTGGTGAACCAGATGGCGAATACCCAGATCGTCCACGTCCCCTACAAGGGCGGCAGCCAGGCCGTCACGGACGTCGTGGGCGGCCAGGTGCCCTTGGGGATGCTGGGCATCACCCCCGTGCTGCCGCACATCAAGTCGGGCAAGCTGCGGGCATACGGCGTCACCACTGCTTCTCGTTCGCCCATGCTGCCGGAGGTTCCTACCCTGAGCGAAGCAGGATTGGCAGGGTTCAACGCCGACCAGTGGTTTGTCGTTGCAACGACCGCGGGCGTGCCCGCGGAGCGCATTGCGGCGCTGAATGTAGCGATCACGAAGGCACTTCAGAGCCCTGAAGTCCAGTCCGCGCTGGCGAGCGCGGGAGTGGTGGGGACTGCGGCCTCGGCTCAAGAGACAACGGGTTTCGTCGCAAAGGACGTGGCGAGATGGCAGGCGCTTGCCAAGAAAGCCAATATGGTTCTGGACTGAGTCCCGTACCGTGAGCTCCGCTATGAGAAACAGCCCGAAAGACCGCTTTTCGGAATCTTCGATGTCTGCATAGGGCGGCGGATTCAACCGATCGATGCAACGCACTAAACGCTGCGTAGGCAGACGGAGTGTTGCAGATGAAGTACCGGACCCGAACCTTCTACACGGCCCCCAGAAAGGCATTGATGTGGGAGCGTTGGAAAGCTGGCTGGACTCTCCATCAGATCGCTCAGCTGTTTGATCGATCGCACGGATCCGTGCGAGGCATCTTGGTTCAGACGGGCGGGATCCGCCCGCCCGAACGACGTCGCTCGAGGCTGGCGCTGACACTTGCTGAGCGAGAGGAAATCTCTCGCGCCTTGGTGATCGGTCACTCGATCCGTGCGATCGCGGCGCGAATCGGACGAGCACCCTCAACGGTCATCCGCTGCAGCAGACATTCTTGTCGCAGCCATGTCTATCCTGGTAGCGAAGCGAATTCCCCCGACATCTCCGGTGCCCGGCATAGTGGTGACCGCGCTGTTGCAGAGTCAAAACGCGCAGGACGGCCATCGAGAGCAGACGATTGCAGTGGCACCCGCGATCTTTAGAGCATTGCTCTTCGCCGCGGAAGAGTCTTCCGGTCGAGCCCAGGCATCCGCACGTCACTGGGCATTGGTGGCCTTGCGCTCAATCCAAGCCGAGAATCGAGATGCATGGGCCGAAATCTGTGACGTCTTGCTTCGGTGGGTTGCCGAAGTGACCTGTCCCAGTCCTGCAGAGGTTGCGCAGAAGGATGGCGCGGGGAAGAGTAACGCAGCGCGGCTGGACGAGAGGATCGGCTGCCATCTTGCAGGTACTCGGTTGGTCATGGGCGTTCCGATCAGGCTTCACGAACTTGATCGAGACGACCTAAAAAACCATGTTCCGTCACTTCTCATCGGGAAGCTGTGTGGATCTGCCGCAGATTGCGCCGCTGTTTCCGCGATTTAGTGGCCTCGATCGCGAGCCAGGTCGCGAGCTTGTCGGCATAGGGATCGAGCTTGCTCGAGCTCGCCCGCTTGGCGTAGCGCGGCGCTTCTTCGCCCGCTCGCAGATACTTCTTCACAGTGTTGCGAGACAGGCCTGTACGCCTGGCTATCTCGCGAATGGACATCTGCTCGCGCAGGGCCCAGCGTCTGATGACACTCAATGTCGCCACGTCTATCACTCCTAGGATCCCCTGCCTTAAAAATGAGCAGGGTAGAGTTTTACGTGGGTCAGTCTTAGACGGAAATTAGTGCCTTAGTGGAGTGAACCCCATCGACTGGACCACTGGGGTCATCAGAACTAAGCCGCCTGCTGAGCGAGTTGGGATTCGAATTCGTTGGGTGGGCGGTAACCGAGCGCCGAATGCAGCCGCTTGGCGTTGTAGACCTCTTCGATGAACCGCGGCAGTCGCGTTGCCACGTCTGCGAAGGTCTCGTAGCCGGCCAGGTACACCTCCTCGACCTTGAGCGTCTTCATGAAGCTCTCGGCCTGGGCATTGTGATACGGATTGCCCGGCGAGCTCATCGAGCCTCGGAGCCCGGCCTCCTGCAATGCGCGTCGGTACGTCTCGCTCGCGTACTGACAACCGCGATCCGTATGGTGGATGCAGCCCGGCTGCGGCTGTCGGCTTCGGACGGCCGAACGCAGCGCCGCCAACGCGAGCGGTGTGTCGATGCGCCGCGAGATCGCATAGCCCACGACCTTGCGGCTGCACGCATCGAGGATGGCCGCCAGATAGCAGAACCCGGACTCGATGCGGATGTACGTGAAGTCCGCCACCCACACGAGGTCCGGGCGGCTCGGAATCACGTTGCGATAAAGGTTAGGGAAGATCGGCGAGTCGTGGTCGCTATCGGTGGTGCGAACGAAGCGTCGGCGCGGCTTGATGCCCAGACCGTGCAACTTCATGAGGCGCGCGATCCGCTTGTGATTGATGAGGTGACCGCGGCGGCGCAGTTCATGGGTCACACGGCGATAGCCGTAGCCGGCAAGCTCATCCTGGATGCTCTCGATAAGCTGAACGACCTGAAGATCGCTCAAGGCTATGGCGGGCTCGTTGGCTTGGTAGTAGAACGTGCTGCGCGGCAGTTCGATCACTTGGCACCCCCGTCGGATGGAGCAGGCTTCGGGCCGGTGATGATGGAGGAATTCTCGCTGTCGCTCACGAGGCGCAGGCGCGGCGTTTTTTTGACCAGCTCGAGCTCCATCGTGAGCTGCCCCACCTTGCGCTCCAAGGCTGCGATCTTCGCTTCGTAGTCGGCCACCACAGATGCTTCGGCCTCCTCGTTGCTGAGCTCGCCGCGGTCGAACTGCGTCAGCCACATCTGGATGAGATTGGCTGAGAGGGTGTACTTCCGCTGGGCGTCGCGCCGGCCCAGGGTGCCTGAGCGGATGTCATGGCACAGCTGCAGTTTGAACTGCGCCGAGTGCCTGCGATACGGACCTCTTGAGGACATGGACCTTCTCCTTCTATGAAGGCCCAGCCAGCGTATCAGTTCATCTTTCCCCAGTGGTCCAGTCGATGGGGTTCACTCCATAGCCGGGTCAATTTTCGGTGGCAATCAACAAGCGTGCCGATCGGGGAGGTGATTCGCGTGTTCAAGAGTGTCGGAGAAAACTACCCGAACTTCTACCGTTCCTCGTTCAACGAGGCGAAGCGCGACTACGACGTCGTCATCAAGACGGAGAAGCGAGGCGAGATATCGATTCGCGGATGATGTACCGCGAACCGAGTCTCGACGAGACTGCTTGTGCTGCCAAGAGCCAACGAGCCAGATATGCCGGCCGCTGTAGCGTTTACCAGACAGGGACTCAAAAAATGGAACGAAGCGCCTAATGACATACCGCCTTTGCCGCACGCTGCTTGTGAATGCTGGCACCAACCAACGGGTCCCCAGCGCCCGAATAACAGCCGTCGATCCGCGGGATGGAGCAGCCGTGCTTGGCGACAACGGCGTCGGCAAGACCAGCACACTGCAGATCGTGCCGCTGTTCTTCGGCCATCCGCCAAGCCAGATCGTCTCGGCAGGCCAGGGCAATCTTCCGATGATCAGGTTCTTGCTCCCTACGGATGCGAGCGCCATTGCCTTCGAATATCAGCGGGGCCCCAACGAGACGGACATGCGGCTCGCGGTTACCGCCCGACACCGGCAACATGGAAGCACTGGAGCGTTACGGCACCGCCGCGCAGAAGGCCAAGTGGCTGGCGCCGCTGCTGGACGCCCGGATTCGTTCGGCCTTCCTGATGACCGAGCCGGCTGTCGCCTCGTCGGACGCCACCAACATCCAGACGCGGATTCGCCGCGACGGCGACGAGTACGTCATCTCCGGGCGTAAGTGGTGGGCCTCCGGAGCGGGCGACCCGCGCTGCGAGATCCTCATCGTGATGGGCAAGACCGACCCCGATGCGCCAAGCCACAGCCAGCGGTCGATGGTGCTGGTGCCGATGAAGAGCCCTGGGGTCAGCATCGTGCGCCCCTGCATGATGTTCGGCTGGGACGACGCGCCGCACGGCCACATGGAGATGACACTGGACGAGGTACGCGTGCCGGCGTCCAACATCCTGCTGGGCGAAGGCCGCGGCTTCGAGATCGCACAGGGACGCCTCGGGCCCGGGCGCATCCACCACTGCATGCGGCTGGTCGGCGTGGCCGAACGGGCGCTGGAGCTGATGTGCGAGCGCTTGCAAAGCCGGGTGGCGTTCGGCGGCGAGATCGCGCGCCAGGGCGTGTGGCATGAGCGCATCGCAGAGGCTCGCTGCATGATCGACCAGGCGCGCCTGCTCACCCTGAAGGCCGCGCACATGATGGACACAGTGGGCAACAAGGTGGCCAAGGCCGAGATCGCGATGATCAAGGTGGTGGCCCCGCGCATGACCTGCAAGGTGCTGGATTGGGCGATCCAGGCTCATGGCGCAGCCGGCTTCACCGAGGACACGCCGCTGGCCAAGTTCTTCCGCGATGCGCGCATCCTGCGCGTGGCCGATGGCCCGGACGAGGTTCATCGCAACGCCATTGCCAAGCTGGAGTTGGGACGGACCCACATGCGGCGCACCGCCGCGGCTGCGCGCGCTTTTTATGCCAATCGTGACGGGGCTGTCGTGGCGCAGATCCTGGGAGATGACTAGGCAATCCGGTGGAAGAAGAAGGTCTGCGGGCGTGCGCCCTGCAATTCCAGCATGAGGACGATGAGAATGTGATGCGTGACAGGCGCGTGGCGCACCGCGCTTCAGGCCTGTGGCCCGGTTGCATAGACCGCGACCACCTGCTCGCGCAGCCATTGGTTGCCGGGGTCCTTGTCGGCGCTGGCGTGCCAGTACAGGTACAGCTCATGCATCGGGGCCTCGAAAGGCAAAGCCAGGATGCGGTTGGCCAGCGGCGCGTTCAGCGCCTGGGCATGGCGTTCGTGCATGGTCAGCACCAGGTCGGTCCGCGCCACGATCTCGCACGCGGTGGAGAAGTGCTGGCAGCGCAGCTTGACGCGCCGCTGGTGGCCCAGGCGATGCAGGGCGAGGTCCTCCACGCCCGGGCCGAACCGGCGCGAGGTGGCGAGCACATGGTCCAGGTCCAGGTAGGTGGCCAGGTCGATGGCACCCTGCACGCGCGGGTGGTCCTGGCGCGCCACCACCACCATGCGCCCTGACATCAGCAGTTCGTGCCGCACCCCCTCGACGCGCGCCAGCAGCACGTCGACGGCCAGGTCCAGCGCGCCGGAGGCCAACTCCCCATGGAGGTTGTCGCGTTCATAGGGCACCGAGCTGATCTTCACCTCGGGCGCGCGGGCCCGGGCGCGTGCGGCCAGGCTGGGCAGTGTGGCCGTCTCCACCACGTGGCGAAAGCCAATGCGGAACTCGCGCGCCGATCGCGCCGGATCGAACTTGTGCAGCTGCCGCAGCGTGCCGTCGATCTCCGACAAGGCGCGCCGCACCGGCGCGATGATCTCTTCGGCCAATGCAGTGGCCACCATGCGGTTGCCGGAACGCACGAACAGCGGGTCTCCAATCAGTTCGCGCAGCCGCGCGAGCGCATGACTGAGCGCGGGCTGCGTCAGGTGCAGCGTTTCGCTCGCGCGCGTGATGCTGCCTTGCGCGTAGATGGCCTCGAACACCACCAACAGATTGAGGTCGACCCTGCTGATATTCGCCATGGCTTGCACCATAGCCGCTCGACCGGCTGTTGTAAGTCGTACGGGGGACTGCTGCTTGGCGCGCATGTGACGGCGGCGTGACGCACTATTCGCCGCCCGCATGGCGGTGCTGCAGATTGTTGATTTGTGCCGGCCGGCGGCGCGCCGTAGCCTCACGGTCGTTCGTTCTCCTGATCTGCTCACGCCAAGACGGAAAGACTCCCGATGACGGTCACAGAAATCCATATAGACAAACGCAATTTTTCTTCCGCGCGAGTGCAGACACGCACACGCGCCGTCCTCGCGTCGGGGCAGGTGCGGCTGCGCATCGACTTGTTTGCGCTGACGGCGAACAACATCACCTATGCCGCACTGGGCGATGAGGCCGGCTATTGGGAGTACTTTCCGCTGGCCGATGCCGGCGTGCAATGGGGTGTGCTGCCGGTATGGGGATTCGCCAGCGTGGTCGATTCACGCCACCCGCAACTGCATGAGGGCGAGCGCGTCTACGGCTTCATGCCGATGGCGTCGGAAGTCGTGCTCGAGCCCACCCGCGCCAATGCCGTGGCGTTCTTCGACGGCACGGGCCACCGCGCGGGCCTGCACCCGGTCTACAACCGCTATGCGCGGTGTGGGCAGGATCCGTTGTATGTACCGGACACGGAAGACGTGCAGGCGGTGCTGCGGCCGCTGTTTATCACCTCCTGGTTGGTGAGCGACCTTGTCGAAGAGCGCCAAGGGGACAGCGCCTGCCAGGTGCTCATCTCCAGCGCCTCGAGCAAGACGGCATATGGAACGGCACTGCAGTTGCGCGTGGCTGGTGATCGGGAGGTAGTGGGCCTCACGTCCCGCGGCAACGTGGCCTTCTGCGAGAGACTCGGTTGCTACGACCGCGTCGTGGCGTACGACGAAGTGAATCATCTGGACCGCGACACCCGGTGCATCTACGTCGATTACTCCGGCAACGGCGAGCTTCGCATGGCGCTGCACTCGCACCTGCACGCCATGCAGCACAGCCTGGCCATCGGTTACACACATGTCCGACGCCTGGGCCCGGCCGGTCATCTTTCGGGGCCGCCGGTGGAGGTGTTTTCCGCGCCCGATCGCATCCGCCAGCGTACGGCCGAATGGGGTGGGGCAGAGTTCTCGCGCCGTTTGGCCGCAGCGTACGCGGGCCTTGCGGAGTTCTGCGTCCGTCCGCGCAGCGGTGGCGAGCCGCTGCTGGTGATCGAACGATACGCAGGCCCGGCGGCTGTGACCGAGGCTTACCTCCAGGTGTTGCGTGGGGGCGGCGACCCGCAGGTGGGACGCGTGGCGTGCCTTGGGAGGCAATGCGACAAGTTACCTGAATCCCGCCTGTGAGCCCCACTGCGAAGCCCGGGAGGAACAAGGGGACGGCGGGAAGCTCGTGCTCTCGTGAATGTGCGCGAAGAGCTTCAACACGGCTTCTGCCTCTTCCGCGCCTGGATGCTCAAGCACTGGCGCCGATCACGGCGGCGACGGCAACAAAGGCGAACGCTCGAATTTGCGCAGCTTCCTGATGAACGCATCGACGTCTGCGAAGGCGCGAGCGTTGTCGATGCCGGAAGCTTCAAAGTCGTCGACCACCAGGAGCAACGGGTCACCCTCCCGGCGATAGTCCAGCAGTACCAGCGCATCGCGGTTGGCATTCAACACGACCAGCTTGTCTGCCTCGGCGATCGACGCATGCCAGGGCGTTTCCCCCGGCAGAAAGTCGATGCGCCTCGAAAGCTCGGCCAGCGTCACGACATATTCCATCGGGGCCAGTTCCTCGAAAGGCTCGAACTCCCCGTCGGGGCCATCCTCCAGGAAACGATAGGCGACATCGCCGCCGTTCCTGGCCCGCCACAAGTCCTTGATCGCTTCAGGCAGCTTCGCGCCAATCCGGGCTTGCGTCTCGTCGATCAATGCTTCGTCCGCCATGGCCTTCGGCCGCCAGCCATTGTCTCTGCCCTTGGCCATGTTGACGAAAGGATGGGGGCCGCCGCCCCAGAACGCGCTCGCGCGCCGATCCGTGGGCAGGTCTCCCATCGGCTTGCTTCGAAAGAGTTCGCGACGGAAGGGACGGGGCTCTTCTTCTTTCGGCCGCCGCAGCGCGCGGAAGAATGCATCGAATGTCTCGAACGTGATGTCGGTGAGATCGCCGTTCCTGTCGAAGTCGACGATCAAAACCCGGGGTTCGCCCGGCCGGGAGTAGTCGAGCAGCGTCATGTCGCCATAGCGCGCCTGCAACACGAGCAGCGTGTCCGCGTGGGCCGGCAGGTCAGCCGGATCGTGGGTGAAGTCCTCGTAGTGGACGTGCACCGTGCGCAGGTTCTTCAAAGGGCTGAGGCTGGAGTAGTCGATGCAGAAGGCGCCACGCCAATCGTCATAGACGGGGCCAGGGTCTCTCTTCAATGGGACATAGAGCGCACCCACATAGCCGCCGTCCATCACGCGGTAGAGCGCGCGCAAGCCTTCCGGCAGCCGAAAGCCGAGCCGCTCCTCCGTTGCGACGATCTGCGCGTTACTTGCCGCCAGCGCCGGCTTGGCGACACGTTTGCCGCGGCCTTCCAGCGCCTCGCGCAAAGGATCGGTCCGCCAGTATCCAGGTGACTTGAAGAAGGTTTCCGGTGTCAGTGGCCTCGGATCCATGTCGAGCTCCACCTCCTCGGTCGAGGGGGTCGTCTGCCCTGCGGCATGCGCCGTCCCCGCATCCTGGAGCGCGGTCGCGCTTCCCTCCAGTTTGATGATGGCAAGGGAACAGGCAAGGCAGATCAGAAACATGAGGCCGACGCCAAGAACATCTTCGGAGCCGAAGGCGGCGATCGGTGTGGGCGCGACCAGGCTCGCAAGTCCCCGTCCCAACAGGTAGAGCACATAGCCAAGCCCCAACTGGACAGGCAACGTCGCCAGCACGCTGAGGCCGATGGATTTCATTCCGCCGGCGCGCCAGACCATCTGCCATTGGCGGAACTTGCCCAGTGCATACAGCAAGGTCAGCGCCGGTGTCGCCACCACGACGATCCAGGGTGAGCGGCCAAAATATCCCGCCGCTGCCAGCGACACCACTACTGTCATTGCCGCAACGATGCGCAATGCGCCAGCGACCTTAATGCTCATCCGCTTCCCCTATTGCCTTGGATCAAGCCATCCTATCCGCTCGGGCCAATCCTGCCCTGGCCCTGGGTCTGCCGAGACCGAAAAATCGAAGGGTGCAAATGGACTGATCGAAAGCCTGTGTCTTTAACGTAAGGGATCGCGTCCTACGTGAAGAATTAGGTGGAAGATCTGTCGAGTCACATGCACGTCGTGTGAGTCTGAGTCAATGCGTCAAGCCGAATTCAATCTTCTCGGAGGCAGCCGTTGGACCGCGTGCCTTCGATGGCTGTTCGTGGCCTGCCTCTATGACAAACCGGCCGATCGGTTGACGTCGACGCGCACCTCTGGCTACATTCCCCAAGAAGCTCTTGGAGAAGCCACTTTGCTCCGAAATGTGTACTTTATATTCGCGTTCGTTGCGATCGCGGCGCTAGCAGGCAATCTGATTGCAACGGTCGCGATATTGCGCAGCGATTTTTACTCGCCGCGACAACGGAGGCTTCAGTTGGCTCTGGTGTGGTTGATTCCCGTGATCGGGGCCGCATGCTGCATGAGCTTCGCATCCCTTCACAGGCGTCCGATTTTCAGGCCCGACAAGAGCTTCCCGGGACCCGACTCCTTCCAACTGCCCGGCGGTGAAGCCAACGGTTCCTGAATTCGGTAACGCGGTGCTGGCCTGGACCCCAACCTTGGCGACGAGCGGTGTCACGCCCTTCGTCGTCGGGCGCTACACGTAGGAACTGCGCCGTATGTACGCCACTGGCGATTATTCGATCAGCCACCTTGCTGAGGTGTTTCCGATCTCGGGGCCGACCGTCTATCTAAGGTCGGGCCGTCAAGTCGCCGAGGCCGTGGCGGCATGATGATCGCGACACATCCCTTTCTAGGACCTGTTACGACGCAGGGATGGGACCTCGTCTTCCACCCGCCGGGCGGGCGCGCAGACGTCGAATACACGGCCCGCTTCTCCAAAGATCCCACCCTGGAGAACTACCAGGCCCTCGGGCCGCGCCTCTCGGCCTTCGAGGCCTTCTGCCGGAACCTCGAAGCTAGTGACCGCGTGGTGCGCGAGCACTTCGGGACCTGGCCGGCTTCAGCGGGGGCGTTCGATCTCGTCGGGGTGATGATGAGCGGTGGCGACCATCCCCTGCCCTGGGCGCTTGAACCCGGCTGCCTCTACGAGCCCGACGCGCCCGCCTACCGGCCCTTCGCCCTGCAATATCGGGGACTCGACGAGCGGGCCTGGGACGTCGCGGATATCAGCTGGTATCCGCCGCTCTTCGTGGCCCTGTTTGACGAAACAGGTAACTTTGCGGGCGTCGACCACAACGTCGAGCGCGGCATGCAGAGCCTGCCCGAGACGATCATGCCCTCGCGCTGGGAGGCCGGCTATTGCCACTCGTTCTTCGGACGCCGGAGGCTCTCGGAGCTCGGCACCATCGGCAAGGCGACCATCGCGGGCCGGAAGGTGCCGGTTGACCTCTACATGACCAGGCGAACCATGCTTGGCTTCGAGCCAGAGCAACTCGATGCCTTCGTACCACTCGTCGAGAATCTCGTGGGGCTGGACGCGAAGGTCCGGGCCGCGTTTCCGGAGGAAACACGAAACGACTGGCTGGAAGAGCGCTTCACCTACGGCTCCCCGAAGCTTCGTGCGGCCTTGTACAAGATCTTCCCAGGCGCGACCTCGCCGTCCGAGGTAACGCCTGCCGCCTTCGCATCCGCGCTGACACTCGACCGGGCCTGTTTTTCCCTGTCACCGGAGGGTAGCGGCGGGGCAGCGCTGACGCTTGACTACGTCGTGCTGCCGAAGCGCAACGACAACCAGCTCCTCGTCGCGAAATTCGACGCCTGGGGCGCTCTCAAGGGTGTCATGGTCGAGAACTGACTCTCCAATGGCCCGGCCATCAGGGAGGTGCGCCGCGGCGTATCAACGAGAAGCCGGTGGGCGTGATCGACGCCGGCCCCGCTTAAGGCGTCAGGGGGATCTGCCGGGTCAGAGATCGGCGGAATTCAACAATCAAGTCGCATGACTCCCGCTTCCCGCGCGCATGCGGCGGCACGCGCGATCCGGGAAAAAAGGGAACCTGACCGCCTGCATGGCCAGTCGTACCGAGGATGGCGAGTTACGGCTCCGTCCCACGCAATTCGTCGTGCAGCCAGTCAACCAGCTTGACCACATCCGGTCGGCGGCTGAGGTGAGGCGCAACCCAGATCGACAGCCGGTTCGGACCGCGCACAAATGCAAGCGGCGCCACCAACGTGCCGCTCGTCAGATCGTCACGGACAAGCATGCGCGGCACGTTGGCCAGACCCAAGCCACAGCGGGCGCCCTGGATGAGCAGATAGAAGTGGTCGAAAGACTCGTCGACGTGCAACTCCAGTTTCGAATGGCCGCTGCAACTGGCCCAGTCGGCCCAGGCCGTCGGCCGAGTGCGCGAGACCATCAGCCGTGCACGAGCGAGATCTTCGACCGACTCGATCCGCTTGTGGCGCAGGTACTCGGGCGAGCAAACCGGCCCGATCCATTCATTCGCGACGTCCGTGCGCACGACATCCTTGGGAGGCTCGATCGATGACAGACGAATGGCCACGCTGACGCTGTCGCGGGCGAAGTCGATCGGCCCGTGGCTCATGTTGAAGCGAAGCTCGACGTCCGGATTGGCCTCCTTGAAGCGGTTCAGCCGAGGGATGAGCCAGTACATCATGATCGACTCGGAACACGCCAGCGTGAGCGGGCCGGGCTTCAGTTGTTCGACGCTCGATTGAATCAGGCCGAAGGCGGTCGAGAGTCCCTCCGCCAGGCGCTGCCCCTCGGCCGTCGGTATCGCGCCCTGTGCGGTGCGCTGGAGGAGGGCCAAACCCAACGAGTCTTCAAGCATGCGGATGTGGCGGCTCACCGCGCCATGCGTGACCGACAACTCTTCAGCCGCAGCGCTGAAGCTGCGCAGACGCGCCGTCGCCTCGAACGCGCGCAACGCGTTCAGCGAAAGACGATGGGACGTGGTCATGCTGCAGTCGCCTACCTCGGGTCAACCCGGATGTCATGTGAGCTTTCGTCACAGCGCGGGGAGATCATATCGTTTGGCACATAGGGTGAGCTCAACTACTGTTGGGGTCAGTCAAGAGAGAACCTCACAGCCCAATGGCCAATCCAGCCCCCCGCGCCGAGTTTAGCGCCCGCTACTTCGTCGAAAGCTCGGTCGCCTCCGAGAAGATCGCGCAGGTGATCGCCGGCGAGCAATCCAGCGGCACCTTCCTCGCGCTGCCGGGCGAGACAGACGAACTGAAGGAGCGCTCGCGCGCCCGCGTCGTGCGCATCGAACCGCTCGCGCCGGCGCTGCAGCCCACGCTTGCCAGCGCGTACGTCGATCGTCGGCCGCACGGTGGTGTGTTCCATCGTGCCGAGATCGAGATCGCGTTCCCGGTCGCCAACGTCGGCGCCAACCTGTCCAGCCTGTTGGCCACGGTGGCTGGCAACCTGTACGAGCTTGGGGAAGTCACCGGTTTGCGCCTGTTGGACCTGGACCTTGCGCCTGACTACGCTGCCCGGTTCGCCGGCACGGCGTTCGGCGTTCCCGGCACGCGACGGCTTGCCGGTGTCCACGGCCGGCCTTTGATCGGCACCATCATCAAGCCGAGCATCGGCCTTACGCCGGTCCAGACTGCCGAGCTGGTCGACAGCCTCTGCGCGGCTGGCATCGACTTCATCAAGGACGACGAGCTGATGGCCGATCCGCCGTATGCGCCGTTCGACGAGCGCCTGCGCGCCGTCATGCCGGTGCTGCAGCGCCATGCCGACCGCCTGGGCCGGATGCCGATGTACGCGATCAACATCTCGGGCTCGGTCGACGAGATGCTGCGCCGTCACGACGCCGTGCTGGCCGCGGGCGGCAGCTGCGTGATGGTGAGCGTCAACTGGGTCGGCTTCGCGGCCGTCGAACACCTGCGCCGTCACGCCCAGCTGCCGATCCACGGCCACCGCAACGGCTGGGGCGCGCTCACACGCCATCCGGGGCTCGGCTTCTCGTTCCAGGCCTACCAGAAGCTGTGGCGCATGGCGGGGGTGGACCACCTGCATGTCAACGGCATGCGCAGCAAGTTCTGGGAGTCCGACGATTCGGTGGTCGCCTCCGCCCGCGCGTGCCTGGCGCCATGGGCCGGGCTGCAGCCGCTGATGCCGGTCTTCTCGTCAGGGCAGTGGGCGGGCTTGGCCCCCGACTTGTATGGCGCTCTCGGCGCCGTCGACCTGATGCATCTGGCCGGGGGAGGAATCATCGGCCACCCCGACGGCATCGCCGCCGGCATGGCGAGCATGCGCGAGGGCTGGGAGGCGGCGGTGGCAGGCATTGGCCTGGGCACATACGCCGAATCGCATCCCGCGCTGCGGCGCGCGCTGGTTCATTTCGGCAACCTGTAGAGGCGCGCATGTTGAAGCTGGCCTTCTACGGTGATGATTTCACCGGCTCCGCCGACGCGCTGGAGGTCCTGGCCTTCGCCGGTCTCGACTGCGCGCTGTTTCTCGAAGTGCCGGATGAGCAGACGCTGCGCGAACTGGGCTCCTTCGATGCCATCGGCGTGGCAGGCGCGAGCCGCGCGATGTCGCCGCCTGAAATGGACGAGCAGCTTCTTCCCGTGTTCACGGCGATGTCGAGGCTGCCGGTCCCGCTGGTGCACTACAAGGTCTGCTCGACCTTCGACAGCTCGCCGGCCATCGGAAGCATCGGTCGTGTGATGGAGCTGTCGCGCGCATCCTTCGGCGACAGCGCGATCCCGATCGTGGCGGCCACGCCGGCGCTGGGCCGCTACTGCGCCTTCGGCAACCTGTTCGCCCGCTCCGGCACCGACGGGCGCGTGCATCGCATCGATCGCCATCCGATCATGAGCGCGCACCCGGTCACGCCGATGCACGAGGCCGACCTGACGCGCCATCTCGGCGCGCAGACCTCGATGCGCCTTGCCGGCTTCGACCTGCCGCTGTTCACGCTCGAACCCGAGGCGATGGCGACCGAGCTTCATCGGCTGGTCGACGCGACAGCGGGAGGCGCGGTGCTGATCGACGGCACGACCGCCGGGCAACTCACGGAAACCGGCCGGCTGCTCGACGGTCTGGCGCGCGGCCGCAAGACGCCTCTGTTCTGCGTCGGTGGCTCGGGGCTCGAGTACGCGCTGACACAGTGGTGGCGCGAGGCCGGCGTGCTCCCGGCCACCCCAGCTGCACACGAATGTTTTGGCGGCGTACCCCAGGTGCTGGCCGTCTCGGGCAGTGCTTCACCGCTGAGCGCGCTGCAGATCGATGCGGCGCTGGCCGATGGCTTCGTCGAGTTGGCCGTGGATGCCGCCGCGCTGGTCGCTGCGAGCGACCCGGGTGCGGAAGTCGCCCGTCTCGCTGAACACGCCTTGCTCGCATTGCGCGCCGGCCGCAGCGTGATGCTGCACAGCGCGCGTGGTCCGCAGGATCCGCGCATCGAGGCGATGCTGGCCGCGCTGGCCGGCCAGGGCATGAGCCGCGAGCAGGCCCGCCACGAAGGTGGCCGCCTGCTGGGACAGCGTTTCGGTGAACTGGCGGACACGCTGCTGCGCGCGCATCCGATTCGGCGGCTGCTGCTGTCGGGCGGCGACACCTCCAGCCACGTCACACAGCGACTCGCCCCGAAGGCGCTGCGCGTGGTCGCACGGCTTGCTCCCGGCGCACCGCTGTGCCGCGCCATCTCGCGTGAGCCGCACCTGGCGCAGCTCGAGATTGCGCTCAAGGGCGGCCAGATGGGCCAGCCCGACTATTTCGTCAAGGCACTGCGCGGCACGGCCGACGCTCGTCAAACACTTCACTGACCGACAGGAGACTCGACCATGACACCGATCAACCGCCGCCGCGCCCTCGCAACGGGTGCGGCACTGATCAGCGCTCCGGCGCTGGTGCTTCCGCGCTTCGCGCATGCCGCCGAGTTCACCTACAAGTTCGGCACCAATGTGCCGGCCACGCACCCGCTCAACGTGCGGGCGATGGAGGCCAGCGAGCGCATCCTGAAGGAGACGGGCGGCCAGATCCAGATCAACGTCTTCCCCAACAATCAGCTCGGCAACGACGCCGACATGCTCTCGCAGCTGCGCGCCGGCGGGCTGGAGTTCTTCACCGTCTCGGGCGTGAACGTGCTGTCGCAGCTCGTTCCGGTCTCCTCGATGTGGGGCCTGGGTTTCGCATGGGCGAACGACGAGGCCGTGAACAAGGCGCTGGACGGCGACCTCGGCAAGTTCCTGCGTGCGCAGTTTCCCAAGGTGGGCCTGATGGCGATGGACACCGTGTGGAGCTCCGGCTTCCGGCAGATCACGAACAGCGTGCGGCCGATCAACACGCCGGACGATCTGAAGGGGCTGAAGATGCGCGTGCCGGTAAGCCCGCTGTGGACGTCGCTGTTCAAGCACCTCGGCGCGGCGCCGGCGTCCATCAACTTCGCCGAGACCTATTCGTCGCTGCAGACCAAGGTGGTCGATGGGCAGGAGAACCCGTTGACGATCATCTCGATCGCCAAGCTCTACGAGGTGCAGAAGTACTGCTCCATGACCAACCACATGTGGGACGGCTGGTGGTGCATGACCAACCGGAAGCTCTGGGAGCGCATGCCGGAGAAGGCTCGGCCGATCATCGCCAGGCACCTGAACCAGGCCGCACTGGACATGCGCGCCGACGGTGCGAAGCTCAACGCGTCGCTGCGGCCTGAACTGAGCGCCAAGGGACTGACCTTCAACGATCCGAAGCTCGACGCCTTCCGCGAGCGGCTGACGGCCTCCGGCTTCTACAGCGAGTGGAAGCAGAAGTACGGCGAGGAGGCCTGGGCCCTGCTCGAGAAACATACCGGCAGGCTGGGCTGACATGCACGCCGCCTCGATTTCCGACGACAACCCGCAGCGCGGGGTCGTCGCGGCCTGGGCGATGCGCGCGCAGCAGGGGCTCGGCCGCCTGCTCGGCGTGCCCGTCGCCCTGCTGGTAGCCGCCGAGATCGCCGTGCTGCTGGCCGGCGTGGTGGCGCGCTACGTGTTCCATCACCCCTTGATCTGGTCGGACGAGGTCGCTTCGATCCTGTTCCTGTGGCTGGCGATGCTCGGCTCGGCGGTGGCCTTCCAGCGCGGCGAGCACATGCGCATGACGGCCGTGATAGGCAAGCTCGACCCTTCCAGGCGCGCCTTTCTCGACGTGCTGGCCACCACGGCGGCGCTGGCGTTCCTGCTGCTCATCCTGCCACATGCGTGGGAGTACGCGGTGGAGGAGGCGATGATGCGCACGCCGGCGCTCGACCTCCAGAACTCCTGGCGCGTCGCCGCGATGGCCGCGGGCTTCGGCGCGATGGCGCTGCTGGCGGTGTTGCGGCTGGCCGCGGTGGGCCGGCCGCGCCAGGTGGCGGCGGCCCTCGGGCTGGTCGTCGCGATCATCGCCGTGATGACGCTGCTGCAGCCCGTGTGGCGACAGCTCGGCAACACCAACCTGGTGGTCTTCTTCGTGGTCGTCGTCGCCGGGGCGGTGTTTGCCGGCGTTCCGATTGCGTTCGCCTTCGGCCTGGCCACGCTCGGCTACGTGATGCTGACCACGCACACGCCGGTGCTCATCGTGGTCGGCCGCATGGATGAAGGCGTCAGCCACCTGATCCTGCTGTCGGTGCCGCTGTTCGTCTTCCTCGGCCAACTGATCGAGATGACGGGCATGGCGCGTGCGATGGTGGCCTTCCTCGCCAGCCTGCTCGGCCACGTGCGCGGCGGCCTGCACTACGTGCTGGTCGGTGCCATGTACCTCGTCTCCGGCATCTCCGGCTCGAAGGCGGCCGACATGGCGGCCGTCGCGCCGGTGCTGTTCCCGGAGATGAAGAAGCGCGGCGCGAAGGAAGGCGACCTCGTCGCGCTGCTGTCGGCCACCGGCGCGCAGACCGAGACCATCCCGCCGTCCATCGTGCTGATCACGATCGGCTCGGTCACCGGCGTGTCGATCGCCGCGTTGTTCACCGGCGGCCTGCTGCCCGGCCTGGTGCTGGCCGCGACGCTGGTGGCGGTGGTGTGGGCGCGCTACCGGCATGAAGACCTGAGCGGCGTGCGGCGCGCCAGCCGCGCGGAAATCGGTCGGGCGTTCGTGATCGCGCTGCCGGCCATCGCACTGCCGTTCATCATCCGTGCCGCGGTGGTGGAAGGCATCGCAACGGCCACCGAGGTGTCGACCATCGGCATCGCGTACGGTGTAGTCGCCGGACTGCTGATCTACCGGCAGTTCGACTGGAAGCGGATCTATCCGATGCTCGTCGACACCGCCAGCCTGTCAGGCTCGATCCTGCTGATCATCGGCGCAGCCACCGCGATGGCCTGGGGGCTGACCCAATCGGGCTTCTCGCACACGCTCAGCGAAGCGATGCGCGCGCTGCCCGGCGGGGCCGCGGGCTTCATGGCGGTCTCCGTCATCGCCTTCATCGTGCTGGGCAGCGTGCTCGAAGGCATCCCGGCCATCGTGCTGTTCGGCCCTCTGCTGTTCCCGATTGCCAGGGCGGTCGGCATCCACGAGGTGCACTACGCGATGGTGGTCATCCTCGCCATGGGCCTCGGTTTGTTCGCGCCGCCTTTCGGCGTGGGCTACTACGCCGCCTGCGCGATCGGCCGCGTCAATCCCGACGAGGGCATTCGCCCGATCGGAGCCTACATGCTCGCGCTGTTCATCGGCCTGGTGATCGTCGCGGCGCTGCCGTGGATCTCGATCGGCTTCCTGTAAACCGTCACTCCATCCTTGATATGACACACACTTCAGAAACACGCGTCGCCCTGGTCACCGGGGGTGCCAAGGGCATCGGCGCCGAGGTCTGCGCCCGCTTGGCAGCCCTCGGTCATCAGGTGCTCGTGGCAGATCTCGACTTCGATGCAGCGGAGGCCACGGCGAGCGAACTGCATGCAGCAGGCGGCCGGGCGAGCGCGCTCCGGCTGGACGTCGGCAAGCCAGAGTCGATCGCCGCTGCGTTCGAGCAGGTCGAGCGCGAGCAGGGCCGCTGCGACATCCTGGTCAACTCCGCCGGCATCGCCAAAGTCTTCCCCTTCCTCGACTTCCCGCTGGACAACTTCCTGGCGACGATGAACGTCAACGTCACGGGCACGCTGCTGTGCTCGCAGGCGGCGGCACGCCTGATGCTGAAGCGAGGGTGGGGCCGCATCGTCAATGTAGCCTCTGTCGCCGGAATGCGGGCCGTGGGCAGCGGCCGCACCGCCTATGGCACGTCCAAGGGCGCCGTGATCGCGCTGACGCGGCAGATGGCGGTGGAGCTGGCCGAGCACGGCATCACGGCCAACGCGGTGTCGCCGGGTCCGGTCGATACCCCGATGACGCAGGCGCTGCACACGGCCCGGTTCCGCGCGGAGTACTCGAAGGCCATCCCGATGAACCGCTACGGCACCTGCGGGGAAATCGCCTCGGCCGTGATCTACCTGATGTCGGACGATGCGCGCTATGTCACGGGCATCTCCATGCCGGTCGACGGCGGCTTCCTCGCGTCAGGTGCACGCGGGCTGTAATTCTGGCTCGCGCCCACACGGAAGGAGGAGCGGTCTGCGAACCATCTTGTGCTGGACCTCGATCCACTGCAAGCTGCGCCTTGAATCGACCAAGTTAGCCTGGCTGGCAGCCTCGCATTGAAGTTGCCATCCAACACGAGGAGAAGGAAAGCGATGTACCAGGAAACTTTCATGAGGCGGGCATTGGCGCTTTCGGCGAAGGCCCTCGAAACACCCGGCACTGAGCCTTTCGGGGCCGTGGTCGTGAAGGACGGGCAGGTCGTCGGCGAGGGGCTCAACCACTCGGTGGCGAATTTCGATCCGACCTCGCACGGCGAAGTCGAGGCGATCCGCGATGCCTGCAGGCGGCTGCGCAGCGTCGACCTTGCCGGCTGCGACCTGTACACCTCGTGCGAGCCATGCGCCTTGTGCGTGGCGGCGATGCGCATCGCCGGCATCCGCGAACTCTTCTATGCCGCCTCCATGGAACAGGCAGGCCAGGCCTTCGGCGGGCTGCCGGCCGCCGTTCGCCACCCGATCGACGTGGACGATCTGCGCGCGGAAGCGGGCGCGCCCCTGGCCCTGCGCAAGATGCCGGCACAGCAGCACCTGGCCGATGAAGCCACCGAGGTGCTGGCCGCCTGGGCGGCGCCGCGCAAGCGCTGAGCCTGCCCAGTCAGAGCTTGATCCCGGCGCTCCTGACCGTCGGGCCCAGCACGTTCACCTGTTCCTTCACGAAGCCGTTGAACGCGGCGACGGTTTCGGGCCTTGCCACGATGCCCAGCTCGGTGAGCTTCTTCTGGATCTCTGGCATCACCAGCACCTCGTTGCAGGCCGCGTTGAGCCGTGCCACCACATCCTCCGGCAGCCTGGCCGGTCCGGACAGGCCGAAGAAGTTCTCGAGCACCAGCTTCGGCTGCTTGAGTTCAGCGATGCTTGGCACGTCCGGCATCAGCGGCGAGCGCTGGGCGCCGGTCACGGCCAGCGGCACCAGCTGGCCGCTCTTGAAGAAGGGCACGTACGCTGTGATGACGTCGATGCCCACCGGAATGGTATTGGCGATCAGGTCGGTGGTCATCGGGGCGCCACCGCGATAGGGCACGTGCACCATGTTGATTCCGGTGATCTTCCTGAGCAGTTCGCCGTGGATATGGCCGATCGATCCGGGGCCGCCCGAGCCGAAGTCCATGCGGCCGTCCTTGCGCCCGGCTGCGTCGAACTCCGCGTAGCTCTTGAACCCCGAGGGCTTGCTGGCCATGATGACCAGCGGCGCGGCGCCCAGGTAGGCGATGTGGCTGAAGCCCGCCACCGGATCGTAGGGCTGCTTGTCGAGCGTGAAGGGGCCGAGCGCGATCGGCGTGGTGTTCGAGAGCATCAGCGTGTAGCCGTCGGGCGCGGCCGCGGCCACCTGCGCGCCGCCGATGGTGCCGCCCGCGCCGGGCTTGTTGTCCACGACCACGGGCTGCCCCAGCTTCTTCGACAGCTGTTCCGCCAGCAGGCGCGCGAGCACGTCGCTGGAGCCGCCCGGCGGAAAGGTCACGATGATCTTGATCGGCTTGTCGGGCCATTGCGCGAAGGCGGGGAGGGCGAGCGAGGCGGCGCCTGCCGCGAGCATGTGCAGCGCAGTGCGGCGGGTGGAGCGAAGACTGGTGGTCATGGCGTTGTTCTCTGCGGGCGATAGGGGAACCACTGGATAGCAGGAACCGGGCCCGACGCGGAAAGCAGCAATCCCGCCAAACTTGTTACTCCCGCCGCTCGATGGGCAGTGCCAAACTTTTCTTCTCGCCCAACCAGGAGATTCAAGCCATGACGACTTCCATCGAGAACGGAAAGAAGGGCGGCCAGCCCGCCATGCACACGCCACCGGTTGTTTCGCCCAAGGCCTGGGAGGCGGCCCGCGAGCAGTTGCTCGTGAAGGAAAAGGCCCAGACCCGCGCCCGCGACGCACTGGCCGCCGAGCGCCGGCGCATGCCGTGGATGGCCGTGGAAAAAACCTACGCATTCGAAGGGCCCGCGGGCAAGGTCAGCCTGCCCGAGCTGTTCGACGGCCGGCGCCAGCTGATCGTCTACCGCGCCTTCTTCGAGCCTGGCGTGTTCGGCTGGCCCGACCATGCCTGCCGCGGCTGCTCCATGGTGGCCGACCAGGTCGCCCATGTCGCCCACCTGAACGCCCGCGACACCACCCTCGTCTTCGTCTCGCGTGCGCCCCAGGCGGACATCGCGCGGCTGAAGGCGCGCATGGGCTGGGAGATTCCGTGGTTCACGCTCACCGACAGCTTCGACGCCGACTTCGGCGTGCACAAATGGCACGGCACCAACGTGTTCTACCGCGATGCCGGCGACCGCGTGTTTCGCACCTACTTCATCAACAACCGCGGCGACGAGCAGATGGGCAACACCTGGAACTACCTCGACATCACGCCGCTCGGCCGGCAGGAGGTCTGGGAAGACTCGCCCGAGGGCTACCCCCAGACGCCCACCTACAAGTGGTGGAACTGGCACGACAACTACGCCGAGGAGGCCGTGCCCGACAAGAAGTGGGTCGAGATCTCCACCGCTGGCGAGGCGGCGTTCCGCGAGCAGAGCCAGAACGCGAAGCGATGAGGCGGGGCGGATGGCTGCGCCGCGTGGCGCACGCTCAAGCCGAAAGCCGCAGCACCGGCAGGTGCCAGTCCCCGTAGATCCCGCCCAGCCGGAGTGCCACGATCAACAGCAGGCCCGCGTGAAAGGCCCAGCGGCGCGGCGTTCCGGCGGCCTGCAGGAGCAGGTAGGCTGCAATGCCCGCGATGGCGGCGGAACCGTAGATGCCGCTGCTCAGCAGCAGCGGAATGCGGTCGGTGAGCACGTCGCGCAACAGGCCGCCGGCGGCGCCGGTCATGGTGCCGATCAGAATGACCATGAGTGCCGGCAGTCGCCGCTCCTCGGCAACCTGCGCGCCGGTCATTGCAAAGAGTGCCAGGCCCAGCGCATCGGCCAATGCGAGCGCATGCTCGGGCAAAGGGAGGAAATGGACCCAGGCGATGGTGGCCGCGGCCGCCGCCAGGATCACGTACACATAGCGCACTTCGCGAATCCAGAACACCGGATGGCGGCCGAGCAACAGGTCGCGCAAGGTGCCGCCGCCCACGGCCGTGACGGAGGCGATCACCACCACGCCCAGCCAGTCGAGGCCCGCGCGGCCCGCCGCCAGCACGCCGCTGATGGCGAACACCGCGATGCCGGCGAGATCGAGCAGGTACAGCAGCACGGCAATTCCGTCAGCGCTGCTGCCGGGCAGCGCGTTCGACGAGGAACGCCATCGCCGCCGCGTTCTCGGTGCCTTCGGCGGCCAGCCCGTTCGCGGTGCCCCACCGGTCCTGTAGTGCCTCGTCCTGGCTCGCCTTGAGCTTGCCGACGAGGCGTTCGATCGGAATCTCGATGCCCACCACGGCACGCAGCAGCTTGTCGATGAAATCCGCTGGCGCGTCCGTCATCTGCCAAGGCAATTGCTTCGAGGACTCATGGGCCGCCGTGAGGCGCGTCAGCATGTCGCGCAGCCAGTGTTCGTCGTCGATGGCGCGCGCCGCCCCGTGCGCATGTGCGACGGCGTAGTTCCAGGTTGGCACGACCTTTCCGTGCTCCTGCTTGCCCGGATACCAGCCGGGCGTGATGTACGACTGCGGGCCCTGGAACATGACCACCGAGTGCCCTGAGGCGGGCAACTGCTTCCAAACGGGATTGGCACGCGCCACATGGCCCATCAGTGTTCCGAACGGGCCGCGCGACCTGTCCAGCAGAAAGGGCACATGGTTGGCGACCAGGCCTTCGGCGCCGGGCACGACCCATGCGCCCAGCGGGTGGGACTCGATCAGTGCCTGGGCTTCGTCCGCCTCGGGCAGCGCGTGGTGCTTTGATACGTACACGAAAACTCCAAGGAGCCAGTTGAAACATGGCGGCTGCTCTGGGAGGAATTCCCTCGCCTGTTTGCCGCAGCTATTGTGTTGTCTGCATCTCGTATCGTGCGAACGAGACGGCGCCCTTCTGGATGATGCTGTGCAGCGCGAAGCCGAAGTGCCCATAGAGATTTCGCAGCCCAGGCCGATCCGCGACGCAGTCCAGCCGAAGGTATGGCAGGCCGAGAGCCCGCGCGCGTGCCCGGGCAAACGACAGCAGCTCGGTCGACACCCCCTTCTTCGCCCACGCCCGGCGTACGGCCAGCTTGTGAACGAAGGCCGAGGTGCCGGGCGCGAGCTCCGGCCAGAAGTAGCGATCCTCCAGCTCGAATTTCATCACGCCGGCCAACTGCTCGTTGGCACGTGCGACATAGAAAAGCCCGGAGCTCGTGTCACGCAGCACGCGCTCGTGGCCGATCTCCGCATCGGACCACAGCGCTCTGCCGTCATCGGAGAGCCATTGCGCGGTTCCTGCAGGACGGAGGCAATCTCGTGTGCATCCGAGGCGCGTGCTTGCTCGATCTTCATGATGGCGAATGCTGGAGCCGTTGATACATCACAAGCGCGTCGGTGTAGCCCTGCACCGGATGGAGAAACGCCTCAGGAACCCGGCCCACGATCTGGAAGCCCATGCGCTGCCAGAGGGCGACGGCCCTGTGGTTGCTTGCAAGCACGAAGTTGAACTGCATCGCGCGGTACCCTGCCGCGCGGGCTTCTTCGAGCGAATGTGCGCACATGGCGCTTCCGATGCCCCGGCCGTGGGCATGGCTGGCGCTCATGTAGCCGCAGTTCGCAACGTGCGAACCCGCGCCTTTGCGATTGGGGTGCAGAACGTAGGTTCCGACGAGTTCGCTTCCCTCCTGGGCGACGTAGCAGACATTGGCAGGCGCCAGCCAGGCACCCAGGGCTTCCTCCCGGCTCGTCTGGCGCGGAAAATCATAGGTGTCGCCGGCGCGAATGACGGGTTCGAGAATCTGCCAGAGGCCGTCCTCGTCCGCCGGAACTGCTTTTCGTATCTGAAGCATGGTCGTTGTTTCCTCACTCGCGAAGTCTGAGATCGCGCTCGATTCTGCGGCACGAGCCGGGCCCAAGTTGTTGCTTGTCAGCGGTCGGCTACGATCAATCCTCTTTCGGAGGAATGGATGCAAGGGTCGCGAATAAGAGGGGGATGTGCGGCGGTAGCGCTGATGCTGCACGCGTCTGGCTTTGCCGCCGGAATCGAAACACCGCAAGAACAAGCCCAAGGGCGTGCGGCATCCCAGGTCAGCTCTGGGCCCAGGTTGCCGCGCCTTCAGCAACCAGTCGAACTGGAATATCCCCAGATCGCAAGTCGGGCGGGGCTCGAAGGGCATGTCGTCGTCGAAGTCCTCGTCGATGCACAAGGCAAGCCGCAAAGAACGATCATCAGGTCGCGTTCGCCGCGTTTCGTCGATCTGTTCGATGCGCCGGCTCAGGCTGCCGTGATGCGCGCAAGCTTCGATCCGGCGCTCGACGCCGAAGGCAAGCCAGTGGCTGCTTCGATCCGGCAGCCGATCGCCTTCAAGCTGCAAGGCCTCGAAGGTGATCATTCACCCACCTGCGACATGGACACCGCTGCGCACTATCCCGCCGAAGCGCGCACGTTGGGTGCCGAAGCCGTGGTCGGCGTATTGGTCAAGGTCGACGAGACAGGGTGGGTTGACAGTGCCTCCATGACAGTGGTCGGTCGCGAACCTGCCAACGCGCGCATGTTCGACAAGGCGGCCAGGGCTGCGATTGTGCAGGCACGCTGCCGCGCGGCGCGGCGCATGGGGCGGTCGGTCGAGAGCTTCGTCGTGCTTGAGGTGCCGTTCAAGATCGCTGTGCCCGACGCGCCGAAGCCATAGCCCGCGCGTTCGATGGGGGCCGCAGCCCCGCGCACTCAATCACTGTCGTCTCGCCGATCCTCCCGGATCTGCCGGTTGCGTCTCTGGGCCCATGCATCGCGCACGAAGATGTAGTCGTCGATGGCGTCGCGGCGAAACCTGTCGATGGGCAGCATTTGCGTCCGTCTATCGACGATCTCCAGCATCTGCAACCCCGTGGCGACGCCGCTGTCCTGAATCTGGCCGATGGGCGACAGGGGCTGGTCACCCAGCATGCCGAGCGCATCGCGCACGGTGCGGGGCCCCAGGAGCGGAACTACCAGATAGTTCGAATCGTTCCAACCCCAGGTCGCGAGCGTCTGGCCGAAGTCTTCGCCGCCGCGCTTGGGCATGCCGAAGCGGGAAGCCGGATCGAAAATGCCGCCAATGCCGACCGTGGTGTTTGCGATGAACCGCCCTGCCGACTGCGCCGCATCGCAGGGGCGTCCCTGCAGGGCCTGGTTCATTGCCGTGACCGGCGTACCCAGATTGGAGAAGAAGCGCGAGACGCCCGCCTTTGCCGCGTCCGGCATGGCCTTGTTGTAGCCGACGGCCAGAGGACGCAGAACGAAGCTGTCCGCGGCATTGTTGAAGCTGTGGATTTTCCGGTTGAAGTTTTCCCAGGGGTCTCGCACCGGCGCCTTGGCGTTGATCGAATCTGCATCCGGCTCGATCCGGGCTGGCTCCTCGGCCATGGGCGCCGCGGGGGCCGTGTGGGCCCAGGCGCTGCTGGTGAGCACCATCGTCATGAGCAGGGTGGTCGGGATTGCTTTCATTTGAGTATCCGTTCGCATGTACAAGCGTGGAGAAATGCCGGGGCGGTCATGACGCAGCCTCGGTCTGCGGTTCCAGTGGCGCAGCACGGCGCATGAAGCGCCGCTTGAGCCGCTGCACGCCCCCGTCGACACAGCTGTAGACGACCGGTATCACCAGCAGGCTCAGAAAGGTAGAGGTGACGAGCCCGCCGATCACGACGATGGCCATGGGCATGCGGAAGCTCGGATCGCCGCCGAAGCCCAGCGCCACCGGGAGCATGCCGCCGCCCATGGCGATCGTGGTCATGACGATCGGCCGTGACCGCTTGCGGCAGGCATCGAGGATGGCCTCGCTGAGCCCCAGGCCGTGATCGCGGCGCGCGATGATGGTGTAGTCCACCAGCAGGATCGAGTTCTTCGTCGCGATCCCCATCAGCATGATCAGGCCGATCATCGAAGGCATCGACAGTGCGGAGCCGGTCACCAGCAACGCCAGCACGGCTCCGGGCACCGACAGCACCAGTGCGGCCAGGATCGTTCCCGGCTGCACGAAGTCCTTGAACAGCAGCACCAGGACCATGTAGATGCACAGCACGCCGGTCAGCATGGCCAGGCCGAAGCTGGTGGCCAGTTCCTTCATTTCCTCGGCTTCGCCGAGTGCGCTGCGCGCGACGCCGGGAGGCAACCGCCGCAGGCTGGGCAGCGCCAGCGCCGCCTGCTCGACATCGCCCAGCGGACGTCCGTTGAGCTCGATCTCGATGCCGATGTTGCGCATGCGGTCGTGGCGCGTGATCTCCGCGGGGCCGCTGCCGAACTCGAGCGTGGCGACGTTGCCGAGCGCGACCGGCCCGCGCGCGCCGGGCACCGGCAGGCGGCTGAGCGTCTCGAGGTCGTCGCGCCCGGCCTCGGCGAGCCGCACCATCACCGGTACCTGCCGTTCGCCGAGGTTCAGCTTCGCGAGCTCCTGTTCGTGGTCGCCGATGGTGGCCACGCGCAGCGTCTGGGCGATTGCCGAGGAGGTGACGCCCAGGTCCGCGGCGCGCGCGAAGTCGGGCCTGACCGTGAGCTCCGGCCGCAACAAGCTGGCGGTGGACGTCACTGCGCCGATGTCCGGGAGGGTGCGCAGCTCGCGCTGGACCTGCTGCGCGTGCTGCTCGAGGGCGCGGCTGTCCTCGCCGGCCAACACCAGCGCGTATTTCTCGCCCGAGCCGCCCATGCCGACCGAGACCCGCGCGCTGGGCAGCGCCATCAGCGCCGTGCGCAGCTGCTGCTCGATCTCCTGCTTGCGCAGGCCGTTGCGCTCGCCGCGTGGCGTGAGGCGCACCGTGAGCATGGCGGTGCGCACGTCCGAGGCCGATGCGGGTTCCGCCTCGGCCGGGTTGCCGCCCGTGCTGCCGCCGCCGATGGCCGCATAGACCATGCGCACATGCATGTTCTGCCTGAGCAGCAGGCGCGCGCGCTCGGCCAGCGCCACCGTGTCGCGCAGTTCGCTGCCCGGCGCCAGCGTGAGCGTCACCTGCGTCTGCGCATCGTCGTCGGGCGGAACGCCTGGCGCCCCTTCGAGGCGCTCGCCGAGAGGCCCAGCGAGGGCAGCAGGGCCGCGCCGCTGCCAACCTTCACCGCCCTCGCATCGGCCATGGCCGACGCGGCCTGCGCCAGCGTCGGACTCGCACGCTGGGCCGCCTCGATCAGGCGAGGCATGAGCGGATCGTCGAACCGCGACCACCATCTCGCGAGCTCGTCGACCCGCCTGCCGTGCGGAAGTGGCGCGTGCCATCGAGCGGCCACCTGCGCGTTGGCGTGGTCCGGCGCGGACGCCGGCGAGGTCGAGGCGCATCCCGCAAGCACGAGCGGCATGCCGACGGCTGCACACGACGCGAGGCCGCACACCTTCCTGTGCAACCGCTGCACAAGAAACTTCGGAGAAGCGTTTGGGAGTCTGGAGTGGACGTTCATTGACTGGGCTGTCGAAGGCAGGAGTGCCTTCGCCTTCATCTGCAATGAACGGGACTGTCTGGTCGCGAGCCTTTCCGAACACTTACCGGAGAAGCCGGATGCGACGGGGTGCAGGCCATGAGCCGAGTAAGTGTCGAGTAAGACGGCGGCCCAGAGCATGCGGGCTTCCACACTCACCGAGGAATCTCTTCGTGCCCCCTCTCCATTGCCTTCCGCTTCGCTTCCGGACCGTCGCCATCGACCTGGCGCGAACTTCCGCCCTCGCAGCAGCACTGTCCTGCGCAGCGCTTGCCCATGCCCAGCAGCCGCCCGGCGATCCGGGGTCGACGTCCTGGTCGCTGGGCGCCGCCGCCGTTAGCATGCAGAAGCCTACATCGGTATGGACCGGGAGACCAAGGTCCTGCCCATGCTTCGGTTCGAGAACAGGTACGTTCAGATCTTCGGACCGCAGATCGGTCTCAAGCTGCCAAGTGTCGAGATCAGCGACTCGCAGAAGCTCAACTTCAGCATCATCGGCAAGTTCGACGGGAGCGGCTACAAGGCCAAGGATGCCCCCATCTTCACCGGCATGAGCGAACGCAAGGGCGGCTTCTGGGCCGGCGCCGAGATGGAATGGAAGAACGACTTCGCGGATGTTCAGCTGGCATGGATGACCGACGCATCGAACAAGAGCAAGGGCCAGAAGTTCAGCATCGGCCTGCAGAGGGCCTGGCGTGTCGGCCAGAGCGTGATGCTCATGCCACGCGTGGAAGCGGTCTGGCGCGACAAGAAGTACGTCGACTACTATTACGGCGTGCGCGCCAGCGAGGCCCGCGCGGGCCGCCCGGCCTATGCCGGGAAAGCGGGAACGAGTGCCGAGTTGGGATTGCGCAGCGTCTACATGATCGATCAGCAAAACTCCGTGTTCCTCGATGTGTCCGTGTCGAGTCTGCCAAAGTCCATCAAGGAGAGCCCGCTCGTGAACCGCTCGACCGAGAACCGCGTGCTGCTGGGATACACGTACCGCTTCCGATGAGCCGAATACTCCTGATCGAAGATCATGACCGCCTGGCTCGACTGATACGCAAGGGCTTGATGGCCGCCAGCATCGGTGTCGATGTGGTGGGCCGCGCCGACTCGGCCTGGGGCGCCATCAGGCAGATGCCCTACCAGGCCCTGATCCTTGATCGAGGATTGCCGGACGGCGACGGCCTTGCCTTGTTGCAGAGGCTGCGCAGCGCCGGCATTCGCGTGCCCTGCCTGGTACTGACGGCGCGCGATGCGCTGCACGATCGTGTCGAGGGCCTCGAAGCGGGCGCCGACGACTATCTTCCCAAGCCATTCGCCATGGACGAGTTGGTGGCCCGCGCGCGCGCCTTGCTGCGTCGCCCGGTGGAGTTCCGAACGCTCGATCTCAGCCATGGCGACCTGACGCTGAACTCCAGCGCCAGCGTCCTGCACTGCGGGGACGAGAAGATCACGCTTGCCCCGGCGGAAGTGCAGATCATGGTGCTGCTCCTGCGCAGGCACGAGGAGGTCGTGCGCCGCAGTGCGCTGGAAGCAGCGGCCTGGGGATTGAGCGAGGCAGTCACGCCGAGCGCGCTGGACGTGGCCCTGCACCGCATCCGCCGCAAGCTGCTGGCCATCGGCTCGCGCCAGCGGATCATCAACGAGAGAGGCCTGGGGTATGCGCTTCGTGAAGGCGATTCGCCTCAATAGTCTCAGCTTCAAGGTGCTGCTGGCCTATCTGGCCGGAACGATGCTCAGCATTGCGCTGCTCGTGGTCGCCGCCGTCGTGATGGTTCAAAGCCGGAATCTGGCCCAGATGGATCTGGCGGGCCTCGCGGAAGACATGGCGGAAAGGATCCGGTTCGACAGCAACGGCATACCCGTCGGACTGGAGGCGGACGAGGACGATCTGGCATGGGTGTTCGACAGTCTGCGGCGCGAGACGGCCTACCGGGTTCTCGACCAGGCCGGCAACGCGGCACTCCTGTCGCCTGCTGGTGAGACGCTCTGGCCGACCGGCGAAGGCCTTTCCCACCCGGCGCGCGGGCGCTTCGAGTTCGAGCACGACGGTGTGGTCCTGTACGGCGCCACCGAGCCGGTCGAAAACGGCGGGCGGACCTGGTATTTCCAGGTTGCGGCCAGCGCGCGGCTCATGACGCTTCTTCATCGTGTCGCGCTTCCGCTGGTGGGCGTCGGTGTCACGGTGTTCGGCCTGGTTCTGCTTCTCGCCTTCGGCCTGTGTGCGTACATCACCTTGCGCTACACGCTCAAGCCGCTGCGTGATGTGTCGGAGTCCGCCGCGGCCATCTTCCCGCGTTCCATGCATGCGCGCTTGAAGACGGAAGCGGTCCCTGCCGAGATCGCCCCGCTGGTCGACAGCTTCAACCGGGTTCTGGAGCGTCTCGAACAGGGCTATCGCGTGCAGCAGGAGTTTCTTGGGAACGCGGCGCACGAGCTGAAGACGCCCCTCGCATTGATCCGCGCGCAGATCGAGTTGAAGGAGGACGGCGCGGGCGACGGCGACTCGTTGCTGGGCGACGTCGAATACATGACCCGCCAGGTGCAGCAGCTTCTGCTGCTGGCCGAAGCCAGCGAGGTGCGCAACTACAAGCTCGCGAACGTTCGCTTGCAGGAGATCGCCGACGAGGCCGCTGCCTACCTGCAGCGCATGGCCGAAACGGCCGGCGTGCAGCTGGTGGTGTCGGCTGCGGCCGAAGGCGTGGCGTGGGAAGCGGATCGCGGCGCCTTGTTCACCTTGCTGAAGAACCTGTTGGAAAACGCCATCCAGCATGCGCCCGCGAAGACGCCCGTGCGCGTCGAGATCCAGCGCGACGCATTGATCGTCAGGGATCTTGGGCCGGGCGTCGATGCCGTGCAGCTCCCCTTGTTGTTCGAGCGCTTCTGGCGCGGAGCACATCGGCGGGACCATGGTGCGGGACTGGGCCTGGCCATCTGCCACGAGATTGCCGTGGCCCATGGCTGGCGCCTCACGGCCGAGCGGGCAGAGCCGGGACTGCGGTTCAAGCTGTCGAACGGCAAAGCGGCCAATGCCTCGCCACGGTAAGAGTTCAGAAAGTCTTGCAGCTCGATCATCGGTGCGACGACAGCGCGGAACTAAGCGCTGGCGCGCCCCGATCCTTGGAGGAAGCTGTGATCAAGTACCTATCTGCGCCCATTGGCGCCCGTCCAGGCAGGAAGACGGCGCCCCTGGCCGTCCAGGCGTTCGTCATCAACCTCGACCGATCGCCCGAGCGGATGGCAAACATGAAGCGGCGGCTGAGCAGCCAACCGATCCAGTGGCATCGAGTGCCTGCGATCGATGGCCATCGGCTGGAACTCTCCTCGCTCGAGGACGTCGACGCCGCCGGGTACAGATGGCGCCACGGAAAGTCTCTCAACCCGGCCGAAGTGGGCTGCTACCTGTCGCATCTTCGAGCGCTCGATCAGTTTCTGCGCAGCGATGCCGAGTACGGATTGCTGCTCGAGGACGATGCGGCGTTTCCCGCCGATTTCCCGAGCCTGCTGGAACGATTGATTCAGGTCGATCACCTGTGGGACCTCGTCAAATTGTCGGGTTTCCATTCGGGAACGCCGATCCATATCGAGCAGCTGGCCGGGCCCTATGCCTTGGCCGTGCCCTTGTCGCGGCATATGAATGCCAACTGCATCCTCTACTCGCGGCGAGCCGCCGGGATTCTGAGCCAGCGCCTGCGGCCGATGAGCTTGCCTTTCGACCATGCGCTGGAGCGGGCATGGCTCCATGGGCTGAAGCCGCGCATCGTCACCCCCACACCGTGCCCGGCAGACACCGGAATGACCTCGACCATCGGGGACAGGGCGCATCTGAAGCGATTCAAGTTTCCGATGCTCCGGCGAGTCCCCGCGATGCTGTTCCGGCTCCAGACAGAAATGCTTCGCCTCGCCTTCGGCGTCCGTCAGGTCGCCACGGCCTTCGGTACAAGGATCCGGTGATCGGCGTCGTTGGCTTGCATGCTCTGAATGAAATCCACGAACGCCCGCAGCGGCGCGGGCAGCAGCCGGCGGCCGGAGTAGTAGAGGAACGGGCCCGAGAAGCGCAGCCACCAGGGCTCGAGGATCGGCTCGAGCGCGCCGCTGTCGAGGTGGGGCCGCAGCCAGTCCTCGAACAGGTAGATCACGCCGGTGCCGGCGATCGCCGCGTCCACCGCCAGATCGGCCGACGAGCCGATCCGCACGATCAGCCGCCCGGTCACGTCGACGCGCAAGGTTTCGCCGTCGCGCTCGAACTCCCACAGCGGCATCGACCCGCTGGCAAAGCGCCCGCGCAGGCAGGCGTGGCCGAGCAGGTCGCGCGGATGCTCCGGCCGGCCGTGGCGATCGAGATAGGAGGGCGCGGCCGCCACGGCGAAGCGCTGGAAACGCGGGCCGATCGGCACGGCGATCATGTCCTGCTCGAGCCGTTCGTCGTAGCGAATGCCGGCATCGCAGCCGGCTGCCAGCACATCGACAAAACCGTCCTCGGCAATCACTTCGAGCGAGATGTCGGGATAGGCGGCAAGGAAGCGCGGCACGATCGACGGCAGCACGAGCCGCGCGGCGCTGATCGGCACGTTCAGCTTGAGCGTGCCGGCCGGCCGGTCGCGAAAGCCGTTCACCACGTCGAGCGCCGCCTCGACCTCGCCGAGCGCGGGCCTCAGCCGCTCGAGCAGGCGTTCTCCCGCTTCCGTGGGCCGCACGCTGCGCGTGGTGCGGTGAAGCAGCCGCACGCCGAGCTGGGCCTCCAGCCGGCGCACCGCCTCGCTCAAGGCCGATGCGCTGGTGCCGCTCAGGCGCGCGCCGTCGCGAAAGCCCTTGGCTCCCGCCACCGCCACGAAGGCGTTCAGATCCCCGAGGTCGACGTTCATTGTTTGGAATTCCGCACAGCCTGTGCCGATTATGGTGGGTTATCAAGCAGCGAAGAGCTGCCTAGACTGGGCTTCACGACCCCGCTCCATCACTCCAGCGCCTCAGGAAAGACACCATGTCCAGCACGCAGACCCCCAGCACCTACACCCTCGGCGACCGCACCGTCCATCGGCTCGGCTACGGCGCCATGCAGCTCGCCGGCCCCGGCGTGTTCGGCCCGCCCAGAGACCGCGCGGCCGCCGTGGCGGTGCTGCGCGAAGCGGTCGCCAGCGGTGTCGATCACATCGACACCAGCGACTTCTACGGGCCGCACGTCACCAACCAGATCATCCGCGAGGCGCTCGCGCCCTATCCGAAGGACCTCGCCATCGTCACCAAGATCGGCGCGCGGCGCAGCGACACCGGCGCCTGGCTGCCGGCGTTCTCGCCCGAGGAGCTGAGGCAGGCGGTGCACGACAACCTGCGCAACCTCGGCCTGGACGTGCTGGAGGTCGTGAACCTGCGGCTCATGTTCGACGTGCACGGCCCGGCCGAAGGATCGATCGAGGCACCGCTCGCGGCGCTGGCCGATCTGCAGCGCCAGGGGCTCGTGCGCCATATCGGCCTGAGCAACGCGACGCCGGCCCAGATCGCAGAAGGCCGCGGCATCTGCCGCATCGCCTGTGTCCAGAACCAATACAACCTCGTGCATCGCAACGACGACGCGCTGATCGACGAGCTGGCACGCGACGGCATTCCCTACGTTCCGTTCTTCCCCCTCGGCGGCTTCACCCCGTTGCAGTCTTCGGGACTCTCCGACGTGGCGCAACGCCTCGGCGCCACGCCGATGCAGGTGGCGCTCGCCTGGCTGCTGCGCCGTTCGCCCAACATCCTGCTGATTCCCGGCACCTCCTCGGTCGGGCACCTGCGCGAGAACCTGGCCGCGGCGAAGCTGGAGCTGCCGGACGATGCGATGGACGCGCTGGACCGCGTGGCGGCTTCCGCGGCCGGGTGACGGCACTGCAGGCTCGGTTAGGCGGACGTTCGCCTCAGGACGCCTGCGCCGTCGGCACTGGAATGTCGAAATGCAGCACGTCTTCGCGTATGCCGAGCTTCGAATACAGGGCGACCGCCGGCGCATCGGGCGGATCGGCCTGGACGAAGACCACGTAGGCCCCGCGCTCGGTGCCGATGCGCTGGAGCTCGCGGATCAATGCCGTCGCAACGCCCCTGCGCCTGTGCGCGGCGGCCACGGCCAGGTCGTAGATGTAGATCTCGCTGCGCTCCTGCTCGAACTTCCTCAGCTCGTAGGCCGCAAGGCCGCCGATGACATGCGGTCCCTCGCGCGCCACCAGCGCAATGAAATAGCCGCTGCCCAGCAACTCCCGGAGGTAGGCAGGGCGAGGGCGGCGGGTGCCGTAGGTATCCGGGTCGCCGAAGGCTTCGCCGAAAACGCCGAGAAGCGCATTCATCAGTGCCCCGTCGTCAACCGAGAGCTGCTGGACTGTGTAGCTGGACATGGCGCAATCCTAGCAACGAAGAAGCGGCAGCCAGAGCGTGAAGCGCGTCCCCTCGCTGCCGGATTCCCAGCGCACCGTGCCGCCGATGGCCAGTGCGCGCCGCTGCTGGTTGCGCAGCCCCCGGCCGCTTCGATTCAGGGCCTCCTCCACGGCAAAGCCCGCGCCGTTGTCCTCGATCACCACGCAGACGCCCTGGCCCTCCGTCGCAGTGCTGAAGCGGATGGTGGTGGCCCGCGTGTGGCGCAGCACGTTGGCCACGCACTCCTGCATGATGCGCAGAATGTGCAGTGCGCCGCCCGGGTCCAGCCACGACAGCGCGGGCACGGGCTGCACCTCCCAGCGCAGCGCGACGCCGGCGCTCTCGATGCGCGGCGCCAGCCGAAACCGCAAGGTCGCCAGCAACAGCAGCAGATCGGCATCCACGCTCTCCATGGAATCGATGGCCAGCTTCAGGTCGTCCATGCAGCCCTTGAGCACGCCCGAGATCTCGGTGTCGGTCATGGCACCTTGCTCCACCGAGCGGATGGCGCTGATGAGCGACGAGCCGAGCCCGTCGTGCATGTCCTGCATCAGGCGCCGGCGTTCGGCGCTGAGCATCTGCTCGTTCTCGATCACGCGCAGCCGCTGGTAGCTTTGCTCCAGCTCGGCCTCGCGCGCCTGCAGCCGCTGGGCCAGGCCCTTGTTCAACCGCGCCACTTCGGCGAAAGCGCCCGTGTAGCGCTGGAACATGATGTACGAGAAGATGAAGAACAGGCTGATGATGGCGTAGGGTGAGGTGTACACGCTCTCCGGACTCACCATGTTGTTCTGCAGGAGCCCGTCGTAGGAGGTGAATGCGAGGGCCAGCACAGCCCAGCCCGCCACCAGTCGCCCCTCGGGAAATTGGGAGCGCAGCGCCTTGCGCAGGTTCACTGCAAAGATCAGCATTGCGATGGGCAACACCGCCAGGTTGAGCAGGGGCGTGAACAGATAGAGGCTGGGTACCGCCGTCGACGCATGGGGCAGCGTTGCGACGCTGCAAGCCAGCCCGAGCGCCACCGACGAACGGGTGAGCCAGGGCGAGGGCTGCTGGTGCAGGCGCTGCAGGAACAGGTGGATGAAGATGATCAGCCAGAGCAGGGAAGCCACGGTGATCCACTCGAACCACTCGTCCGACATCAGCAGGTGGTCGCCGCTCACGAAGTAGTGCAGCGTGCGCAGGAAGGCGGCCGCCGAGATGGCAAAGAACAGCAGGTAGAGCGATTCGCGCCGCTTGACCAGCCACACCGCGAACGCGAAGGCGCCCACCGCGAGGAACGCGGCGCTGCCCATGAACGGCAGCAGCACCTGCAGCAATTGGCGGCCCTGGTAGCGCCAGCGCAGCGAATCCTGGTCGCCCACCCACACCGTCGAAAACCCGCTTCCGCTGCTGCGCAGGCGGTCGACGCGGATCAGCACGGTCGAAGGTGAAGGCGTGTGGGCCGCCGCGTTCAGCGGCAGCAGCAGCGGATGGTTGTAGCCGTTGTGCACGGCGCTGCCTTGCGATTGATGCAGCAGGATGCCGTCGCCGTACACCGCAATGCGGCCCAGGGTCTTCCAGCGCGGGAGGTAGAGAAGGCGCGGCTGCGACGAGGGCGCGAGCCCGGCCAGATCGATGCGGTACCAGTCGGTGACCGTGTGCACGCCGCCTGCGGATGTGGGCACCAGCTCTCGTCCGGCCGTATGCGGGAGGCTGATTACTTGCCACCCGTCACTCGGCAGCCCGGCATCCTCGATGCGCCGCGGCGGGGCGGAATAGCCGGTGCCGGGAATGGACAGCAGTTCGGCCCGCGTGATGTGGACAGCGCCATCGCTGTGCTGCGCGGCTGCATCTGTTGCCGGCGGCTCGGCGGCGCCCGCACAAGGCAGGATGGCGAAAGGCAAGGCCAGCCACAGCGTTGCGATCCACCGGCCAAGGGCAACGCGGGATGGTTTCATCAGGACACAATTATGTCCCCAGCCAGTCTTTTCCAGTAAATGGAAAATTCGTACTAAACCGCTACGACCTCAAGGCTTCCTCGGCAATCAGCTGCCCGAAAGGGGGTGAAGAACAAGGGTTTGTCCTCGGCTATTGCAAATGCGATGTGCTGATAATTCCATTCATTGGAACTAACTGCATATCTTTCATGGCCGCGTCTCTTTCCTTATCCGGTGTCTTTCCTGTTCTTCCCACGCCCTTCGATGCCCAGGGACGCCCTGACGCGGAATCGCTGCGCAGGCTGGTCGACTATCTGATCCGATGTGGCGTGGATGGAATGACTTACCCGGGCGTCGCGAGCGAGGTAGGTCAGCTGACGCCCGACGAGCGGCAATCGCTCCTCGATGTCGTACTGGCCCAAGTGGCTGGCCGCGTTCCGGTGATCGCAGGCGTTTCGAGCAGCGACGCTGCGACAACCATTCGTCTCGCGGCTGCGGCAAGCGAGCGCGGCGCGGCGGTGCTGATGGTGGCCGTGCCGCCGGATCGCAAAGGCGCTGCCGAGCAGATCGCCTACTTCGCCGAGGTTGCGCAGGCTGCCGGAGGTGCCGTTCTCATGCTGCAGAACGTGCCGCCTCCGGTGGGCGCAGGGCTGGATCCGGAGGTGGTGCTCGAGGTTCTGGCGGCCGTTGCGTCGATCCGGTATGTCAAGGAGGAGACGCTGCCGAGCGGGCAGCGTCTCTCGGTCTTGCGCGAAAAGGCGCCGTCCAATCTGCTTGGCGTCTTCGGCGGCGCCGGGGGGCGCTACATCACGGATGAACTGCGCCGGGGCGCGGCCGGCACCATGCCCGCGATCGAGCTGGCGGAGGTGCACACCGCGCTCTTCAAGGCGCATCGCGAGAGCGACGCCGATCGGGTCCGCGCGCTTTTCACGCGCATGCTGCCGGTGCTGAACGTGCAGGCGGTGTTTCGCTGGTCGCTGACGAAATACGTGCTCAAGAAGCGCGGCCTCGTCGCCGACACGCGCCAGCGCATGCCGGGGCCCCTGCTCGACGCGCTGGACATGGCGGATGTCGATGCGTTCCTGGCGGACATCGAGGACCTGCTGCTGCCGCAGGACCAGCTGCCATGACCGGCGTCGCGAAGATCGCGCAGGTCGAGAGCTTCATCGTCTCGCTGCCGCGCGACACGCCCTACCTCGGGCCCCTGGGGCCCGGCGAGAAGATCAACGCGCGCGGCTACCTCGTGCGCAGCGGCAATCGCGCGATCTATCCGTCGACCGACATGTCGGTGCTGATCAAGATCACCGCCGACGACGGCACCGTCGGCTGGGGCGAGACCTACGGCATCGTCGCACCCGACGCAGTCACGAGCATCATCGACGACGTGATCGGGCCGGTGATCGTGGGCCGTGATCCGCGCGACGCGGTGGTGATCCAGGAAGACCTGTACGACCTGATGCGCGTGCGCGGCTTCTTCGGTGGCTTCTACGTCGATGCCATCGCAGGTGTCGACATCGCGGTGTGGGACCTGTTCGGAAAGCTGCTGGGCCAGCCCGTGGTCAAGCTGCTCGGCGGCCAGCGGCTCGAGACCGTGCCGGCCTACGTGTCCGGCCTTCCGGGGGCGACCCTTGCGGACCGGCTCGAACTCGCGCGCGGCTTCGTCGCCGAGGGCTTCGATGCCTTCAAGTACCACGCGGCCGTCTCCTTCGACGGCATCGTGGCCGAGATGCGAACGCTGCGCGAGGGCCTGGGCGATGCCGTCAGGCTGATGGTCGACCTGCACTGGAAGTTCACCGCGCAGGAAGCGGTGCAGCTCATCGACCAGCTCGCGCCCTACAGGCCCTACTTCGTCGAGGCACCCTGCCAACCCGAGGACATCGAGGGCCAGGCCCATGTGGGCGCGAGCGTGCGCGTGCCGCTCGCGCTGGGGGAGGAATGGCGCACGGTCTTCGAATACCGCCCTCGCCTGGAGCGGCGCGCGATGTCGATCGTGCAGCCCGAGATGGGGCACACCGGCATCAGCCAGTTCATGCAGATCGGCCGCATGGCCAATGCCTTTCACATGAAAGTGATCCCGCACGCCAGCATCGGCCTGGGCATCTACCAGGCCGCCAGCCTGCACGCCACGGCGGCGCTGCCCAATGCGCCGATGCACGAATACCAGCACTCGGTCTTCGACCGCAACCTGAAGTACGTCCGGACCGCGATGCGCTGCGACGCCGGGGCCTTCCATCTGCCCGAGGGCCCGGGTCTGGGCATCGAGCCCGCCCCGGAAGTCTGGCAGTTCCTGAGAAAGAAAGGCGCTTCGCAATGAAGGCGTCGTTGATCGCCATCGACTGGGGCACTTCCAACCTGCGCGCGAGCCTGCTCGATGCGCATGGCGGCCTCCTCGAAGCCCGCAGCGCAGCCGGCGGTGTGATGGCCGTGCCCGACCGGCGTTTCGCCGAAGCACTGCTGTCACTGTGCGGTGACTGGATCGACACGCATGCGGTGCCGCTGATTGCGAGCGGGATGATCGGCAGCCGCCAGGGCTGGCAGGAGGCGCCCTACGTCGCCTGTCCGGCAGGGCTGCCGGCCGCCGCATCGCAGCTGGTGCGGGTCGAGGTCAGGCCCGGTGCGGTGCTGCACATCGTGCCCGGCATCCGCTGCATCGGCATCGACGGTGTGCACGACGTGATGCGCGGCGAGGAAACCCAGCTCTGGGGCGCCGGCCTTGCGGCCGGCGACTGCTGCGTGCTGCCGGGCACGCACAGCAAATGGGCCTGGCTGGGCGCGCAGAGCAAGGTCGACCGCTTCGAGACCTTCATGACCGGCGAGTTCTACGGCCTGCTGACGAAGCACGGCATCCTCGGCCGGCTCATGGCGTTCGGCACGGCGCGGCCCGAGACCTTCGATGCCGGCGTCAGGCTGGGCCTGGCGCAACATGGCAACGCGTTGCACGTGGTGTTCGCGGCGCGCACCGCGGGGCTCATGGGCGACATCGAGCCGGAGGGCTTGCCCGACTATCTCTCGGGCATCCTGATCGGCCTGGAGATCGCGGGCGCGACCGCGCGGCACCCGCAGCGCAGCGTCACCTTGCTGGGTGACGACGACCTGTGCAGCCGCTACGAAACCGCGCTCGGCATCGCCGGGGTGGACACGCGCCGCGCGAGCGACGGGTCGACCACGCGAGGCCAATGGCGCGTCGCCATCGAGGCCGGTCTCGCCAGGGAAATGGCATGAACGGGGTCATTGCCATCCTGCGCGGCATCGCGCCCGACGAGGTGCTCCAGGTGGGGCATGCACTGGAAGCGTGCGGGGTTCGCTGCATCGAAGTGCCGCTGAATTCGCCGCAGGCGTTCGTCAGCATCGAGTCTCTCGCGCGCGAATTCGGTGATCGTCTGCAGATCGGTGCAGGCACCGTCATGACTGCCGCGCAGGTCGATCGCGCTGTCGACGCTGGCGCGCAGCTGGTGTTGTCGCCCCACGTCGACCCCGACGTCGTGCGCCGGACCAAGGCACGCGGGGTGTATTCGATGCCGGGCGTGGCCACCCCCACCGAGGGCTTTGCAGTCCTTCTGGCGGGAGCCGACGCACTCAAGCTCTTTCCCTCCGAGCTGCTGGGTACCGCGGCACTGAAGGCATGGTCCGCCGTGTTCCCTGCGGGGACGCCGATGTTCAGTGTCGGCGGCGTCAACATCGACAACATCGGGTCTTTCAAGGCGGCCGGTGCATCGGGGGTCGGCATCGGGTCCGGCCTCTATGCGCCGGGCATTTCGATCGACGAGTTGGCCCGCCGCGCGAAGGCGCTGATCGCGCGCTGGTCGGCGGCCTGAAGGAAATTCAAGGAGACAAACATCGTGTTCCACAAAGACAAGAGAATCGTCCTGCGCCTCGCGCTTGCCTGCGCGATGCTTCCCGGCTTCGGCAGCGTGCAGGCGCAGTCCGCGCCGCCCGCGTATCCGTCCAAGCCGATCAAGTTCGTGGTGCCGGTGCCGGCCGGCGGTGCGGCCGACGTGATGGCGCGCATGATTGCCGCGCACCTGCAGACCACCTGGGGCCAGGCCGTGGTGGTCGACAACAAGCCCGGCGCCGGTTCGAGCGTGGGGATGGCAGTGGTCGCCAAGGCCGCGCCGGACGGCTACACCATCGGCATGGGCAATGTCGCGGCCAACGCCATCAATCCCGCCGTGCGGCCCGAGGCCTTCCCCTACGACCCGGTGAAGGATTTCGCGGCGGTCACGATGGTGGGCATCACGCCGCTGATCCTCGTGGTGAATCCGCAGAAGGTGCCGGCGCGCACGCTGCCCGAGTTCCTCGCCTACCTCAAGGCGCATCCGGGGCAACTCAGCTACGGGTCTTCCGGTGCGGGTTCGGCGCTGCACGTGGGCATGGAGCTCTTCATGCGGAAAACGGGCACCTCGATGGTCCACGTCGGCTACAAGGGCTCCGCGCCCATGCTGACCGACCTGCTCGGCGGGCAGATCGATGCCGCAATGGATGCGGCCACCACCTCCTGGCCGCAGGTTCAATCGGGCAAGCTGCGCGCGCTCGGCGTCTCGACCGCGCAAAGGGTGCACTTCGCCCCCGACCTGCCGCCGATTGCCCAGTCGGTGAAGGGCTTCGAGATGAATCCCTGGCATGGTGTGATGGCGCCGGCCGGCACGCCGCCCGCCATCGTCGACAAGCTCGCGGCCGAGATCCAGGCGTTCCTGCGCCAGCCCGACACCGAAGCCAAGCTGCGCGAGCGCGGCGTGGTGCGCGTGGGCTCCAGCGCCGCGGAGTTCGCGAAGACCCTCAGCGATGAAGCCGCGTTCTACAGGAAGCTGGTGGCCGACGCGGGCATCAAGGCCGAATGAGCCGCCGAACCAGAGACAAGGCCATGCGTTCTCCAAAGACTGCTTTCCTGCTCCCGCGCCGCAGCGTGCTCGGCCTGCTGGCCGCATCGGCGTCGTCGTCCCTCTGGCCTGTGCTCGCCAACGCACAGGACCCATGGCCCACGCGACCCCTCACCGTGATCGTCCCCTTCGCGCCGGGCGGCGCGGGCAATGGGTCCGTGCGCATCCTGGCCGAGCTGATCGGGCCGCGCATCGGCCAGCCGCTGGTGGTCGACAACCGTCCGGGCGCGGGCGGCATCACCGGTACCGCGATGGTGGCCTCGAGCAATGACGACCACATGCTGCTGATGGGCAGCACCACCATGACCATCCTGCCGGCGCTGCGCAGCGACCTCGGCTACGACGTGCAGCGAGACCTCCAGCCGGTGGGCATGATTTCGACGCAGCCACTGGTACTGGCCGTGGGCGCAGGTTCGCCGGTCCGCAGCCTCGACGACCTCGTGGCCCGCGGCCGCGCGGGCGAGCTGAGCGCAGGCAACAGCGGCGTCGGCACGCTCTCGCACCTGGCCACCGAGCTGCTCAACCGCAAGTTGGGCACGCGCATCCTCCCCGTGCCCTACAAGGGAGACAGCGTGCTGATCCCCGATGTCGCAGCGGGCACCGTGTCCATGGGCGTGATGAATCTTCCGGTCGCGCTGCCGCTGATCCAGGCCGGCCGCCTGCGCGCGGTGGCCGTCACCTCGGCGCAGCCCCTGCCGAACCTGCCCGGGGTGCCGGTGCTGCGCTCACGCGGCGAAGAGTTCGTCATCTCCGGCTGGGCCGCATTCTTCGCAGCCAGGAAGGTTCCAGCTGCGGGCGTGGAGCGGCTCGAGCAGCTGCTGCGTGAAGCCATGGACACGCCGGCGGTGCGCGAGCGCTTCGCCAGCTTTGGCGTGACACCGGCGGCTTCGACGCCGTCGCAGCTGCGCGAGTACGTCCGCAGCGAAACCGCGCGTTGGGGCGACGTGGTGCGCAGCCGCGGCATCAAGCTCGAGTGAGGCGCGACGGGCGCCGGCGTGCAGGAATGCCCGAACTAGAATTCGGCCCATGTTCCGCTCTTCGGAACTCCTTCCCACGTATTCATGACACGCACCACCGGAGCGATCTCTCAGGGAGACAGCACATCCCAACGTCCGGCGACTGAAACGCACGACCAGACATCCGACTCTGCGCGGCCGTCGACTTCAGGTCTCGGCGTGCTGGAAAAGGCGATGAATCTGCTGAACATCGTGTCGGCACGCCGCACGCCGATGACCTTCACCGAGCTGCTGCGCGCCTGCGACCTGCCCAAGGCCACGCTGCACCGCATCCTCGCGACGCTGGTGCGCGAAGGGCTGTTGCGGCACAACGCCTACGACAAGACCTTCCAGCTCGGGCTGCGCCTGCTCGAGCTTGCGCACGACGTGTGGAGCGAGTTCGATCTGCGCGTGGCGGCGCAGGACGAACTCGCGCGACTGCGCGATGCGCTGGGCGAAACCGTGGAACTCACGGTGCTTGATGGCAGGTGCGTGGTCATCCTGGCCAGCGAGCCGGGGGACGAGTCGTCGAGCGCGCGCTCCGCCGTCGGGCAGCGGTTGCCGGTGCATGCGTCCGCGGCGGGCAAGGCGATTGCAGCGAATCTCGATCCCTCGGGCCAGCGGCGGCTGATCCAGGCGCTCGATCTGGAGCGCTTTACCCAGCGCACGATCGTGACGCCGGCTGAACTGCATGCCGAATTCGACCTGGTGCGTGCACGCGGCTATGCGATCGAGCAGGGCGAACGCGCGTCGGATCGCGCGGCGGTGGCCGCGCCGATCTTCGACTACGAAGGCCGCCCGATCGGCGCCGTCGCCATCGCCACCGATGCGAGCCGGCTGGACGCCGCGCGCGCCCATACGCTGTCGTCCGCGCTGATGGGCGCCTCGCGCAGCATCACCCACAGCGCCGCGGGCAAGGCCATGTCCATTGCAACTCAGGCGCCGCCTGAAACCACGTTGTCCGTCGAGGTGCGCTGCGTGAGCGAAGTGCGTTCGCTGCTGGGCGAAGGACCGATGTGGTCGCCTCGCGACAATGCGCTCTATTGGGTCGACATCCTCACGCCCTCGGTGCACCGCTACGACGCCGCGACGGGTGCGGACACCGAGACGCCGCTCGGAACCATGGCAAGCCTGGTCGTGCCCAAGGCCAGTGGTGGTCTGCTGGTTGCAACGCCAGGAGGGGTCATGGCCCTCGATCTCTCCACACGGCGGCTGACCGCCTTCTGTCACCCTGAAGCGGGCCGGACCAATGTCCGCTACAACGACGGCAAGTGCGACCGGCGCGGACGCCTGTGGGTCGGTTCGATGGACATGGCCGCGGCGGCCAACCGGGGCCACCTGTTCTGCATCGAGGCGAACGGCAGCTGGAAGCAGGTCGACACCGGGTTCACGGTGCCCAACGGCATTGGCTGGAGCCCCGACAACAAGACCATGTACGTCACCGATACGTACCGCCAGACCATCTACCGCTACGACTTCGACCTCGCCTCCGGAACCGTTGGCAACCGGCGCCCGCTCATCACCATCGCAGCCTCCGACGGCAAGCCCGATGGCCTGACGGTCGACGACCAGGGCTGCCTGTGGGTCGCTCTCTGGGATGCCTGGCAGATCGCGCGCTTCTCGCCGGAAGGCCAGCTCATGCAGCGCCTGCGCGTGCCGGTTCCGCGTCCCACCAGCTGCTGCTTCGGCGGCGACAACCTGGACACGCTGTTTGTCACGAGCGCGTCGCTGCGGCTCAGCGAGGAGCAACTGGCGACGGCGCCGCTGTCCGGGTCGTTGTTCGCCATTCAGCTGCCGGACGCGCGGGGCTTGCCCGAGGCGGCTTTCGCTGGTTGAAGTGCGTCATTCTTGACAACATGCGATGGAGGCAATGCACATGTACATCGAACAAGGCGGCGAAGGCCCGGACCTGCTGCTCATGCTGCACGGCATGGGCGCGACAGGCGCGGTGTGGTCGCCCATGTGCGCCGAGGCCGGTGCTCGCTGGGGCGGCCGCTGGGTCGTTCTCGACCTGCCGGGCCATGGCGAATCCGACCGGCTGGACTCCTATGCCATCGGCCAATATGCCGCAAGCGTGACGCGCGCCGCGCTGCCGCACATCCATCCCGCGGGCCGCCTCGTCGTTCTCGGGCACTCGCTGGGCGGGGTGATCGGCCTCGCGCTGGCGACGGGCTGGTTCGGCGCCGCGCCGCACCGGGTTTTCGCAGCCGGCATCAAGATCGCGTGGAGCGATGAAGAACTCCGCCGCATGGAGGCGCTGGCATCGCAGCCCGCGAAGAAGTTCGCCACGGAAGAAGAAGCGTGGGCCCGGTACCTGAAGGTCTCCGGCCTTGCCGGGCTCGCCGGCGCAGCGGCACCCGTCGCCAGGCGGGGCATCGCGCAGGGCACCGATGGCTGGCGTCTTGCGATGGATCCCCGGGCCCATGCCGTGGGCAAGCCTCCGCTGGCCGATCTGGCGACGCTCGCGCGCTGCCCCGTCCATCTGGCCCGCGGGGCACACGATGCGCTGGTCACGATGGAGCAGACCCGCTCACTCGATCCCGAGGCCCGGGAGCTGGGGCCGCACGGCCACAACGTGATGGTCGAGGCGCCCGGTCAGGTCTGGGACTGGGTGGCCTCGTTCACCTGAGCGAACCGAATCGGCACCACGCGTGTCTCGGCCGCGCGCGCCCGCAGCTGGCCGCAGCCGCCGTCGACATCCTGGCCGGCCGAATGGCGCAGCTTCGTCAGGATGCCCCGCTGGTGCAGCGTGCGCGCCATCTGCTCGCAGCGCTCCAGCGAGGGGCGGCTGAAGGCCACGCCATCCACGGCGTTGAAGGGAATCATGTTCAGCACGCCGAACTTGCCGGAGAGCAGCCTCACGATGCCTTCGATCTCTTCCGGCCCGTCGTTGACGCCTTCCAGCAGCGTCCACTGGTACTGGACCGGGTAGCCGGTGGCCCGTGCATAGCGCTCGCCTGCGCCGACCAGTTCCTCGGGTGTCATGTTCGGCGCGCGCGGCAGGAGCTTCTTGCGCAGGTCGACCTTGGTCGTGTGCAAGGAGAGCGCCAGCGCGGGCCTGACGCGTGCCTGCTGCAGCCGCTCGAACGCGCGCGGGTCGCCCACGGTGGAGAACACCAGGTTCTTGTGGCCGATGTTGCCCACCGTGCCGAGCAGTTCGATCGCCTCCATCACGTTGTCCAGGTTGTGGGCCGGCTCGCCCATGCCCATGAACACCACCTTGCGCACCGGCCGGCGCATGCGCGCGAGGGCGACCTGGGCAATGATCTCGGCGCTTCCCACCTGGCGCAGCAACCCGTCGCGCCCCGTCATGCAGAACCGGCATCCGACCGCGCACCCCACCTGCGACGAGACGCACAGCCCGTCGCGCGGCAGCAGCACGCTCTCCACGGTCTGCCCGTCCGCCAGCGCGACGAGCAGCCGCTCCGACCCATCGGCGCCGGGATGCACCGCGTGGATGCGCGCGAGGCTCGCAAGCTCGGCTTCGATGGCGGGCAGGGCCGCCAGCAGCGACGACGGAAAGAAGCTCGCCGGCAGGCGCCTGCCGCTGTTTCGGGGCAGCGCATGGGACCACAGCCGCAAGATGCGCTGCTCGTGGCTGGGGCCTGCACCGGCTTCCCGCAGTCGTTGTTTCAGTTCGTGGATTCGCATGCTGCGGCAGATTGTGCATGGCAGTCCCGGCGTGCGCACCCGCGGCCTCGCGCGCCTCCTGGCCCGGACTCAGAACGTCAAGGCCTCGCCCGCCACGTTGCGAATCCGGGTTGCCGATCGATGGGCACGCCGAAGAATATCCGGGACGTCATAGGCGAGGAGGCGGCCGTTTCTTTTCAGGATGCGCCCGTCGACCAGCACGGTATCGACATTGCTGGCGCTGCCGCCTTGCACGATCGCAGTCTCGATATTGCCGATCGGCCACATGTTCAGATCCCTGGTCCGCACCAGGATGACGTCGGCACGCTTGCCTTCGGTGATCGACCCGGTGACGTCGCCCAGCCCCATGGCAATGGCTCCGTTGATCGTCGCCATCTCGATCACCTCCTGTACACCGACGGCCTTCGCCTTTTCGCTCGGCGTCCCGGTCCATGGCACCCCGAGGTTCCAGGTGAAGCGCATCATTTCGAACATGTCCGGCGGCGCGATGGATGTGGCGTCGCTCGACAGCGAAAGCGTCAGGCCCGCTTCGCGCATCGCGAACAGTGCGGCGCGTGCATCGCCGGTGCTGCTGAGCCGAAGCTCCGAATGCGTCGCGAAGGACAGCGGCGTCTTCGTGCGCGCCATCGCGGCCAGGTCGGCCGCGGTGGCGGGCACGTAGTGGGCGATCATGAAATCCGGCCCCAGGTAGCCGCGCCGCTCGTAGTCGACCGCATCGACGTTGTTCGGTGCCTCCTGCGGCGCGTGGATCGCGACGGGCAGTCCGCTGGCCTTGGCGAACTTCATCTCTTCGTGGAATACGGCGTCGGTGCTTTGCTGCGGGCCGCGCAGATTCAGCCCCAGGTGCACCAGTCCGTCGAAATGCCGGCGCTCGCCGAACCACTCGCGCCGTATGCGTGCCAGATCGCCGTAGCGGTTGACCTCGTCGGCGGGCATCTTGTCGATGTGGCCATAGGCGTAGCGGGCCCGCAGCAGCGAGCGCTGGTGCGCACGCAGTTCGGCATCGGCGTGGGCCGGGGAGCGCGTGTTGTGCGACCAGTTGTGCACGGTGGTGGTGCCGCCGTTCGCCAGCTCGGCGCAGCCCAGCAGCACGCTGTTGTAGAAGTCGTCGGGCGTATACAGGATCGAGGTCGCATTCTTGGCGGGGTAGTAAGAGAAGCCGCCATCGCTTGCGGTGAAGCTGCGGCCGATGGCGCTCCACATGTGATAGTGGGAATTGACGAAGCCCGGCATGACGATCATGTCGGTCGCATCGATGATCTCCGCGCCCGGTGCGCTCAGGCCTCGCCCGATCTTTTCGATCACACCGCCGCGGACCAGTACGTCGGTGCGCAGCAACACGCCCTTCGCTCGGTCGACCGTGATGACCGCGCCGTTGCGGATCAGGTAGTTGCCGCGGCGGATGCCGGGCGATCCCGGTGCAGGCGTCGTCCGGGCCGACACCGGCGCCGAGCCGACGAGCGCCGGCGCGCCGGTGGCGGCGACCATCAGGGCGCCGACAAGGCGGGTGAAGTCTCTCTTGGTTGTTTTCATGTTTCGCGCCAGTGATTGAAGTGATGGAAAGAAGAAACGGGTGTCCGGTCAATACGCCTTGAGAAGGAATGCCGCGGTCATCGCCAGCCCCGTCAACACGACAAAACCACGCACGACATCGGGCTTCAGCCGCCGCGCCGCCATGCCGCCGACATAGCCACCGACCGTGGCGCCAAGGGCCATCCACAGTGCGTGCGTCCAGACGATCGCGCCGCTGGCCGCATAGATGGCGACGGCGATCAGCGTCAGGATCGCGGAGACGAAGTTCTTGATGCCGTTCATGCGCCCCATGTCCGTGTGCCCCAACGCGCCGAGCACGGCGAGCAACAGGATGCCGAGGCCACCGTTGAAGTAGCCGCCATAGACGGCGACCGCGACGATGCACAGGTCGGCGGCCCACGGGCCCCGGGGTCTGGCGGCCGCGGACCTGCGGCGCACCAGGCCGGGTCCGATGGCGAAGAGCAGCGTCGCGGCCAGCAGCAGCCATGGCACGATGCGGGCAAATGCATGATTCGAGGTCGACAGCAGCAGCGCCGCGCCGGCAGCGCCACCGAGCACCGACAGCACGACCAGCCGCAGGAGCGAAGGCGACATCGGGCCCGACAGATCCTTGCGCAGCGCCCAGGCGCCGGCCAGGTAGCCAGGCAGCAGCGCTGCGGTCCCGGTTGCGTTGGCCGACACCAGCGGCACACCCACCATCGCCAGCGCAGGCAAGGTCAGGAAGCTGCCGCCGCCCGCCACGGCGTTGAGCGCGCCGGCCAACGTCGCCGCGCCGCCGAGCAGTGCCCAGTCCAGCGCCGTCACGGCTTGCGCACGGGCAGCGACATGCGATCGGTGCGCAGCAGCGCCGAGAGCACCATTCCGACGGCCGCCAGCAGCGTGATCTGCACCAGGCCGGCAACGCTCCAGCCGAATCGCGCGGCAATGCCACCGATGATGAAGCCCGCGAAAGCACCCGCGCCGTACAGCGTGGTGACGAACACCCCGGTGGCACGGTTCGTGAGCGAGGCGCGGACGGACTTGATGTGGTAGCCCGCCAGGTTCACATACAGCACGCCGCTCACCACGAAGCCCCATGCGAAGGACAACGCCGACTGGACCAGCATGCCCGCCGGCCCGGAGAACAGCAGGAAGCCCAGCAGGCCGGTGCCCGCGAAACTCAGCGACAGCACCAGCTTGGGATGGAAGCGGTCCCCGAGCCAGCCGCCGAAGATCGAAGCGAACACGCCGAACCCGAAGATGCTCATCACGCGGCCGGTATCCGAGGGCGTGTAGTGCAGATGCTCCCGCAGGAAGGTCGGGTACATGCCGAGATAGCCGTAGATGCACAGCCCCCCGATGACACTCATGGCGGTCAGCAGGATCGTGTTGCGGTTCCACATCGTCGCAGCGCCGCTCAGGTCGCTGCGCGCGTCCGCGGCCGATGCGTTTTCGGTCATCCGCTTGCTCACGGCCGCCGCGATCAGCGCCATGGCACCGAAGCCCGCCACGCCGAACACCACGAGCGGCAGGCGCCAATCGCGCTCGATGCCGATCAGGTGGCCGCCGAGCAGCGGCCCCACGATCGCCCCGATGCCGAAGGAGAAGTTGATCGCTCCCACCGCCGTCGAGCGGAACCGCACGAAATAGCTCGCAGCGATGGCGATCACCACCGTCAGCTGCATCGCCTCGCCGATGCCGGTGGTGGCCCGGTAGACGAGCATGTCTGCGAAGCCCTGCGAGTAGGCGGTCAGCAAGGTGCCGAGCGAGAAGATCGCGATGCCGATCTGCAGCACCGCCTTGCGCGACAGGCGGGCCAGCAGGTAGCCGGTCGGCACGCCGGCCACCGCCATGCCGAGCGTGAAGATGGTCGACAGCAGGCCGGTATCGGCCAGGCCGAATCCGAACTCCTTGCGGACGTCCGCGGCAATGAGCGGAAAGATCTGCCGGTCCATCGCGTTGAGCGCATACGAGGCGAGCAGCAGCAGGAACATGCCGATCTCCAGCGCGGTGATGGGCGCTTCGCTGCGCACATCGCCGGCCAGCGGGATGGCCGAGGTTGAGGTATGCACGATTTGTCTCCTTCTCGTCGAGCGAGAAATTTGTTCGGGTGCGCCGGCGGTGCGGCGGGTGATTTACGCTGCGGTGCGTGCCGCGCTGTACCAGTCGAGGATCTGCTCGCCCGTGAGGAAGGCGACGTCGTCGTGCGCCCGGATGTGTGCCAGCGCCTCGCGGAAGTAGCGCAGGCGGTGCGGCGCGCCCATGATGTACGGGTGCACCACCAGTGCCATCACGCGGGCCGAGTCCTTCGCATCGGCATGGAGCTGTTCGAACTGGTCGATGGCGCGGTCGCGATACTCGCTGGCCTTGTGATGCTGGATCAACATCATCGCCACGTCGTTGCACTCCTGCGTGTAGGGCACGTTCACGATGGCGCCGCCATTGCGTGTCTTCAGCCGCACGGGCTGGTCGTCCAGCACCCAGTCGCACACGTATTCGTAGCCCTGCTCCGCCAGGATGTCGGGCGTGTTCCACGTCTCGGTCAGCCCCGGGCCCAGCCAGCCGCGCGGCCGCTTGCCGGTGTATGCGCGGATGGCCTCGGTCGTTTTCGCGATGTCCTCGACCTCGTCGGGCACCTTCTGCATGTTGCGCTGCCCGAATCCGTGGCCGATGAACTCCCACTGGCGCGCCATTGCCGCCTTGGCGATGGGCTCGTAGGCGGCGATCGCCGAACCATTGATGGCGAGCGTCGCGCCAATTCCCAGTCCGTCGATCACCTCCAGCATGCGCCAGAAGCCGACGCGGTTGCCGTACTCGTGCCAGGCCCAGTTCGGAATGTCGGGCATTGGCGAGCCGCCGGCCGGGGGCGTGAGCACGGTGCGGGGCATGGCCTCGTTGATGTCCCATTCCTCGACGTTGACGATGAGCCAGACGGCCAGTCGCTTGCCGTCCGGCAGCTTGAGCGCGGGACGCTCCGAAATGGGCGAGTACGAGATGCGTTCGAGTGGCTTCATGGTGTCTCCTGCGGGTTTCGGGTGTTCAGACAATCTCGACCTGCAAGGCGTCGAGTCCTTCGATACGGCCGGTGAGCCGGTCGCCGCGCTGAACCGGGCCGACGCCTTCGGGGGTGCCCGTGAAGATCAGATCGCCGGGCAGCAGCCGGTACTGCTTCGACAGCTCGCTGACGATCTCGTGAACGTTCCAGATCATCTTCTCGAGCACGGAGTCCTGCCGCACGGTGCCGTTCACCGCGAGGCTCAGCGCCCCCGAACGGACGTGGCCGACCTGCGCCACGGGATGGATGGGGCCACAGGGCGCCGAATGGTCGAACGACTTGCCCTGCTCCCACGGCAGGCCGCGCTTGTTGCACTCGCGCTGGCGGTCGCGCCGCGTCATGTCGAGCCCGGCGGCATAGCCGAAGACATGGTCCAGCGCGGTCTCGGGCGCCACGTTCGAAGCCTCGCTGCCAATGGCGACGACGAGCTCGAATTCGAACTGGAAGTCGTCCGTGAGGGTCGGGTAGGGCACGCGCCCGTCCGTCACCACGGCGTCGGCCGGCTTCTGGAAGAAGAACGGCGGGTCGCGCTCGTCGCCCTCCTTCATCTCCCGGATGTGGGCCAGGTAGTTGCGTCCCACGCAGTAAACGCGCCGCACGGGAAAGCGCCGATCGCTGCCGACGATGCCGATGGAGATGGGGGCGACCTGCAGGGCTTCGGCCGCTTGCGCGACGTCGATCGTGGTGTTGAGTGGCATGAGGTTCTTCTCTATGGAAGGTTGGGAAGGGAGGAACTAGAGTCTAGAAACTACATTCACCAGCCTCAATGCACAGGCTTGCGCAAAGATGTGCAATCCTTGCGATCCTGCATCCGGCCCTCTCATGCAAACAGCCACCCTTTCCGACGATCCGCTGCCCACTCGCCGTGCCCCTGCCATCCGCAACTACACGATGGCAGCGCGGGCACAGCGCGCCTACTTCGGCATCCACGACCAGAGCAACTGCCTGCCGAACCCGGCCCCGCATCGGCACGAGTATTTCCAGATCTACGTGAACACCCGGGGCGAGACCCGGCACTACATCGGCGGCAGCCAGCGGCCCATCGGACCCGGCACGGTGAGCTTCGTGCTGCCGTTCCTGGCCCACTACATCCCCAATGCGGCCGATGGCGTGTTCCACGTCATCAACATCAGCAAGGACTATCTGCTGCCGTCGCTGGACCTCGACGTCTTCGAGCTGTCGGAAGTGCCGCTTTCGCGTGCGCCCGAACTCGCGCCATTCCGCTTCCAGCATTGCCTGGATTTCCGTTTCGACGCCGCCGATACCCAGCACCTGCAAGACCTGTGCGAACGCATGGCACAGGAAGCGCAGCGGCCCCCAGGCGAAGCAACCGCAAGCCACCTGCTGATCCGCAGCCATCTTCTCAACCTGATCGGCATGGTGTGGCGGCGCTACGGGGAGGAGTTTCGGCTCTGCGAAGCCCAGGGGATGGTGCTGCAGTCGTACAAGCAGGCCGTGCTGCGCTGCATCCGCTACATCACCCAGAACCTCGCGCAGGAGCTGACCCTGGCCGACGCGGCGCAGGCCAGCCACGTGTCGGCCACCCACCTGTCCCATCTCCTGAAGAGCGAAACCGGCAAGACGTTCCTGGAGCTCGTGACCGAACGGCGGATCGAGCGGGCCAAGACGCTGCTGGCCTTCACCAGCGCTTCGGCGGCCGAGATCGGGGAAAGCACCGGCTTCGGCGAGCCCACCCACTTTGCGCGCCGCTTTCGGCAGATCACGGGCTCGACGCCTTCGGCCTACAGGCGCCGCTTTCAGCGGGAGGGAGCCCGGACTTGGGATGAGTAATCGCGATCTCTGTCGCGGCAGTGGCGCGCCTTTTGCCGGGCGCGGCCCTCGAGCTGGTCACCTCGGTACAGTCCAGGAGGTCCGCGAGTCTGAGCGGCAGGTTGAGCCCGGGCAGCTCAGGCGGGCGAAGTCAAGGTCGGTGAGCGTGCGCTCGCAGTGGATCGTTGCCGCATGCATGGACCCACTCCATTCGTGCGGACCCGTCGATGGAGGACCAGATTGCCGCGTCGTTGGTTGCTACTCCTGCGGCTCCAGTGCCATGGGCGGCGCAACGGCGATCTTCTTTCGGGCTTGCAGCACGAACGAAACCACCTGCCACACGACGAAGACGCCGATCAGGCTCAGCAAGGTGCCGCTGATGGGACGCGACACGAAGGTGCCGAAGCTTCCGCGGCTCAGCAGCATCGCGCGGCGGAAGTTCTCCTCGAGCATCGGCCCGAGGATGAAGCCGAGCATCAGCGGCGCGGCGTCGAGTTCGAGCCGCATGAACATGTAGCCCATGAAGCCGAAGGCGGCGGTGATGAACACGTCGTCCAGGTTGTTGTTGACGCTGTAGGTGCCGATGCAGCAGAAGAACAGGATCGAGGGGAACAGCACGCTGTACGGAATCTTGAACACCGAGAGCCAGTAGCGCACCAGCGGCACGTTCAGCACCAGCAGGAACACGTTGCCGATCCACATGCTGGCCACCAGGCCCCAGAACAGCTCCGGGTGGCTCGCGATCATGTTCGGCCCGGGCTGGATGCCCTTGATGATGAAGGCCGCCAGCATCAGCGCCATCACGGCGTTCTCGGGAATGCCGATGCTCATCAGCGGGATGAAGCTCGTGCGCGCCGCCGCTTCGTCGGCTGCGGCCTGGCCGGCCACGCCCTCGATGCAGCCGGTGCCGATCTCGTGCTTGTACTTGCTGACCTTCTTGTCCAGCGCGTAGGCCGCGAACTGCGCGATGGTGGGGCCACCGCCGGGCAGGATGCCCAGGAACGAACCGACCACGCTGCCGCGCAGCGCGCTGGGGATGATCCGCTTGAATTCGGCCCAGGTCGGAATGAGGTTGATCTTGCCGTTGAAGGGCGAGCGTTCCTCGCGGGAGTCGAGGTTCTTGGTGATCTCAGCAATGCCGAAGCAGCCGAGCGCGATGCTCACGATGCCCACGCCGTCGGTCAGGAAGGGCATGTCCATGGTGAAGCGCGCCATGCCGCTGTTGACGTCGGTGCCGATGGTGCCGAGCAGCACGCCGATCATGCACATTGCCAGGCCGTTCAGCAGGCTGCCGGTGGTGACGAAGCTCACGCACACGAAGCCCACCAGCATCATCGCGACGTAGTCCGCCGGGCCGAACAGGAAGGCGACCTCGCCCAGCACGGGCGCAAGGAAGGACAGCACCAGGATCGAAACCGTGCCGCCGATGAAGCTGGAGAAGCCGGCCGTGAACAGCGCCAGGCCGGTCTTGCCCTTGAGCGTCATCGCGTAGCCGTCGATGCAGGCCACGATGCTGCTCGCATGCGGGATCTTCATCGTGATCGCGCTCACGCTGTCGCCGTACTGCGCACCGTAGTAGATGCCCGCCAGCATGATCAGCGCACCGGTGGTGGGAATGGAATAGGTCAGCGGCAGCAGCAGGCTGATGGTGGCCAGCGGCCCCAGGCCGGGCAACAGGCCCACCAGTGTTCCCACCGTGCAGCCGATGGCGCAGTACATCAGGTTGTGCCAGGTCAGGGCGTGCGAGAAACCGAACGCGAGGTTGTTCAGGACTTCCATCGTCGTGTCCTCAGAACAGCGGCAGGTTGAGGCCGAGGAGCTTCTGAAGCGCCAGCGCCATGGCGATCAGTCCGGCCGAGATCTTGAGGTTGCGCACCCAGGAGTTCGTGCTGCCGGCTAAGGCCGAGCAGAACACCATGAAGACGATGCCCGCGATCATGTTCAGGTACATGGAGATCAGCGCGAAGCCACACAGGCTCGTGAGGATGAGCGCGATGTTCTTGAAGTGCAGATCCAGCTTCACCGGCGCCACGAAGAACGAGCGCACGACCGTCGACACGCCGATCAGCAGCAGCAGGCCGCTCACCATGACGGGGAAAAGACCCGCGCCGGCGCGGCTCAGGTCTCCGATGGGGTAGCGAAGCGCCGTGAGGCCGAAGGCCAGCGCGATTGCCATGAGGAAGAGTCCCCTGACAAGATTTCTGTTTCTCATACGTTCCCGATGCATTGAGGGTTGTCGAACGCAACCGGCGCAGGTGGACTCCGCCCGGGCTTGTCTCCATCCGGATGGAACTCCGGACGGTCGAATGGTCTTGCGCCGAGCTGATCGCAATCTGACGAGAAGCTGAGGGGAACTACGTACCGCGATGGGGTCTCTGCTAGCATGCCCTTGCCGGGAAAACAGCCTCCCGGCCTGCACAACCAGACGGTGTCCCGTCCAAGCGCTGGCAACCCGTGATGGAGCCATCCGTGGACACCGCCCTGCTTGATACACCCCCCGCACACGCCGTGGAGCCCAGCCCATGAGCGCGGCGCCATCGCCTTCGCGCACCGGACTTGCGCGCCTGCTGCCGGCAGGCGTCAGCGCCGATGCACTGCCCCTGCTCGCCGCGCGGGGGCTGCGCGCCTTCGGCGACGGCTACATGGCGGTGCTGCTGCCGGCCTACCTGCTGTCGATCGGCCTGGGCACGCTGGAAGTCGGCATCGTCAGCACGGCGACCATGCTGGGCTCGGCCCTTGCCACGCTCGCGGTGGGCGCCTGGGGCTACCGCTTCGCGGGCGGGCGGCTGCTGCGCGGCGCCGCCTTGCTGATGGCCGCCACCGGGCTCGGCTTTGCGGGCCTGTCCTCGTTCTGGCCGCTGCTGGTGGTCGCGCTGGTCGGCACGCTCAATCCGAGTTCCGGCGACGTCAGCGTGTTCCTTCCGCTCGAGCACGCGCGCCTTGCGGCGGCGGCGCAAGGCCATGCCCGCACCGCGCTGTTCGCGCGCTACAGCCTGCTGGGTGCCTTGTGCGCGGCCATGGGGGCGCTCGCGGCCGCCGTGCCGGACTGGCTGGTTCGGCACAGCCACTTCGCGCGGCCCGACGCGCTGCGCGGCATGTTCGCGGTCTACGCTGCGATCGGGCTCGCCGTCTTCTGGCTCTACCGCAAGCTGCCTGACCATGCCGGCATCCACGAGGCGGGCAGCGCACCCGTGGCACCGGCGCCCCTTGGGCCGTCGCGCCGCGTGGTGGTGCGGCTGGCGGCGCTCTTCAGCGTCGATGCCTTTGCCGGCGGACTGATGGTCAACGCGCTGATGTCGCTGTGGCTGCTGGAGCGCTTCGGCTTCTCGCTGACCCAGGCCGGCGTGTTCTTCTTCTGGACCGGCCTGCTCGGCGCGGCGTCGCAGCTTGCCGCCCCCGTGGTGGCCCGGCGCATCGGCCTGCTCAACACCATGGTCTTCACGCACCTGCCCGCCAATGTCTGCCTGGTGCTGGCGGCGCTGGCACCGAGCCTGCCGATCGCGCTCGGCCTGCTGATGGTCCGCAGTGCGTTGTCGTCGATGGACGTGCCCACGCGCACCGCCTACGTGATGGCGGTCGTGACGCCGCCCGAACGCAGCGCCGCGGCGAGCTTCACCGCCGTGCCGCGCAGCCTGGCCGCGGCCATCAGCCCGACGCTCAGCGGCGCGCTGTTCGCGGCCGGATGGATCTCGCTGCCGCTCGTCGCCTGCGGGCTGCTCAAGATCTGCTACGACCTCGCACTCTGGCGCGCCATGCGGCGGGACCGGCTCGACGCGGAGTGAAAACCGGCATTGCCGCCGGCGCGCCCTAGTCGCGCCGGCGCTCGGCCCCGCTGTCGCGGTAGTGGCGCGCCTTTTCCTCGTACATCGCACGGTCTGCGCGCTGCAGCGCCGCGTCGAGCTGGTCGCCGGCCTCGCAGGTCGCCACGCCGACCGCGAGGCTCAGCACCCGTCCGCTCTGGCCCGCATAGAACTGGTTGTTCAGATCGAGCATGGAGGCGATGCGATCGCGAATCGCCTCCGCCCCGCGCTCGTCCGTCTTCGGCAGCACGACGGCGAATTCGTCGCCGCCGATGCGCGCGGGCCAGCCCGGCTCGTCGACCGCCTTGCCCAGCACCTCGCCCACGCGCCGCAGCAGCGCGTCGCCGGCGGCGTGTCCTTCCTCGTCGTTGACCGGCTTCAGGCCGTTCATGTCGATCACCAGCACCGACACCGGCCACGGCCCCTTGCGCGACAGCCGGTTCAGCTCTTCCGAGAAGAAGGCGCGGTTGCGCAGCTGCGTGAGCACGTCGTGCTTGCCCAGGTATTCAAGGTAGGCCTCGGCCTTCTTCCTGGCCGTGATGTCGATCAGCGACACCAGCACCAGGTCCCAGGTCGCGAGCCGGTCTTCCAGCACGGCAAACTGCATGTGGATGTTGAGCGGGTCGCCCGTCAGCGCGTAGTTGACGACCTCCCGCTGCTGCAGCATCTTGCCGTTCCAGAGATCCTGCAGCTGTTCGGCGAAGGAGTCGTGCATCTCGTCGCGAAAGATGTCCGAGATCTTCTCCAGCAACTCGTTCTTGTCGGCCGCCCCGAACATGCGCAGGGTCTCCCGGTTGACGTCGATCACGCGGATCTCGCGCATGCAGCGCGTGATGAACTCGGGGTGCACCTTGATGAAGGTCGTGAAGTCGCTGATGCCGCGCTTGCGGACATCGTCGAGCAGGAGCTTGACCGCGCTGAAGTCTTCCACCCACAACGACACCGGCGAACGTTCGAACAGCTCGCGCGCATAGCGCTCGCTTTCCAGGCGCAGCTGCTCGGCCCGCACGCGCTCGGTGATGTCGTCCAGAGACACCAGCACGCGGTCCCAAGTCGCCTCATGTCCGGGCAGCACCTGCACGCGCACATGCACGTCGAGCCTGCGGCCGTCCAGCGTATAGTTGACCGTCTGGTTGCCGAAGCAGAGGTTTCCGCGCCAGAGCTGGTCCAGCTCGTAGATCACGGGCGCGGTCATGTCGTCGCGAAAGACGCTGTCGAGCCGGGACAGCAGCTCGGCCTGGCTCTGGGCCCCGAAGAGGGTGAGCGTGCTCTGGTTGACGCTCAGCACCCGCAGCTGCGCCATGCATTCGCGCACATGTTCCGGCTCGGCATTCAGGTGCTTCACCAAGTCCACCACACCGGCGCTTCGCCACGACTCGAACAGCTGGCGCAGCCCGCTGTAGTCCTCGAGCCAGAGCGACATCGGCGCAAACTCGAACATCGATTCGTAGTCGGAGGAGGACGGCATGGGTTTCCTTCGTGCGAGGGATCGCGCCCGCCATGATGCACCCTCCGGCAGGCTCCAGCTTCAGCCGCATTCCTGAAAGCGCTTGCATTCGGCGGTGACGCGAATGGATGTCAGCGTGTTCTCGCCATCGATGTGTTTCGCGGTGAACCTCACCCACGAACCCTCCGCAATGCCGGCCAGCAGCGTCCGGTCCCTCACCCTGAACCTCTGGACCGTGAAAGGAAGCTTGGCTTTCGGAAGCAGCTTCAGTCGGACATACAGCTTGCCGTCGGCCTCCTCCCTGGCGGAGACGAGGCGCGCATACGTGGTCACCGGCGCTGCTTCTGCAGCCGCTTCGGCCGGCCGCGGTTGCGACGATTGAGCGGCCGCCCCATCCACGATGGCGAGGCTCAACGCAGTCATGAGGACGAAGCGCAGCATGTTCGCGGGGGAAGTGAAGTTGCCAGTGATTCTGTCAGGTGCAACCTTCGGCGGAGCCAAAGATTGGAGCCCGCCAAGGTCTCAACCCGATAATGCGTTCCTCTTGTCCGGATCCAGAAAAAATGAGTGCCGCAGATTTTCTTTTCGCGCCCGAGGTGCAAAAGCTCTTGAAGGTCGTCTACGCGGCTCCCGACCAACCGTTTGCGCCAGGCGAGCTGGCCCAGCGTTCGAAGCTCGATCCTGCTGATGTGGCGCGCACGCTGGAGCACCTCATCAGCAGCGGCATCCTGAAGAGGCAAAAGTCGAAGGCGGATGAGTCCGACACCATCACGCTCGACCGCTCTTTCGTCTTCCACGACGAACTGCGCAGCATCGCGCTGAAGTCGTTCGCTGCCGCTGAACCGCTTCGCTCGATGCTGCGCAGCAAGTTCAAGGACTCGGTCTTGCGCGCCTTCCTGCTGGGAGAGGACAAGGACGGCACCGTGGAGCTCCTGGTCGTGCACGGCCAGTCCATACCCGATGAAGCCGCCATGGCAGCCGCCTGCCAGAAGCTGTCGAAGATCATCCACCGTCACCTGAAGGTGCACGTGATATCGAACCCCAGGTTCAACAGCCTGGCGGTGCGCGACCCGCTCGCGTCCAAGCTGGCAGCGGCTTGCGCGCTCGAGATCATCGCGCTCGGAGACACGAAGGCCCAGCCGCCCGTCGAACGGATCGGGCTCCTGCAAAGCGCGAAGAAGAAGCTGGCAACGCTGTCCCGCCCGTCCTCCTGAGCCGGGATCCATCCGGGCATGGACGCCGGCGCTCGACGGACCGCCTACGTGGTGTAGTCGCCGGTCGCCTCGGGCTGAAAGAGGATCGCCGCGACTTCAGCGGCGCATGCCTCCCCGTTCGGGGCTTGCCATCTGGCGGTGTCTCCGACCTTCAGGCCGAGCAGGCCGGTTCCCACCGGCGACAGCACCGAGATGAGACCGGCCGCGGGCTTGGCCTCTTCGGGATAGCAGATGGTCAGCGTCTGCCGCCGACGCGTGTGCGTGTCGACGATCTCGACGCGCGAGCACATCGTCACGATGTTGCCGGGCACGGCCCTCGAGCTGGTCACTTCGGCACAGTCCAGAAGATCCGCAAGGCTGGGCGGCAGGTTGAGCCTGGGCAGCTTGTTCAGGCGGGCGAAATCAAGTTCGGTGAGCGTGCGCTCGCCGTGGATCGTTGCATGCATTGACGCACTCCATTCGTGCGGACCCGTCGATGGACGACGATGGCCGCGGACGCGCGGGACTTGTGCCCGGCGGTGGATGGTTGCGCTGAAAAGGAAGAAAGGAAGCGACCGCCGGGCCTAGAAATGTGCGGGCGGTTGCCTGCGGCCCGCCTTCCAGGCCGCGCGTGCACGCGCACACGCCGCTGCGGCAAGCAGCGCCGCGCCGGTGCGGGCGAGGACGAGAGGGGTCGACATGCTGCGTAGTCTATTCAGCGTACTGTGGCGGGGCAAGCAATGCCCTCAGGGTTCCTGCCAGATTGCCGTGTCCTGCTTCGATGAACTGCCCGGCTCCTCCGATGGCCTGGTCTTCATCGGTTGCGTTCGCCGTCGCGCACGGACTCGATCGCGCCGTTGTAGATGCGAACGACCCCGAAGAACGCACCGGGTCCCCGGTCGTACGTCCACTCCTCCATGGGCACGCACTGATTCGCAAGAATCGCACTGGGACTGCCCGCGCGATAGGGCGTCACGACCCAGCCCAACTGCAGCATCGGCACGCAGACGCCCTGGCGATAGATCGGCTCGCCGCACTTCTGAAGCAGCGACACAGGCGAGTCTCCCTTGCTCACGAGCGAGCCGTTGCAGCCCATGGATTGGGAAGCTTCGACGGAGGGAACAAGGACGGCCGTGAACGCCGCGGTCAGCCAGGTGGCCCAGCGGCGAGGACGCAATGGCACAGGCCGGGTGTGAGAGCGCTTCATGCTGACCATCGAAGAAATCCTGTGCCCGTCACTGTACTGCTTCCGAGTCGAGGCGGGTTCGTCGGTCGCTCCGAGCCAGGTTCGAACGTCCGTCGGCTTTCGCGCGACAAGCCGGCTCAGCTTTCCGCCCTCGGCGCAACGTCCTGGCCAATCATGAGGCGGTGTCCGTCAGACGTGGCGACCGGGAACTCGCGCATGCCATGCGGCTTGTTTGCCGGCGGCTGCAGGATCAACGCGCCGCGCTGGACGAATTCTTCGTGGGGTGCATCGACGTCATCCACATACAGATATCCGAAATAGCTGTGGTCGCCCGTCGCAGACGGTGGGGCGGCGTCCGGGCAATGGCCGATCATGATGCGCACATCCCCTCGCGAAAGAAGCTGCCACCCGGTCCCTTCCGGCCACTGCGCCTCGAAGCCCAGGGCATCCCTGAAGTAGGCGGTGTTTCGCTCGAGATCCGGCACCGCCAGCACGAACGAAAACGGGCGCAGTTGGTTGGTTTGCGACATCGGATGTCCTCTGGGTGTGGTGGTCGGCCCGGCAAATTCTGCCCGACCCGCGGACCACGGCTTCTGGCCGTCGTCCGGCGGCATGAGCCTCTGCGGCGCAAGGCGATGACCGAGCTTGCAGGCGGCGTCAACGAGGAAGACCTTTCATCGCGCCTCTTCCGGGAACTCGGGTGTCCGAATCCTGCCGCTCTTCTTCGGACGGCGTGGAGGGCATTCGAGGCGATGCGGGCTTTCCGTCACTTCTTCGTCGGGAGCGACTTGCGCGCGCGGCCCATCCCTTGCGTCGCCGCGTCAGACCGCGATGGTTTCGCCCGAAGCAGCCTGCACCGGAATGTGCGCGCGCTCTTCCTTGATGCGGTTGGCCCCGTCCACGAACACCAGCTTGGGCTTGTAGCCCGCCACCTGGTCTTCAGGCACCAGGCCGAACGCCGCGATGATGATCAGGTCGCCTACCGAGGCCCGGCGTGCGGCCGAGCCGTTGACCGAGATGATGCCGGTGCCGCGCTCGCCGCGGATCGCGTAGGTCACGAAACGCTCGCCGTTGTTGATGTTCCAGATGTGCACCTGTTCGTTCTCGGCCAGGTTGGCGGCATCGAGCAGATCTTCGTCGATGGCGCAGGAGCCTTCGTAGTGCAGTTCGCAGTCGGTGACGGCAACGCGGTGGATCTTGGACTTGAGCAGGGTGCGGAACATGAGTGAGCTCTTTCTCTTTGCGAAAAGGTGGTCGGACCGGCGTCCCTCGGTGAGCACGGCGGAACGAAGGGTGCCGCACGCGCGGCGGCCGTAGGATAGCCCGATCCTCACCGGGCGAACTTCGCGGCCCTTGCCTCTCCTGATACATCGGCGAGCTGGCGGCCGGGGGATGTCGCGCGCCTTCTCGACGAGGCCAGACCGTTCGCCGATGGCTCCGTGCAAGACACCATCGGCGGTCACCAACACGATGCAGGCACGCAGGGCCACCGCCTGCGGCGCGCGCCGCGAGCGCACCACCTTCGCCAGTTCGGTGGGCTGCGCCTTGCTCTGTCGAGCAGGGCCTGGCCGAACGCCGGGGCCGGCGCGTTGTGCTGGCACGTGACCTGCTGTCGACCTTGTGGAATCGGGAACTGGCGGCGGCTGGCAAATCCTTGCAGGACCAGACCGGTCTCGTCTACAGAAGGCCAGAGGAGGGCGCGCAGGTCGGCGGCATTTACCGCCGGAGCATCCAACTTGCCAGTGGGCGCTTCGCAATGCTCGAGGATGGAGTTGGCTTCAGTTTGGTTCCTTGGCGGCTGGTGATCGAACGCAGCTTAGGCCAACAAGTCTCTGCAAGGATCCGTGATCCGTGATCCGTGATCCGTGATCCGTGATCAGTCCGTCACTTGGCAGCTTGGGCGCCGCCGTTTCGGAAGAAGAACTGAGGACACATGGGCTCCGGTTTGATCGTGTCCGGATGCTCCACCCTCTAGCCTTGCTGCATCCTTACCGGACCTGCCCGGCTCGAAAGTGCGGTGCCATTTGCCGGGTAAGCAGAGGGTAAGGCCGATGGACCGAGCATCCAGGCTTCATCACCATCAGACCTCGTCATGTTGTGTGCCTCTGTCACCCCCGTTCTCTGCGGCCCAAGAGATTCGCCGTGACGCCAAATGCGCTCGACCTTCACCCGCCCGCACCGAAAACCGAAGTCTGCGGCTCAGCCCTTCAGTTCGCCGACATGAGACCAGCCGTCAAGCTGTTCGCGAAATTCCGTTGGGCCCGAAGCCTCGGGTCATGGTTGTTCGATACCTGGCTGCTGGACGTCCTGACTGGCCTTGCGCTGATCGCCGTCGCGTTCAAGCTTCGGCGGTTCATTGATGATGGCGCCATCACCTTCTGGTTGCTGCTTTGCTTCGAACACTGAATCCTTGACAGCTGCTGAAGCAGCGATCGTCGCTACGGTGCGAATGCGAGCACAAAGTCCGTCCCGGGGGATGCCGCGTGTGCTGTCAATCGCCAGCCGTGCGCCAGTGCGATCTCCCGGCATATGGCGAGGCCCAGTCCCGCGCCTTCGTCGCGCCGGCCCGCGCCGCGCCAGAAGCGATCGAAAATCCTCGGCAGATCACCAGTCGGGATACCGGCACCTTCGTCGCGAACCGAGATCCGCCGTGCGTCGGCCCTAAGACGTACCACGCCATGAGGTGGCGAATGCTGGATCGCGTTCTCCAGGAGATTCTTCAATAGCGTGAAGAGCGCACCTCGGTCAGCCTGCCAGGACAGCGAGTCCGGCACGACCCGCAAGTCCAGATGCACCTCGCGGCGTGCGGCCAGTCGTTCGAGATAGTCGCCCACTTCGTCAACCAGTGCGGCTGCACCGACAAGGCCGACCTCGTAGTTGCACAACTCCGTCGCCTCGGCCAGGTGCAGAAGTTGACTGACGTGCCGAGCCATCTGATCCACGTCGCGGATCAAGACGCCGCGGTCGAAGGTGGCATCACTGTCGCCGCCCAGTTCGATCTGCCCCCGGATCAACGAGAGCGGTGTCTTGAGCTCGTGCGCAGCCGCCGCAAGAAAATCCTGCTGCGCGACGTAGCCGCTTTCCAGGCGGTCGAGCACGCGATTGAAGGCCTCGACCAGCGGCAGCATCTCCGAGGGCAGTCCTTGCACGCTCAAGCGGGCGTCGAGCGTGCGCGGCGTGATGCGTGCGGCACTCTCGGACGCTATCCGCAGCGGCCTGAGCATGCGGCCCAATGTGAAATGCATGGCCACGGCGAACACCAGGACCGACGCGAAGCACGCAAGCAGAATGCCTTGCCCGAGGGCTGGCAGACCGACGCTGCGGTCCATGACCTCGATCAGGCGCTGGCTCACCGCCACCTGCACATACCATCGCTGCCCCTCGTGATCGAGGCTATGTGTCGCGGCACGCACCGCAAGGCCGTCTGAAACCGAATCGAACGTGTGGTCACGCGGCTCGAAGCCCTTGCCTTCCTCGAGCAGCGCTAAAGCGTTCTGCATTGCCGGCATCACGACGTCGCCGGCCGCGTCGAGTACGCGAACGGATGTCTCTTTCCCCATGCCTGAGTACAACCAGCTCGGGAGTTCCGATTCGTTTAATCCGGTCGGGCGTCCTGTCGCATCGAATTGCAGCTGCCGCCCGATCAGCCGTGCATGGGTGGAGATTCCTTCATTCAAGGTGTCCCCGCGCAGAAGCAGCGTGGCAGCGCTCACGACAACGATCACCACAATGCAGACCAGGATGCCGGCCACGTACGTCGCCAGCAGCCGTGTGCCGAGGCTATGTGGCCAGTGGAGTTTCGCGAAGCGCATAGCCACGTCCCCTTACAGTGATGATCTGCAGCGCAGAGCCCACGGCCTGCAGCTTTCTACGCAGGCGATGCAGCGCCACATCGAGGGCGTTGGGCGTGACAGCCTCCGAAAGTCCCCACGCGGCTGATTCGAGCGCGCTGCGGCGCACGGTCTGGCCGCCGCTGCGTACAAGGCAAAGCATGATCTGAAGCTCGGCGGCCGCGAGCGTGACGGCATCGCAGTTGCAGGTCAGCGTTCCGCTCTCGGGGTGTACGCAGATGTCGGCATACACAGGCGACAGGCTCAGCAGTTGGGCCGGGCGCCGCAGCAGCGCGCGCACGCGCGCGACGAGTTCTTCCATCGGAAAGGGCTTGACCAGATAGTCGTCGGCGCCCGACTCCAGGCCATCGACGCGGTCATGCAGGGCATCCCGCGCCGTCAGCATCAGGCACGGCGTACGCGTGCCGACTGCGCGCAGCCGCCGCACCAGTTCGAGGCCATCGCCATCGGGCAGCCCGCGATCGATCACAAGCGCTGCATACGACGTCCGGCGCAGCGCGTGCCAGGCGACATCGATGCGCCCGAACACATCGGCCTCGATCCCCGCGCCGAGAAGCGCCTTGCACACCAAGGTGGCCATGCGATCGTGGTCTTCGATCAGCGCGATGCGATTCATGCGGCCGGCGTTGCGTCAAAAACGATAGAGATAGCCCACGGAAAGCGACGTCTGGCTCGATCGGTCGACCAGCGGGCTGTTCTTGATCTGCTTGCCCAGTTGCGTGGCGCTGACGTCGACAAACACCGACTGGTGAGAATCGATCGTGTAGCCGACACGCAGTCCGATTTCCGTGTTGACGGTCGAAGCGCCCAGGTATGCAGGACGTCCGGGGAGGCTCTCTTCGGTGCGCACGCCGTAGTAATAGTCGACGTATTTTTTATCCAGCCAGTTGGCTGCCACCCGTGGGGTCACCGTGAAACTGCCCGCGCGAAAATCGCGCTGCACGCCCAGCCGAAACTGCTGGCCCTTGCTCTTGCCCGAGGCATCGCCGAGCCATTCGGCCGAGACGTCGGCGATCTCGTTGTGCCAGGTGACGCCGGCGCCGAGCCACACGCTGCCCTTGCGTTCCTGCATACCCCCCAGAATGGATGCATCGCTCGGCTCGTAGCCTCCCAGGCCGTACTTGGCGCGCAGACCGAAGGACAAGGATGAATTGGCGCCCAGCTCGACCTCCGGCAGCTTGAGTTCCACACCTGCACCCAGCACTCGCACATAGCGGTTTTCATAGTAGATGAGTGGAATGCCTTGGGTCTTTGTGCCCGCGCCGGTGTATGGCTGCTGCTTGACGCCGGCGGCAATGCCGATGCCCCAGCGAGAGGCGTCGGCCGACAGCTGAGGCTGCGACTCGACGGCGGCCGGAGGTTGATCGAGGCTGCCTTCCTGCGCCCACGTGGCGGGCGAAGTAAGCAGCGTCAGCGAAGCACTGAAAAGCAATGGGGGGAAAGCGAAGAAGACACGAGTCGACGAAGCGCGCGGCATGACGGAGCCAATCAGGGTTGTGAGGGAGCTCCGATCGTCGAGGCACTGGTCTTACCGAATTCTTACCGGGGTCGGCCGCGCGCCGATGCTGGCTTGTATGCGGCTACCTTCCAAGCGCGCAGACCCACGGCTGGACCGAGAAACCAGGATCATCCTTGGTCAGCGCCATAGCCATGGATGTCGTGAATGAGTTTGGCTTCGTACATGCGGTCGAGGTCTTGCTCTTCGTGGCTGAACACGACGCGGCTGCGCTCCGACGTCATGTAAGCCATCAGGTACATCACCGTTTTGCCCACATCCTTGCTGACGAGACGCGCAACGCACAGCAGCGGTGAACCGACCTCCACATGCAAGCTCGCCGCCACGTGAGGATCCGCGGCGACAGCGGAAATCTCCTCGGTCACGTATCGAAATCGGACGCCCTCTGACAACAGCATCTCGGTGATCGAGCGTTTTTCGAGCGTGTCATTCTTGATGGTGCCCGCGTACTCCGGCATCACCCAGGAGTCGATGAAGAGCAGGGGGACACCGGATATGGAGCGAAGACGGCTGGCGTACATCACCTGCGCATCTTCCGCCAGCCCCATGGCCGCTGCGACCGGGGGCGGTGGCGAGCACTTCGATACCTCGAGGACGGTGACCTTTGTCTGCTTTGACCGTTTCGCCAGGGACTCCGTGAATGTGGAGCCGGTGCGGTTCTGAGGCTTGGCCGCTGTTTGCTTGACGAAGGTGCCTCGTCCGAGGCGCTTCTCCAGCCATCCTTCTTCCACCAGATCCGCTACCGCGCGCCGCACCGTGATGCGCGAGACACCAAAGGACTGGCATAGCTGATCCTCGTTGGGTATCGGGTCGCCTTCCCTGTAGACGCCCCGCCTGATCTGTTCCCGAAGAGCCAGGAACAGCTGGCGATGCAAGAGGTCACCGCGTTCGCGGCGAAGGATCACTGACATTGTGTCTTCTCGACTCATCTCGTGGCTGAAGGTTGCATTGTGAGCGAGGTCTGTCGCGCGTCCCAACACGGTTCGTGCGTTGACAGCATGGCCCCATGGCCCCGCATCGATCGACGGAGCGGGTTTTTACTAGCATGTCATTATGACATCATGCTTGCATAATCTCTTCACCGATTTGTGAGCGGCCCAGGCGCGTGACATTCGGCCAACAAATCCAATTCATCCGCCAGAGGAGACACTGTGAAGAACGGAACGATGAGGCGCCGCATTGCGGTCGCGGGGGGCGCTACGCTTGCCGTGAGTGGCATTGCTTTTGCGCAGACGGGCAGCGTGCAGATCTATGGCCGGATCTCTGCTGGCATCTCGCACAAGTCAGATCAAACCGGTGCCACGACCGAGGTCAGCAACTACGTGCTGAACGGGTCCTACCTGGGATTTCGCGGCAGCGAGGACCTCGGCGGTGGCCTGAGAGCGATCTTCCGTCTCGAAACCAACATCGACACGGACACCGGTGAGCTCGGTTCCCGAGGGAAGTTCTGGCATCGCGAATCGACAGTCGGCCTTGCCGACGAGGCGTTCACGCTGACGCTCGGTCGCCAGTTCCATGCCTCCACGGACCGTGTCACCCGAAGCCTGGATGTCTTCAGTGTCAGCGGTACGAGCCTGCACGTCACGCCGCTGGCGCTTTTCGGTGTCAATAAGTTCGCAGGCAACGACTCGCGCAGCGACGACGTCATCAAGGTTCGTTGGGCCGGTCCGGCGGGAATTACCGCAGCCTTGAGCGCCGCGCCGAATGAAGGCTCCGGCCGAAGCATGGCTTTCGACCTGGCCCAGATCACCAATGCCTACACCATTGCCCTCTACGGCGTGACCTTCAAGTCACCGACGCTTGCGGCAACGGGTCAACATCCCGACCACACCGTACTCGGTGCGGGCGGCCAGCTTCGCCTGGGCAGCAGTGCGCGCCTCTACCTGAATGTGGCGAGGGCCACGCTCGACGGTTCTGCGAGGGGTCGGCCGGAACAGGCCAACACGTTGATCACACCGGGCTTCCGGTATGACATGGCTCCGTTCATCTTCAAGTTCTCGTACACGCTGGACCGCGGCAAGAACATCAACAACGTGGCGGGCCGCGACGGCAAGAAGAAGACCGCGATTGCCGCCGTCGACTATCAACTCTCCCGGCGCACGGCACTGAGCTTTTCGGTCTTCAGCAACTCCTTCTCGGATGGCTACAGGCTCGACCCCGTCAATATCGCCGGACTTGGCCGAGATCCGTCGCGTTCTTCCACTTCCGGCTATGCCGTCGGGGTCCGGCACGACTTCTGAGTTCCTTCGTTCAACCTGAGCGGGCAGAGCCGCCCAGGTCGACACGACCTTCCAATCGTTTGAAAAGAAAGACAGTCATGGCCCTGCAAGGCAGTGTGAAAGTAATGGTTCCCTGCGGCTCCCTGGGGTCCGGGGTCCGCGAGAGCGAAATCGAGTATGGGCTGGCCAAAGGCGCCAACGTCATTGCAACGGATGCCGGCTCCACCGACAGTGGTGCGGCCTATCTTGCGCTGGGCAAATCCAAGAACAACCGCGGAGCGGTCAAGCGAGACCTGGGCATCCTGCTGCGCGCTCATGCCAAGACGGGGATTCCGATCATCGTCGGCACCGCGGGCCAGGCGGGCGGAGACCTCAACGTCGACTGGACCCGCGACATTCTCCTGGAGCTCGCGCGGGAGCTCGGCATCGCGCCGAAGATCGCGCTGCTGTACTCCGAACAGGAGAAGGCGAGCGTCAAGGCGTTCAACCGGCAAGGCAAGGTGCGGCCATTGCCGCCGCTGGGCCTGCTGGAAGACTCGGCCATCGACGCCTGCGAGCACATCGTCGGCCTGATGGGTGTGGAGCCCTTCATTGCCGCGCTCGAGGCGGGCGCAGACATCGTCATCGGCGGCAGGTCCACCGACACGGCCGTCCTGGCCAGCTATCCGATCTGGAAGGGCGCGCCATGGGGAGCTTCGTGGCACGCCGGCAAGATTGCCGAATGCGGCGCCCAGTGCTGTCTCAACCCAGCTGACGGCGCAGGGGTTCTGCTGACAATTGATGAGAGCGGCTTCGAGGTGGAGCCCTTGTCCACAACCAACCGCTGTACGCCGCACAGCGTGTCCAAGCACATGCTGTATGAAAACAGCGATCCTCACTTTCTCCACGAACCGGGTGGGCTTCTTGACGTCACCGGCGCAGTGTACGCAGAGCACGGCGAGCGTGCCGTCCGAGTGGAAGGTGCCAAGTGGGTGACGCAGCCCTACACGATGAAGCTCGAAGGCGCGGCCGCTGGAAACTACCAGACGCTGATGCTCATCGGTATCCAGGATCCCGACGTTCTCAACAATGTCAACGCGTTCCACGACCGCCTGCTGGAGGCACTCTACGAACGCACCCGCAAGTCGATTCCGGCGGACGAGCTCGGTGAATTTCACATCTCGCTTCGCATGTATGGCTGGAACGCCGTGACCGGCGACGTGCCGGTGAACGTTCCGCCGCCACGGGAAATCGGCGTGCTGCTGGTTGCCACGGCCGGCACCCAGGAACTGGCCAACGCGATCGCTCATGCATGCAACCCCTACTTCTTCCACTACCCGATGGTGATGAACAAGGAGCTGCCGAGCTACGGCTTCGCCTTCAGCCCGGCAGACGTTCCGCGCGGCCAGGTCTTCGAATTCAAGCTCAACCATGTTGTTGCCATCGACGACCCGCTGTCGCTGGTTCGCATGGTCTGGCCGGACTGCCCGGATCGAAAAACCATCGCGGCCGCAACGGAACCTGGAAGGAACTGAGTCATGCCCAAGCTTCGTGAAGTCTGTCACCACATCCGCTCCAAGGTCGCCGGCCCGTTCTGGGTCACGGTGGATCTCTTCTTCGATGGGGAGGAAAAGTACCGGAAGTACCGCGACTGCGAAGAGCTGTCCGCGGACCTCTTCCATCGGCTGTATGGCGTGGACCCGAACCTGGTCAAGCGCATTCCGGTCGACTCGCTGCATGTCCTGAAGATCTCTTTTCCGCGAGCCAGCCCTCAAGGTGGAATGGTCGAGCGCGACATGCATTCCGGCCAGCAATACGTGCGACTGCTCGATATCGAGCTCAAGTAGGCGGCCGGCCTGGAGGCCTGCCGCTCGAAGAGGTGATCCGCGTTGAACAAGAAAGCAGGAGACAGAAGATGACCCCACACCACGTGCTGCAAAGGCGGACATTCGTTGCGGCTGCGCTCGGCAGCGCCATGCTGGGCCCGGCCTGGGGTTCAAGCTATCCCGACAAGCCCATCAAGCTGGTCCTGCCGGTCTCGCCGGGCTCCGCCATCGACGCGACCGCGCGGCGCCTCGGCCCCGTGCTCGAAGGACCGCTGGGCCAGCCGCTGGTCGTCGAGAACAAGCCGGGTTCCGCGGGCTTGATCGCGACCGCGCAACTGGTCCGCAGTGCCGCCGACGGCTACATGCTGGCCATCGTGGCCTCGACCCATTGCATCACGCCGCATCTCTACAAGGCCAGCTTCCATCCTGTTCAGGACGTGCAGCCCGTCGTCGCACTCACCTCGGGGCCGCTGATCTTCGTCGTGCATGCGAGCCTGCCCGCCAAGGACGTCCAGCAGTTCGTCTCGTACTCCCGGTCGCTTCCGGAGAAGCAGTCGGTCGCGATGGGCAATCCCGGCAACGGTACGCCGCTGCACATCGCGAGCGCGCTGATGTCGCTGAAGGGCGGGTTCAAGGCGCTCCATGTCGCCTACAAAGGCATCGGCGCGTACTCGACGGACCTGGCCGGAGGCCAGGTCATGGCCGGGTTCCTTCCGTTGGTGGCAGCGGCTCCGCTGATCAAGGCCGGGCAGGTCCGGGCGCTGGGCGTCAGCACGCTCAAGCGGCTGTCGGCATTGCCCGAGGTGCCTACGCTGGCGGAGTCCGGCCTTCCAGGCTTCGAGGTCGATGGCTGGTTGGCACTGATCGCGCCGAAGAGAACGCCTTCGGCCATCGTCCAGCGCCTCAATGCCGAATTCAACAACGCGCTTCGCGCGCCGGAGTTCGAGCGGTTTGTCGCCGACAGCGGCGGTGCCGTCATCGGAGGCACGGTCACGGACTGCGAGAGCCTGTTCCAGCGCGACTTCACCGAGTACGGCCGGCTGATCGCCCAAGCCGGCATCAAGGCCGATTGAGCGCTGCGACATCCGCACCGGCTGCTGCAAACCCGTTCGCGACGATCCATGCCATCCAAGACAATCCTCCAATGGGCGCTTCTGATGGCGGGAGCCGGCGCGTCCGTGGTGCTGTTGCGCGCACTGCATGTTCCCGGTGCGGTGCTGTTGGGGCCGATGCTCGTGGCCATCGGTTTCGCGTTGAGCGGCGCGGGCCTGCAACTGAAGCCCGGCATCTTCCTGCCCGTTCAAGCGGTGCTCGGCTGCATGGTCGCCTCTGTCGTCAGCCGGGACCTGCTGCAGCTGATTGCGGACCACTGGGTGGTGGTACTGGCAGTGAACGTCCTGAGCGTTGTTGCTGCCGGTATCGTCGCCGTGGTGTTCACGCGCCGTGGCTGGCTCCCGGGACAGTCCGCGATATGGGGGCTGTCCCCGGGTGCGGCCTCGACCATGATGATGTTGGGAGAACAGCAAGGGGCAGACCCGCGCGTGATCGCCCTGATGCAGCACCTTCGCATTGTCTTCGTGACGCTGACGGCCGTCGCGGTGGCGGGGCTTGTCGGGACGAGTGGCAAGCCCGCCGCTTCGCCGCCGGCGACCGTGTTCCTCTCCGGTGCGGTGTCTGCCGATGTGATCGCGGTGCTGGCCGTGCTGATCGCCGCAGGTGTTGCGGTCGCCATCGCAACCAGGTGGCGGCAGGCGGCGTTCTGGTTGCCCCTCGTCGTGGGCAGCGGATTGCAGCTGGCACAGCTGAGCACCGTGCAGATTCCCGTGGCAGTCGCGACGGTCGCGTTCGCCTTCGGCGGCTGCTATGCGGGACTGCGCTTCAACAAGAAGGTGCTGCTCGACAGCCTCCACCTGATGCCGGCGATGCTGCTCGGAATCCTTCTGATGACGGGCTCGTGCATCGCGCTGATGTGGCCGATCCTTCGCTCGTTCGAAGGCGTCGATGCGCTCACGGCGTTCCTCGCCATCATGCCCGGCGGCATCGATGCCGCCGTGGCGGTGGCTCACGGCATGCATGCCTCCGTGCCGGTGATCCTTGCCGTGCAGGTGATGCGGCTCATCGTCGTCACGATCCTCGCGCCGCAGATGGCGCGGCTCGTGGCCAGATATTGCGAACCCAGGTAAACCAGATGAAGAACGAGCAACAGCACCTCTACCCCAGCGGCGTCCGCAGCGACATCGACGTCGCGCAATACAGCTCCCTCGTGGAGCTCATGGATGTCGCGTTCGCGAGGCACGCCCATTCGGAGGCATACATCTTCATGGGGCGGTCCTTCACCTTCGGGCAGGTGGATGCATGGTCCAGGGCGTTCGGCGCCTATCTGCAGTCCATCGGCCTGGCGCGAGGCGACCGCGTGGCCCTGATGATGCCCAACGTTCCGCAGTACCCGATTGCCGTCGCGGCGGTCCTGCGCGCGGGGCTGGTGGTGGTGAATGTCAATCCGCTGTACACGCCGCGCGAGCTCGAGCATCAACTGGTCGACTCGGGCGCGAAGGCCATCGTCATCCTCGAGAACTTCGCGGCCACCCTCCAGGCGGTCATTGCGCGCACGGAGGTCAGGCACACGGTCGTCGCGACCCTGGGCGACCTGCTCGGCCTCAAGGGCCTGCTGGTCAATCAGGTGGTGCGCAAGGTGAAGAAGCTGGTGCCACGGTTCACCTTGCCGAACCCGGTCGGTTTCCGCGCGGCGCTCGCCGCAGGGCGAAAACGTCAACTGCAGCGCGTCACGCCGTTGCCCGATGAACTGGCCGTTCTGCAATACACGGGCGGTACCACCGGCGTCAGCAAGGGCGCCATGCTTCTGCAGCGCAACCTCGTCGCCAACATCCTGCAGTCGGCCGAATGGTACGTGCCGGCCCTCGAGAAGGTTCCGCCGCGGCAGCAGCTGACCTTTGTCTGCGCGCTGCCCATCTATCACGTGTTCGGCTTCACCGCCTGCGTGATGCTCGGGCTGCACATGGGTGCCAGGAACATCCTGATTCCCAATCCGCGCGACCTGAAGGCCGTGTTCAAGGAGTTGCAGGCCATCACGTTCCACAGCTTCCCGGCAGTCAACACGCTGTTCGCCGCGATGGCGAACCATCCCGGCTTCGACACGGTGAACTGGCGCAATCTGGTCCTTTCTGTCGGTGGGGGCGCTGCCGTTCAAAGTGGAGTCGCAGCGTTGTGGCTGGAGAAGACGGGCTGCCCGATCTGCGAAGGCTATGGCCTGTCCGAGACCAGTCCGTCGGTCACCTGCAATCCGGTCGACAGCGCCTCCTACACGGGAAGCATCGGTTTGCCGCTGCCCAACACGCAGATCGCACTGATCGACGACGACGGCGCACCGGTCGCCCCGGGGCAGCCTGGCGAGATCGCGGTGCGTGGACCGCAGGTCATGGCCGGCTACTGGCGGCGTGCCGATGAAACCGAAAAGTGCATGACCCCTGACGGCTTCTTTCGCACCGGCGACATCGGCATCCGGACGGACAGGGGTCACTACAAGATCGTCGATCGCAAGAAGGACATGATTCTCGTCAGTGGCTTCAACGTCTATCCCAACGAGATCGAAGACGTCGTTTCCAGGATCCCGGGCGTCCTGGAATGCGCCGTGGTGGGAGTGCCGGATCCAGGCACTGCGGAGGCCGTGAAACTCGTGGTCGTGAAGAAGGCGGATGGACCGAGCGAGGAAGCCATTCGACGCCACTGCCAGGAAAACCTGACGGCCTACAAGCGACCCAAGCTCGTGGAGTTCCGCACCGAGCTTCCCAAGTCCTCGGTCGGGAAAATCCTTCGCCGTGAGTTGCGAGCCGCGCCCACCTAGTCCCAAAAACCACTCGGAACCCTCGCTGGACTTGGTCCCGGGGGAGGAGACGACCGTGTCTGGAATCCCGTCTTTGCCACAAGGTGGCCGCGACCGTGAAGCGAAAAGGTATCAAGCAATGGCCACCCGGAATCCTGAAATCAACCGCTTCAACAAGAAGGCTGCATTCTTTGTGGCGCTGGCGATGTTCGCCCAAGAGTCGGTCTGGAACTTCTACGACGCGCAGGTTCCCGCCTCGCTCAGGCAGTACATCAGCAGCGCGGCTGTCATCGGCCTGCTGATGGGCGTGGACAACCTGCTGGGAATCTTCGTTCAGCCCTGGATGGCGCACATGTCCGACCAGCACAAGGCCAAGGGCGGCAGCCGGTTCCGCTTCCTGCTCATCGGTGCGCCCGTGGCCGCGATGCTCTTTGCGCTCATTCCGTGGGCGATCTCGTTCGAAATGCTGCTGGTCGCGATGATCGGCTTCGCGTTCGTGGCGAACGGGTTCAAGTCCATCGCGGAGTCGCTGACGGCCGACTACCAGGCGCCGAACCATCGGAGCAAGGGCAATGCGGTGGCCCGCATCGGCGTGGCGCTGACCATCCTTGCGTCCGCCGCCATCAGCTTCATCGTGGTGGACAAGGACTTGCGGCTGGCATTCTTCATTCCAGCGGTGCTCCTGGTCATCGGCATGTACATCGCATGCAGGGGACTGTCGTCGCAAGAGGCGCATCGCCCGGTACAAAGCGTCGACGACCACGCGCAGCTCAACCTGAAAGAGCTGGTCCTGGATGTCTTCACTTCGCCCGACAAGCGCCGGCTGCTGCTCCTGCTGGCCGTGTTCGGCGCGAACGGCACCTGGACGGCGATCCGGTCCCAGCTGACCCCCTATGTGATGGAGGTGCTCGAATTGACGCGAGGCACCGCGGGCTCCATCGGCTTCCCGGCGGGGATCGCGTTCCTCGTGGCGGCCATACCGGTGGCCATCATTGCCGATCGGACGAACCGTGCCGTGGTCTGCATGCTCGGCATGATCATCGTCGCCCTTGGCTGCGTGGCCGTCTTTTTCGCGACGAGCACGGTCCAGGTCGCCGCGGCCATGGCACTGGTCGCCGTCGGGTGGGCCGCTTTCGCCATCAATGCGGTCGCGATCCTCTGGAGCATCGTGCCCAACCAGCGCTACCTGGGCACCTACACGGGCATGTACTGGACCGCCGCGGCCATCGGCCAGACGCTGATGCCGGCCTTCCTGGGCCTGCTGGTCGACCTGACGGCATGGCGCTACATGATGCTGCATGCCGCCGTGCTGTCCTGCCTGTCCGCGCTGCTGATGCTGAAGGTGGTGCGCGGCGCGGCGCCCCGGCCGCGCGAACAGCCGGAGGGCGTCTGAGCCTTGCCATGAAGCAGTTCGAGTTCACGACGCTGAAGCTCTTCCTGGCGGTCGCCGATGGCGGCAGCCTGACGACGGCTGCCGACAAGTGCAACATCGCCATCGCCGCGCTGAGCAAACGGATCTCCGACCTGGAGGCCTCGGCCGGCACGCGCTTCTTCGAACGGCAGGCCCGAGGCATGGCGCTCACGCCGGCCGGCCGGGCGCTGCTGCAGCACGCGCGGGAGATCATCTACGGCGTCGAGCGGATGCAAAGCGACTTGCTGCTTTATTCCCGCGGAATCCACGGACTGCTGCGAATCGCGGCCACCGCGTCCGCCGTTGCGGAGTTCCTGCCGCAGGAGCTGCGGTCGTTCTCGGACGTGCACCCCGGGGTGGCCATCGACCTCACGGAAGGCACGAGCCAGAAGGTGGTGGAGGCGGTCCTGGACGGGCGGGCCGACCTGGGAATCTTTCTCGAACCGGTCGCGGGCAACGGGCTGGTCACGTTTCCGTACCGCCGCGACGAGCTCTGCGTCGTCGTGCCGAGAGGACACCACCTCACGGCGCAGGCACGCGTGGGCTTTGCCGAAACGCTGGTCTACGGCCACATCGGCACCGAGACCCAGAGTTCGTTGAGCCAGAAGCTGATGGCCGAGGGCGGTGTCGACTACCGCGTGCGGATCCGCGTCGGCAGTGTCGATGCGGCCTGCAGGATGGTCCATGCGGGCCTGGGAATCTGCATAGCGCCCAGGCTGATCGTGGAGAACTACCGGGACTGCTTCTCGATCGCGCTGGTCGAGCTCGACGAGCCTTGGGCCGCGCGCCAGATGCTGGTGGGCGCACGCTCGAAGCAGGGGCTCAGCGGCGCGGCGCGGGCCTTCCTGCGCCGCTGCGTCGACGCTGGCGAGGCGCGGCCGCAACGGCACTTGCCGGGCCCGATCGGCAGCGCTGCGGCCGCAGAGGTTTCGTCTGCCGCGAAAGACCTGTCGCACGAAGCTAAACACGCGAGCTTGCCCCCTTCCTACGATCCAGTCTTTCCCAATGAAGACCCGGAGACAACGCATGAATGAGCAAGCAGACGGCATCGACCCCATTACGTTGGAGATATGGTGGAGCCGACTCGTCGCGATCGTCGACGAAGGCGCGACCGCGCTTCTTCGCACCGCCTTCTCCACGATCGTTCGGGAGTCCAACGACTTTGCCACCGTGCTGACGAACCTGCGCGGGGAGTCGATCGCGGAGTGCAGCGGCGGCATTCCCGCCTTCGCGGGAATCATCCCGCGAACGATCCGGGTCATGCTCGAGAAGTTTCCGCTCGCGACGTGGCGCGAAGGCGATTGCGTCCTCACCAACCATCCCTGGATCGCCACCGGACACCTGCCGGACATCACGGTGGTGAGCCCGGTGTTCCACCAGGGGCGAATCGTCGGCTTCGCCGGCTGCGCCGCGCACTCGCCCGACGTGGGTGGCAACCTGTCGGCCACCTGTCGAGATCTCTTCGAGGAAGGTGTGTGCATTCCGCCGATGCATCTGTATCGGGCCGGCGAACGCAACGAGCCGTTTGTGGAACTCTTCCTGAACAACGTTCGGCTGCCGGAGCAGGTGCTCGGCGATCTGGAGGCCCAGTGCACCGCGAACCAGGTCTGCTGCGAACGCGCGGCCGACTTCCTTCACGACAGCGGTGAGCCCGACTTCGAGCGCCTTTCGGTGGCCGTGCTGGAAAAGGCCGATTCGGCCATGCGCAAGGCCATCGCGGCGATTCCTGACGGCCACTATGTCTCGACCATCGAGGCCGACGGTTTCCCAGGCCATCCGACCCGCATCCGCTGCACGATCACCGTCGCGGGCGACAAGATGGTGGTGGACTACGACGGGACTTCCGCGCAGGTCGACAAGGGCACGAACTGCACGATCAACTACACGCGGGCCTACTCGGTCTACCCGATCAAGTGCGCGGTGGATCCGCTCACGCGCAGGAACGAGGGCTCGTACCGGGCCATCGAAGTGCGGGCTCCCGAGCGCACGATCGTGAACGCGCACTACCCGGCGGCAGTCGCCGCACGCCACCTGACCGGGCATCTGCTTTCATGCGCGATCTACCAGGCCCTGGGCAAGGTCATTCCGGAACAGGTCATCGCCGACAGCGGCGGCGCGCCAGCCTTCCGGCTGGGGTTCGCAGGCGTGAACGATGCGGGCGAGCGCTTCGGCCAGATCCTGTTCGCCAGCGGCGGCATGGGCGCGTCGGCCAGGCAGGATGGGTTGTCCACGACGGCCTTTCCGACCAACTCGGGTGCCGGAAGCATCGAGGCGCTCGAGGCGGTGGTGCCGCTGCTCCTGACCCGGAAGGAGTATCGGCAGGACTCCGGTGGCCCTGGCCGGTTCCGCGGAGGCCTGGGCCAGGAGTGCATCGTCCAGAGCCTTGCCGGGCGGCCCGTGATGATGGGGATGCTCGGAGACCGCGAGTCTCATCCGGCGCTGGGCCTGCACGGTGGCATGCCGGGTGCGGTGGCGCAGGTCATCCTGCCCGACGGCTCCTCTGCAAGCCTGAAGTCCCAATCCACGCTGATGCCCGGGGGCCGCGTGGTGATCCGGTTTGCCGGCGGGGGAGGGTTCGGAGATCCGGCGCAGCGGGACATCGCCGCGGTGGCGGCAGACGTGGCGGATGGCTTCGTCTCTCTGGAGCAGGTCCGCAAGGTCTATCCCCAGGGCTCCGTGCAGGTGCATGGAGGTGCCCGATGAAGCGCAGCACCCGCATCGGCGTCGACATCGGCGGCACCTTCACCGACTTCGTGCTGCACGACGACTCGCGTGGCGTCACGCGAATCGGCAAGCGTCTGACCACGCCCGATGCACCGAGCAGGGCCATCGTGGAGGGCATCGAGCGGCTGCTGGCCGAGACGAATACCGATGCGGCCCAGATCGGCAGCATCGTTCACGGGACCACGCTCATCACCAATACCGTGCTGGAGCGCACGGGCGCCAAGATCGGGCTGCTGTGTACCGAGGGCTTCCGCGACGTCTTGGAAATGGGACGCGAGAGCCGCTACGACGTCGATGACCTCTTCCTGCCTCCGGTGCCTGTCATCGTTGCACGACGGCTGCGCCGCCCCGTGCGGGGCCGGCTGCTGGCCAGCGGCGTCGAGCATGAGCCGCTGAACCTCGACGACGTGTTGCGCGAAGTGCGGTGGCTCGTGGAGACGGAGCGGATCGAAGCGCTGGCGATCGCGTTCATGCACGCGTATCGCAATCCGGACCACGAGCGGCGCGCGCTGGAGGCGGTCCGCGCGCTGTATCCGGACCTGCTGGTCACCCTGTCTTCAGAGGTCGCGCCGGAAATCCGCGAGTACGAGCGCACGAACACCGCCTGCGTCAACGCCTACGTCCAGCCTCGCGTCCATGCCTACCTGGGCCGGCTTGCGAGCGACCTGGCGGGCATCGGCTTCGAAGGCGAGCTCTACGTCATGCTGTCTGGTGGGGGCATCACGACCATCGAGGACGCCTGCCGCTTCCCGGTGCGCCTCATCGAGTCCGGCCCCGCAGCGGGTGCCATGGCCGCCGCGTTCGTGGCGCGCCAGATCGGTGAAGACCACATGATCTCCTTCGACATGGGGGGAACCACCGCGAAGATGTGCCTGATCGAGGGCGGCAAGCCCAACCTCAAACATGAGTTCGAAGCCGGTCGCATCCGCAAGTTCAAGCAGGGCTCGGGCTTGCCGTTGAAGCTCACGGTGGTCGATCTGATCGAGATCGGTACCGGTGGCGGGTCCATCGCCGCCGTCGATGCCAATGGGCTCATGAAGGTCGGACCGCGTAGCGCAGGCTCGGAGCCGGGTCCGGTCGCCTACGGGCGGGGCGGCACCGAACCAACGGTCACCGATGCCGATCTGGTGCTCGGCTATCTGAACCCGAAGTTCTTCCTGGGTGGCGAGATGGCGCTGTCGCTGGAAGCCGTCAGGAGGGCGATGCAAGAGCGTCTGGGCGACCGTCTCGGCATCGACGCGATGGATGCGGCCCGAGGCATCCAGGCCATCGCCAACGAGACCATGGCCGCGGCAACGCGGATGCACCTCGCCGAGAAGGGCAAGGATCCGCGGGCGCACTCGCTCATTGCGTTTGGCGGCGCAGGCGCCGTGCACGGCTATGCGCTTGCGCGCCTGCTCAAGGTTCCGCGCCTCATCGTGCCGATGGGCGCGGGCGTCATCTCCGCGCTGGGATTCCTTGTCGCAGCACCCGCTGTCGACGAGGTGCGCGGCTACCTGACGCGCCTGGATGGCGCCGACTGGCCGGTGGTGAACGCCTTGTTCGCGCGGATGGAAGCCGCGAGCCGGGATCTGCTGGCCGGCGCCGCGCTCGGCAATGGTGAGATCGCCATCCGATGGCAGGCCGACATGCGTTATGTCGGCCAAGGCTTCGATGTCACCGTGGACCTCCCCGGCGGGCCGCTCGATGCTTCGAAGGTCCCGGAGATCAAGGAGGCATTCAACGCCGCCTACCTGGCCCGCTTTGGCCGTGTGGTCAAGGGCGTGGCCATCGAGGCCGTCAACTGGCGGCTCAAGGCGTCCCTGCCGGCGCAGGACATCACCTTGGCCTATTCCTGCGTGCAAGGCGAGGCGCTGCGCGGCGAACGGAACGTGTACTTCGACGGCTACGGCTTCAGGAAGGCCAGGGTCTATGACCGCTATGCGCTCGCGCCAGGTGTGCGAATCGCCGGCCCCGCCGTGGTCGAGGAAAGGGAGTCGAGCTGCAGCTTCGGCCCCGACTGCAGCTTCACGGTCGACCGCTTCTTCAACCTGGTCGTCGACATCGACCACGGCGGACGCGCCGCCACGCAGGCAAAGGCCGAACTGAGCATGGAGGACGCCAGGTGAACGATCAAGCGATGCGGACCGTGGTGGTCACGCAGAGGTTCTTCGACGACGAGACCATTGCCTATCTGAAGTCGCACGGATGCGAGGTCCGCCTGGCCGAGCTGCCGCCCGGCAAGGCCGACGGGGAGCTCACCGAGGACGACCTCGTGCAGATGCTCGCGGATGCCGACGGCTGGATCGTCGGCCATGCGCGGGTCACCCGGGCGTTGCTGAGCAAACTGCCCAGGCTGCAGGTCATCGCACGCCGCGGCGTGGGCCATGAACGGGTCGACACCGCGGCCGTGGCAGACCTCGGCAAGGTGGGCGCGATTGCCTCGGGGGGCAACGACGCCTGCGTTGCCGACCATGCCCTGGCCCTGATGCTGGCCGTCAGCCATCGGCTGCGCGAATCGCAGATGCAGATGAACGCGGGGTCGTGGACCATCCTCACCGGGGCCGATCTCTATCGGAAGACCGTGGGCATCGTCGGGCTCGGCCGCATCGGCCGCGGCGTCGTGCAGCGCCTGCAGGGCTTCGAGGCGCGGATTCTCGCGGTGACGGGAACCCCCGACGAGGCGTGGTCCCGAAAAATGGGCGTCGCGCATGTCGACCTCGACGAGTTGCTGGCCTCGAGCGACGTCGTGAGCCTGCATGCGCCGCTGACGCCCGCAACGCGCATGCTCATCGATGCCGAGGCGCTGGCGCGCATGAAACCCACGGCCATCCTCGTCAACACGGCCCGCGGCGGCCTGGTGGACGACGCCGCGCTGCTCGATGCCCTGAAGGCCGGCCGCATTGCCGGTGCGGGACTGGATGTCTTCCTCGGCGAGTCCGACCCTTCCTGCACGAGCGTGACCAGCGAGCTGATCGCATTGCCCAACGTCATTGCGACGCCGCACTCGGGCGCATCCACGCGCGAGGGCCTGCTGCGCACGAACCGGATCGCGGCGCAATGCGTCGTTGCGGTGCTGGAAGGTGGGGCGCCGCCGCCTGCCTGCGTGATCGCCGACGGGCGCCATCGCGCGGGATCGACATGACCTGCGTACCGCGCCAGGCTCCAGAAGACCTCGCAACCTGATTTCCCGAACAACTGAAAAGGCCCATGCATGTCTGACCTGCCGCTTGCCCGACGTATCGCGCGATATGCCGTCGAACTTTCTGTGGACGATATCCCCGAGCAGGTGAACGCCTGTGTGCGCAGGCGTGTCATCGACAGTCTCGCCTGCATCCTGGGGGGCTATGGCGCGGACCCGGTGAAGATCGCCGTGGCGGTGGCATCCAATACGCCGCAGCCATCCTCCACCGTCTTTGGTACCCGCCTTCGGACGACACCTGAGCTGGCCGCGTTTGCCAACGGCGTCATGGTGCGCTTTCTGGACTACAACGACGGCTACATGGCGCGCGAGCCCGGCCATCCGAGCGACAACATTCCAGCATGCCTGGCGCTGGCGGAGGCCGAAGGATCGACCGGCAGAGAGCTCATCGCGGCCATCGTCGTTGCCTACGAAATCCAGATGAGGCTGCAGGACGCCGCCAGCTTGAACAAGCGCGGCTGGGACCAGGTGAACTACATCAATGTCGCGATGGCCGCGGCGGCTTCCAGGCTGATGAAGCTTGACGAAGCGCAAGCCGAGCAGGCCATCAATATCGCGCTGAGCGCCCACATTGCGATGCGCCAGGTGCGGTCGGGATCGCTGTCCGACTGGAAGGGTTGCTCCGCGGCGAACGCCGCGCGAAATGCGATCTTCGCCGCCACGCTCGCGCGCCACGGAATGACGGGGCCGGCTCCGGTGTTCGAGGGCGAGATGGGGTTCTTCAAGCAGGTGACGGGCGAGTTCGAACTCGACCTCGGAAATTTCGGCAGCCGCGAGAACGGACAGTTCGCGATCCTGCGCTCGCTTACCAAGACCTTCCCGACCAACGGGGAACTGCATACCGCGGTATGGGCGGGAATTGACCTGCGACAGAAGATCTCCGACATCGACGCCATTGCCGCAATTCGCATCGAAACCTCGGAGTTCAACGTGCGCGTGCTGGCCGACACGCCCGAGAAGTGGCGGCCCCGGACACGAGAAACCGCCGACCACAGCCTGCCGTACAACGTGGCGCGGGCGCTGCTGGATGGCGATATCACCATCGAGTCGTATTCGGCGCAGCGGATCGCCGATCCGCGCGCCATTGCGCTCATGGGCAAGACGACGGTCAGCGAGGACGCCGCGCTGACGGAGCTGTTTCCCAAGCACCTCGCGAACCGGGTGACTGTGGTTCTGACATCGGGCGAAGAGTTCAGCAGCGAGCGGATCAGCGGCCCTGGATCGTTGGAGACACCAATGACCGACGACGACTTCGAGCGGAAGTTTCGCCGCATGGCCGCGCCGCACATCGGCCGTGCCGCCCAGGACCGCGCGCTCGAATTCGTCTCCGACTTGGCGAACCAGACGGCCTACGAGCTGCTGTTCGACGCCATGTCCAGCCAGTCACAAGCCGTCGCAGCGCGGGAGGAGGCATGAGGCTGAAGCAGCCCAACGGAAAGAAGAAGTACGGTGGCTCGGCGCAGCCACACGCGACGTCTGCCGCGAGCGAGCCTCCTGCCCGCGCGTCTCGCCGGGTGGTCATGAGCGTGCTGGCCTTCGCCTTCATGGCCGTCTCGAGCGCAGCGCTCGCACTGGGGCGTCTGCCCGTGGGACCAGCCGCGGGTGACATGCAGTTGTCACCGTTCTACCGGTTCGCCGACCAGTTGCCCAACGCACCCGGCGTGCTTTTGCGCGAGGAGGCGATGCCGGATCAGCCGGAGATCGATGCCGCCGGTGAAAGCCGGCGCATTCTCTACACGTCCACCGATGCGCGCTGGCAATCGGGCCAGATACCAGTCAGTGGCACGCTCTACCTGCCCGTCGGAAATGCGCCAGCCGCAGGCTGGCCCCTCATGGCTTGGGCCCACGGTACGCTCGGAATCGCGGATGCGTGTGCGCCTTCGTGGACCGGGTTCCGTCCGCGCGATGCCACCTACATCAATCGTTGGCTCAAGGCGGGTTTTGCCGTGGTCGTGACGGACTATCAAGGCCTGGGCGGCCCCGGCCCACATCCCTATCTGAACTGGCAGGTCGAGGGGCGTTCGGTGCTGGATTCCATCCGTGCGGCCATCGCGGCGCGTCCTGCGCAGACATCGAACCGGGTCATCATCTCGGGCCAGTCTCAGGGCTCCGGAGCTGCGCTGGGGGCGGCGAGGCTCGCGCGCGACTACGCGCCAGAGTTGAAGGTGCTTGGCGCCGTGGCGACCGGACTTGTCAGCACGTTTCCAGCCGGGCCGGTTTCAATGCCGGTGCGCAACTCGAGCAACATGTTCCTCAGTTTCGCAGCGGGAGGGTTGCGCGACGATGGTCCGCGGATCGACGACATCGTCAGCGACAAGGGCCGCCAGCTCCTCGATACGGCACGCACCGCTTGTACCGGAGAGGTCATGAAACTCGCCAGGAAGCTGCGTATCGGAGACCTGAGCGAGGCTTTGTCGATCTCCATGGAACGCCTGGGGGAACTTCGCATCCCCGTGACGGACATGCCGATGGGCAACATCGGCGTACCGCTCTTCGTCGGAACCGGCCTGGCCGATGCAACCATCACTCCCATGCGCCAATACGCTGCCGTGTCAGCACTGTGCGCGTCCGGTAACGGCGTAGTTTGGATTCGCTACGAGGGCCACGGGCATGACGGCGCATTGCACGGGTCATTCGGTGACTCGATGGCCTTTGCGCGCACGGTGATGGCGAAAAAGAAAGTCTCGAGCGACTGCTCGAAGATCGCGCAGCCGGGTCCCCCAGGGGCGCGGCAGGAGGGCCTGATGTTCAATGACGATTGAAGCCATGTCGGTGACATCGTCAGCACTTCTGAGCAACTGCGATCAAGATCAAGATCAAGATCAAGATCAAGATCAAGATCAAGATCAAGATCAAGATCAAGATCAAGATCAAGATCCAGGCATCGGGGTCAGCCGCCGCGAACGTTAGGCGTGCGTCGATCCAGGGCATCGCGACGGGGTATCTGGTCGCGGTGGTCGTATCCATCTGAATCCGCACCCATGCGAACCGATCGCCACGTCCCCTTCGTCGCGCTGAAGCACGGCATCCGCAACATGGCGCTGGCGGCATCCGTGCTGGCGGTGGCCGGCACGGCGCAGGCCGGGACCGGGCAGAACTGCAATCTTGTTCTGTGCGTGACCGTCATTGCAGGCGACCTTGCCTTCGGCAACTACGCGCCACTGAGCGCGCTGGTGACCGACAGCACATCGACGATCGCGATACAAGCGCGCCTGATCGCCTGATCGCCGGGTTGCTGCCGACCGCGGTCAGCTACACCATCGGCCTGGGGCCGGGTGCGGGAACGGTCGCGCAGCGCAAGATGACCTCGGGCGCCAACGGGCTGAACTACAACCTGTACACCGATGCAGCGCATGGCACGGTCTGGGGCGCGAGCAGCGTCTCGGGCAGCACGAGCGGCGTCACGGGCAACGCTTCGCACACCGTCTACGGGCGCATTCCAGCCAGCCAGACCACGGTGGTGCCCGGCACCTATGCGGACACTATCGTGGTGACCGTCACTTTCTGACTGGCCTGTTCTTGGCGGCTGCCGTCTCGTCTGGCAACTTCGCACAGTGGACCTCAGTGATTCAGCGATCGAAGTTGTCGAAGCAACCTCGAATGTCACCCTCCAGGATCCATTGCGCCGAGGTGCGGCGCGAGAGGACGGTGAAGCACTGTTCGATGGCGTCGGCAGCCGCGCGCTCAGGTCGAAAGCCATCGGAGTTCGGATCCGCTTTCGTCTCCGCGATCGGTTCCAGAGCGAGCTTCCGCGCGTGCTGCGCAACCTGGCGTCCTGGCGGCCCTCTTCGAACCCTAACAGCTGCACTACGACGGCCGGAGCCGGTTTCGGGCGATTCCCCCGGTTCAATTTCTGCACATCCGTCTTCAGTGATGCGGAGCACGGAAGCTTGGGGGCCTCCTACTCAGAACGGGCCGCGACCCAGGCCTCTCGGAGCAGTGCATGAAGCTGCTCCGAGCAGGTATCAGGCCAGACGTACTTTGCGAAGTGCGGGCGCGACCCCTGTTTCAGGGGCGGCGTGGTGGCCGCCTGTCTGCGGTGCTCCGTCAGTTGCGGCGCCAAGGCTTCCACCACTGCCGAGAAGGCAGCCAAGGTGCAAGCGGCCGGGTGTCCAGTTCCGGGCTGAGCGGCGGGGCGGCGCCGCCAAGCTTGCGCACCTTCACTTCCAGGGAGTGGGCAATGCCGCGTGCCGTTCGGTCTCCACGGAGCGCGCGTCTGCGCCACTCCGCCGCCTGAGCGGCCAAGGCATGCTGATCTGAGTCGTCCAGTTCCACCATGCCCGCATTGTTTGTCTTTGCCGGTCGCCCGCTGTAGGCGGAGGGAGTGCCCGCTTGTACGAAAAGATACATCTGTCATCCCGTGTAAACCAGCCCGAGATCGGAAGCAGTGTGAGGGCGGCGGCGCATTGCTGGAGCGGGCGGCTTCGGTGCACGACGAACTTCGGCTTAGGGGCCCGAGGCGAAGTAGCGATGGAGGAAAAGCTGTCTATGCCTTCATTTGGACCCTGAATCCGATGTGTCGGTCTCGAAGGCCGAGTGGGCATTTCGAAAGAAATGATTGATGAGCTCCCGGAACAGCCACGGTTCCAGGCCGTGGTGGACGCGATGTAGGCACTTCTCGCGCTTCATATCTGTTTGCCGCCGCGCGGGTTTGCAGCGCAAGCAGCTTGGTTCGGAGATTCTGGTAAAGGCGCCGTTCGTACAAGATGTAATTAATATTTCTACAGTCAAGCTATTGCGAGCCGACGCGTCTAAAAAGCGATGGCTGGTTCGGGCTGCAAAATGTTAAATTCGTAAAAAAGGCCAATCTGCAGCGGTCCTTCATGCGTTCGCGCGCGGGATTGGGAGATGGCCTCCGCACGGAGCGGTCCTGCGGCATTGCCGTGTTCAAACGGCGGTCCGAAACGCTCCAGGTAACCACCTTGCTCTCGGACTCACGGCCATATGACATCTTCATTTGTCCTTCCAGCCGCGCGCGTGCCGTCTGCCCGCCCGCGATCCCTCACCTCCTGTTTCCTTGCCCTGTTGCTGGGCATCATTGCGCTGCTGTCCGGCTGCGGCGGCGGCTCGGGGGGCGGCATAGGCTTCGTCGGCACCATTCCCGCCGGCCCGCAGCCGCCTGCCGGCTTGAGCTATGCGATGACTTCTGCGGTCTATGAAGTCGGACAGCCGGTCGTGCCGAACCGCCCCAGCGCAAGCGGCGGCACGGTCGAGCGCTATTCGGTTGCACCCCCGTTGCCGGCTGGTTTGGTCCTCGACACCGCCACGGGCGTCATCAGCGGAACGCCCACCGCGGTCGCGCCGGCCGCCGTGTATGTGGTTACCGCCGAGAACGCCGGCGGCAACACAACGGCCCGCGTCGAAATCGAAGTGCGGAGCACGCCGGCCGCGCCTGCCGGGCTGACCTACCGCGTCATGGCTGCGGTCTATACCGTGGGCGAGACCATTGCGCCGAATGCACCCAGCAGCAGCGGCGGTCCGATCACTGGCTACGCCATCGCGCCGGCACTCCCCGCCGGACTGCTGTTCGACGCGCTATCGGGCGTCATCAGCGGAACACCCACCGCACCGGCCGCCGAGGCCGACTACATCGTCACCGGCAGCAACGCCGCGGGGTCGGCCGTGGTCACGCTGCGACTGGCCGTCAACCCGGCACTGGTGGCGCCCGTCAGCGTGAGCTATGCCACGCCCGATGCGTTGTACGTCACAAGCGAGCCCATCGTTCCCAACACGCCGCAAGTCACCGGCGGCCCGGCTTCCGCATTCTCGGTTTCGCCGGCGCTGCCGGCCGGCCTGAGCCTGAACACGCAGACCGGCGCGATCACCGGCACGCCGACCGTGCTTCGGCGGCAAGCGACGTACACCGTTACCGCAAGCAACAGTGTGGGCTCGGTGCAAACGCAGATCCGGATCATCGTCACCGGGCGCGGAAGCTGGACAACGATGAGCGCGGTTCCGCTCGCCCGGCACTATTTCGCGATGGTGCGGCTGCCCAGCGGCAAGGTGATGGTCATTGGCGGCTTCGCGACTTCCACCATCACCAATTCGGTGGTCATCTACGACCCTGCAACCAACAGCTGGTCGCCCGCGGCTTCGATGTTGTCCGCGCGCTCCGATCCGTCGGCAACGGTGCTGCCGGACGGCCGGGTGCTGGTCGCCGGAGGCGATACGAATGTCAATGCAAGCCTTGCGAGCGCCGAAATCTACGATCCGGTGGCCAACACCTGGACCGCGACCGCCAGTATGGCCGAGGCCCGCACCCGGCAAACGGCCACGCTGCTCCCGAACGGCAAGGTCCTGGTCATCGGTGGCTACAACAGGGGCGGAAGTCTCACGTTCTCGCAGACCGCCGAAATGTACGACCCCGCGGCCGGCACCTGGACTGTCATGGCCACGCGACTGTCGAATGCGCGCGCCCAGCACGCCGCGCAACTGCTGCCGGGCGGCAATGCCGTGCTGTTGATCGGTGGCATCGTCAGAACCGGATTCGTGAACTCTTCCGAACTGTTCCCCGTCAACGACAGCGGCAGCACCACGGTGTTACCGGATACCGTTCCGAATGGCAACGTCTACACCTCGGTGCTGCTCGGCGACGGCAGCGTGCTCGCCATGACGGATGGCAGCAACACCGCCGTGCGCTTTCATCCCGACACTTCGAGTTGGACAACGAGCACCCTCAGCGGCATGCGCACGCTGCCCACCATGACCACCCTCGCAGATGGGCGCGTGTTGCTGGCCGGGGGAGCCACCAGCGGCGGTGCTCGACTGACGACCGCCGAGATCTACAACCCTGATGCGAATGTATGGACCGCAGCCGCCGCCATGTCCACCGCTCGCGGGGCAGCCTCGGCCGTGTTGCTGGACGACGGCAGCGTGCTGGCAGTGGGCGGATTCGACAGCAACAGCCTCGATTCCGTCGAACGCTACACACCCTAGCCAGTGGGAGGATGCCGCACCACCTATCCTGAAGCACAGCTTCAAAAGGCATGCGGCATTGGCCACTATTTCTTTCAGGCTCGTCCCTGGAACTCGGAGCGCGCTTGCGAGCGGTGGATGTTCGAGCGCGCCAACCCAAGAGCCTGGCAGACGGCCTTCACTGGTCGTCCCCGTTCAGCAAGGGGCGAACGCGCAATCCACTTTTTTTCCCGCAGCGTACTCCGCAGCTTCCTTGAGGATCTCGTTCTCCAACGTCTTCTTGCCAAGCACGCGTTGAAGCTTGGCGATCTCGGCACGAGCGGCTGCCAACTCCGAGGCCGGCACCACAGCCTCGCCAGCCGATACGGCCGGACTCTACGGCGATTTGTTAACAAAAGGCCCAACAACGACAAAGATGTGGCCGTAGCGTGACCTGGTGCGCAGAAAGTCGGCCTTCGCAGGTTTTTCCGCACGGAAAGCCATCCGAAGTGCGGGAATCGCACCTCAGTCGATCCAAGTACGCACAAGCAGCCTGTCGTCCGACGCACGAAATGCGGGGATGGACGCAACTTTAGTTCTCCCGTTTCCTCTGCGGGACCTGGGTGCGCCACCGCACCAAGATTTACACCCAGCTGCTCGCTGGGATTTTTTCGCTTACGTGGACAGTCATGGCCCTGAAAAAGAACGATGCGCTCGCCTGCATCCGGCAGAAATTTTCCGTGCCCGCGCGTCGTGGTGACTTGGTCAAAATCGGGGGAGTGAGCGGAGTCATCACCGGCATGAGTGGAGACTGCGTCAGAGTCAAGCTGGTGGGAATGGAGCGAGGAGTTCCATTCCACCCGCACGAGATTACCTATTCATAGATTGCTTGGGGTCCGAAGCTGCCTGCAGGAGCGAACATTGCGAGACCCTCTCGCAAGAACGAGATGTTGCTTATCAGACCGGACCGCGGCGCACTGGTTTCGCGCCAATCGGGCATCGTCCGCCGGTGCGGCGATCCAACAACCTGGAATGCGAGTCGTGCGCCCGCGTGACGCCGAAGCCGCATTGATCGCCCTGCGCAGCGAGGATGCTCGATCGAAACCATGAGCACGAAGTGCGCGCGGGTGGTCATCAGACCTTCCCCGTTGTCGAAGTACCGGAGCCAAGCCGGTTTCAGGGGCTGACCCACTCAAAAAGATATTCCCGCCGTTCATTGGCCTTGGTCAGTGCGTCCCGGGCACTTCGTAAATGGAGTTCAGCCACCAGCTGCCTGCTCATGGATCGGATCAGGTAGCCAAGCCCAAGGCCTTCACCCAGCACCAAAGAGCCACCGTGCGGACTCTGTGATGGAATGGGCGGTGTACTGACCCGACCATCTGAACGAGGGCGGGCAGGGCGAGCGCATGAGCTGTGCCTTGCGCCGGCCGTCTTGTTCCGGCGATCATCATCAGTAATGAGGCGGCAGTTGCGCTGCACGCCAACAAGGTCCGCCACGGATCGGCGCGTGTTTCGGGAGGGTGGCGGCCTGGTTCATGCGCGGCCAATTTGACAGCGCGAACGAACGCCATCCGATCACAAGAGCCCCGTATTACAGGCCGCGTTACGAGAGCGCGAGTCCCTGGTGGTATCCAGTTGAGCTCGGCGCCTAGAGTTGGGCTTCTATAGCCCCCTTGTCCACCGCTGACCACACGGAGCGAATTCGTCCATCCGCGTACTCATAAAAAACGTTCTCACTGAACGATACGCGCCGTCCATTTATCTCCAGCCCAAGAAACCGGCCTGCAGGAGCGCAATCGAAGTTCAGGCGCGCTCCGATGGAGGCGGTATCCGCAATGACCATCTGAACAGCGAACCTCAGGTCCGGAATGTCCCGGTAGTTACCCTCCAGCATCGCCCGGTACCCGGCCAAGCCGATCCGGCGACCGTTGTATTCGACGTCGTCGTCGACGAAGTTGCCGAGCTGGTCCAGATCTCGGTCATTCAGACAGGCGATGTACAGACGGTAAGCGGAGACCAGTTCGTTTTCGAGCATTGCAACAAGTCCTTTGCATAGGAGCAGTCGGTTCAACAGGTTCAACAGGTTCGACGGGATGCAGCCTTGTCTGTCATTTCGGTCTTGCGAGCCGAGCGGCCTCGGCCATGCTGATCCCCGGCCCGAGCGGGTCTGCATGCCGGTGCGCCGATACCCAGCGTGAGTTTTCGCGTTGACAGACAAGTGTCACCCGCAACGAACAGTCCTGCGGTGGCAGGGCGCCAACTTCCAAGCGTTGCGCGTGCTCGATCACCGCCAGCACCACCATGTCCTTCGCGGCGTAAGCATGAACCCAATTTTATGGACAGCCTGCCATTTCGGAAGAAGGTGCGCATCCCCTCCCCATTGAGCATCTGGCGCGCGTCCTTTGGAGGGCTTGCCGCCAAAGGGGGACATCAAAGTAAAGTCATGCGCCATGAAACCAGCTCGCGGTACCGGTCAACGTCGCCGCGTATCAGCGCATCGTTAGCGTCCACGGATGCCTTGAGCACCAAAGCCACGTCGTGCGCGCGACCAGGCTCCATCGAGCACCCCTGTCGTTGGCGGTGGAAGCGAGCGTCAGCAAAGTGAGTGGATGCACGTCCATCACCTCGCACAGTTCGCTCACCTTGCTGAGGGTCGGACTCTTCAGGCCGCGCTCGAGCGAACTCAAGTACGTGCGACTCGACACATCGGAAAACTGTTGAGGGGGCGCGAACAAAAACTGGGACTGGTTTTATGTCGCGAGTCCGAGATTTTGTCGGTATTCGATGGGGCTGCGAGAGCCAAGGGAGATTCTGATCCGCTTCTCGCTGTACCAACGGATGTAGGCATCAACTACCTCGATGAACTACTCAATGGTCGTCGCCTTCCAGTCCCGGGGGTAAAACATTTTCGTTCTCAGCCGTCCGAAGAATCCTTCACATGCGGCGTTGTCAGGCGAGCACCCCTTGCGGGACATCGAACGGATGAGCTTCGCTTCTCCGATACGCCACAGCCAGCCTGACCAGCGATAGTGGGCACCGCGATCTGAGTGAACGATGGGCTGGGCGTCGCCGTCGGCTACCGTCTCGATGGCCGCATCCAGCATCGTGTTGGCCAACGCAGCATCTGGATACCAAGTACGAAGTCCGAGGCTGCTGTCGACTCTGATTTCGACCAGTGGGCTCGACGGCCGAACTGCTCGAGTCTTCGAGGGGCGCGACCGTTGCGCCGCTCGGCGCATCTTGCCTGTGCCTGGCCAGCGTGCGGTGCGCGGACGGCGGTGACGCCTGGACGCCGATGCGCGCGATGGTCGGAGAAGGGCCCGCCGACCGGGGAATCGGCGCGGGTCGCCAAGTGGCCGTGCTTGCACGGCAGTCACTGGCCAGGCCGCTCGCCTCGGCGTTCGGCGGTTCCCGACAGGGCTGGAGGCGCGCTTCGCAGCGGCCTCGATGGCACGCCGCCTTGGGCGGCGCGGCGTTGCGTGCGGGTGCCTGCGGCCTGTCCGTGTGGCCTCTGCGTTCGAAGCCACCTCTTGACCGACGCATAGCGCGCACGGGCCGCTGTCCAGGGCTGCGGGCTTTGCCACCGTCCTCACCCGGTCCTCGCTGCACTCGGCTGCGGCTTGCGGGCGGTCCCTGGACATCGGCCCTTTTCGCGCGCTGTTCATGCGTCGAGGCGGCTCCGAAAGCAGATGTTCAACCACCGCGGCACATGCCGCAGAAAGGCCAAGCCATGCACGCGAATTCATCTTCCAGCGCCACCCCGCATCACGCGAGGACGCGAACAGCCACGGGCGTTCCCCCCGGACCCCCCGAGGACTCACCCAAAGCAGGTGAGGGTGTTGCCGAATCCGCGGGCGCTGCTGTGCGGGGGCGGGGGCGCATGGACGTGCGGCAGATGGTGACGGACCGGATCATCGCGATGCTGGAGAAGGGCGGCAGCGTGTTCCGCGAACGCTGGACGCGGGCGGCGGCGCGCGGGGTGCCTCGCAACGGCAAGACCGGGACGCCCTACCGCGGCGCGAATGTGCTGCTGCTTTGGGAGGCGGCGATCGAGGCGGGCTACGCGTCCCATGTGTGGCTGACCTACAGGCAGGCGCAGAGCCTCGGCGCCCAGGTCCGCCAGGGTGAGCGGGGCGTGCTGTGCGCGCACTTCGAGCGCAGGGCACGGGCGCGCCTTGACGATACCGACGATGTCCTCGCGGAAGGCGGCGTGGACGAGGAGGCCCTGACGGCCCGTTCCGGTGCACGCGCCGGGGTTCTGCTGTGCCGGCCGTTCTGGCTCTTCAACCTGGCGCAGATCGACGGGCTGCCGCTCGAGGTCGTGGACCTGGGCATCGCCTCGCCGGCGGCCTCGCAGGGTCCCGTGGAGCAGGCGATGCGGCTGCTCGGGGGCTGCAATGCGACGATCCGGCACGGGTTCGACCGGGCGGCATACCTGCCGACGCTCGATGAGATCCGTCTGCCGTGGCCGCGGCAGTTCACGAGCGCCGAGGCGCTGTGCGCGACGGCGCTGCACGAGATGGTGCACTGGACCGGGCATCCCGAGCGGCTGAACCGCAGCTTCGGGCGGCGTTTCGGCGATGCGGCCTATGCGTTCGAGGAACTGGTGGCGGAGCTCGGCAGCGCGTTCCTCCTGGGGCACTGCGGGCTGGTCGACGCCACGGTCGAGGGGCATGCGGCCTACATCGACGCCTGGCTGAAGGTGCTGCGGGCCGACCGCACGGCGATTTTCACGGCGGCGCGCCTTGCGGAGGAGGCGTTCGCGTACATCTTGGCGCGGGAGATGCCTGCGCTTGGCGGGTCCGGATCTATCGTGTAGCGGTGAGGGGCCGACGCATCGAGGTGGGGTGAAGGCGGCGCGTGGCGATGTCGCACGCCGGCCTCGCAGCCAGGCCGGGCCGCACCAGGAGCCCGTGCCGGCGCGAATTCCGCGTGGCCCGAATCCAGCGTTCAGCGGATCGACATGGCGGACCCGCAACGCTTGCGTTCCGCACGCCGACCTCGAACGGTCGCACGGCAGGCGGAACGGAAAAGGGATGAGGACCGGCGGAGCACCAGGGTCGGGGTGAAAACAGAGGGGGTGCTGACCGCGCGCCGTATCGATCGGTCTCGATTCCACTCCTGCATCGATGCGATGCCGGCACGTCGCGCCGGCCGCGCAACACGCGCTGCACATCGGGCCCGTGCGTGCGCCGCCCCCATGAAATCGCCGCCTGAATTTGCGCGACGGTCAGCTGCTCGCTCCGCGAGCGAATACTCGTCCAGCACGTGATCTTCCGGGATTCCCTTTTCGAGAGAGCACAGAACGGATGGGCAGGTGTCGGACAACCCTTAACCGAAGCGGCTGTACAGCTCTCTCCGAAGCGGACCTTCAAATCGCGCGTACAAGTGAACTCCTGGCCACGCTGCCGCTTGTACCGGGCGTGCTTTCATCATAACGACGGTCACATGAAAATTCTCCCACGCACGGCGCACCAACCGGATACTCACATTGTGAGTACCAGCCCCGCGCCGCCCACAAAAAAGCCCGCGTGCAGCGGGCTCTGGAGGCGGACTCAGGCGGCGACAGGCTCTGGCTGGCCGACGAGCGAGGACGCCGGAATGCCGAGTGTGAGCAGGCGGCGGATCATGTGCATGGTCAGCGGACGCGTGCCATTGAGCACCTCGTAGACCCGGTTGCGCGGCCCGATATAGGGCACGAGATCGCCCACGCTGAGGCCGGCGTTATCCATGTGGAACTTGATCGCCTCGATGGGGTCTGGCGGCGCGATGGGATAGTGGTTGGCCTCGTAGGCCTCGATCAGCGTGCCCAGCACTTCAAGCGCTTCGCCTTCGGGGGTGTCAGGCGCTGGGTCGAGGTCGATCAGCGCCGACACCTGGGCCAGCGTGGCGCGGTAGGTGGCTTCGTTGCGGATGGCTCGGACTTCCATTTTGGTCACTCCTTTGACGACGGAAACTAGGGGGCTACTTCGACTGGCCAACCGTGGCAGCGTCGATCTGATCGTATTGGGCGTGGGTGCCCACGAACTTGATATAAACCCACTGCATCTTGTAGGCGATGGCGACGATCAGCCTGTAGTCATTCCCCTTGATGTTGAACACTGCACGGTTGTTTCCCACGATGCTGGCATTGCCGTAGGTGGCCTTCACGTCGGCGGGCGAAGTCCACTTCGCGAGCCGGGCAACGTCGTACCATGCCTCAAGGGCTGCTTGAGCATCCTGATAGTCGGGCTGGCTATAGAAGTTGACCAGCGTCGAGTGCGAAACGATGTGCATGAAGTCTATTTTAGTCCCAAATTGGGACTAATGCTGGCGACGCCATGAAAAAGCCCGCACGCGGCGGGCTGGTGGTGATGCTGGAATCCCCAGCATCGGGCGGCTACGCGGCCTGTGTGTCGTTGGCGGCCTCGGCCTCGGCCTGCTCAACCGACTCAAAGTTGAGTTGGTTGAATTTCGCGCTGCACGCCAGCGGTCGTAGGCGCGCAGCATGTTGTGGTTCTCACCAGAACCGCCACCAAGGCCGTCGCCGCTGCCGTAGATGCAGCGCCCGCGCGTCGAGGCTGTCGAAGATCCTCACTGCCGCGCCACCGGGGCGTATGGGCTGGGCTCGTTGACTGGCCGCCGGGCGCATCGGGCTGAGGCGCCGCGGGCGGGCTTCGTCGGGCGCAAACAACACCCACGCCATACCCGAAATTTCCTTACATCCGCCGTTACATCAGAGAAAACTTGCGGAGAAATGAAAATGGCATACTTGCATTTCGATAGCAAGCCATTCAATAACCATGCAGCTTAGCGGGTGGGGGGACGTACTGGATTCGAACCAGTGACCAACGGATTAACAGTCCGTTGCCTGCGGCTACTGCCAGCATTTTGCTGCTCGGTCAAAACGGACTCGGTTTCGAGCAGCAGTTCGCCAGCAGTGCGGCCGAGAGCGTTCGCGATGCGCAGGATCATGGCGAGTGTGGGCATGTGTTCACCGTGCTCGATTTTTCCCATGTGCGACCGTTCGATGCCTGCCCGGTGGGCCAATGCTTCCTGTCCGACACCATCCGCCGTTCGCAGCGCTCTCACGACGGCGCCAAATGCAAGGGCGGGCTCGACCTCAAATGTTGTGGCCCCAAGTGGCCTTCCTCTCCGAGTGACTTGCTTCTGCATGACGCGTGTCCGACCGCGGCGGCCTGCGCCAGTTGTGCGAAGTCTGTCCGCGTCGCGCATCGGCGCGCAGGTGAGGGCGCTGCGCATGGCGGCCGAGGTGTCTGGCGGCGAACTGGCGAAGACCTCGGGGATTTCTGCCTCGATGCTTTCTCGCATCGAGCGCGGTCTGGTCTCGCCTTCGGTGGAGACTTTGGAGCGTCTCGCGAATGGTCTGGGTGTGCCGGCGTCGCGCTTCTTCAGTGATCAGGCGCGGCGCACGGACTTTTGCCATGTGCGCGCAGGACAGGGTGTCTTGGTCGATCGCATCGGCGCCGTGGCGGACTACCGCTACGAGCTGCTGGGTCACCTGCTGTCGGGCAACCTGTTCGTCGAGCCCTACCTGGTCACGTTGCTGCCCGGTGCCGATCCCTATGTGACCTTTCAGCACCCGGGTCTCAAGTTCCTGTACTTCCTGTCCGGGGAGGTCAGCTACCGTTACGGCGGCAGGACTGCGGAGGTGAGGGCTGGGGACTCGCTGCTGTTCGATGCGACCGCACTGCATGGGATCGAGGCCATTCGGATCCAGCCGGTCTCTTACCTGTCAGTGGTGTTCACGCTGCGGGAGTAGGCTGTTCTTGGGGCGTAGCCGCACAAGGACTCTACCCTTGAAGTTTCGCGTCGCGCCGGCCGCGCAACTGCGCCACACATCGGGCCCGTGCGTGCGCCGCCCACATGAAATCGCCGCCTCAACTTGCGCGACGGTCAGCGGCTCGCTCGTGAGCGAATACTCGTCCAGCACGTGATCTTCCGGGATTCCCTTTTCGAGAGAGGACAGAACGGGTTCGATGGGCAGCCGTGTCCTCTTGAAGCAAGGCTTGCCACCCGTCACTGTCGATCTCGTGATCAGTTCGTCCGCTGCATCTACCACTTTGGCGCGAGCGAGTGCCTTGCACATAGTGGCTGTGAAATCAAGCTGCAGGCCAATCCTCCGGTCCACGGTGATCCAGTCGACGTCTTCGCCATGTCGTGAAGGCCGATCAAGTCTTTCCTTGATTTCGAGCGCGCAACGCGCGCGGTCGGCCGCAAAAAGCCAAGACTGCAGGCGGGTTGCCGGTGGGTCTGGGCATGTCGCTTCATGAGTGCGCAGGCTTGCCGGAGCGGCGGCACCTTTGCGCGCGACCGGCGGTGCGCAACTGTGCATGTTGACAGGCGACGCGCGATCGTCCCCGCACTAATCTTTGCCTCCGGTCGATCCGGTGGCGGGCAGCCCGGATCGCGTCGCTGGACTTCCGGAGGTTCCCGATGCACATGCGCGTTCTGATTCGTTGTTTCCGAGCGGCCGGCGCAATGGCCATCACGCTGGCCACACTCGCCTGTGCTTCGGATGCCACGGAGCCCGATCGGTCCGAGGGCTTCTCGACCCTCGTGGCCCTGAGCGCGGCGCGGCTCGATCTGTCCCGGCAAGTGGCGCTGACCAAATGGGACAGCCGCCAGCCGGTCGCGGATCCGCCGGGCGATCCGCGCGAGCAAGAAGTCGTTGCGGCGGCTGCGCAAGAGGCGGGCGCGCGCGGTTTGCCAGGAGAACTGGTGACCGCGTTCTTCACCGACCAGATCGAAGCGAGCAAACTTGTCCAGTTCGCGCTCATGGCTCGCTGGCGGCGGGAGGGAGGAGCGCCGGCGGAACCTCGCGCAGACCTGAGGAACGAACTCCGTCCGGCGCTCGATCGGCTCCGCCTCCGGTTCATCGACGAACTCGTCGCGACCCGGTCGCTGCGCGAGCGGCCGGATTGCCGCGAGCGGTTGGCGCATGCGACCGCGCGGCACGTCGACTCGCATGGGCTGTCGCCGCTGTTCGCCATCGGGCTGGACCGCGGCCTGGCCCGCGTCTGCGCCGAGTGAACGCACGAACTTCGAGCAAGGACTTCGGGTCAGAAGACCTTGCTGAGGAATCGCTGGATCCGCGGGTCCGCGCAGTTGCCGAAGAACTCGCCGGGCGGCGCGGCCTGCACGATGCGCCCGCCGTCCATGAACGCGACCTTGTCGGCGACCGCCCGCGCGAAGCCCATCTCGTGGGTGATGCAGATCATCGTCATGCCGTCCCGCGCCAGAAGGATCATGGTTTCGAGCACTTCCTTGACCATCTCCGGATCGAGTGCAGACGTGGCTTCATCGAACAGCATGACAGAAGGATTCAGGCAGAGTGCCCGCGCGATGGCGACGCGCTGCTGCTGTCCGCCTGAGAGCTGAGCCGGATAGGCTGACGCCTTCTCGGCGAGCCGGACCTTGTCGAGATACGCGAGTGCGGTCTGTCGGGCCTCCTGCCGGGAGCGGCGCCGGACCCATCGCTGTGCCAAGGTGCAGTTCTCGAGAACGGTGAGGTGCGGAAACAGGTTGAACTGCTGGAACACCATGCCGATGTTGGCCCGTACCAGATCGGCGTGGCGCATGCGCGGCGAGACCACGACACCGTTGACTGACACGGTGCCGCTTCCGTAGCTCTCGAGTCCGCAGATGCACCGCGCGAGCGTCGACTTGCCCGAACCCGAGGGGCCGCACACGACCACGCGCTCACCGGCCGCGACGCTCAGATCGACGTCGCTGAGCACCTGTTGCGCGTGGAAATGCTTGGACAGCCCCGCGACCGAGACCATCGGGTCGAGAGAGGAGATGGCCGTGCCCATGCTCAGGCTCCCCGCCGATAGAGAAGGCCGGCGGGGCTGTCGCGCCAGGCAATCAAGCCCCCGGTGCTCACGCGGGTGCGCCCATAGACCATCCAGGCATCGTCGACCGTGCCGATGAACTGCCTGACATGCAGGAGTTCGGGGTGTTTGTCCGCGGCAGATGCATAGCCGAGGCCGACCGCGTACTTCCCGTCTCGCACGCCCTGGGTGACCTCGGCGACGGTCTCCACGAATTCGATCTGCGGCCACTGGCGGCGGTCGATGTACGGCAGGGTCGGGCGCATGACCGCGAGGGACGTGGGTTGCGCGGCGTCGTGGCGCTGGAGGATGGCCAGGTCCTGGCTCGGCGAGATGAAGGTGTCGATCAGGTGGAGGCCGACGAAGCACTTCGCGACTGTCGACACAGCGGCGGGATGCACCGCGCACTGGATCATGAAATCGGCCTCGCCCCGAAGCACGGCATCGGCGCCGCGCTCGAAGTCGGAGACCAGGTCCAGGATCGCGGTGTCGCGAAGGCCGTGAAAGTCGAGGTAGCGGCGGGTCACGAATTCGTGGTTGCTGCCTGCCGGGCCCAGGGTGAGGAATCTCATGCGGTTGCTTGGTTCAGTGTGGACGATTCAACGAGACCTCGAGCGCGCGGACGCCGCGCAGCAGGACGTAGTTGATGGCGAGATAGACGAGGCCTGCGCCGAGAAAGATCTCGTAAGGTGCGTAGGTCTCGGCGGTGAGCAGGCGGGCGCTGCCCGTGAGCTCGAGCAGGGTGACGGTGCTGGCGAGCGATGTCGCCTTGCAGGTCAGGATGATCTCGTTGCCGAAGGCCGGCAGCGCCGTGCGCACCGCGAGCGGCAGCTCGATCAGGCCAAAGGCCCGGATGCGGCCGAGCCCGAGGACGCGGGCGGCCTCGCGCGTGCCCCGCGGGATCGCGGCCAGTGCGGCGCCCAGTGTCTTGCCCGAGTAGGCAGCCGAGTTCAGTCCCAGGGCGATCACCACGCACCAGTAGGGATCGCGCAGCACGGGCCACAGCACGGAATGCCGGATCACGTCGAACTGGCCCGCCCCGTAGTAGAGCAGGAACAGCTGGACCAGCGCGGGGGTCCCGCGAAAGAAGAGCACGTAGGCATGGGCCGCCGCGCGCAGACCGGCGGCCCGCGCGTTCCTGCCGAGGGCGACGGGGATCGACAAGGTCGTGCCCAGGAGGATGACCCAGGCCGTGAGCTTGAGTGTGAGCCAGGCGCCCTCGACCAGCGCGGGCAGCACGGACCACAGAAGGGTGGTGTCGAACATGGGGTCAGGCGGCCAACGGGCGCGCGGCACGGCGCTCCGCCCACTCGAGGCACAGCGTGGCGAAGCCGGTCAGCGCAAGATAGATGCAGGCGGCGGCGAGATACATCGTGAACGGCTCACGCGTCGCGCCGGAGGCCTCTGCGGCCTTGCGCATGAGTTCGTCGCACCCGACGATGGAGACGATCGACGTCTGCTTGAGCAGAACGATCGACTGGTTGCCGAACGGGGCGAGCGCGAAGCGGGCCGCCTGCGGCAGCACGACGGTCCACAGCGCCTGGGCGCGCGACAGTCCGAGCGTCCTCGCGGCCTCCCGCTGGGTTTTCGGGACCGACATCAGTGCGCCCCGCGCGATCTCGGCAGCATAGGCACCGAACGAGAGCGCCAGCGCGGCCACACCGGCGAGAAAGGTGTCGATCTCGACATAGCGGCCGGTGAGCGCGGCCAGCGTGAGCGAGCCGCCAAAGAAAACGGCGAAGACGATCAGCAGGTCGGGAATGCCCCGGACCACCGCGGCGTAGCCGTCACCGGCGGCCCGCAGAACGCGGTGGCCCGAGAGCTGCAGGCCGCAGACGGCTGCGCCGAGCAGCGTGCCAAGCACCAGCGCGGCGGCCGCGAGCTGCAGCGTCGTGAGCGCGCCCAGGAGCAACTGGCCGCCAAAACCATGGAGGATGTTCATCAGGGGTCGCGGCGCCTACATCAGCTTGAACGGGAAGTACTTCGCCGTGATGCGGTCGTAGGTGCCGTCAGCCCGGATCGCTTCAAGCGCGGCGTTGATCCTCGCCAGGGTCTGCCCATCGTCCTTGCGCACAGCGATGCCGTTGCCCTCGCCGAGGATGCCGCCCTTGAGCTCCGGGCCGACGAACGCGAAGTCCTTGGCCTCGGGCGTCTTCAGGAAACCGACGTGGTAGGTGACCATGTTGCCGAGGATGTACTCGACGCGGCCGGCAACGAGGTCGAGTTCGGCGGCCTGCGGCGTGTCGTAGAACTTGAGGTCGGCGTCCCTGTAGTTCTGCGCGAGATAGGCTGCCTGGACCGAGCCGCGCTGGACACCGATGGTCTTGCCCTTGAGCGCCGCGGGATCGACGTTCGGCGGCGTTCCCCTGCGGGCGACAAAGCGCGAGATGGTGTCCTTGTACTTGGCCGAGAAGGCCACGCGCTCGCGCCGCTGCGGCGTGATCGCCATGCTCGCGACGATCATGTCGTACTTGCGGGCGACAAGGCCCGGGATGATGCCATCCCAGTCCTGCGCGACGATCTCGCACTTGGCCTTCATCTTCTCGCACAGTGCACGTGCGATGTCGACATCCCAGCCCTGGAGCATTCCCTGCGAGTCCTTGAAGCTCCAGGGCGGGTACGAGCCTTCGGTCGCGATGCGGTAGTTGCCCTGGGCGCTGGCCGCAGCCATGCAGAGGCATGACGACAGCGCCAGACAGAGGGGCCGGCGAAGCAAGCCGGGAAGCGAAGCGTGGAAGCGCATGGACATTGTCTCCGAGACGAATCGTTGTGATGCGCGAATCGTCGAGGAGCTTCGGAGCGTGCGCAATGCTTGCATCGGAAGCAATTGCCCATTCGAAGGACCGCGCTTCGAATGCAGAGGGCCGAGCCCGCAGAGGGGCGCGCGCATTGCATCGCGGGCAATTCGAGTCGTGTCGCGGACTTGCGTCGCGGCATGTCTTGCCGAGGGCGCCTGCTTCGCGGCGCAAGCATCGGGTCCGCGCACCGCGCCGCCGACGCCGGCCTTGTCCGTCCCCTGAAGCGACGCCCGTGCGAATCCGCGCGGAACATGCCTTGCCGGCGAGGCGTGCAGGGGGCATGGCCGGCCGTGGCATGGCGAGATGCTGCGGTGGATCTGCTGTCGGAGCCACCTCTTGACCGACGCATAGCTCGCGCGGTCCGATGTCCAGGGCTTCGGGCGTCGCCACCCACGTGGCCTGGCGGCGTTCGAGGGCGTACGCGGCGCTCGAGGCGTGCGTACCGTCGCCGATTTCCATGCGGCCTCGACAACGGCGCACGTCCTGCGCTCGGGCGACCACAACTGTCACCTACGAAGAAGATTTGATATGACTTGCGAATTCGAGCAGCAACTTGCGCTGTTTGGTGTCTAGCTGACCGAACCACAGGATGAGTTTGGCGAGTTCGTCATCCGCTGCGTAAAAGTAGGGGACTGGAACGCCAAGCTCGTCCGCCAGCCGATGCGCGAAAGAAATGTTTGGCTCGTGAATCCCGCTCTCGTAGCGAGAAATGCGTGCGCTGGCAGTACCCTCATCCAGTCCCGCTTTAACGCCAAGCTTGTCTTGTGGCAAACCTGCTGCCAATCTCGCAAGTCTTAAGCGAGCACCGAAGACTGAGCGAGGAGAAGGGTTGGGAGGCACTCTACGATAGTCGTAAGATCGACTTTTCTCGTCTCTACGTTTTTCGTAGAATTCAGACTTGCGCATTTCGCTTTAGGCAAGTCTCAATATGCCCAATCGAGCAATTGCATCCCCGCTACCCAGCGCCCGACCTCTGCGACTGCCAGTCTCGGTGACGCGAGCCCGACCGCGGCAACCCGCACCTGTCGTGCGCAGCCTGTCCGCGGCCCGCATCGGCGCGCAGGTGAGGGCGCTGCGCATGGCGGCCGAGGTGTCTGGCGGCGAACTGGCCAAGACCTCGGGGATCTCTGCCTCGATGCTTTCTCGCATCGAGCGCGGTCTGGTCTCGCCTTCGGTGGAGACCCTGGAGCGTCTCGCGAATGGTCTGGGTGTGCCGACCTCGCGCTTCTTCGGCGATCAGGCGCGGCGCACGGACTTCTGCCATGTGCGCGCGGGGCATGGTGTCTTGGTCGATCGCATCGGCGCGGTGGCGGACTACCGCTACGAGCTGCTGGGTCACCTCCTGTCGGGCAACCTGTTCGTCGAGCCCTACCTGGTCACGTTGCTGCCCGGTGCCGATCCTTACGTGACCTTCCAGCACCCGGGTCTCAAGTTCCTGTACTTTCTGTCCGGGGAGGTCAGCTACCGTTACGGCGGCAGGACTGCGGAGGTGAGGGCAGGGGATTCGCTGCTGTTCGATGCGACCGCACTGCATGGGATCGAGGCCATTCAGACCCAGCCGGTCTCTTACCTGTCAGTGGTGTTCACGCTGCGAGAGTAGGTTGTTCTTGGCGGCCCTGCCGCGCTGCGGGGCGACGCCGATGCCCATTCGATGGTTCCCCTGCGAATTCGCTACGTGCCGAATTCACCTCTCCGTCCTTAGCTTTCTCTCGGTGTTCGGCATGCCGAACACCGAGAAAGTCTCGAACGGTAGCAACAGCGAAGGTCTTCTGCTTGATGGAGCCGTGAGGAAATTTATGCGGCGGCCGGACGGGCCCGCTCTGCGAGCGGAATGAATTTTCGATTTCGGCAGCCTGGACGCGGCGGTCGCAGGACGACGTCGAAACTTCGAGGGCAACGTCTTTGTGGGGCTACGAGGGCGGGATCGTTCCGTCTACCTCCGGAATGTTCGGCATGCCGAACATTGTTGAAGGGCTCCGAACTGCCGATCGACGGCAACGCTCCGGAGCCGCGAAACGGCGAGGGGAGTTCGACGCTGGAATTCCGAGGGCAAAGTCCTTGTGCGGCCATGAGGGCTGGAATTCCGAGGGCAAAGTCCTTGTGCGGCCATGAGGGCAGGATAGTCTGCCGTCAGACATTGTTAACAACCATGGCGTTGCAATGACCCAGTCCTCTCGACCCAGCCGCGTGATCGGAACCCGGGTGCCGCCCGATACCAGGGCGCACTTCGCCGCGCTGGCGGCGCGGCATCATCTCAATGCGTCGACTCTGCTCGCGAAGATGGTCGACGAGGTGCTCAAGACCCACGGCGACATCTCGCTGGGCTCGGGTGGACAGCGCTCCCTACGCGAAACGGAAGACAGCATTGGCCTGGCGGACCGCGTCACGCTGCGGCTTCGCACAGGCGATCGCGCGCTGGCGGCAGAGCGGGCCCAATCCCGTGGAATGAAGACAGCCAGCTACCTCGCCCTGTTGATCCACAACCATGTGCGTGACGCGGCCGTGCTGCCGCCGAACGAACTGGACCAGATCAAAGTGACCGTCGCCCGACTGGCCGCGTTGGCGCGGCAGCTTCGAATGTTCGGCATGCCGAACACTCTGACCGGTCCGGTGGCACCGGACCTCGGCGAAGCGATCGCGCGGGTCCGGCGGGAAGTCGAGGCGGCACGCGAAGCCACGGCCGCCCTCGTGCGCCGCAACCTGATCAGCTGGGAGACCGGCGCCGGGAGTGCCCGTGCCTGAACAGACGGCGCGCATCGGCCGAAGCGGCCGCGGCGCGGCCGGTGCGCCGCGCGACATGGCGCTGGACATCGTGAGCTACGGTCGGCGCGGGCCGGGCGGCACGCTGCGCCTCGGCGCCGACCAGATCGCGCAGATCCAGCGCACGGTGGGGCGCACGCCCGAGGTGATGGTGAAGGTCTCCGGCGGCGCACGGGACGTCGGCGGCGTCGAGGCCCATCTGCGCTACATCGGCCGGCACGGCAAGCTGGAATTGGAAACCGACGAGGGACTGGCGCCGCAGGGCCGGGGTGCCGCCAAGGAGATCACGGCCGACTGGCAGCTGGCGCTTTGCAGAAGCCAGTACAAGCCGAGACCCGCTCAGGCGCAGAAAGACACGCGTGTGAAGTTGGTCCACAACATCGTCCTGTCCATGCCCGCCGGCACGCCAGCGGACAAGGTACGGGCGGCCGCCCGTGTCTTTGCGCGCGAGAACTTCGCGCTGCAACATCGCTACGCCATGGTGCTGCACACGGACCAGCCGCACCCCCATGTGCATCTGGTGGTCAAGTGCGAACACGAGTTCGAGCCTGGCAAGCGCCTCTACATCCGAAAGGACACGCTGCGCCAGTGGCGCGAGCAGTTCGCCGCATTGATGCGAGAGCAGGGCGTGGCGGCCAATGCCACGCCGCGCCAGGTGCGAGGGCAGACCCGCAAGCCCTACAGGGATGCGATCCATCATCGGCTGCGCGCGCTTCGGGCATTCGGACAACTGCCCCCGAGCGACCGGACCGGGCACCGGCCGCCGAAGACCTCGACCTTCATGGGCGCCAAGCTGGAGAACCTGCTCCAGGCGCTGAGGTCGGGGCGAGGCGCCGTAGATGACGGACAAGAGAAGATGCGAAACACCCGGCGGGAGGTGGTCGCAGATTGGCGCGCAACGGCGGATGCGCTTCGAAATCAGGACCAGGCCGAGTTGGCCGACCGGGTGGGGCGCTTCGTCGCGCGCATGCCGGCTGTGCAGACCGATGCGCAGCGAATGGCGGATCGATGGAGGGAAACAGAGAGAAGTCGAGCGCTGGAGCGCGCGGATGCCAACTCGTCTGGGCCACGTGTCCGATGATGGCTGAGTCGTCTCCGTTTCAGCCACCTTCTGCAGGGTTGCCGCATTGACACCGTGACGGCGTGGTCGTCTGAGCGTGGTAGTGGATGCGCCAGGGTCAGGGTGTCGCCTCCTGTCAAAAATGCCAGTTGTCAGAAGCTGTGAGTCATCGCACGCTCGGCGCAAATCCATGCGGATGACGAGTCTAGGGGGCGCTGGGTGAAGCTGCAATTGCCGGAGCGAGTCCGGATGGCAGCGCTGCTCTGGCTCCGGTGCCGGTTCTGCTTTTGCCGGGGGTCTTCAAGTCAGAAATTCACCGTCGTTAAGCAAGCCGCTACTCGAAGGCTCGATCCAACTTCAAGGAGTTCCATGCAAGGCAATTACCATGCGACGGCGATATTGCATGCGAATTTTCAGAGGAGGTCTATGAGCGCCGAAGCAGAAAAAGAACCCGTCAAGCCAGCGAGCCAAGAACCAAGATCGATTCCATGGTCCGGAATTCTCAAAGCCGCCGCCGCGATTGGTACGGCAGTAGGCGGATATCTCGTGCATCTCTCCGGTTCAATCAGTCACCGGAACTATGTGTACGAATGGGGACTCGACTCCGGCTTGTTCCCGCTATCAACGGAGGCGACCTTCATCGAGGGCTTCTATGCTTTGATTGATCGACTTGCCAAGATTCAGACAACAATCTGGAGCGGAGGCTCGCGTATCGCGATTGCTGTTGTCTTGCTGCTAACCGCGCTGCTGTTCGCGCGCCAATGGATGGACCGGAAATTCGCAAACACCTCCGTGCCGAAGCCACCAGCGTGGATGTTCAAATGGCCAGGCGATCTTTTGCAAAGTTTCATGGTTTCGACAATCGTCGTTCTCGCGCTGCAGCTCCCGATTGCCGTTCTCGTTCTTCTCATGGCCGGTCCAGCCGCATTTGCAGAGACGGCGGGACAAGAGGCGGCAAGACGGGAGCTGGTGAAATTTCAGAAGGGGTGCGATGCAGACGTTCGGATGCGCTGCATGGAACTGCGCAAAGGCAGTGACGTTGTGGCAAAAGGCTTTCTCATCACAAGCTCGCCAACCCATATCGCGATCTATGACGTTCAGATGCGAGCTGCCCGTGCATTGGAGCGTGGTGGCACCGAACTAAGAAGCGAGATCAAGCCAGCAGCCCCGGTCGCCGCCAAAGCAAGCGCGCCGTGAGCCCGCAGCAATAAGCCGCTCCTGCGGCTTCACCGAAGTTCTCTCCGCCAGGCATTGATCGTGCGATGCCGCGTTGAGTGAGGCTCCGCTTTCTCCTTCCGATATTGAGTTCTACGAGTGTGAACCCTGCCACGGGCGCAAGGCGGCTCAACGGGCAAGCGATGCGTCGTCGTCATCGCTTCCGCGCTGCGCCGATGCCTAGGCATCGACGGCATCTTGTGCTTTTTGAACGCTGGCAAGAACCTCGTCCAGGGCGGGGACCGGTCCGAAAATCATCCCGGTCATCGCGTCATAGTCGCGCTGTAAGGAATCCATCATGGTCGCAGCCGGGAGCAGCGTGAAGCTACCCGCCTTGGCCGCCTCAAGACCCAGATCGGGGCTGCCGAAGAACAAGCGCGCATGACGAGCGCAATCTTCAGCCAGCGCCTTGTCTGCCAGCCATTGCGGCGCCTCCTTCGTTTGCATCAGGCGATGTACATCGTAGTAATGACGCGAGACACGCTGTCCACCGTGACGCAAGACACCCCGGCGCTCATGCCATTGATAGAGACCGTGAAGGATCGTGATCTTGTCCCAGAAGGTCCGTTCCGGTTTCACAGTCACGACGTTGGAGACTTCCAGTTCTTGGTCTGGGAGGTCATCATCGACATAAGGGCGCAGCGTTGCCGGTGTGTGCGGATCAAGCGCCGATTTCGCGCCAGCTTCAATCTTGACCGCCGATCGGATGTAGTCCCCCTCTCGGGTCGTGACCGCCGGATACCAAAGAAGCAGACTCTGCCCGTCCGCGTCATCCGGGTCTCTCTCAAGTCTGAAACGGCCATCCGGAATGCTTGCCGCCGCGCGCGCCTGCAATTGCGAGAAGAAGGGGCCGTCGATATAGGTCCGGCAGGCGTCACGGATCTCATCGAGTCGCGCACGGCGCTTCTTGCCGCTCATGGCCTCAAGCTCCGCCACGTCTACGTCCTGCTGCAAGTCTTCACGGAACACCGTGATGTCGATGTCCTCAGAGAACCGCGAAATCAGGCCGAAGGCTTTTGAAAGCGATGTTCCGCCTTTGAAGAGAAGGCGCGGACCGCCGGGCTCCAGCCCGTTGAAAAGCGCATCGAGCGTCCAGCAAACCCAGAAGTCTTTCTCGACGTTCTGGACGGCGGTGCCAAGGCGAGCCGCCGTGCCAAGAAACAGATCGCGACGCTCTTCGTCGCTGGCCGCGATGACTGTCTGATAGGCCTCGTTCATTTCGCGCCTGCCGGTATGTCGTTGTGCGATTTCTGTTTGGCAGGCGTTGGCTTGCTACTGCTTGCCGCGTCCGGCGTGAGGTCCAGAAGGGGCCGTAGGTAATCTTGCATCCAGATTGGAAGCGCGCTGAATCCTTGCGTCAGATCATCGCGAATGGCATCGCCGTGCGTCTTGTCAGTCAGAAGCCTGCCGATCTTTTGCCGGATATGGTCGCTGTCCGAAGACAACGTGTCCTTCAGCCAGTGCAAGGCTTGCACTAGACGCATGGCCGGACGACCCGCCCAGTACAACCGGCTTGGCGCGCACAGCTTGAATTCGATCAGCAGTTTGTCGAGTTGGATGGAGCGGCGACGGGTGTCGGTATAGATAGTGACGTGAGCAGGGACAGCATCGGTCAGGCCCAAATCGTTCGCGGCAGTCATGCCGTCAACCAAGATGCGCAGATTGTCACGACGGGCAATCGCGTCAATGATGGCCCGGTAGTCCGGGGTTGTCGTGCGCTTGGTGAGCCTGTTGGTGACTGGCTTGTCGTAAAGCCCCCGGTCAATGCGGCGGAGTTGGTCACGCAAGGTCATGCGCTGCAAGGTCTTGTCGATGACATCCCGGGAGCCAAGCTGCGCGAAGTCGGCCGGAACCCAGACATGGCCGGGGCCGGAAGCGTCAATCAGCGATGAGATACGAGCCGCGATGTCGGACATAATCAACTCCTGTCCGAAAAATATATACATTTTTCGGACATAAGTCAAATTCAATTGTCCGAAATTCACATACATTTTTCGGACAATCTGAGGGCGCAAACGGGTCCTCCAGCGTTCTTTGGCTCCATTGCAGCCTTCAGGGGTATGCCCGCTCGAGACTGGATGCAGCCGGTCGTTGAGCTGCCACGGGATGACCGCTGCCACCAAGAGCAGCCTGTCGACTCACGGCAGCAGAGTGCCCAACGATCTCTCCCGGGAGGTTTCCTCAATAGGAGCCACAAGGCACAGGCCAGACGCCATCTGCATCAATGTCCGGGTGGCGTGCTTCTTCCATCAAGCGTCCATGCTTGTCCCGCAGTCGCTCGATGTGATCGAGACAGGCGCTAGCCACCGAGGCAGTTGAATTGTCGCCAGCGGTCATGGCAAAGGGTCCGGCGAAACTGAGGCAAAGGCGCGCTGAACTGGATGACCATCGGAAGCTCAAGCGCGGTTCCGGTCACCGCGCAGCAACCTTGAGATAGCCCGGGAATGAGGCGGCGTGACAGGGCATCCAAAGTTGAAGCGGTGTTCTCGATGAGAAAGAGCGGGCCTCCATAAAGATAAAGGAGAGACTCAGCTTATTCAGCATTCGCTTTCAGGAAAACAACAGGCATTGGTCAGAAAAAAAGCTACTAATCGTTCGATGGTTAGTTCGCAAGCAGTACTTTTGTTTTCTTATTTGGAGAGTTACGAGATACACCTCGAAATAATAATGTGATTTTTTCCCATCCCTGATACATTCAGAAAAAATTTGGGGGTGGGGAGATATGGAACTGCTGAGAGGTAACGGTAGCTCGGATCACGCTGGGAGTTACCTGGTGTGGCTCGTGGGAGCGTTGTGCGCTTTGCATCGCGTCACATTCGACGCTCGCTTGCTCGCGCATCGCTTTCCGCCCCCGCATCATCCGGACGCGCTGTTGCGCGCATTGCGCGAACTAGGGTTCCACGCCAAGCGCAAGGCAGTTGCGCCGAGTAAGTTGGCGCAACTCACCTTTCCTTTGATCGCAGACATGGAGGGTGGCGACACGACATTGGTTCTGCGCGCAGACGGTGAAAATGTCGCCTATCTTTCGCCGGGCTCGGGCCACGAGGTCATTACTGAGCCGCATGCATTGTTCGCCGGTAAATTTGCGGGCCGCGTCGTTCAGGCCAAAGTACAAAGCAAGAACCCCAGTGATCCCGATGGCGCGGGCCATACCAGCGTTTTTGGATTCGGCTGGTTCGTCCCCGAACTACTCAAACACAAGGCTGTATGGAAGCAGGTGCTGTTGGCTTCCTTGTTCCTTCAGCTCGTCTCGTTGGCGTTTCCGCTCATTACGCAAGCAGTCGTCGACAAGGTTGTGGTCCATCGGACACAGAGCACCCTGATCGTGCTTGGAACGGCGATGGGAATATTTGTCGTCTTTACAGCCTTGCTGGGCTGGGTACGACAGTATCTCGTACTGCATACCGGCAATCGGGTGGATGCGGTGCTCGGAGCAACGGTTTTCGAGCATCTTTTCAAACTTCCGGTCAAGTATTTTGAGCACCGTGCTACCGGCGTCATTGCGGCACGTCTGCATGGTGTGGAAACCATCAGGGAGTTCATTGCTTCCGCTGCAATAAGCTTGGTGCTGGACGTCCCGTTCCTGCTGATCGCGGTCGCGGTCATGTTCACTTACTCGGTGCCCCTGACGCTGATCGTTCTGGGCATCCTCTGTGTCATCGGTCTTCTGTCGTTCCTGGTAGCGCCGATGTTCCAGCGCCGACTCAATCAGCAGTTTCTGCTGGGCGCTAGGAATCAAGCTTTCGTCACCGAGCATGTGGCGGGGCACGAAACCGTCAAGAGTCTACAGATGGAGCCGTTGCTGAACGCGCGCTATGGCGACTACCTCGCGACCTATCTCCAATCAGGATTCGCGACAAAACAGATCGGCAATACATATAACACCGTCGCAAGCGCGATGGAGCAAGTCATGACCGTGCTGGTGCTAATGGTCGGCGCATGGGCTGTCATGAATCCGACACCAGGAGCAGCGCCTTTCACCATTGGTATGTTGGTGGCCTTTCAGATGTTCGCGGGGCGCATCAGCCAACCCATGTTGCGGCTGGTAGGCCTGTGGCAGCAGTTCCAAGAAGCGAGCTTGGCAGTTCAGCGCCTCGGCGACTTGATGAACGCGCCTGCCGAACCTTATTCTTTGACCCCATCTCGCCAAAGCGAGACAGGTGGGCGCATCGAATTCGAGGCGGTGGGATTTCGCTATAGCGAAGACCGGCCTTTTTTGTACCGTGATGTGCATTTGAACGTGGAACCCGGGCGAACCATCACGATCATGGGCCCCAGCGGATCGGGCAAGTCGACGTTGGCAAAGCTCCTGCAGGGCTTCTATCGTGCAAGCGAGGGCACTGTCAAGGTCGATGGCGTCGACACTCGCCATCTGTCCGCCAACGAGCTCCGAAGCTACTTCGGCGTCGTGCCGCAGGAGACCATTCTCTTCAGCGGCAGCATCTACGACAACTTGCTGGCTGCAAATCCATCGGCCAGCTTCGACGAGGTAGTTGACGCATGCAAAAAGGCTGACATTCACAACACCATCGAAGCCCTCTCGCAAGGTTACAAGACAGAGATCGGCGAACGCGGAACGGGCCTGAGTGGTGGCCAAAAGCAGCGTATCGCCATCGCCAGGGCGCTGCTCAAGCGACCACGGATCCTGATTTTCGACGAAGCAACGTCAGCCCTGGACCATCAGACAGCGGAGGCGTTTGCGGCCACCGTCAATCATCTCAAGGGGCAGGTCACGCTGATCTTCATCGCCCACGCGTTGCCGCGCACGCTGCATGTCGACGAGGTCTACGTGATCCGCGACGGCGAGCTGCGCAAAGCGGTCGCTCGCGTGAGGGAAGCGCAGGCATGAAACTCAATGCTGAGGCGCTCGAATTTGCGCCTGGACTACTGAGCATCCAGGACAGTCCGCCACCGGCGCTACCGCGAGCAGTGCTCTATGCGGTCGTAGCCTTGTGCAGCCTGATGCTCCTATGGGCTATCTTCGGCAAGTTGGACGTGGTCGCCGCTGCCGACGGAAAGTTGGTGCCGCAAAGCTACGTCAAGATCGTGCAGCCGGCGGAGGCAGGCATCGTGAGCGACATCCTTGTCAAGGAGGGCGATCTGGTGCGGGCCGGCCAAGTCCTGCTTAGACTTGACTCCACTCTTAGTGTCGCGGACAGCCGGAGCCTGGCTTCCGACCTCGCGCTGAAACGCTTGACCCTGCGACGCATCGACGCCGAACTTGGAGGACGGCAGCTGAACGCGCTGACCGGTGACCACCCTACGCTGCTCGGCCAGGTGCAGTTGCAAAGCGATACCCGCAGTCAAGCCTATCGCGACGCGCTGGCGCAGGAAGCTGCGGTGCGTGAACGAACAGCACAGGATCTCAAGGCGGCTCAAGAAACGCTGCACAAGCTCAAGGCGACGCTGCCGAGTTATCAGCAGTCAGCGGAGGCGCATCGAAAGCTTGTCAACGAAGGCTTTCTCAGTCAATTAGCTGGCAACGAAAAGGAGCGCGAAGCTGTCGAGAAGGCCCAGGACCTCAAGGCGCAGATGGCGACCGTGAATGGGCTCGCTGCAGCCATTGGTGCCCAGGACAAGAAGATCGCAGCACTGACGAGCAACTATCGCAGCCAGTTACTGACCGAACGCACCGAAATTATGGGCAGCCTGCTCAAGTTGGAGCAGGAGGAAAAGAAAGCTGGTTTCAAGGAAACACTGACCGAACTCAAGGCTCCTCAGGCGGGCATTGTGAAGGACTTGGCCACTACAACTAAGGGAGCGGTAGTCCAGCCCGGAATGGTGTTGCTGACCCTCGTACCCAAGGGTGAAGTGCTGTTGGCCGAGGTGCAGGTAAAGAACGAAGACATCGGCTTCGTACGCCCGGGCCAAGAGGTCAAGCTCAAACTGGCCACCTATCCGTTCCAAAAGTACGGATTGCTGGACGGGCAAGTGCAATCCGTAGCACCTGACGCGACGCCCAGCGCCAACGATACGGCACAAAGCGGCGGCAGGACTGCAGAGTCGGTCGGCGGCTATAGGGCCTTGATCAAACTTAAAACGCAGTACCTTGAAGCAGCTGACCGATCACAAGCGCAGCATTACACACTGGACGCCGGCATGCATGTCAGCGCGGAGATCCACCAAGGTGAGCGCACGGTCATAGAGTATCTGCTGAGCCCTGTCAGCAGGACGCTTCAGGAAGCGGCGAGGGAAAGATGAGATTGCTCTACGCCTGCCGGGCAGGCTACAGAAACGATGCGAGTCGTTGGTGCTACTACCAGCCAACTTGAGCACGAGCGCTTCACCGAGTTCGCCACGCGCTATCAAACAACCAACCGGTAAGACAGCATTCGACGCGAGTTCTTGTTTTGCAAATAGTGAACAAACTATGCCAGCGCCATTCTTCTTCAACGCCACGCAGATCGATCAGATTCAAACAGAGGTAAGCGTCAGGCGAACCTTTTGGCCTTGGAGCACCATTGCGCTGATCTGTGCTGCAGCGGCGGCGCTGATCGGCTGCCAGCGCGACTACGAACGCAAGCACATCGGCGGCAAGGGCAGCACGATCCAGCTCACATGGGAGGAAGAGCAGCATCGCAACACGAATCGCGGGATGGATCGCGACGGCACGCCGGCCTCCCTCAGTGACTGCGAGGAGCGCGCCTGGATCAATCGGCGAGCGCAGGGACTTACCCCGTTGAACAATGAACGCGCTCGCACAGCTGGCGATACGTATCGGCATGTTGGCCAATACGCCTTTCGCAAGCGCGCTGGGTACGGCGGGTCAATGTCGCAACCCGACCAGAAATGGCTGCTCTATGCGGTGATTCCCGATTTCTCGCCGCAGTACCATGCCGATCCCAAGCTCTGCGACGACTCTAAGGTTCTTCGCGCGCCCAATGGCTCGCCCATCGATGGCAGCGCTTGCAGGCGCTACGACGTGGTCAATGGAGTGGCGAATCTGGCGGCGATCGTCTTGCAGTGCGTTGATCGCGATCATCTCAATGGGCAACCCGATCTTTACTGGCCGGCCAGACTTCCACAGGTCAAAGAGGAAGCATTTGTCAATCTCCGCTCTATTCGATTGACAGGCAGGCCCAGGCATCTCGTGAACTGGCAAGAACTGACACGTACTGCGCGTCCTGAGCTTGGCCTGTACGAATACACCGGTCACGTTGCAAAGGACGTCCTGGACGAACCAAAGAAGCCGGAGCAGACGAGCATCTTCTACGAGCCAATGGCAGAGCCCAAGACTTGGCATCTGGGGCAGCCTGCAATATTTTCTTGCTCAAAGCGGTACGAAAAAGCCTCAGCCGACAGCGACCAGGCAACATGTTCTGGACCTGCGACCTACTACTCGTTTGTAGCGCCGGGTCTCTCCGCGGGCATGACCTTCCCCATCAAGTTCCTGCCGCAATGGCGCGAACTGACCAGGGGCTTCACCGAGTTCGTTACCAGCTATCAAACCACCGATCCACAGGCACCCCTGCCATTTGTTGCGACGAGCAGCGCTCGTCGCTGATTTCTCTTTCAGCGAGTAAACCATGCCAACGTCATACGTCTTCAACGCCGTGCAGATGGAACAGCTTCGAACGCTCGATGCCCAAGCCAAGGCGGCCGGGAGCTCAACAGTGGGGGCGTATGCAACCGTCTATCAATACGTCCTCGAGCAGGTGCTGCGATCGGCAGTACCGGCCAACCAGTCGCTGTGGCAAGACTGGCCCGACCTGACAATTACGCAATGGGGCCAAGCCACAGACTTCGTGAAGCAGCAGATGGGCCAGGAGGCTTGGCAATCGGTGATCTGGCTGATCGGCGCCTCGGGCGTGAACCGGGGTGACGGCGTCTTCTCCAAGATCATCCGCGAATACAACCAGCGGCAATGCGACGTGCGTGGAGTGCCTTGCGACGACACGTTGTTGCAGGTCGCCTCGAACAAGGTAGGAGAGTACTTTGCTAAGCAAATCCTCGACGACTCAAGTGCTATCCAAGGACAGCTTCCGACAGTCCAGGAAATCGGTGACCAGGACCTCAATGGCGTTCGCGATACTCTCTTCCGTGGCAACGAACTCCCCGGTTCCGAGTACTACCTCAATCAGACTTGGCCGGGCATCGCCTTGTTGGGAAAGCTTGGCGGCGTGTACACCGACCGGCTCCTCCTACCAAAGGACCCGTCCAGCCAGTCCGTCGCCTTCGACACCCTGCGCGACTTGCGCGACATGCTCTTCGCTTGGGATGCCTTCAAGTACGCCTTTAACAAGGAAGGGAATTTTTCGGCATATTTCGGTGGCGGCCGGAACAGCTTCATCATCCAGACCTACACTGGACTGGCTGTCAACACCTGGGCAGACGTCATCAACGGTGGCATTTCCGCTGAGAGCTGGTTCAAGCAACTCGTCGGCCCGCAGAATGCGATTGCGGCCCAATGGCTCGGCTACATAGCTGAACAGGACAGCGCCCAAGTGCTCGACATGCTGCGGCGCAGCGTGCTGGGCAATGAGGTGGCGCCCACTGTCACCGATGCCGATTTCAAGGCCAATGCCATCGCGTTGTTCAACACCTTCGCCAACGCTGACACCACCGGTATCCGGCCGCTGACGGCAGCTGAGCTTCGTGGTCTGGCTCGCAGCGACTTCGGCGCGGTGCTCGCGCTGGACTCCCTGAGTACCTTCGCCTTTAGTCAAAGCCAGGCTTCAATGCTGCGGCCCAGCACCTATGCAACATGGCAGGCCGACCAGTCGGCAGCGAGTCCATCGACCTTTACCGACAACTGGCTGGATGATCGCTCCACGATGCTCGCGAAGGTAGTCGAGCAGAACAGCAGGAACTTGGACAGCAGCATTGCGTTGGACGACAAGCGCTATCGTAGCAACCGGACCTACGTGGACATTGCCACTGGACTGACGGTAAAGACCCGCGGCCTAGCAGTCAATGCGGGTGCTGTTGAAGCCCAGCGAATCGTGTTCGGCAACAATCAGGACAACGAGGTCGGCGGTTCCGATGCTGCGACGACCGGGGAGGGCGACCACTTGTATGGCGGAGGCGGCGCGGACTACCTCAATGGCAAGTCTGGTGACGACTACCTTCAAGGCGACTCCGACGACGACACACTCGACGGTGGCGAAGGCCTCGACACCCTGCTGGGCGGTGCCGGCAGCGACACCTACATCGTCCGTGCCGATGCGGGCCGCGACACCATCCTGGATGCCGACGGCCAGGGCCTGATCAAGGTGATCGCCAGCGACAACAGCGAGACCATCCTTGGCACGGACAACATAACGCGGGTCGCGGGAAGCACGAACATATGGCAAAGCGAGGACAAGCGCTTCACCTACACGACCAGCGCCGACTCCAGCGGCACCGTCACGCTGAGCATCAGCGGCGCGGGCGTGAACATAGTGGTCAAGAGTTTCGCCTCCGGCAACCTCGGCATCAACCTGCCCGAATCGCTCTCCCCGACAGAGCCGCAGACCTCTCGCCTGATACGCGGAGACCTTCAACCGGTCGATCCCGTCGCCTACGACGACTTGGGCAATGTGCTTACTACTACGTCCGTTGCGCCGGATCGCGCTGACGAACTTTACGATGGCGCGGGCAACGATGAGATCATTTCGGGCGGCGGTGCTGACTTGGTGTTCGCCTTCCGAGGAGGCGACGACTGGATCAAGACCGGTGCCGGCCGTGACGGGGTCGAGGGAGGCGCAGGCGCCGACCTGATCGAATTGGGCACCGAGCGCGATGTGGGTTTCGGCTTCGATGGAAACGACAGGATGTATGCCGACATCTTCAAGCCGATCGATGAGGTGCTGGCGCAAAGCGTCGCCGAATCGGACGCACAGTCCGACCTGATAGAGGGTTCGGCAGGCGACGACACCTTGGTCGGGGATGCCGGCAACGATGCGTTGTTTGGCGGCTCGGACAGAGACCTGCTCGTTGGCGGCGCCGGCGACGACAACATGTTCGGCGACATGAATGCGGGCGCTGTGAACTACGCGGTTTGGCAGATTGCCCGGTTGCCCCAGTACAACCCGGACGGCAGCCCCAACGGTTGGGTGGCGGAGTTCACTGGCATCGACTACCAGCTGGCGGCGCAGGCCGATGCGGATGTATTGCTGGGCGGCGCGGGAGTCGACTTCATGCTGGCCCAAGGTGGAGATGACTATCTGGACGGAGGCGATGACGATGACTTCGTCGTTGGCGGTGTGGACAGTGATCTCCTGAAGGGCGGTAGTGGCAACGACGAACTGCAAGGCGATGGTGATTCCGATGACCCGGTGTTGTTGAACTATGCAGTCGTCACTGGCCATGGAAACGACTATCTGGATGGAGGCGACGGCAACGACACGCTGTATGGGGATGGCGGCGACGACGAACTGATTGGCGGCATCGGCGACGACCTTATGTTCGGCGACGGCTACCAACTGGACGCCGCCTACCATGGGGTGGACTACATGGATGGCGGCGACGGCGCTGACACGATGGTTGGCGGTGGAAACGGCGACCATTTTTTTGGAGGCGCAGGCAACGACGCGATGACTGGCGATGGCGATGGCGATGTCGTCGCCGGCTCGGCGCATGGACAAGACTACCTCGATGGCGAAGAGGGTGACGACCAGATGCTGGGCGATGGCGACGACGACCAGCTGTTCGGCGGTGCCGGCAACGACATCATCTGGGGGGACAGCAACACTCTGGCGGCGCAATACCATGGTGATGACCACCTCGACGGCGGCGACGGTGCCGATCAACTGGTGGGCGGAGGCGGAAGCGATGACTTGTTCGGCGACACCGGTAACGACACGGTCTTTGGGGATGATTCAGTCTTGGACGCGCAGTACCAAGGTCATGACTATCTGGACGGTGGCGAAGGAGCAGACCAACTGGTAGGCGGCGGCGGCAATGACACCCTCCTTGGCGGAGCCGACAACGACTTGTTGGTTGGCGACGATGATGCGCTGGCTGAGGCAAATCATGGCAACGACTCCCTGCTCGGCGGGGCGGGGAGAGACAGGTTGTTCGGACTCGCCGGGGATGACCATCTCGATGGCGAGGATGACAACGATGAACTCCAGGGCGGCAAAGGAGCTGACGCTCTCTTTGGCGGCACCGGCGACGATCTTCTGGTCGGCCAGGATGACGATGATCAGCTGAGCGGAGACGAAGGCAACGACGAACTTCAAGGAGGCGACGGCCTCGATGTGCTCTACGGCGGCACCGGGAATGATCGTCTTTATGGCGAGGCGGGCAACGATCTCCTAAGAGGCGGTTCAGGCATTGACCAACTGGTCGGCGGGGACGGCGACGACTTGCTGGAAGGGGGTGACGAAAACGATGCCCTTTACGGGTCTTACGGCAATGACACCCTGGTCGGTGACGGAGGGACCGATCTCCTTTACGGCGACTATGGCGACGATCGGCTTGACGGCGGCCTCGGTGACGACAAGCTCTCCGGAGGAGCTGGTGTGGACACATATGTGTTCGGCCGCGGTTATGGCCGCGACACCATCTACAACTTTGACGGTGCATACAGCGGATTGAGTGGGACTGGCTCCCTTCAATTCAATGCGGGCGTCCAACGGGAAGATGTCCAAGGAATCAGACTGGGAGACGATCTGGTGCTCGCGATCAATGGCACCAATGATGCAGTGACGATCAAAGGGCATTTCGCCTCTACCAAATACGCCTATAACCCAAGCACTCAGACACAGGCCTATTTCTACGGCAACCAGGTCGCCAGTATCCAGTTCGCCGATGGCACTGCGTGGTTGCCGTCGACCATCTCCATGTCTCAACCGGGAACGCTTGGCAGTGACATCTCCTGGGATTCATCCGCAAGCGACATCTACACCTTCGGCTTGCGCTCCGGGAGGGACACTGTTCGTGACGGTGGGGGCACAACAGCTACCGACACGGTCAGAATCGGTGCCGGCGTTGCTCCGACCGAGGTAATGGCGAGGCGCGTCAACAACGACCTTGTTATGACGATCCAAGGTTCGCCAGACCAACTGACAATCGAGAATCAATATAACGGGACCGCAGGGCGGGGAATCGAGGAAATCAAGTTCAGCGATGGAACCATCTGGACGCGGCAGACCATCGATCAACTGCTTCTGATTGCCAGTGTGCAAGACGACCAAATAGCGGGCAGCAACGGCAATGATGTCTTGAACGGGTTGGCTGGTAACGATACCCTGGATGGAGGTGCAGGAGATGACACCTTCGATGGCGGCGTCGGAGATGACCTTCTAGTGGGCGGCATCGGCGACGATATCTTTGCATATGGATCGGGCTCGGACACGATCAGCGGTGAAACCAACGGAAGTGGAGCGCTGGACAAGATTGTGATGGCTGTCAACATCCTGCCAGCCGCTGTCTCGATCTCCAGAGACAACGAGGATCTCATCCTCTCGCTTTCGCCAATCGACCGACTTCGCGTGAACGGCTATTTCCATGACTTCGGTAGTGGGCCGATTGGGACGATTGAACAGATCGAATTTCTCTCGGATAACTCTGTTTGGGATTCTGCCTTCATCAGGGGCGCGATGCCTCCGGCGACAGCCGCGGATGAGGTGCTGCACGGGTACGAAACCAATGACCTCCTTTCCGGTTTGGGCGGAAACGATACGCTCAATGGCGGACGCGGCGATGACACGCTGGACGGCGGTACCGGGAGTGATCTACTTCAGGGCGGCGCGGGAGGCGATACCTATATTTTCAATATCGGATCGGGTTTCGACACTATTAACGATCGGGCCGCTCCGTATAGCGCGAGGGAAAACGTCCTTCGTCTTGGCCCCGGCTTCACTCCTTCAAACCTAATCGCCGCTCGGCGCGGCGAAGACTTGCTATTGTTCAGCCTTGATGGTTCGGACCAAGTCACGATTCAATTGCAGTATCGAAACGATTCGGCCAGCGGTCTCAGCGGCATTGCGCAGGTCGTGTTTGATGATGGAACGATCTGGGGCGAAGGCGATCTAGCTGCTTTTGGCACCGTCTCCGGCGGCGCAGACCTGATCAACGGAACGCTCGCGAGCGACAGCCTCGCCGGTGCTGCCGGGGCCGACACGGTCTATGGTTATGCTGGAGATGATTCCATCGACGGAGGCGCGGGAAATGACCTCATGGTGGGCGCGAGTGGAAACGACACTTACGTTGTCGATGCTTCGGCCGACCTCGTGGTTGAGAGCTCGAACGACGGCGTCGATCTCGTTCAAAGCTCTGTCACCTATTCGCTCGCGTCCAATGTTGAGAATCTCACGCTAACGGGTACTTCGGCGATCAATGGAGCGGGGAATGACCTCGACAACTTGTTGATCGGCAACGGAGGCGCGAACTCGCTGAATGGCGGAGCAGGCAGCGATACGCTCGATGGGCGCGCGGGTATTGATACGTTGTCTGGCGGACTGGGAGATGACACGTATGTCGTTGATAGCACGACCGACACCATCGTGGAGAATTCGAGCGAGGGTACGGACACAGTTCAAACCAGCATCGGGCTCACACTCGGAACCAATCTAGAAAATCTGACACTGACCGGATCCAGCGCCGTCACTGGAACGGGAAATGCGCTCGCGAACCTACTGGTTGGCAATACCGCGAGCAACGTGCTAGATGGTGGAGTCGGAATCGATACGCTTAAGGGTGGGGCTGGGGACGATACCTATATCGTCGATAACGCTGCCGATACCATCGTCGAGAACAATGGAGAAGGGCTCGACACCGTACAGAGTTCGGTCACATATACCCTCGCTGCAAACGTTGACAATCTCGTGCTCACTGGCACCGCCGCGATCAACGCAGGCGGCAATAGCCTGGCCAATGTGCTTACCGGGAACAGCGCCAATAATATTCTTGCGGGGGGCGCGGGCGACGACACGTACATCGTCACGAGCGGAGACACGGTTCAGGAAAACGTCAGCGATGGCATCGATACCGTCCAAGCCGGCTTTACCTACACACTGGGAAGCAACGTCGAGAACCTGACACTAACAGGAACGAACCGAATCAATGGTGTGGGCAATACGCTCGACAACGGGCTGCTGGGCAACTCCGCGAACAACTCGCTGACGGGCGGAGCCGGCAACGATATTTTGAACGGGGCTGGAGGCACGGATACTCTGATCGGCGGCACCGGGAACGACTATTACATCCTCGACACATCGAAAGTCGTTGTCACCGAGAACGTCAATGAAGGCGTCGACACGATCCAAGCCGCGTTCACCTCTATCCTCGGCGCCAATCTGGAAAATCTAGTCCTCGCGCCTGACTTACTGATCAATGGAACCGGCAATGCAAGCGCCAACGTGCTGACCGGCAACGCGCTTGCCAACATACTGGATGGTTCGGCAGGCGCTGACTCACTGGTTGGTGGCGGTGGCGACGACACTTACATTGTCGAGAGCGCTGGGGACACGGTGACGGAGGGCGTGGGCAGTGGAACCGACCTGGTTCAGAGCTCCGTTTCCTACACCTTGTCTGCCAACGTGGAGAACGTGACATTGACCGGCACGACCGCCATCAATGCGACTGGCAATGATCTGAATAACACCCTGACGGGAAATTCGGCTGCGAACGTGCTCGTCGGCGGCGCTGGAGACGACATTTACGTCGTCGGCTTGGGCGATACCGTCGTCGAGAATTCCGATGGCGGTATCGATACTGTCCAGTCGTCGGTTGCCTATGCCTTGAGTGCGGACCTCGAGAATTTGACCCTTACCGGAACCACCGCGATCAATGGGACAGGCAATAGCCTGAACAACATCCTGACAGGTAACGGCGGTTCGAACGTTTTGACGGGCGGGCTCGGTGACGATACCTATGTGATAGGTAGCGCAGATACCGCCGTCGAGAACGCCGACGCCGGTGTGGATACGGTCCAGTCATCCGTCTCCTATACGCTCAGCGCAAACCTCGAAAATCTGACGCTGATCGGGACTTCCGCCATTAATGGCACCGGAAACAGTCTGGACAACGTTCTGACCGGCAACAGTGCCGCGAATGTCCTTTCGGGCGGGATCGGGAGCGATACCTATGTCGTTGGGGCCGGCGACACTGTGAGCGAAAGCGCCGATCAAGGGATTGACACTGTTCTTTCGTCCGCGAGCTTCACGTTGGGCGCCAATGTAGAAAATCTTACATTGACCGGCGTCTCATCGATCAACGGAAGCGGCAATGCTCTGGCGAATACTCTCTTGGGCAACGCTGGCAACAATGTGCTGGACGGTGCCGCCGGGGGTGATCAGCTTATCGGCGGTGCAGGCGACGACACTTATGTCATAGACGGCACCACGGATGTAGTTATTGAGAATGCTGGCGAGGGGAACGATACGGTTCAGAGCTACATCACCTTCGTCTCCGGTGGCAATGTTGAGAACGTTACTCTTCTCGGAACTGCAGCCATCAACGCAACCGGAGATGCGGGCAACAACGTGCTCACTGGGAACAGCTCAGCTAACGTTTTAGCTGGCGGAGACGGAAACGATACGCTCAACGGTGGGGGGGGCACCGATACGCTCATTGGAGGTGCTGGGAACGATACCTACATTTTCTCCAACTCAGCCGTTGCAATGGTTGAGGAGGTGGGGGGAGGCGTGGATACCATTCAGATCGCCACGACTTTCGTACTCGGGGATAACTTTGAAAATCTCACTCTCACCGGAACTGGAGCCCTCAATGGGACTGGCAACGGCCTCAACAACGTAATCAACGGAAACTCCGGCGCCAACTTGCTCGAAGCCGGGAACGCGGGGGCTGACACCCTATATGGCGCTAGTGGCAACGACACTCTAGTTGCACAAGGAGGCGACGACTCTCTCTACGGTGGTGCAGGAGACGATCTTTACATTGTGAACGGCGGGCAAGGCAGGGGTATTGAAAATGCGGGCGAAGGAAATGACACCTTGCAGTCCGATCAGGATATTTTTCTCTACGATTCTTATTACTATCAGAATGGTGACTATGTATATATTGGAAACGTCGAGAATGGAGCCTTGACGGGAAATTCGAATAGTCGAATTCGCGGCAACAATTCAGCCAATGTCCTTATCGGGAATAGTGGAAACAACTATCTATTCGGGATGGATGGCAATGATCGACTGGATGGCGGAGCAGGCAATGATGACCTGGTGGGAAATAAGAACGGGACCAGCACTTTAGTTGGAGGGATGGGCGATGACACCCTGCGCGGCTACTATGGCTGGGGTGCTAATTCGATGTTGGGAGGAGACGGCAACGACTTCTATGAAGTCTATGGTGCGCTCGATGTAGTGACTGAAGGCGCGAATGAAGGCATCGACACCGTACGCGCGTATGTTAACTATACGTTAACTGCAAATGTCGAAAATCTCTCGATCTCGCAGAATGGCGCAACGGGGACGGGGAACGCACTTGACAACCTTCTTGTCACTGGCAATAGCGCCGTCACCTTGAATGGTGGAGCAGGTAACGACACTCTCGATGGCGGGAGCGGGGCGACCACTCTCTTTGGGGGCTTGGGTGACGATACGTATATTGTCGCCTCGACCTCTGCAATTATTGTCGAGAGTACTAATGAAGGTGCGGACACAGTCCAAAGTGGTATCAGCCTTACATTGGGCGCCAACTTGGAGAATCTCACCCTTACAGGAACTGGCGCAATCAATGGGGTCGGCAACAATCTCAATAATGTTCTTGCCGGAAATAGCGGAATTAACATCTTGACTGGTGGCTTGGGGAATGATACCTATGTAGTTTCCAGTGGCGACTCGGTGGTGGAAAATTCCAATGAAGGTGTTGATACTGTACAGGCCAGTTTCAGCTATACGCTTGGCGCCAGCCTAGAAAATCTTGCACTTACAGGCTCCGCGGCGTTGAACGGGACCGGAAACTCCAATAACAATGTCTTGACAGGCAATTCAGGCAATAACATTCTGAATGGCGGAGTCGGCGACGACACATTGAACGGCGGGCTGGGCGACGATACGTATATTGTTGACAGTGCTGCTGACACTGTGGCCGAGGGCCTGAGCGAAGGTACCGATACGGTCCAGTCGTCGGTGAGCTACGCGTTGTCGGCCAATGTCGAGAATCTTACGCTGACCGGAGTTGCGGCAATTGACGGCACGGGCAATTCGCTGAACAACATGCTGATCGGCAATGCCGCAGCGAACATCCTGAGCGGTGGCCTGGGTGACGACACGTACGTGATCAGCGACGTTTCTGACACTATCGTGGAGAACGCAAACGAAGGAGTCGACGCCGTCCAGTCGTCGGTCGCCTACGTACTGAGTGCAAGCTTGGAAAATCTGACTTTGACCGGCTCGAACGCAATCAATGGCACCGGCAACTCATTGAACAATCTCCTTCAAGGCAATAGCGCCAACAATGCGCTGACCGGTGGCACAGGAAACGACACGCTGAATGGGGCAGGAGGTACTGATACGCTCATCGGCGGGAGTGGAGACGATACCTACTTAGTCTCCAACTCGACGACGGCGGTCACTGAGAACGTTGGCGAAGGTTTCGACACCGTCCGATCTTCCTATAACTATGTGCTGGGCGCCAACATCGAAAACCTGGTATTGGCAGACTACTATGCTCGTTCGGGTACGGGCAATTCCCTTGACAATATCCTGACGGGAAATGACTACGGGAATATTTTGGATGGTGGCGCCGGAGCCGATACGATGATCGGTGGAAAGGAAAACGATACCTACATCATAGAGAGCAGCGCCGATGTCGTTATTGAGAATTTGAACGAGGGAATCGATACTGTCCAAAGTTCTTTTAGCTACACACTCGGCGAGAATTTCGAGAATTTGACGCTCACAGGAACCTTGGCCACTAATGGAACAGGCAATGCACTGAACAATGTGTTGACTGGAAACGGTGCAAGTAACGCGCTGACAGGCCGCGCCGGCGATGACGTTTATGTGATCGGAAGCGGTGATATAGCTATTGAAAGCAGCGGAGAAGGCACTGACACGGTTCAGTCCGATGTTTCTTACACACTTGGCGCCAACCTCGAGAACCTGACGCTCACGGGCTCCGACATCATTAGTGGGACGGGTAACTCGCTCGCCAATGTTTTGCTTGGTAACATTTCCAATAATTTGCTGAATGGCGCGGATGGGAACGATACGCTCGACGGATCTATTGGCCTTGACACTCTCATTGGCGGCCTCGGAGATGACAGCTATGTCGTCGAGTCAGCTACCGATGTGATCGTTGAAAATGTTGGCGAGGGAACGGATACGGTTAAGGTCAACACCTCATACACACTCGGCGAGAATCTAGAGAACCTCACTCTAAGTGTTTATGCGGGCTCGATCAACGGAACGGGAAATTCGCTTGACAACCTGATCATTGGCAATGACTCACAGAATGTGTTGACGGGTGGAGCCGGCAATGATACCTATGTCGTTTGGGGCGGAGATACAGTTATAGAGGGCGCCGATGAAGGCCTGGATACCGTTCAATCCAGCGTTAGCTATGTGTTGGGAGAGAATGTAGAAAATCTAACTCTCACCGGATTTATTATTCCGAGCAATGGGACCGGCAATGAACTCGACAATGTTCTCTTGGGAAATTCCCAGGCCAATGTTCTTGACGGGCAATTCGGAGCTGACACTATGGCCGGCGGCGCCGGCGACGATGCCTATTTCGTAGATGGCGCCCAGGATACTGTTATGGAAGCGGTCGACGAGGGCCTCGATACAGTTTTAAGTGCCGTTGACTATGTATTGGGCGCCAATCTCGAGAACCTCGACTTGCGCTACGGGCTGGCAATCAACGGGACAGGTAACGTTGCTGACAACTCCCTCACAGGCGGGATGGTTGACAATGTTCTCGCAGGCTTGGCCGGGAACGATACGCTTGATGGTGGAAGAGGGGCAGACACGCTTATCGGCGATGTTGGCAATGACACCTACGTGATCGACAACCCCAACGATGTTGTACTGGAGTATGCGGGCGAGGGCGAGGATACAGTTTCAAGCGCGACCGACTATCTGCTGGGCGATAACGTAGAGAACCTTACTCTGACAGGACTCGCAGCTGTCCGTGGCGTAGGAAATGCCGTAAACAACCTCCTTATTGGAAGCGAAGCCAACAATACGTTGGACGGCGGTACGGGCACGGACACCATGCGAGGAGGCGCCGGCGACGATACCTACCATGTGGACAACGCGGGTGATTCCGTCTTGGAAGCCAGTGAAGAGGGCAATGATGTCGTTCTCAGCTCGAGTTCATATTCTCTGAGCGCGAATATTGAAAGACTGGTCCTAACTGGAACGTCGGCCATTAATGGCGTAGGCAGCGACGGCGATACCACATTGATTGGAAATAGTGCTGCCAACACGTTGCGTGACGGAGGCGGCAACGATTTATTGGATGGTGGTGCAGGCGCTGATCTTTTGATTGGGGGTTCTGGAAATGACACTTATGTGGTGGACGATGCTGGTGATGTTGTACAGGAGGAGGGTTGGAACGACAATGATGACCAAGTACTGAGTTCGATCGGCTATACGCTTGGAGGTCGGGTTGAGAACCTTATTCTCACTGGCGCCGACGCGATCGACGGGCGTGGCAACGATCTGAATAATTTGCTGATCGGAAACGCGTCGGCCAATGTTTTGGATGGAGGAACGGGAAATGACGAGTTGATTGGCGGACTCGGCGATGACACGTACATCGTAAATACTCAGGGCGACTGGATCGGCGAGTATGCCGCTGAGGGCATTGATACGGTGCGTAGCAGCTCTACATACAAACTTGGCCCGAACCTCGAAAACCTGGTGCTGACGGGTGGCGAATCTATCGACGGCCTCGGCAGTGCATCAAACAACTGGCTGATGGGCAATGCCGCGGGCAACGCGCTGGATGGAGGCGCGGGCGCTGACGTGCTGCTGGGGCAAGGTGGCGGTGATCATTTGTCGGACGCCGCCGGCAACAATGCATTTGACGGTGGTCTGGGCGACGACGTCCTGAACTCGGGCGCCGGGGCGGACTTGCTGGCGGGTGGGTTGGGCAACGATACGCTCAACCTCGGTGGCGGAGCAGACCTCGTGGCCTTCAACCGGGGGGGCGGCGAAGATGTCGTCAACGCCTCTCGTTCCGGCGCCGGCGAACATGACGATACCCTTAGCTTGGGGCAGGTGCGCTTGGATGAAATCCAACTCTCTCGCAATGGTCCGGATCTTCTGCTAAGGGTCAGTGGCACATCTGATTCCGTGCGACTGAAAGATTGGTACCTTTCCGAAGCAAACAGAACCATCGTGAACCTGCAGGTGGTTGTGGATTCCACGACGGACTACGCGCCGCAATCAGGGAACGTCTTACGAAGCAGCCGGCTGACCAACTTGGACTTCACTGCACTGGTGGCGGCCTACGATAGTGCATATGCAGAAAATTCTTCGCTGGTCGGTTGGTCACCCTCGGAAGCAATACTGACGGCCGCCTGGCTGGGCTCCAGCGATAGTAGCGGCCTCGGTGGGAACTTGGCCTATCGCTTTGCTCACGATGGCGCGTTGGCCTATGCCTCGTACAGCCCCGCCACAGAGCAGTTGGCTAGTAGCAGCTTCGCAACAATGCCGCAAGACATCCTGTACGACCCCATCCTCATACAGGCGCAAGCGTTCATTTTTGAATGGCCTGCGGAGCCCTCGCAAGTATCTGCCTTGACTGTTGAATCGTCGACGTCCATACGAGCGTCATCGAGTGTCGATATGGACTTTGCCCGCGATACTGAAACCACTGGTGGTTCGCCAGTTTCAGCATCGCCCCGGCTCTCGAACGCGCTTGATTCGAATCAAGGCGATGGTCGAGATAGCGCCGAAGAGGAGCAACTGGCTGCCTCTTCGTCGAGCGAGCAGTACTCCTCAAGCCCGAACGATTTGGGGTCACATGTTCCTCTTTCTGAAGGTGCGACTTCGACAGGACCTTCGCAAGCCAGCGTTAGTTCTGAGGTAAACCTGTCTCCGTCATTGCGGCAGGGGCTGGACCCGGCATCTGCGCAGTTGCTGCGGAGCATTGAATCGAACAAGAACTGGTTTCGGCCTATTTCGGGGGATTTCTTGTCGAATCCATCGGCGCAACGCGTATCGAGTTACCCGACAGACGTGTGGGCACAAGTGGATGCTTGGGCAAGTCTCGAAGAGGCACTGCACGTGGGAGAGAATCTTGGCGGTAACGGACCGGCATCTCGCGGCATGCAGCCCATTCCTTCTACCGTTCACCAGTATGACACTGCAATAGATCCGGGCAGTGCAGTGCTTCTGCAGCCCAGCATCGCGCGAATTGAGAGTGTCGCCCAAATGAAACTGGCTTCCATAGCTTAGCCCCGCTCAGACAGGCTCGTGCGATTCCCGCGCTTGATGGAACTTATGTAAAAGAGAGGAGCGCCAGTCTGAGCTCGATATCAAATCTGACGGGGCTTACGTTCGCTCAAGGGGGGCCGCACACGCGCGGCCTGGGGAGCGTCTGATGCGGATTCTCGTGGTCCATCAGAACTTTCCCGGCCAGTTCGGCCATCTCGTCAGAACGTGGCAGCAACGCCCAGGGTGGGAAGTTCGAGCGCTTGGTCGAGAGAGCGCCCCTGGTCTTGACGGGTTCGGAGCGATGATTCGCTACCGCCTCGCTCGTTCGCCACACCCGCGACAGCACCCTTATCTGCGATCGATGGAGTCCGCAGTCCTTCACGGACAAGCTGTCGCACGGGCAATGTTGAGCTTGCGCCAGAAAGGCTACGTGCCCGATGTGATATTGGGTCATCCCGGATGGGGCGAAATGCTGTACGCGAGGGATGTATTCCCCAAAGCACGCCTCGTACATCTGTGCGAGTGGTACTACGGAGCAGAGGGCGGAGACGTGGGTTTTGACCCGGAATTTCCATCCAGTTTCGATGACTGTGCACGCATTCGCACTTGGAACGCGCAGCATGCACTCGATCTGGTGCAATGCGATGTGGCGGTGAGTCCAACTCTATGGCAGCGCAGCCGCTTTCCTATGATCCTGCAACCCAAGATCGTGGTGCAGCATGAAGGTATCGACACGCACGGGCTAGGCCCCGATCCCCGGGCAACTATCACGATGCCGAACGGCGCCCATTTGAAGGCTGGAGATCCCGTGATTACCTATGTTGCGCGCAACTTGGAACCTTACCGTGGTTTTCACATCTTCGTTCGGGCTCTGCAACGGATCCAGGCCTCACACCCGCGCTGCCACGCAATCATCGTTGGCGGCGACTGTGTTAGTTATGGTCGGCGACCGTCAGACGCTCCGAACTGGAGGGTGAAGATGCTGCGCGAGATATCGCTCGACCCAGACCGAACTCATTTTTTGGGGCGCGTTCCCCGTGCGCAGTACTTGCGAGTGCTTCAAGTTTCCGCCGCTCATGTGTATTTAACGTACCCTTTCGTGCTGAGTTGGTCGCTGCTGGAAGCGATGGCTTGCGGCGCGCCGATCGTGGCGTCCAATACCGCGCCTGTGCGCGAGGTGATTCGGGATGGTGTCAGTGGAAGACTGGTGGACTTTTTCGACACGCGGAGAATTGCGCAAACGGTACTGGATTTTCTGGAGACCCCCGCGCCCGGGATGGAGTTTGGGCATGAAGCTGGAATAGCTGCTCAGGGATACGGGTTGGATGCCGGCGTCGCAGGGTATGACCGATTGATCGATCCTTCACAGAATGCCCCTGCGTATCCGAGTTCTGCTGCCGGGGTTTGCGCTGAGGGGTAAGCGTGGCCTCAGTGCCCTCTTGAGTTGACAGAGGCGTCGCGTCACCCTTGCGTCCACTGACATGAGTAGTGGACGCAGCATGGATATCCTGACCGAGAGAGAACACCCAGCTGAGTGCGCCGGCGGTGGTCAAACTGCGAAAGAATCGATGGCGCCGCGTGCTTCCAGCTTCCAGCTTGCGGACCACTTGCTCCAGAATGTCGCGCGGACCGATGGTGGAGATAGGCATCTTGCCGATGAAGGGAAACACGTCCTTCTGGAGCCATGTCTTGACCTTGAGCTGCGTTCCACTGGCTCGTTTGGCCGCAGTCTTTCCCAGCCACTCGCGCGCAACCGCCTCGAACGTATTCGCCGCCGCGTCGGCTCGGGCTCTCTTTTCTTCGCGCTTGGCCGCGCTCGGGTCGGTCCCGTCTGCCAGCAGCTCGCGGGCGGCGGCGCGGCGATCCCGGGCTTTGGCCAGCGAGACCTCTGGGTAGGTTCCCAGCGCCAGCGTTTTCCGCTTGCCGGCGAAGGTGTAGTCCATTCGCCAGTATTTCCCGGCCGTCTTCACCAGCAGGTACATGCCGGGGTGCTCAAGACCAACGGCGAAAGCTGGCTGGACTTGGGTGGACAGCGGCCTGAAGGCGAATCGGAAAACCGCCCCGGCGTAGCGGACCGCGTCACGCTGCGGCTTCGTACAGGCGATCACGCGCTGGCGGCAGAGCGAGCCCGTGCCCGTGGGATGAAGACCGCCAGCTACCTCGCCCTGCTGATCCACAACCATGTGCGTGACGCGGCCGTGCTGCCGCCGAACGAGCTGGACCAGATCAAAGGGACCGGCGCCCAACTGGCCGCATTGGGGCGGCAGCTCCGAATGTTCGGCATGCCGAACACTCTGTCTCAGCCTGCATCGGACCTGAGTGAAACGATCGCGCGGGTCCGGCGGGAAGTCGAGGAGGCACGCGAAGCCACGGCCGCCCTCGTGCGCCGCAACCTGATCAGCTGGGAGACCGGCGCCGGGAGTGCCCGTGCCTGAACAGATCGCGCGCGCGGGTCAAAGCGGCCGCGGCGCGGCCGATGCGCCGCGCGACATGGCGCTGGACATCGTGAGCTACGGTCGGCGAGGGCCTGGCGGCACGCTGCGCTTCGGCGCCGACCAGATCGCCCAGATCCAGCGCACGGTGGGGCGCACGCCCGAGGTGATGGTGAAGGTCTCCGGCGGCGCACGGGACGTCGGCGGCGTCGAGGCCCATCTGCGCTACATCGGCCGGCACGGCAAGCTGGAATTGGAAACCGACGAGGGACTGGCGCCGCAGGGCCGGGGTGCCGCCAAGGAGATCACGGCCGACTGGCAGCTGGCGCTTTGCAGAAGCCAGTACAAGCCGAGGCCCGCTGTGGGGCAGAAAGACACGCGTGCGAAGCTCGTGCACAACATCGTCCTGTCCATGCCCGCCGGCACGCCAGCGGACAAGGTACGGGCGGCCGCCCGTGTCTTTGCGCGCGAGAACTTCGCGCTGCAACATCGCTACGCCATGGTGCTGCACACGGACCAGCCGCACCCCCATGTGCATCTGGTGGTCAAGTGCGAACACGAGTTCGAGCCTGGCAAGCGCCTCTACATCCGAAAGGACACGCTGCGCCAGTGGCGCGAGCAGTTCGCCGCATTGATGCGAGAGCAGGGCGTGGCGGCCAATGCCACGCCGCGCCAGGTGCGAGGGCAGACCCGCAAGCCCTACAGGGATGCAATCCATCATCGGCTCCGTGCGCTTCGGGCATTCGGGCAACTGCCCCCGAGCGACCGGACCAGGCATCGGTCGCCGAAGACTTCGACCTTCATGCGCGCCAAGCTGGAGAGCCTGCTCCAGGCGCTGAGGTCGGGGCGAGGCGCCGTGGATGACGGACAAGAGAAGATGCGCAACACCCGGCGGGAGGTGGTCGCAGATTGGCGCGCCACAGCAGATGCGCTTCGAAGACGGGGCGAGGCAGATCTTGCCGGCCAAGTGGATCATTTCGTCGAAAGAATGCCGGACATACAAACCGACTCACAGCGACTGGCCGACCACTGGAAAGAGCAGATCAGACGCCGAACCCCAGACCGCGACAATGCTCAGCCGCCCGGAACGCGCACCCGGTGAACGCGACGCGCACTCGAACGCAGACCGACCCCGTGCCGCGGCATTGGATCGGCATCGGAGCATCCCCGCCAGGTCAAATTTCGGTGACGATCAACACCAGGGCGATCAGCGAGAGGTGGATTGGATAGAAGGCGTAGAAGACCCACCGACTGCGCGGCAACGGAATCTCAACCTGCCGAGCTCCCCAGATCAAGAGCAGGGCGGCCACTGCGGCGAAGTTGCCGTTGATGGCAGTGAGTGAAGCCGTCGCCAAGGCCCACAACAGCATCCGCAGACCGGTGGACCTGCGCAGAAACGCCCGGGCGCCCAGGCAGCAGAGCAGCGCCGGCCACCAGAACTCCACCACGGCGCCACCAACGAGGAAGGCGATCAAGGCCATCCAGCGCGCGGGCCAGCCGTCCCGCTCCAGCAGCCAGACGATCAGCGTTGCCAGTAAAAGGGTGGCAAGGATGTTCAATGGCCACCAGCCGACCAGATGAACGAAAGCGGGTGTCGCCAGCAGGGCAAAGATCGCCAGTCGCTTCATGACGCGCAGGTGCAAGCCGCTCTCGAGCGCTCCGGGGCGTGTCAGGTTGACCATGAGCACGAAGCCGAAGAGCGGCATCGCCATGCGACCCAATGCGTAGAGAGCCGGGCTCGACCCATGCAGCAGGTACTTGTTGACGTGATCGCCCGCCATGAGCAACAGACCGACCCATTTGAGCGCTTCGAGCGAGCCGTTCGAGATCGACCAGTCGCTCACCTGCGGCTGAGTTTTCACTCGGTTGCGCATCTGGAGCCTTCGAGACATGGTGACGGGACCGGTTGAATCCCTTGTGCATCAGGACGCTGGGGGCGGTTCAATACCTTCGATCCATTGCTGGCGCCACGCCACGCCGTGCGACGCGGTGAGCACCGGCATTGCGTACAACCAACAAGCTCTCGGCGTTGCGCTGTGCAGCCGAGGACGCGCGGTTGAGGGCGGCCGGCCTGCATGTCCGTGTTGTCCGCCGCAATGAACTTGTCGTGTTCAAGGCATGACGCGCGTTCGAGCGGACCGAAACCCGTTCCTTGACCAGAAAGCTGGTGGTGGAGTAGGACCGAACAGCCTCGCCGCGTCTCGGTGCCGAAGGCATAGGCCCTTCGCCCGGAGTGTCGAGCAGGCGCCTCGGATGGTGTTCCGCGCCAGCGCAGGACCGGAGAGAGGCGCGAACAACGCGCACGCAAGGCTGGACGAAAAGCTGCAAGCTTCAACCCCGGTTTCCAACGATTGCTAGACGCGCTCGTGGCTCAACTCATCCCGGCTTCGGGCCGTGCGTTGGCGCGCATGCATGCGCGCGGGGCGCGGGAGTCGATCCGGAAGGTGGATGGCGCGACCTTGCGCCAGCGCCTCGGCGATCCGCTCGCGAATCAGCTGTACGAGGCGCTGCTGGGAGGATCGATCGCTGGTTACGCGCTGTGCGTACTGCTCGGCCAGCTTGAGGTCCGTCGCCGCCGTGGCCAGTTCGGGGTGGTGACCCCGGGCCGCATCGGACAGCAATTCCCCGGTGCGTATGCGCGTGGCGTGGTGTTCCATCGAGCGAAGATGATCGGATGTCTCGATGCTCCACCGCGCACGCTGCGCGACAATTTTCTTTTCGCCGACCAGTTCGCCTTCCGCATTGCGGGCCGCCACCCGGACGTTGACCGGACGGGTGCCGAGTTGCGTGAGCACCACCTGGTCGCCGATGCGCGGTTGCGAAGCGGACTCTGCGAGGGCCCGCTCGAGGTCCGTACCCCAGATGGTGCGAGCCCCGGTTTCCGCGCGAACCATCACGTAGAAGGACATGCGCTGCGCCGGATCGAATTGATAGGGTGCGGCGGCGGCCGCCACGAGCATCCCCCTGACAGGCGATCTTGGCCCTCCGCGCTCGAATCGGCGGTCTTGCGGTTCTTCTTCGTGCGGATGAAGACTGGCACTGGAACCGGCTTCGGCGGGTACGGCGCCTTGGTGCACGGTTGCTGCTTCGCGGTCCAGCGACGCAGGTATCGGACCCCGTCCGTTCTCGTGCGAGGGCGACCCTCTTTTCTTCAACGCACGCTGGACCTGGAGGATCTCAGCCGAGGTCGGTTCGTAGCCTCGGGCCCCGATGCCTCGCAGCGCGGCTTCGTGCCACATGCGCTGACGGAAGATCTCGGTGCCTTTGAGTTCGATGATCCGCCAGCCGCGCGCTTCGGCGATCGCCACGACGCTGTGCAGCACCTCGCGGTTCTCGGTCCGCACGCGGAGGCGGCGGCCGTCGTCGATGAACGCGAGGGTGCGGTCCGGGAAGAAGTAGCGATTGTCGATGCGCAGGTAGCGGCGCTCGATGGCATCGGGTACCCGGGAATGACCGTGGCCCGCAGCAGGCGCATCTCCCTGGATGGAGCCCGCGCCATTCCAAGGTGCGGTGCTCTCGGTCCCGTTCGGAGCTTGGTTTCCGGAAGAACGGTCTGTGGACATTGCGGCTCCTTTCACGTGTGTTGTCAGGCAGGGCGACCCGGGCTGTCCGAACCGGTTCGATGTGGCATCAGTCGAGGATTCGCACCATGAACTCATCGGCGTGGCGCTTCATGTCTTCGTCGCTGAGCTTCTCGGTGGGAATCTCCACGTCGTCGAAGTCGAACGAGAAATCGTCCAGCTTCAAGTCGTCGTTCAATACATCGCCGGCCACGGTACCGGTCTGCCTGGCTGTCAGCGCGGCACCACCGTCCTGAGGCGTGGCGTTGGAGATCGATCCGGGACCCGTGCGGGGCGTGTCTCTCCTGTCATCGGGCGTTGCCGCCGGCGTGGTCGCGGCGACGCCGCCGGACTTGTCGACGTTCAGCTTCGGCACCGGTGGTGGCGGCAGTTCGCGTGGGGCAAAAAGCCTGTCGCGAAAGTAGAGGATCCGGTGCGCCAGCACCGGCCGCAGGCCTTCGTAGAACAGGATCATCCGCTCCGGCCCCAGTTCCTTGACCTCCTGGGGCAGCAGCAGACGGCGCGGCTGCTCGCTGATGCTCACGGTCGGCTCCTTGTTCGCCCCGCCCCACATCGGGCGGCTGACGTTCTTCTGTTGGACGGTGTAGGTCCCCAACTCGCGCGAGATGGCCTCGGCGTCCTCGTACTCCTTGGGCGGGAACACGATGCGTGCGGCAAGCATCTTTCGGATCGATTTGGCGCCCTCGATACCGTACTTCTCAATCAGCTGCGAATTGGACTGGACGATGACCACGGTGCGCACGTTATAGCCGGGCAGGAAGGCTGTGGAGTCGGCGATGACGGGGATGCGCCCGAGCGCCGGAAATTCGTCGAGCATCAGGAGCACCTGGTGGCGAAGTTGCGGATTGTTCTCGGGGAGTTCTCGTGTTTGCAGACCGATCGCCTGCTGGAAGAACAGGTTCAGCAGCGGCTGCAGCCGGGCGATGTTGTCGGGGTTGATCTGCACATAGATCGAGATCGGGTGCTTGCGCAGTTCCCTCAAGTCGAAGTCGTTGGCCGAGGTGGCCGCATCGATCATCGGATTGAGCCACAGATCCAGGCGGCTGGTGAAGGTCTTGCGGATGCTGGAGGCCGTGGTCGGCGCCAGGTCGATCACATCGTAGAGGCTCTGCACCGCTTCCTGCGACAAGGGGTACCCGGCGCGCTCGCAGGCGTCGATCACGCGCTTCCAGTGCTTCTGAAAGCCCTCGGCATCGCTGGCCATGCCCTGGCGCAGGACCTCGCCCAAGGTGCGCGTGGCACCCTTGGTCTCGAAGAGATAGAGGGAGATGCCGAGGAACAGAGATCTGGCCGATGAGGTCCAGAACGGGTCGCCGGCCTGTGGATCGGGAAAGAGCATCGTGCCGATGCGCTGCAGATCGTCGATACACCGGTAGGGCGTCTCGGAGACGTAGCCGAGCGGGTTCCAGCGTGCCGAGCGCTCGCTCTCGGACAAGGGATCGAACAGATGCACCTGCTGCCCATGGGCCGCACGGAAGCCGGCGGTGCGCGTGAAGTTCTCGCCCTTGATGTCGCTGACGATGGCCGAGCCGGGCCAGTTCAGCAGATTGGGGATGACCACGCCGATGCCCTTGCCACTGCGCGGCGGCGCCTCGAGTGCGACGCCCTGCTGGCCGGGAAGCACCAGGTAGCGATTGCCGAGCCGCCCGAGGATGATGCCGTGCTCGTTTAGGAGGCCCGATCGCGCGATCTCGCGACGGCTTGCGAATCGGGCATCGCCATGCAGCGGCCGGCGGCGAGGCAGCATGGCAATTCCGACCAAACCGAGCATCAGCCCCTGGGAGCCGGCCAGCGACGCAATGAGGACACGGCGCACGTCCGGCCGCTCGCCGTAGGCCTGCCAGTACTCGTGTAGGGTCAGCAGCGTGGCGCGCTGTGGCGGAAGATTCATCGCGATCAGGAAAGCTTGGCCGGCGACGTACATGCCGACCAGCGCCGCCACCAGCAGCGCGACCGCGATTCTGAAGGGGCTAGGCAAGCCTTCGGATCTTGGTGCCAGGGTCATACCAGATCTCCTGCACGATGCGCCGCAGCAGGCCGTCCCGGCGCTCTCGCGCGCACTGCACCACGATGTCCACGCTCATCTGCGCCAATTCCACGCCGTCACGCGTGGTCATGCCGTGGCCCGCCTGACTGCGCTTCATCAACTGCGCCAGCGCGACGAAGGCCATCTCCGCGCTGTCGGCGTGCACGCTGGTGATCGAGCCTGGGTGGCCGGTGTTCACGGACACCAGATAGTCGTAAACCTCCTCGCCGGTGCGAAGCTCGGACACGAACACCCGGTCGGGGCGTTGCCGCTTGGCGCTGGCGAGCAGTTGGCCAGGCGTGACCTCGGCCTGCCCCTGGGCGCCTTGCGAGTAGAAGAGCCTCACGTGGTTGGGCTGGTTGCGCAGCGACAGCTCCTTCACGTCCTCGATGGTGATCAGGCGGTCCTCGGACGGCACCTCGAGGATCAGCGCCTTGCCGACCGTGGTCTTGCCGGACCCGGTGGCGCCGGACAGTAGGATGTTCTTGCGAAACCGGACGGCGCGTCGCAGGAAGGGCACGAATTGCCGGCGTGCGAGGAGTTCTGTCAGCTCCCGGTCTTCGGGTGACAGGGACGCCAGTTCAGATTGGCGCGCCGGAGTCGCGGGAGCACTGGACGTGGTCTCGAAGATGTGCAAATTCCCCAGCTCTTCGAGGGTCCAGAGCGTGTTCGAGGGACGCCGGATCGTGATCGAGACGGTCTGGTCCAGGGTCGCAGGCGGCAGCACGATCTGGATTCTCTCGCCGCCCGGGAGCGTGGCGGACAGGAGCGGCTCGTTGGCCGAAATGCGCTGTCGCGTGAAGTTGGCCACGAGCTTGGCGATGGACATGCACCAGTCGAAGTTCGCGAACGGCAACGCCTCGCGTGTCCAGCCGGACTGCCGTTCCACGAAGGCTGCACCGGGCTCGTTGATGCAGATCTCGGTCACCGCGGGATCATCCAATAAGCTGCCGAGCGGACCGAGAAAGAGAGCAAGCGACGATGGCGACTCAGCGGAGGCTGCGTCACGCGCGTGCGCCCGCGCCCGCGCCGGCTGCCAGTCGCCTGCGGCGGCGCCGGGCTCGCCATCAAGGGATGGCCGGTTCGGTTCGAAGCGCATAGACGCTCCTGAAATCCACATCGCGGGCGACCAGGATCTGGATCCGCTCGCCCTGGTTCTTGATCACGGTCGGCGGAATCGACACGGTGTTGCGTAGGACCTCCGTGATGACGTCGCGGCTGCCCTGCGGGCCGATCACCACGCCGCCGCCGCTGCCGACAGAGGTGCTGTTTTGCTGATGGGCGGCGATCGTCTGCATCGTGCCGTCGATCACCGAGATCAGGACCGCGGCACCGAAGCGATCCCAGAAATGGGTGTCGACGAAGCCGGGGAGGCCGCTGCGTCCCAATTCGTCGGTGCCCGGAGAAGCCAACTGGACCACGACGCCGGTCGGCGTGCGCGCCTCGTTCCAGACGATGAAGACGCGGCCCTGTCCTTGTCGCGGCGTTCCACGCTGTTCGCCGACGTACTTGGTGCCACGCTCCAGCAGCACGACCTTGCCGTCTGCCCCGTAGACGTCGCTCGCGCCGATGCAGGTGGCCATGCCCTCATAGGTGGAATCGATGGCGGTTTCCAGCGTGCAATCGACGAACGCGCCTTTGGGCAAAAGCATGCGCCGTGTCGGCAGGGTCTGGGCGACGACCGCCGGGGTCGGCGTGGGCCGAAGGCTGGCGGCGAGCTGACTGCCGCCGGGTGCCGCCGAACCGGCGTGGGGCGGCTGCAGCGTACCGATCAGCTGGGCCATGCTTGGCACGCCGCCGGCAGGCAGCATCGTCGGATCCGCGAACGCGTGCGGCGTCGTGGCGCTGTGCGCCTGTGCGGCTTGGGCACGCCGAAGCACCGGGGCGCCCAGCTGTCGTTCCAATGCGATCTGCTCGGGTGTCTTCTGCGGCGGTCCCGTGTTGGCGCCGTTTGCCGACGGTGGCGGCGGGGAGGGAGGGGCGGCGGTCGCTGCTGCTTCCGGCATCGCTCTGGGCGGATCGATGCGGCCGAGCGGCGGAACCTTCATCTCGCCGCCGGCGCGCGCAGCCGCCGCCTTTCTCGCAGCCTCTTCGGCCTCCTGGGTCTTGGCATACTGGGTGTTGTAGTACCAGAACAGGAATCCGGCGCCCAGCAGCATGATCGCTGTCAGCGCCAGGAACCCGCTGATGCGCGACTGGATGGAGCGCTCGCGATTGACCGATGGAATGGCGCGCTCGCCCTGGATCGTCGGGCGCTCTTCGGCGGCCCGGAACGTCCCGCCTCCCGGGGCCGCGGCTCGCTGCGCTGCCAGGATCTCCCCGGTGTCCGGGTCGATCTCGGGCGCGTCGCCCTGCTCCTGGGGATCGGTCCGGGACGCGCGACGGGGCTCGCTCATCCAGGTCATGGCCCATCTCCTGCAGTGATGCGCCGCACACCTGTTGCGCTGGTGTTGGTGGGGGTGCGCGCGCCGCCGCCGACGAAGGACCGGTTGATCACGCAACCGACCAGTCCGCCTCGCCGCAGCACAATGCGGTGCGCCACGCGGTGAATCACTACCTCGTCCGCGTCGACGTTGAAGTTCAACAGCGATTCGGAACCGTCGTCGTTCTGGACGAGCATCGCCGGGAAGTCGGAGCGCGCGTGGAAACGCAGACGCGTTTGCGCCCCGTCGTCATGGGCGCTCACGGGCTTGAGCGAATCGCTCCCGCAGAACCAGTAGTCGGAGTTGCGTGGCCGATCGGTCGCCCCTTCGCTCATGCGCGCCTCGGCCCGGCTCCGCTCCTGATCCTCGGCTGCCTTTCGGGCCTCGTCTTCTGGGTAGGTGAAACGTATCGAATACACCATGCGCCTGGTGGCAGCGCCTATCGGCGTGATGGAGGAGACGGTGTAGTCGAAATGATAGGTCCGCCAGTTCGTGAGGACAGTGAAGTTGGTCGCGGCGCGCGCTTCCTTGGGCTTGATGAAGAAGTGGTTGCGCTCGGCGCCGATGTCGAAGGCGCCGTTGTCGCCGGAGCCGAGATTCACGAACTCCTCGCCTTCGGCAAACTGCAGATGGATCTGGTAGCCCACGTACCCCTGCAAGCTGATGACGTCTGCCGGGTTGTAGGCGATCACCCGTACCCGGGCATCGACCTTGCCGGCAGCCGGCACGGTCGCGGCTCGGCCGTACGGCGCGGCAAGCGCCAGACTTGCCGCCAGTCCGATCGCCAGCGGAAAGCTGCGGTGCACGCGCCCGGGCTTCATCGTGCATCCTGCCTGCCGGGTGCAACGCCGGCCGGGGCGACCTCGGGCTCGCGGCGGTATTCGACGACGCGAAAGCCCAGCGGGTTGAGCGAACGCATCTTGTTGTCCGCAGATGGCGGGACATAGGCGAACTCGATCGTGGAAACCCAGTGGCTGGTCTGCTCCTCCCCGGTGCCGCCTGCGCGCGTCGAGCGGCTGAAGCGGACCTGTGCCAGCTTGTCTCTCCCGCTCTCCAGCTTGAGGAAGGTGATCGATCGCACCTGTGCGCGGATGGAAGTGCCGTCCTTGTAGACATTCAGAGGTGAGGCCGGGTTGTCGGCCGGCCACAAAGTCGCCCACTCCTGGTTGAGACGAGGCGAGTTTTGCGAGGCGACCAATTCGTAGTCCGCTTCCGCGGTGCCGTAGAAATAACGCTCGCGCGCAATCACGTAGTTCTGCAGCAGGTTGCGTGTCACGACCTGCTCGATGTCGGTCGTGCCTTCGTAGGTGGGAACGATGTCGACGATGCCACTGCTGCTGTCGACCCGGATGAGAACGGGGACTGGCTCCTTCAGCGGCGTGAGCCCGCTGACGGCGGCGACGGCGAGAACCGCGATCAATGCCGCCGATGTAGCTACGGCCCAGGCGATCCTGGTCGATCGCTCCGCCCGACGTGCACGGTCGAGTTCCCAGCTCTGGGCTTCGTTCAGGTAATTCTCAAGGGAGGCGTCCCGGCGCATTGACTGCTCCTGATGGGGAAACACCGCCCGAGACGTTGATCGGTGTGAGTGGCCCTTCGCAGTCCGGCGGTGCGGGTGGGCGAGTGCCGCATGCCGCCAGAAAAAGGGTAAGCAGAGAAAGGATGATCGAGGGCTTCATCTGCACACTCCACCGCTAGCGACTGCGCGAGAGGCTCGGCATGACCTGCTCTCTGGAAAGCACGGTACCACCGCGACGCGAGCTACCGATTCCTCTGAAGGAAGCTACGCCCGTGCCGACGCGGTTACCCGCCAAGCGGCGGAACGAATCCCAGCGACTGCCAGGCTCTCGCCGCAGGCCGTCCAGCACGCCGCGTCCGAACTCATAGCTGGAGCGCTTGGCGCCGCCCATTGCCCAGCTGATAAAGCCGCTGATTGCGTTGAACGAACTCAATGCAATTCCGCTTGCCAACCCTGCAGCGATAGACATTACTTGGCGCATTATCAAAAACACCAATGCCGAGGCGATGCACACTCTGGCGCCCTCAGCAATCGTGATCGCGCCGCCAAGCGAGGCCGTGTTCTCGGTGTATGACCGAAGAACGCTCAGCAAAAGGGCTGCTGCCAGCGTTGCAAGAATGGTGACAAGGGCGTAGTTGGTGAGTTGCGCTACCCAAGCTTCAAAGAAGCGCTTGGTAGCCTCAAAGAAAAGAAGCACGATAAAGATCGGCCCTAGTGCGAGGATCAACGCGATGGCGACTTTCGAAAGAGCCAACAGGAACGCGGTAGCGACGACGGTTAAACCAACGAGTAGATAGACGAGAAAACCCGCGAGATAGTACGCAAAGTTTGCGTTGAGGACACTTCCCTTGCTCAGCAACTGCTCCGCTGTCAAGTTCCCGTCGATCCAGATTTGGTCGACCACAGACACAGTTGACGAAGATCCCAGAATAGCGGCAGCGAGTTGGTCAGGCCCGTGGGTGAAGGTGTCGACGGCGACGTCGTTGTACGTCCAGAGCCGCAGGGCAATGCCGAGCAAGATACCGATGACAACGATTCGTTTGACACCTTCCCAGATCGGCTCTTGAATCCGACCGGTAAGCGAGAGATACCCCCACACCATTACGTAGATGGTCGCGAGCGTCACGGCTACCGGCTCGATTGCGGAAGCAACCCGAGCAGCATTCGCACTCACATAGACCGCCAATTGTCCGTTGAGCCAAGTGAAAAACTGTTCGAAGAAGCCCATATGACCTCGAGTACCAACTACCGTCGCGAAGCCGACTGTTGTGGAACCGGCTTCAGATCCCTGATGCTGCCGATGCCATTCAAGATTTCATGCTCTACCTCCTCGTTCCGGGGCGCCGATGGCGCTGCATTCTCAGGAGCGGGCACACTGAGAGGTACTGATTGCCCAACCACGGGACGACTGATGCAGTAGTACGCTCCGACGCACGCTGCCGCAATGACGGCACTGAGCGCCACACAAGCCGATTTGCTCTTGAACATCTCCCTCTTCTCCTGATTTAATAATTCACGGCAGATAAGGTTCTCACGGTGCCTACGTCCGTGGCTGAGCGTTCGCGGAGGCGCTGCTGCTGTGAAGCTTCTTCGGCTCTTGCAATTTGATAGAGACTCTGCAGCTTCGTCTGCTCGTTGGTGAGCATGTTCTGCTCGGCCTGGATCCTTGCCTGCAGGTCCTGGATCGCCTTGGGGTCCTGTGCGGACGCGATGCGATCGATCAGCAGTTGCAGGGCCGAGAAGCGCTGGCTGGTGTTCTGGTACGCGTTCTGGGTCATTCCGTTGAGCAGCGCTGCCGATTGCCGCCCTTGCTCGACGACCTGGCGCAACTCCGGACTGAGCCCCTCCAACTGCGTTCCCGAGAGAACGCTGTTGGCTTTCATGATCGACTGGACCTGGCTGGCCAGCCCGGCGTGGCTGGCCGACGAGCCGTTGAGCGTGCCCATCAGTACGCCATAGCTGGGAGGCAGGTAGTTGCGTGCGAGGTCCGAGGTCGGCAGCAACTGCTCCATGCCTCGGCTTCCCGTCATGGCGTTGTGGGTCTGGGTCAGCTGGTCTTTCGACTCCTTCAGTTGGTCGTACTGCTTCTGCATGCCGGAGATCTGCTGCTGCCAGTACATGACCTGCTGTATCAGGTTGGCGACGGCCGTGATGTCGATCACCGGGATGCCGGCTTTCGCGTGCAGCGGTGCGAGCGAAGCTGTGGCCGCGAGGAAGAGAGCAACAAGGAATCTACGCATGGGAGATCTCCTGGTGTGAGGATGAATGGGAAGGGTCGTTCGCAAGCGCCCTGCGGAAAGGGGGCAGCCATTGGGCGGGATCCGGTCCGCAGATCGCGATCAGTTCGCGCATGAGGCGGACGTTGCCGGTGCGCCCGGAGATGACGTGCAAGGCGTCGTCGAAGCCATGGAGATCGAGCTGTGCGACCACGCTGACATGGTTCTGCTTGATGAGGAACTGGCGAGAGCCAGGCTCGAGCTCCTGCTTGATGAGCGCGAACTCTCGGTCCGTCAGGTTGAAGCCCCGGGTGTATTCGTCGTAGTCCGCCTCCGGATTCGGAAACAGGATCTTCGTCGGCGTCTGCTCGACGATCGCACGCGCGATGCTGGAATCGAGCACATGGCTGGTGCTCTGGGTGAAGGTGGCGATGTTCGCGTTCTTCTTGCGCCAGGTCTCCAGGCCGTTCTTGGCGAACTTCGCGAAGGCCGGGTCACTCAGCAGCTTGGCGAATTCGTCCATCCAGCACACCAACGGGCGGCCGTCCACCATCCGGTTGACCAGGTGAAAGAGGTACAGGGTCAGTGGGGCGCGCACGACCTCGTTGTCCAGGAAGTCGGTCACGTCGAAGCCGACCAGGGTGTGCCGGGCAAGCAGCGGGGCCACCTCGTCGTGATCATTGTCGAAGACCCAGGCATAGTCGCCGTGTTCCGAGGCGCACCACTTCCGAAGGCGTGCATGCATCCCTTCTGGATCCGTGATATCGAGGAAGGCGGCGAGCCGGGACAGGCGCCGGAAAGAAGGCTCGAGCTTCAGGATGCCGCGCAGTGCCTGGTCGAGATCGTCCTCCTGACGGAGGGTCAGCGTCTCGCCCGGCGTGCGCATCACGAGGCGCCTGAGCCAGTGCCGCATGAACTCGACGTTGTCGGCGATCGAATCGTCGAGCTGCAGCGGATTGCAGCCGGTTGGTGTCCCGTTCTTGAGCGGGAGGTACTGCCCGCCCAGGGCCCGCACCAGGATATGCAGCCCTTCATCCTTGTCGAAGATGACCTGGGTGGCATCGAGGCGATTGCAGATCGCCACCATGCAGAAACCCAGCAGCGTGGTCTTGCCGGTCCCGACCGGTCCCACACCCGTGATGTGTCCGACGTCGCGGCGGCTGCCGCCGTCCGGGCTGCGCGGGTCGCTCGCGTGCAGCGAGAAGTAGTAGGGCGAGCCCGCGCGCGTGGTGAACATGGTCAGCGCATCGCCCCAGTAGTTGCCCGTCGCCCGGCCGGTCGGGAAATTGTGGAAGGGCGACATGGCAGCGAAGTTGCGGCTGGTGACGGGCGCCTTGCGGCTGCGGTAGCCGAAGTTTCCCGGCAGCTGCGCCCAGAAGGCCGCCTCCAGCGCGAGATCCTCGCGGGCCACGACCATTCCTGCGTCGCCCAGCAGGTAGCGGGCGCGGGCGATGCTGTCGTTGAGCTGCTTCAGACGGGGCCGGCCCTCGGACTCGCTGACGCCGTCGTAGGTGTCGGCGAGCACATGCAGGCTGAAGTGGTGGTCGCCCACCACGAAACGATTGCTCATCAGGTCGTCCAGCGCGTCCTGGAGCTCCTCCGCCTGCGAGACTGCCAGGTCACCGGCGGCGGCCATCCGGTGATGCTGGCGGCTCATCATGTCGGTGGCTGTGGCCTTGGCCAGGAAGGTGAAGCTTTGCGTGAGCACGAAGGGGAAGGGCGCGGTCAGCAGGGCGCTGAACATGCCCGGCGCCGTGGGCGTGGGGTACTCCTTGATGCCGAGGAAGGCCCCGATCCGGGTCTGGGTGCCCGTGCGGTATTCCATGGCCTCATTGCCGAAGAAGGGGCGGGTGGTGGCCAGGACCTCGTTGAGTGGCGAGTGCGGCAGGGGCATGCGCTGCCACTCCCCGTTGACGAGCAGGCCGTGGAATTCCACGAGGGAGGAAAAAAGCCCGTCGTTCCCTTGCAGCCGATAGATGCCCAGTGCTTCGGGGTCGTAGCGTTCAAGGGCGGCGAGCAGTTCCTGGCGCAGCTTGCTGCAGGCGTCTAGCGCATCGTGCAGTTCCGCCCGCGCACCCTCCGGGTCCGCGCGCTTGAACAGCCGCAATGCGGCATTGCCGATCCGGGTGGGCTGCGGCCGGAAGACGATCGACAGGTACAGTTCGTTGACCATCAGCCGCTCGCCAGCCATCTTGTGGCGATAGCGCTGCTCGATCTCGTCGGCGAAGCCGGGCGTCGTCTGCCCGGCCGGATAGGCCGCCTCGCGACGGCGGATCACGTGGGCCCAGAGCGCCAGGTTGGGCGACGCGATGTTGCGCAGCAGGACATTGAGGCGCTCATGCCAGCTGTTGATGTCCTCGTCGTCCGCGCTTTCGAAGCTCGTGCCGGCCAGGCGGAGCGTCTGCACATAGTCGCCGGCACGTGTCAGGGCCACATGCTCATCCACATGCGCCGAAAGCGGAATCATGGTCGCGGCGCCGGCTTCGCGGCGCAGCGTGTGCTCGGAGCGTGACAGCAGTTTCATGGCGCGGTACGGCGTCAGACCAAGGTCACGGGCGGCGTGCGCATGCGGCGGCGCCCCCGCCAGTCAGGCATGTTCAGCGCCAGGGGGCTGTACGAGTTCGCACGCCAGAACCGCAGGTTGCCGCCGAGCATGGCCGGCAGGCGCGTGCGGCCCCAGAGCTGCAGCAGGTCGAAGAAGCGCGGCTCGTACAGGCACACGAGGTAGAGCACGCCGTGGATCGGCACGAAGGCCAGCAGCCACGCGAGGCTCTTGGTCACGATGAACGACTCGGTCGTGACGACGATGTTGAACATCATGGCCGAGTAGGTGACGCCCCAGACCATCGAAGGCCGCGTCATGCCGACGAACAGGGGATCCGCGGCAATGCCCTGGTTGCGACTCATGGACTGCTCCCCTCAGACTCCGAACAGACCCCGGATCCAGGACACGATCTGCGGGCCGCCGAAGACCAGCACAGTGCCGATCACGACCGCGACCATCCACCACCAGCTCAGGCGCCCGAACCAGGCCATGGCACCGGAGACCATCACGGCGACTGCGGCCAGCGGCGTCAGGATGGCGACGAGCTGTTGTTGGGTCGCGTTCGCACCGGTCGCGAACGGGCTGCCCGCCCAGGCGACTTCGGCAGGGGCGGCGGCGATGAGCCACGTGATGAGCAGCCATCCGATCCATTTGACACGGATGCCGGCTGCCGCTGCGGGCCGGATGTCGATCGAGCATGCGGTCATGGCGTTACTCCGTTGGGCCGGGGGCTGATCCCGCGGGCACTTGCCCAGGCGGGGACGCAGGAGAAAGTGAAGCAGGCGGCTCAATGCGCCGACCGCTGCCGTAGACGTCCCACCACGGTGCTGGTGCCGCGCGCTTGCCAGCGGCGGAAGCCTGCTTGGCGGCCTGAACGGCCATGGGCCTGACCGCCGTAGTCTGGGCGGCGGCATGAGAGGCCGAAGCGATCTCCCGCCGGATGGCCGCGATGTCGCCGAGCGTGCGGACGCGCTGTTCCTCGGCCTCTGTCGCTGCCTTCAGGTCGGATGCGGCGAGCCGCTCGGCCTTGCGGCGCATGAGACCTTCCAATTGCGCTTCCGACTTCTTGAGCTCCTCGCGAAGGATCTCGATGCGGTCGTTGTCGCGCGCCGCCTGCTGCTGTGGTCCGACGCCCTGCGATGCGCTGGGCTCCGCCTGGGCCCACAGGGGGCGCGCGTGCGCCATCAAGCCGGCGAACATGAGCATGGAAAGCCAGGCTGAGCGTCGGCCTTCATCGGTCGCATGCTCGCGTTGAGTGTCGTTTGCTTGCATGGGGCGCAATGTCCGCCTCTGCCCGTGCGTGTGTCGACTATTGTTTTTGACAGTGGTGTCGCAAAGCGCGAGGCGGCGATATTTCGTGAGCGACGCGGCAGGGCGGTTCGATCGTCGGCCAGTGAGGCGGCTCCGCCCATCTGCGGGGCCCTGTTGCAAGTTGCAGCGGCAGCCCGCGAGGCGCGCCGTTCGGGTGTGATGGACGCGCGTCCCGCGCCGAGGCCTGAGGAGCAAGTCATGGGCAACGTGGTCATCTTCGGCAACCAGAAGGGCGGCGTCGGCAAGTCCACGCTGGCGGTGCTGTACGCATGCTGGCTGGCCGATGTGCGACGTCGGTCGGTGTGCGTGATCGATCTGGACGCGCAGGCGAACAGCTCGAAATCGCTGAACCGGTCCTCGGCGATCGCCGAAGCGGTGGAACTGTTCGGTCCGGATCTGGGCCCGATCGCCCCGCCGCGCGAGCGGACCATTGCGCTGGCGGCGGGCAGCAGAAAGCTGGCCGACGTCGAACTCGCGAGGGCGGACCTCGTGATTCCTTTGTTCCGCGGGAATGTAAGGCGCCTGGCGCAAGATTTCGACGCGGTCGTGATCGACACGCCCCCGGCGCTGGGCTTGCGCATGAGCGCGGCGCTGATTGCCGGCCATGCGGTGGCCTGTCCGATCGAGCTGGAGGAGTACAGCATCGACGGCGTCGCCGACATGCTCCGGACCGTCTTCGGGGTCAGGCGGCGCTACAACCCGCAGCTGCGGATGGCGGCCATCGTGCTGAACCGGTTCAATCCGCATTCGCTGCGGCAGAAGGCCGCGATGCAGGACCTGGCGTTGAACTTCCGGGAGTTCGTGATACCGGCGCGGATCTCGACCCGTTCGGCCATTCCCGAGGCGCTGGCCGCGGGGGTGCCCGTGTGGCGGCTGCCCAAGAGCGCGGCACGCGAGGCGAGCCTCGAGGTGATGCGGGTGTTCGAGTTGCTGCAGCAACGCATCGACGGCTCGAACGCGTCGATGCCGGCGGATACGCAGGCATGAGGGTGCCCGACGGCCTGGACCTGAGTGCGCTGTCGCAGTTCAGGGCGGCCGATCTGCTCACGGTCGAAGCCGCCCCTGCGGGCCCAGGCGCACCAACGCAGGTGGCCCTCGAACACATCGACTTCGACCCCGGCCAGCCGCGCCGTCGCATGCGGGGCGAACGCATCGAGGAACTCGCCGAATCGATCCGCGAGCATGGCGTGCTGGAGCCGGTGTCCCTGCGCTGCCATCCAGAGCACGCGGATCGGTACATCGTCAACCGCGGCGAGCGCAGGGTGCGCGCGGCGCGCCGGGCCGGCCTGTCCTGCGTTCCGGCGTTCGTGGACCCGCGGGACGATCCCTTCGCTCAGGCGGCGGAGAACCTGCACCGCGAGGACATGTCGCCGTTCGATCTGGCGACCTTCATCGCCGAGCGGGAAGGGGAAGGCCATTCGCGCGCCGAGATCGCGCGCCGGTTGGGCAAACCGCGCTCCTTCATCACCGAGGCCGCGCGGCTCAGCGACGCACCGCGGCAGTTGCGGGAAGCGGTGGAGGAAGGGCGGCTCGGCGCGGATGTGCGGGTGCTCTACCAGTTGGTGGCCGTCGCGCGAGATCGCCCGCAGGAACTCCAGGAACTGATCGCGCGGGGCGACCCGATCGGACGTGTCCAGACCAGGAGCCGCCCGCAATCGCCCGAGCCCGTCGGCGGCTCGGCGGCGCCGACGCCCGGAAACGGGATCCCGAGGATCATCAGCGGCGGCCGTACGGTGCTGGTGGTCGAGCATGGAGGACGGCGCGGGTCCTTGCGCATCAAGGCGAAGGACGGCAACGTCGGCGAAGTCCGCTTCGGCGATGGCACGCGCGCCATGCTGCCGCTGGCGGACTTGCGGCTGGTGTGCTGGGCCACGGAGGAATAGCAATGCCGGCGTTGGCCGGCGCGGCTCGACACCCGGTGGCGGGACAAGGTCCTGCTAGGCCGCGCCGGCAGCTTTCATCGCCGTGTGGCGGCGCCGGTATTCGCGCGGCGTCATCTGCAGGTCGCGAACGAAGGCTCTTCGCATCACCTCCTGTGATCCGTAGCCGCACTGCGCGGCGACGGCCTTGAGGGGGCGCGTGCTCGTCTCGAGCAGGCGACGGGCGGTGTCGAGGCGGATCTGCTGCACGCCACGCCCGGGCGAGAGACCCGTCGCGCGTTCGTAGAAACGCGCGAAGGAGCGCGTGGACATGTGGACCTCCTGTGCCAATCGGGCGACGCTGAGCTTCTCTTGCAGATGTGCCGCGATCCACTGGTGCAGCACGCCGATCCGCGCGTCGGGCGCGGGCGGCTCGAGCGGCAAGCGGCGACGGCGCAGCATGCCGCAGCGACGGCTGCGCGGTCCGGGCAGGCGGGAGGCAAGTGTCTCGACAAACGCGGCGCCCCGGTCCTCTTCGATCCAGGACAGCGCCAGATCGGCGCCCTGGCCCGGTTCGATGACGCGCCAGCTGCGCGTTCTCATGCCGGCCGCGAACAGGTCCGGTCCCTGCCCGCCACAGCGCAGCGCCGGCGGCGCGGCACGCCCCTGTCGCCGCACGATGCGGGCCTCCGGCGCTGGCGGCAGCAATGCCTGCGCGCCCAGCACGGCGCAGCGGTTCAGACGCCGTCGGTTCCTCGAGAGCCATTCGCGCAGGCGCTGCGCGCCTGCCGCCTCGGCCGCGCCCGGAACGGGTTCGCCGCTGATGAAGAGCGTGCTCGCCCGCCCGACGAGCCGGTGCGGCAATGTACCCGTCGACAGTGCCACACCGCTTGAACTCAGGGTTTGGCCGCCCGCGGCAGAGGCCAGCCGCACATCGTAGCCGGCGAGCTTGTTGCGCGTCCGGCGAAAGGAGGCATTGGCGGCCTTGAAGACCGCGAGCATGCGGATGACGTCGAGAAGAAGGAAGCCGGGAAGCAGCAGCAGCCAGACCTTGTGCATCGTGAGAAGCCAACGTAGGGGGTCGATTTCCAATCTCCCGACCCTGGGCCGCACCGCGCCAGTGCGCGAAGGCAGGCTCGCGAAATTGGCAGAAATGGTGGTGAATTTTGCCTCCGGGCACCGCAAGGCGCTCCTAAACTGTCGCACCCTTGCCTCCATCACGCGCTGAACGACGGCCACGCGCACGCCGCGGGAGCGTGGACCGCGCCCGCGAAAAAGGTGGGGGTGCCGACGACGCAGGAAGTGCACCTATGAACGAGTGGACCCAAGATGTTCTCGGTCGGTTGAACGAGGCCAGCGAACCATCCCAGGTGCTCGCGCAGGTCAGCGTGGCAGCCAGGCACCTCGGCTTTGAGCACTGCGCCTACGGGCTGCGCACCCTCGTGCCCTTCACCCGGCCGAAGACTTTGATTTTCAGCACCTACGATGAGCGATGGAGCCGCCGGTACATCAGTGCGGGATATCTCCAGGTGGATCCCACCGTCGCCCACGGCGTGCACAGCGGGGCGCCCGTGGTCTGGAGCAACGAAGTCTTCCGGGACGCGCCGCAGATGTGGGACGAGGCGCGCTCTTTCGGCCTGCGCGTCGGCTGGGCGCAATCGGTCTTCGAGCCCGACGCGCGGGTCGGCATGCTGTCGCTTGCCCGCTCGGGCGAACCGCTGACGGCCGCGGAGATGCGCGCCAAGGACCACTCGCTCCAGTGGCTGGTGAACAACGCCCACCGCACGTTCTGCCGCCTCCTGGGCGGCCCGCTCGCGGGGATTGAACCGCTGACGAAGCGGCAGGTGGAGGTGCTGCGCTGGACGGGCGACGGCAAGACGAGCGACGAAATCGCGGCCATCCTCTGCATCTCGAAGCCCACGGTCGATTTCCATCTGAGGAATGCAATGGCGAGATTGGGTGCTGCCACCAAGAGCTCGGCCGCGGCGTTCGCTTCACGTCTCGGGCTCCTGAACTGAATGGATGGCAGCGGCCCCTTCGCCCGCAGGCCGGCGGGCGACTCGGCCGATCCCGTCGGCGTGGCGGTCCCGGTGCGGACGCCAGTTCTTGTCCACGTCGATGAGGCATGCGAACAGAAGCTGGCCGTCGACCCGCACTGGCGGTGCTGCACGGTGCGCGGACAGGCCCGTGCGACGCAGGATGCGCTCGATGCCCAGAGGCGAGGCGCTGATGAGCCGTCGTCCGCCCTCCTTGGCGACGGTCCGCATCGCGGCGCTCAGCATGTCCAGCGCGAGCGACCATCCATGCGGATCCCCGCCCATCCCGAGCCGCGTGCCGTCGCCGGCGGCGAATCGCGACAGTTCCCAGATGTCGGGCGAGCACGGCGCCGGCGTGTCGCCGAGCAGCTGCGGGAAGACGCTGGCCAGAAGATAGGGCCGGTGCGTGGGCAACAGGCGGCTCGTGCCGACGATCTCGCCGTCCGGATTGCGTGCGATCAGATAGATGGTGTCCTTCCGGTCGAATTCGTCGAGTTCCAGCCGGCCGCGCGTATGGAGTTTCCAGCCCAGCTTCTCGACGAAAACCTCGTGCCGGTAGCGTGCCATGTCGAACAGCACGTCCGCCGAGAAAGAATCGATCGTTCCCGCAATGATCTCCATGAGGTCACCTCGCTGAATGAGGCCGCATTACAGCCTGATGACACACACCGGGGACACTGTCAGAGTTGATAGGGCTGGCGGTTCGAGGCCTTCGTTTTGGGGCGGTCGCCCTCGCAGACTGCTGTCGTGGGGCAGATCGGTTGTCGGGGCCGTCCCGCCGCAGGCGGGGGACCCGGCGGTTCGCTCACGGACGGCGCGCCGCCCGGATGGTGAAGGCACCGGCCGCGACAATCAGGATCACGCCGGCGGCGGCTTCGGGGCGCGGCATGTCGCCCCAGATCGCGTATCCCAACAGCAGGGCCCAGACGATCAGGCTGTAGCGAAAGGGCGTGACGACCGAGAGATCGACGCCGCGGCAGGCCACGATGAGCGCGTAGTTGCCCAGTGCCGCGCAACCCGCCGCCGCAGCGAGCATGCCGAGCTCGTGGCGCGTGAGCGGCGCCCAGCGTTCCACGAGACCCAGCAGCAGGCCTGCCAGGCATACGGCGAGCGTGGTCGCCACGGCGATGATCGACGACGGGACCGTGGCGGGAATGCGCCGCGTCACCAGGTCGCGCGCGGCGAGCGAGGCGGCACACAACAACGCGCAGGCGAGGCCGGCTGCAGGGACCTCGGACCGCGCGGACGGCTGGATCACCAGCAGGACGCCGGCGAATCCCGCCGCGGTGGCGAGCAGCCGGCCCCCATGCCAAGGCTCCCATCGCAGCGCCATCGCAGTGGCGGCAATCATCAGCGGCGCGGTCATCATGAGCGTGCTGACCGTGGCGAGCGGCGCGAGCGACAGGGCGATGACGGAACTGAGGGCGGTCGTGATCTCGAGCCCGCATCGCACGCCGACGATCGGCCGCAGTGCCGTGCGCCAGCCGGCGCGTGTCCCGCGGGCGAGGGCCAGGACAAAGAGGGTGGCGAAGGCGCCGCGCACGGCCAGGACCTGCCCGGGCGGGAGGCTCTGCGCTGCCAGCTTCACGAAAACATCGTTGAGCACGTAGCAGCCCATGGCCACCAGCATGAGCAGGATTCCGCGGCGGTTGGCCTGTGCGCTAGCCATTGCCGGACGCGGGCGGGGACGGCGCGGGGGTGGCCTGCGGGATCGCGGGCGCCGACGGCGGCTCCGGGAGCGGCGGAACGCCGGGATCGCCCGCGGCGCCGGCATCCGGCGCCGTCCCCGGCCGCGGACCGAGCGGTGCGCCGCAACGCCTGAGGACGTCCCACAGCGCCTGCGCCTTCAGAACGATCTCCTCGACCTCGGCGTCCGGATCGGACATGGCGACGATGGCGCCACCGGCGCCGATGGAGACGCGGCCATTGGCCGACACCAGGGTGCGGATCACGATGTTGAGCTGCGTCGCGCCATTGAGCGACAGATAGCCGATGCTGCCCGAGTAGATGCCGCGGGCCGCCGCCTCGAGTTCGTCCAGGATCTTCATCGTGCGCACTTTGGGCGCACCCGTCATGGAGCCGCCGGGGAGCGCGGCGCGGATGCAATCGACCGCTCCGAGGTCCGCGCGCAGCCGCCCCCGGATCGTGCTGACCAGCTGGTGCACGGTGGCATAGGTCTCGACCGCGAACAGGCTCGGCACGTGAACGCTGTCGATCTCGCAGACCCGGTTGAGGTCGTTGCGCAGCAGGTCGACGATCATCAGGTTCTCCGCGCGGGTCTTCTCGTCGGCGACCATGGCGTCCGCGATCGCCTGGTCTTCGGCCGGCGTCGCGCCGCGCGCCGCGGTGCCCTTGATGGGCTTCGATTCCACATCGCCGGCGCTGGAGATGTGCAGGAAGAGTTCGGGCGAGGCGCACAGCACGGCATAGCCGCCGAAGCGCAGGTAGGCCGCATAGGGGGCAGGGTTGTGCCTGCGCAGGATCCGGTAGATCTCCAGCGGACGGATGCGCCCTTCGCCGACCAGTTGGTTCGTGAGGCAGACCTCGTAGGTCTCGCCCTGCAGGATCTCGTGCTGGCAGCGCAGGATCAGCTCCCGGTAGATCGCCAGGTCGATCCGCCAGGCCAGTGGCTGCAGATCGCGGGCCGCGGCCGCGCTGTCGTCCGGCGCGGTCGCCTGTGCGCCTGCGAGCCGCGCGCGCATGGTCTGCATCCAGCGTCGATTCTCATTGGACGGCACGGCCTCATCCAGGCAGACGATCCAGACCTGTTGCTCGGCGTGGTCGAAGGCGAGGAAGCGGTCGGCGAGGATCCACATCGCGTCTGGGGTGTCCGCGTCGTGGGCATGCGTGCCGTCCAGCTCCCGCTTGAGCTCATAGCCGAAGTAGCCCACGAAGCCACAGGCGAAGTCGAAGGGAAGCGGGGGACCTGCAGGCGGCTGGCCCGGCAGGTGGTCGCGCAGGTAGTCGAAGATGCTCTCGTCGCGCACCTGGACGACGTCGCCCCGGCGCACCATCAGTTCGCGCGGTGCGGTGCGGTAGTTCAGCACCTGGGCGCGCGGGCCGCTCGCGTCGCCCATGAAGGAGAAGCGCGCCCGCCCGGGCTCGGCGAGGCTGCTGTCCAGCCAGAAAACGCAGTCGCGCTGCGCGAACGTTCCCATGAACACGGTCTCGGCATCGGCTGTGGTGTCGATGCACTCCGCATGCAGCGACAACGCCTGCGGACCTTCGAAGCGCAGCGGGGGTCCGAAGCGATTCTGTGCCTCGCGCCGGGGCGCCTGTGCGAGCCACTCCAGCGTCAGGTCTCTGAAGTTGCGCAGCAGCCGTGCGCCGAATTCGGTGCAGATCGACTCCGGATGGAACTGCACCCCCCACCAGGGCAGAGAGACGTGGCGCAGTCCCATCAATGTGCCGTCCGACGTCCAGGCGAGCGGCTCCAGGGATGAGGGCAGCTGCGTGACCGCGAGGGAGTGGTAGCGCACCGCCTCGAAACGGTCCGGAATGCCGGCGAAGAGATCGCGCTGCGCATGCGAGACGCGGTCCAGACGTCCGTGCATCGGTCGCACCGCCAGGTCGACCCGGGCGCCGCAGTGGTGGGCGATGGCTTGGTGGCCCAGGCAGACGCCGAGCACGGGCTTGCGCGAACGCTGCAGCGCGTCCGCCGAGATGCCGAGGTCGGCGCGCCGCTGCGGACGTCCGGGGCCCGGCGAGATCACGATGTTGTCGAAGTGCATGCGCTCGACCTCGTCCCAGTGCATTTCGTTGTTGCGCAGCACGATCGGGGGCTCGCCGTTGCAGGCCGCCAGGTACTGGTAGAGGTTGTAGGTGAACGAGTCGTAGTTGTCGATCAACAGCGTGCGCATGGAAGGCTCCTCGGCGGAAAGCGGGGCTGTGCATCGTTGAAGAATCAGGCGGATGTCGCCACTGCGCAATGTGCTAGTTGCGCAGGCCGGCAGCGCCTGTGCATGCAGCGCGCTCACTGCCCGGATGTCCGGTCGCTCGCATTTCCGCGGTGTTCCGGTCCGTGCCCCCGGGCTCTTGGAAGGGAAGGCGAGCGGCGAGGGCCTGCCGCTGGGCGGCGCCGTCGGCAGGCGCGACTCGGCGTGAGGACCCGCGATCCCGTGCAAGCGCGAGTTCCGATGGTCCGCCGCCTAAGCCCACGAGGGGCCGATGCGCAGCGGGCTCTGCGCTCGCCGGCCGCACGGCGCCGGTCTAGCGCGCGGGAGAGCCCGGGGTCATCCAGAGGACCACGGCATCCTTGCGCAAGACCAGCCGCCGCGAGACCGGCGTCGACGCGGCCGCTGGGGCCTTCTCCAGCACCGGGTGGACGCCGACGTGCGACAGGATGGTCACCTCCTTGAGCAGCCGGCCTGGGCCTTGTCTTCGAGGGGTTCGCATTGGATGGCTCCCGCCATCGTGCGCAGGGCCTGGCATGTCTCCGGAGACACCACCACGCTCACGCCCCGAAGATCGCCGATCCCGAGCGATCTCACCGTCGCCGCCGAAAGCGTGGAGAAACTGCTGGTCAGCATCGCGAGCAGCAGCAGGCTCAGAACGCCTGCCAGCGGCTCCGCCGGCACGCGGCTGTGCCAATGCTCGGCGCGTCTCGATGCGGACGGTCAAGGCGACATGTGCATGCGCGCAGGCTCAATGCCCGGCCGGGCTCACCGCAAATCGCTGTGCCAAGTCGTCCAGGCGCCTGTCCAAGGTCCACAGCTCGACCCCCGCTGTCATGAGCGTGGATGCCAGAAGAGTCAGGTTCGAGGAACCCGCACCCCAATCCGAACAGGCGTTCCGTCTCGATCAGGAGGAGCAGCTCCCGCAAGTTCGCCTACGGCATCTGCCGCAGGCCATCTATACGGCCGTTCGAGCGCTTCCAGCGGCAGCTGATGTGCGAGATGGCGAATCCGCGGGATGCAGCGGATGGCGAAGGTGGGTGCAGCGTGCGACGCGCGGAGCCAGGCGGGGCCTCGCTGCGATGGCTGGCACGTCCTCAACCCGCAGTCGAGGTCCATGAAGACCTACAAGGCAGCCATGATGGCCGGTCCGCTCGAGCTACAGAAGAAGGTCGAAGATTTCGACATTGGCCCAAGGGGCGATGAGTCCGAGCCGAGGAAGGCCAAGATGAGCGGATCTGTTTTGGGTTTCGGATTTGGGTTGCCAAAGATTGGCTCATGCAGCGGTTGCGCTCGAGGTCACATCAGGCGCAATCCTCGGGCGAATCGCATGGAGGTCTTCACGAAGTGGGGGACATCGTCCATCTTCGCGATTTCGGCGAGGCCGTCCTCCGTGATACGAATCACCGTTGCCACTTGGGATGCGGCGTATCGGGCGGTCGCCTTGAGCGTTGTGATCTCGGCTTCGATCAGACCAGTGGCCAGAAGCACCGACACATACCGGACTTCCCGACGGTCAGCAACTCGGACTGGAAGCTGCACACGCTGCAGCCTCATCAGGAACAAGAGGGGCATTCGACTCTCCGATTGCCGGCTCTTGCATTGCCAAAAATGCCGGCCGTTTTTGGTCGACAAAATTTAGCTTTGCAGACAGCTCGATTGCAACTGTCTCGTTATGATTTGAAATCAGTTCTGCCAAATCCATCACGATCTGATGAAGTGTCCGACCCACTTTTTCTTTCGGCGATGCCGATCGATGCGGCACTCGGCAGGAAGGTTGAAGACCGTTCACTGCCGGGTTCAAGGGCGGTGCGGGTCGGGGCGTTCGGCTGCCGATAGTTCCCTGTGCGCTTTGCTAGAGCGTCTCGTTTTCCTTGAGCACCCCCGCGCTGCGCAACGCGGCGTCCAGCCACTTGGCGGCGGTGTTGCCCTTCTTGATCGCCTCGATCCGCGCGGCCTCGTCCTCGACCTTCCTGCCTGCGGCCTGGAGGAGCGCTTCCACCCTTTCGCGCTCGATGACGACCACCCCGTCGGCGTCGCCAACCACGAGGTCGCCGGAACGAACGGTCACGCCGCCAACGGACACCGGGTGTCCGATCCGCCCTGAAGCCAGCTTGGTCGGGCCGTTGGGATTGGTTCCAACCGAAAAGACGGGAAAGTCCATCTCGTCGATCTCGAGGCTGTCGCGCACCGCGCCGTCGACCACCACGCCGGCGATGCCGACCTGCCGGCAGGCGTTCATCATGATGGTGCCCATGAGGGCTGCGGTCTGGTCGCCCTTGCCGTCGATCACCAGCACGTCGCCCGGCCTGGCCAGCGCAATGGCGGCGTGGATCATCAGGTTGTCGCCCGGCCGCACTTCGACCGTGAGCGCGCTGCCGGCCAGCTTCATGCGGTGGCGCAGGGCCGCGATGCGGCCGTGCAGGGCGCCGCGGCGGCCTGCGACATCGGCCAGGATGGCGGGCTGGAACGCCGAGGCTTGCGCGACCAGGTCAGGGGAAATGCGCGGGAAGTCGCGCACGATATCGGGGGAGGGGCTCTTCATGTCGTTGTTCTCACTCGGCCTTGACGTCGGCGTCCTTCACCACGCGGCCCCACTTGCGTTTGTCGGCGGCCAGGAACGCACGGAACTGCTCGGGCGTGCTTCCCACGGGCTCCAGGCCGTCGGCGGCGAGCCGCTTGGCGATCTCGGGCGTCGCGAGCACCTTGGCGACTTCGCGCTGGATGCGCTCGACGACGGCGGGCGGCGTATTTTTGGCGGCGCAGATGCCCGCCCATGTCACGGGTTCGAAGTCGGGAATGCCGGCTTCCGTCACGGTCGGAATGTCGGGGAACGCCGCCAGCCGGCGCGGACTGGCCACCGCCAGCGCGCGCAGCTTGCCCGAACGCGCGTACTGCATCGAACTCACGGGCTGGTCGAAGATCATCGAGACCTGACCCGCCAGCAGGTCCGTCATCGCCTGGCCGGTTCCCTTGTAGGCCACGTGAACGATGTCGATGCCTGCGCGCGTCTTCAGCATCTCGCCCGCCAGATGGCCGCCCGTTGCGGTTCCGGAAGAAGCAAAGTTGAGCTCGCCCGGCTTCTGCCTGGCGTAGGCGACGAGCTCCTTGACGCTGGTCACCGGCAGCGTCGAGTTGACCATCAGCATGTAGGGCGCGTTGGTGACCTGCGTGACCGGCACGATGTCCTTCTCGGGGTCGAAGGGCATGCTTTTGAGGACGTGCGGCTGGATCGACAGGGTTCCGGTCGTGCACATCAGCAGCGTGTGCCCGTCCGCGGGCGCCGTGAGCATGGCCGAGACCGCGATGTTGCCGCCGGCGCCGGGCCTGTTGTCGACCAGCACCTGCGCACCGAGCCCCTCGGCCAGCTTCGGTGCGATCAGGCGCGCCACGACGTCGTTGGAGCCGCCGGGCGAAAAACCGACCAGGATCTTCACCGGTTTCGAGGGAAAGGGATCGGCCGCGAACGCATGGGCGGCGCACAGCCAGGCGGTGCCGGCGACGAGCCACGGCAGGAGTTTGGGAGGAAGCGATCGGACGTTCATGGCTGTTCCTGGTTCATTCAGACGACGACAAGTTCGTTGCGCGCCTGCGCAATGCGGCGGCAACCCTCCAGCAGCTGTTCGGTGCTGGAGGCAAAAGAGAGCCGGAAGTGCGTCGGCACGCCGTAGGCGCTGCCTTGCAACGCGGCCAGATCCTGCGCATCGAGCAAATGCATGATCCAGTCGTCGCTGCTGCCGATCTTCACCCCCTTGGGCGTGCAGAGGCCGAACAGCGCGCTGCATGAAGCAAAGACGTAGAAGGCGCCATCGGGCACCTGGCAATGAATGCCGTCGATGGCGTTGAGCGCCGCAACCACCGTGTCGCGGCGCTGCTGATATTCGCGCCGGTTCGCGGCAACGATGTCCTGCGGGCCCGCGAGCGCCGCGATGGCCGCAGCCTGGGCGATCGAATTGGGGCCGGACGTGCTTTGCGACTGGAGCTTGACCATCGCCTTGATCAGCTCCGAAGGACCCGCGCCGTAGCCGATGCGCCAGCCGGTCATCGCGTAGGCCTTGGAAACGCCATTCACCGTGAGGGTGCGGTCCTTCAGGTCGGGCGCCGCCTGGGCCATGGTGGCGAACTCGACATCGCCATAGATGAGATGCTCGTAGATGTCGTCGGTGAGTATCCAGACGTGGGGGTGGCGCCTCAGCACTTCGGCCAGCGCCTGGAGCTCGGCGCGCGTGTAGGTGGCGCCGCTCGGGTTGTTCGGCGAGTTGAGCATCAGCCAGCGTGTCTTGCCGGTGATGGCGCGCTCGAGATCCGCGGGCTGGAGCTTGAACCGGTTGGCGGCCGGGCAGTCGACGAACACCGGCACGCCGCCGGCCAGCAGGGCGATGTCCGGGTAAGACACCCAATAGGGGGCGGGCACGATGACCTCGTCGCCCGCCGCCACCGTGCACATGAGGGCGTTGAAGATCACCTGCTTGGCGCCGGTGCCGACGATGATCTCGCCCGGCGCGTAGTCCAGGCCGTTCTCGTTGCGGAACTTGGCGGCAATGGCTTCCTTCAGCGCCGGCGTGCCGCCGACATCGGTGTAGCGGGTCTGGCCGGCAGCCATGGCGCGGGTTGCCGCCTCCTTGATGTGCCCGGGCGTCTCGAAGTCGGGCTCGCCGGCGGTCAGGCTCAGGATGTCCCGGCCCATGGCGCGCAGTTCGCGCGCACGTTGGCCGGCCATGGAGCTGGGGGAAGGTTGGATGCGATGGAGCCGGGGAGCGATATGGAGCATGGGCGCAGTATCAAAGGCCATGCGCTGCGGGACAAAACGAGAAATCGGAGGATCTGGGTATTCCTTTTTTTCCTGCGGCGCACTGGGCTTACATTCCATTGGAATGAACTTCACCTTCAAGCAGCTGGAGGCTTTTCTCTTCAGCACCAAGCTCCAGAGCTTCAGCGCGGCGGCGGTGAAGCTGCACACCACGCAGTCGGCCATCTCCAAGCGCCTGGCCGAACTCGAGGAGTCGCTGGGCGGGACCCTGCTGCACCGCACCTCCCATGGGCTGGAACTGGCCCAGGCCGGCCGCGAGCTGCTGCCGCTGGCCGAGGAAGCCCATCGCCTGTGGCAGCGCATCCAGCACGACATCAGCGTGGACAAGACGCTGCGCGGCACTTTCCGCGTGGGCGTGACGGAACTGATTGCGATGACGTGGCTCACGCGCCTGATCCAGCTGCTTCAGAAGCTGCACCCCCAGCTGACACTCGAGCCGGTGGTGGACGCGGGGCTGACGCTCTTCGAGCGCCTCGAGGCCAACAAGCTCGACCTGTCCATCATGCCGGGCACCTTCTGGGGCCAGGCCTTCGAATCGATCAAGGTCGGGCAGGTCGACCAGGCCTGGATCGCGAGCCCGCGTCTCGGCATTCCGCAACGAGCGCTGGCGCCGCACGAGTTTGCCGACTATCCGGTGATCGAGCAGCCCGCAGGCGCCTCGAAGAACAAGTTCTACGAGGCCTGGCGCGCGGAGCACGGGTTCCGCTTCGGCAAGGTCATGCTGACGAACAGCACGACCGTTCTGCGGGAGCTGACGATCAGCGGCTTCGGCATCAGCCAGCAAGCGCTCGACTACGTGCGCCCGGACATCAAGAGCGGCCTGTTGCGCATCGTCAGGAGCGACCCGATGCCGCCACCGCTGGTCTACAGCGCGGTCTATCGAAGCGACAATTCCAGTCCCGCGCTGGCGCGGATCGTCGAACTGGCCGTGAAGACCTGCGATTTCAAGTTGCGGGCGAGCCAGCACGACGTGGCCCCGGCCCGGCCGCTGCGAGGCTCGAGCTCGAACTTGCGGCAACGGCCGGTACGCAAGGGCGTGAAGAAGAAGCCGGCGAGAAGCTAGCGTCGTGGCATTGGCCGGCGCGAGCGCCGGGCCCGCATCCGATGCGGCATACTTCCCACCCCCCGAACTCGCCAGAGACCCCGCTGAATGGACAAGGAAGTCGACCCCAAAGTGCTCGCCGTCATCGATGAAATGCGGCTGTCAGGACCACGGCTGACGCCGGTCGAGATCGTCGCGAAGATGGGTGTCTTCGATGCGCGGGAAAAGCCGTTCGATCATGCCTGGCTCGCGACGGGCGACAACGTCATCGCCACCATCTGGGCCGAATTCGTGAACATTGGCGCCGACGGGCGCTGGTTCTGCCTCGAGTCGCTGGACACGCAGCACCGTGTCGGCGGCGGCGTGCGCAGCCCCCAGCAGATCCAGCGCGCCAAGGACCGCCGTGCGCTGCTCAAGCGCACCGTCGATGCAGGCCAGGGCTTTCGCGCCGTGCTGCAGACCAACCGCGTCGCCATTGCCGAACTCGAGAGCAACAAGAGCGCGAAGGTCTCCACGCGGGTGCGCGACGACGCCGAATGGCATGTCGCCTCCTGGGATTCCGACCAGCAACTTGCGATCCTGGTGCGCGGTGCGCGCGGCTGGGTGCCCGGCGAAGCGGAGATACAGGCAGCCAAGGCGCGAGGCAGCGTGCCGGTCGCTGCGGCCGCCGATCCGGCCGCGGCGGCTGCCGAGCGGTCGGCCTCGCGGGAGGAGGTCCAGGCCGCCGCCATGGACTACGTGATGCGCCACTTCAAGGGCTACGGCTACAACGCCGAGGACGTCAGCAGCCAGAAGCTCGGCTACGACCTCGAGGTGTCGAACGCGAAGGGCGCCACGCTTCTCAGGGTGGTGGTGAAGGGCACGTCCACGGGGGTGCCCAGTTTCCGGCTCACGAGCGAAGAACGCGCATGCTCGGCACGCGAGCCGCTCTGGCGGCTGCTGGTGGTCGCCGATGCCATCGGCACCGCGGCGCAGCACAAGATCTACAAGCCTTCGGAGATGGAGCAGGCGCCGGGGTTCGAGCCGCTGGATTAGCTGGCGGGCACCGCTGCCTCGGGACGGCGGTGGGCCGGCCAAGCGCCTGGCTCAGGTGAACAGCTTTCCGTTGAACGCGATGCGCAGGGTACGCACGGTGAGCACCGCCAGCGCCACCGTCAGCATCCCGAGCAGCAGGATTGCGATCACCCACAGCGGCGCGCTCGCACGCAATTGCGCGTACTTCAACGCCGCGTTGGCCAGTGCGGCCATCGGGAAGCCGATCGCCCACCACGCGGGGGAGAACTTCACGCTGGGCCGGAACACCTTCGGTGCGACCACCGCGAACATGAAGAGCGCGAAGTAGAAGAGCAGCGCGGCAAAGCGGTCGATGCTGCCCGTGATGTTCGTGTAGGCGAGGAAGCCGACCGCGAAGGGCCCCACGAGGATCATCAGCGAGGGCGTCATCGCCGGCGCGAGCGGCGCCTGGTGCACCAGCCGGCCGACGATGAGCACGAACAGCACCAGTGCGAGCACCGCGCCCACGGCCATCGCCAGCAAGTTGAGTTCCGCGGCCCAGGCCATGGACGGGTCGTGCCCGGCGGTCACCGCGATGTCCAGCGTGGCGACGCCCGGAATCAGCCAGGCCGGCACCGCATGCGACGCATCCAGCTGCCCTCTGAGCAGGCGCGAGACCACCACGAAACCGAGCGCGAAGGTCGCGATCGCGCCCAGGGTCCACAGCGCGTGCGCGGCGGACGCGCTGTAGGGCGCGATCACGGCCGACAGCAGCAGCATCGAGATGACGATGGTGCCGAAGAAGTTGCCGGTCACCGGGTGATGGAATTCCGCATGCACGACCTGCGGATGCCTGGCCAGCTTCACCGCGTAGCCCAGCGCCAGCAGCATGAAGACGGCGAGCGCAAAGGCGCCGATGGCCTCGCCGATGACGGCTGGCGCGCCCAGGCTGCCATGTGCCAGCCGCCAGGCCAGGGCCAGCCCCGAAAGTCCCATGACGGAGCCGAACAGGTTGACGGGCAGGTTGCGCAGCGAAGCTTCGCTGGAGGGATGGAAAACCGGGAAGGGCGGATTCAATAACTCGTTCTGCATGATGATCTCGTTGGCTGAATTTGCTGGTATGGATAGTTTCTGCCAAACTGCCCGTGCCGCGGGCGCCGCGGCACGACGTTTTCCGCCAATCACCGAGCCTTCACCGCCATGCGTGTCGCGATCCTTGCCTTTCCCCGTGTCCAGCTGCTCGACGTGGCCGGCCCCGCCGACGTGTTCGCCGAGGCGGCGCGCCAGCTCGGACAGCCGCGCGCCTACCAGGTGCAGGTGATCGGTGCCGGGGCCGGGTTGCTCAAGAGCAGCAGCGGGGTGCGCCTGGCCGTCGATGCCACAGTGGGTGCGCATCGCACACCGATCGACACCTTGCTCGTGGCCGGCAGCCCAGACATCGACCAGGTCGCCGGCGATGTGGCGCTGCACAGCTGGCTCAGGCGCCAGTCGCGCACGGTGCGCCGCTATGGCTCCGTGTGCAGCGGCGCCTTCGTGCTCGCGGCCGCCGGGCTGCTGGATGGCAAACGCGTGGCGACGCATTGGAACTCCACCGCGCGCCTGGCAGCAGCCTACCCGCTGGCATCCGTCGAGCCGGACGCGATCTACGTGAAGGACGGCAAGCTCTTCACCTCGGCCGGCGTGACCGCGGGCATGGACCTGGCGCTCGCCATGGTGGAAGAGGACCACGGCCGCGAACTCGCACTGCGCGTTGCGCGCGAGCTGGTGATGTTCCTCAAGCGCCCCGGTGGGCAGAGCCAGTTCAGCGCCCACCTGGCGGCCCAGACCTCCGAGCGCTCGAGCGTGCGGCAGGTGCAGGACCACGTGCTTTCGCACCTGAAGGACGACCTGTCGGTGCCCGCGCTGGCCGCGTTGGCCGGGATGAGCGAGCGCAGCTTTGCGCGGATCTTTCGAAACGAGACCGGCACCACGCCGGCCGAGTTTGTCGAGAACGCCCGCATCGACGCCGCCCGTCGACTGGCCGAGGAGTCGCAGCTGCCGGCCAAGCGGCTCGCGGGCGAAGTGGGCTATGCCAACGTGGATGGCTTCAGGCGTGCCTTCGGCCGGCGCCTTGGCGTGAGCCTCGTGGAGTATCGAAAGCGGTTCGCAAGGTGAAGGCCGGGCGCGGCGCCGCCATGCTTGCCGCGGCCGGCAAGGTCTTCTAGCCGTTCAGCACGAGCGATCCCTGCGGATACTGCTCGCACATGAACTCGACGAACGCCCGGACTTTCGGCGCAGGAAGTCGCCTGGAGGTATGCAGGACCCAGAGCGCGACCTCCACGCCCGAGACCATGCCCCACTGAACCAGTTCTCCGCGCGTCAGCTGGTTCCACGCGATCGACTGCGGTATCAAGGCGGCGCCGGCGCCGGCGACCGCGGCGTCGCGAATCATCAGGAACGATGAAAGCCTGAGCCTCGGGACCGGCTCCACGATCAGGCGTCCGTCGTCGAGCGTCCAGTTGCCGCCTTGAAAGGTCGTTGCAACGACGCCTGGAACAGCGCTGACCTTGCCCTTGCCTGGCTTTGGCATGGGCACCGAGGGCGCGGCCACGACCACCAGCCGGTCCTTGGCGAAGCACCGGCCCACGAGGCTGCTGTCGGGGCTTGGATTGATCCGGATCGCGGCGTCGAACTGCTCCTCGACAAGGTCGACCAGGCGATCGTCCGCCACCACCTCGCAGCTGACATCGGGGTAGGCCGCGCAGAATTCGGCGCAGATGCGGCCCATCGCCAGCTGTGAGAACAGCACCGGCGAGGCGATGCGCAAGCGCCCACGTGGTACCGACAGGCCCTCGCGTGTGGAGGTCATGGCGTCGGCCACCTCGTGCATCGGCCCTTCGGTGCGATCCATCAGCATCTGGCCGGCCTCCGTGAGCTTGAGCCCGCGGGCGCTGCGCTCGATGAGCCGCACGCCGAGCTGCTCTTCCAGGTCCGCGATGCGCCGGGACAGGGTGGCCTTCGATCTTCCGCTCGCGCGGCTTGCCTTTCCGAGGCCTCCATTTGCTGCGACCAGCGCGAAGTCGGTCAATGCGTTCAGGTCCATGTGTTCCGGATTTGAAACGAGGTGTCTTCATTTTCGGGTCTTCGTTTTACGAATGCAACGGCCTATCTTCTCCTTATCGCAACTTCGAGATGAGGAAAATTGAAATGACCAACACCACGCAACGCGCCGTGCTGATCCGGGCCTATGGGGTGCTGCCGCCGCCGAGATCGCCGAGATCGCGCGGCCCGCAGCCGCAGAGGGCCAAGTCCTGGTCCGCGTTCGGGCCGCCGGCGTGAACGGCATCGACTGGAAAGTTCGCGAAGGCTTCGTCCAGAAGGCTTTCCCGCTGCAGCTGCCCGCCGTGCTGGGTATCGAGCTTGCGGGCACCGTCGAGGCGCTCGGCCCCGGCGCTTCGCGCTTTCGCGTGGGCGATCGCGTCATGGGGCCGCTGGGCGGGCTCGGTGCCTATGCCGATTTCGTGGCCGTCGACGAGGCGAACCTGGTGCGCACGCCCCAAAGCCTGGGCGACGTTCATGCGGCCGGCGTTCCGGTGGCGGCCGTGGCCGCCTGGCAAAGCCTGCACCACGCGGGTCCGATCACCGCAGGCCAGCGGATCCTGATTCACGGCGCCGCGGGAGGGCTGGGCGGCTATGCCGTGCAGTACGCCAAGCGGGCAGGCGCCGAAGTCTTCGCCACGGCGTCGACCGCGCACCTCGAATACGTGCGCAGCCTGGGCGCGGACCACGTCATCGACTACCGGACCGAACGCTTCGAATCGGTCGCGCAGGACATCGACCTGGTGCTCGACTACGTCGGCGGCGAAGTGCTCGATCGCTCGTGGCAGGTGCTGTCGAAGGACGGCGCGATCGTCGGCACGTCCTCGCCCGACATCCTGGCCCGCACGCCCCCCGGCCGCCGCGGACTGTGGTTCATGAACAAGTCGGACGCCGGCCTGCTGGAAAGGCTGGTGGCAGAGATCGCCGAAGGCACGCTGATCTCGAAGCTCGGCGAGGTCGTGGGCTTCGGCGACATCCCCGCAGCCATCGAACGCAATCGCACCGACCCTCGCATCGGCAAGGTGGTCGCGGACTTCTCGCGCTGATCGATCTTTTTATCCCTCTCTAACTTTCCCGGAGATTTTCATGAGCATTCTCGTCACGGGTGCCACCGGCACCATCGGTTCCCTCGTCGTCCAAGGCTTGTCCGCTGCCGGCGCCGAGGTCAGCGCCTTCGTTCGCACACCCGGAAAGCAAGCCTTTCCAGCGGGCGTCAAGGAGGTCGTCGGCGACCTGACCGACGTGCCCTCGCTGCGCGCGGCACTGTCGCCGGTGCGCACGCTGTTTTTGCTGAACGCCGTCACGCCCGACGAAGTGACGCAGGCCCTCGTCGCGCTGAACCTGGCGCGCGAAGCGGGCATCGAGCGCATCGTCTACCTGTCGGTCATTCATGCCGACAAGTTCACCGATGTGCCGCACTTCACCGGCAAGCACACGGTCGAGCGAATGATCGAGACCCTCGACATTCCGGCGACCATTCTTCGGCCGGCCTACTTCATGCAGAACGAGCGCATGGTGCAGCAGGTGATCCAGGGTTACGGCGTCTACCCGATGCCGATCGGCTCCACGGGCGTCGCGATGATCGATGCGCGGGACATCGCGGACGCCGCTGTCGCCGAACTGCTGCGCCGCGACCGCGCGTCTGCGCCCTCACCGCGCCTGACGCTGGAGCTGGTCGGGCCCGAGCTGTTGACGGCAGAGTCCGTGGCCGGCATCTGGAGTGCCGCGCTCGGTCGCGAAGTGACTTACGGCGGGGATGACGTCGCGGCCTTCGAAGCACAGATGGCCACGTTGGGCCCGTCCTGGCTGGCCTACGACATGCGCCTGATGATGGCCGGGATCCAGAAGTTCGGCATGCACGGTGCGGAGGGCGCAGCGGATCGCCTGCAGGCCATGCTCGGTCGCCCTCTGCGCAGGTACGCGGACTTCGTCAAGGAAGCGGTTGCCGGGTCGTAGGCGGCGCAAGCCGGCCGCCGCCCTCGAGGTACTTCCAGTACGCCACGTAGCCCGACAGGTAATGCTCCACGTCGTCGATGCGCACGCGGAAGCTGTGGTGGCGGATGAACGAACTGCCCACGATGCGCGACGGGTTCCTGAAGAACATCGCGAGCTCCGGCCAGAAGTGCCCCGTCAGCAGGTAGCGCGCACGCTGCTCCAGCGCACGGTAGAACTTCTCGATGTCGAAGCCTTCCAGCAGGTGCGCATGTGAGACATCGGCCTGCAGGCGAACGATCATCTTCTGCGCCGCCATCATCAGTTCGAGCAGCGTTGGAAAGGTGGTGATGCGGTCGAGCACGAAGTCGAGGTGGCCGCGCACGTTGTCCAGGCCGAAGCGCAGGTAGCGCTCCTCGGGCCGGTAGAGCGTGAGCTCGTTGACGCAGTAGCTCAGCCAGTGGTCATGCGCTTCCCAATGCCGGGCTGCGATGAAATGCTCGAAGGCCTTCTCGACCGCTCGCAGCCAGCGTGGGTCGCGCGTCAGTCCGTACAGCCGCATCAGGCCGAAGGCGGCTTCGCCGTCGTAGTAGATGATGCGGTTCTCTTCCTTGACGCTGAGGTCGGGATGGTTGAGCACATGAACGAAGCGGCCCGTTGCCGGGTCCTGCATGTGGACGATGCCCAGCGCCAGCTGCTCGAGCAGCGGCAGGTACTGCGTGTCGCCGGTGAGCTCGGTGTACTTGACCATGGCCAGCAGGCACACGGCGTTGCCGCCCAGCTTGATCTCGTCGTCGATGTCGACGAGAAAAGCGGCTTGCTCGCCACCCGGCAAGGTGATGCGCTGGATCAGCTTGCCGGTCAGGTGCCCCAGCGCCCGCTCGATGGCGGCCTTGTGCTCGGGCTGGCGCGTGAGCTCCCAGCCTTCGAGCAGCGCGTAAGTCGAGCTGGCGTGGCGCAGCGCGTTGTAGGTGGGAATGGCGCGATCGAAGCAGGGAAACCAGCCGTAGTGATACGCGCCGGTCGTCTTGACCTGGCGCGCCAGGTAGGCGGTGCTGGTCGCGGCGATGTCGCGGACCCGGTCGGCATCCCACGTCGGCAGGCGCCGGTAGCCGCGGTTGCGACCCTGGTGTTCGATGGCGTGAAGACCCTTGCCGTCGATGAACACGGCCCGCGTGTCGAAGATCCAGACCGGCTGCTGCCCCTCCGTGGGCCAATGCAGTTCCCGCCCGTGGCGCTGCTTGCCAAACAGCGCGAGGTTGGCGGCGTTCGGCGTCGCTTCGGAAAAATTGCCGTCGTAGAGCACGGCATGCGCCCCGATCTCTTCCTCGAGCATGGCCACCGACAGCTCGGCGTCGAATGCGATGCCGTGGCGAAAGTAGTTGCGCTTGGTCGTCGCCAGCGCCTGCTTGAGGGCCTGCCAGGTCATCGCGTGCACGGTATGCACCACGTCCACGCGCAGCCAGATGGGCGCGCTGCCCTGCTTGCGCAGCCATGCCTGCAGCAGCTGCGCGCCGCGGCGCCACACCTCTTCGAAGTTCTTGCCGCGGACCGTCACGACATGGGCGCGCTCTTTTCCGTGGCACACCGACATGAAGAGCACGCCCGCAGCGGAAGCCTCCATGCACTCGGCCCATGTGGCGGCAAGCGCCGGCTTGGCCGAGGCCAGCAGTTCACCCAGGCTCATTGCGCGTTCCTTTGGCCGTTCCGAACGGCGGCTTCATGCCCATTTTTTGGCGGCGGCTTCTTCATATTCCTGCGGGGTTCCACAAAAGACGATCTCGCTTCGGTCGATCAGTTCGTAAGCAACGCGTCCGCCGTTCTGGATCAGCATGTTGTAGCAAGGCGCGACGTAGTATTCGCCGCGGTTCACCAGCTTGTTGGCCAACTGGTGCTCAAAGGCATCGTTGAAGATTCGGGCGTCGGCAAAGTGATAGAGACCGTCGCTGCACAGGTTGGAGATGCGCTCCTTCTCGGTCGTCCGGAGCACTGCGTGGCCGGGTCCGGGCTCCACGAACGACCAGTGATCGCCCTCGCCTTCGAATACCTCCAGGTAGCCCAGCGCGCCGGCGGCCAGCTCGGATTTCCTGAACCCCGGCCTGATGGTGTCGATGTTGAAGATGTACACAGGCTCGTCGGATCGAAGTTGCTGCAGCCCGCGGTAGACGGAGTCGGCCTGGCCGAGGGTGTCTCCCTCCAGCTCGACGATGCGGAATTCCTTGACGCCCAGGCTCTTCAGTTCCTGCCTCAGGTACCCCGCAATCTCGTGATCGCGCCGCACCACGAAAAGAAAAAGGTCGTCCTGGAAGTAGTGCTCGAACGACTTCACGACGTGAAAGAAAACGCTCTGGCCGTGCAGCGGCAGGCGGTATTTGGGCAGCGCGTAGCCGGCCTCGGTGAAGCGGCGGCTCTTGCCCATCATGGGAATGACAAACATCTTTCAGTGCTCCATTTGCTCGAACAGGCGCAATGCATTGGCGAGCATGGCGCGCTGGCGGCGCGGGTTGTCCTGGTGCAGCGGCAGCATGGACAGGAACAGCATCACGGTGACCGGTGCGACATGGCGCGCCGTCATGCCATTCAGCAAGGGCAGGCCGGCGAACAGTTTCTGAATCGCGGCGGCGTCTTCATCGGCGTGGATGCGCAGATGAAAATCCAGCCCCGCGCCGTCGTCCACGTCGAAGGCATCCGCGACGATGTAGTCGTACAGGCCGATCACCGAATGCGCGATCTTCGCGAGGTCGTAGCGCAGGTCGCCCAGCAGTCTGGGTTCACCCCGGAAGTTGAGGCCGCGCGGGTCGATCACCTTGATGCAGTCCGAGCGCGTGTCGAACAGGATGTTGCTGAAGCACAGGTCGCCGTGCATCACGCCCGGCGCCAGCGGCACGCGCGCCGCGGCATCGACGCAGCGCTGCAGTATGTCGGACAACGGCGGCAACGGGCGCCCGTTCAGGCGCGTGGCAGCCGAAAGGCTCAAGCCGCAGCTGGCCGCATAGGCCTGCATCCGCTCGCGCGTCTTTTCCTCCAGCATCCCCCGGCTGTCTTCCTCCACCAATTGCCGCTCGCTCGCGGTCAGGGGCACGGCGGCCTGGCAGGCGCCGAGCCAGTCGGCCAGGTGCTTGAAGACCCGGGACCAGAACGCCGTGGAGTTGCGGCCATGCACATACAGCTCGTTGAGCGGCGCCATGCACATGTATTCGAGCTCGTAGCCATACCCGTCCGGATCCACCTGGCCGTGGCTCAGCAATTGCGGCACATACACGCGCAGGCGGGAAGGCAATGCGTCGAACCACTGGGCCTCGGCCTTGATCTTTTCAGCGGGGCGGCCTGTCTTGCGGACGCGGCGGTCGCCGATCATCAAGTCGTTGAACGAGCGCTGCGTGGTGATCTGGGCCCGCGACCGGTAGAAGGTGTTGACGTGGCCGAAATCCGACCACTTCTCGGAGTGGATACGCTGCAGGTAGCAGGCTTCGTCATAGGTGGACACGGCCTTCTCGAACGATCCGCGCGCGGCGACCAGGCACTTGGCCAGCCGGCTGACCGATTCAAACGCAAAGTAGCCGCACCAGACCCGCGCGCCGGCGCCCGAACCCTGGTCGACATGCCAGTCGTAGTCGTCGGCCGATTCGGCCACGCAAAGGCAGTCCCAGGCGGCCGGGAGGTCGAGGATCAGCGTGTCGCCAAGAAGGATGCGAAGCCCCTCGTCGTAGCTGCCGACCGTGTTGATCGAGAAAAGCAGCGAATCGGCCAGGGTGAGGCCGTCGGGCACCCGCAGCACCTGGATCGCCTGGGCTTCCAGCGCGCGCGCATCCCGGTGCGCAATGGCGTAGCTCTCGGGCAACGAGAGATAGATGCTCTCGGCGGGGAAGTGCGTGTGCAATACCGAGAGCTGCCGCAGGAACAGGCGGCGGTTGCCAACGGGCAGGAAGGCCGGCGGCAGGCGGCCGAATTCCGATTGCAGTTCGGAATCGACGTAGGCCGCGGAAGTGATGATGATCACTTCTCGCGCTCCAGCAATCGGGAGATTTCTTCCTGGCTGTATTTCAGGAACTCCGAAGGACGGATGGCGCGGTCATCCACATAGAACCCTTCTTCGCCGCACCAGGGTTTGCCCACATGGATCTCGTCGTAGGGCACGTCGTGCCGGCCCAGCCACTCGATGATGATCGGCAAGGTGTGGGCATTGATCTTTCCGATGTTGCCGGCAAAGCTGTTGACGTTGCGGCTGGTGTATATCGCGATGGAAAACCCCATGGCCCGGTAGGTGCGGAGCCGATCGATCATCTCCAGCCGCGGGCGGGCGTTGGCGTAGTCCTTTGCCTCCGCGATGCACAAGGTATGGTCCAGATCGAAGATCAATCGCTTCAATTCATTTGCCTCTGTTCTCGGAATATGGCTTTGAGGTCGACGGCATCTTCAGCCCGGCGATGCCGGATCGAGCGCCAGGAACCGAACGACCTCCGGCGTGGAGATCCGGAAGGAACCCACGGCGCGCTGAACGGCCCGCATCAGGATCGGGTTGTTCGCGGTCGAACGCTGGTCTTCGTTGGTCCACTGGTTCGGCTGCCGGTTCTTTTCCCGCGTGACCTTGTCGTCGTCTTCATCGAGTTCCTGAAGAATCTTCAGCATCAGGGAATGTCCGCGCCAGACCTCGTCCCGGATCACCGGCGTTCCATCGGCAAACCTTCTGCTGCGCAATTCTTCAGGGACGATCATCGGCGCGTCCTGGCTCCTGGCGAGTTCGGCCAACCGGTTCCAGAAATGCCTCACGTCATAGGGATTCGGGTTGAAGAAAACCCGTTCATTGAGCTCCTTCCGAGAGGAAGGAAGCGGGGTGCTCCACATTTCGCGGCTGCGCTCGTTCTCGGCCAGAGTGACCCATTCCGCCCATTTCGCCATGCCTTCGAGGAACCAGCTCGCACGGAACATGGTGTAGCCGTATTGATAAAGGTGGAACAGCTCATGCGGAATGAGGTAGTCCTTCACCCGCTCATGATTTCCGCGCATCGTGGAATTGATGCCGATCGAGATCGAGCATCTGTCATCGCGGTTGCGGCTGCCGGGGTAGCGCACCACGCCGGAGAAAGACAGCCCTCTTTTCTTCGCGTTCTCCTCGCTATAGGTGCCGAAGTCCAGGAAGTCGATGTCGATGGATTCGGCGCGCCGGAACCTGGTGCTGCGCAGCGGGTCGCGAAAGCCGTTCCCGTTGAATATCTGCCGGACCGTGTCCAGGTGCAATGCCGCGTCCTCGACGATGTCGGGCACGCCGTTGCGATTCAGATCCACGTTGGTGTACAGCGCGTGCGGCCCTGACTGCGTGTAGAAGACCCGGATGCCGTTGAACTCGAACTTCTGCTCCAGTTCCAGCCTGTGCGGATTCTTCGAGGCTCTGCATGCGGGCGCCTCCTGCAGGTCCTGCGCCAGAACTGCGGAAGCAGAGCCCAGTAGTACAAAGGCGATCGCTCCGCCCGCGATCAGTTGCTTCCATGGCGATTTCTTGGCCGGCATTGCTGCTCCTGTTGCATATCCTGCATGGCTCGCCAGGCGAGGCTCGATCGACGGACCACTCTTCAGCTCAGGGAATTCCAGAGCAGCTTGTCCATCTCGCTCAAGGGCCCTGAAGGCAAGTCGGCGCTCAGCATTCTCTTGAGTTCCCCCCGGCCGTACGATGCCGCCGGCATGGCTTCGGTCGGATGGATGTTTTGCAGCGGCTCGCGCCGCACGCCCTGGAAGAGCAGGGCATGCGCCAGGGAGCAATGAGACCGCAGGCGCCTTGGAAATCCGAACCACTCTTCCTGGGCGGCCTGTGTCTGAAGCGCGAGGGTGTTGGCGTAGCAGCGCATGGAATCGGCGGATCCGATGGCGAATTGATCCCCTGCATAGAGGGTCTTCGTGATCATCAGGTTGTTGAAGTAGATCAGGCGCTGCTTGCGGCATTCCTCGGCCATCTTCATCCAGTCGGGCTTGCTCTCTCCAGCCCGAAAGGCGCGGTCCGGCCGGATCCTGAGCACGAGGTCATAGGCCTCCCCGTCCTCTTCCATCAGGCGGTGCGCCTCCTGGATCTTGTAGAACATCTTGCGCTGGTTGTTGGCATCGTTCTCGAATTCAGGCCGTTGATGGCTTTCGATCACGACCTTCGCATCGGTCCCGTAGACCGCTCGGATGTCCGATTCGCTCACGGTCGAGGAGACGGCCAGCAGCGAGAAGAAGTTTGGATAGGATTTCTTCAGGGCTTCCATGCCGTACAGGAATCCCGCCTGCTTGTAGGCCGCGGCAAATGGCGTGTACTTGAATATCCTGTCGACGCCGTTGCCGGAGATCGGATCGGGAAGCCGCCAGCCGGTGTCCTCCCAGGTGTGCACGAAATACTTCACGCGATGCTCGTGAAGGTGGAGATTTTTCCAGGTCTCGAAAGCCTTGGCGTATCCCCTCAACTGCCCGGAAACGCAAACCGCAATATTCAGGTGCCTTCTTGAAACCGTGACCAAGCGCCTGGCGTCGACGCAAAAGGCGCGCGCGATTCTTGCACTGGACTGCGCCGGCCCGTCATAGCCGGGCGCGGGCGCCGGGTAAAGATCGTGCACCTGGTTGAGCACGCGGTCATAGACGGCGTGGTCCAGCAATGCATAGCCCAGGATCAGGAGGCGGCATATGGCGGCCTCGTTCAGGCAACGCACCCCCTTGTCGTCCTGCAGCATCTCCAGGACGAAATTCCTGAAGATCTCCACATTCTTCGGAAGCACGGTCTGGAAGAACTTGCACAGGACTTCGTGGTTGTACCGCTCGAGAAAATCGACCAGCGTTTCCTTGCCGATGTCTTCCCCGTAGGCGCGAAAGCCCTCGATCGCCAGCGTCAGGGCAGTCTTGTCCCGAGCGTTCTTGAAGGCCTTGTTTTCAATCAGCGGCCTGGCAACGCCAGCGGCACTCGTGTAGGTTGCCCCATGGTGCCGCTTGAGGCCCGCCAGATAGCTGGCGAAGCCGAAGGGAGATGCATCGATCGTTTCCTCCAGCTTTCGCGCAAAGTGACCGATCTGCCCCACGATCAGCTGCGTGGATGCGATGTCGATCGCTTCGGAGTCCGTCTTCTCGAATGCTTCCTTCCATCGCCCGCTGGATCTCAATTCCAGCGCAGCGCTGGCGTTGCCCGAGAGGATCAGGCCGTCGTGGTACCTGGAAAGAATGTCCTTCGCGAATTCATGCCCCTCTTCCAGGGCCCGGCGCAAGCGATACAGGCTCAGTTCCAGCTGGTCCGACTGGCTGAAGGCCTGCAGTTCCGCGTCCATGTCCGCGACGCAGCGCCATTCGTTGAAGCTGTCCATTTCACGCTTCGGCGGCTCGGCGCGTTCCGGCGGAGGCGCCGGTCATGCGGTCCGCTCTGCAGCGGCAGGCGCTTCCTGCAGCACGGGCAGCCGGGGCTCGGCCAGCATCGAGAAGTCGGGGCCGGGGCTCAGGCCCATCAACAGATGGACGCGATTCGACGGCTCGTTGCTGCGATTGACCGCGCGATGGCTCAGGTCCACCCGCACCAGCCATGCAGAACCGTCGGCGGGCAGGTGCACGCTCTCGATGCTGCCATCGGCACGCTGCCATTCGAAGAAGCAATTGGGATTGGTGATGATCGGAATGTGCAGCCGCCATGTCTCCCTGAGCGCATCGGTGTGCAGCGGCATCTCTTCGCCCTCGCTCTCGAGCTGCATGATGCGGGCCCGGAAGTGCTCGATGCCGCGATGGTGCAGGCTCTCCATGACCTCGGCGAGGTAGCCCGTGCACACCTCGGTGGGCGTGACTCCCCGGCTGGGAGCGGCGGCCTGTGTCGGGGCGATGCGCCGGATGCCGTCCGCCAAGGTGCCGTCGCGGCTGGTGACGGCCCAGCCGATGTAGTCGACCCGGTTGTCTCGGTAGGGCACGGCCGGCTGCTGCTTGACGTGGTCCAGGAAGTGGGCGCGGAGCTTTTCCGGATCGACCTTGAAATCAGCCAATCTCGCGAACATGACGTCTTTCGAGCGCTTCATGGTGTCTTCTCGTCCTTCCATGCCCCGGCAAAAAAGCCATCTTCTTTGCCGATTTATACAATTGATACACATACTAGCACCGGCTGCGAAAGGCGCGCGTGCCGGAAATCACGAAACCGCGTTGCAAAAGTGAACCGGGTTCAGGCCCCGCGTCCTCTCTCGCCGCCCGGTTCGGCAGCTTCGAAAATAGGCGGGGTTCCACCCTCACGACACACATGAGAGCCATCGCGCCCCTCGCGGCCTTTGTCCTGGCCACTTTCTTTGCCGTGGCGCCCCAGGCCCACGGCCAAGCCGCCCAGAGCCCGCCGCCCTACGCCGGTCCGCTGTTCGACACGCACCTGCACTACAACCAGGAAGCCTGGGACGGCAACACCGGGCCCTACCCGCCCGCCGAGGCGCTCGCACGCATGCAGCGCAACAACGTGACGGCCATCATTGCCAACTCGCGGCCCAACGCCGGCACGCAAACGCTGGCCGCGGCGCGCGAGACCCGCGCTGCGGGCGTGACCGTGGTGCCCTTCGTGCGGCTGTACCGCAACCGCGACGACTACAGCAACTGGTTCCGCGACGAGACGATCCACGAGATGGTGCAGGCCGAGCTGGCGCGCGGCACCGCCAGCGGGCCCTACCGCGGGATCGGCGAGTTCCACCTGTACGACAGCGCCAATGCCAACGGCCCGGTGGCAAAGAAGCTGATCGCGCTGGCGGAGCGGCAGAAGCTCGCGGTGCTCGCGCACGTCGACGACGTGGCGATCGACCTGTTGATGGCCAACGCGCCGTCGAAGGGCCGGGACCTTCGCCTGATCTGGGCCCACACGGGCATCGGCGGCGCGCCCATCGAGCGGGTGCAGGCGCTGCTGGAACGCTATCCGCTGCTGATGGGCGAACTCTCGTACCGGCCGGGCCTGACCTGCGAGGGCGGCCGGCTGTGCCCCGAGTGGCGCGCGTTGATCCTCAAGTACCCGGAGCGCTTCATGATCGGCTCCGACACCTGGGTGAACCAGCGCTGGAGCGCCTACGACGAGATCATGCGCGGCTACCGCACCTGGCTCGGCGACCTGCCGCCCGATGTGGCACGGCGCATTGCCTGGGGCAACGCGGCGGCGCTGTTCGACCTGCGCTGAGCGGTTCTGCCGCTCAGTGGCCGGGCGCGCCGTCCGGCTGCGGCTGCAGCCATCGGCCGGCCTGCTCGCGCAGTGCCTCGATCTGCCGGCGGACCAGCGCAAGCTCGGTGCGGAAAAGCCGCGCCGCGTGGTCGCCGGCATCGCTTCCCTGGGGCGCCGCTTCCGGCGGCGCAAGGTCTACGGGCTCGGCGCCCGCTTCCGGTGAGCCGCTTTCCATGTACGACGCCAGCGCATCCAATGCCGCCGCGGCGCCCTCGGCCTCCATGCCCAGGGCGTCCAGCTGCTGCGGCGCAGGCAGTGCCACGCGATGCGCGCCGAGCGCCGAAAGATAGCTCAGCAGCGTGTGCGACTGGATCAGGAAGCGCAGCGCCGTGCCCGCGCGCGGCCGCGCGAAGCCGGGTTCCCGGAACATCTCGAACACGGCGGTGGACAGCGTCGCATCGGCGTTATGTGCGTTGCGCCGGGCGAGCCGGTAGGCCAGGTCGTCGCGCGCGCCCGAGCGGTACTGGTGCGCGATCTGCCGCAGGTAGTGCGCATGGTTGCGCAGCGCCGCTGCCGCCAGGTCGCTGAAACGCCGCGCCTGCCAGTGCGGCAGCACCAGCACCATCGCGAGCGCGGCAATCAGGCTGCCGATGGCGGTATCGATCAGCCGGGGCACCATCAGCATGTCGCTGTCGCCCACCTGGTTGAAGCACATCAGCACCAGCACCGTGACGGCCGCGGTCGCCAGCAGGTAGCGGGTCGCGCGCGTGGCGAAGAAGAACACGCCCGCGGCCACCGCCAGCAGCGACTGGGCCCAGGGCTGCGGAAAAAGCACCAGCAGCGCCCAGCCCGCCACCACGCCGATCGCCGTCCCCGCGATGCGCTGGCCGACGCGCGACACCGTGTCGCCCCAGGCCTGCTGGCAGACGAACAGCGTGGTCAGCAGGATCCAGTAGCCGCGCACCGGATGGATCAGCAGCATCACGCCATAGCCGGCCACCAGCGCGACGGCCAGCCGCAGCGCATGGCGGAACAGCGCCGAGCGCGGGGTGAACTGGCGCCGCACGCGTTCCACCATCTCGCGCGCTGAACGCGGCGAGCGGTCGAACAACCCCATGTCGGCGCGTCCGGCCCGGGCCGACGGCTCGGTGGCGCCGGCGAGCTGCCGCTCGAGCTGCGCCAGGTTCCACGCCATGGCCTCGACGGACGCAAGCAGCGCCACGCGGCGCGGTTCGCGCAGCTGCGCGCGTTCGTGATCGATGGCGCTGTGCAGCTCCGCGAGCGCGTGGCCGGTGGCGGGATCGGCGGCAAAGGGTTCGCGCCGCTCGATGGACAATGCGAGCCGCCGGCAGGCCTCGCCCTGCAGGGTCAGCACGCGCTGGCAGCGGTAGAGCAGGTCGCTGTGGAAGAAGGCATCGGCCAGCGCGTTGTAGTCGTCGTGCGACGAGGTGGCGCGCTCGTGCACGTCCTGCGCAATCAGGTAGAGGCCGCGGTAGCGCACGATGCGGCCCGTGGGCGCGCGCGTGCTGCCGATGCGCCGGAAGATGCCTTCCTTGGCGGCGTTGAGCCCGGCCACCACCTGGGTGTTGAGCTGCGCGAGCGACAGCCGCTTGCGCTCCATGTCGATGCCGCGCAGCGGCTCGAAGAGCGAGGCCTTGAAACACACGTAGTCGCCCAGCACGCGGAACAGCCCCGCCAGCTGCGCCTGCACCGGCTGGGCCGGAAAGAGCATGCTCCATGCCACCGAGAACACGCCATACCACGCGGCGCCCGCCAGCAGCAGCAAGGCCTCGTGGAGCCGGCCGGCGCCGTCGGGCGCGACGGCGTTGCCGTCGATGCCCAGCATGGCGTAGACCGCCAGAATGAGCGTGGCGAAGCCGACCGCCTTGTAGCGCGGCTCGATCGCGCCCAGCATCGTCAGCGAGAACGCGGCCAGCGCCAGCCCCGGGACGAAGAGCACGGGGTGGTCGATCCAGGACACGACCGCGAAGGCCGCTGCCGCGAAGCACAGCAGCGTGACGGCCTGCGCGCGCAGCCGGCCCCGGCCGCTGTCGTCGGTCTCGGCCAGTGCGCTTGCAATCGCACCCAGGAACAGCGGTGTCATGGCTTCGGCATGCCCGCTGAGGCTGCCGATCGCCATCAGGCTGCCGAGCGTGAGCAACACCCGCAGCGACTGTGCGCGGCCCGCCATCCAGCGAAGGCGCTGGTGGAAAAGATCGAGGGAGAAAAGAAAAGGCATTGCCATCGTTTTGCACGATGCGTGCCAGCGCGCGGCCCGTGCTGCGGCCGTATCCGCGGGATTCAGCCCGCCTCGGGCCACCGATGCCGCGTGCCGCCCGCGCGCCGGTCGGCTTTCTCCGCCACCACGCCCTGTGCGCTCAGCGCGCCGGCGCGCTGTTCGAGGTGCTGCAGGCACTGGAGGAACACGTCGAGTTGCGCGGGCGCGATGCCCGCGAGCAGATCGGTGTTGAGTGCCGCGATGCGCGGGAACACACGCTCGAAGAGCTCCCGGCCCGAGGGGCTCAGCCGCACGTGCACGCCGCGGCGGTCTTCCTCGTCCTGCCGGCGCGACACCAGCTTCTTCTCGACCAGGCTGCGCAGGCCGCGCGAGGTGCGCACGCGGTCCAGTTGCAGATGCGCGGCCAGCGCCGAGGACGTCATCTCGCCGTGCTGCGCGAGCGTGCCGATCATTCCCCACTCGCGCCGCGTGATGCCGAAGCCGCCCTCGACCAGGCGCGTGGCCATGCCGCTGGCGGTGCGCACCGCGCGCGAAAGCCGGTACAACAGCAGCTCGTCCAGGGAGCGGGGCGCGCGCAGGGCGCGGGCGTCGGGAAAGGCTTGCATGCCTTGCGTGTCGTGCATCAGGTCGGGCCCGTCAAGGCGGTGTCGTTCGCGCGCCTCGCGCGGAAATGATGGATTAGATCAACTGTTTGTTGCGTGCGTATAACCATGTAACAAATGACACGGGAAGAAACGAATGTGGGCTGGCGATTGTCGCCGTGAAGCCCTGCGCGTGCCCGGTCGCCACCACTGCAAGCAGGAAGATCCGATGACCGCATTCCTTTCCCGGCGCAAGCTCACGGCATGGTGCCTGGCGCTCGCCGCCGGTGCCGCTCCCCTGGCCCACGCCCAGGCGCCCGCGCTCGATGGCGCGCTCACGCTCGTGGTCGGCTACACCGCCGGCGGCAGCACCGACCGCATCGCGCGCCTGGTCGCCGAGCGGCTTGGCCCCAAGCTCGGCGTGGCCGTCACGGTGGAGAACCGCCCGGGCGAAGGCGGCCGGCTCGCAGCCAAGGAGGTCAGGCGCGCGGCCGCGGCGCAGAACGTGCTGATGCTCGGCAACCCCGCGGTGATGGTGGTGGCGCCGCTGGTCTTCAAGGACGCGGGCTACGACGCCGAAAAAGACTTCGTGCCGGTGTCGCAGGTCAGCAGCTACGACTTCGCGCTGGCCGTGGGCAACAAGCTGCAGCTCGACCGCGCGATGTTCCTGGTCGGGCGGCTCTGGGCGCATCCGGAAGAGGCCGTGTTCGGCGTGCCGGCCACCGGCAGCCTGCCGCACTTCTTCGGCCTGATGGTGGGCGACGCGCTGAGCGTGCAGCCGCAGATCAAGGGCTACGGCGGCTCAGCCCCGCTGTCGGCCGACCTGAGCGGCGGCAGCCTGCCGATCGCCATCGACACGCTCGACTCGCTCTACGGCCAGCACGTGGCCGGCAAGATCCGAATCCTGGCCGTGTCGGGCAAGAAGCGCGTGAGCTTCGCACCGAACATTCCCACCTTCCGCGAGGCCGGCATGAAGATCGATGCCGACGGCTGGAACACCTTCTTCGCCCCCGCCTCGATGCCCCCGGCCAAGGTGCAGCTGCTGTCCACCAGGATCCGCGAGGTCATGCAGGACCCGGCGCTGCAGAAGGCTGCCAACGCCGCCTACATCACACCCATCGTGAGCACGCAGGCCGAGACCGTGCAGATGCTCAAGGCCTTCCGCCAGCAGTGGGAGCCGGTGGTGCGGCGCTCGGGCTTTCAGCCCTGAGCGGTCCGCCGGCCCGCTGCCCTCGTCGCATCAGTCGGCGTATTCGCCGGCGTCCTTGATCACCGTCGACCACCGCGCTTTTTCGGCTTCAAGGTATTTCCTGTGGCCGGCAGGCTCGAGTCGGTCGTCATTGACGACTGTGAGGCCGAGCGCCTCCTCCCGCTTGATCAGATCAGGATCCTTCAACGCGGTGCGCAGTGCGGCGTTGAGCTTGGCGAGCACTGCGGGAGGTGTGCCACGCGGTGCATACAAGCCGTGCCAGACCTGGACGTTGAAGTCTTTCAGTCCGGCTTCAGACAGGGTCGGCGTTTCCTTCAGCGCCGCGAGCGGTAGCCGCTGCAAGCTGGTGATGCCGTAGACCTTGACTTTCTTTCCCTCGATCTGCGGCACCGCGTTGGTCGCCTGTTCGCACATCACATCGACCTGGCCGGCGATGAGGTCCGTCATCGCCGGCGCGGTCCCCTTGTAGGGCACGGGCGTCATGCTCGTCTTCAGCGCGCCCTGAAGCATCAGGCCGCACAGGTGCGATGCGGAACCGATCCCCGCGTTGGCGAGGTTCACCTTGCCGCCATTCGACGCGATCCACTGGCGCAACTCGGCGAAGTTGCCGGCAGCGAGGCTCGGCCTGCCTATCAGCACCGAGGGCGCTTCGTTGACAAGACCCAGGGTTTCAAAATCTTCCGGCACCTTGTAGCTGAGCTTGCGGTACAGGGCCGGTGCGGTTGCCATGCCGATGTGATGCACCAGCAGCGTGTAGCCGTCCGGCGCGGCGCGCGCCACCTTGGCCGAGCCGATCGTGCCGCCCGCGCCGGCGGCGTTGTCGACGATGACGGTCTGGCCGAGAGGCTTGCGAAGCGCCTCGGCCAGGTCCCGGGCGATCTTGTCGCTGGGGCCGCCGGCGGCAAAAGGCACGACCAGCGTGACGGGCTTCTCGGGAAACTCTGCGCACGCCAACGAAGCGAATCCGAGCACGGCGAGGCCGGCGCCGCAGCGCCAAAGATGGATCATGATCTTGTCTCCTTGGGTTTGCGGGTGTCAGGCCGACAGCGCCTGCATCTCGCGATACAGATCGGCCTTGCCTTCGAAGCCGATGCCAGGCAAGTCGGGCAGCGTCACATGGCTGTTCTCTACCTTCACGCCATCGGGGAATCCGCCGAACGGCTGGAACAGGTCGGGGTAGGACTCGTTGCCGCCCAGGCCGAGCCCAGCGGCGATGTTCAGCGACATCTGGTGCCCGCCGTGCGGGATGCAGCGGCTGGCCGACCAGCCGTGCTCCTTGAGCATCTCGAGCGTGCGCAGGTACTCCACGAGGCCGTAGCTCAGCGCGCAATCGAACTGCAGCCAGTCGCGGTCGGGGCGCATGCCGCCGTAGCGGATCAGGTTGCGCGCATCCTGCATCGAGAAAAGGTCTTCGCCCGTGGCCATCGGGTTCTTGTAGAAGTTGCGCAGCGCCGCCTGGAGTTCGAAGTCCAGCGGGTCGCCCGGCTCCTCGTACCAGAACAGGTCGTATGGCGAAAGCGCCTTCGCGTAGGCGATGGCGGTCTCAAGGTCGAAGCGCCCGTTCGCGTCGACGCAGAGCTTCTGGCCGTCCTGCAGCACTTCCATGATCGAATCGATGCGGCGAAGGTCTTCGTCGAGCGAGGCGCCGCCGATCTTTTTCTTGACGACCGTGTAGCCGCGGTCGATGTAGCTGCGCATCTCGTCCTGGAGCTTCCTGTGGTCCTGCCCAGGGTAGTAGTAGCCGCCCGCCGCGTAGACGAAGATCTTGCGGTTGGGCGTTCCGTCTCCGTAGCGGTCCGCCAGCAACTGGAAGAGGGGCTTGCCTTCGATCTTGGCCACGGCGTCCCACACCGCCATGTCGATCGTGCCGATCGCCACGGAGCGTTCACCATGGCCGCCCGGCTTCTCGTTGGTGAACATCGTGTTCCAGATCTTGTGGGGGTCGAGGTTGTCGCCCGTGTCGTCGACGAGCGAAGCCGGATCCGCTTCGAGGATGCGCGGGATGAACCGCTCGCGCATCAGCTTGCCCTGGCCATAGCGGCCGTTCGAATTGAAACCGTAGCCGACGACCGGCTTGCCGTCGCGGATCACGTCGGTGATCACCGCGACAAGACTCAACGTCATCTTGCTAAAGTCGATGTAGGCGTTGCGGATGGGGGAGCTGATGGGGATGGTTTTCTCGCGGATTTCGACGATCTTCATGGTTGGTTCCAGGGGGTGTTTGGCTGAGAGCCTCTATGGTCCGCCGCACGGGATTTTTGGGCCAATGCTCCTTTTCGCTGCTTCCATGCACTGGACGAACCGCGCATGAATCTGATCTGGCTTGAAGACTTCGTGGCCCTGGCTGCCACGGGAAATTTTTCGCGCGCCGCGGAGGATCGCCACAGCTCCCAACCCGCGTTCAGCCGGCGCATTCGCGCGCTGGAGGAGTGGATCGGCGCCGAGCTTTTCGACAGGAGTTCGCAACCCGCCAAGCTGACCGAAGTCGGCGAATGGTTCACCGGCGTGGCACAGGAATTGATCGCCAGAGTCGCGCGGGTGCCGGGCGACGCCAAGAAGGTCGCCGAAGCCAGTTCGGTCACCTTGCGCATCGCCTCCACGCATGCGCTCTCGTTTACTTTTCTGCCGCGATGGCTGCGAAGCCTCGAATCGAATACGACGCTCGGGCCGGTGCAACTGATGTCCGACGTGCTCCAGCGTTGCGAAGCACTGATGCTGCAAAGCAAGGTCCAGTTTGTGTTGAGCCACGCGCACAGCAAGGCGCAAGGGGCGCTGGATGCAGAGCCGTACAGGTCGGCCCGGATCGGTGAGGATCTGCTGATCGCGGTGTCGGCGCCGGACGAGGAGGGTAACGCGCGCTATCAGCTCGCGCGCCAAGGCGGACCTGCAGTACCCATGCTCCAGTACACGGAGGAATCAGGACTGGGACGCATCATGCGCGCCGTGATCGTTCGCAGGCTGGAGTCGGTTCCGGCGCAGGCCGTCTTCACGGCCCATCTCGCCTCTGTCCTCAGAACGATGGTGCTGGACGGCAGGGGGATCGCGTGGTTGCCGCAGACACTGGTGCAAGACGATATCGACCAGGGTCGGCTTGTCGCCGCGGCGGGCAGCGAGTGGGAGGTTCCCTTGGAAATAAGGCTCTATCGCGACAGCGAGCTTTTGGGGACGGCCGCGAACGCGTTCTGGAATGCAGCGATTGGAGTGTGATCGCTGCCAATTGGACGAATCCGCAATGTAAGGACGCTTTGCACTGCATTGCGGACTTCCGTTGCGGTAACCGTAAGGCAGCAGCGGGCCTTTGCAGACACAGACATCGGCGGATAGCAGCCGCTCGGTACCTGCTGGTGCCGAGCGCGGAAGTGCACGCTGCGACAAGGTATCAGGCGCAGGTATGGCTGGCAGCGCCGACCACGTCGAAGTCCGGGGGCAGGCAGCGCCCTTGCTTTGAAGAGGAGTTTCGGCAGGGTCAGCAGGTTGGCCTTGGCGTCTTAGGGTGAACGATCTCCCGCAGCAGAAGCGGCGGCGATGTCCATGACTACCTTCGGGTAGTTGAATCTTCTGTTGCAAATGTTACATTGCGCCCGTTTTTGCCCTTTTTGGTGAGGAATCGTCGGAATGAACCGTACTTATCGCGTTGTATGGAACGGCGTGCTGGGTGTCTGGCAGGCCGTGTCGGAGCTTGCTGCATCGCCTGCGCGGTGCTCGACAGTCGAAGGAAGCCGCAAAGCGAAGCGGTTCGCGGCGGCCGCCTGCCTGCTCACGCTGGTCGCCGTGTCCGGCGGTGCCTGGGCTCAGGCTGCGGGCGGCGAGACCTTCGTCGGCCTTGGCGGCACAGGCGGCCGGGGCGGTGCGGGCAACGGCAGCGGCGGCGGCGGCGGCCGCCTCGGTGAGTTCCCCGAGACCAACGGCCTGGCTCCGTCGGGCGGCACGGGGGGCGATGGCGGCATCGGCGGGGGCGGGCTTGGCGGAACGGGCGGTGCCGTGGGGGCGACCAGCGTGGCCGGCTCGGTCACCGGGGGCTCGGGAACCGACGGCACGCCCGATGGGGATCCGGTCTACGGCGGTGGCGCCGGCGGTGGCGGCGGTGCTGCCGTGTACACATCCGACACGGGCATCACCGTGTCGGACAGCACCATCCTGCGGGGCGGCAATGGCGGTGCCGGCAGCGTCGCGCGGCTGGCCGGCGGCGGTGGCGGTGGCGGCGCGGGCCTGCAGTCCACGGCGGCCGGCGTCAACCTGAACAATGTGGGGCAGACCATCGGCGGCAACGGCGGCGCGGGTGGCGTCGGCCAATGGGCCGGCGGCGGCGGTGGTGGTGGCGACGGCATCGTGCTGCAAGGCGGCGGCGCGACCGTCGCCAACAGCGGCGCGTCCGTCGGCGGTGCCGGAGGCATCGGCACCGTCAGCGGCGGGTTCACCGGGACGTCGTCATTCGGCGGCGAGGGCGGCGCGGGCCTCGCGCTGGAGTCCAGCAACAACTCGGTTTCCAACACCGGCTCGCTGACGGGGGGCGCGGGCGGTGCCGGCGGCATCGCCGTGCGTTTCGGCGTGGGTGGTGCGGCGCTGCGCGTTCGGGGCGACTCGAACACCATCGTCAACACGGGGACGCTGACGGCCGGCATGGGCGGCGACGGTGCCACGCGCGGCGACGCAGTACGGATCACCGGCAACGACAACCGGCTCGAACTGCGTGCCGGCTCGACGATCACCGGCCTGCTGAGGGTGGTTTCCGGCACCGGCAACGTGCTGAGGCTGGCGGGCGACACGACCAACGGGACCACTTCGCTCGACGCCGGCACCTACAGCGGCTTCGCGCGTTACGAAAAGACCGGTGCCAGCACCTGGACGCTGACCGGCATCAACACCGGCCTGACGCCCTGGTCCGTGCGCGGCGGCGCGCTCTCCATCGCCGACGATCGTGCGCTCGGCAATTCGAGCGGTGGGCTCGTGCTCGACGGCGGCGCGCTGAACGTCACCGGCGACACCACCGCCACCCGCACGGTCGCATTGGGCCCGGGAGGCGGCACCTTCGATGTGAACCTGGTCCGCACGCTGACGCTGAACGGCGAAGTCTCGGGCGGCGGAGCGCTCCTGAAGACCGGCCAAGGCACGCTGGTGCTGGGCGCGGCCAATTCGTACACGGGCGGCACCTCGGTGGCAGCGGGCAGCCTGCAGGCGCTGGCGACCGGCGCGCTCGGCACCGGGCCGGTGTCGGTGGCCGGCAACGCCTCGCTGCTTTTCGGCGGCAATGCCGACGCGGGCGGATTGACGATCACTGCCGCCGAGCGCGGCCCCCTGCCGACGGACAACGCCGGCTTCGTGCAGTTCGGCGGCAGCAGCTCGGCCGGGAATGCCCGCCTCGTGATGAACAGGGATGCGTCGGCCGAGTTCAGGGACAACGCCTCCGCCGGCAACGCCGTCATCGAGAATCGCGGCGGACTGACGAACATCGTGTCCAACGCCACGGCTGGCAGCGCGCGCATCACGAACTTCGCCGGCGGCCAGATCAATCTGCTGGACGACGCCAGTGCGGGCCAGGCGACCTTCATCAACGAAAGCGGCGGCCTGATCGACATCTTCGACCGCGCGACCGCCGACCAGGCCACCGTGGTCAACGCCGCGGGCGGACGCCTGCGCATCCGTTCGCTGACGGCGGCGGGAATCTCCATCGGCTCGCTGTCCGGCGCGGGGGATGTGATCCTCGGCGCCAAGACGCTGAGCACGGGCGGACTCAACGGTGACACCGAAGTCTCGGGCGTGATTTCGGGCACCGGCGGCTCGCTGGTGAAGGTGGGCACAGGCATGCTCACGCTCTCGGGCGCGAACACCTACACGGGCGGCACCGCGCTCAAGCAGGGCCGGCTCAACCTCGGCCATAGCCAGGCGCTGGGCACCGGCGCGCTCGCGATGGACGACGGCACCACCCTGGGCTTCAGCGCCGACGGGCTGACGATCGCCAACGCGATCCAGCTCACGGGCACCACCGATCCGGTCATCGACACCGGCGCCTTCAACGCGACCCTGAGCGGCGCCATCAGCGGCGGCGGCTTCATCACGAAGGAAGGTGCGGGCACGCTGACGCTGTCCGGCGCCAACGACTACACCGGCGCCACCAACGTCGCGCAGGGCACACTCAAGGCCGGCGCCGCCAACACTTTCAGCGCGGCTTCCGCCCACAGCGTGGCCTCGGGCGCGACGCTGGACCTCGCGGGCTTCAGCCAGACAGTGGCCTCGCTGGCCAACAGCGGCACCGTCTCGCTCGCGGGCGCGACCGCCGGCACCACCCTCACAGTGACGGGCGCCTTCGTCGGCAACAACGGCGTGCTCAGGCTCGGCACTGTGCTCAACGGCACCGGCCCGTCGGACCGCCTGGTGCTCGACGGTGCTACTGCCTCCGCCAGCGGCAGGACGACCGTGCAGATCACGAACCTCGGCGGCCTGGGCGCGCTCACCAGCGGCAACGGCATCGAGGTGGTCACTGCGAAGAACGGTGCCACCACGACGGCCCAGACCACCAAGGACGCGTTCAGCCTGGCCAACGGTCACGTGGATGCCGGCGCCTACGAGTACCGCCTGTACGCCGCAGATGCCAGCGGTGCGGGCGAGAACTGGTATCTGCGGTCGAGCACCCCCGCGGCTCCCACGCCCTCTGCGCCTTTCACGCCCGTGATCACCTACCGCGCCGAAGCCTCGCTCTATTCCGCCCTCGCGGGCCAGCTGCGCCAGGGCAACCTCGCGATGCTGGGTGACCTGCGCAAGCGCGTGGGCGACGACGACGTGAAGGGCGCAGCGACCACCCCGGCCGGCTCCGATCGCCGCGCCTGGGCCCGCGTGCTCTCCACCGATATCGACATCCAGCAGCGCGGCGCGGTATCGCCGTCGAGCAAGGGCCGTCTCACCGGCTTCCAGGCCGGCACCGACCTGCTGGCCACGCCGAATTGGCGCGCGGGCATTTACGTCGGCCAGTTCGACGGCGATGCCAGCGTGAGGGGCTTTGCCAGCGGCATCCAGAACCTGAGCGTCGGCCGTAACGACCTGCGCAGCCAGTACCTGGGCGTGTACGGCACCTACACCAGCGACAGCGGCTTCTACGCCGACGCGGTGGCGCAGTCGGGCCGCCACCGCTACACGGTCGAACCCCTGGCGAGCCCGGGCACGAGCGGCAAGGGCAACAGCCTGCTGGGCTCCATCGAAGTGGGGCAGTCCTTCGCGCTGGGCGGCAGCGGCTGGCGCATCGAGCCGCAGCTGCAGCTGATCCATCAGCACATGGACCTGGACAACTCCGCCATCGTCGGCGCCGTCGTCCAGCCGCAGGCCGACAGCGGCTGGATCGCCCGCGCGGGCGTGCGGGTCAAGGGCGAGATCGCGACGGGCGTCGGCACGTTGCAGCCCTACGGCCGCTTCAACGTCTATCGGACGTCCAGCGGCGCGGACGTCGCCCGCTTCGTGAACGGCACGACCACCACCGACATCGCCGCGCCGACCGGCGGCACGAGCACCGAACTCGCGGGCGGTTTCACGCTCGCACTGGGCCAGTCGACCAGCCTCTACGGCGAAGTCGGCAAGCTCTGGGCGAGCGGCGGCAACGCCAGGGTGAAGAGCTCGATCAATGGATCGCTGGGTGTTCGGGTGAAGTGGTGAGGCTCCGCAGTTGGGCGACCACAGCCGCCTGGCCTTCATGCAGATGTACTGTGTGTGGCGTACAGAGCATCCTTTGCCGTCTCTTCGGGGGCCGGAGATCCAGTAGTGCTCGCCTGGTCTCAACGTCGAAGTAATTCGACTTGAATCCGTTCCCCTTGAGGCTACGAAAAAGCCTGGCCTACGTGGTACAGCGTCGCCCCGGACTTCGAGCAGGTAACTCGGCCGATGCGAGCTGGTCCTGTCAGACCACCCGACTTCGCTTCAATGTACATGATGCGGCTCTTCATAAAGTTGTGCTCTCGTGAAAAGTGGGAGGTCGGTGGGAATGGCCGGTCCTGGCCGGAATCCGTCCTACGACCCGCGCTGCGATGAAGGATGCCAACAATTCGTCGCATCTGCGTTGTCTGTCGTCAGAGGGGATTTGCGCGATCACTTGTGGTTCCATGCTGAACATGAAGCTCCAGCCGAACCCAGCGCCGAGCTGAATGACCGGTTCGTCGCGCTGACTCTCAGGGCCCTCGTCTCATGTTCGCATTCCCCACCTCGATCGTTCTCCGGCGCATCGGTGCAAGGACCAGCTTGGCGGCAATGCCAGCGCCGATCGACACAACGGCAGCCACCAGGAATACGCGGTCCCAATTGCCGCCCGCGGCGAGTACCGAACCCAGCGGCACGAACAGCGACGCGGTGCCCTTGGCCGTGTACATGGTGCCGGCGTTGCTGGCGGCATTCTTGCCTCCGAAGGTGTCGGCCACCAGCGCCGGAAAGATCGAGTAGATCTCGCCCCAGAACAGGAACACGAGCGCCGCAAAGGTCATGAAGGCCGCAGGTTCATGGCCGTACAGCTTCAAGCCGAGCAGCGCGAGCCCTTCGCCGACGAAGACCAACAGCATCGTGTTCTCTCGACCGATCCTGTCCGAGACGAAGCCGCACAGCGGCCGGGTGAAGCCGTTCGCCAGGTTGTCGATGGCAAGCGTCATGGTCAGCAGCGGCATCGACATGCCAAGGAAGTGCATCGGCAACTTGTCGATGTGAAAGTCCTTCGCGATCGGGCCGATCTCTGCCGTTGCCATGAGTCCGCCGGCGGCCACCAGCACGAACAGCAGATAGGTGAGCCAGAAGACCGGCGTCTTCATCATCTGCGCAGGCGTGTAGTCGACCTTGGTCATGACCAGGCGTGTTTGCGCGGTCACGCCCTTGGGCGCAAAGGGCTTCGTCATGAACATCGCGAGCACGAAGATGCAGCCTCCCTGGACGATGCCGAAGTACACGAAGGTGTGTTCGTAGCCCGTGCTCTGAATCATGTTCGCGATCGGGATCACGGTGAGCGCCGCGCCGGCACCGAACCCGGCCGCCGTGAGGCCCGCGGCCAGACCGCGCTTGTCAGGGAACCACTTCAGCGCGTTGCCGACGCAGGTGCCGTAGACGCAACCGGCGCCAACGCCGGAGATCACGGCGGCCGTATAGAGCATGGTCAGCCCGTCGGCATAGGCATTGAGAATCCAGCCCAGTGCGGCGAGCACAGCGCCGGAGGCGACCACCGGGCGGGGACCGAAGCGATCGACAAGCCAGCCTTCGACGGGCACCAGCCAGGTCTCCACCACGACGAAGATCGAAAAGGCGATCTGGATCGCGCCCAAACCCCAGTGATGCTTGGCCTCCATCGGGGCGACGAACAGGGTCCAGCCGTACTGCACGTTGGCGATCATCGCCATGCAGACGATGCCCAGCGCGAGCTGCACCCAGCGCAACGATCTGCTCGGGGCGGTAGTGGTAGCGGTGGTAGTAGTGGCCGTGGAGGCCGCTTGGGAGGTGGTTGCGATGGCTGCGCGCGAAGGCGTGCCATCCCTGGGCTGAGGGATCATGAGAAGAACCTTTCCTTTGTCTCTTTGTGGAGTCTGTAGTTGTGGAAAGCCATCGAATCGCCGCACTCGCATGCGATCGATCCGAAGGGGCAATGTCCGGGCGATCGCGGGAAAAACTCTTGACCTGCGTCAAGATTGCCGCCGCCTGTCACAAAACAATGTGCCCGCACGTCTAAGAGGTGTTTCCCCCAACCCTCAAGCTACAAGGAGCTCACAATGTCCTCAGCCCGACTCGACTACCACGCCCTCGCGCCCACCGCAGCACGCGCCGGCGCCCAGTTTTCCCACGCCGCCGGCAGCACGCTGGACAAGCGCCTTCGTGAATTGGTGAACTTGCGCATCAGCCAGATCAACGGCTGCGCTTTCTGCATCGACATGCACTGGGCCGATCTGATCAAGCAAGGCATGGAGCCTCGCCATGTCAACGCTGTCGCCGGTTGGCGCGAGGCGGCACGCTTCTTCAGCGAAGCCGAGCGCGCCGCGTTCAACTGGGCGGAGGCCGTCAATGCGGTGCCGCAGCGCACACCCAGCGATGCGGACTTCGAGGCTGTGAAGCGGCACTTCAGTGATGCGCAGATCGCGGATCTCACGTTCGCGGTCTGCGCCATTCGCTCGTGGAACATGCTCAATGCCAGCTTCCACATGCCGGTGCCTGAAACGCCCTACACAGCCGGTTGAATCCGTCCGGCCGGCGGCCGAGATCGAACAGCATCGGGGCCTCTGCCGCGAATTCGACCATTTCGGAGTTGATGACGAAGGTCGGCCTATGGCCGATTGTGGGTATCAGCTATTCGGAAAGCTGACCGGATGCTCCGCGAATGGAGCCACGCCGACCACGGTTGCTCGTCTTGCCTTGAAGCTTCCCGAAAGCCCGTAGCAGTGACAGAGCTCCACTGAAAGGAGCGGAGTGTTCCCCTCATCGGTAGTCTCAAGTTCGAAATCGAGACCCGAGAGGACGTTCTGATGATTCAAACCATCAAACTCAACCTCGCTCACCTCTTCGAACAGGAAGTGAACGAGCGAGTCAGCCTCCAGCCTGTAGAACCCGTCCGCTGTGACGTCAGAGGTCATATTCCAACCCCGGATGGTGAGCTCAATGCTGGGGTAGTACGTGCCGTTTGCGTGCCTCCGTGCCCGGTCCATCACGACACGATGCACTTCACCATCATGGAAGCTGGGCCAACATCCGAACACCTTCAGAACGGCACTGTTGTTCTCTATGAATGCGTAGGCGTCAACGGGAGGATTCATGGTCACAGCATACGATGAGGGCCACACGAGCAGCTCTTTGCCAATGACCGGTTGAATCCGCAGCCGAAAGCAGCAACGCCAGTCACTCGTCGTCGTAGATCTGAATGATGTGTTCAGGGCCGAATGGGACCAAAGCGCCGATCTGCAGTTCGTCCGTGGACACCGGCTGATTATTCAGCGAACCGACGTAGCCGGTAGCGGTGACTTCCTCGACGATCACCCACATCCGTTCAACGTCAACTGTCTCGTCATGCTCGATGCGAAACACCAGCTTGGCGAGCTGACCAAGCTGGAGGTTGGCTCGGTGCTCCCGAGGAGGGATGTAGAACGTCGCTGGTGCTTCTTTGTGCAGGGCTTCCCCATCATCGAGTTCGAAATACACAACTGTCCTCCTTGCTTGGGCGAATGAGCGGTTCCCGGCGGTGTCTTATCGAACGATGTCCGAAACTGGTCGACAGTCATCGTGCTTCGTCGGAAGGCTGTTCACTTCCGTCGGGGCCCCAGAAGCGCCACGTTCCGACCTCCTGGCCGTGGTGGTAGTTGCCTTCGGACGCCAGCTGGCCGTTCGCATGGAAGTCGCGCCAGGCGCCATGTTCCTTCCCCTCGAAGTAGCTGCCTTCGGAACTCACGACGCCGTTCTCGTGATAGGCCACGAACAGGCCATGTCGAATCCAGCGGGAGCCGTCAGATGCCATGTAGCGCATGTAGCGGAACTGTAGGCTCCCCGACTCGTAGGGAATTTCGGCAAGATGGAGGTCAGCTTCCGAGGGCATCAGCGCATTGTGAAGGCAAGGCGGTTAAACCGACGGTCCGTTCTGGGGCCAAAAACATTGCGCCCCTCAAGAATGACAGGCGCCTCAAATGCGGCCTCGAGGATTCCATCGCGTTTGGCGTCGAACGACAAGCCTCCGCGATCATGGATGCTGAGCCTGTCCGGAATTTTGTGTGCGAGGCATAGCATGACGAGCAGGAGCATCTATGCCAAGCAGGAAGACGACGAAGGCGGCAACGGCCGCCGTGGCGGCGTTGCCGTCGATCCCCAAGGAACTGATTGATCAGTTCGTAAAGGGGCCCATGAGTGCCGAGGCGGTGCAGGCCGCCTCGATGGCCTTCAAGAAGGCGCTCATCGAACGCGCCCTTGGCGCGGAGCTGTCGCACCATCTGGGCTACCCGCCGGGTGCGGCGAAGACCGAGGACGCGAGCAACCACCGCAACGGTGCCAGCGGCAAGACCGTTCTGACCGAGGACGGTCCGCTGCGTATCGAGGTGCCACGCGACCGGGAAGGCTCGTTCGAGCCGGTCTTGATCCCCAAGCACGAGCGGCGCTTCACCGGCTTCGACGACAAGATCGTGGCGATGTACGCACGCGGCATGACCGTGCGCGAGATCCAGGGCTTCCTGGCCGAGCAATACGGCACCGAGGTCAGCCCCGAGTTCATCAGCTCGGTCACCGATGCCGTGATGGCCGAGGTCGGCGCCTGGCAGTCGCGCCCGCTGGAGCCGATGTACCCGGTGATCTTCTTCGACGCCTTGCGCGTGAAGATCCGGGAAGAGGCGGTGGTGCGCAACAAGGCGATCTACCTGGCCCTGGGCGTGCTGCCTGACGGCACGCGCGACATCCTGGGACTGTGGATCGAGAACACCGAAGGCGCCAAGTTCTGGATGAAGGTGTTTAACGACTTGCGCACGCGCGGCGTGAGCGACGTCCTGATCGCCGTCACTGATGGCCTCAAGGGCATCGGCGAGGCGCTCGGCACGGTGTTTCCGGCCACCACGCTGCAGACGTGCATCGTGCACCTGATCCGCAACAGCCTGGATTACGCGAGCTGGAAAGACCGCAAGCTGCTTGCCGCAGCGCTGCGCCCGGTGTACACGGCGCCCAGCGCCGAGGCCGCGCTGGACGCATTGAACGAATTTGAGCGCAGCCCGTGGGGCCAGAAATTCCCCACCGTCACCGGGGCCTGGCGCCGCGCCTGGGATCGCGTGATTCCGTTCTTCGCGTTCCCGCCGGCCGTGCGTCGCGTGGTCTACACGACCAATGCCATCGAGAGCGTGCACAGCCGGCTGCGCAAGATCATCAAGACCCGCGGGCACTTCCCAAGCGACGATGCGGCCACCAAGCTCATCTGGCTGGCGCTGCGCAACATCACGGCGGACTGGGGTCGCGCGGCAAAGGAATGGCGCGAGGCCATGAACCAGTTCGCGATACTCTACGAAGAACGATTCACGCAGCCCGTTCACGGTGGCGGCAGAACAGGAGGTTGAGCATGAATACATGGCTCAACCGGGTGCCTCCGGCGGCCTGGCAGGGGCCTGAAGATAGAGAAGAGAAATCAGTCAATCCGATTCAACCAACCGCCTCACACACAGAAATCCGGACACCCCCTGGATGCTCGCAATGATCCGATTTACTTCCCCGAACAAGCCGAGGTCATCCCATATCAACCACTCCTGCGGTCCATACCGGCAGTAGTTGTGCAGTGGATCGTCAATTCTGACGGGAATGTTCTCGTTGGAATGGAGCCGGCTGTAGTGCACCTCCGTCGCCGACAGGAGAGCAATCTTCAACTCGTCAAATTGATGATTCATTCTGGAGGCCTATGCCGCCTTGGTGCTCAGCGTGACACGAAACAGCGTGTCGTCCCGAAACTGATAGTGCCGTGTGTTGGACCCAAAATCGCCTTTGATCCACCATTTTTCTCCCGGGCTCTCCTTGAAAGGAATTTTCTCCCGCGTGAAGTCCTGCTTCGCTTCATCGAAGCTCTCATACAAGGGGATGCTCACTTCGTCACGCGCAATAGGCCTGAAACCCTCGCTGGCCTCGATATAGAGAAAAACAACGTCTAGCTTCTGGTCTTGGTCGAATCGGAACTGAAAACCGGAGGCTTGTGCTGCAGCCCAATAAGCATCCTCAAGGTTCTCGTGCGACCGGTCGAAATCGTAGATGACTTGCATGTCCTGCGCATCCAATACTTCAACAACTTCGTCGTCCTTCAACTGCCGCCCCAGCAGCGACTCGAAATCCATAGAAGCTCCCTTGCTAGAACTAAGAAATCTTGCTCGTTGGTCTAGTGCCCGACAGGCACGAACGACCATTGTGTGTAGGTGGGACTCGCCCGCATCGCTTCATCGACGCTGACGTATTCGATCGTTCCCGTCCTGCTCTGAGGGGCGATTCTTTGCGATCCAGGAGACTGCGGCCAAACACTGCCCTTGGAGCTTCGCGAAAGCAGACACCATTCAGGTCACGCAACGCATGGGCCATGAGCCGGCTTTCGGCTTCGAAGCTGGTTAGGCGACGTCTTCGACTTGCACCAATTTTTCGATGAGGTCGCTAAATGACCGGGCAACAAGGTACACATTCTCGTAGCCACGCCTCTTCTTCGGTAAGGAGCTTGCCGTACGCAACTCCAAATAACGCTCAATGGACGGCGCCAGCTGGAAAGTCCGACGAAATTGTTCATCAGGCCAAGTCCAGCGCTGCTGTGGGTCATGAAAATAGATGCAGCCGGTATCGTCCCCTGTGCATTTCATCCACAGCATGCCGCCCATCAGATCAGAAGCAACCGCAACAACATCTGGTGCTCCATCAATCATCCTCGTAGCTTGGCGGACATCATCGGACCGACCTGTTTGCATGAATCCGTAGAACTGATCAACAGGGGCCACATCTCCAAGCGGTGTAGGCTCCATAAATGGACAGGTTGCATTCACCAGTGCGCCCCCATGGGCTGCAAGAAAGCCGCGATAGTCCGCAGGGAGATTGAGGTCAAACTCTCTTTCGTACTCCTCAACGAGCGAGAGCGAGGGAGGCAGGGCCCAAGCGGGCAACTCAAGGTCCAGGTGTTCAATGTTCATGGCAATTCTCGAAGAACCGCTCCTGGCCGTCAATTGCCATCAAGCCGCGGTAGCACGATGCGCTCGGCTCGAGATGCTGATGGAGTTCTTGTCGAGGTCCTTGGCATTCGCGAACGCATACCCATTGGCTTCGTGCACTGTACCGAATACGAGACCTCGAAGCTTGGCTTGTGCGGCAAAGGCTGCCACGTCGCTCACATGAAAGCTCAGCTTCACGCCTACTTGACCAAGCTTCACGGACTTGGCTGCCTGATGGATGAGCATGCCAGCGCCGCCGCCCGGATGTTTCAACTCGATCAGGCCCTCGATGACCTCACCATTGGTAAGGAAGCCGAAATGCCGGGCATAGAAAGCAGCAGCCTTTTGCATGTCTCTGGCGTAGATGATGACGGTTCCTAGTGGCGAATCCATACAGGCCTCTTGTTGCGGATAGGACTCCAAGCGTCAGCTCCGGCCGGTTGCGGCCAGTGGTGAGCTCGATGGTGCGTGCTCATCGGGGCCATTGTGCTGCGAAGCCAGCCGTCTTCGGCCCGCCGGACCCTACGAACCCGCAGATCGCACTGCTTCCTTCGCCAGATCGATGAAGGCGCGTGTCTTCGCGGGAGGCGCGATGTTGCCCGGATACGCCGCGTAGAGAAACATGCGCCCCGACGCCCAGCCGGGAAAAAGGCGAACGAGGCGCCCGTCTTCCACCTCGGCGCGCAGATCTGCCGTGCTGGGAAAGAAGGAGATGCCAGCGCCCTGGCTCACCAGCTGCAGCACGGCGTCCGTGCTCGCTGCTGATATCGAGCCGCGCAGTTTCACACGCACCTTGCGGCCGCCGCGCTCGAAATCGATGGACCACGGGGCGGGCAGCAGCGACAGCGCGATCCACTCGTGGCCCGCAAGCTCCGAAGGCTTCCGCGGTGTGCCATGCCGGGCAAGGTAGCTGGCCGCCGCGACAGTCCAAAGCCCGAGTTCCTCGAGCACCACCGCGCGAAGGCCGGAATCGGCCATCGGTCCGACGCGGATCGCAAGATCGAAGTGCTCGGCGATCAGGTCGAGCTTGCGGTCCGTGGGCACATAGTCCACGCGCATTGCGGGATAGCGTTTGCTGTAGTTCGCGATCCAGCTGGCCACCATGCCGGCCGATCCTTGGGGGCTGGTGAGCCGCAATGTCCCCGAAGGCTGCGCGTGCCCGCTGCGTGCCCGCTCCATCGCGGCCTCGGCACCGGCCAGCAGCTGGCGGCAGTCGGAGAGAAATGCCTCGCCAGCTTCGGTGATCGCGAGCTTGCGCGTGGATCGCTGGAGCAGCTGCGTGCCCAGCTCCCGCTCGAGCACCGCTACCGCCTGGCTGACTGCAGACTTGGTCGTGTTCAGGCGCTCGGCGGCCGCGGTGAAGGTTCCAGCCTCGGCGACTGCAACGAAGGCCGCCAGGCGGGCAAAGGAGATGGCAGGAGCCTTCACGCGATTGTTCTCCAGAACTGGACAATGAATTCTCCCGCAGTCGCTTTCTGAAAACAACCGCCACGCGCACCATGGCACCCATCGCAACATCACCCATGAAGGGAACTGCCATGTACGTGCTCCTCGGCTCCAACGGCAACATCACGTCCAAAGTCGCGGCACTGCTGCTTGGACACAGGACACCGGTACGCGTTGTCGGTCGCAATGCGGGATCGCTCGCCTCCGTCAAGGCTGCGGGTGCGGATATCGCGGCTGGCGACATCGGCGATGCGGGCTTCCTGGCGCAGGCATTCGCCGGCGCCACGGCTGCCTACACGATGATCCCTACCGACTACGCGGCGCACGACATGGCGGCCGAGCAGGATCGGCTGGGCAATGCAATCGCGCGCGCCATCGCTGCGGCTGGCCTGAAACGCGTCGTGAATCTGAGCAGCGTCGGCGCGCACCTGGGCTCGGGGAACGGCCCGATCGCGGGCCTGCATCGGCAGGAGCGGCGCCTGGACGAACTCGCCGGCGTGGACGTGCTGCACCTGCGGCCGGGTTACTTCTTCGAGAACCACCTGATCGCGATCGAGATGCTCCGGACCATCGGCGTGTATGCGGACATGACTGCGCCCGATGCACCGCTGCCGATGGTGGCAACCGCCGACATCGCGCAAGTCGTGGCGCGCGAGTTGCGTACGCCTTCAGGCAAGGGCAAGCGCGTGCTCCATCTGCGCGCGCCGAGCCTTTACACGATGAAAGAAGCCACGGCGCTGCTCGGCGCGGCCATTGGCAAGCCGGATCTCGCGTATGTCCAATCCGACCCGGAAGAGGGCAGGGCAGCGCTGGTGCAGCAGGGCTTCTCCGCGCACGCCGCCGCGCAGCTCGTGGAGATGAGCACGGCCTTCTCCACAGGACGCCTCGATGGCGAGTACGACAAAGGCCCGACCGAGATCACTCCGACGACGCTCGAGGATTTCGCGGCCACGGTTTTCAGGCCTGCTTTCGAGAAGACCTGAGGCAATCCTGCCTGCACAGATCAAACGCGCACCGAACCGGTTTCGGCGCCGTGTGGGATGCCCAATTGAGGTTCTGGTCGGGCGGTCACGATCAGAGCCGAACCCCGGGGTGGGGGATCGCCCGGTTTCACCGCTTACCTCGGCGCTCGGAGCCGATGAGATCCCATGCAAGACCTGCAGCCCACCCAATACCAACCAGCCATGCGCCGACCTCGACGGTATCTATGTCAGCAGGCACAACCCAGTAGATCAGCATCGCAATCAGCAGCCCGGCGACAGCGCCAACGCATGACCAGGGTGAAACGAGTGCATCAAGCATTGGGATCAGATCCGGATGTCTTCTCTCGGCCACTATAGCGGAGAGGGGGGCCATTGGCGTGGCTGGGCCTGATTCGACATGCGAAGCCTTGCACAGGCGTCCGGTCAGCTCCCTGGCAAGGGAGCAGCGTTGATCGCCAGCTGCGCGGCGAACGCCCGCTGGTAGGCTGGCCGCGCTTCGCCGCGCGCGACATAGGCGGCCAGGCTGGGAAACTCGTTCAGCAGGCCGGAGGGCCGAAGCCGCAGCAGCACCGACACCATCAGCAGGTCGCCCGCGCTGAAGCCGCCGTCGAGCCAGTCGGCATCTCCGAGGCGGGCAGCCAGTTGATTCAGTCGGGCGCGCACCCGGTCCTCGACGAGAGGCAGGCGCGCGGCCTTCCAGGGCTTGTCGCCTTCCGCCAGCTTGACTGTGACGAGTTCGAGGATGGGAAAGCTCGACCGTATTGAGCGCCGCGAACATCCACGTGATGGCGCGCGCCCTTGCGTTGGCATCGGCGGGGAACAGGCCCGGGTGGCGCTCGGCGATGTGCAGCACGATGGCGCCGGTCTCGAACAGCGCGAGCTCGCCCTCCTCGTAGGTGGGGATCTGGCCGAAGGGATTCAGCGCCAGATGCGCGGCCTCCTTCATCGCGCGGAAGGACACCAGGCGCACCTGATAGGGCAGGCCGGCTTCCTCCAGTGCCCAGCGCACGCGCGTGTCGCGTGCCAGGCCCTTGCCGCCGTCGGGCGACCGTTCAAAGGCGGTGATGGTGATGGTCATGGTGAGTGTCCAGAAGAGAGTTCATGGCATGGCAAATGCGGCTTTCGCGGTAAATTGTGCTCAAACCATAGGAGACTGGCATGCCCGCTATTCCACACTTCAACCGGTTCGCCTTGCGAGCCGCCTTGTACTCCTGCCTCGCGATGCTCGCCTTGACGAGCCGGGCCGCCGACTACCCGGCGCCGAAGGAGGGCAGCTGGATCGCCAAGGACTTTCGCTTTCACACCGGCCAGGTCATGCCGGAACTGCGCCTGAACTACGTGACCATCGGCGCGCCCAGCGGCGAGCCGGTGCTGATCCTGCATGGAACCACCGGCTCGGCAGCAAGCATGCTGACGCCCGCATTTGCCGGCGAGCTGTTCGGCGTGGGCCAGCCGCTCGATGCCACCCGCTACTACATCATCATTCCCGACGGTCTGGGAACCGGCAAGTCGGCCCGTCCCTCCGATGGCCTGCGCGCCAACTTTCCCCGCTACAACTACGACGACATGGTGGACGCACAGTACCGGCTCGTCACCGAACACCTCGGCGTCAAGCACCTCCGGGCGATCATCGGCAATTCGATGGGGGGCATGCATGCCTGGATGTGGGGCGTGAAGCACCCTGACGCGATGGACGCACTGGTGCCGATGGCGTGCCAGCCGACCGAGATGTCCAGCCGCAACTGGATGATGCGCCGGCTGCTGACCGAGTCCATCCGCAGGGATCCGGAGTGGAACAACGGCAACTACACCACCCAGCCTCGCAGCGCCCAGTTTGCCTCCGTGTTCTTCGCCACCGCCACCAACGGCGGCAACCTGGCGATGTACAAGGCTGCGCCGACGCGTGCCCAGGCCGACAAGCTGCTGGAGACGCGCCTGGGTGCGCCCTTCACTGCGGACGCAAACGACATCCTCTACCAATGGGAGGCGTCCGCCGACTACAACCCGTCCCCCGGGCTGGAACGCATCCAGGCTGCCGTCCTCGCCATCAACGCCGCCGACGACGAGCGAAACCCGCCTGAGACCGGCATCATGGAACGTGAAATGAAGCGTGTGAAGAATGGCCGCTACTACCTGATTCCGGCCAGCGACCGGACCACCGGGCACGGAACCACAGGACAGGCAACCTGGTGGAAGGGGCAGCTTGCGGAACTGCTGCAAAAAGCGCCAAGACGAGGACTGTAGAAAACCGGCAGGCGCGCCGGCGTTGACGCAGCCATCGGCCGAGGCATAGCATCGGCCTGCACGGCACTCTTCCATGCGCCCGGCCGTGCGGAGGGATTGCCATGAGCACCACGTCCTCGACCTTCGTCGCCGCCGACGGCGATGGCTATGAACGGCTGATGGGCCGCTGGAGCCGCCTCCTCGCGCTGCCTTTTCTCGACTTTGTCGGCACCGCGGATGGCGACCGCATCCTCGACGTCGGATGCGGCACCGGCCACCTGACTTTCGCCGTGGCCCGCCGCACCGGCGCCGGCGAAATGCGGGGCGTGGACATCGCGCTGCCCTACATCGAACATGCCAGGCGCCACAACGAGGATGCGCGCATCGTCTTCGAGGTGGCCGATGCGTGTTCGCTTCCGTACCCGGCGCAAAGCTTCGACCGCGTGCTCTCGCTGCTGGTGCTGCACTTCGTGCCGGAACCGGGCAAGGCCATTGCCGAGATGCGCCGCGTCGCCAGGCCCGGCGCGGTGGTCGGCGCAGCGGTGTGGGACGCGCGCGGCGGCTGGGTTGCCAACCGCATGTTCTTCGACACCGCCGCCGTGCTCGACCCCGAGGCCGGCGCCCGCCGCGCCCGCAACTACACGCGGCCCCTCACTCGGCCCGGCGAACTGGCCCGGGCCTGGCGCGATGCGGGGTTCAAGGGCGTGGAAGAAACGACGCTCGCCATCCGCATGGAGTTCGCATCGTTCGCCGACTACTGGGCGCCCTTCGAGGGCAAGGACGGGCCCGGCGCGGAATACGTCGCCACGCTCGATGCGGAGGCGCGCTCCAGGCTGCGCGAAGCGGTCGAGGCGGCTTACCTCGACGGCGAAGCCGATGGCGCGCGCTCCTATGCCGCGCTCGCGTGGGCGGTCAAGGGCACGGCGCCGGCGTAGCCGCAGCGGCGCGCGCCTCGATCTTGGCGCTCACGTTTCGGCCGGCCTGCCCCTGGCACGAATCGGACTGCCGGCCACTATCCGAAGGAGCACGAATCATGCGGATGCAGCAAGCGATGAAAGAACTGTTCGAGCGGTACGCGCGGCATTTCAACGACGCGCTGACCGCCGAGCCCGATCTTGAAGCCATTGCCGACCTGTACACCGACACGTTCATCGCTGCATCGCCATCCGGGATCATGTCGGGCAGGAACGACGATGAACTCAAGAAGGTGATGGCTGGCGGCTTCGCGCGTTATCGCCAGATGGGCACGAAGAAGATGGAAGTGAGCGATCTGCGCGTGACGCCGATCGATGAGTTCCATGGCCTGGTGCACGTCGACTGGCGCGCCACCTACGAGGTCGACGGCGCACGCAAGCTGATCGATTTCACCAACGTGTATCTGGTCCGGATCGACGGCGCCAAGGGCAAGGTGTTCGGCTGGATCACCGGGGACGAAGATGCCGAGCTGAAAAGGCACGGCATCACCTGAGCGAATCCGGAGGCTTCAGCCTCAACGCCACAATTTCACCAGAAGCGCAAGCGTGCTGCGGCCTGTGGCTCGATGCTTGCTGCGCCTTTGCTGGCATGCGCAACACGATATTCCGCGGCTGACCCCCGAAGCTCTCACGAGGGTTCTCTTGAAGTATGTGCAGGCAAGCCACAAGGTCTTCAGCCGGGCGAGCTTACGGGCCTCTCATCCGGTTTGCGAAATAGGATCACAAGTCCGGAGATCAGGAAGTACACGGCGCCAACCGCTGCATAGCCGCTGAGCGTCTGGACGACCGACGTGCCGGCGCCTTGCTGTGCGATGAAGAAGCCGCCGGCAAGCGCAGACTGTGCGCCGCTCAGCATCATGGCCCATTGCCCACGATCGCTCTTGCGGCGGCGAATGGCTGTCGCCAGCTGCAGGAGGCCTGAAGCAATGGCCCAGATCCCGAAGATGACCAGGACGATCTGGTGCCCGAGCACGAGCGAGCCCGTGACCGCAACTGCGACTATCGTGCTGATCCAGGTGTTCAGCATTTGAGTCGGATTGGCTTTGGTGCCGCCCGCCATCCTGGCGTCCAGCAGGTTCGCCAGCGCGTCCCATGCAGGGTAGACGATCAGCAGGGCGGCCGTCGCGACGGCCGATTGCCTGGCCGTGGCGAAGGCCAGCGCGACCCATGCGAAGGAGAAGGCCGCACGAATGAAGTAGAGCTTGCGCAGCCAGGCGGCCCGCTGAAGATGAGGCTGGATGATGTCGGACATGGATGTGGGGCGAAGGCTGTGGGGATGAGAGCTTTCCGCGCATCGAGCGAGGCGGATGCAACGATTCTTGTCCTGCGCCGCCGGCTGCGGTATCGGTCGGATGACCGACAGGCACCCGCACGAGGACTGTGCGATGCTGTGCGCCCGCCACAGTGATGCCATGCCTGAAGACACAACCATCACCGTTTTTGACGCGGCCCGCGCGCTGGCCTTCATCGGCGATCTGAGCATGGGCCAGCCGATCGACCATTCCCTGCGTACAGCCTGGCTGGCGGGGATGATCGCGACGGAAGCCGGCTGCAACGCGCCACAGGTCGAGGCCGCGCGGCACGTTGCGCTGCTGCGCTGGTCGGGTTGCACGGCGAATGCGCAGGAGTTCGCGGACTTCCTGGAGGACGACGTGCTCGGCCGGCGAGCCCTTCTGGCATCCCCGCAGCCGCGGCTGCATCAGCCGCACCGCGCGCCCATCCCCGGGGCAGTGGTTGCGATGGCCCATATCCATTGCGAGATTGCAGGCGACATCGCGGGCATGCTCGGCTTGAGTCCCGATGTCGAAGCGGCACTGCGCGCCATCTTCGAGGCCTACGATGGCAGCGGCATTCCCGGCATCCTCCGGGGCAAGGACGTGCCCCTTGCGACCTATGTCGTGGCCCTGGCGAGCGACCTGGAGATCTTCAGCCGCCTCTACGGGCTCGACCAAGCCCTCGCGCTGGCGCGGGGACGCGCGGACAGCCTCTACCCGGACTTCCTCGTCGACGCCAGCTCACCGCACGCCCGGGAGTGGATGAAGCTGCTGGATTCTCCCGCCGCGCCGTGGACCGGCGTCGCCGACCAGCCGGCTTCGATGCTTCGGCGCGTCGGGCTGGAACTCGTCGGCGACGTGAGCGATCTCAAGCTTCCCTGGATGACGGGGTACTCGCGTCGCGTGGCCAAGTTGGCGCGCGATTGCGGCACGCAACTGGGAATGAACGAACCGTTGCGCCAACGCATGTACAAGGCCGGCTTGATCCATGGCATCGGGCGCGCAGCGGTTCCCAACGCCATCTGGAACGCGCCCGAACCGTTGCCGGCCTCGTCGATGGAGCGCCTGCGGCTCGTGCCGTACTGGACTTCCCGCGCCGCCGGGCAGATCGACGGCCTTGCGGCCGAAGCAGAGATCGCATCGTTCGCCTTCGAGCGGCGCGATGGCTCCGGCTACTTCCGTGGCCGCTCCGGCATGTCGATGCCGCTCGAAGGACAGATCGTCGCGGCGGCCGAGCAGTGGGTTTCGCATCGCACCCGCCGTCCGTGGCGGCCGGAACTGACCGAAGCACAGTCGCTCGATCGCATGCACGAGGACGTCGAGGCAGGCCGCTTCGACCAGGAGGTCATCACTGCACTGCTGGCCTGCGCCCTGTCGGGAACGCCTGCGAAGCCCGCTGCACCTGCGCCGGGCGATCCGTCGCTTTCCCAGCGCGAACTTGAAGTCCTGCGCTGCATCAGCCGGGGCGACAACACGAAGCAGGTCGCTCGTGTGCTGAGCATCAGCCCGAGTACGGTGCGAACCCATGTCGAACGTGTGTTTCGCAAGCTCGGCTGCTCGACCCGCGCGGCCGCAACGCTGAAGGCGTCTGCCAAAGGTCTGCTGTAGCGGGAGACCGGACGGCAGCGCAGGTGTGCTGCAGGTAAAGCGCGACGACGGCGGAAAGTCAGGGCCAAGCGTCTGAGAACGGGTATCGCCACGCCAACTGAGACAGAGGCGGTGGAAACGGACGATGCATATCTGGCGCCTGAGGTCGTAGACCATTTTCGAGCACGCTCGATGACCGCTTTGGGCCCGAAGCCGAAGTTCGATCTTCTCTGAAGCAGTCGCTGGACCGCATGCTGCCGATGGATGTTCGTGGCTGCCTCTATGACGAACCGGCCGATCGGTTGACGACGGCGCGCACCCCTGGCTACATTTCCCAAGAAGCTCTTGGAGAAGCTGCTTTGCCTAGACATATGTACTTCATATTCGCGTTCGTTGCGGTCGCGGTGTTCGCAGGCAATCTGATTGCAACGGTCGCGATATTGCGCAGCGATTTTTACTCGCCACTGCAACGCAGGCTCCAGCTGGCTCTGGTGTGGTTGATTCCCGTGATCGGGGCCGCATGCTGCATCAGCTTCGCGTCGCTCCACAAGCGTCCGATTCTCAGACCCGACAAGAGCTTCCCGGGGCCTGACTCCTTCCAGTTGCCCGGCGGTGAAGCCAACGGTTCTTGAATTCGGTGATGCAGTTGCCGTCCCTGGCCATGCCGCGCCTCACCCCGCTGTACGGCGCCTCCATCACTGCGATTGCCGCCCTTCCGCATGTCGCGCGGCGATCCAAGCCAGCGCGCCCACGTCGGCACCACCCGTTTCCACGACCTCGGTGCCTGCCATCATCAGCCCATAACCATGCTCGTCCTCCCAGGCGCAGCTGAAGTCCAGACCGATATAGGGCGCACCGAGGACGGGGTATAGATTGATGTTGTTGAGCCGAACCAAGGGCAACAGCGTGGCCTCGTCCCAGCGCTCGGGCAGTCGGAACGCATCGTCGGCCAGGACGGTCGCGTTCTCGATGGCGTGCAGAGACGGTAGATCAGCCAGCATGGCCTCCAGCACTGCACGGAAAAAGGCCGCATCGTTCTCGAGCAGCCAGCGTGCGGCTTCGATCATCGCCGCATCGGGCGCGTGGTCGGACCCATCGTCGTTCTCGAGGTAAACGGTCACCTCACCAGTTTCGGCGATCCGGTCGGCCTTGGCATAGCCTGGCGACGCCGCCAGTGCGGTTGCGCCGCGAAAACGCGCGGTATGGGGCAATGGCAAGGCTGTCACCCAGGCACACCAGCTTCCCTTGGACCCGTAGAGCGTCGGCAGACCCTGCACATTCAGTGGAACGTCGGTGGCGGAGATGTGGGCGGTGTTCATGGCGCGAGGCTGAAGGATTGAATGTCCGGGTGTGGCCGGATTCTGTCGGACGGGCGAACGACTGGTCCCGGCCGTCTACCGTCGCTGTTGATCTACCGGCGATCGATCAGGGCCTCAATTTCCCTGATCACCGCCTCTTTCTCTTTGTTGTAGACCTGCGGGTTGCCCGGGTCTATTGAGTGAGCTCGGTCTTTTGCCTCCTCGTACTTCTGGCGGAGGTCGGGCCGACGACCGAGGATATCCATGAAGGCCAGCGAATCCTTGTGCACAGGATCGCCACGGTAGCAAATGTGCACATTGACGTTGAAACGCCGGCCAGCGTGAACGACAGATGCGCAAACGTATGGTTTCTCGTCCGTGTCCACCCATACCGGCCGGCGATGGAAGCCCATCCGCTCGAACGCGCGTTGTTCGTCTCGAAGATCCTGCCGTGCCGTGATCGCCACAGCATCGATCATGGCCTTGCCGCGCAGGCCTTCAACCGCCGTACTGCCGATGTGCACCAGTTCCACCCCTTCGAGGACCTCGCGAACCAACTCCCGCACTTCGGCAAATACTTCGCTATAGACAGGATCGTAGGCAACGATGTGCCGGTGATGCAGCCCCTCATCACATCGTTCGAGTTTCATCTGGGCACCAAGTTGATTCACTTCAAGCCTATGGAATCACAGCTTCTCAGAAGATTCGCTTCGGCTCACGAACGGTAGGTTGTGGCCGCATTCCGTCCTGACTGGTGAAGTCAGGAATAGACCACCGTCAGAACTGTGAAAATCGCCAAGACGAGTATGAAGGCGAGCCCCTCGAAATGCATGACACCACGGGCGACCAGGTGAGGCAATCGCCCAGCGAACGCTCGCAGTCGGTCTGCCGACGGATGGCCGCGGGGATACAACGCCGCTGCGACAAGGCAGCCAACGATGACCAGGCCGGCGAACAACAGCGCCGCGGCGACAAAAGCTATCAGAAGCGCAAACACAGGGAAGTTGTTCATCGGTTTGCTGGGTTCTTGCGAAGGCCTGTTCTTGACCGCACGCGGAGGTCCTATTTCGGCAGCCGTCCGGTGTCCATGAGATATCCCACGAAATCATCGTGAAGGCCTTCGCCTATTCGGCGCCCGTGTTCATCAACCACGTAGAGGCGCCCCTTCTCGGCAAGAGCCGTGCCGCCGTCCATTGCAACCAGGAACGAATGCCCTAGACCCCGAAAGCACTCCGATAGGACCGTCGCCAGAGTTTCTCTTGCCAGTCCAGCGGCGGCAAGGGGCGTGTTGAATCTCGCGATACGGCTTCTCGTTTTCTACCCAGACAAGGTCGGATTGGGCGTCGGTGAGGGCTTCCGACGCGGCTGTCGTCCACGCTTCCAGTGCCCTCGCCATGTCCTCAAACAGGTCGTCCTTTGTAGCCATAAGATCCATGCGAATTGATGCCAATGTCCAACGTCCGGTTTTGGCGGCGGATTTAACCGGTCGATGCAACGGTCTGGCTGAACATCTCAGCCGGTTGGGAGGGAGCTTCGGCGCCGCTCCAAGGTCGCCGAGTCCGGCGCATCGCGGTCACTCGGCGGCCACGGACGAGAGTGCTGCGCAGAAGTCGTCGAACGAATCCGCTACATGCTCGTATGACGGCTCGTCCTCTACGGACCGCTCGTTGCTCCAGAGGACGACCGGCGACTCGCCCGAGCCGCAGTCGAAGCAAAGCGCATCGTTGTTTGCCAGCACGGCAAACGGCAGAAGCGTCCCGAGACGATTTTCCAGAGCGGACCAGAAGACATTGGCGTTTAAGAATCCGAGCTGATGGTCCTTAAGGTCATGACCGGCCGTGTAGTGGAGGAAGCGTTCTATCGGTGGAGCAAGCTGACCATTGCGCGTGTGAAAGTATCTCGTTGAGGGCCTGCCACCGTTGAACTCCGCGACGACCTGCAGGTAGGCTGGGTCGAACTCGAAGGAAGGAGAATCGGCGCGGACCATTTCCCTCATCTCATCGAGCTCGCGCTTCGAGGTGGGGCCGACCAGGGACGCGTCGAAGAACTGAAGTGGCATCGGCACCTTTGGGGAGAGGGGCGAACGACTGCAAATCGGCAAATTGTGGTGCATCGCCGGGTCCTGGCCGACTGTAGCCGTACGGGCTGTCAGTGCAAAAGGAGTGCTGAGCAGAACTGCATCCGCCTCCGAAGCGACCTTTCCTCAGTCACCGAAGAGATACCTCATGCAGGCGTATCGACTCGGTCCACCTGTAGCCAAGCCGGAAAGACGCATGCGGACAGCAACCACGCCGTTGCGACGAGCAGCGCCCCACACAGAAGGACCACTGCACCCGCGTTCGTGACAGCAATCAAGTAAACCGCAACTGCGCACGGCAATGCCATCAAGCACGCAACGAACATCCTTGATCACTACACCGTTGGACATGATGTCATCAGGAACGCCGTTTTTGTCCGCATCGTCCGCGACGAACGTGAAGCGTTTGCCGACGGCTTCTCCAGCGTGAGGCCTAACTTGCTCAAGTCCCGAATTGAACCCATTCGCTCCAGTGATACCCACGGTCGCTCATCCTTGCGTTGAAGTCGCAGTAGATCTCCGGGTAGGGGGGCTCACGCATCATCTATAGGATCCTGCAAGAAGGGCCAGTTGCTCAAGTGGATGACCGGTCTTGGTCGACTGTAGCCATTGCAAGAACCGGTGCTTCAGTCCCGAAGGCCACGCAAAACAACCGAAATACACACCGATGGATTGCATCTGATGTCGGCTTAGCGTTCCCAGCCCATGTTGCCATCATCACTGGTTCCGCAAAAGGCCCAAGACTCATGCGCGCTGGCCCCAGAAAATGAGCCTTCTATTTGTCGAAATATCCTCCACGATTCGTTCTGGTCTTCTTGATCTTGAGGCACGTCGAAGATCTTCAGATAGGCCGAAAGCTTTGGTAGCCAGTCTTCAGCTGAGCCCAGCATTCCTCCGATATCTGAAGTATCGAAGTGAACATAGTCAGAAGAATTTTGACTGAGCATGGACTGAAATGCGTTCAGCCATGCGCGATCCAGCGTAGGGAAGTGGGAGACAAGCCAGCTTTCACGAGAAGCAAGCATTTCCATCGCGTCGAGCCGTCGCTTGACGAGATAGGGCCAGGCGTCTCCGTTCTCGTCTGCGGTGAGAACCGTCAGATCCCTTTGCTCGTACATAGCAAGCCAAAAGAGGGGCAGGTGATATCTTGATTGAAGGTACGGCTCGTTGGAATCAGCTAAGGCGCCAGTTGCTGGCGGCAAGGGCGAATCAGTGAAATAGAGGCTGGAGTACGCGGCCATGAATCTGAACTCACGTGTCTTTTGCAAATGGATCTGGGTAGCACCAAATGACTGCTGTTGGCCGATAGCCTATAGCCCTTAGCCTTTACGCTACCTGTCGATGTCAAATCGAACGAAAGTGGACTGCAAGGAGCCGGTTGTCACGGAGTCATATCCGAGTCGGACAACGATGCCCAGGTCTTCGAGGAAGGCCAGTTCGACGGTGGCGTGGGATTCGCCCGCAAGGTACAGGCAGGACAGGCCGATGGCCCGCCCGGTCAAGTTCGGGAAGATTGCCGCCGCCTCGCTGGCCTGCTTCGCCTCGCAGCTCAGCACGTAGGACGTGGCCAATCCTTGGGGGCCGGGAACCGCGCCGTAGCTCTCGGTGGCGAACCGGAGCTTCGCGCCGGGCGTGAGGGCCGCGGGTAGCACGATGGCCGTCAATCGGGTGATGCGGACCGTCGTATCGCTCGCGGGGCCGCCTTGGGACTTTAGGGGCAGAACGCCCGCAAGTGAGACATGCCGCGAGCCAACGGCAGGGCTTCCTTCTGGGCCGATGTGGCTTTCCTCGGTCTGCACAGATCCGTCGTCGTGGGCCACCAGGCGCATCACGCTCTGCAATTCCCCAATCACCGGTTTGCCCGGCCAAGCCATTCGCATGACGGATCGGGTGGCATAGCTCAGGCGCTTGAATTTGGGTCGCCAGATCGACTGCGCCGGCGCGGCTCGGCTCACGGCATCGAGCAGGTCGGAAGGCAATGCGACAGCGTCGAACGGTTGTTGCGTCGGTTGAGCCGGATAGGTTTTCGGATCGATATCGGGCCGAGACGCGCTCAGCGTCTTGGCATCCACTGGGCCGGACAGCATGCATTGCATACGCACCACGGGGTTCGGCCGGCTGTCCGGGTCGCTCTTGACAATGAACGATCGGGCGATCCCCTCGAAAGGGGGATCTTCCAGTTTGCGTTGGGGAATCGGTGCCCATGTCGCGCCAGGGAGCTTGCCTTCGATGCGGACGTATTCGGTCTCGCCAGCAAAGCCTGGCCGGGCCTCGAGGCCTTCGCCCAAGATAGGGCGAAGCCGTTGCATCACCTCCTCCACACGCCCCCTCGCCGTGAAGCCCCATTCGTACCGCAGGAACCCGGTACCGCTATCGACGGCCTGATCGAAGTACGACAGTAGCGGCACGCCGCCCGGTGCCGGAGTGGGCGCAAAGACGACTTGGTTGTCGCGCTTCAGATGGCGGTATTCGCTGTTGTTGCGGTTGGCCACCCTGACCCAGCCCGCCTCGCCGTTCCCGCTCATGGGTGCTACGGCGCTCCATTCAGCCATTTCCTTGCCGAGCGCCGTGAAGAAGCTCGCATCGCATTTCGCGAAGTCTCTCAAGGCAGCGGTAGAGACTGGTGCCTGGGCGTGCGCGACTGCACCGAGAACAAGACTGCTGACCAGGCAGACGTGTCGGATGATCGTTCTCATGGGTCCTATCTTTCTCTTAGTTCGCAATGCGCCAACGGCTACGCCGCGCTTGCGGCGAAGCTTGCGCCCCGCTCGGCTGCATGCATGGGTGGACCCACTTCCCGCAATTGATCTGCTTTCATCTAGATTGATACTTCTTCGGGACAGGGTGCGTCCGGCAGTCGAATGGTCCATCCGCACCGCTTCCGCGCATGCGGGTTTCGAAGAACTGCCGCTTCGAACTGGCCCTTTGGAGACCTTGCACGGTAGCGGCGTCGATTTCGCAGTAGTGGTAGTAGGTCGTCTTGAGCCGAATCACCATGTACCGCTCTGCTTTGTCGTAGCAAATGCGCGAAACGTCACCACTGTCTTTAACGTCTTCGCACGCGAAGGCGTCAAGTGAAATGCTGCCGTGATACTTGACTTGGACGGTTTCCGCCATGGCGACCTAGCTTATCAAGACCAGCGCCGAAAGGATGATGGATTTCAACATGACCTCCAATGACAGTGATTAGCTAGGTTAGTGTTTCGTTGAACGGTTCAGCCGCGACTTGAAATTCGTCCTCGTAGACAACGTAGCCAGGCCGGTCGCTATGCAAGATTTCAACCATCACATCGTGCGCTTCCAATACCCGAGCCAAGCCGCGCATCATGCCGATGTGTTCAGTGGCAGTGTCCTTGAACCAACTCAGCGCCACCTTCTTGGCGTGCGGTTTTGATGAACGAGTGAAGCTCACGGGCTTGCAAAGATTTTTTCGGAACCAGTCACGAAGTTCGTAGTAGTGCTCAACTTCGTGCTCCAGAAGCAACCCTTGTATCTCGAGTTCTCCGAGGGCCTGAAACAAACCTTGCCTTCGTCCGGAGTCGATGTCGTTGCTGTGGATTACAAAGCGAATGAACATTTCGATGAAATTGAGTGCTCGCGCCGAACGACCGGTCTTGGCCGATAGTACCCGTCCGAACCCGCCGTGCCAAAGTCGACAGCCAAGCGAGGGTGCGAGCCAAGGCGACAACATGGAGCAGCCTCAGTCGTTGTTTCGGTGGACTCGTTTCCCTGCGATGAAGGTCGGGATTGCGTTAACTTCGTCGGATCGCAATAGCCGCCAGTCGGACTCCAAAACTCCATACTCCATTCGCGCATAGTCCATCGCCTCCTGGAGGCTGAATATCAGATGGTCGCCCTCAATGTCCATCGCATCGAAATCGCAAAAGCGAACTTGCAAGTACCACTGCTGGCCGTCGCCATGCATGCCAAGAAAGGCTATCGACCTCACCGTTGGTCGATATTTATTTTCTTTCCTGACGTTCGCAAATAGATTCTTGAGTTCGTAAAGCATGAAAAATCCCGCCGCATGTCGACTGGCTGGTTCTGGCCGACTGCCGCTATACCTCGCCCCGACCCACGGCCATTGCGATTTGATAGGCGACGTGCTCGGCTTGGCCCTTTCCTGGATAGTCGTCGGGGACGACCTCAATCGCCTCAACTTCAAGGCGGCTTCCAAGTTCAGAGTTTGCCCGAACCACACCAGCCAGTATCTCGGACACGTGATTCGACAGGTCAAACTGGACTGCGGCTTCCGTTCGATCCATCGCGAGTAGCCGAATCAACGTTGGGCCATTCGGCGGCGCCTTTCCAAATCGAACGGAAACCAGGACGCACTTTGGACCGGTCACGTGCTGATAGCGGTAGAAGACCGAGCGCTGGATGCGTGTTATGTCCATTTTTGAGGGCGGTTTTGAATGACGGGTTCTGGCCGAGGGCAGCCTACCAGCACAAAGTCAAAACTGTGGCCTCCCCGATGCATCGTCCTTCCCAAACGCGCAACTCTTGACCCTCGGCAATGAGAGGCCTCACGAGATTCAGGCTGAGAAACTTCACGGGGACGACGCGAGACTCTCCTGGCCAAAGCGGCTCCATCTCGGAAAGGTCGAATCTCGCGTCGAAAAGCTCACCATCGATGCTGAGCGGGCAACCCCACCAGGCGGTGGAAGTCGGCCCCGCCCGTCCGCCTGCGTGCGAGGGGAACAACCGTAGTTCGACGAGAGCATCAGGAGCCCAAAGCGCCACAATGTTCCTCTCAAAAAAATGTGGTCCTTCGTCGCCGCGAGTGGCCGCAGCCAAGTAGGTGCGGGCGCGATACGAGGTCAGACATCACGGCTGGCAGACGGCTTCCAGATGTTCGTGCGTGGCACGTATTTCTCATATCCCGTTCCATCATCAACGCCGACAACTCGATGGCCGAAACACTCGACCAGCGCAACAAGACTGCCGGTGCCGCCGTACGGATAGCCATGGGGGCTGAACTCCAATACATGCCGTGTCGCTCGCGGTTTGATTGCAATGAGGTCGTAGTCCCCATTCCAGAATGCATCAAGCATGGAAGCGAAATCCCACTGCGGAGTCAGCATCTCAGGGGAATGCCGCTTTGGAAGCGGCGTTGAGAACCAATATTCGTTCCACTCAGCCACTTCTTCCGGGGTAAGGTTCGAAAAGTAGGAGCGTTCACCATCGCTCAGATAAGCCAATAGGTGCGATTCATCGGCGGGCTCATCGCTATCCTTCGCTGCCTTCACGAGGTCAAAGAATTCCGTCAGCCGCTGTAAGGACTTCTCGCCACTCGACTCGAACTCAACATGGCAGTAAACCCGAGCGCCGGGATCGGCCGTGGCTTCTACGACCTTTTCTGAAGGCGGGATGGTGTGTGCCGGCGAGGCCTCTACGCGTTTTCTGAAGGGCCACATATAGACCAGTGCTGGGGGGTTGGTTGAACTTCCGCTATTGGCCGCATCCTGCCACACCTGCACCGCCGCCATCGAGGGGGCCAAACGCCGAACTAGTCGATGAATCCGGCTTCTTTCACCGCCATCGCCGACTCAAGGCTGCAGGTTGATTGTTCCGTAGCCTCGGCGGTCGGTGATAAGCGTGTTCGCACGCGCAAGCAGGGCCTCGGGTATTGATCTACGAGGTATTTGCGCAATTCGTTGAGTGTCATGGACGGCGCGACGTTGCCTTGGTTTCGATTACCCGCCCCTGGACGAGGTTCTCAGGGAATGATGACTAGCGCGCACGGAAAAATCGCCACCAGGGACGTCGTTGTTTGCTGGAGAGCTCGGCTGCTTCGGATCTGGGGAGCTTCTCAGATGTCGGCTCGGTCTCCGCATCCGGAATGTTGGAGCCGACCCTAAAAAAATGGTAGATCGGCTCTGTCGTGGTATCCCAAGGGCACACGCCATACTGATCCATCAATATGTCGCCAAGCATCTGCTGAGTAAGAAAATACTCGGCGACCTCGACCCTGGGATTCTCCAAGTAGAAAACACGCTGCCTTTCTTCGGGCGGGCAGTCGTCATCCTCTAGATACCATTTTGCCGAGAGCCATCTCTGTTCGATGATGGTTGGCTGCCCATGTTCAAGCAGGGGTGGCAATCGAGATACGCCCGTCGTTTGAAGCCGAGAGCGCCTTCGCAAGCCATTTTCGACAAGCGCGTAGCCGTAGCTTCCGCCTGAGTCGTAGTTGCAAAAGACCATGAATGCCGCCGGAGACCCGAGGCGCTGATGAAGCGAGCTAACGTCGCTGCTCTGATCCTCTAGATGTTTCCACGCCAGTGCATCGCTGCATATGAAGACGGCGCCCCCGAAATCCTGGACCATCACATCCCCGGCGTGGCGGATATCAAACTCCCGCACATTCGGGTGCGGGATCTCCTCATATCGGTCGTCAAGCAGCTCTGAGACAAATCTCTTCAGGTCTGCAATCTCGGTGGTTGGCCGAAAGGCAATTCCCGCTTGTGCGACTCCCATGGATTCTTCCTCGTCAATTCTGCTTTTCCCACCGCGCCGAGCGGAGGTCTCTTACTGGCCGATTCTTTCCGCACCGATGCACAACGATCATCGATCAAATACGCGCCGCCAATGTGACGAGCATCTTGGCGAGGCCGGTATCCGCTGAACTGTAGGGATGATCGAAGTGTTCAATTTCCAGCCACTGTGCTTCCTGGCCGGGATGAACGTACTTCTCAAAATCGTCGACCAGCAACACCTGGTGTGGACTTACGCCGGGGACAAACTGGAGATCTTTCGTCGCGCCGTGCCAAGTGATGTACTCCATCTCCGCGAACCAGGAAGGCACAATTCTCTCTTCCACCAATAAGCGCGCGATCTTTCTGAATCGTTCTTCCTTGACAGTGGTGAACATGACGATGCGGGGAAAGAGTTCAGCGCAACGATTCAGGAACTCAGCCAGGCCGGGCCGCGGTATCTGGCTCATCGCGTTTGAGATCAGGGTGCCTTCGAGATCGAGAGCAAGGACGTAGCTGTTCATGAATGGACGTTTGATTGGCCGCGAAGGTCCGGTCTTGGCTGCATTTTGCCCTCGACCTGGCACCCCTCATTCAGGGTGCCAAGATCTCATCAGGCTTCCGTCTGCTCAGCCATCTCCAGTGCGTCCTCGACCTCGATGCCGAGGTAACGCACAGTACTCTCGAGCTTGGTGTGGCCGAGCAGGAGCTGCACCGCGCGGAGATTCTTCGTTCGGCGGTAGACCAACGACGCCTTGGTCCGGCGCATTGAGTGCGTACCGTACTCGGCCGGATCCAGTCCGATCTCTTCCACCCACCCATCAACAATTCGGGCGTACTGCCTGGTCCCGAGATGCGGCGACGAATGCACCCGGCTCGGGAACAGGAAGTCCTCGGAACGAAGGTGGGCCACATTGATCCAGCTGGACACGGCCTCCCGCGTCGGATCGGTGAGCTCAAATTGGACCGGTCGCCCGGTCTTTTGCTGAACCACGTTCGCCCGTGCGGCCGTCCGCTCGCCGTTGGCAACATCGCGGACCCGCAGCTTCACCAGGTCGCATGCCCGGAGCTTGCTGTCGATTCCGAGATTAAAAAGTGCAAGGTCTCGCGTACGACGGGACAATTGGAGCCGAGTGCGGATCGCCCAAATTTCCTTGAGCTTGAAAGGCCGCTTCTGTCCGACGAGTTTGTGCTTGTTCCACGGCGGCCGTGGGGCTGAGACGGTGAGAGCGTCCATGTCGATCTCCTATGCAGTAGGGATCGAAACTTTGCGCCAGTGGGGGCGCCTGGCGCCCCTGAGCGGCTGTAAAGAGTTCTCCAAAGCCGCCCTACGTTGGCCTTTTTTGCGTCGACGATCAAGCAGAAGCTACTCGGCCGTTTTACTCCGCGGTCTGCAGATGATGGCGAGATACGCTTCCTGTTCGACGTACCAAGCCGAAGGGTAGTCTTCTCGATCGCAGGGCTCATCGCTCTTGTACGTTCCTCCGTCAGTGAAGTCGTAGTAGACATTCATCGCGTCGAGATGACATCGCGCCCAAAACACCCACACGCAGGTGCTCTCGCCAACCATGCGTCTAGCGGCATCACCGGCTGGTCCGAGCGCTTGGCAACTGTGAAGTCCATCTGGATGGACGCGTACCTCGTGAAGGTAACCCCAGTGCAATCGAGATTGGTCGTGTGGTGGCATTGTTCTCATGCGGAAGTCCGGTTCTGGCCGCATCCGCCATCAGCGAGTGGGTGAGTTCGGCGAATGAGATTTGCCGGTCAACTGTTCAATCTTTGATTTCGCCTGCCGTTCGACCTCTGCACTTTCCTCCGCCGACAACTGGACTGATCGAGACGGGAGTTTGTCAGGCGTCCTAGAACCTTGGACGTTGATGGCGATCACTGCGCCGATTGCAAGGCAACCGACACCGGCCGCGATCCATCCAGGGACACGATGAGCACCTCTCCATTCTTCAGGATTGGCTTTTGCAAGATCCTGCGCCCATACCCACGCACTGCCGGAAATCAGGAGGCTCAGAAAACACAGAGGAACGCCTAACCAGATGACGCCGGCGGCCACCCACGGGGCCAGTGCCCCGCTGATCGCGAAAAGTCCTAGCCACAACACGCTGGGGACCAACCCCAAAAGGATGAATATGTTGGCAATGTTGCGTTTGCTGTAGAAACTCATTTGATACCCGTAGTCACAGGGATTGAACGTCCGCTATCCGGGTGATTTAACCTGCGGTACCAACGACCGGTTCTGGCCGACTGTAGCCGGTCGCGCAACCATCCAACTTCCCCCTCAATCTGTTTGCCAAGTTGCTCGGCGGGAGTGGCGCGATTTTTCTGTCGAGCTCGGAACGTTCGCCGACGACGCCCATGCCGTCGGCGAAGGCCGTCTTAGTTCGGGGAAGGGATCAGCGGCGCGACGCGCTCATCGCTCACGAACCAATTGGGAGTATTGCCAGACTCCCCAGAACGCTCCCACGGTGATGCCGATCCCGACGCTTAGGCCGACTGACAACCCAAACCCGAAGGCCAGGAGCAGCATCAACCCGGCACAGACCAGCCCGATGAAAATCAACGTGACGAAATTGAAGCGTGCGACCTCGAACGTGTCTTTGGCAACACTGCGGGGACTGCGACCGTGCTTGCTGCGCTGACGCCTGAACACCAAGACATCCATAACAAGTTCGAAGAAGCCGATGCACAGATCGGCCAAGATGCTCCACATTGGGTCGCTCCATTCGGGTGAACACCCTAGGTTGTCGCTATTGTCGTATTTGGTCCGACTAGGGTGGTGTGTCGGATGACGGCGGAATGGTACTGTGCTTCCGACAAGACATGCTGTCGCAACTAGCTATCTCGCACGCGGGTTGACCGTGCTCGGGCAACGTCCGGTATTGGCCGAAAGCTGCTAGCCGCGCGGCCCTCTATAAGAGGTTATTGATTGTGCCCCGGATGAAGGCTTGGAAGGTGGGGGCCGCGACGTGCACGCTTCGATCTAGAGGGTCCACCTCCACCACCTCCCAAGAGTTGGTGCGGAATCCCGCGTTGAATCCTTGGAAGTCGTCGCCAAAAAGAAGTACGCCTACGAGTTGAGGTGGTAGGTCGCCGTAGATGAAGCTTGGCTCCGCAAGACCGGTATAGAGGCTGTATTGGCCTTGCCCAATCATCCCGGCGCCAATACGACTCAGGAAAAAGACATAGTCGTCTGGTAGGTCCGGGTGACTACTGCGGAGTTTGGTCTCGTCGACGGGCGTTAGATTTCCCAAGAGCTTCTCGGGCGTTTTCAGCTTCAGGAGGTCGTCGTACATATGCGGTTTGTATCGAACTGAGAGGACGCCTTGGATGACCGGTTATGGCCGGATTCTGTCGGACGGGCGAACGACTGGTTCCGGCCGTCTACCGTCGCTGTTGATCTACCGGCGATCGATCAGGGCCTCAATTTCCCTGATCACCGCCTCTTTCTCTTTGTTGTAGACCTGCGGGTCGCCCGGGTCTATTGAGTGAGCTCGGTCTTTTGCCTCCTCGTACTTCTGGCGGAGGTCGGGCCGACGACCGAGGATATCCATGAAGGCCAGCGAATCCTTGTGCACAGGATCGCCACGGTGGCAAATGTGCACATTGACGTTGAAACGCCGGCCAGCGTGAACGACAGATGCGCAAACGTATGGTTTCTCGTCCGTGTCCACCCATACCGGCCGGCGATGGAAGCCCATCCGCTCGAACGCGCGTTGTTCGTCTCGAAGATCCTGCCGTGCCGTGATCGCCACAGCATCGATCATGGCCTTGCCGCGCAGGCCTTCAACCGCCGTACTGCCGATGTGCACCAGTTCCACCCCTTCGAGGACCTCGCGAACGAACTCCCGCACTTCGGCAAAGACTTCGCTATAGACAGGATCGTAGGCAACGATGTGCCGGTGATGCAGCCCCTCATCAAATCGTTCGAGTTTCATCTGGGCACCAAGTTGATTCACTTCAAGCCTATGGAATCACAGCTTCTCAGAAGATTCGCTTCGGCTCACGAACGGTAGGTTGTGGCCGCATTCCGTCCTGACTGGCGAAGTCAGGAATAGACCACCGTCAGAACTGTGAAAATCGCCAAGACGAGTATGAAGGCGAGCCCCTCGAAATGCATGACACCACGGGCGACCAGGTGAGGCAATCGCCCAGCGAACGCTCGCAGTCGGTCTGCCGACGGATGGCCGCGGGGATACAACGCCGCTGCGACAAGGCAGCCAACGATGACCAGGCCGGCGAACAACAGCGCCGCGGCGACAAAAGCTATCAGAAGCGCAAACACAGGGAAGTTGTTCATCGGTTTGCTGGGTTCTTGCGAAGGCCTGTTCTTGACCGCACGCGGAGGTCCTATTTCGGCAGCCGTCCGGTGTCCATGAGATATCCCACGAAATCATCGTGAAGGCCTTCGCCTATTCGGCGCCCGTGTTCATCAACCACGTAGAGGCGCCCCTTCTCGGCAAGAGCCGTGCCGCCGTCCATTGCAACCAGGAACGAATGCCCTAGACCCCGAAAGCACTCCGATAGGACCGTCGCCAGAGTTTCTCTTGCCAGTCCAGCGGCGGCAAGGGCGTGTTGAATCTCGCGATACGGCTTCTCGTTTTCTACCCAGACAAGGTCGGATTGGGCGTCGGTGAGGGCTTCCGACGCGGCTGTCGTCCACGCTTCCAGTGCCCTCGCCATGTCCTCAAACAGGTCGTCCTTTGTAGCCATAAGATCCATGCGAATTGATGCCAATGTCCAACGTCCGGTTTTGGCGGCGGATTTAACCGGTCGATGCAACGGTCTGGCTGAACATCTCAGCCGGTTGGGAGGGAGCTTCGGCGCCGCTCCAAGGTCGCCGAGTCCGGCGCATCGCGGTCACTCGGCGGCCACGGACGAGAGTGCTGCGCAGAAGTCGTCGAACGAATCCGCTACATGCTCGTATGACGGCTCGTCCTCTACGGACCGCTCGTTGCTCCAGAGGACGACCGGCGACTCGCCCGAGCCGCAGTCGAAGCAAAGCGCATCGTTGTTTGCCAGCACGGCAAACGGCAGAAGCGTCCCGAGACGATTTTCCAGAGCGGACCAGAAGACATTGGCGTTTAAGAATCCGAGCTGATGGTCCTTAAGGTCATGACCGGCCGTGTAGTGGAGGAAGCGTTCTATCGGTGGAGCAAGCTGACCATTGCGCGTGTGAAAGTATCTCGTTGAGGGCCTGCCACCGTTGAACTCCGCGACGACCTGCAGGTAGGCTGGGTCGAACTCGAAGGAAGGAGAATCGGCGCGGACCATTTCCCTCATCTCATCGAGCTCGCGCTTCGAGGTGGGGCCGACCAGGGATGCGTCGAAGAACTGAAGTGGCATCGGTACCTTTGGGGAGAGGGGCGAACGACTGCAAACCGGCAAATTGTGGTGCATCGCCGAATGACGGGTCCTGGCCGAAGGCGGGTATACCGTTACGACTCTGCGGTACGAACGCCGAGTTCGCGCAGCCGAAGAAGGACGGCATCAGCCGTCGGCTCGCGGACATGCAGGTCGACGGCACCCTCACCCGCGCGTCAATGCCGCGCTTCGCCGCCTCGCACAGCGCACCGATCGCGTCGCTGTCGGGCAGAAAGTAGCGATTCCGAATGCGGATGCGGATGCGCTGGCGTGCGATGCATACCACCAAGTGGAGCAGGATCTTCATCGCCGGCGGCGAACCTTCCGGCTTGATGCTCGCGAGGTGCACGGCCGCGTCGCCCATGCGGTCGAGCGGCGGGAACACCGCGCCGCCGACAAAGGCCTCGCCGGTGTCTTTCACCCAGTTCTATGCCGAAAGCCGTACAGGCAAGCGATTCCGAAAGTGCTCAACTACTCGGCACTCGCAACGAGGAGACTGCATGGCAACGAAGCAAGCGGCTACGGAGAGGGTAAAGGCATCGGCTCAGAGACCGAAGCCGAAGAGCTCACCGAAGAAGAAGCCAACGGAGCCCGCGCCCGCGACGGCGCCACGCGCAAGGCCCTTTCGGACCGTGGCGAAGCCGGACGCCTTCGACGAGCGCGACAGGCCTTTCCGCCCCAACGTGTCTGTGACGCCGAAGACGGTGTTCTACCCAGGCCTGAATCAGCTAAGCCGCAAGCACCAGGGCGAGACAAATGCCTGCACGGGTTTCGCGCTCTCGACAGTGATCGAATACCTGCTGAAGAAGTCCGAACGCGAACCCCTGGCGGCGATCTCGCCCTACATGCTCTATTCGATGGCCAGGCGCTACGACGAATTCCCGGGCTCCACCGAGGACAGTGGTTCCAGCTTGCGCGGCGCGCTGAAGGGATGGTTCAAGCACGGCGCGTGCGAGCAAAGGCTCTATTCGTCGATCCAGATGCCGGCCGCTACCGGGGAGCTCGATGACGACTGGTGGCTCGACGCGGTCAGGCGCCCGCTCGGCGCGTACTTCCGCATCGATACGCGCAGCATCACCGACATGCATGCAGCGCTCAATGAGGTGGGCATCCTCTATGCGAGCGCAGGATGCCATCCCGGGTGGGATCAAGGAAGCAACGCCGCGTCTGAGGATAACAAGGGCATCTGGGTCATTCCCGCCATGGGCATCGGCGCGCTCCATCCAGGGCATGCGTTCGCAATCGTGGGCTACACCGAGCTGGGCTTCCTGATCCAGAACTCCTGGGGAACGGAATGGGGAACCCAGGGTATTGCCGTGCTCACCTACGACGACTGGCTTCGCAACGCGATGGATTGCTGGGTCGTTCAGCTCGGCGTGGTGACGCAAGAACACAAGGAGATCGCTCGAAGCGTCAGCCTTCGTACCGACGGGCAAGGCAAGGTGGCGCTGGCCGCCGGCAAGGTGCTGCGCAACCGCGAGATCTCGCCCTTCATAGTCAACATGGGCAACAACGGCCTGCTTAGCAACAGCGGCGCGTTTCGCACCAAGCCGGACGACGTGCGTGCGATCGTTGACGTTCAGCTTGCGGTGGCGCGAAAGCTTTGGGGCCTAGAAGGAAAGCCGCTTGACGTCTGTGTCTACATGCACGGCGGCCTGGTGGACGAGGAAAACGCGGCAGAAGCCGCAGCCGAATGGATTTCGCTGCTCTATGAGAACAGGATCTTTCCCGTCTTTCTGATGTGGGAGACCGACTTCATCTCCACCGTGATGAACATCCTGCGCGACGCGGTGAAAGGCGTTCCGCGCACGACGGGCGGCATCGGCGAGAAGCTGGAGCAATGGTGGAACCAGCGCCTGGAGCGATGGCTAGCGCGGCCGGGAACCGTCATCTGGGGCGAGATGAAGCAGAACGCGCAAGCCATGAGCCAGCCCATCCCCAATGCGACCGACGACGAGCAGGCCGGTGCCGTGCTGCTGTACAAGCACTTCAGGAGCCACGTGGAAAGCAAGGACGTGCGGATGCATCTCGTCGGACATTCCGCCGGTGCCATCGTCGCGAGCTATTTCGTGGACGAGTTGGTCCGCGCCGGCGGCGAGGTCGAGTCGCTCAGCTTCATGGCACCCGCCGTCAGGGTCGACAGGTTCCAGCAACTGGTGAAGCCGCATCTCGCAAGCGGCCGCGTGAAGCGCTTCCAGCAGTTCCATCTCTCCGAGCAAGCCGAGCAGGACGACCCGACCTGCGGACCCTATCGCCGTTCGCTGCTGTACCTCGTGAGCGAGTCCTTCGAGGGCGGCACCACCACGCCGCTGCTGGGCATGCACAAGTATTTCAGGTCGCTGATGACGCAGGACCCGTTTCCAGTTAAGAAGCTGCACGTCTCTCCGGCCGCGGCAGACCCGCAGCGCCCCGACGTGCCGCCTGTGGCCAGCAGCACCCATGGCGGTTTCGACAACGACCGCGGAACGCAGCGCGAGGTGGTCGACTTCGTCAAGTTGAAATAGGCCCACAAGAGCACTCGGGGAGGATCCATGTAGAAGGAGAGCCGGATGGCCGACCCAGCCCAGAGCCAGACCCGATCCCGGGCCGACGCGCGACCCGGCACCACCAGTGGTGAAGATCTGCTTCGAGTGCATCATCCGGGACGCGCTGGATCCCGAGCGCTTAGTGCGCCGCGAACTGCGAAGCAACTTCGAAGGAACTCGCGCATGGCGGGTCAGCATCCATTGCGCATCGAGGCATTCTGAGGGTCACCCCCGGAAGCACCCCGACATTCCTATCTGTGGCCGGTTAATGACGGCCACAGTCTGTGTGCACGCGCTTCCAGGTTAGACGACCTCAACTCCGAACGGAATCGCTGTTCACGCGCCGCGAACGTCTGCTAAGCCGCGAATTCAGCGGAGTGGCCGACCGGCTGCTATTGGCCGATTGTTGCCGGACCCGAGGTCAGTGCGCACGCGCTTCGAATGCAGTGGTCAACCGCTTCCTTGTGGCCGCCGACAGCCGACGGTAGCCCTTGGCCGTTTTAGTGCCGCGGAGCGGCCTGCGCCGCGGCTATCCGCGCCTTCGCGAGCTCGAAGCTGTCGCCTTCCCAGACATCTACGCGGCTGCCGTCTGCCACAAATTGCTGGTGAAAGTCCCTGGCAAAGCTCCACGGGTGGTAGAGCCAGCCTTCTGCGCTTGCCTCCGCGCTCTTACCAAACCAGAGGTCAAGAATCGCAATGTCGATGGTCACGGACAACTGAAGCGCCTTCCTGGTCCCTGTCCGCCAGTCACCTCTAGTGTCGGCAAAGAAGACCGGATGCTTGACTACGAGTGCGTCGATTGATTCCTGAGTCGCAGCCGGGAGCTGACCAATCACGTCGAGAACAAGGAACTCGAAAAACAGGTCCATCCAACGCTTTTCGCGGTGGTAGGGTGCCATGGTCGCATACAGGGCGTCCAGCGAGAGCGGGAGGCTCGGTTCTGACGGATTTGCTGGAGCAACGGTGTCGGTCTGCTGGGAAGGTGCAGCAGCAGGGCGAAACAGGTTTAGGCCGCGCTTGAACATAAGCAATGGTGATACTCCGGGCGCGTAGCGCCGCGAATCTGAGTTGAGTTCGAAGGACTGCTGTTGGCCGCATTCTGCCGGAGAGCCGCCCGGTCAAACAAGGCCGGGCGGGCTGCAGCTTCAGGCGTCGGTTTGCTCAGCCATCTCCAAGGCGTCTTCAACTTCGATGCCCAGATAGCGAACCGTGCTTTCCAGCTTGGTGTGTCCGAGCAGCAGCTGTACGGCGCGCAAGTTCTTCGTGCGTCGATACACCAGTGACGCTTTGGTCCGCCGCATGGAATGAGTTCCATACGCTGCAGGGTCCAGTCCAATTTCCGCGACCCATCCATCGACGATTCTTGCGTACTGCCTCGTTCCAAGATGCGGCGATGCGGTAACGCGGCTGGGGAAAAGGAAGTCTTCGGCCCGAAGCTGAGCCTTTGCGATCCATGCACCCACTGCTTCTCGCGTCGGCTGCGTTAATTCAAACTGGACCGGACGGCCGGTCTTTTGCTGGACCACGCTGCCTCGCGCTGCCGCTCGGTCACCGGTAGCAACATCCCGAACATGCAGCTTGACCAGGTCGCAGGCTCGCAGCTTGCTGTCAATACCAAGGTTGAACAGTGCCAGTTCGCGCGTCCGGCAGGACAGCTGCAGCCGGACCCGTATCGCCCAGATTTCCTTGAGCTTGAATGGCCGTTTTTGCCCCACAAGCTTCTCCTTGTTCCAGGGCGTCCGAGAATTTTTGACGATCAGTGTTTCCATGTCGATCTCCTGCGCGAAGTTAAGGGATCGACACTTTGCGCTCGGTCGCTCTGGGCGCTATCCGGCTGTACGCCTTGCTCCAAAGCGGTCACTTAACGAGTGCGGTACACGGCCCCTACGTATGTCTGGCGACGACCTTCATGTAGCGATCAGGTGTGTGGTGGTCAGGTTTTATTCTGACGAAGGATGACAACCTTCACCGCGGTCGAACGGTCCCGCGCGCGCCCTTCGCGGGTGTTCTCATGTCTGGGCGCAGCGGCCGTCACGATGATGCGGCCTGGCGGGATGCCACGGGCCTCGAAATACTTGCGCATGAACTCTGCACGCTTGCGGTCCACAGCCCACTGCGGCATCTCGGTGCGTTCGTTGGGATCTGCGTAGCCGGTGATCTCGATGCGAGTCACCTCGAACCCCTCGCTGATCCTGGCTGCGAGCTGGTCCAGTTTGGAGAAGGCAAGGGGATGCGGGTAGGCTTGCATGAGGTTGAAAAAAACGTCCGCCTCGAGGGTAACCGCGACCACCTGCGCCCCGGCAACACGCCGCTTGAGAGCAATGGGCTGCAGATTGCTTGGGGCTGGCAAACCGTTGAGCTTTTGCAGGGCGGGAATGGATGCCTCGGTATCCCAGCCGCAACGATCGAGCAATGCTTGCAATTGCTCTGCGCTGGTGGCCGATTCTGCGTATTGGCGAGCGCAGACACTTGTGCTTGCTGGAGCATTGGAGGGGGCGTCAGCGGGCCTGCTGGCGCAACCAATAAGCCCTGCTACCAAGGCAGCGGCAAGCGAACACTCAAGGATGTAATTCATTTTTTCGAATTGGTGCTGTCAATCAATGCAATGAGACGCGGCTGGCGTGCTCGCTCTGTCTTCCATCGACGCTAGTCAGTCAGAGGGATGAGTTGGATCGACCCAACGAGCGTCCGCTCCTGGCCGACTGCCGCCGGCGGCATGCTACCTTCCGGGCCGACATGGCTCGTTGGAATCATAGATGGACGATTGGCTCGAAAGACAAGCTCCGCTCGACGTGGCGGTAGCGAATGCCCTGATTGCTGCGACCCCGGAATGGTGGAAGTCGGCCAGCCTTTTCGCCGCCCGGGAACAGGAAGGCTCGCAGGAGCGGATGACCATCGTCATCACGTCGCCGGACGGGCAGCCAGAGCCTGTTAGCCCAACCGAGGAAATCTATTCGAGCCTCTACGCGCTTGCCGACCTTTTTCGTGAGCGCGGGACCATTTGGCGCTCCGCGTCATACTCCGTCAGCCAGGACGAAGACGGCGACTGGAAGTACTCGGTCCAGTTCACCTACTAGCAAACTGGACGGCGAGGTCGAAGGTCCGGTCGTGGCCGACTGTAGCCGGACAGGCCGTCCCCGCAAAGGCCCTAAGCGGCGGTTCCGCGCTTCCGTCTGCGGGGTGGTTCATGGGCGAATGAGTGGCGACCCAGGGACATCCTCTGCGGCGCTGGGATATGCTGCGCAGCGTGGCAACAATTCCAGAGCCGTTGATTCAGGTGCGTGAGTTTCAGCGAGGCGACGAGCCCGCGCTGCGGCTCGTTTTCGAGTCTGCAATCCATGATGTAGCGATTCGCGACTACACCCTGGAACAGGTCAACGCCTGGGCACCGCGCCAGTTCGACCAGGAACTCTGGGCGAAACGCATGCAAGGAATTGCTCCGTTCGTCGTAGCGCGGGACGACGTCATCGTCGCTTACGCTGACGTGCAGACCACCGGCTACATCGACCACTTCTTCGTCTCCGCACCTGCCAACGGACAAGGAATTGGACGGAGATTGATGCAACGCATACATGAACGAGCCGCCCAATTGGGCATTCCCGAGCTCACGTCGGAAGTGAGCCGCACCGCGCAACCGTTCTACTTGCACTTCGGGTTTGAAATTGTGGACAAGCACGTGAATGAAGTGCGCGGAGTCGGAATAGAGTACGCCGCGATGCGGAAGTTGCTCCGCGGCTAAGCGACCGATCGAACTGCCTTGGCGAAAGGCTGGTTCTGGCCGATAGTGCCATGTCGGAATGGGCGGCAGCGTTCTCAACGAATGTTGACGTCGTCCACGCGAGTGCCGATGGGCAAGTCCCGTGTCTGGTCGAGCAACTGCGTCGAAACCTCCCAGTACACCTCAAGGTTCACGAGTTCAAGGTTGTCCGTTGTGTCAGAGCCTCCCAGGAAGAGTGGTCGCTTGTACCCGACACATTGACTGATGCGAGGCGCTGCACCGCCCGCTACCCGCCATTGCTTGTAGAAGCTTTCGGCCAGGGCCTCTTCCCTGTACTCGATAAGTTCGGCGTCATGGAACGCAACGAGATCACAGGGCACTTCAAGTGCTTGCCCCGTTCCCGGCTCCAGCATCACGACAGCCGGTCCGCCGTCGACGCGACGACCTGAGTCGAGCGCAAACAGTCGGCCCAGCCAATCAACTCCGAACGGTGTGACTCGGCCTGCGAAGCGAGGAAACGCGTTGGTCGCCCGCTGGGCCCAACGCGACACGGCGCCAGTTGAAATGACTCGATACATGCCGTCGTTGAAAGAGCTTCCCCCGTACTGCTCTAACAGTTGGTCCACCTCCAGGTTCCCCGACCTCGGAGCGGTTCCCACGGAAGCAAGGTCCTCACGTTGGTCTCGCTGGAACACATCCCCAAAGATTTTGAACACTGGAAGTCCTTGAGCTCGGTTTGGGACGCGGCCACCGTCCGCTTTCGGGTAGATTCTGGCGCATGGCCGAGTGACTGGTCCTGGCCGACTGTAGTCTGTCGTGGCCAGCGTCCGACCTCAGCTCAACATCTCCAGGCAGCGGAGGTCTTCCGCCGCATGCTGAATGCGTACGAGCTGCGGCCACCAGACGTAGGCCGACATGTTCCTGTTGAATCGGGCGAGAGGCGTGCGAAGATGAAGAAGCACTGCGAGCCGATAGTCTTCCTGAAGTTCTTCGCGCGAATAGCCGCTCACGCCGGAAGCCGCCAATGCGGCGTAGTAGCGGTCCAGCAGCTCATTCTCGAAGCGCTGACGCACCTCCCGGTCCCATTGCAGCGCCATCATGTAGGCAAGGTCCCAAACGCCGACACCGACATGCCAGCCATCCCAGTCAATGAGCTTCGGTATATCGAGCTTGTCGTCGCGCGGCAGCATCCAGTTCCAGACATGTGCGTCGCCGTGCACCAAGGTCTTCCCCTGCAGTTGTTCGGACCGCTCCACCAGTACAGGAAAGTCGCGCAGGAATCGTGTGTACATGACCCGTGTGCGGTCATCCAGCGCATCGCCAGCCTGGCTGAACAAGCGCTCAGATGCCGGTTCGAGCCAGTCCGATGACCGTAGCCTTTGCCAAAGCGTAGGGCTCGTGCCTTGCCAGCTGGCGTTGCCCCATCCCGCAGCGTGAAACTGCGCCAACGCTTCGACTAATTTGGTGCTCCGCGCGAGGGTCGGCGGCAGCGGAGCTTCGCTGGGGCGTTCGTGCGAGCCGGACAAATCCTCCATCAGCAGCCACGTTCGCCCGGTCATTTCATCCGTGCCACCAGCGAAAAACTGGGGAACGACGGGGCAATTCAGGCGCTCCGCGATGGTCTGATAGAACGGCAGTTCTTCCCGCCCAAACCCGACGTGCGAAGCCTTGAGCACGGCCTGCGTCGGAGCGCTGGTCCCGCCAGTCCACACCAGCGTCACACCCACCAAGTCGGAAAGGTAGCCAGGAGCCTCTATGGGTCTCGGGGTTGCGGAACGCAGCTGTGCACCGTTGAGGTCGACGTTCTGCGATATTGCCTCCATCAAGGGCTCAATAGTGAGCAGGCGTGCCAACAACGAGCTGTCCAATACGACTCCTCTGAGCGCACGAAAGTGCGTCTACCTTGCGGTTGATGATTGTGTGTGAACTGGAGGCCTGAGTCGAACGTCCGCCGCCCGAACGAGACATTGGCTTTGCTCCAAAAGGAGCCGCTCGCGAGGGGCGGCAACCCGTGCGGCAGGTACACGCATGCGCCAATACGAGGGGCCTTGGATAGGCCGGACCTTCCTACCGGCGCTCGGGAGCATCAACTTCGATCCGCCCCTTGCTAGCCTCGATTTTCTCGATGAAGGCTCTCGCTTCGATCGACATATCCGATTCCTTGGGCAGAAGGTCCTTGGTTCTTCTTAGATCGGCTTCAGCTTCTTTGAACTTCCCAATGTTGAAGTACGAAACGCCTCGGCCATAGTGCGCCAAAGCAGAGCTTGGATTCGACTCAATTACCAGGGAGTAATGCCCGATAGCATCGAAATAGCGTCCCTGCACCCTGGAGATCGCACCGAGACCATTTTGCGCTCGAATAAACCTCGGGTCTTGTCTCAGAAGGTCTTCATACACTATTTTCGATTCAGCGTATCTGCGCTGGAAGAAGAGCACGGTTCCCAGTTCGTGCTTTGCAATCGATTCGTCGGGGGTCGCTTGGAGAATCTCTCGATAGAGGGATTCGGCTTTGCTGTAGTCCTCGCGGCTCGCAAATTTTCCTGCATCCGCGATCCTTTGGCGGTTTTCAGCGTGTCGTATCGCAATGCCAGTTTCTCGGACTGAGCTAGACCCATCCGAACGGATTTCGCTCCCGATGTACCTAGAGTCTTTTGTGGCAGAGGTGAACCTCAGGAAATCACTACCACCGCCGGTACTTTCGTCGCCTGATCCAGACCATTCCAAAAGAGCCGCTGTGAGTCCAATTGTCAGTACTCCCAGGATCACGTGCTGTAGCTTGTTGTTCATTGTTGTGGCGCGCGCCGCATGCGGCGTCAATCAGTTTGCGATTTCAACTTCGTCAGGATCGGCCGCGGCACCTGAGTCCTCGCATTTTCTCATCGCTTTCCTTGCCCCCACTGATCCGCCCAGGCTGACAACGGCTTCAGCGCCTTCGTAAGCCGTCGCCCTTCGTCCGTTAATCGATAGCCGCCCTCGGCATGTTCGACAAGGTCGGCCTCCCTCAGTTCAGTGAGCCGCGTGTTGAGCAATCTGGTGTTCGTCTCGCAAGCGTCTTGCAAGGCCCTGAAGGTCAGCGGGTCCCCCCGAAGTTCCCAGAGCACGCGCAGCGCCGTGCGCCGTCCCAATAGGTCCAGAGCCACCATGATGGGGCGTCCGGTGGTGGAGCCGCGAACTGGTTGGCCGATACGAGGTGTCGTCATGCTTTACTTTATACAGCAGAAAGCCTACGATAGCGCGGCCATTGAATCAGGAGTCCGTATGCCCGCACGCATTGAGCCAGCAACTCCACCATTTGGTGAAGACATTTCCAGGCCACTCGACAGACTGATGAAGGGACAGCCCCCTCTTCGGCTGTTCACGACGTTGGCACGCGACCCTCGTCTATTTCAAAAGTTCTTTGCCGGCGGGTTGCTGGACAAAGGCAACTTGAGCATCCGACAGCGCGAAGTCGTGATTCATCGCACAACGGCACTGAGCAAATCCGAATATGAATGGGGCATCCACGTCACGGCCTTTTCAAAGCTCGGCGGCCTGACGCCAGAGCAGGTTCAGGCGACCGTCACGGGTTCGGCGAACGACGCCTGCTGGTCAGCCGAGGAACAGGTCCTTGTGCGCCTATGCGACTCTCTGCACGAGCACTCCGACATCGACGATGGACTGTGGAACGAGTTGCGAAAGTACTTTGCCGAAGAAGCCATCATCGAATTGCTGATGCTTGCTGGCTTCTATCGCACCGTCAGCTACCTGACGAACGGGCTGCGCATGCCCTTGGAAGAGGCGGGCGCACGATTCCCGGCTTGAGGCGGCTTCTGGGCGAGGCGTCGGCGTATTGACTACCGTGCAACAACAGGAGAACTCTCGATGATCAAAGTCAGTGTCATGTACCCGTATGCCGGAGGTGCCCGATTCGATCACGCTTACTACCGCGAGACGCATATGCCAATGATGAAACGGCTGCTCGGCACTGCATGTCTGTACTACATGGTAGACAAGGGCATCTCAGGGCGCGCCCCGGGCACAGACCCTGTTTACGTAGCCAAATGCGAATTCGTCTGTACTTCTGTCGAAGCTTATCGGGCAGCTTCTGGCCAGCACCAGCAGGAGATCAGGGGCGACATCGCCAATTACACGGATATTCAACCCGTGGTGCAGATCAGCGAAGTGGTAGTAGAGCGTTCGGAAGTTTGACCAAGGTGCGAATTGGCCAAGCACCGCATCCGCGTATGGCAAATCCCGGGGATAGTGCGGTGCTTTTGCAAGCGTTTCACCACGTCGACGTAGTCGCGAAGCCAGCCCAAGCGGTGCGATGTCCGGTTGTGGCCGACTGTAGCCGGTCACGTCGGCGCAGTGAACGGGCCCACTGCGGTCTTCCGACATTGTCCAAAGCTGCCGGTCGCCACGCCACAGCTAAGAGACATCTCCTTCCACGCATTGTCAGCCAGGCACGCTGAATAGAATCCAGCCGTGTCCGCCGCTTTAGTCCCACGCCCCCAGTGCACCGTTTGCCTCCGCCCGCTCAGCGCCTGCATTTGCCGCTGGGTCGCGCCCACCGAGCACGCGGTGGAAGTACTAGTGTTGCAGCACCCGCTGGAGGTACACCAGGCCAAAGGCAGTGCCCGCCTGCTGCACCTCAGCTTGGCTCATTGCCGCTTGGTGGTGGGTGAGGCATTTGCCATGCCAGTCTGGCCGGTGGACGGCAAGCACACCGTGTTGCTGTACCCGGACAGTCTGCAAGATCCCGCCCCGGACCTGCGGGTCCCACCTCCGCTACCGCCCGAGTGGCCGCAAGCCCCGTCGCGCCTGCGCCTAGTCGTGCTGGACGGCACCTGGCGCAAAAGCCGAAAGATGCTCTACCAAAGCCCGCCACTGCAACAGTTGCCCCGCTTGGCCCTGCGCAACCTGCCGCCTTCGCACTACCGTATCCGCAAAGCCCATGGGCCCGATCAACTGTCCACGTTGGAGGCGACCTGCTACGCCTTGTGCCAACTGGAAGGCGGCGCGGCGCGGTTCCAGCCCTTGTTGGACGCCTTCGACGGGTTTGTGGAGTACTTGGAGCAGGCTGGCGGGCAGCGAAATGCGCAAACTGACAAGTCCTGCCCTCAACCAAGGGTTACGGGGTTCATTTAAGTGACCAGCTAAATGGCAGGTTTTGGCCGGTGACGGCTGTTGGTTGGATTTTCCTAGGCGTGGCCAGGACCGACACGAACAAGGACCACTTGGTCCCTCGCGGCAGATGCGGTGAGCCAATTCTTTCCCTCTTCTCGCGCCAGCCCTTCTTTGACGGAGAAACTGCGCAAAGAGAGGCGGCACCGCTCCGGACGCCACCGATTCCAATCAACGCGCATGGTCACCAACTCTCGACCGCCATCAAAAGTGGCGACGACCGGCGCGTCGCCGACCACAATCTCCAGCGAGGCGTCGGGTTGCTTGCGCTCCAAGGCGCGGGGTACCGGAAGGCCGGATGCAAGTTGAGACTCGTAAGCGGCGTGCGCGGCAATGTGCTCATCCGAGTCGGACGCGATGTCTTCAGCCGGCGGCGTTACCTCTTCGACCTCGAGGAGCGTCACGCAAATCTCGTCCCCTACGCCGAGAGGGAGTTCTTGAATCCATTCGAGGTGCGCTTGGCGGCCATTGCCAAGGTCTCTCATGCCTCGCATGTCGAGCGTCGCGGGATGCTCGCCATCGATGCTCATGTGCACGGAAAAGGAGAGGAGCACCGCGTCCTCCGTGCCCGCCACCACCAGGGGCTGTCCATTGCGCAGAACTTCGAGGGCTTGCATGGTCGGTCGAGTTATAAATGCGGGTCAGCTGGAGGCTGTCGTTGAAGTTCTGCTTGTGGCCGGCTGTAGCCGGTCGCGCTGCCGCCGCGACGAACCTGCTGCCGACCTGTGCCTCGCGCAAGTGCAGAGCAGCCGTTCGGAACGTCAGCGTAGCCGTTCCGCACTACACGAGGCACAGAAACTTGCAGCCGGTGTGCGAAGCGGTTTACCGCATTCATGGCACGGTGGGCCGTAAAGACTCATCCGGTGGTGGAGAAGAGCATTGGGATTCGTCTCCTTGAAACCGGTGATTCGCTCATACGCGGCCAACGACAGATAGCCAAGACCGGCTTTCTGCGCCTCCGCCAATGTGCATCCCGTCTCCTCTCGATATCTCTTCACCTGCTCGATGTAGCTGATCGGGTTGACTGCTTGCCATTCTTCCTCGGTCAGCATGGGCATGTCAGCCTTGCAGCGCCAACAATACATCGTGATCGCCATTGAATCCCTCCCTAACCGTTTTCGAAAGTCTGCTTATGAGCAATTGAGGCGCGTCAGCGACCGGCCGGTTCTGGCCGACGGGCGACTATCGGCAGCCACATTCGGTGGCCCCATCGCGGGAGCCTGTCATGGTCTTGGGATAAATCGGCACCATCTGACCTTGCTTCGCTCGCGCCGCGCAATAGGTTCGACATCGCTCCTCTAGGCGCGAGCCAAGCCAGCCAGCACCAAAGGCAATCAGCACGCTCACCACGCCGAAGGCCACGATAGCTCCAAGCGCAATCAGGCTAGGCGAAATCCGGCGTTTCATGTTTGGACAAGGCTCATTTTGGCCAACGAAATGAATGTCTGGTTGTGGCCGACAAGAGTCAAGTGTGCCCTGTAGCATCACGCAAATCGGCCAAGAGTTCCTCAAATATGTCTTCGGTCACACCCCGAACTTCTTCGGGCAGAAGATGCATGCTCATGGCATCGAGATGCGCAATGAGGGCCTCAGAAATTCCTTCCTGAAGCTTGCGCTCTGACCACGCCCGATAGCTTGGCAAGCTCACAAGTGGAAAATCCTTCGCGCGAGCTTGAAAGTCGAGGGCGCGCCTCGCAATATCAGCGTCTGTGGTCATGCCCAAATCTCTCTGTGGTGTGGCTTGTTGCCGAACGTCGGGTTTTGGCCGAATTTTGCCCGACAGCACGAACGGCCGGTTATGGCCGATTGCGTAGGTTGCTGGGATGCTCATTGAATGCTAGCGTTCGCTGAACATGAGCGCCTTCTTGGCCTCATCGTCGACGAATACATAGGCCGTACCGCCTCCGAAATTCGCCCATTCGAAGAACCATTCACCGGTCTCCCGCACCAAAACTTGCGATGGCCTTCCGGGAAGGTCCACCTGACCTCTTGACCATGCGCCGTAGTGGCGTCTCTCGTTCGGCGGTGCCTCTACCCTCATGTGGTCCTGACCGAATTCCCCGCCCCAGTAGTGCAGATGCTCTGCCCCTGTTTCGACGGGGGATGGAGGAGGTCCCTCGGGCGCCACCGTTCCGACCAACTGAACCAAGAATCGACCAGGTGGTTCCGAACCTTCTTGGTGATTCGGGCCATACGAAGGCCGAGCGCCCAGGTAAGAGTCCCACGGCGAGGGCTCAGTAGCATCCCACCCAACAATGATTGCTTCGGGCTCCACTTCTGCGCCCTCCGGCGATGGCGTGCTGACGCCAGTCTGCTCATCCCTATTCAGGATCACGGCCGCGTTCGCGCCAGAAAGATAGTCCCAATCCCCGCACAAAGCCCCATCCGGACATTGGAATAGGTAGAGCGCACGCCCCTCCTGACCCAGATTGAGAACATCCGAGTGGTGAAATTGGCCTATGAAGTTTTGCGGACGACCGCATACGAAACATGTGGGCCAACGCTCGGCAGGGAAACCGAAAGCAAGTCCGCCAAGCTTGTCCTCGCGGCCATTTCGGACCTTGTAGAACAGGCCGAGCTGGAATTTCGGCTTGAGGTTCATAGGCCAGGTTTCCCCTCGCGAGATGATGGTTTAAAAGACAGACGAAGGGCCTCTCCGCCCTCGCCCGATAGCAGCTTCTGCACGATTGTTGAGGGACCTTCCGTTAGTACGCACGCGCTCACACGGAATACAGGTCGCGACAGTTGTGCGGCAGCGACGAAGTTCCGGTATTGGCCGCATCTTGCCCTTCGGGTTAGTGTGCGCCGGCCGTCCTGGCGATTTCTTGAGCGGCCTTCCAACTTGCCTCTGCCTGGCGCCATGTAACACAGGACAGCGGCAGTCCTAACCCGCTGAGAGCGGCCGATAACACGTCGTCGACATCTCGGCCAGCAAGAGCAAAGGCGTCGACATAAACAGTCGCGCCAAGCTGCGTCGCCGATAAAAACTCGTCGAGAAAGACCATCATTCCGCTCGGAAGGTGGCAACCAAAACCACGAACCTCTCCCATCCCTGGCTCATGCCAGTCCTCAAGTGGGATTGCCAGTTGCGCCGACAGCTGTGAAACCGGCACCCCGACGGTGCAGATCGGGAACTGCATCCGTAACGATTCGCTTTGCAAGAACGGTCGAAGAAGGCTCATTGGTTTGAGTAGCTGGTTCTGGCCGACTGTAGCCGGTTGCGGCCTCTGGAGCTTTGGACGCAAAGCCGAAGTACCCTCTCGTACGGCAGTCTTTCCAGTACAGGTGCTTCGGTCTCGTTTAGACCTAAACGCTCGTTTCTCTACGCGCTCGGCGCCATTCGAAGTGATCTATCACGGAGCGAGCACTGAGCTTGCCTTCCAACAAGGACTTTGAAAAGCCGATCGCGTACTGCCGGAGTTCGGGAGCGCAAAGAAAGAGCATGAACTCGGCCGCATCCACAGTGGAGGCTTCACCGATCGTCAGCATTTCTCTTAGATGGTGTTCGGTCAACATTGAAAAAGATGCGATTGAACCGCCTTCCTCGGGCGCTAACATCCGGCCCAGCCTCAGCAGAATCATCTGCTTCGTGTCTTCATAAAAATCTGGCTGGCTGCTCATAGATCTTCTTGCCTTTCTACAGGTCGTCAACGTCCGCTTCCGGCGAGACTTAGAGCGCGAGGCTGCTATTGGCCGACTGTTGCCCTCTACGCCGAAGGCTCGAACGGACCAATTCCGAAACGATCTCCCCTGCACGAATGGTACGCATCCACGTATCGAACATGTCTTCGCCGATGCCCCGCGCAAAAAAAGTGACGTTTGAGAACGCTCGGGAAATCTCGCGAAGCATCTCGACCAACGCTTCCGCCTCTATCCGGTTATACCCTTGACGCTCCAAGCCCTCGCCTGCAGCAGAAGCACGCAAGTCATCCAGAACATCTCGTCCCCATTCGTTCCGGGTGACGAAATCCACGGCCGCACTGGAGACCATCTCAGGAGTGATGGTCCCCAGCGTGTAGTCCGCGTCGTCCCATTGCAGCTCAAGACGGGTGTAGTAGCTCATCTTTTTTGGTCAAGTACTTGATGCTGTCTCGTCGATTGCAATAGCGGTTCTGAATGTCTGCTCGTGGCCGCATGTTGCTGCTTCAGTCGACCGCAGATTCTGACTTAGCCCGGCGTATCCATGGCGAGTTCGCATCCTCGCGCGAAGCAGACCACCCGAGTGGCATGTCCGCCAGTTCAATAAGCGTGCGGTCGCGCTCTATCAACTGCACAAGCGCCACAATCATCGCTTGGGACATATCGGCGGCGTCGCTCGTGAGCATCTGCCAAGCGCCATCGTCATCGTCGTGGGAGACGTAGAGGATTGGCGCAGTCCCATTCATGATGGGCCTCACGGTGAAGCAAGCGAGGTTCGACGCGTCCTCGAAGGGCCATGCATCGTCACGATCGGGCATGTCTTATTTCAGTGAAATGGATGATGTGCAAGCGCACCGACTGTCTGCTTCCGAGCGAATTGGGCTTCGGCGTCGACTGACAGCTTCTGGCCGAATTCTGCCGTAGCGTCTACTTCTTTCCCGAGTTCAATGCCGCCGAGCGTGTCGTAGCGATCGCCCGGTCTTGGTCGGCAGCTAGAACGGGGTCTAGTTCAACTGCCCGCGCCGCCAGCAGTGCCGCGAGGTGAGCGCGATTCAGTGCGGCGTCGGCAGGCACAGCGATGTCAGGTTGTACCCCGCGGCTCTCCCAGTTGTCCTTTGTGATGGGATTCACAGCTCGGGCGAAAGGCACAAATACCTCAAAGTGCTCACCAAGGCGAAATGGCTTTACCGGGTGAGCACCCCCGCGTGTGGTCTCTCCTATCACAGTGGCCCGCTTCAAGGCTTGCAGGTTGTATGCGAATTCCTCGCCTCCAGAGAAGGTGTCCTTACTAGTAAGAACGTACACCGGGCGCTCGATGAACTTCCGGCCTGGGACGCTGGGGGTCGTCCAAAACGCTTCGATCCGATTGTTCTCTCGATGTAGGAGATCGTTCAGATGAACTCGATCTCGGAAAAGATAACTGGTCACCCAGGCCACCCCGGCCGGCCAACCGCCCCCGTTGTGCCGCATGTCGATGACTAGTGCGGCGGTACCTGCGACGAAGCCGAAAGCAGCAGCAGTCACATCTTGAAGGGCCTCCGGCTTGGAAAAACCTCTGATGTCGAGGTAGCCGATGTTGCCATCCAACCGCTCAGCCTTGACGAAGCCATTGTTTGAGTACGAATAGTAGCGTCGCTCTTCTTCGGCGACTTTCTTGGCAGGCGATGATGATGCGAGGCCCCCCGAGGGGGTGGGATCAAACAAAACCATCAAGTGCTTGTCGCCATTCACGGATCGCAGGTCTGTCTCCAGTTCGAGACGAAGCTCCTGGGCGGTGCGAATGGACGCATAGCCGCCGGATCTCTCTTTACTGCGAATGTGCTTGGCAATCTCTACCGCGCGGTCTGCGAAGACGTAGTTCTGCTCGACGGCCGCCGCGGCGCTGACGGCGATCTTTCGGATGACGTTGGAGGCGATTGGAACCGAGGGGCCGCCGGTTTGTGCTCGAGCCGCACCGACCAATACGAATGTCCCGATCGCCAAGATGGTTCTAAGGCAGAGCAGCAACAAGTTTCTGGAGCCCGAGGGCATCAGGCGCCGACTTTCAAACCTAGAAGGATGCATGAGCGATGTTCAGTTCTAAAGAGGTTCTGGAGCCATAGCGAGTGACCGCTGTTGATGGAATTCTGCAGTACTGCGAGTGCCTTCTAGAGCATCGCGCCGTAACGAATATCTTGTATATTGGAGGAAAACTCCATTAAACTGTCGGAATGGACGTCAATAAACGCATCGCCCTACGCCTTCGTGAGCTACGCGACTCGCGCGGCTACTCACTCGAGACGTTGGCAGAACGATCCGGAGTCAGTCGGTCGAACATTTCGCTGATTGAGCGGGGTCAAAGCAGTCCCTCCGCCACAGTGCTCGACAAACTCGCGATTGGTTTAAGCGTAGCGCTTGCTTCATTTTTCGAAGACAGTGCAGATTCAAATGGATCACCCGAACCTGTAATTCGGTTGGGCGACCAACCAATATGGCAAGACCCCGCTTCGGGCTATGTACGCAGGAGGCTCTCCCCACCTGCGTGTTCGCCGCTTCAAATGGTAGAGGTACTTTTTCCTCCTGGTCAGCGTCTACCGCTCGATTCAGCAGTGCACGACGCCGACATCTATCAGCAAGTATGGTTGCTCGATGGAACAATGGAGTTATCTCTTGGTGAGAAAAACTGGCGTCTTGAAAAGGGCGACTGCCTAGCCATGCAACTTAGTCAGCCGATCGTGTTCCACAACCCTGGTGAAAAGTTTGCACGCTATTTGGTTGCACTTTCCACAGTTTCCCGGTCACCTTTTTTTTAAGTCTTTCTCTTTACTCGCCAAAAAGAGCGTGTGTGAGCAACGCAAAAGCGACCGTCGGCTCGACGCGCGCTTGTCTCTAGCGGTTGGTCTTCGTTAGCTCCAGCGGTCGGCCGACTGCTGCCGGCAGATGGTCAGCGGGCGCGCATCGCCAAAAGCGCATATCGAGAGAGATCGGATGGCTCCTGATTCGCTGGGAATCTCGGCGATGTTAAGGTCAGCGTGGGTGGCCATGCTTTCGGCGTTGAGGGCGAATCGGCAGGTGACCAAGAATGTCCGGTCTTGGCCGGCGGCAGCCGTCGGCGCCTTGCTTTCATTCGCCATCGTCCCGGTCCCGCCTCAGCTCCATCAAGGCGCGTTCCATGATGATGGTTCGCTCCTCGCCATGGAAGGAGTCGCGCACGGCCTTGAAGCCGAGGTCCGCGTAGAACTGCTCTGCAGTCACAGAAGAGGGAACGACCAAGACTTCGATGCCTGCCTTTCTAGCCGCATCTTCAACCACTTCCATGAGGCGCCGCCCGACGCCTCGTCTCTGAACTTCCGGGGCCACGAACACGGTACGCACCGCACGCCCGTCCAAGCTTGCTGTGCCAACAATCCGCTCGTCGTAGACGGCAACAAACACCTCACGCTGCTCGAATAGGTTCAGCAATGCCAAGGGGCTGAAACTGGCCCCGACTCTTTCGATCACCTCAGGCGAGTAGTCCTTGGCGTTGCTTTGGCGGAGCGCGTCCAAGATCACCCTGCTCACCGCAGGCGCATCGTCGACGGTCGCCGCGCGAACAATAGTTGGAATGGATTTCGACATCAGTGCGAGTTGGCGTGCCACTTGAGGGAATTCTGCCTCAATGGCCGGCGACCGCTTTTGGCCGACTTTAGCCGGTGGCTCCGCCTTCGCGAGGAGGCCCGAAGCGGTCTCTTGCTTCGCCACAAAGCAGCCGGTCAACTGAGAAGGTGGGAGGAAGTTCCGCTCGGTCAGAGCCCGCGAGCAACGTCCCAGAGCTCTTCTTTTCTCAGAGCCGGATACCACGCCTCGAACTTGCTGCGCCACCCTTCCAAGGGCTCCGGCAACGGCCTTCGCGGATCTTCACTGAGCGAGTACGCCATTCCTTCAATAAACCACTCCGGCGTGAAGAGCAGAGCGTGAACGCTCCCAATGTTCTCCATTTGAACGTGATGGATAACCTCGTGTCGCACAAAAAAAGGTCGCCAACCTCGCGGCCCGATCACGACCCCAGAGGTGCCAACGTGATACGCGCCTTGGTACTTGAATCCGAAGCTTTCAGCACAGGCCTGCTGCGAACAGAATACAAAGCGCGGCACTTTGCCAATCCGATCTACGCGCTCGGCCACGAAGCTCAGAGCGTCGGCCTTCAAAGCTACTGCTTCTGGAAGCTTGGCCATGTCATCTACACAGACGTTGTCGGCTGTACAGGTCAGCCCTACAAGCTGGGGGGCGAGAACCCGTATTGGCTTGAAAGCAGCCCAGGTGATCGCTGGCAGCGAGGCGGCTATTGCAAGAGCTACAACTGGCAGACGAATACGCATGGGCAGCTTTCGGGGTTCGACTCAGATCAAGAATTTAGCAGTAGTCATGCGCGTGGATTGAATCGCAACCTGCTGGTCTATGACCGCAATTGGCCGGAGGCAGGCAGTCCGATCCAAGTTAAAGTTTCAGGTCTCTTGATGGTGATGAGGGCGCTCCTTCAACACGAACCTCGGCAGGGTAGTTTTGAATCACCTGAACCAACTCGGCCGGACACTCTGGATAAATCCATCTGCTCCAGTTCTCGATCACCCATGCCGTGGACAAGGCTCGAGCATTCGCTTCAGATCTTGCCTCTGCCGGCAGATGAACAAGGACCAAGCCCGCCTTGTATCCGGTGACTACGATGACAGAGAGTCCACTTGGCGAATCCGGAATCTCAACGAGCATGAAATCGACGATGTTTTCGTAGGGCCATACCGCATTACATCGGAAAACCGTGCCCCGAAACAGTGCCGCTGGCTCCCACTCGAGAAGCTTGCTCCAAGCTGCTATCACGCCTTTGACGGCAGCACCCTTTGTCTGCATCAATTCATCGCCCCCGCTTAATTTCGTCATGGACGACCGGTTGATTTATATGACCGCTCCTGGCCGCATCCAGCCTAACCATACAAGATTGCTGCGCCGACAAAGTATGCCGCGATCAGTGTTGCTGCGAGAATCTTTGCGATATGCAGTAGCCTTTCAGGCGACAGCCTGCTCTTCATCAGATGTTCCTCGGGCAGCACCTTCTTGAGCACCCAGGCGCCGAAGAACAACAGAGCGAGTAGTGTCGCGCAGGCGAGTAAGAAGAAGCCCTGGATGATGCTCTTGCCGCTCAATTCCATATCAAGCAACCTTCAGCATTAAAGTTCGAATGTCTGGTCCTGGCCGTGCCGAACTTGCGGACAGGACGGTCGAGCAGCTTGCCAGCATCACCGGTAGAGATTCGCCTCAACTGATGAGGGTCAGCCGCGATCGAACGCAGCTCGATAGGACGACCTCACGGGCTCAAAGATGGCCACCGACGAGGGGACCCCAAGCATAGGCATATTGGTCCGCGGCTGCCTCAACTTCCTTGGAGTTCGCCTTGCTCCACATACGGGTGTACCAATCCACGTGGTGCCCGACCTCGTGGCATAGCAGGTGCTCGAGATAGAAGCGACGCAGTCCTGCTATTTCGAAAGAAATCGCCCAAGAGTCGCGCATTCGCCGCAGCACACCTCCGTATCGAATGAAGTGTGCAACGCCGCCTCGTGGGGGCTGTCGTTTTCCCAAGGGTAAGACGCCATCTGCAGGCCAAGCGTACAGAACAACTACGCGCACGCCACTGCCACAAATGAACTCCGCGAGCGATTCATCTGGCCCTCCATGGCGACGCGCACGCTTCCGCAGCCAGATATGAGTGATGCCCTCGCGGTGCTGTGCCGGCAGACGCTCCAGCGCCGCTGCTACTTCTTCTACGCTGACTGGAAACACATAGTCGCGCGAAGGATTGTCCTGCAGGAGCACGGGCAAGCGTTGCCCGTCGACAGGGCGTTGCAGCGAGTGCGCGCGAGCAAAGATGTTGTCAGTCAAGCTCCGGCGAGTTCGGCCTCCATACAGGTCGCCATAGGTTCGACTCTTCTTCCAAGGAGTTGTGGAACGCCGCGTCATCTGGCCTATCGCCTGAGTTCAAGTGGCCGAATTCTGCCGCAACTGCGAAAGTCCGGTCTTGGCCGGTGGCCGTCATCTTAAAAAAGACGCTCGCCACATGAGGGGGCGGATAGCTCAGTCATCGTCCTCATCGGGCGGCGTTCGTTCGATGACCCACTTCTCGTCAGGACCCACACGCCTGGCCTGGAATCCGGGCGCAAGCTTGGCGAGCTCAACTATCGCCGGATCGATTTCCAGGACATGGCCGAGACCGGCAAGCGCAACGTCTTCCAACTCCTCGCTTACTCCGTCCAGAAACTGCCATCCGTGATCGTCCTCATCATGTGAAACCAGCAGGATCGGTCGACTACGATTCAAGACGCTTTTTGAGAAGACCGTTACGCAGTTGCGGGGCTGATCGAATGCCCATTTCATAGTGTCGTTGGCTTCTTCTGATGGGTCTGTGGTCGTGTCGAATGACTGCTGTTGGCCGCGAGGAGGCGTCTTGGTGATTGTCCTCATGCCGCGAGCTCAGCAGAGCTGAACGAATGTTGTGAACGCGTCCTTCGCCGGGTCATGGAAAACATACACCGCCGCCTCGTCATGAAAGTAGTCGGCCACAGGAAACTGTCCCAAGAAGACCAAAGGGCCAGCATCTCCGACGGGCCACGCTGGAGCCTGCAACCAGCGCGGGGGCTGCTTGGCGTACTTAAACAGTTCCAAGATTCTCTGACGCAGCCATGCCTTTCTCTGTTTGGAAGGCAGGGGTGGCGCGGCATCGAGTAACGAGGCAAGGAACTTGACGTCCGCGTCGAGCCAGCGCGGCTGGGCATCGAGCAGCAGCGCATATTCCGCCGTTGCGGCCCCGGCCAGCGCCGTCTCCACTCCGTGCTTCTGGAGCAACGAGACCAGTACGTCCTGTGCGTTGAGCACGTGGCCCGGGTCGCTGAGGTCGAGCCCGATCAGGTAGTGGAACAGCGTCGTCCCCGTTTGGCAAAATCGAGGAGCGCTCTCTGCCGAGAGCAAGGTTTCAATGTCCGAATCGTTATTGAGCTGTTGCTCGAACTCGGACACCGGGGTTTTGCCAGAGGCGAAGTCGCTCAATCGTTGCAGGGCTTCAGTTGATGGAGGCATTCTCGAAGGCTTCTAGATTGGCATGCGCCGCGAACGACCGGTCTCGCGGGACCAGTCGCAACTGGCTGAATGATTGCATGTGGCCGAATTCAGCCGCGCAGCTGCAACTCCCAAAGCGGCCAACATCCCAGTTTTTCCCGATCGCTATCCTGCGCGGCATCGGCAGGCGTGATTCAGTTAATGATCTCTCCCATGCCTGCGCGTACGCGCTCCCTCAACTGCAGAATGTATTCCGTGTCAAAGAGTTCCCAGGTCTCCAGTTCGCCGACGATACGAAGCGGCTCCCGACTGCGGTATGAGCGTGTGGGATTGCCCGGAAACTTCTTGTCGGTGACGTTGGGGTCGTCCTCGAAGGCGCCTGTCGGTTCGACGATGTAGACGCGGCGACGACCGTCGCCCTTCGCCATTTCCGCAGCCAGCCCGGCGCCTTTGGGCCAGGCGGTGAAGTAGATGTGATTCATCACGACGTCGCCGTCGTAGTTTGAGCGGAAGCCTGCGGCGAGCAGGTCGCCCACCTGGAGGTCCGCGCGCGTTCCGTGGAAGTAAGGGCCGGTGTCCAAGACAGCCATCGCAAGTCGCTCCTCGACAGAAACGAAAAGCCGCGGAGTTTACTCGGGTGAATGTTCACGTAAGCCGTGGAGCGAGGGCCCCTGTTCGGGTGCTGCAGGGCGCCTTTGAAAAAGACAGCTCCTGGCCGATTTCAGCGGTTGGCCGCATTCTGCCTTTCCGGCGGCCGGCGCGCGCGGCCGCGCCATCCCGGTCGGGCAGTAGGAGGCGGCCCGGGGGGGGCGCGCGCGCTTCCGAAGCGTCTGTCATCGAAGATGCAGAGCCGCGAGATTCGCGGGGCACTCTTAGGGTTTGCGTTGACAAGATGAGGGTCAAACCCTGTTCCGGAGCACAGTAAGAATTACGTAAGATTCGCGCCCCACACGCCCCAACCAAGGTACCTATGCTCGACGTCGACTTGCCAGTGCCCGCTGCGGCCGTTCGTAGCCTTCTTGCCAGCCGCGGGATCGTTCCGGCGCTGGCCCTGCTCAACGATAGGACGTCCTATCGGTTCACGGCGATCTACAAATTGAACGGCGACGTGATGCGCGCGGCGCATGCCTTCGACCGCGACTCTGAATATCGCACCTGGCTGAAGGTGGTGCCTCTGGGCAAGAGCTTCTGCCAGTACGCCCTCGAGCACGGCGAGTTCGTGACCAGCCATGCCTCCGAGGATCAGCGCCTGACGAGCCGACCTTATGTCGGCATGGTCGAGTCGTACTACGGCCGGCTGCTGACGCGAGGATGCGGCACGCCTTATGGCACCTTCATCCATTTCGACTTGGAGTCACGCAGCATTCCCACGGAGGAAATCCGCGTCCTGCGCGAGGTGATCCCGCAGTTCATTGACTACTTGGAATGAACAAGTGAAAGCAAAGGCCCACCAAACGAACGACTGGCGTAGAGGCCGAATCTGGCTGTCGACGTGCGATCAGGGCTGAACCGGACGCCCATGAAGCCGAGGAGGCTTCATCACATTGAACATTGAGAGGTTGCAAATGGGAGACCTGCTTATTCGTTCAGGTAACTACATCCGAGAGAGGCGAAATTTCCTCAAGTTTGCCGTCATGGGCTTTGGCACAGTTGCTTCTGTTCTTGCTTTTATTTTCTTCGGTTCCTACGGCGGATGGCCATTGTGGATCTTTCTCATAGCCGTTTCGTTCGCGGTCGGATATCGGCCGGAGCCAGATGGAAGACATGCAACTTTTCCCAACGGCCTGTTGAATTTTCAATCAACACGACCGAAGCGCAATTCGCCTTGATGCCGCTAAATGAATCTAGCCGCCTCTGCAACTCAGCAGCGGCCGCATCGGGCTTGGACGGATCCCCATGGGCAACAGTAAGGTGCGGAACCACTCCTTCGTGTTCCCTTCCGTAGGGCTGGAAATCAGGAAAGACGTCCACGAGCGCCTTGGTCATGGCGATGAACGGCTCGGGAGGTTCCGGCACAAGATATGCGGTCGCTGGGAAGGGCGCCACCCTGTTCAATGAAAAGGAGAAGGCGGCGACTCGATTCAACGCGTGTTGCGCTCGGTCCAGTACGGCAGGTGTGATGTGCTGAGGGTCCATGAACGGCACAGGCACAGTGATGTGTGCCTGCAAAGCCCTGCCGTCCGGCGAGGCTCAGGATTGGCGGGTGATTTCAACTCTCGCAGCGCGGTCGATCTGCGGCTGCAGCGCGGCAAGGAATCCATCCATCGTCTGCTCATGCAGGTCGACGGCTTTCGCCCCGCCGCCCGCCACCACGGTGACGTCCCCGATGCCGATAACGCCGAGGATGAGCCGAAGGTATTGCGTCGCGATGTCGCGATCCTGGATGGGCGATCCCTCGGTATAGACGCCACCGGAGGCGAGCAGCAGGGTCGCCTTCTTGCCCTTGACAAGACCTCGGTTGTCGAAGCCGAGCGTCGCGCCCTTGCGGACGATGTGATCCACCCACGCCTTGAGCGAGGCCGGGACGTTGTAGTTGTAGACCGGCGTCGAGATGACAAGGTGCTCGGCTGCGAGTAGTTCGGCGACCAGTTCATCGGACAGTCGAAGCTCCTCCTTCATCGCTTGCGATTGATCTGCGGGCGGCGTGAAGTAGGCTTGGAGCCAGGGCGCCGTGACGAACGAGAGCCCGGTATCGGCGAGATCGCGATGCACGATGTGACCTCCCCGATTCACGGTGCGCCATGTCGTGAGGAAGCGTTGGGTCATTTGACGCGAGACGGACTGGTCGCCGCGTGGGCTGGTCTCGACAACGAGAAGCTGGGTCATCGGAGGTTTCTTTCTTTCGGAATGGGTGAGCGATACGCGGGCTGCCGATGGATGGGCTGAAAAAGCTTCAGCAGCTCGCCGCGCAGGGCAATAAGTGGCGCGTGGCGGCAATCTAGGCGCCACGCTGCTTCAGCGGAAGCGATAAAAATCTGATACTTTCCATCTGTTTTAGAGATGGAAAATGATCGACAGTCTTACCCTCGACCAGTTGCGGGTCCTCGTAGCCATCGCCGACGCAGGCAGTTTTTCAGCCGCCGGCCGCGAACTCAGGCGCGCGCAGTCGGCGATCAGCCAAGCCGTCGCCAATCTCGAGGGGATCCAAGGCGTCGAACTGTTCGACCGCCGGGGGCACCGCCCCCGTCTGACCGATGTGGGTCGGGTGTTGGTAGATCAAGCCCGGTTGGTGCTTGCAAGCGCCACTCGTTTCGAGGCCGTTGCGGCCAGCACGCGGGCGGGTGTAGAGCCAGAGTTGACGATCGCGATCGATCCCCTGGTGCCGACCGCACCGTTGATTGACAGCTTGCGCACGCTGAGCGAAACCTTTCCCGATCTCCCGGTGCATTTTTCGACCGAAGGGCTGGGCGGTTCATTGCGGCGGCTTCGTGGTGGTTCGGCGGCCATTGCCCTGTGCTTGCTGCTGCCTGGCGTCCCTGAGGACATTGCCGCCTATCCGTTGCTGCGCGCTCCAATGCGCGCAGTCGTCTCGCCCGGCCACCCTCTCGCCTCGTTGGGCCGTCCGGCGACAGAGAGCGACCTCGCGCCGCACGTCCAATTGGTCCTGTCGGATCCAGTCGACCCGGGCAGCGCAAATTACGGCGTGGCCAGCACCCGACTTTGGCGATTTGTCGATCTCGGTCGTCGACTCGATTTTCTTTTGGCGGGATTCGGTTGGTGCCGCATGCCCGAGCACCTCGTGGCGAGGTTGATCGCCGCCGGGGAGCTCACCGCGATCGAGGTTCACGAAGATCCAACGCCGCCCGAAGGACTGACGATCTACGCGGCGCACCGGCGTGATCGTGCGCTCGGCTTCGCGGGACGATGGTTGCTCGATGAGTTGCGTCGAAGCCTCGTCTCGTGATCAAGTGGAACACCGGAAAGCCGCCCTTTGCGAGCGCCTGCTGTGGCCGAACGCGGCTACTCGTCAGCATCAGCCGCAGGTGGTTGGCTCAGGCGCCGTGTGGCTGCCCAGAGGAGAAAAAAGGCACATAAGGCCCGAGCTCTGCCTGCAGCAAGGGACTGCATCGCACGCTTTTACTTTCTCGTAAATTTCAGGTGAATCACGTTCGGCGCCGCCACCGTTTTCACCATCGCGAGGGCATGCAGGGCTTCGACGCCGTCGAACAGGCGCTCGCCACCGCCGAGCAAGGTCGGAACGAGGTGAAGCTGCATTTCGTCGACCAGGTCGGCCTTCAGGTATTGCTGCGCAGCGAGCGCGCCGCCCGCGAGCGCTACGTCCTTTTTGCCCGCCGCGCGGCGGGCCTGATCCAGCGCACTCTCGATGCCGTCAGTCACGAACGTGAAGCTCGTGCCGCCCTCCATGACCAACGGGTCGCGCGCGTGATGCGTGAGCACGAACACCGGGTGATGAAACGGCGGATTGCGGCCCCACCAGCCGTTCCAGGGATCCGTTTTGTTCCACGGACCCGGACCGCCTCCGAACATGTTGCGGCCCATGATGGTCGCGCCGATGTTGGCAAGTTCCTCTTCCATCACGGGCGCGCTCTCGTTCACCACGCCGCCATCCGTGCCATGTGGCCGCCGCCAGGCCTCGAGCGGGACCACCCACTCGTGCAATTGCTCGCCGCCGATGCCGAGCGGTTCCCGCAAGCTCTGGCTCGGACCGGCGACGAAACCGTCCAGTGACATCGAGATCCTGAATCGAAGCTTTGACATGCTGCGTCTCCTGCAGGCGTGGGCGAAGAGAGCGAGTCTAGGAATTGCAGGGCCGCGCGGCAATGCCAATGAAGCCGCGGTTTCTGCCAAGGACGCGCCGTCCGCGGGCTCGTCGAGCTTATCCGTCCGGTCAATTCCAGTGGCTATACGAAATATATACAATACATGTACGTTTCATATAAGGGCAAGCGATGGGCATCGTGAAAATTTCGGACCTGATGCATGAGAACCTGCGGGTGGCGGGCAACGCGCTGAGCAGGTCCATCAATGCGCAGGCAGAGCACTGGATGAGGGTCGGCATGCTGACCGAGATGCATCCGGAACTGGACTACCGCGAAATCTGCCAATTGCTGATTCAGGCTGAACTCGCGGGCGGCCTGGACATTGCCGCGGCCGTCACTACCCAGCCCGGCAAGCCCCGCGGATCGTCGACCGGAAAACACTAGTGGCGCACGGCATTCCCATCAAGTCCGCCGAGGAACTCGAGATGGCGCGGCGCGCCGGCAGGCTTGCCGCGGAGGTACTGCAGATGGTCGAGCCCTACGTGGTGCCGGGAGTGAACACGGAGACGCTCGACCGGATCTGCCACGACCACATCGTGAACGTGCAGGGCGCCATTCCAGCCAACGTGGGATACCAGGGGTATCCCAAAACCATCCTCACCTCCGTCAACCAGGTGGTTTGCCATGGCATCCCGTCTCCGACCAAGATCCTGAAGAAGGGCGACATCATCAACATCGATGTCGCAGTCATCAAGGACGGCTGGTTCGGCGACACCAGCCGCTTGTACTTCGTCGGCGCGCCCAGCGTGCTGGCTCGGCGCCTGGTGGAGACGACCTACGAGGCCATGTTGGCCGGAATCCGGCAAGTCAGGCCTGGAGCGAGGCTGGGCGATATCGGCCATGCGATCCAGTCGGTCGCTCACCGGGAGCAATTCAGCGTGGTGCGCGAGTACTGCGGACATGGCATCGGCCGGATCTACCACGACGAACCGCAAGTGCTGCACTACGGGCAGCGCGGGGAAGGCCTTGAGCTGGAGCCGGGGATGGTCTTCACCATCGAGCCGATGCTCAATGCAGGCAAGCGCGAGATCAGGCAATTGCCCGACGGGTGGACCGTCGTGACCAAGGACCGGTCGCTGTCTGCCCAGTGGGAACACATGGTGGCCGTCACCCCCGAGGGATATGAAGTGCTGACGGCCTGGCCGGAAAGTACGGGCAGCTACGCGCCAAGCGCCTCGGGCACCGGTCCCACATAGCGCCCGCGCGGGCGGATCACCTGCGCTGTGCCGAGCTGCTCCAGGCTGTGCGCCAGCAGCCCGACGCTGCGCGCGGTTGCGAACAGGCCAAAGGCCGCATCGGCAGGAAGCCGATGGTGAGCGGCCATGGCGGCCAGCGCGACGTCGATGTTGGGCTGCAAGCCGGTCAGCTTGGTCACCTTTGCGATGAAGCGCGCGATCACCTTGGGAGGCTCGAACAAGGCCAGCAACGCGGCCGCACGCGGGTCGCCGCCGGGGTAGAGGTGATGGCCGAATCCAGCCAGCGACAAGCCGTTCGAGAGATGGTGGGCCAGCACCTGGTCTTCCCCCAGCCGCTCCACCTCGCTGAACAGCGCGCGCACGCGGCCCGAGGCATCGCCGTGCAAGGGGCCGGAGAGGGTGGTCAATCCGGCCAGCAGGCATGCGGGCAGCGAGGCGCCGGTCGAAGCGGCAATGCGCGCGGCAAAGGCCGAACTGGTCAGCTCGTGATCGGCCAGGAGCACCAGGGCCGTTCGCAGCAGATCGGCCACCTTGGCGGGCTGCTTCCATCCTCTTGCAAAGCGAAGATGCAGCGCTTCGTGGCCCGGTGACGCACCGAACGCGTTGGCCAGCCGGCCCACCAGGTCCTGGCCTTCGGCATGCAGCACCCGCGTCAGGCGCCCCCCGGTGGAATGGCCGGCGGCTGCCAGGTTCGCCAAGGCGGTGAAGGCCGCGCCTCGGCCCGGCTTGCCGGAACGCAGGGACGCCATGCAAGCGAAATCGACGGCATGTTCGGCGCCCCACAACAGTAGAGCCGCATCCTCCAGCGTGGCGGTCCGGGCCATGCGCACGGCATCCCGGCCCCGGTAGTACGGCCGCCCGCGGGAGAACGCGCACAGGGCCGTCGGAATGCTGGGCTCCGACCCGAACAGCGTGTTGGCGGCCAGCGTCTCGTGCTTGCGGCCGGCCTGCTTGCGCTTGGCCAGGCCGGCCACGTCCTCGGCGCGGTAGAGCCTGCGCCGCGTGTCGGCCGGATCGGGCATGACCTCGAGCTTGCCGCGGCTCACGTACGCGTAGATCGTCTGGGGCTGCACACCCAGGAGCTTGCACGCCTCGGTCATTGAAATCCAGGAAGCCATGGGCAGGTCGTCGGAGTCGGTTTGTATTGATTATATGTATCAAGATTGACCTATATGTCAATCTATTAATAGCATGCGCCCAGCTCTGTGACGAACGCTCGAGCGGCGAATATGAAACCCCAAGTCCTTCAACTCAATCCGATCCTGATCCCCGCGATCAACGACAAGCTTGCCTCGCTCTACGCCGTGCACAAGCACTTCGAGCTGCCCGATCCAGAGGGCTGGCTGCGTGAACACGGCGCGTCGATCGACGCCGTGATCACCGGCGGGCACACCGGCATTTCGCGCGCGATGCTGGAGCAGTTGCCCAGCCTGAAGGTGGTGGCCGTCAATGGCGTCGGCACCGACGCTGTGGACCTGGCGTACTGCCGGGAGCGGGGCCTGCCCGTCACCGCAACGCTGGGTGCGCTCACCGAAGATGTGGCCGACCTCGCCATCGGCTTGCTGATCGCGGCCTGCCGCAACCTGTGTGCGGGCGACCGGTTCGTGCGGGACGGCCAGTGGGAGTTCCATCCCCAGCCCAGCGCCATTCCGCTTGCCCGCCGCTTCAGCGGCATGCGCATAGGCATCGTCGGAATGGGCCGGGTGGGCCGCGCCGTCGCGGTGCGGGCGGCTGCCTTCGGTTGTGCCATCCGCTACACCGACCTGCGTGCCATGGAAGATGTCGCGTACCGCTTCATGCCGAGCCTGGTGGACCTGGCGCGCGAATCGGATGCGCTGGTGCTGTGCGCAGCCGCGGACCGGGCCGAAGGCATCGTCGATGCGGCCGTGCTCGACGCGCTGGGCCCGCGCGGCTTCCTGGTCAATGTCGCGCGCGGCCGGCTCGTCAACGAGGCCGACCTCACGCAAGCGCTGGTTGAGGGCCGCATTGCGGGCGCGGGGCTGGACGTGTTCGTCGACGAACCACGCGTGCCGCCGGCGCTGCGCCAGTCCGAGCGCGTGACCTTGCAGGCCCACCGCGCCAGCGCCACCTGGGAGACCCGCACTGCCATGGCCGAGATGGTGCTGGCCAGCATTGCCCAGGCCCTGGCAGGCGAGCGCCCGGCCATGAGCCTGACCACCTGAGCCCTGCGCTCGCGGCGCAGCGGCCGTGCCCGCACCAAGATCACGCTCGAGCGAACGCGACGAGCCGGCCTTTCAAAAGAGACGACAGACCCACCCCCAAGAGGAGACATCCATGCAGCTCATATCCCTGATCAAGATCCTTGCAGTCTCGGCGTCGCTGGCTGCGATGCCGATCACCGCATCGGCCGAGGCGGCTTACCCGGCGCGCGCCATCAAGATCGTCGTGCCCGCGCCGCCGGGCGGCGCGATCGACACCATCGCCCGCGTCGTGGGCGACAAGCTCGCGGTGTCGATGGGCCAGCCGGTGATCGTCGACAACAGGCCCGGCGCTTCCAACAACCTCGGCACGGACGTTCTCGCCAGGTCGGCGCCCGATGGCTACACGATCGGCATCGTGGGCGGCAGCCACAACATCAACAAGTTCCTGTTTAAGAACCTCGGCTGGGATCCGGAAAAAAGCTTCGAGCCCATCGTCTACAGCCACGAGGTTCCGCTGGTGTTCGCCATCTACCCGCAACTGCCGGCCAGGACGCTGCCCGAGCTGGTGGCGTGGATGAAGGCCCATCCGGACGAGGCCAAGGTTGCCACCTCCGGCCGCGGCAGCGCGCAGGAAATGGCGGCCGAGATGTTCCGCATGGCCAGCGGCGCGCCGATGCTGCTGGTGCCCTACAAGGGCTCGTCCGCCGCGCATCCGGACCTGCTGGCCGGACGCACCGCGCTCTTCATCGACACCATCAGTGCCATCCAGCCGCAGGTGAAGGCCGGCAACGTGCGCGCCGTGGCGGTGTCGATGCGCAAGCGGACAAGCTCGCTGCCCGAAGTGCCGACCGCGGACGAGCAGGGATTGAAGGGCTACGACGCCAACACGAACGGCGGGTTCCTGGCGCCGGCCGGAACGCCCAAGGCCATCATTGCCAAGCTGAATGCCGAGATCAACGCGGCGCTCAAGCTGCCCGACGTACGGGCGAAACTGGAGGCTGCCGGCATCGAGGTACAGGGCGGCACGCCGCAGGCGTATGCCGCACTGATCAAGTCCGACCTTGCCAAGTGGGGCAGGGTGGTGAAGGAGGCGGGGATCCAGGCGGAGTGAGGGCGGGTGGGGTCGCGTGCAACGCGCGATGCCAACGGCGCAGCCAACTGGCCCTCTATGAGCTTGCTGGCCGGGGTCGATCGGACTAATCTCGGCATCCAAGCCGCCCGCCGGAGGTGCCCCATCATGCAAACGCCGAATCCCGAAGTGACCACGGAAGTGTTGCAGGCATTTGCCGATGCATGGAATCGGCACGATGTCGATGCGCTCATGTCGTTCATGACGCCCGACTGCGTCTTCGAAGCCTCAGCCGGCGCCGAAGCCTGCGGCGCTCGCTACGTCGGCGCTGCGGCGGTGCGAGCTGCTTTTGCGGAAGTCTGGGCGGTCTTTCCCGATGCCCACTGGGGGAACGCACGCCATTTCGTCCATGGGGACCGCGGCGTGTCGGAGTGGACGTTCACGGGAACGCGCACGGACGGAACCCGCGTCGAAGTCCAAGGCTGCGATCTGTTTACTTTTCGCGACGGCAGGATTCTTCTGAAGAACTCCTATCGCAAGAACCGTCAGTCGGCTGCGGCTGCGGCTGCGGCTGCGGCTGCGGCTGCGGCTGCGGCTGCGGCGCCGCGGTGACGCCCGCGTGCGCGTGCCGCAAGCACAACGCGGTTGGTTTTCATGCGGCTTGCGTCGTCACCTTGTGGACCAGCCAGCCAAAGCCGGTAAAGACCGCGCCGATGAGACCCGCGATGAGCGTGCCGCCCCACAGTTCAAACCAATCGTCGAGCAACAGGTCGCGCGGGTCGGAGGGTTGAAAGAACACGCCGACGGATTCTCCGACCTCGTAGCGCGGCGTGCCGCTGCTGCTCGACGACGTGAATTCGATGAACGCGCCGGACGGCGCCCGGAACTGCACGCGCGGCCGCCAGGTGCCCTCGGTGTTGCTCTTGCTGCTGCTTCGCACGTGCTCCAGGTCCGTCACCTCGCCCTCGGCACGGGCGGCAGACGCGATGAAAGCGACCCGTTGATAGAAGAGAAATCCCGAAAGCGTGAGCAGTGCAATGCCGATGAGGGAAAGAACAAACTTGGCGCAGGTTTCGATCTTCATTCGATGAGGGGCGGACACCCTGGTTTTCTGCGCCGGGAAAGACGCATGCGATTATGCGGTCGCAGCCAGCGGCAGGGAGGGAATCGCCGCGCGATGGCCCCGGCGCGGCCTACCAGCGGTGGGTATAGCTGGCCGTCAACACGGCGCCCGCTGCGGGCAGGCGGCTGTTGTTGCTGCCGCTGCGAATCAGCTGGCTGTACAGCGGCAGGTAGTAGCGATTGAACAGGTTCTGGATGCCGACGGTGATGTAGCGCTTGGAATCCAGGTTGTAGCGGCCCACCACGTCGACCGAGTAATAGCTCTTCACGTCGGCGCGGGCGAACTGCGTCCGGCCGTCGGCCAGCCGGTAGTCGCGCGCACCGAACCAGGTGAGCTGCGTGCGTACGCTCCAGCGCTCGCCGGGCTTGTACTGCACGTAGCCCGTGACCTTCACCGGCGGAATCCGGTAGCCGGTCATGATCTGGTCGCGCAGCGCGTCCTGCGGCGTCTCGCGGCCTTGCATCCAGGTCAGCGTGCCGCCGGTGGACCAGGCCTTTCCGTAGTGGTCCACGGTGGCCTCCAGCCCGTGGATGCGCTCACGGGTGCGCAGCAGGCGCAAGCCGTTGTTGAAGGACTGCACCGCACCCAGGTCGGAGCGTGAATGGAAGATCGCTAGCGATGCCGCGGTATTGCCGGAACTGCCGCGCCAGCCGAGCTCGTAGTTGTCAGTCTTGACCGGCTCCAGATCGGACGCGCCGATGTTGAAGCGCGCACCCGCGTTGCGCAATTGCAGGCCGACATCCGGCAGGTCGAAGCCCTGGCTGAACGAGGCGTAGAACTCCTGGCCCTTCGCAGGCTTGAAGGCGACGCCGGCGTTGTACAGCAAGGCGTCGTAGCTGAGCTTGCCGCCGCGAACGGTGGCCGGCCGGGCCAGCCTGGACTGCGACAGCGGCTGGAAATCATCGAAGCTGGCCTGCGCCTTCTCGTAGCGCAGGCCGGCCTCCGCCGACCAGCGATCGCTGAAGCGGTGCTGCAACTGCGCGAAGGCGCCGGCGCTCTGGGTCCGGGTCCAGGGCATGTAGATCTGCTGGCCGATCGTGCGGAAGACCAGGCCCCCGCTGGCGTCGTACAGGGCCGGGTTGAACACGTCGATCGGCATGTTGCTGCGCTCGCGAATGAAGTCTGCACCCCACACCACGCGCGAATCGCCACTGTCGCCCAGCGGGGTGTCCACCGTCAGGCGGCCGCCCGCCACCTTGTTGTTCTGCATCACCTGATCCACATGGCCTCCCCGGTTGGGGTTGTTGCGCGAATCGGATGGCGCGAAGCGGGTGAAGTTGTCGCGGCCATAGAGCATGGCCGATACAGAGCTGCCGGCGAGGTTCCTGTGCTCGTAGCTGGCACTCAGCAGCGTGTTCTCGACCTGGTTCTGCTCGTCGAGCACCAGGCCCTTGATGGCGCGCGCCGCGACGCTGCCCAGCGGCGCCCGGTTGACGCTCGGATCGCTGGCGTAGTCCGAGTGCTGGCGTGCACGCAGGTAGCTGGCCGCGAACTGCAGCCGTTGGTCGGCGTCGATGCGGATCCCCAGCTTGCCCCCCAGGCTGAAGGTGTTGGAATCGAACAGGTCGCCCTGGCTCGCGTCGGGGGCGATGCGGTCGCCGTGGCCGTCGTAGGAGCCGCCGATGCGGCGTGCGGAAAAATCCACCTCGTAGTCGATGACCTCGCCGCGGCCCGACATGTACTGCTGCACCTGTCCGCCCAGGCCATTGCGGCTCAGATGCGACAGCGAGGCATCGATGCCCACGGTGGTCTGCACCACCGGCTCGCCGCCCACCGGGCGCGTGGTGACCGAGACGATGCCGCCGCTGGCGCCGCTGCCGTAGACCGCGTTGCTGCCGCGCAGCACCTCGAGCCGCTCGATGCGGCTGGGCTCGATGTTCACCAGGTTGCGCGAGGAATCCCGGTTCGTGTTGAGCGGGATGCCGTCCACCAGCACCAGCACGTTGCGTCCGCGCAGCGTCTGGCCGAAGTCGCTCAGGTTGCGGCTGGAGTCGGACATCCCGGGCACGCTCTTGGTCAGCATGGCACCGAGGTTCGGGGAGGTGGCCCGCAGATCCTCCAGTTCCTCGCCCTCGATCACCGTGACCTGGCGGGTCGGCTGCATCAGGGAACCACCCAGGCGCTGGTCGGTGACGGCGACTTCCGGCAGCAACGACGCACCGCTGGCGGCCGAAGCGCCCCCGCCGGAAGCGGCGGACGCACCGGATGGGGCTGTGCCGTCGTCGGTCGCATTCCGCGACCGGATCCGCAGGGCGCCGGCTGGCGACTCGTCGACCACCAGGCCGGAGCCTTCCAGGGCTTGGCGCACCGCCTGCGCCGGCGGAAACGCGCCGTGGATGGCGCGTGCCCGCCGGCCGCCGAGCAATGCGGGATCGGCCGTGATGGTGCGTCCGCTGTCCTGGCCGATGCGGGTCAGGGTGTCGGCCAACGGGCCTTCAGGAATGTCGAGCCGTACGGCGGCTGCGGCGGCAGCCGGCTCGGCGGCCCACGCGGCCGCGGGCCATGCCGCGCAGGCCAGCGTGGCGGCGCAGGCCAGTCCGCGCAGCCGATGGCGGGAGCGCGGGAGAAGGGAAGGGGAATGAATCATGAGAAGGGGCCTTTCGCTCTGTCTTGAAGACCTTGTGGAGCGAGACCGGAAAACCCCTCATCTTTTTTCGACGTCGATCGACACCAGCCAGGGTCCGAGCCGCTGCACCTGCAGCGGCAGCGTGTAGGCGAGGGCGGCCAGCGCATCGTCCACGTCGAGCCGGAAGATGCCGAACACCCGCAATGCCGCCGCCGGCCTGGACACCCGGATGAAGCCGGTGTGGTAGGCCCGCAGGGCGTCGACCGTCTCCCCGAGCGTCCAGTCCCGCACGGCGAGCATTCCGTCGCGCCAGGCGGCACGATCCGTGGCGCGGCCTGCGAGTGGCTCCAGCGCTTGATTCGAGGCCGAAGCTCCCTCGCCGGCACGCAGGCGCACCGAGCGTCCGTCCGCGAGCTGCACCTGCACGGCGCCGTCCATCGCGACCACCTCGGTGGCGGACGCGCGCGCGCGGCAGTGCATGCGGGCTCCCTCGCCAAGCACGCGGCAGTGCGGCGTATCGATGGCCAGGACGGACGCGCTCGACGCGGCGGGCGTCGCGATCAGTGCGCCGGACCGCAGCCGCAACTGCATTGCGCCGGAACGGTGGAGAACATCGACCGCGGAACGGGCATCCAGAAGCACATCGGTGCCGTCGGCAAGGGTGAAGTTCTTTCGCTGTGCGGTGCCGGTGTGCAGGTCGGCCGTGAGCTCGCCGATCGGCGTGAGGCGGTCCGCCAGCAAGCCAGCAGTCGCGGCCGTGCCCGCGACTGCGAGCGCGCCCCGAAAGACGCGCCGGCGCCGCACCTTGTGAAGCGCCAGCACGGCCGCTTGCGCATGGGGCATGGCACCGCGTTCCCGAAAGGCCCGCACGGTCTCCAGCGGCGCCTCCAGCACGCCGCCGCTGACGCGGGCCCAGGCCGCCTGATTGTCCGGGTCGGAGGACAGCCAATGCTCGAAGGCTTGCCGCTCCCTCTCTCCGAAGCGGTTGGACTCCTGGCACACCCGCCAGTCCACGGCGGCATCCAGCGCCCGGTCGCGTGACGCGGAGGCCGTCACGGAGCGTGGCGCAAGCACTGCATCATGGCCCGCCGCATGTGGCGTTCGACCGTGGCCAGCGATACACCGAGCTGGCGCGCGATCTCGGGGTAGCTCAGCCCGTCCAGCCGCGAGAGAAGGAAGGCCGTGCGCACTGGCGCGGGCAGCGCGGAAAGAATGCGGTCGATCTGCTGGATCGCATCCATCAACTGCGCGTGCTCCTCCGGCGACAGCGCCATTGCCTGGGGCATGTGCCGCAATGTGTCCAGGTAAGCCGCTTCCAGGTCGTGCCGTCGCCACAGCTGGAACAGCACGCGTTTGGCGATGGTCGTGAGGAACGCGCGCGCATCCTGGATCTCGGTGCGCCCGCCGTTCTCGCTGAGCTGGACGAAGGTCTCCGACGTCACGTCCTCCGCATCGCTGCGATTGGGCAGCCGCCGCAGCAATCGGCCGAGCAGCCATGCATGGTGATCGCGGAAGACGGATTCCAGATCTGGCAGGACGGAAGCAGAAGACATCGGAGTTGATCTGAGCGCGGCGGAAAAAGGGAGGCCGCGGGCGGCGGCGGCTGGGCGCGCTGGATTTTAATGAGAATTATTACCTTTAAGACAAACAAATCGTCGCGACCGCCTCGGCCGAGCTCGGCGACAGGCCCGTTCCAGGGCGCGCGCGGCTCGGCGCCCGACATCGCGGACCAGGACCTCGCCAGCCCCCTTGCTACCATCCTGTCCGGCGCGTTGATGCTGCGCTGGCTCGGCGAGCGCCATTCATCGCAACCCAGGAGATTCCCTTGAAAAAGAACATCGGCATGATCGGCATCGGCATGATGGGCCACGGCATTGCCAGCAACATCGTGAAGCACGGCTACCCGCTGGCCGTGCTCGAGCACTCCGGCAACCAGCCGCTGGACGCGCTCAAGGCCGCCGGCGTGCGCAGCTTCACGCGCGCGGCCGAGCTGGCGGCGCAGTCCGACATCGTCATCCTCGTGCTCACGGGCTCGCCCCAGGTCGAGGCCGTGCTCACGGGTGAAGGCGGCGTGCTGCAGGGCTTGCGCCCGGGCAGCATCGTCATCGACTGCTCCACCGCGATTCCCGCTTCCACGCTGCGCATGGCCGAGGCCGTGCAGGCTGCGGGCAGCCGCTTCCTGGATACGCCGATGACGCGCACGCCCAAGGAAGCGGCCGAAGGACGGCTCAACCTGCTGGTGGGCGGCGATGCGGCCCTGCTCGAGGAATGCCGCCCGCTGCTGTCGTGCTTTGCCGAGAACATCCTGCACGCGGGCCCGGTGGGCGCGGGCCATGGCATGAAGCTGCTGCACAACTTCGTCTCGCTGGGCACGGTGGCGCTGATCGCCGAGGCGGCCGCCTGCGCCGGCCAGCACGGCGTGGCGCCCGAAATGTTCGTGGAGATCCTGGCCAAGGGCGGCGGCGGCGGCGTGGCGCTGGAGCGGCTGCGGCCCTACCTCACGGCCAAGGACACGTCGAGCCTGCGCTTTTCGATCGCCAATGCGAGCAAGGACCTCGGCTACTACAACACCATGGCGGGCGATGCCGGTGCGCACCGCGACATTGCGGCGGCGGTGCTGCAGACGCTGCAGCATGCGCAAGGCCTGGCGCCCGAGGCCTTGGTCCCCGAGCTGGCGGACCTGCTGGCCCGGCGCTGAGCGCCGGCGGCCGTCCGCATTTCACGGGCCGCGGTTTCCGGCCTTCGCGTGGAAGTCCGGCGAGCGGGCGACCACCGCGCGGATCTCCTGCATCAGTGCACTCGCACCGGGCGAGGGAAACGCACCGAGGCGCTGGGTGAGGCCGATCTCGCGCCGCGTCTCGTCGAGCGGAAAGTCGAGCACCACCAGGCTGGCGTTGCGGATCTCGTGGCGCAGCTGGTGGGCCGAGATCGCGGTCAGCATGTCGCTCTCGAGCAGCAGGCCGCGCAGCACGGCGAGGTCGCCAGTCTCCACCGACGGAACCGGCGGCGCCTCGCATGCGGCCGAAAAAAAGCGCTCGAGCAGCTCGCGCGACGGCGTGCCCTGCCGCGAGAGCGCCCAGCTCGCCTGCCGCAGCGCATCGAAGTCGACGCGCGCGGCGAGCGCCAGCGGATGGCCGGCGCGCGCGATCACCGATATGCGGTCTTCGAACAGCGCTTCCTGCTGCAGGTCGCGCGCCTCGGCGCCGCTGCGCAGCGCGCCCAGGATGAAGTCGATGTCGCCGCTGCGCAGCGATGCCGCCAGTGCGTCGTAAGGACTTTCGACCGTGGCGACGTGCAGCCCCGGATGGCGCGCCAGCAGCGAGGCGATCGCTTGCGGCAGTATCTGCGTGCGGCCGAGCGGCAGCGCCCCCACGTTCACGCTGCCCTGCAGCATGCCTTCGCTGGCCGCGATGTCGGGGCCGATGTGGCGCAGCTCCGCGAGCACGCGCTTGAAATGGAAGGCCACGATTTCGCCGGCCGGCGTGGGCACGAGGCCGCGCGTCCTGCGCTCGAGCAGCGCGACGCCGAGCCCGCCCTCGAGGTCCTTCAGAGTGCTGCTGATTGCCGGCTGCGTGATGCCGAACTCGCGTGCGACCGCCGGCATGTTGCGCTTTTCCACCAGGCTCGCGATCACCGCAAGGCGCCGGCCGTTGAGGATCGACGCAAAGAGCGAATGCACGTCGGCGGACGCGCCGATGCCGCCGCGCGCGACGAGCTGGGCGCGCGCGTCCTCGAACTCGCGCTCGATGCGGCGCGCGCGCAGCAGCACCAGCTCGCCGTAGGAGTTCAGCGCCATGCCGCGCGGGCCGCGGTCGAACAGCGGCCGGCCGAGCGCGCCTTCGAGTTCGGAAATGGAGCGCGTCACGCCCGAGGCGACGCGGAACAGCTGCTCGTCCGCGGCCCGGGCGATGCTGCCAGCCGCCGCCACGGCCGTGAACGCGCGCAGGTGCCGCAGGTTGAGGCCCAGCGCATGCGTGTGCGTGCGATCGATCACTTTGTCTTGCAGCTGGTGTCGGCCCGTCATTCCAGAGGTGCCGGGGCGCGAGCCCTGGCCGATAAGAAAGTCTGATGGTAGGGCAAGCCGAACTCACGCCACGCGGCGGCGTTCGGAATCACACTTGACGCAAGGGGCCGGCGCACGCGCTGCGCATGCCGGCAAGACACCACCCAGCCACCACGGAATCGCCATGATCATCGACTGCCACGGCCACTACACCACGGCGCCCAAGGCGCTGGAGAACTGGCGCAACCAGCAGATCGCGGGCTTGAAAGACCCCGCGCTGAAGCCCCGCGCCGCCGACCTGAAGATCAGCGACGACGAGCTGCGCGAGTCGATCGAGACCAACCAGCTGCGCCTCATGAAGGAACGCGGCAGCGACCTGACGATCTTCAGCCCGCGCGCGAGCTTCATGGCGCATCACATCGGCGACTTCGAAACGTCTTCGACCTGGGCCGCCATCTGCAACGAGCTGTGCTTTCGCGTTAGCCAGCTGTTTCCGGAGCATTTCATCGGCGCGGCCATGCTGCCGCAGTCGCCCGGCGTGGCCCCGCGCAGTTGCATCCCCGAGCTGGAGCGCTGCGTGCGCGACTACGGTTTCGTGGGAATCAACCTCAACCCTGACCCCTCGGGCGGGCACTGGACCTCGCCGCCCTTGTCGGACCGCCACTGGTACCCGCTCTACGAGAAGATGGTCGAGCACGACATTCCGGCCATGGTGCACGTGAGCACGAGCTGCAACGCCTGCTTCCACACCACCGGCGCGCACTACCTGAATGCCGACACCACGGCCTTCATGCAGTGCCTCACGTCGGACCTGTTCACCGACTTTCCGACCCTGCGCTTCGTGATCCCGCACGGCGGCGGCGCGGTGCCCTACCACTGGGGCCGCTTTCGCGGCCTGGCGCAAGAGATGAAGAAGCCGCTGCTCAAGGACCACCTGCTCAACAACATCTTCTTCGACACCTGCGTGTACCACCAGCCGGGCATCGACCTGCTGACGCGCGTGATTCCGGTCGACAACATCCTGTTCGCGAGCGAAATGATCGGCGCGGTGCGCGGCATCGATCCCGAGACCGGCTTCTTCTACGACGACACGCGCCGCTACATCGACGCCACGCCCATGCTCGACGCCGAAGCGCGCCACAAGGTGTTCGAAGCCAACGCGCGCCGCGTGTACCCGCGCCTGGACCGCGCACTCATCGCCAAGGGGCTCTGATCTCATGACTTCTTTTTCTTCCAACTCCCTCCAGCAGATCGGCGTGGTCCATCGTAAGGTGGCGCGCGCGGATGCCGCCGCGGTCGACAAGCTTTCGCGCTTCGGCGTCTCGACCGTGCACGAAGCGCTCGGCCGGCTCGGGCTGATGCAGCCGCGCATCCGTCCGATCCACCCCGACGCGCGCTTCTGCGGTCCGGCCGTCACGGTGCTGCTGCAGCCCGGCGACAACTGGATGCTGCATGTGGCGGCCGAGCAGATCCAGCCCGGCGACGTGGTGGTCGCGGCCTGCACCAGCGACAGCACCGACGGTTTCTTCGGCGACCTGCTCGCCACCTCGTTCAAGGCGCGCGGCTGCAAGGGCCTGGTGATCGACGGCGGCGTGCGCGACGTGCGCGACCTCAACGCGATGGGTTTCCCCGTGTTCAGCCGCGCCATCCATTCGAAGGGCACGATCAAGGCCACGCTCGGCTCGGTCAACGTGCCGGTGGTGTGCGCCGGCGCACTGGTGCATCCGGGCGATGTGGTGCTCGCAGACATCGATGGCGTGGTGGTGGTGCCGGCCGCGCGCGCGCAGCAGGTGGCCGATGCGGCCGAAGCGCGCGAGGCCAACGAGACGGCCAAGCGCGCGCGCTTCGCGGCCGGCGAGCTCGGGCTCGACATGTACGCCATGCGCGAGCCGCTGGCCAAGGCCGGCCTGCGCTACATCGACTGACGGCGGCGGGACGGCATGGCTCGCATCATCGGCGCCGCGACGACCGGCATCACCCGCCGCCAGGCCTGCATCTTTTCCGCAGGCAGCGCGCTCTGGCTCGCGAGCCGCAGTGCCGCGGCCGAGACCTATCCGGACCATCCGCCGCACCTCGTCGTGCCGTTCACGCCCGGCGGCTCCACCGACGTGCTGGCGCGCGGCATCGGGCAGGAGCTCGGCCGCGCGTGGAACCAGGCCGTGGTGATCGACAACGTGCCCGGCGCGGGCGGCTCCGTCGGCGCGGAGAAGGTCGCGAAGGCGCCCGCGGACGGCTACACGCTGCTGATGGGGCACATCGGCACGCTGGCCATCAACCCGTCTCTCTACCCGAAGCTCGGCTACCACCCGCTGCGCAGCTTCGCGGCGGTGGCATGGGTCGCGCGCGTGCCGAACGTGCTCGTGGTCCATGCGTCGGTGCCGGCGCGCACGCTGGCCGAGCTGATCGTGCTGGCCAAGGCCAGGCCCGGCCAGCTGGCCTATGGCTCGGGCGGCAACGGCAGTGCGGCGCACATTGCGATGGAATACCTCAAGCTGCAGACCGGCGCCTCGCTGCTGCACATTCCCTACCGCGGCACCGCGCCGGCCGTGAACGACCTGCTGGCGGGCCAGCTGCAGGCACTTTTCACCGGCACGCCCGCGCTGCTGCCGCACATCAAGGCCGGCAAGCTGCGCGCGCTCGCGGTGTCGAGCCCACGCCGCATCGCGTCGCTGCCCGACGTGCCCACGGTGGCCGAGAGCGGCGTGCCCGGCACCAAGGATTTCGAGGCCGACCAGTGGTACGGCGTGGTCGCGCCGGCCGCCACGCCCGCGCCGATCGTTGCGATGATCAACCAGCAGATCAACCGTTCGCTCGGCTCGGCGGAGGTCAGGGCGCGCCTGGCGGCCGAGGGCGCCGAGGCCACGCCCGCCACGCCGCAAATCTTCGGCCAGCTGATCGCGAGCGAGATCGTGCGCTGGGAGCGCGTGATCAAGTCGGCCCGCATCACCGTCGATTGAACAGCTAGGAGACACACATGGGCATCACACTGGGCATCGTCGGCTGCGGCGAAGTGGGCGGCATCTTCGGCCGCGGCCTGCTGCACAAGGAAGGCATCGAGGCGGTCTGGGTCTGGGACCTGAAATTCGCCGATCCCGCAATCGGCGCAGCGGCCCGTGCCGCCGCCGAAGCCGACGGCCTGCGCGTCGCATCGGGCATGCAGGCGCTGTGCGCCGCGGCCGATCTGCTGATCTCGGCCGTGACCGCCTCCAACACCTTCGCGGTGGCCCAGGAGACCGCGCGCCATGCGCGTGCGGGCAGCCGCTTTCTCGATCTCAATTCGGCCTCACCCGGCACCAAGCAGCGGGCCGGCGCGGTGCTCGAAACCGCCGGCGTCGGCTATGTGGAAGCCGGCGTGATGACCTCGGTGCCGCCCTACGGGATCCGCGTGCCCATGCTGCTGGGCGGCGCTCAGGCCGAGGCGCTCGCGGCCACGCTGTGCGCATGGGGCATGGACGCGCGCGCCGTGAGCGAGCGGCTCGGCGTGGCCTCGGCCATCAAGATGAGCCGCAGCATCATGATCAAGGGACTGGAGGCGCTGGTGATCGAAAGCTACACCACGGCGCGGCGCTACGGCGTCGAGGCGCATGTGCTGCCCACGCTCGCGGAGACCTTTCCGCAGATCGACTGGGAGCGCCAGGGCGCCTACTTCTTCAGCCGCGTCGTGCAGCATGGCAAGCGGCGCGCGGAAGAAATGCGCGAGGCGGCGCAGACCGTTCGCGAGACCGGCTTCGAGCCCTTCATGGCGGCGGCCATTGCAGCCAAGCAGGACTGGGTCGCGCAGCAGGCGCGTACCGGCCTTGTCGAAGGACTGGACGCCAAGAGCCCATGGCAGGACTACGCGGACCGCCTGATCGGCAGAGGGCAGGGCGGCGAGAAATGACGGCGCCCGCGATCCGTGGCCTCTGCTCGATGGCGACGCGGGGCTTGCTGGAGGAGCTTGCGGCCGCCCATTCGCAACGCAGCGGCGTGCCGGTCTCCTTCCTGGCGGTCGGCGGCGTCGAGGCGGCGCGGCGCGTGGCCGCGGGCGAGCCCTTCGATGTGGTGGTGCTGGCCTCGGAGGCGATCGACACGCTCGTCGCGCAGGGCAGGCTCGATGGCGCAGGCAAGGTCGACTTGGTCCGTTCGGGCGTGGCCGTGGCGGTGCGCGCGGGCGCGGCGCGTCCTGACATTGCCACCGAAGACGCGCTGCGCAGCGCCGTGCGAACTGCACCCGGCATCGCATATTCGACCGGGCCGAGCGGCGTCGCCTTGATGGCCTTGTTCGAGCGCTGGGGCATCGCCGGCGAGATCCGCGACCGCCTGGTGCAGGCGCCGCCCGGCGTGCCGGTCGGCGCGCTGCTCGCACGCGGCGATGCCGCGCTGGGCTTTCAGCAACTGAGCGAGCTGGTCGGCGTCGAAGGCATCGACCTGGTCGGCCCCTTGCCGCCGGAGGTCCAGATCACCACGGTCTTTTCCGCAGCGCCGGTGGTCGGCTGCGCGCAGCCGGCCGCGGTGCGCGCGCTGCTCGAATCCATGCGTTCGGCGGACAGCGCCGAGGCCAAGCGCCGCCATGGCATGGCGCCGGCCTGAGGCAAGCTCGGCGGGGGCTCAGCCGCGCCCCTGGATCATCTTCCATCCGTTCCCCGACGGATCGCGAAAGCCCGCGTCCACGGTGCCATAGCGCTCCACCGGCTCCTGCGTGAATTCCACTCCCAGCGCAAGCAACCGGGCGTAGGCGGCGCGGCAGTCGTCCACCTTCAGCACGAGCGGCGGCATCGCGCCCTTGGCCACGATGGCGCGCACCGCCTGCGCCGTGGCCGCATCGAGCACCGGCGGCCCGGGCTTGAACAGGCCGAGCTGGAACGACGGCTGCTCGGGGTGCTGCACCGTGAGCCAGCGGTAGTCGCCGTTTCCCACGTCCGTGTGGATGCGAAAGCCGAGCTTCTCTACATAGAACGCCAGCGCCTCGTCCTGATCGTGCACATACAGACCGGCCACTTCAATGCCCTGATTCATGGGATCTCCTGTTGTTGGGGCTTGTTTGTACCGTCTGCGGCCAGGCGCCGCTTCTCCGAAACTGCGGTTGTGAGATGGGGCCGGTGCGCGGCATTGACGATGCAGGCGGGCACCCGGCCGAGCTCGTGCGGCGTGGCCTTGGCGCGCGAGCGGATCGCGCTCGGGCTGCTGCCGGTGATGTCGCGGAAGGTGCGCCCGAAGGTGCCCAGGCTCGCCCAGCCGGTCTCGAAGGCGATGTCGGTGATGGGCCGGTCGGTCTCGCGCAGCAGCGCCATCGCGCGCTCGATGCGCCGCGTGAGCAGGTACCGGTGCGGCGGGCTGCCGAAGGCCTGCTTGAACGATCGCGCGAAGTGCGCCTCCGACACGCCGCTCACCTGCGCCAGCCGCTCGACGGGCCACTCCTCGTGCGATGCGGCGTCCATCCGGTCCTTGGCGCGCAGCAGCCGCCGCAGCAGTGCGGGGTCCTGGTTGATCGGGTTGATGGCCATCGCAAAATTATCGGGGACGCGCGTGTGGCGGCTGGAGGCGCTATCCTGCCGTGGATCGCAACTGGCGTTCGAATCTGTCCCATTCAGGAGACCCAAGATGATCAGCAAGAACACGATTTGTCTCTGGTACGACGGCACCGCCCTGGATGCCGCCAAGTTCTACGCCGAGACCTTCCCCGACAGCGCGGTGGGCGCCGTCCATCGCGCGCCCGGCGACTTTCCCTCGGGCAAGGAGGGCGATGTGCTGACGGTCGAGTTCACGGTGATGGGCATCCCTTGCCTGGGCCTGAACGGGGGACCGGCGTTCAAGCACAGCGAGGCCTTCTCGTTCCAGGTTGCGACCGACGACCAGGCCGAAACGGACCGCTTGTGGAACTCGATCATCGGCAACGGTGGCCAGGCAAGCGCATGCGGCTGGTGCAAGGACAAGTGGGGACTGTCGTGGCAGATCACGCCGCGCGCCCTGACGGCCGCCATCACCGATCCCGACCCGGCGGCAGCCAAGCGCGCGTTCGAAGCCATGATGGAGATGACAAAGATCGACATCGCCGCGGTCGAAGCGGCTCGGCGCGGCTGACGCGTTCGCACGCCAGCCTCGGCCCCAGTTTCACTGCAGCAATTGGAGAAACCATGCAGCTTCGCACCGCGCGCATTTTTGTCCGGGACTTGCCGGGCGCCTCCCGCTTCTATGGAGAAATGCTCGGCCTGCCACTCAAGGCCGACGGAAGCAGGCAGGGATACTGCATCTTCGATGCGGGCCCGACGAGCCTGGTGGTCGAGCAGGTCGACGAAAGTGCTCCGGCGCAGGACCAGGCGCTCATCGGACGCTTCACAGGGCTGTCTTTCGATGTCGCGGACGTCCAGTCGAAGTTCAGGGAGCTTTCCACGCTCGGCGTTGCATTCACCGGCCAACCCGAGCAGCAGGACTGGGGCGGCATCCTCGCCACGCTTCGCGACCCTGCCGGCAACGAGCTTCAGCTGGTGCAGCAGCCAGTGCGATAGCGTCGATTTCCGATTGGCAGCGTCGCTGCCCGAAGCGCCTACGCAGCTTCAACCCAGGTGCCCGTCCGGGCCTATGAAGTAGCCGGCGTACCCGCCGTAGAAAGTATCGGCCGCGGTTTTCACCATCGTGGCACCGGGCGCCTCCGGCGCCACGGTCATATCGTCGCCCCCAGACCGGACGACCATCGTGCTCGACGGTCGATCGACGCAGCGTCATCGCGCCGGGCCTGCACTGCTGCATTCATTCGATCACTGCTTCATGTTTCCAGAAGCAGGGAACCGAATGCGCTGGGAATTAATACGAAGAATTTCTACACGTCTCATTTGGCAATTGCGCCCGCACTTATGGAGTTGGCAGGACGACCCGCAATTGGCGTTCTTCTAAACCTGTCTGCGTATTACGTTTCTCTACTTCCAAAGCCTCAACTTGGTAGGAAATGTGCAGTTCTTCACCAAATCAGCTTGCAGATTGTTAACAAAGGTCAGGAATCGTTTTCCAATCGATAGGAGTAAGCAGAATTCCGCTCACTTTTTGAAACACTTGGAGGTGAGCTTATGAATGAATCCTATCGATCTCTGGAACGCGAAGCCCTTGACATTGAGGTGAGCAAGTCAACGGCGGCCCGTGTTCCTGGCAAGAAATTTCGCGCCAAACGTTCAACGCTGGCCGCTTGTGTCGTCGTATTGGCGGGCACGGCGCAGGCACAAGTCAAGATCGGCGACAACCCGCTGAGCATCAATCCCGGCTCTGCGCTCGAAGTCGAAAGCACCAATCGCGGTGTCCTCATCACACGCATTGCGGTGACCGACCGCAACACCTGGGGTCTCAATGGAAATCAGCCTGTCGACGGCATGATTGTCTACAACACGACGGCGACAACCGGGGCTAATGGCCTGCAGGAAGGTCTGGCTGTCTGGAAGAACGGTCAATGGATCAGCGCAGACGAAACGCCGTACTTCCATACCAATTCGACCCTTGTCGGCAATTCGACCCTGGCAAATTCGGGTGCTACTGGCGCGAATTCCGTTGCTATCGGCCCCAATGCGGTGGCCTCCGGCGCCAACACGGTGGCGGCCGGTCTTGGTGCCACGGCGGTCACGCCCAACAGTGTGGCGCTGGGGGCCAATGCCAACGCAAGCAATGGCGGCCTCGTGGCCATCGGGCCCGGTGCACGGTCGCTGGCGCAGAACACGATTGCGATTGGCGGAACGGCTACCACCCGGCTGGGCATCGCCATCGGCTTTGCGTCGACTTCAGCCGGCAACGGTGCCGTCGCGATCGGCGACGCCACGACCTCGAATGCGTTCTCTACTGTCGCGCTGGGCCAGAGCGCCGTGGCCACGAACGACTATGCCATCAGCATGGGACGGCTGGCGAACGCGAGCAACGTGCGCGCGACGTCCTTGGGTGCGAACTCGGCGGCATCGGGTATCGCTGCGACGGCCCTTGGATCGATGAGTGCCGCCACCGGCAACTACGCAACCGCCACCGGTGGACGGGTGTACCTGCTCAATGGTGCCCCGCTGGACAGCACGTATACCCCCAACGCCGGGTTCGCAACGGCCTTTGACAGTTTCGTAGACACGCAGGCAACGGGCATTCTGGCGACGGCCAACGGGTCAGGAGCGAGAGCCACTGCGGACCGGAGCTTGGCGCTGGGTGCATTGAGCCAGGCAAGCCAGGCCGGCGCGGTGGCGTTGGGTGCGGATTCTGTCTCCGACCGCGTGATTGCCCCTACGACGGGCACCATTCCCGCCGGCAGCTCCCTCATCGACTACAACACCACCGACCGGACGCTCCTCGGTGCGGTTTCCGTCGGCAATGCGACCAGCTACCGTCAGATCACCAATGTGGCCGACGGGACGCAGGCACAGGATGCCGTCACGATCCGGCAGTTGTCCAGCGCGCTGCAGTCCTTTGCCGTCACGCCTGCGAAGTACTTCCACGCCAACTCAAGCGCCGCGGATTCTCTCGCCATCGGCACCGAATCGGTGGCCGTGGGCCCCCAGACGGTGGTCAACGGCAACAACGGCGTGGGCATCGGCAATGGTGCTGTGGTGCAGCAGAGCGCGCCTGGCGGTATCGCCATCGGCCAGAGTGCCACCTCGCACATGGCGGACTCCATTGCACTGGGCACCCAGTCCTCGGCTGCAGCTGTCCAAGGCGTGGCCATCGGCGCAGGCACCAGTGTCACCCAGGCCGGGGGCGTTGCGCTCGGCGCCGGCTCGGTCGCTTCGACAGCCGCAGGCGTGGCCGGCTATGTGCCGCCGACGGCCACCGACTCGCAACGCCTCGCGATTGGTGCCACCACCAGCACGCTGGCTGCGGTGTCGGTCGGTGATGCTGCCAACGGCCAGTTTCGCCAGATTACCGGCGTGGCCGCAGGCGCGGCCGACAGCGATGCGGTGAACGTGTCACAACTGAGAGCGGTGCAGGGCACGGTGGCCGTGATCGACCAGTCGACAGTCAAGTACGACACCAATGCCGACGGCACGACCAACTACAACAGCGTGACCATGGGCGGCGCCAATTCGACCAACCCGGTGGCGATCCACAACGTCGCCAACGGCGTTGCACCCAACGACGCAGTCAACGTGAACCAGCTCAACAGCGCGGTCGGGGGTATCAACAACCGCATCAATGCGCTGGACGACAAGGTCAATGCCAACACCAAGATGCTCTCGGGTGGTATCGCAGCTTCAGCCGCGATGGCGGTGGTTACGCCGGTGGAGCCGGGCCGCTACCACGTGAGCGGCGCCGTGGCCGGTTACAACGGCCAGGCCGGCATCGGCTTCAACCTGCTCAAGCGTTCCGAGAACGGACAGACCACCCTGCACGCCGGCGTGGGCTGGGGTTCGGGTGGCAGCAAGGCCATCGTGCGCGTGGGCTTTGGGTTCTCGTTCGATTGACCGGCAGAGGAGCAATATTCATGAAAAAACACAATGCAATCCAATCTCTCGCGCTGGTAGTTCTCGCGGCAATGCTGGGCGGCTGCGCCTCCAACGTCAACACGCCCGATCAGGCGGCCGAGGCATCCGCTGCCAATGAGTCCGTGAGCTTTCCCGATGCGGGCAACGCCTGGCTCAAGGGTGGAACCTTCATCGACGTGGAGCAATTGCGCCGCATCGGCCGCGGCATGACGAAGAACCAGGTGCGCGAGCTCATCAGTTATCCGCATTTCAGCGAGGGCTTGTTTGGTCCGAAGGAATGGGACTACCTGTTCAACTTTCGCACCGGCCGCGGCGACGAATTCATCACCTGCCAGTACAAGGTGGTCTACAAGGATGGCGTCTCCGATGCGATGTACTGGAAGGACCCGGCCTGCGCGGGCTATCTCCAGCCCAGAGTCAGCGAGGTGGTGCGCCCGGTGGCGGCCACGGCGGCACCGCAGCGGTTCAAGGTCGCGGCCGATGCACTGTTTGCCTTCGACAGGTCAAGTACGGCCGACATGCTGCCCGAGGGCCGAAATCAGCTCGACGCGCTGGCGGCGCAGCTCAAGGGGCAATACAAGCGCTTCGACACGGTCACCGTCATTGGACACACCGACAGGTTGGGAAGCGACGCCTACAACCAGGCACTTTCGATCGCGCGTGCAGCCACGGTGCGTGACTACCTGATCGCGCAGGGCCTTCCGCAATCGGCGCTGCGTGCCTTCGGTGTCGGCAAGACGCAGCCGCTGGTCCAGTGCACTGACAGCCAACAACGCGCCCAACTCATTGCCTGCTTGCAGCCCAACCGGCGTGTGGAACTCGAAGTCACCGGTGAGCGATAGATTGCGTTGCCGCACGATGCCATTGAAGGCACCGCTGCCCGCTCGGCCCGGGCGAAGACCCCATGCATCATCGGAGCGGCTGTGAGGGAGTCATCGGTGAGCCACAAGTCTGGCGACACGCCAGCGTCGCGGCCGCGCGTCGCGCTGCTTGAAGACTCCCCGGAAGAGGCGCAGGCGGCGATCGAACTTCTGACCCACAACGGCCATCGGGTCGTGCATCAAGAAAGCGGGAAGGTCTTCTTCGAGATGCTGCAGCGCGACAGCTTCGACATCCTCATCCTCGATTGGAGCGTGCCGGAGCTGTCCGGCTATGAGGTGCTGCGCCGCGTGCGCGATAACCTTCGCTCCAATGTGCCTGTGGTGATGCTCACCGCGCGCGGCAGCGAGTTCGAGGTGGTGCAGGCCCTCAACGGAGGCGCCGACGACTATCTTGTGAAGCCGTGGCGACCGTTCGAACTGCTGGCCCGTCTTCAGGTGCAGCTGCGCAGCGGCCGATCGCAACCCGCCGCGCCGGGCGAAGACGAGATCGAAGGCTGGCATTTCAGTGCCGCAGATCAGACCGTCAGAAGGGGTACCGAAGAATTCCGTCTGCCGCTGAAGGAGTTCGAGGTCGCTCGAATGTTGTTCCGCCATCTGGGGAGGCCGTTGTCGCGCGAGCACTTGAACGAAACGCTCTGGGCGCGGCAGGCAGCATCGCGAACGATAGACACCCACGTATCGCGGGTACGCAGCCGCCTTGGATTGACCATCGACAGAGGGTTTCAGCTGCAGGCAATCTACGGCTTCGGCTACCGGTTGGACCGCGTCGCATGAGTGCAATTCGATGGCTGGCCATCGCGTGCCTGTGTCTGCCCGTGGGCCTGGCTGCTCAACCCACGCCGCACGTCGTGCAGCCTGGAGAAACCCTGTGGGGTATTTCGCAGCGGCATCTGGGCCGGCCGCTGCTGTGGCCCTCGATCCAGCAACGCAACGGCGTGGCCGAGCCGCGGCAACTGCCGGTCGGCAAAGTCCTGCATTTCGCCGATGGGAATTCCCAGGCCGTCGTGGTGGCCGTCAGCGGCGACGTGCGTGCGGAGTCCGGCAACGGCGAGCGCAGCGCTGCACAACCGGCCATGCGGCTTTCCGAGGGCGGGTGGATCCGCACCGGGCCCGACAGCTTCGTCACGCTGCGGCTGCCCGATGGCTCGCTGTGCACGCTGCCTTCGAACTCCACTGTCCGGCTCGTCCGGTTTTCCGATGCGGCGGGCCGCGCCGCTGCGGTGCTGGACCTGCAGGCGGGCGAAGTCGAATCGCGCGTGCCGCCCAGGGTAGTTCCTGCGGGCCAGGACGTGTTTCGGGTGCGCACGCGCATGGCGACCGTGGGCGTGCGTGGCACCCACTTTCGTGTGAACCTTGCCAATGAACATCGTGTGGTGGTGAGCGTGCTGGAGAGTGGTGTCGTGGTCAGCACGCCAACACAGCCGGACCTGCCGGTGAGGGCACCGCAGGGCGTGGTCATCGACGATGGCCCGCAGGGCGGCGCTGTGCAGGACCTGCTGCCGGTACCCGATTGGATCGATTCCGGCCTGCCGCAAAACCAGCCGGCCGTCCTGCTGGCGTGGGCCGAGGTGACCAGCGCTGCCGGTTACCACACGCAACTCGCACGCGACGCCGAATTTCTGGACGTGGTGGCCGAGCGGCATGTGGCGCGCTCCGGTCCCCGCGAACTGGCGCTGTTTGACGGGATTCCCAGCGGAAGCTACTTCGCTCGGGTAGCGGCCGTGACGCCGGAAGGGATCGAGGGGCAAGCTGCGGTCAGCGCCTTTTCGCGGGCATCCTTGTCGGCCTCTCTGGTGGGCCGGATGCGCTGGATCGCCGCCAGCAACGAGATCGAACTCGACTGGGATCCGGTTGCCGGCAGCACCTACGGGCTGGAGATTGCCGAGGATGCCGCGCTCGCTCGCGTTGTGGTACGGGTGGACGGTCTGCTCGGTCACCGCGTGCGGGTGGAGGCATTGCCGCCGGGCCAGTACTTTTGGCGGGTGCGCGCCGAAACGATTTTGCAGGGCCAGCGCTCCGAGACCGTCGGCCCGGTGCTGCCCTTGCTGATCGAAGGGGTGCGCTGAGTGACCGCGGGGGTCGAGTCTTCCAGGCCCCGCGTCCTCTGGCGCGAATGGATCGCTTGCCTGCTGATCGTGCTGGCTTTTGCCGGGCTGGTGCAGCGTTACGGGATTCTGGAGCGGGTGGATCTTGCGGTCTATGACGAGCTGCTCCGGCTCGATGCCAAGCCCGCTCATTCGGAGATCTTGATCGTCGCAGTGGACGACGCGAGCCTGCAAGCACTCGGTCGCTGGCCTTGGCCGCGCGAATTTCACACACAGCTATTGCAACGCCTCGCCGCCGCGGGGCCGCGTGCGGTCGCGTTCGACATGCTGTTCACCGAAGCGGCGAGCGAACCGGGGGCAGACCTTCGATTGGCAGGTGCCCTAGACCTCATGAAGGCGGTCAGTCCGGTATTTCTTCCAATGACAGTGCGCACCCCCTTGGTGACAGGTCGAACGCCCGAAGTGCTCACCCCCTTGCCGCTCCTGGAGCGGGCGGTGACAGGGCTGGGTCACATTCATGTGGAACTGGACAGCGACAGCGTAGCTCGCAGCCTTTATCTACACGAGGGCAACGCCGGGCATCGTTGGCCGGCGCTGTCGCTGGCACTTGCGCAAGTCAGTGATGCAAACAAACCCGCCGGCGGCCCCGATGAGCCGCAGGATGGCACGGGCTGGCTGCGTGGATCTCGCATCCTCATCCCGTTCTCAGGCCCCCCGGGGCACTACAAGACCGTACCCTATGTGAGCGTGCTGAACGGCGAGGTACCTGATGCCGCATTGCGCGGGAAGACGATCTTGATCGGGTTGACCGCAACGGGGATCGGTGACCAGTACCCGACGCCTTTCTCCAGCGGCTCGGGTCTGATGCCAGGTGTCGAGATCAATGCCGCGGCGCTGGACGGATTGCTGCGCGACCGCTCGCTGATTCCGGTCCCTCCGTGGCTCCAGGCCGTCATTTCTGCGCTTGCACTGCTGGGCTGGATGATCTGGCTCTGGCGTGCGGGACCGCGTGCGAGCCTCTTGGGCCTGTCGGCCTTTGGTGTGCTGGCGATGGTGATCACGACGGTACTGCAGATGGGGCTGCGCTGGTGGTTGCCGGTGGGAGGCTGGATGCTGGGGGCGTTGTTGGGCTATCTGCTCTGGAGCTGGAGACGTTTGGCGGTGCTGTTGGCCGATCTGAGCCTGCGCGCCGACGCGATGCTGCCAGGATCGACGCAACCGAAACGGGATGGTTGGCAGCAAGTGGTTGATGCGCTTGACCGTGCCTTGCAGGCCAGGCATCACGCGGAGCGCCGGCGCACCGAGGCGCTGCAGCTGCTCTCGCATGATCTGCGCGCCCCGCAGTCGGCCGTGCTTGCACTCTTGCGCACGCAGCCTCCACACCGTGGTGAGGACGCGCTGCTGTATGGGCGCATCGAGCGACAGGTAAGAACCACGCTTTCCCTGGCGGACGATTTTGTATTGCACCTGCGTGCAGAGGGCGAGGAGTATGTGCGAGAGGAGGTCGATCTGGCACAGCTTCTGACCGAAGTTTATGAGCGTGTCTGGCCGCTTGCCAAGGAAAAGGGCATTCGGCTCACACTCACTCTGCCGGAATTTGATGACGACGCTCCAGGCTGTTGGCTGTGCGTCGAGCCTCGCTTGCTCGGTCGCGCGCTGTTCAACCTGGCCGAGAACGCCGTCAAGTACAGCTCGGCCGGCAGTCACACTGACTTGGCGCTGGTCTGGACGCCGGGGCAGGTGCCCGTGGTTACGGTGAGCGATCAGGGCGATGGAATTCCGGCGTCAGCGTTGCCGACCTTGTTCGAGCGCTACAGCCGGCTCGAGCAAAACGGAGGCGTTGCTGGCCATGGACTGGGCTTGAGCTTGGTCAAGACGGTCATCGAGCGCCATGGCGGCAGCATCGAGGTTCGGAGTGCCCCCGGAAAAGGAACAGTGTTCAGCATCACATTCCATGAGAACGACGGAGCCTAGCGCCGCGACGCATACTCGCCATCGGGAAGTGCACAAGCGTTTTGCCGGTGGTTCCGTTCTTCGACGTCGTGGTGGCAGCCCTCAAACAAGCGGCGACGCGGGAACAGGGAGTCCCTACGCAGCATCAACCCTTGGCAGCAATTGCGGGTTGTAGATCGCCTCCCACAGGTGTCCGTCCGGGTCCATGAAGTAGCCGGCATAGCCGCCGTAGAAAGTGTCCGCCGCGGTTTTCACCACCGTGGCACCGGCCCTTGCGGCTTGCTGCATCACTGCGTCCACTTCGGCCTTCGACATGACGTTGTGCCCGAGAGTGAATTCGAGGGTCCCGCCCGCGCGCAGCGGAAGGCCGGCATCGGCCGCGATGCTCGAGCGCGGCCACACGGCCAGCTTGAGCCCGTGCTGCAGGTCGAAGAAGGCGACGGCGCCGTTCTCGAACTCCCTGCCCACGATGCCGTTGGTAGGCAGGCCGAGCCCGTCGCGATAGAAGGCGACAGCTCTCTCCAGGTCGTCGACGCCGAGGGTGATGACGGTGATTCTTGGTTGCATGGAGGTCTCCGAAGAAAAGGCGATGTTGCCTGGATCAGGCCGCATGCCCGAGTTCAGCGCGAAATGCGCGCAGCGCCTCGCAGGTTGCAGCGGGCGCCTCGACGGGAAGGAACTCGCCGCTGCCGCTGATGAGCCGCGATCGAAGATTCGCGGCCCCGGCATTGCGCAGGCCTTCGACATAGTCATCGATGTCGCGGCCGCCCGCGTCGCCGCGCAGGTACAGGATGGGCGTGTCGATGCGAACGGGCCTTGCATTGCGCTGCGCGGCGCTCTCGAGCGCCCGGTACCAATCGAAGCCGGCCTTCAATGCTTCGGGCCGCTGGTAGGCGCGCGTCCAGTCGTTTCGGATCTCGCTCGTCAGCGCATGCTTGTCGCCCGCGAGCAGGTCGTAGAAGTACTCGAAATAGGCGCGCTCGCGTCCACTCACCAGCAGTTCGGGCAGCTGCGGTATCGCATGAAACGCGAAGTGCCAGATGCGCGGCTCGGCGATGAGTCTCGACCACGGCGCAACGCCGGGGATGACGGTGTTCATGACCACCGCGCCGGCAATGCGCGCGCCGTGCTCGCGGGCCGCTGCAAAGGCGAGCATGCCGCCGATGTCCACGCCCGCGAACACGGTCGAATGCGCGCCCAGCGATTCGGCCGCGCGCAGCAGGAGGCCGGCGAGTGCATGCAGCTCGCACGGCGATGGGGCCGGCGGTACGCCGTGCGATCCGCCGATGCCGGGCAGGTCGAAGGCAATGGCATGGGCATCCCTTCCCAATTCGTCCAGCACCGGGTCGTAGAGCGACTTCGATTGCGGCCAGCCGTGCAGCAGGACCAGCCACGGCGATCGGGGATTGCCGACGCAGCGGTAGGAAAGGGTCAAGCCGTCGATCGAAAGCGTGGAATCGCGGGCCATTGGGTGCGTGCTCCTTCGAGAGGCACCGTATGCCTCGCGAAGCCCGTGCTGATCAGCCTCGCGCGCAGCCGGATGTAGGCCGTTTACTCGCCTGCGGCCTGGCTGCGCGACCGGTCCAGGATCAGGGTGGCCGCCTCGCTCGCGCTGACGACCGCCGAATCGATGACCAGGCGGCTCGTGGTCCAGGCCTCGTATTCATGGCGCACGACTGCCTCCCAGGTCGGCGGAACGTGGCCCGGAATGTCGGCCCTCCGGCTCTCCACGCGCCTGCGGTGCTCGGCGGGGTCGGAGCACATGATCTCAAGCTCGAGCAAGTCCGAGGATGTGCCGGCTGCCACCGCACGCCATGCCTCGCGGGTGACCGGGAGCGGATTGACGCAATCGGCGATCACCGACATGTCGAGCGCGAGATTGGACCGGGCAAGCTCGCAGGCCACGGCGTAGCCGGCGGGGCCCGCTTCCTCGAGAGCCCCCGATCGGATGAGCGCTTGCTCGATGGTGTCGATGCGCAGATAGGCGCAGGGGAAGCGGGCAGCGAGTTCGCGCGCGATGGTGGTCTTGCCGGTGCCCGGCAATCCGCCGAGAACAATCAGCATCGGCTTCGCCATGCGCGTGATTCCCCGGATCAAGGCGCCATCCGCAGGTGTCGCTCCCTCGGCCGCTCCATCGCGGCCGACGAGGGGCTGAAGCCCAGCTTGGCAAAGAACTCGGCGGCACCCGGCCGGCCGGCCCAGCACCCATGTGATGTCCGGCCCGGACCCCAGGATGTGCCGGACCAGCGCCTGCCCGATGCCCCGCCGGCGCCACGGCTCGGCGACCACGACCATCGACAGGTAGCCGTTGGAGATGCCATCGTCGATAGCGCGTGCAAAGCCGACGATTTCGCCGTCCGCCGACAACGCGACCACCGCCTGCTGCGACGCCGAGATCAGCCGGCCGAGGTGTGCGGCATCGGCGATCCGGTGCGCCCATCCGTTGGCGGAAAGAAGGCGATGTATCGCATCGGCATCGGAAGCCGCAGCGCTGCGAATCTGCATATCCGCTCCTCGAGAATTGAATGGCATCGAGGGCGACTGTAGCCGTTCGCGCGGCTGCGATCAGTCTCGGGATCAGTCCCTGTCTTCGCGATAGTGGCGGTAGTGCTCGCGGCGCTCCCATTCGCGGCGGCGCCATTCACGGCGCTCGGCGCGGCGTTCTTCCCAGCTCGGTCCCGGCTCGTAGTAGACGGGCGCCGGTGCAACGTAGGAGGGCGGCTGGTAGCGCACGGGTGGCGCCGGCTGGTAGTAGACAGGCGCCGGCCGCGAGTACACCGGCGCGGGTTCGTAGTACACCGGTGCCGGCTCGCTCACCACCACGCCGGGCAGCGACACGCCGATGGACCAGCTGGTGCCCGCGGTTGCAGCGGCCACACCGAAAAGTGCGCCTGCAGCAATCGTGCCCGAGAGAGCCAGCTTGAGGACGGTTCGAGGAAAGGTCATCTCGTCTCCAGAGATATGGGAATGATCCCGATGCTTCTTCCAACGTTCGGCCGCGCGAACTCGCACACATCGCTTCGGTGAAGAACATTTCAAGATGTCACGCGAAAAACCCTCAGGAAGCCGCATGGCAGACTTCGCTCCTGCTTCCCATCCTTCTTTTTTGCCGGCGCTGCCGTGCCGAAAGATCTTCCATGCTTGAACTGCTGACGGATCCCCAGGTCTGGATCGCCTTTGCGACCCTGACCGCGCTCGAGCTCGTGCTGGGCATCGACAACATCATCTTCATCTCGATCCTGGTCGACAAGCTGCCGGCCGCCAAGCGCGAGTTCGCGCGCCGCGTCGGCCTGTTCATGGCCATGTTCATGCGCATCGGCCTGCTGCTGGTGCTCGCGTGGATCGTGGGCCTGGTCGCGCCGCTTTTCTCGGTGCTCGGCAAGGACATTTCGGGACGCGACCTGATCCTGATCCTGGGCGGGCTGTTCCTGATCTGGAAGAGCACGAGCGAGGTCCACCAGTCGCTGGAGGGCGGCCATGAGCAGAAGTCGAGCGCGGCCAAGGCGACCTTCGCGGGCGTCATCCTCCAGATCATGGTCATCGACCTGGTGTTCTCGCTGGACTCGATCATCACCGCGGTCGGCATGGTGGACGACGTGCGGGTGATGATCGCCGCGGTGATCGTGTCGGTGTTCCTCATGATGCTGTTCGCCGGCCCGATCGGCCGCTTCGTCTCGAACCATCCCACCATCAAGATGCTGGCGTTGGCCTTCCTGGTGGTGGTGGGCGTGGTTCTCGTCGCGGAGGGCTTCGGCCATCACGTGCCCAAGGGCTACGTGTACTTCGCGATGGCCTTCTCGCTGGCCGTGGAGATGCTCAACATCCGGCTGCGCAAGAAATCAGCCAAACCCGTGGAGCTGCACCCGCCCCATATTCCGGGCGACTGAAGCCCGGCTTCTCAGCCGGGAATCTCGGGCTCGACCAGCTGGGCCAGCGCGACAAGCGACTCCTGCCAGCCCAGGTAGCACATCTCCACGGGAATCACGTCGGGGATGCCTTCCTGCACGACGGACATCTCGGTGCCGCAGGACACGGCCGTGAGTGTCACGGTGGTCTTCATCGTGCCCGGCAGGTTGGGATCGTCGAAGGCCGCGTCGTAGGCAATTCTCTGGCCCGGAACGAGTTCCAGGTACTTCCCGCCGAACGAGTGGCTCTGGCCGCTGCCAAAGGCGGTGAAGGACATGCGCCACGCACCCCCGACCACCGGATCCATGCTGTGGACCTTGCCGGTGAATCCGAATGGCGGCAGCCAGCGCTCGAAGGCACTGGGTTCGACGAAGGCGCGGTAGAGCCGCTCGGGCGGGGTGCGCAGTACGCGGTGCAGGCGGACGGTGTTGGTAGCCATGGCTGTGTTCTCCTGAAGTGCAGAGGATGACCCTCCACTGACACGACGAACGAGGCTGCGGAAAATCGACAGCGAACTGTAGCGCCGCGCGATAAAAATTTTTGAGGCCGAAAGTTCGCAGTTTCTTTGGCCTGCGCGCCCTGGTCAGGTGGAGCGCAGAAGAAGAGCCTCGCGCTCTTCGATCCAGTGCGAGCCGTGCCCGTAGATCGCATTCTGGACTTCGCAGATCACCTGGGCTTCCCTGCGCGCCGCAGGGGTTTCGGGTACCCACAGGCCGTCGTCGCAGTGCTCGTCGTCCTCGTCGTGGACGACGCTCGAACGCCAGTTGACGCAGATTTGCTTCATTCGATTCGAGGCGGACGGGGAAGGGTGGTGGGGTGCGGGCCGCATGGCGTGCTTTGCTGGATGGCGGCGATCCTACAAGCGCGCATTGGCAAACGGAGTACGTTGGGCAGGGTGCCAGCGGAGGAAGCTGTGCAAATTTGCGCACTTTGCGGCGAATCCTGCGGGTTCGCGTGCCCATGCATACTCCGCGCGATGAAGAACCCGCACCACGACTGCCGCGTCTTCGGCTCTCCCTGGGAGGGCGTGCATGGCACCAGCATCTCGAGCCAGCGCCGCTACGGCAGGCATTGGCATGCCACCTTCGGCATCGGCGTGATCGACGAAGGCGCCCAACGCTCGGCCAGCGGGTGCGGCGAGGTCGAGGCCCATGCCGGCCACCTCATCGCGACGAATCCGGGCGAGGTGCATGACGGGCGGCCGCTCGGCGAGCCTTTTCGGCGCTGGCGCATGCTGTATCTCGAACCCGCTGCGCTTCGATGGGCCGTGGATGCGGCTGCAACGGGCGCGGCGAATGACGACATGGCCCTGATCCGCCCCGTCATCAAGGACGACCGGTTGCGGCGCACGCTGGGCGAGCTCTTGCAGCTGCTGGAGGCGCGCTCTGCCGCGCCGCAGCGGGCACTGGCGGATGCACTGCGCTGCGAGGAACTGCTCGTGCAGACCTGCACCGTGCTCGCATCGCACCACGGTGCGCAAAGGCTGCCCACGCGCGCCGCATCGGCCGGCGTCTCGCGGGCGCGCGAAATGCTCGCGGATTGCCTTGCACAGCCGCCCAGCCTGGCGCAGCTTGCGGCGTCTTCGGGGCTGAGCAAATACCAGCTGCTGCGGCGCTTCAAGGCGGTCCATGGCGTCACGCCGTTCGCGTGGCTGCTCCAGCAGCGCGCGGAAGTGGCGCGTGGCCTCATCCGGCGCGGCGCTGCACTGGCGGATGCGGCCATGGCGGCCGGCTTTACCGACCAGAGCCACATGACGCGCGCGTTCGCACTGCACTTCGGCTTCACGCCCGGCGCATGGCAGCGCGCCTGGGCGCGGCCCGCACGGCTGCAATAGCGTTCAAGACAGGCCACCGCGCCGGCGACACACTGCGCCATGCACTCTTTCTTCTTCTCTCATTCGCCGGAAATCTGGCAGCGCCATCCCGAGCTGGTGCCCGGCGTCCTGCTGGCCCAGGGCATCCACCGGAACACCTGCGTGCAGGCGCAGGTGGCGCACTACCACGGCGTGGCGCGCACACGGCTCGAAGCCGTCGGCTCGGAAGCCGATCTTCCGGAGATCCAGGCCTGGCGCCGCACCTTCGCACGCATGGGCCTCAAGCCCACGCAGTACCGGTGCGCGTCCGAGTCGCTGCTGCGCCGGTTCAGGAAGGAAGGCGCGCTGCCGCCGATCCATCCGCTCGTCGATCTTTGCAACGCGCTGTCGCTGGCCTTCGCGATTCCGGTCGCGATGTTCGACCTGTCGAAGGTGGCCGAGGGGCTGCAAGTGCGGTGCGCCGACGGCACCGAAAGCTACCTCGCGTTCTCGGGCGAAACGGAAACGCCCGATCGCGGCGAAGTCGTCTTTGCGGATGCCGCAGGCTGCGCGCACGCCCGGCGCTGGACCCATCGCCAGAGCGCGCGTTCCGCCGTGCGGGACGAAACCTCCCGTGTCCTCATCGTGGCCGAGGCCTTGCATGCGGACGCCGTCAACGATGTCCGGCAGCTGCTCGATGCGCTGTCCCGGTCATTGGCCGAGACCTGGGCGCCGCCTGCCGCGTGCGCGCTGTTGCGGAAAGACGCGCCCCGCCTGGCGTTCTGAAGAGCGGCCGTCCCCCGAGGCGCCCGGTCAGGCGCGCCGCTTGAAGAGCGCGGACGCGCCGCTTGCGTGCGCCACGTCCTCGGCCGTGGCCAGGAGGGCCGGGCCCAGCGCGAGCATGCGTTCTTCGGTCAGCCGCACCAGCGGCCCGGCGATGGTGATGACGCCGATCACCGCGCCGTTGCCGCTACGCACGGGTGCGGCCATGGCCGTCATGGCGGGCGCGAACACCTCGTTGATCATCGCGAAGCCGCGCTTGCGGGCCGCGCGCAGGTACGCCAGCAGTGCCTTGACGGTGGTCGGCGCCTTCGGACCGAAGTCCTCGGGTTGTCCGAAGCCTTGCCTGGCGACCAGCTGGAGCGCCTGTTCGTCCGTCATCGTCGACAGCCACGCGTGGCCCGCGGAACTGCACGAGAGGTTGACCGAGAGGCCCATGTCGGGGTCGTAGCGCAGGCCGCGCGTGGCGCCCTGCGCCTTGGCGACGAAGGTCAGCTCGTCGCCGTCGACCACCGCCAGCCGCACCAGCTCGCCCGATTCGGCCGCGAGCCGGTCGAGCAGCGGCTGCGCCACGTCGACGATGCCGCTGTTGCTCAGGAAGCTCAGGCCGAGCGACACGAGCTTGATCGTGAGCATGTAGTCGCCATGGCTCTGGTCCTGCCGCACGTAGCCGCAGCGGATCAGTTCGCTCAGCAGGCGGTGGGTAGCGCTCAGCGGCATTTCCAGCTCGGCGGAGAGCGCGGAGAGCGCGCGGCCTTCGGGGTGGCCGGCCAGGTGTTCTAGGACCTTGAAGCTGCGTTCGAGTATGGCGGTCATGGGGACAACTCTAGCATTTTGCCAAGTGTTTTCACTAGTAGAAACTTTTTCCACTTAACAACTAAGATCGCGCCGCCTGGGGTTGGAGAACGTCGGGAGACCGCCCCGGCAGCACCCCTCACATCGCAGCAGGAGTTCATCTTGAGAATGCTTTACCGCTCGCTGGCAGTTGCCGGCCTGACCCTCGCATTGGCCGTTCCTGCTCCTGCTTTCGCGCAGGCCCAGCAGGAGCGAGTGATCCGCTTCGGCCACCTGAACAACGCCGACCACCCGGTGAGCCTGGGCGTGAAGCGCTTCGCCGAACTGCTGGCAGCCAAGAGCGGCGGCCGGATGAAGGTGCAGGAATACCCCGCCTCCCAACTGGGCAACGAGATGCAGCAGCAGTCCGCCCTGCAAGGCGGCGTGCAGCAGATGTCCGCACCCGCCACCACCTCGCTCGCAGGCATCGTCAAGGAGTTCGGCCTCGTCGACTTCCCCTTCTCGGTGACCGACTTCGCCCAGGCCGACGCGCTGCTCGACGGTCCGCTCGGCCAGGCCCTCATCGCCAAGCTGCCGGAGAAGGGCCTGGTCGCGCTGGGCTACTGGGACCTGGGCTTTCGCAACGTCACCAACAGCAAGCGCCCCATCACCCGGCCCGAGGACCTGGAGGGCCTGAAGATCCGCGTGATTCCCAACCCGGTGTTCCTGGAGACCTTCAAGGCCTTCAAGGCCAACCCGGTGCCCATGCCTTTTGCCGAGCTCTATGGCGCGCTCGAGTCGAAGGCGGTCGATGGCCAGGAGAACCCGTATGCGGTGATCCTGTCGAACAAGTTCTTCGAGGTGCAGAAGTTCGTGAGCGCCACCAACCACGTGTATGCGGCCAACATCGTGCTGGTCAGCAAGAAGTTCTGGGACTCGCTCACGCCGGGCGAGCAGAAGATGATGAACGAGGCGGCCAACGAGGCGCGCGGCTACCAGCGCCAGGTCAGCCGCGCGGCCGCGCAGAAGGCCGTGGGCGAACTGCAGGCCAAGGGAGCGCAGTTCAACGAACTGAGCGCCTCCGAGCAGGTGCGCATGCGCGAGATCGCCAAGCCGGTCATCGACAAGTTCGCCGCACAGTACGACCCCGCCATCGTCACGCTCTACAGCAACGAACTCGCTCGCATCCGCAAGCAGTGAACGTCCGAGGCTTCGCCGTTCCTCGTGAACGGCATCGCCGTGCCTGATCAATCCGCAGCCCCTGCGGGCCGGTTCCGCCATCGACCCCAAAAAAGGAGACTCCCTTGAACGATCCCAGATCATTTCTTTTCGGACTTGCATCGACCGCGGCCCTGGCGCTGCTGGTGACCGCGTGCGGCGGAGGCAGCGGCGGCGGCGGCGTGTCGTTTCCGATCATCCCGGTCCAGCCCGCGGCACCGAGCGCGCCTGCGCAGCCCACTCCGGACGCGCCGACGGATCCGGTGGCCGAAGCCGAGGACGACAGCTTCGACGCCTACTACAACGTCTGCAGGGGAACGAATCCGAAGTGCTACAACGACTGGGGCGCCTTTGCCTCGACGCCCGATCGCGTGCTGGTCTACTCCCGCACGGCCGGCCCGCGCCACGCCAACCTGGGCACGCCCATGGGAAGCGGCCTGAACCCGGTGATGAATCCGGACAACATCATGCAGGCAGGGCTGGTGCGCATGCTGACGGCCGAAGGCATCACCGTCGACTGGACCGAAGACGTCGCGGTCCTCGGAAGCCGCATCAACAACTACAAGGCCGTCATCTTTGCCAGCTCGAACCGCGACACGTTGTGGAACGGCGCTGTCAGCACGAGCCAGGATGCCGCACGGACGGCGCTGCGCAACTACATGCGCCGCGGCGGCGGCTTCGTCGGGCTGCACAACGCATTCGGGGCCGAATACAACTGGCCCTACTACGAGGGCCTGCTCGGCAACGCCAACTTCTACAACCATGGGCCGAACCGGGCCGGCGACGTTGAAATCGTCTCGGACGACCCATCGACGAAGGACGTGCCCAAGCGCTTCAGCTTCCAGGACGAGTGGTACAACCTCGCGCCCTTTCCCACGAAGGTGAAGTTCCTGGCCAAGGTCGACACCTCCACGCTGAAGCCACTGACCTCGGCCCCGCACCCTGGCCACGCGGACTTCCATCCGGTCGCCTGGTGCCAGTACTACGACGGCGGCCGCGCCTGGCTCACGACGCTCGGGCACAACGCGCACTCGTTCGCTGCCGACCTGTCGGGGGTCGGTGCCATCGAGTTCCAGAAGCTCGTCGTCCAGGGCGTCAAGTCGGCGATGGGACTGACGCCGTTCTGCACCGAATAGCGACCTCCAGCAGCGATCGGCGCGGTGGAGAAAACGCGGCGCTGGTCACCCCGAGTTCATCCGTTCACACGTTCACCGAGTGGAGATACCCATGAAACAAAAATCGTTGGTCACGCTGCTGCTTTCCTGCGGCGTGCTCACGTCGCCGCTGTTGATCAGCGCATGCGGCGGATCGGGCGGCAGCGCGCCCGTATTTCCGTCGATGCCGGCCCCGGCACCCAATGCACCCCCGCCTCCGTCCGCGCCGCCGGCCGCGGCGCCCGAGCCGCCCGCATCCGATCTGTCGAGCTGCTGCACTGCGGGCGACAAGGACTTCCCCAAGGTGGGAGGCAACCTGGGCAACCAGAACTACTCCAGCCTCCACAAGATCAACAAGGGCCTCGTAGGCCAGTTGGGCGGTGCCTGGGTCAATCAGATCGAAGGTGGCATGACCACCGGCACCAACCAGAGCACGACAGTCGTCGTCGACGGTGTCATCTATATCGAGTCCGCGCTCGGCAACGTGATTGCGGTGGATGGCAAGACCGGCCTCACGAAGTGGAAGTGGACCACCCCCTACGGCTCGATCACGCGCCGCGGCGTGGCCGTTGCCAAGGACCTGGGCCTGGTGTTCACCGTCGCCACCGGCAACCGGCTGGTGGCGCTCAGGACGGATACGGGCTCCATCGCCTGGATCAAGCAGTATCCGACCAGCAACACCGACCCCGACTACCAGGGCGCCTTGCAGAAGGTGGCGCTGGTCTATCACGACAAGCGCGTGTACCTGGGCACCAATGACGGCAACCGCGGCGCCGCGTTCTCGGCGGACGCGACCACCGGGAAGGTGCTGACCTCGTTCTGGGGCGTGCCGCGTCCCGGCGAGATCGGCTACGACACCTGGGGCGGTGCTGCCGAGTCCGACCGCGCCGGCGCAACGCCCTGGATCCATCCCGCGGTGGACCCGGAGCTGGGCATGGTGTATTGGACCTTCGGCAACGTGCGCGGCGGCTCGTCCCAGAACGGGTCCACCCGGCCGGGCCTGAACCTGTTCGCCAATTCGATCGTTGCGCTGGACCTCAAGACCGGCGAATACAAATGGCACTTCCAGTCGGTCCACCACGACATCTGGGACATGGACAACGTGATGTCGCCCGTGCTCGCGGACGTGAAGATCGACGGGCGCGAACGCAAGGTCGTCATCTACGGCAGCAAGACGGGCATGTACTACATCCTGGACCGCAAGGATGGCAGTGCGCCGCTCGGCATCGACGAGGTGCCGGTGAAGCAGGACGCCCGCCAGGCAAGCTGGCCCACGCAGCCCCTGCCGCGCCAGGGCGCATGGACGGAGACCTGCATCGTCGATCAGCCGCTGGGCACGGCGATTCCCGGAGACCCCAACCGCGCAGTGCCCAACTACACGAAGGGCTGCCTCTACGACGCGCACTGGGACGTGCCGATCCTCTCCATCCCGGGCCACGGCGGCGGCGCAAACTGGAACCACCAGGCCTTCAGCCAGCGCACCGGCCTGGTCTATACCGGCATGGGCTATGTGGCGGCAGCCCACTCGCTGACCGAGTCCAGCAACGGCCTGCGCCCGCCGGGCACCTACATGACCGGTGCGGTCGTGGCCGTCGATCCCGGCACCAACCTGGTGAAGTGGAAGAAGCAGATGCCGTATTCGCTGGCGCACGGCAACGGCATCCTGACCACGGCATCCGACCTGCTCTTCATCGGTCAGCCCGATGGCAACCTGCTGGCCCTGGATGCCAACGACGGCAGCGAGCTGTGGCGCTTCCAGACGGGCGCGGCGATCAGCGCCAGCCCCGTGACGTACGAGATCGACGGCGAGCAGTATGTTGCGGTGTACTCGGGCGGCACGGGCATCCCGTACGGAGATTCGGCGCCGCGCGGCGACCGCCTGTGGGCCTTCAAGGTTGGAGGCACGGTGCAGCCGCCGCCGACGCCTCAACCGCCCATCGTGCGTCGCCCGGTGTCCGGCGCCGCGGTGGAGGGTGCGGCGCTGCCGACGCCCAACACCGTGTTCCTGGCGCGCGTGCAGACCGCAGCGAACGAGCCGGGCGCAACCGAATCGACCGCGGTCAATGCCATGACGCCGACCTGGATGCGCGTGCCTGCGAACACCACGGTAACCTTCACGAACCCGGGCACCAATGCCAACACGCACTGCGCCACCCAGTTCTTCGAGGGCCGCTTCGCTTTCAGGCTGGCGCCGGGGCAGTCCGCGAACCACACCTTCGACAAGCCGGGCGAATACTTCTACAACGATTGCCACAGCCCCCGGCCCACCGGAAAGATCGTTGTGTATTGATCGTTTTCCTCACCGGCCAGGCGCCGGCAACGACGGCACCGGCTTTGGCCGGTGCTTTTTTTTGTGCGCGCGCCCGGTGCCGGGCGCCCGGCTCAACGCAGGCGGGCGAAGAGCGGATCCCCGATCAGCGTCACCCGCCCATCGCGGCGGCGCGCCCACAGCCGCTCGTTGCCGCGGCCGTCGTCGGCGACAAAGAGCACCATGTCTGCGAGCGCGCGAAAGCCCAGGGGCATCGCATTGCGCGCACCGGCCGCAACATCGGCGACAGGGCGCGTGCCGGCGGACGAGCCGTCGGTGGTCCACGGCTCCACACCGCTGGCGCCGCCGCCGTTCGCGGAGAACCACAAGCGCGAACCGATCGCCGCGAAGCGGGCGGGGGATCCGCTCTCGGACCCTGGCGCGATGTCCTTGACCAGCGTGGTGCCCTTGGCGGTGCCATCGCTGCGCCACAGTTCCGCACCGGAGGCTCCATCGGTCGCCGCGAAATACAGCCGGTTGCCCATCGCCGCGAAAGGACTCGAGATGGACCCGCCCGGTCCCGGGCGAATATCCTTCACCAGCGCCGTGCCAGCCGCAGTGCCGTCGGTTCCCCAGAGCTCGGTGCCGTGCACGCCATCGTCCGCGGCAAAGTACAAGCGGTGGCCGAGCGCAACCAGGTGGTTCGGCCGCGAGGGGGAGGTTCCCGGACGCAGGTCCTTCACCATGCGTGTGCCGCCTTCGGTGCCATCGCTCTTCCACAGCTCGATGCCATGCTCGCCGTCGTTGGCGGTGAAGTAGATGTCGTCACCCACGGCCGTCAGCGCATGGAGGTCTGCGTCCTCGGTGCCCGGACGAATGTCCTTCACCAGTCGCGTGCTCTCTGGCGTGCCCTCGCTGACCCAGAGTTCGTGGCCATGCTCGCGGGTTGTTGCGGTGAAGAAGAGGCGCTTGCCGGCGACGGTGAGCTGGCGCGCGACTGCGCGAGGCCCGGTGTTGATCGACGACACGCGCATCGTGCTCTTCGCGGTGCCCGCGGTCTTCCAGAGCTGGAACCCGCTGTGGCCGTCGTCGGCCACGAAGTACAGCGCATCGCGGAACACTATGAGCTCGCTGGGCATGGCGCCTTCCTCGCCCGGGCGCAGGTCGATCACACGCGAGGTTCCCGCGGCCGTGCCGTCGGTGCGCCAGAGTTCGAGTCCGCTCGCACCGTCGGTGGCGGTGGTGTAGACGTGGCCCCGGAATGGCGTCGGCCAGGCGGGAAAGGAACCACGAAAGCCGGGGCGGATGTCCTTCAGCATGGCCGTGCCGGCGGCCCTGCCGTCGGTGACCCAAAGCTCCTGGCCGGACGCCACGTGAAAGGCCGTGAAGAGCATCCGCCCGCCCAGCGGGGTCAGTCCGGTGGGGGAGACAAAGGCCAGCGGCGTCAGTTGTTCGGCAAGCACCTCGCGCTCGGGATCCTGCGCGGCCGCGGGAAGCTGCACGAGGAACGCGAGCGCAAGCGCTGCCAGCAAGGCAGGGCGCCGCAAGGCGAAGGCGCAGCGATAGGGCGGCATCTCAGCCGCCCAGCCATCTGGCCGGCGCAATCACCAGCTGCGGAAACACCACCATCACCAGAAGGATGGCGAACTCGGCAATCATGAAAGGCACCACGCCGCGCGTGACGTCGTCCATCGATATCTTCCCGACGCCGGCCACCACGTTCAGCACCGTGCCCACGGGCGGCGTGACCAGCCCGATCGAGTTGTTGATGATGAAGAGCACGCCGAAGTACACCGGGTCGATGCCTGCTGCCTTCACCACGGGCATGAGCACCGGCGTGAGAATCAGGATGGTCGGCGTCATGTCCATTGCGGTGCCGACGACCATCACCACGACCATGATCGCGAGCATGAGCAGGATCTGGTTGCCCATGAACGGCTGCAGCAGGCCCACGATCTTCGAGGGCAGGTCGGCCACCGTGATGAGCCATGCGCTCACCATGGCCGCGGCGATCAGGAACATCACGATGGCACTCGTCCTGGCGGCGCTCACGAAGATGCCGTAGAGGTCGCGCCAGGTGATCTCGCGGTAGATGACCGTCGACACGAAGAGCGCGTACACGGCGGCCACCACCGCGGCCTCGGTCGGCGTGAAGACGCCCATGCGCAGGCCCACCAGGATGATCAGCGGCAGCATCAGTGCCCACAGCGCCTTGCGAAACGTGGTGAAGATCTCGGCCGTCGACTTGCGCGGCGGCGGCACGATCTTCTCGCGGCGCACCAGCCAGGCCCAGGTGAGCCAGAGCGCCCCGCCAATGAGCAGGCCTGGCACGATCGCCGCGAGGAACAGCTTGGAGATCGACACGTTGGCGGCCACCCCGAAGATCACGAGCCCGATGCTCGGCGGGATCACCGGCCCGATCACGCCGGTGGCCGCGATGAGGCCGGCCGCGCGCGGCTTGTCATGGCCGGCCTTGACCATCATCGGCAGCAGGAGCGCGGTCAGCGCGGCGGCGTCGGCCACGGCCGAACCCGAGAGCGCGGAAAGCAGGCAGCCGGCCATGATGGTCACGTAGCCGAGACCGCCCTTCACATGGCCGACCAGTGCGAGCGCGAAGTCGACGATGCGCTTCGACAAGCCGCCGACGTTCATGATCTCGCCGGCCAGCATGAAGAACGGAACGGCCAGCAGCGGAAAGCTGTCGGCGCCGCCGATCACGTTCTGCGCGAGGATCTGCGCATCGAACAGGTCGAGGTGCCACATCAGCGCCACGCCGCTGGCGAGCAGCGAGAACGCGATGGGAATGCCCATCGCCATGGCGAGCAGCAGGGAACCGACAAAGACGAGGATGGTCATTTGCGCTCACCCAGGCCATCGCCTTGCGAGCCCAGGATCTGCTGCAGCTGAACCGCTTCTTCCGATTCCTGGACCATCACCAGCTCGCTTTCGGCGATGCGTCCCGTGAGCAGCCGCAACAGGTCGAGCGCGAGGATGAACCCGGCCAGCACCGAGAACACCACGCCCGAAGCGTAGACGAGGGCCATCGACGCGCCGGTGACCGGCGCCGTCACGTCCCAGTTGATGCGCGCCTGCGCGACGCTGCCCTGGAACAGCAGCCAGACGATGTAGAGCATCACCACGTGACCCACGGCGAGGCAGATCTTCTTGCCGGCGGGCGGCAGCTTCTGCACCACCATGTCGACGCCAAGGTGCGCGTGCTGCTTCAGCGCGACCACCGCGCCCAGGAAGGTCATCCAGATGAACAGCCAGCGCGAGACTTCCTCCGACACCGTGATGCCGGAGTTGAAGCCGTATCTCAGTACCACGTTGCCGAAGACGAGAACGACCATGACTGCAAGCGCGGCCGCGATCGATGCCTCGATGCCGGTGCAGCATCGATCGATCCAACGATTCATGGGGTCTGCTCGCTTCAGGTGGTGGCTGCCTGCTTCTGGATCTCCACCAGCGCGCGCAGCGCGGCGAGGTAGGACTGCGGGCCGAGCCCCTGGATGGTGCCCTTGACTGCCGGGGAAATGATCGAATGCGCGCGCCATGCCTCGCGCGCCGCGATGTTGGACATGTGGACCTCGATGGTCGGGAACGGCATGGCCTTGATTGCGTCGTGCAGCGGCACGCCGTGCTGCGTGAGGCCGGCGGGGTTGACCAGTGCACCCTGTGCATCGTCGATATGGGCATGGAGGAAGTCGATCAGCTCGCCTTCGTGGTTCGACTGGATTGTTTCCAGCGTCGCGCCGAGCTCTTGTGCGAGCGCCTGCAGCTGTGCATTGATCTCGGCCAGAGTCGTCTTGCCGTAGATGTGGGGTTCGCGGCGGCCGAACAGGTTGAGGTTGGGGCCGTGGAGGACGAGGATTTTCATGGTGGGGCGAGCTCGGACGTTCACTGCTTGCGGATGCGAGCGAGTTCGTTGCTGTAGAGCGTGACGATGGCGGGGTCGTACTGTGCGGCGAACTTGTCGATGACCGGCTTGGCGATCTCGCGCATGCGCACCTGCTCGGAGGCGCTCAGTTCGTTGAACTGCGCTCCCTTGGCCTGCAGTTCGCCCACGGCCTTCTGCGCGGCCGCGCGGCTGACCTGGCGCTGGTAGCCGCGCGCCTCGTTGGCCGCCTCGTTCATCATCTTCTGCTCGCCCGGCGTGAGCGAGTCCCAGAACTTCTTGCTGACCAGCACGATGTTGGCCGCATACACGTGGTTGGTGGCGCTCACGAACTTCTGCACCTCGAAGAACTTGTTCGACAGGATCACCGCATACGGGTTCTCCTGGCCATCGACCGCCTTCGACTCGAGCGCGCCATAGAGCTCGGCAAAAGGCATGGGCACCGGGTTGGCCTTGAAGGCCTTGAAGGTCTCCAGGAACACCGGGTTGGGAATCACGCGGATCTTCAGGCCCTCCAGGTCCTCGGGCCGGGTGATGGGGCGCTTGCTGTTGGTGACGTTGCGAAAGCCCAGGTCCCAGTAGCCCAGCGCGACCAGGCCCTTCTCCGGCAGCTTGGCGATGAGGGCCTGGCCGAGCGGACCGTCGAGCAGCGCGTCGGCCTGGGCGAAGTCGGTCACCGAGAAGGGGAAGTCGACGAGGCCGAACTCCTTGACGATGCCTGCGAGCGAGGTGGTGGCGGGTGCGGACATCTGCTGCACGCCGCCTTGCAGGGCGGACTGCTGCTGCATCTCGTTGCCCAGTTGGGAGGCGGGGTATTCCTGCACCTTCATCCGGCCGCCGCTCTTGGCTGCCAGCAGTTCGGCGAAGCGCTTCACGCCCAGGCTCACCGGGTGGTCGGCGTTGTTCAGGTGGCCGAAGCGGATCACTCGCTCCTGCTGGGCCCACGAGGGAGAGGCAATGCAGACGCAAAAGCTGGCCAGGGCAAGCGTACGAAGAAATTTCACGAGTCGTCCTCAGGAAAAAGGGAGGGAAAGCCGGGTCGGCGGCGATCATAAGTTTCTTGGAAAGAATTTCCACTATGGAAATCCCTTCCCCTGAGTCGCACCTGGCCCGGGCATGATCGCCTGCGTCTGTGAAACGAATTCGGAGAGCGAAATGAGCGGGATACTGGAGCGCAGCTTCAAGGTGCTGGAATACCTGGCGGATCGTCCCGAGGGCTGTGCGCTGTCGACCTTGGCGGCCGAATTGCAGATCCCCTTGAGTGCATCGCACCGCCTGCTGGCGGAGTTGATCCGCTGCGGCTACGTGCGGCAGGACCTGCGCGATGGCCACTATATGCTGACCATCAAGCTGGTTTCGCTCGGCTTGTCGTTCCTGAGTCGTTCCGGCATCGTGGACATCGCCCAGCCCTTGCTCGACCAGCTTGCCACAGCCTCGGGCGAACTGGTGCGGCTGGCGGTGGTCGATGGCGATGACCTGACCTTCGTCGCCAAGGCGCAGGGTGCTACCCATGGACTGCGCTACGACCCGGACATGGGGCTGTCGGTCGCGCTTTCATGCAGCGCGGCCGGGCACGCGTGGCTGTCGACGATGAGCGAGGAAGACGCCATTGCGTTGGTAGCGAAAAAAGGATTGGGAAAACCGGAAGACTACGGTCCCAGGGCCCCGACTTCCATCAAGACCGTGATGGCCTATGTGAAATCGGCGCGCCAGCGTGGCTTCAGCATGATCAACGAGGTGTTCGCACCAGGAATGACGGCCATGGCCGCACCGGTATTCGGCACGCACAGCGTGGTGATAGGAGTCGTCACCATTGCGGGGCCCCTGGTCCGGTTGACGCCGCAGCGGATGGAGGCGCTGGGGCCGCTGCTTCTGCGGACTGCGGAAGATGTGGCCCGTGCCAGCGGAGCCTCGGCGCTGTTCAAGAAAAGAGCATAGGTTGTCTGGCATGAAGGAGACATTCACCATGAAGAAGCACTCGATGAAAACAAGACTGCTGCTGGCCGCCGTGGGGGCCGTCGCCGCGCTGGCCACAGCCGGTGCGGCAGCGCAGGTCAAGGAACGCACGCTCAAGTTCGCATTCCAGAACCAGACCGGCCATCCGCAGGCGCAGGGCGCGCAGAAGTTCGCCGACATCGTCACGGCCAAGTCCGGCGGCAAGATCACGGTGAAGCTGTTTCCGGGCGGCACCCTCGGCGGCGACCTGCAGACCGTGTCCGCGCTGCAGGGCGGAACGGTCGAGCTCACGGTGCTCAACGCCGGCATCCTTTCGGCGCAGGTCAAGGAGTTCGCGGTCTTCGACTTTCCGTTCCTCTTCAACAGCGGCAAGGAGGCCGATGCGGTCACCGACGGGCCCTTCGGCCAGAAGCTGATGGCCAGGCTCGATGGCAAGGGCCTGCACGGTCTGGGCTACTGGGACCTGGGCTTTCGCAATCTCACCAACAGCAAGCGGCCGATCGCAAGGGCGGACGACATTGCGGGGCTGAAGATCCGCGTCATTCAATCGCCGATCTACATCGACCTGTTCAGCGCGCTGGGCGCCAACGCCACGCCGCTGCCGTTCCCCGAGCTCTATCCGGCGCTCGACCAGAAGGCGGTCGACGGGCAGGAGAACCCGAACACCACCATCCTTGCATCCAAGTTTGCCGAGGTGCAGAAGTACATCACCCAGACGCGGCACGTCTACAACCCGCAGGCGCTCCTGGTTAGCAAGAAGACCTGGGACGGCATGAGCGCCGACGAGCGGCAGATCCTCACCGAGGCCGCCAGGGATTCGACCGTGTTCCAGCGCGCGGCCTCGCGCAGCGCCGCCGACAGCGCGCTCGACGCCCTCAGGAAGGCCGGCATGACCGTCTCGGAACTGCCGCCGGAAGAAATGGCGAAGCTGCGCGCCAAGGTGAAGCCGGTGATCGACAAGTATTCCGCATCGGTGGGCGAGGCCACGGTCAAGGAGCTGATGTCGGAGATCGACAAGGTGCGCAAGTAGGCTCGGGAGGCGAGAGCCTCGGCAATTCAGAGCAGCGCGCTCCTGAACAGGGAGCGCCGGCTGAAGGGTTTGCCCGATTCGAGAAAAACGCCTTCGCCGGTGTAGTGGATCGTCTTCGGATGCCGGGGCGATTCAGCGACGTGGGCCTTCACCACCTCGAGGATGAAGAAGTCGTACTTGCCGACCAGGCTGCGGTCGTGAACGCGGCATTCGAAGCTCGCGTGGCATTCGCCGATGAGCGGCGCCTCCACGCGCTCGGCGTCGACTGCAGTGAGGCCGAAGGCTGCGAACTTGTCGATCTTGGATCCCGAGCTGTTGCCGATGCGCACGACCTCGTCGGTGAGCGGCCGTGTGGGGAGGTTGATGACGCACTCGCCGCTGCGGCGGATCATTTCGAAGCTGTGGTTCGCGCGCGCGATCACGCAGCCGACCAGCGAGGGCGTGAACTCGATCACCGTGTACCAGCCCAGCGTCATGATGTTGTTCTCCCTCTGCCAGCGGGAAGACAGGAGCACGATCGGGCCTGGCTCCAGGAACCGGCGCACCTGGGAGACAGGGAAGTCCGCCTTGGTGAAGAGCTTTTTCTTCGTCATCGCGATACCGTGTCGTCGCATCCGGAAATGCGTACGGTACCGCGAAGCATCAGCTTCCGCTCGAAGCCGTGGCGCTCGTGCCGCGGAGAAATCCTGCGAGCTCGCCCATCAACCGCTCGCGGCCGCGCTCGGGCCGGTCGAGATGCACATAGTGGGTGGCCCCGGGGATCGTGACGGTGCGGACACTCGCGGCGCGGACGGCGTCGCGCGCGAAGGCCTCGGCGTCTTCCGGGCGGCTCCAGAAGTCGTGCTCCGAGCGAACGACCAGCACGGGCGCCGTGATGAAGGAGGCGTCGAAAAGACGCCGTCCCCCCGCCTGGTAGAAGCTGTCCTCGGTGGCGCCGAGCGGCGCGCGGAAGGCGGGCGGGGTGTGGCGGCCGGATTCGGGATCGCTGCGCAGTGCAGCGTCGGCGTAGGCCCTGGCGATCTCGGGGGCGCGCCAGGCGGCCTTGTCGTCCGATGGAATCGAGCGGTCCCACGAAGGCAGCAGCGAGGCGGCGTCGTACCGCGCGTAGCCGCCTGTGGTCGGCCGCAGGCGCTCGGGATGCGCCGGGTCCGAGTTGGGCGAGCCCGGTCCGAGCGTGGGATGCGTGGACGCGCCGCCATAGAGCGTGTTGAGCGTGACCAGGCGCCCGACCCGCTCGGGCCAGAGCGATGCGTAATAGGCGGCCCACATGCCGCCCGTGGCCCAGCCGAGCAGGTTCACCTGTGCGTTCGCATGGCGGCGCGACACCTCGCGCACCACGGCATCGATGTCGCGCACCACCTCGTTCGCGCGCGACTGCGGGCGGCTTTCGCCGGGCGGCCGCTCCATTGCGGCGGGCCGGCCGGAGCCGCCATAGCCTCGCGCATCCATGACATACACGGCCGTGCCCAGGGCCGACGCCAGGTCCACGGCGAGCGAGCCATGGGGCACGTCGAGATCGAAGGATGCGATGCCCGGCACCCGGGCACCATGAATGAGAACGAGGGGCTGCGCGTTCGGACGATTTTCTTTCTTCGCGGCGACGATTTCGCGCACACGAATGGTCTGGCCGTCGAGGGTCTCGACGCGAAAGTCGGTGCGGGCCGGTGCCGCGCCTGCGGCGCCGGCCGCGCCGAGGATGAGGGCCGCCGCCTGGGCGGCCGCAAGAACAGGTTTTCGAAACAGCATTCAACTCTCCTTGCAATGGACTGCGGCCATGTTCCCGCTACCCGCGCGATATTTCCAATACCATCTTCGTGAACGAGTGATCCACCGGACGTATCGCATGATCGACCTGCGTCAATTGCGGCAGTTCGTCGCTGTCGCGGAGGAGCTGAGCTTCCGCAAGGCGGCCGAACGCCTGCACATGGCACAGCCGCCGCTGACCGCGGCGATCCGCCACATGGAGGAAGAGCTGGGAACGGTTCTTCTCGAGCGGAGCAACCGTGTCGAGCGCCTCACGCCTTCGGGACAGGTGCTGCTGGAAGAAGCCCGGCGCACCTTGCGCCAGGCGGAACGCGCGCTGCAGCTGACGCGGCGCGCCGCGGGCGGACTGGTCGGCTCACTGCGCATCAGCTTCGTCGCGAGCGCTGCGCATGGCGTGTTGCCTGCGATCCTGCGCGCGTTCTCGCATGCGCATGGCGAGGTCGATCTCGTGCTGCGCGAAGCAACCACCGCCGAGCAGCTGGCCGCGCTGCAGGACGGGCAAGCCGACATCGGCCTGGTCGTGCTGCCCTGTGCCGGGGCAGGCGATCTGGAGCTGGTCGCTCTGCGCGAAGAGGCGCTGGTCGCGGCGCTACCCGAAGGCCATTCGCTGGCTGCGCAAGCCGAGGTCGAGCTGCCGGATCTGGCGCAGGAGCCGTGGATCCTCTTTCCGAGGAGCGCGGGACCGGGCCTGCACGACCGCATCGTGACGGCCTGCCGAAGCGCCGGGTTCGTGCCGCGCGTGGCGCAGGAAGCCATCCAGATGGAGACCATTGCGGCGCTGGTGGCCGGCGGCGTCGGTGTTGCGCTGGTCGCGCCGGCCCTCGCGGCAGCGGGACGCACCGGCGTGGCGTTCCGTCCGCTTGCCGGCAAGGGAACGCCGGTGAGCTATCAGCTTGCGCTGGCCTTCCCGAGGCGCACGCCGCTGGTCGATGCGTTCGTGGCGGTGGCCAGCGGTGCGAAGCTCCCGGTGCGCTTCAGCTCCCGCCCGCAATGAAGTCCGGATGACGCGCGCAGATCTCCGGCAGCGAGCTCAGCGTGCCGGAGAGGTGCTCGCGCAGCGCCTTCTGCGCCGCAGCGCCGTCGTGCCTGGCAATGGCGCGCACGATGGCGCGGTGATCGCGCAGGATTGCCTCGGTCTTGCCGGCCGTGGGCAGGTGCAGGCGGCGCAGGCGGTCCACGTGGCCCGAGACGCGGGACACCATGTCCCACAGGCTCGGCACGCCCGCGGCTTCATACATCAGGTGATGGAACTTGCGGTCGGCGCCGACGAAGTCGCCGTACTGCCGCGCGGCCGCCAGCGTGGCCTGCAGCGCGACCTGGGCCTGCAGCTGGGCCACGAGTTCGGGCGGCGCCTCTTCGGCCAGCTGGTGCACGATCTCGAGTTCGATCGAGCGGCGCAGGAAGTGCGCCTGCCTCGCGGCGTCCACGTCGATGCGGCTCACCAGCGTGGCGTGCTGCGGGAACACATCCACCAGGCCTTCCTCGGCAAGGCGCAGCAGGGCCTCGCGCACCGGCGTCTGGCTCACGCCGAAGCGGTCGGCCAGCTCCTGGCGGACCAGCACGGTGCCGGGCACGAGTTCGAGGGAGAGGATGGCATCGCGCAGCTTTTCGAGCACCTGGGGCGCTGCAAGGCGTGTGCGGTCGAGTCGGATCCGGGGGAGGGCTGTCATTCGCTTGAATTTTCGCTTTGACCGAGTGATATATTAGTGTTTTAATGTAGTGGATCCCACAAAGAATGCCGGTCCGCCTCCGATGCCACGTTCCTACGACACCCTGCGCAGCGCCCGCTGGTTCGCGCCCGACGACTTCCGCTCCTTCGGCCATCGCTCGCGGGTGATGCAGATGGGCTATGCGCCCGCCGACTGGGTGGGCAAGCCGATCATCGCCATCGTCAACACCTGGAGCGACGCCAACCAGTGCCATTCGCACTTCAAGCAGCGTGTGGACGACGTCAAGCGCGGCATCTTCCAGGCGGGCGGCTTTCCGCTCGAGCTGCCGGCCATCTCGCTGTCCGAGAGCATGGTCAAGCCGACCACCATGCTCTACCGCAACTTCCTGGCGATGGAGACGGAAGAGCTGCTGCGCAGCCATCCGGTGGACGGCGCGGTGCTGATGGGCGGCTGCGACAAGACCACGCCGGGCCTCACGATGGGCGCACTGAGCATGGGGCTGCCGTTCATCTATTTGCCGGCTGGCCCGATGCTGCGCGGCAACTGGCGCGGGCAGGTGCTGGGCTCGGGCTCGGACGCCTTCAAGTACTGGGACCAGCGCCGCGCCGGCCAGCTGAGCGACCAGGCCTGGCAGGAGATGGAAGCGGGCATCGCGCGCAGCCATGGCACCTGCATGACCATGGGCACCGCCGCCACCATGATGGGCATTGCCGAGGCCGTGGGCTTCACGCTGCCGGGCGCATCGAGCATTCCGGCGGCCGACGCCAACCACGTGCGCATGAGCGCCGAATGCGGACGCCGCATCGTCGAGATGGTGTGGGACGACCTCACGCCCGCCAGCATGCTCACGCGCGCCAACTTCGAGAACGGCATCGCCTGCGCGATGGCCATGGGATGCAGCACCAACGCCATCGTCCACCTGATTGCCATGTCGCGCCGCGCCGGCCATCCGGTCACGCTGGACGACTTCGACGCGGCGAGCCGCCGCGTGCCGGTGGTTGCCAACATCCGCCCGAGCGGCGACACCTACCTGATGGAAGATTTCTTCTATGCGGGCGGCCTGCCCGCGATGCTCGAGCGCATCCGCGGCCACCTGAAGACCGAGGCGCGCACGGTCAACGGCCGCACGCTCGGCCAGAACATCGAGGGCGCCGAAGTGTTCAACGACGACGTCATCCGCCCGCTCGCCAACCCCATCTATGCCGAAGGCGCGCTGGCCGTGCTGCGCGGCAACCTCGCGCCCGACGGCGTGGTGATCAAGCCCAGCGCCTGCGCGCCGCACCTGCTGCAGCACACCGGGCGCGCGCTGGTGTTCGACGACTACCCGGCGCTCAAGAAGGCGGTGGACGATCCCGCGCTCGACGTGACCGGCGACGACATCCTGGTGCTGCGCAATGCCGGCCCCAAGGGCGCCGGCATGCCCGAGTGGGGCATGCTGCCGATCCCGACCAAGCTGCTCAAGCAGGGCGTGAAGGACATGCTGCGCCTGTCGGACGCGCGCATGAGCGGCACCAGCTACGGCGGCTGCCTGCTGCACTGCTCGCCCGAGGCGGCCGTGGGCGGGCCGTTGGCATTGGTGCGCACGGGCGACCGCATCACGGTGGACGTGCCCGCGCGCACGATCCATCTCGAGGTGAGCGACGAAGAGCTGGCCCTGCGCAAGGCGGCCTGGACGCCGCCGCCTGCGCGCTACGAACGCGGCTACGGCTGGATGTTCGGCCGCCACATCCTGCAGGCCAACGAGGGCTGCGACTTCGACTTCCTCGAAACCGCGTTCGGCCGCCCGGTGCCCGAGCCGGACATCTTCTGAAGACCGCTTCCCCCTTCAACGACCAAGCCAACAGCCAACGGAGACCGACGACGTGAATCCCCCAACCCGCGAGAAGCTGATGAAGGTCAGCACCGCCACCCTGTGCACGGCGCTGTTCAAGCGCGGACTGCGCAACCAGTTCATCCAGGACGTGCATCCGCTCGACCCGAGTCTGCCCAACATGGTCGGCGAGGCCTTCACGCTGCGCTACATGCCGGCGCGCGAGGACCTGAATCCGATCACCGTGTTCAACGACCGCAACCATCCGCAGCGCCAGGCCGTGGAGCAGTGCCCGGTGGGCGCGGTGCTGCTGATGGACAGCCGCAAGGACGCGCGCGCCGCCTCGGCCGGCGGCATCCTGGTGAGCCGGCTCATGAAGCGCGGCGTGGCCGGCGTGGTCACCGACGGCGGCTTTCGCGACAGCCCCGACATCGCGAAGCTCGGCTTTCCCGCCTACCACCAGCGCCCGAGCGCGCCCACCAACCTGACCTTGCACCAGGCGATCGACATCAACGTGCCGATCGGCTGCGGCGACGTGGCCGTGTGGCCCGGCGACGTGGTGGTGGGCGATGCCGAAGGCGTCATCGTGATTCCGGCGGCCATGGCTGACGAGGTGGCGGCCGAGGCCACCGAGATGACCGTCTTCGAGGACTTCGTGCAGGAGAAGGTGCTCGAGGGCCGCTCCATCCTCGGCCTCTATCCGCCGACCGACGAGCAAAGCCGCACCGAGTTCGCGGCCTGGCGCGAGGCCCGCGGGCGCTGACGCCGGCTTTTTTCCGACGACGACCAACGACAACAGAGACAACACCATGCCCTTCATTCCACGCGCCGCGGGCCTTCTGTTCGCCGCACTCGCCTCCGCACTTGCATTGGCACCGGCCTCGGTCCTCGCGCAGGCCGAATGGCCCGCCGCCAAGACCATCACCTACGTCGTGCCCTTCACGGCCGGCGGCTCCACCGACATCGTGGGCCGCATCCTCTCGAACAAGCTGCAGGAGAGCCTTCACCAGTCGGTGGTGGTGGACAACAAGCCGGGGCAGGCCGGCGGCATCGGCGCGGCCTACGTGGCCAAGGCCGCGCCCGATGGCTACACGCTGTTCGGCGGCACCATCAGCACGCACGCCATCAACGCCAGCCTCTACAAGAAGCTGCCCTACGACCCCCTGAAGGACTTCGAGCCCGTGTCGCTGGTCGGGCGGCTGCCCAACGTGCTGATCGTCAACAGCCAGCTCGGCGTGAACTCGGTGGCCGAGCTGATCGCGCTGCTCAAGAAGGACGAGTCCAAGCGCACCTTCGCGTCCTCCGGCGCCGGCACCTCGACGCACCTGGCGGGCGAGATGTTCGCCGACATGATCGGCGTGAAGCTCACGCACGTGCCGTACAAGGGCACGCCGCCGGCCATGACCGACGTCGCGTCGGGCCTGGTGCCCTTCATGTTCGACCAGGTGACGGCCGCGCTGCCGCTCGTCAAGAGCGGCCGGCTCAAGCTGCTGGCCGTGACCACCGGCAAGCGCATCGCGCTGGTGCCCGAACTGCCGACCATGATCGAGTCGGGCGTGGCGGGCTTCGAGATGTCGTCGTGGCAGGCGGTGTATGCGCCCAAGGGCACGCCCAAGCCGATCGTGCAGCGCTTGAATGCCGAAATCGTCAAGGCGCTGAAGCAGCCCGATGTGCAGGCCAAGCTCTCGGGCCAGCTGGCGATGGAGATCGTCGGCAGCACGCCCGAGGAACTGCGCGACCACATGGCGCGCGAGATCCCGCGCTGGGCCGAGCTGGTGAAGAAGTCGGGTGCGACCGCGGACTGAATTCCCCGGCGTCCTGCCGGTGCGGGCCGCTCAGCGCGAGCGCGGCAGCAGCGCCGGCACCAGCGTGCGGTTCATCCGCTCGCGCCACCAGCGCAGCGCCTGACCCTGGGCATTGGTCTTCCATGCGAGCCAGAAGGCTTCGGGCGGCCGCGGCTCCTCGGTCGGCAGTTCCACCAGCGTGCCGCGCCTGAGCTCGTCCGCGATGCAGGCGCGCGGCAGGAAGCCATGGCCCAGTCCGGCCACCTGGCAGGCGATCTTCGCGGCCATCGACGGCACGGTGATGCGCGGCTGGCCCGCGAGCAGGCCTACCGTGCGGTCAGACAGCGTGCGCGCGCTGTCGCCCACCACGATGGCGTTGCACTCCAGCAGGTCGCCGCGCTGCAGCGGCCGGCCCAGGCGCGTGAGCGGATGCGTGGGCGCCACGCAGAACGCGAACTCCAGGCTGCCCACCATCACGGCCTGGTAGCCGCCGCCGGCCGGGCCTTCGCCCGCGGCAATGACGATGTCGGCGCGGCCCTCGCGCAGCGCCTCCCAGGTGCCCGTGAGCGCCTCGCAGCCCACGCGCAGCCGGGTGCCGCAGCGCAGGTCCTCGAAGGCGCGGATGTCGCCGATGAGCGCCTCGGTGGGAATGAGCGAGTCGTGCACCAGCCGCAGCTCCGACTCGTAGCCGGTGGCGATCTGCCGCATGCGCGATTCGAGGTCGCTCGCGGCGCTGAGCAGCCAGCGGCCTTCCTTGAGCATTTCCTCGCCGGCGCCGGTGAGCGTCACGCGCGGGCCGTTGCGCTCGAACAGCAGCATGCCCAGTTGCTCCTCCAGCTTGCCCACCGCATACGAGATGGTGGAGGGCACCTTGTTCAGACGCGCGGCGGCGGCGGCGAAGGAGCCGTGGCGCGCAATGGCGTCGACGACCTCGATGGCTTCCAGGCTGAGCTTGAGCACGTGGCAATTTCCGGTGGAAAGCAGTGATCGAAAACTTCGATCGTTGCTTGTAAAAAGTTTCGTCGATGACGCATGACCAGGGCCCGATGATTCAGTCCATGCCAAGGAGATTTTCTCCGAAAGCAATTGTGAATCGAATCGAACATCCACTCAACCCCGAAGGAACTTTTCATGTCCATCCAAGCCACCCCCGCCGCCGGCGCCAAGCTGCTCACTCCCACCGACCACACGCTGGTGATGATCGACTTCCAGTCGCAGATGGCCTTTGCCACGCACTCCATCGATGCGGTGAACCTGCGCAACAACGCCGCTCTGGTGGCGCAGGCCGCGGCCGGCTTCAAGGTGCCCACCATCCTGACCACGGTGGCCGAGAAGAGTTTCTCGGGCCCGATGTTCAGCGAGATCACCGACGCCTTCCCGGGCCAGAAGATGCTCGACCGCACCTCGATGAACACCTGGGAAGACGCCGCCGTGATCGAGCGCGTGAACGAGATCGGCAAGAAGCGCATCGTGCTCGCGGGCCTGTGGACCGGCGTGTGCATCGTGGGCCCGGCGCTGTCGGCCATCGACCAGGGCTTCGAGGTGTATGTGATCGCCGACGCCTGCGGCGACGTCTCGGCCGAGGCGCACAACCGTGCGATGGACCGCATGGTGCAGGCCGGCGCGCAGCCGATGACCTCGCTGCAATACCTTCTCGAGCTGCAGCGCGACTGGGCCCGCTCGGACACCTACGAAATGACCACCGGCATTGCCAAGAAATTCGGTGGTGCTTATGGTCTGGGCGTGACCTACGCCAAGACCATGTTCGGCGCGCACGAAGGCTGAGCAAGAGACTAAAAAAAAGAAGGAAGGCGGCCATGAAGCGCCGTGTCGTTTCCTTGCCGCGGCGAAGCGGTCGGGCTGGCGGGAGGACGAGTTCACGGAGGCGAACGCCTGGCGTGTCCAGGCGAGCCTCAGTCGTAGCTGGCGGTCAGGCCGACCGACGAGTACGCGCTGCGCCCGTGGATCGCGATGTAGAAGTCACCCGGCAGGGGGTTGCTGATCGCGATGGCTTCGTTGCTGCCGTTGACGTAGGGGCGATAGTCCCAGGCCGTCAGCGACGGGAGTGCGCCGAGGCGGATGTACATGTCGCCATCACCACCGCCGACGGGGCCGGCCATGTTGATGTTCAGCTGCGCGACGCCGGGAGGGACCGTGATCCTGTAATAGCTCCAGCTATCGGTGCCGCCAGCCAGGCCTTGGACGGCCTGGTTGTTCAGGAGCTGCACAAGGGGCGGCCGGGTGTCCATCTTGAAGGAGCGCACCATGACGTCCCATCCGGTCTCGACAGAGGTGCTGACCCATGTCACTGCAAAATTTCCCACCGGATCCATTGCCAGCAGCGGGTTGGCTCCAAATTGGGGTTGCGGCGGGTCGACTCGCAATTCATCGGTAATCGGAGTTCCATCGCTGCGAAATTGTCTGGCAGCCAACGTAGAGCTTTGGGGGCCGCCGACAACGCCGCTCGATGCAATCCATGAAACGACAAAATCTCCATTCTCTGCAACTCCCGGATTCGGCCCGGGTTCGCCTTCGTGGATGCGTTGGTTGACTCGCACCAATTCGGTGGGGTTGCCATTCGCGTCATAGGGCCGGGCGTAGATGTTCCAGGTGTAGTTGTCATCCTGGGAAGCGCTCCAGGTGATGACGGATTTTCCGCCGGGGTCCATGGCAATACGGCCGCCTGAACTGTAGATCGATCGGATGGCGCTGACGACAAGTGCCGGAGTCAGCGCAACCCCTGCGCGGCTGAAGCGCTGGATCATGATGTTGGATTGGTTTGCCGTCGGACCGGGCCTGGTCGCAAATGACAATGCGATGTTTCCAGCGTCGTCCGTGGCAATCGAACTGGGGCCGGAGAGTTTGTCCGGGGCATCCGATGCAACGATGACTTCAGGACCGATGGGAATTCCGCTGGTATTGAATCGCCTGATTGCGATCGTCCGAGGTGCGCCTTCCGAGGCCGAGCGCGAATAGGCTGCAGTGATATTGCCATCCGTATCCATGCTGGCGACTGTGCTCGATGAATCCGGAGTTGTTTGAAAGCTGGAGAGCAGATTTCCGTTTCTGTCATAAGCCATGACTCTTCCAGGGTGGCTTCCGAAGACGAAGTTGCCGGCGCGATCAACCGAAAAATTCGCATACGCCGGAGGTGCCTGGATCTGGTGCCTTGTCAGAAAGGGCGTTCCTGAGGACCTTATTCTTTGAGCGTAGGTGGCATTTGCTGCGGCGTCGAACCAGATCAGAAGTTTTTCTCCGTTCGATCCTGCGGAGAAGTAGATCGGACGCTGATTGCCCGCAGTGGCGGTATTCACCATGATGGGCTCGCCGAGCGGCGCGGCCTGCCCCAGAGGAGCAGCGGCAAGTCCCGACAGGCAGCCCAATGACATCAAAAGTCGTCGCAGCAAGGCATGAGGCATGGATTCCTTCTTTCCCCGGTTGGCATCAGAGTGCTCTCTTCGATCCGCAGGACATGATGTCGGGGTCGATGAAGTTGTCAACGTAGAGTTAAGTTGCCATCGGCTCTGCGTGAGTCCTTTCAGCAGCGGTAATGCCAACGATGTTCTCGTTGAGTTCATCAAGGTCCTCAGCGGGGATCCAGCATTCCGTGTGGTGATCGCCGCCTACCTTCTGGATCTCGTAGCGATCCATGGTCCGTTCGGTCGATAAAGGACAACGGTTTCGCTCATCTGAGTGGACTTCCTGAAAGGGCATTCGCCGGATGGAGCCGTTGAAGAAAGGGATCTACGACGGGTTCCCAAAGGCCAGTCAGGGACAGGACGTGGTGGCCGTCCTGCCCCGGCAATGTTTCGAGTACATGGAACCGACCCTGACCACCGGCAGCTTCGAACGCGTGAAAGTTCTCGCGGCTATGGGCAACGCTGTAGAACAGATCGTTCTCCGCATACAGCCATACGGTCGGTCCGGAAAATGTTGCTCCCCTCCTGGCGATTGCTTGATTGATCATCTCGGATGCGGGTCCGTGCTCATCGACCCAGCCGCCCACGAAATTGAGGACCCCGCCAAAAAGCTCCGGCCGTGCGCCAGCACATGCCAACGCAAGAAAGGCTCCTCGGGAGTGGCCACCGATGAGCAGGTGTTCACTGTCCACGTCAGCCCTAGAAAGCAAGTGCTCGACGATGCACGCCACGTCTGCCAGCGCGTGCTCGAAACCCGCAAGAGCATATCGGGGGTCATCGGAGTACCGCGACCTATCCGGTTCGAAACCCTCGTCGTAAAGGCCGCTGGACTTCCCGCGCCCGCGCCGCTGTGGGAAAACGACCATCCAGCCCCGATCGTTGAAATACTTCGCCAGTGCCGGGCTGGTCACCGTGCTGGCAAACAGCGACGGATCGCTTCCACTACCGGTCGAACCGTGATTGAACACGAGCGTCGGAAAAGGACCTCGTCCGGCCGGTTTGAACGTCACCATCTCGAGCATGACTTGCTCGCCACGCTCGAACAATGCGGTGGGTACGCGCTCGCTGATGCGTCGTTGCTCGTCGGCACTCTGCCGGGACAAGACTCCAGCGATCCAGCGGCCGTCCGGCTCGTGCCACAGAAGCTCGACGACATCTGTATTTCTCATTCGGAATCGGATGTCTGCACCATTCGCCAAGCGGCCTAGAACTTCACTCCCGCGAATTCGAGCAAGCACGCGTTCGCTAGAAGCACCCTGGGCATCGGACGCTCGCGCGCACACGATCGTGGCCGCCTGCAATGAGAGGCTCTCGACGATGAGCTTGATGTCGTGGCGGCGGCCTTGGCCAGCCCATCCTGACCATTCCCCGGACCAAGCGGAGACCGAAGCCGGAAGATCGTTCGATGGGGTCAGAACGGCCAGGTCTGCTGGCGCGGCAGCAGCCACCGTGCTCTCCGATGCCTCCGGCTCCAAGGCACTCATGAATTCGGGCCAGGCTGCTGCGTTCTCTCGTTCGTCGGTCATGCGTCATTGTCAGCCAGGCTCGAGCAATGGAGCGGTCGCGATCGATTGTGGGGCTTGTACTTCCGCAACCAGCCGCGCCCCGCACTCACCCGAAACCTTCAAGCCGCGAGCCGCCGCTCCTCGCTGCCCACGGCCATACCGTCGCCATCGAAGAAATGAAGCGAGGCCGGCGCGATGGCCAGGCGCAGGATGCCCGAGAGATCCGTCGCGGCATCGGGCGCCATGAGCACCAGTTCACCCAGCGACGAGCGCAGATAGCAGTAGGCGCGGTCGCCCAGCTGCTCGACCGCCAGCGTCTCGCAGCCCTGGAGTTCGAGCAGCACTTCGCCGGGCGCAGGTTCGCCGATGCGTGCCTGCTCGGCGCGAAAGCCCAGCGTGGTGGGCTGGCCAGGCACGTGGCGCGGCAACTGCACGCGGGCATCGCCGAGCCGCAGCAGCGTGCCGTTCGCGTCGGCTTGCGCGGCATCGATCTTGAAGAAGTTCATGCGCGGCGTGCCGATGAAGCCCGCCACGAACAGGTTGGCGGGCGAGCGGTACAGCGCGAGCGGGGAGCCCACCTGCTCGATGCGGCCCTTGCGCAGCACCACGATCTGGTCGGCCAGCGTCATGGCCTCGGTCTGGTCGTGCGTCACGTAGACGGCGGTGGCCTTCAGCGTGCGCTGCATGCGCGCGATCTCCAGGCGCAGCTTCACGCGCAGTTCGAGGTCGAGGTTCGACAGCGGCTCGTCGTAGAGGAACACCTCGGGCTTGCGGATCATCGCGCGGCCCATCGCCACGCGCTGGCGCTGGCCGCCCGAGAGCTGGCGCGGATAGCGCTCCAGCAGCGGCGTGAGTTCGAGCTTGTGCGCGATCTCGTCCACGCTGCGTTCCTGCTCGGCGGCCGTGGCCTTGGCCATGCGCAAGGGAAAGGCGAGGTTCTGCCGCACCGTCTTGTGCGGATAGAGCGCGTAGTTCTGGAACACCAGCGCGCAGCCGCGCTCGGCGGGCGGCACGTCGTTCACCACGCGGCCGCCGACCAGCACCTGGCCGCCGCTCGGCGTCTCCAGCCCCGCGATCATGCGCAGCAAGGTCGACTTGCCGCAGCCCGAAGGCCCGAGCAGCACCGTGACCTGGCCGTCGGGCATGGTGAGATCGATGCCGGGGATCACCTCGACGTCGCCGAAGCGCTTGCTGATGGATTGGAGCTGGATCTCTGCCATGGTGGTGGATTGCCGATAAGGAGGGAAAGGGTCTTCAGGCCGGCGGCGTGGCGCCTGACCTGGCGACCCCGCGCTGGATGTTCGATTCGGTGAGGCCGAGCAGCTCTTCCATGGCCTTGCGCGCCGCGGCCGGCTTGCGGGCCCAGATCTGGTCGAGCACCGCGCGGTGCATCGGCAGGCTCTTGCGCGGCGCGCCCGGCTGGCGCGTCGACAGCTCGAAGGACATGCGCAGCGCCGCCTCGATGGTGGCGCCGAAGGCCACCAGGAACGGATTGCCGGTGGCGCTGAGGATGGCCTGGTGAAAGCTCAGGTCCGGCCCGGCATAGGCCACCGGGTCCATGCCCGCGGCATCCATCAGGCGGTACGCGCGCTCGATCGCGGCAATGGCCGCATCGGGCGCCGAGGCCGCCGCAATCTCGCAGGCGGCCGGCTCGACGATGCGCCGCAGCTGCATCAGGTGCTGCGCCATCTGCGCGCGGTCGTGGCCCGACCAGGTCCAGCGCAGCACGTCCTCGTCGAGCATGTTCCATTGCATGCGCGGCAGCACCCGCGTGCCGGCCTTCTGCCGCGACGCCAGCAGGCCCTTGGCTTTCAGCCGTGTCAGCGCCTCGCGCACGGAGGTGCGGGCCACGCCCAGCTGCTCGGCCAGCTCGACCTCGGTCGGCAGCGTCGATTCGTCATCCCATTCGCCGCCGATCACGCGCCGCGCGAGCGCCTCCGTCACGGCCAGCGGACCGCGCCGGACAGGCGCGTCCGCGGCGGTGGGTTTCTTCGGAATTTTTATTTTATGGTCTGACATATTTATCGATGTGATGAGCTTATATGGGCTGATGTCGTACGGAATTCCGGGTTTTCCATGATCGGTAAGATCTTATTTGTCTGTCATATTCTCTTCCACGAGCAAGTTGAACATGCCAGCCGCCACCGTTGCGCCGCGTGATTCTGATCGAAAGAGAGACAAGCATGAGCCTCCTGCAAACCCCCGCTGTCGACACGCAGCGCCGCCAGTTGATCAAGGCCGCGGCCGCCACGGCGGTGGTCGGCGCCGGCAGCGCGCTGGCCTTTCCCGCCATCGCGCAGGCCAAGCCTTTTGCCGGCCTCAAGCTGCGCGGCGCGGCGTACCAGCACGGCTTCTTCAACATCCTGCGCAAGTACATCCCGGAGTTCGAGCAGCAGACCGGCATGACGGTCGACCTGCAGCTGTCGGCCTTCCCGGTCTACAACCAGCAGGCGGACCTGGAACTGTCCTCGGGCGGGAGCGCCTGGGATTTCTGCAACGTCACCTTCATCCTTGCCGCGCGCTGGGTCGCGGCCGGCCTGCTCGCCAACCTGAGCGACTTCACGTCCGACCGCAAGCTCACGCCCGCCAGCTGGAACCCGGACGACTTCGTCAAGGGCGCGCAGCTGCCGTACCTCGACAAGGCCGGCAAGGCCTACGGCTTTGCATGGGAGGGCGGCGCGATGCTCATGGGCATGAGCCGCACCGACCTGATGAAGAAGCGCGGGGTCGAGGCACCGCAGACCTTCGACGAGCTGATGAAGGTCTGCGAGGCGGTGCACGGGCAGGACGGCGTCACGGGCTTCGTGAGCTCCAACCTGCACCACTGGTTCCTGCCGCCCTACATCCACGGCTTCGGCGGCGACCTGTTCGCGAATCCGCCGACCGACATCAAGCCCACGCTCGACTCGGCCGCCGCGGTGCAGGCCACGGCCTTCTATTCGACGCTGCTGTCCAAATACAGCCCGCAGGGCGTGCTCGGCTACACCGAGGACCAGGCGCGCGCCGCGCTGATCGGCGGCCGGTCGAACATCTTCATCCATTCGAGCTCCTGGGTCACGGCGATGCTGAGCTCGCCGGAGAGCAAGGTGAAGGACACCGCGCGCGTGGTGCGCATGCCGGCCGGCCCGAAGGGCGACTTTCCCGCCGCCAACAGCCAGGGCCTCGGCATTCCTAGGAACGCGAAGAACAAGGAAGCGGCCTGGGAGTTCATCAAGTGGGCACTGAGCCCCGAGCTCACCGCGCGCATCGTGAAGGACACCGGGCATCCGTCGATCTGCCGGCGCTCGGTGATCGAAAGCGCCGAGTACAAGCGCATCAACACCATCAACGGGCAGGACATCGGCAAGCTCTATCTCGAAGTGCTCGAGCAGCCCGGCAAGACGCGCAACTACATGGCGTATCGCACGGTCAAGGAGTTTCCGCTGGTGGGCGACGTGCTGAACAAGGCCGTGGAGCGCGTGGTCTCGGGCCAGGCGCCGGCCGCCGATGCCATGAAGACCGCGCAGGAGGCCGCGCTCGGCAGCCTGCGGCGCGCCGGAGCCAAGGTATGAGCGCAGCAGTGCCAAGGGTGCACCAGTGAGCGCGAGAGAAGCGTCCTACGAGGCGCAGCGCCGACGCTTCGTGCGCATGGCTATGGCGCCGAGCCTGCTGTTCCTGCTGGTGGTGGCGGGGCTGCCCACCGTCTTCCTGCTGGTCACGAGCCTGACGCCCGGGGCGCTGGTGAACCCGGGCTCGCTGGGTGACTTCTCGGAGCCGCTGCGCAACTACAGGCTGCTGGGCAGCGACGAGCGCTTCGTCGGCTCGCTGGGCGTGCAGGCGCGGCTCTCGGTCTACACGGTCGTGCTGCAGGTGCTGCTGGGCACGGGGCTGGCGCTGCTCGTGCATTCGGGGCAGGAGCGCTGGAAATCGCTGCGCCACCTGTTCGTGATTCCGATGGTGCTGCCGCCGATCGTCGTCGCGGTGATCTGGAAGCTGATCTACACGCCCGACATCAGCCCGATCTACCAGGCCGCCCGCATGCTGGGCGTGACGCTGCCGGCGCTCACCACGCACGTCGACTTCGCGCTGTGGTCCATCGTCATCGCCGACACCTGGGAGTGGGCACCGTTCACCTTCCTGATGGTGCTGGCCGCCTTGCAGACGCTGCCGGCCGAATACGTCGAGGCCGCGCGCATGGACGGCGCCGACGCCTGGCGCGTGTTCGGCCATATCGTGCTGCCCTACATCGCGCCGGTGCTGCTGGTGTGCACGCTGTTCCGCCTGATCGACAGCATCAAGGCCTTTCCGCTGATCTTCCTGTTGACCGGCGGTGGCCCGGGATCGGTGACGGAGGTGACCAACTACTACGCCTACCTGGTGGCCTTCAACTTCGGCGAGCTCGGCTATTCGAGCGCCATCACCGTCGTGCTGCTCGCGGCCACCGTGCTGATCAGCTGGGGCGCGATGCGCGTGAGCCGCCATGCCGGAGGTGCCGAATGAGCAACGGTCGATTGAGTTCGCTGCGCCGGCGCTGGCCGCTCGCGCGCTGGGCCGTGCCGCTCGTGCTGTTCGCGATGCTGCTGCCGTTCCTGTGGCTGCTGCAGATGTCGTTCAAGCCGACGCCGCTGATCCTCGAGTTTCCGCCGCGGGTCTTCTTCATGCCCACGCTGGAGCACTACGTGGGGCTCTGGCAGGCCGGCTTTCCGGAGTCTTTCGTCAACAGCCTGGTCACGAGCATCGTGTCGACGCTGCTCGCGCTGGTGTTCGGCATTCCCGCGGCCTACGCGCTGTCGCGCTGGACCGGACGCGGGCGCTTCGGCCTCGGCCTGGGCATCCTGCTTACGCGCATGGCGCCGCCGATCGCCTTCACGATCCCGTTCTTCCTGGCGTACCGCTACCTCGGCCTGCTCGACACCCGCACCGGCCTGATCCTCATCTACATGACCTTTAACCTGCCGCTGGTGATCTGGATGATGCAGCCCTTCTTCGACGCGGTGCCGGCTTCGCTCGAAGAGGCGGCGCTGATGGACGGCGCGGGCTACGCCACCGTATTCATGGAGATCGTGATGCCGGTGGCGGCCGCGGGCATCGCGGCCACCGCGATCCTGTGCTTTCTCTACGCCTGGAACGACTTCTTCTTCGCGCTCATTCTCACGCGCACCGACGCGCGCACCGCGCCGGTCGCGGTGGTCAACTTCATGAACTACGAGGGCTGGGAGTGGGGCAAGATCGCCGCCGGCGGCTCGCTGGTGATGGCGCCCGTGCTGGTGTTCTCGATGCTGGTGCGGCGCTACCTGGTCAGCGGCCTCACGGCCGGCGCGGTGAAGGGCTGAGGCGATGGTCCCCGCGAACCTCAGCGGCGCAACGCGCCTCGTGCCGATCCTCGCGCACCCGGTGGACCACGTGCGCGCGCCGCGCATCTACAACCCGGCCTTCGCAGCTGCCGGCCTCGACTGGTGCCTGGTGCCGATGGGCGTGCACCCCGGCGACTTCGCGGCCACCGTGGCGCAGCTCGCGCGCGTGGACAACCTGCAGGGCCTGAACCTCACGATCCCGCACAAGGCCGCGGCGCATGCGCTGTGCGCGCGGCTCGGGCCCGAGGCGCGGCGCACCGGCGTGGTCAACACCATGCGCATCGATGCCGATGGCCAATGGTCGGGCGAGAGCTTCGACGGCGTGGGCTTTGTCGACGCCGCATGCGCACACGGCGTGCTGAGCACCGATCGGCCGGTGGTGCTGGTGGGCGCGGGCGGTGCGGGCACCGCCATCGCCTTCGCGCTGGCCGCGGCCGGCGTGCGTGAGCTGCACATCGTCAACCGCGAAGCTGAGCGCGCGGAGCAGCTGTGCGCCGAGCTGCGCAAGGCCTACCCCGGCATCGATGCCGACACGCGCGCCGACAGCCTGGGGCGTGCCGGCCTCGCCATCAACGCCACCTCGCTCGGCCTGCACGCGGGCGACCCGATGCCCTTCGACCCGGCGCAGCTGCCGGCCGGTGCGGCGCTGTTCGACATCATCGCCGCGCGCGATACCGAGCTCATGGCCGCATGCACCGCGCGCGGGCTGCGGGTGGTCGGCGGCAAACCCATGATCGACCACCAGGTCGCCGCGCAGATCGCGTTCTGGCGCGGCGGCGCCGCATGAACAACACTTGATCCAGGAGACCTCATGAAAAAATTCGCAAGGGCCGCCATGGCCCTGTCGGCCATGGCGCTCGCCGCCGCACCCGCGCTGGCGCAGCCCAAGGCCGACTATCCGCACAAGCCCATCGTGCTCGTCGTGCCGCAGCCCGCGGGCGGCGCGGCCGACCAGTTCGCGCGGCCCTTCGGCCAGGCGCTGGCGCAGCGGCTGGGCCAGCCGGTGGTCATCGACAACCGGCCCGGCGCCAACGGCAACATCGCGGCCGCCTACGTGGCGCGCAACCAGCCGGCCGATGGCTACACCATCTTCTTCGGCTCGGTCAGCACGCTGGCCGTGAACCCGCACCTCTACAAGGCCACGGGCTTCGACGCGCTGAAGGACTTCCAGCCGATCACGCTCACCAACCAGACGCCCAACGTGCTCGTGGTGGGCGCGGGCACGCCCTACAAGAGCGTGGCCGACGTGGTGGCGGCCGCCAGGAAGGAGCCCGGCACGCTGAGCTTCGGCTCGGCCGGCAACGGCAACACCATGCACCTCACGGGGCTGCAGTTCGAGGCGAAGACCGGCACCCGGCTGATCCACGTGCCCTACAAGGGCGGGCCCGCCGCGCTGAACGACGTGATGGGCGGGCAGATCCCGATGATGTTCCACAACCTCTCGGCCGTGCTGGGCCAGGAGAAAGGCGGCCGGGTGCGCGTGCTGGCCGTGGCCGACACGCAGCGCTCCAGGCTGCTGCCCAACGTGCCGACCATGGCCGAGGCCGGCGCGCCCGGCGTGGTGCAGCTTGCATGGAGCGGCATGCTGGTGCGCAGCGGCACGCCCGCGCCGGTGGTCGAGCGGCTGCACAAGGAGATGGTTGCGATCCTCAAGGAGCCTGCGTTCCGCAAGCCGCTGGAAGAGCAGGGCTTCGATGTACTCTCATCGACGCCACAGGCGTTCGCCGAGCGCCTGAAGGCCGACCACGCCTCGATGGGCGAGGTCATCAAGGCCGGCAACGTGAAGATCGATTGAACCACGCAAGGACCGAACCCATGCCCTCACGCAACACCTTCAAGCACGCCCTCGCGGCGAAGATCCCGCAGATCGGCCTCTGGTCGACGCTGCCCGACCCCTATGTCTCCGAGCTGCTCGCGGGCGCCGGCTTCGACTGGATGCTGCTCGACGCCGAGCATACGCCCGGCGATCCGACCACCATGCTGCGCCAGCTGCAGGCGGTGCAGGCCGAGCGCGAGCGGCCCACCTCGGCCGTGGTGCGTCCGCCGTGGAACGACCCGGTGCTGATCAAGCAGTACCTGGACATCGGCGCGCAGACGCTGCTGCTGCCCTTCGTACAGAACCGCGCCGAGGCCGAGGCCGCCGTGGCCGCCACGCGCTATCCGCCGAACGGCATCCGCGGCATGGGCGGCACGGTGCGCGCCACGCGCTTCGGGCGCGACACCAAATACGTGGCCGAGGCCTCCGGCGAGATCTGCGTGCTGGTGCAGGTGGAGACCGTCGAAGCGCTTGAACATCTCGAGGACATCGCGAACGTCGACGGTGTGGACGGCGTCTTCATCGGCCCCGGCGACCTGTCGGCCAGCATGGGCGTGGCCGGCCAGGTCAACCACCCCACGGTGCGCGCCGCCATCGACCGCGCCATCGCGCGCATCCTCGCCTGCGGCAAGGCGCCCGGCATCCTCATGAACGACGAGCCGCGCGCGCGGGAGCTGCTCGACCTTGGCGCGCTCTTCGTGGCGGTGGCCAACGACCAGCTGCTGCTGCGCAAGAGCGCCGACGACATCGCGGCGCGCTTCAAGCAGCGCGGCGCACCCGCCGCGCCCGCTTCGGCGCCGGCCCCCGCCACCTATTGAACCCAGAGATCCAGAGAACGCACCGCATGTCCACCGAAGCCGCCCGCCCCAAGACCCTGCAGGAACTGCGCAGCCAGCGCTGGTTCGCGAGCGACGACATCCGCGGCTTCGCGCACCGCCAGCGCATGCAGCAGCAGGGGCTCGCGCGCGAGGAGTTCATGGGCCGGCCGGTCATCGGCATCGTCAACACCTGGAGCGAGCTCTCGCCCTGCCACGCGCACCTGCGCGCGCGTGCCGAGGCCGTCAAGCGCGGCGTGCTGCAGGCCGGCGGCTATCCGCTCGAGCTGCCCGCGCTGAGCCTGGGCGAAGTGATGGTCAAGCCCACGACCATGATCTACCGCAACCTGCTCGCCATCGAATGCGAGGAGCTGCTGCGCAGCCTGCCGATCGACGGCGTGGTGCTGATGGGCGGCTGCGACAAGACCACGCCCGGGCTGATCATGGGCGCGCTGTCGATGGACATTCCCGCCATCTTCCTGCCCGCCGGTCCGATGATGAACGACCGCTACAAGGGCCAGGCCGTGGGCGCGGGCACGCACACCAAGAAGTTCTGGGCCGAGCGCACCATCGGCAACATCGGCGAGGCCGAATGGATCCGCCTCGAAGCGCGCATGACGCGCACGCCCGGCACCTGCAACACCATGGGCACGGCCAGCACCATGACCGCCATCGCCGAAGCCATGGGCCTGTCGCTGCCGGGGGCGATGAGCATCCCGGCCGTCGACTCCGAGCACAGTCGAATGGCGTGGCGCTGCGGCGAGCGCATCGTCTCGATGGTGTGGGAAGACCTGAAGCCCTCGCGCATCGTCACCAAGGCCTCGTTCCTCAACGCCGTGGCCGCCTACATGGCGCTCGGCGGCTCGACCAATGCGGCCGTGCACCTGCCCGCGATGGCGGGGCGTGCGGGCATCGAGCTGAACATCGACGAGCTCGACGCGGTCGCGCGGCGCGTGCCCGTCATCGCCAACCTCTATCCGTCGGGCGAAAAGCTGATGGAAGACTTCCACTACGCCGGCGGCCTGCCGGCGGTGCTCAACAGGATCGCGGCGCACCTGGACCTGTCGGCGCGCACCGTCACGGGCCGCACGCTCGGCGAGGACATCGCGGGCTGGCCGTCGGAGGACGACGGCACCATCCTCGACCCCGCCGCACCACTCAGGCAGGGCACGCCCGAGTGCCCCGAGGCCGGCATTGCGCTGGCCGTGCTGCGCGGCAACCTGTGCCCCGACGGCGCGGTCATCAAGCCTTCGGCCGCCACGCCCGAGCTGCTGCGCCACACCGGCCGCGCGCTGGTATTCGACTCGAACGCCGAGATGCTCGCGGCCATGGCCGACGAAGAACTCGACTGCGATGCATCGACCGTGCTGGTGCTGCGCAATGGCGGCCCGGTCGGCGGACCCGGCATGCCCGAGTGGGGCAACCTGCCGATCCCGAAGAAGCTGCTGCGGCAGGGCGTGCGCGACATGCTGCGCATCTCCGATTCGCGCATGAGCGGCACGCACTACGGCACCTGCGTGCTGCATGTGTCGCCGGAGTCGGCCATCGGCGGTCCGCTCGCGCTGCTGAAGACCGGCGACACGATCTGTCTCGACATCGGCGAGCGCCGCCTCGACATGCTGGTGCCCGACGAGGAGCTGGCCGAGCGCCGCAAACAGTGGACGCCGCCCGCACAGGCCTACGCGCGCGGCTACACGAGGATCTTCCAGCACGAAGTGACGCAGGCGCATCTGGGCTGCGACTTCGCGAGCCTGGCCGGCAACGCGCCGACGCCCGAGCCGCCGATCTACTGAAAAAGCCTCCGCGCCTTGCGCGCGGCGCACCGGAATCGGCACACCCGCCGTTCGGGGACAATACGGCCCGCGACATTCGGGCCCGACGCGGCCTCTCGACGATTTTCATTTCCGGTGCAAGCGATTCTTTCCGAAGCCGGCCCCGTGCTGGTCTTCATGGCCTGCGTGGCGCTGGCCACTTACGCGCAGAACCTCACGGGGTTCGCATTCAGCCTCATCCTGCTCGGCCTGGTGTCGGTGTTCCACGTCGCCAGCGTCAGCGACACGGCCAACGCCGCCACGGTGCTGAGCCTGATCAATGCATGGACCTATTTCCGCGCACGGCCCGGCGTGGTGCCGTGGCGGCTGATGAAGCCGGCGCTCAACGGCAGTACGGTGGGCGTGATCGCGGGGCTCATGCTGCTCACCTGGCTCAGCGGCGGCGCGGTGAACTGGCTGCGGGGCCTGCTGGGCGTGTCGATCCTGGGCTGCGCGCTGCTGCTGGTGCTGCAGGGCAGGCCGCAGCCCGCGGTGTCGGGCCGCACGAGCTTTGCCGTCATCGGCGGGCTGTCGGGCGTGCTGGGCGGGCTGTTCTCCAGCTCGGGGCCGCCCATCGTCTTCCACATGTACCGCCAGCCGCTGGAGCGCGAACTGGTGCGCCGCGCGCTGCTGCTGATGTTCGCGTTCAATTCGCTGGTGCGGCTCGTGATCGTGCTGCCCACGGGGCACTTCTCGTGGCGCGCGGCGCTGCTCGCCGCCTGCGCGATGCCGGTGGTCTACGGCGTGACGCGGCTGCACCATCGGCTGCCGAACAAGCTGCAGCCGCGCACCCTCAAATGGCTGGTGGGCGGCCTGCTGGCCGCGGCGGGCTCGACGCTGGTCGCGAGCGCGTGGCTTGCGATCGCGCAGGGCTGATGCCTGGGCTCAGGCATAGGCCGCGCAGAGTTCGCCTTCGGCCGTCATGGCATCGAAGGCGCTGTAGTCGGCCTGCCAGGCGTTGCCCGCGCGCAGCGTGAGCGCTTCGAGCTGTGCGAGCGTGGCACTGCCTTCGCGGCGCAGCTGCTCGGCGCAGCGTTCGAGATCGGGAAAGTGCTGCAGCGCCTGCCACCACACCGCGCGGCCCGCCAGGAAGCCGTGGGCGCCGGCTGCGTAGGCGTATTCCATCACGCGCAGGAACTGCGGCGGCGTCACGCCGGCCGACAGCATCACCCAGGGAATGTTCGCCCCCTCGCAGATCGCGCCCATCTGGTCGAACCAGGCCTGCGCGGCCTGTGGCGCGGCGCTGCCGTCGCGTGCCGGCAGCGTGGCGCCGGGCAGCGGGCTCTCGAGCTTGAAGAGATCGACGCCGTACTTCGGCTTGGCGAACTCGCGCACGCTCTCGATCACCAGCTCGGGCATCTTCTCGGGCGACTCGATGTAGTCGACCGTGTGGCGTTCGCTCCTGGGGAACGGATAGACCAGCAGTTCGAGCACCAGCGGAATATCCCACTGGCGGCATTCCTCGCCGATCTTCTGCACATAGGCTTGCTGGTGCGCGAGCACCTCGGGCTCGGCGTCAGGACGGTACCAGGCCAGCACCTTCACGCCGTCGCCGCCGGCGCGCTTGATCTTTTCCACGCTCCAGTCTTCGATCGAGTGCGAGAGCCGGCCGCCCGGGGTGTCGCGGAAGCGGTGGTCCTCGAGCGTGACCACCAGGCCGGTGTGCGCGGGCAGCTTCTGCAGCGCCGCGGGGAAGGCGTAGTTCGGGTCGAACAGCATGGCGCTGGCGTGCGCACCGAGCGTGTCGACCAGCGTGCGCTTGACGGCCACCATGTCGGCAAAGCTCACGTCGGCGGGTGCGATGCCGCGCCTGGCGCCGATCAGCTGCGCGATCGGCGGGCGCTGGTCGAGCGCGACCATGGTGAAGTGGCCCTGGGGCGTGGCCATGCGGCGCAGGCCCCATTTCTTGCCGAGGTGGAGGGGGGGCGTTGTCATGAGGGGATCACTCCTTGATGGAATCGACGAGGGACATCGCGGTGGCGAAGTCGGGCACCCCGGCGCGTCCGCCGGGTCGTGTGCACTTGATGGCCGCCACCGCGGCGGAAAACTGGAAGGCGCGGGGCACGGGCCAGCCGGCGCCGAGCGCGAAGGCCAGCGCACCGTGAAAGACGTCGCCGGCGCCGGTGGTGTCGACGGGTTCCACCGCGAAGGCGGGCAGGGCGTGCAGCCCTTGGGCATCGGCCCAGCGCAGGCCGCGCTCGCCGAGCGTGACGGCCGCGAGGCGGCAGCCGCGCGAGAGTGCGAAATGCAACTGCTCCTCGACCGTGCGCGCGCCGGTGGCATAGCCTGCAAGGCCGGGCTCGGAGAACACGGCGTGGTCGGTGTGCGGCAGCAGCATGTCGAAGACGGCGGCATCGGCCACGTCACCGTCGAGCACGGTGGGCAGGCCGCGTGCGCGCGCCGCGCCGAAGAGCGCGAGCGCGCCTTCGGGCCAGCGTGGATCGGCCAGCACCGCGTCGGTCGCGGCCAGTGCGTCGAGCGGCAGCCAGGCCGGATCGGCCGGCAGGCCAGCGCCGCGAAAATTCACGATCATGCGTTCGCCGCGCGCATCGACCACGATGCCGGAGAGCGACGAGCGTGCGCCCTCGAACAGCCTGAAGCGCGACACGTCCACGCCCAGCGCGGCGAGCTGCGCCTTCATCTCGTGGCCCGCACTGTCCAAGCCGGCGCGGCCCCAGAACTGTACCGATGCGCCGAGCTTCGCGGCCGCCGCGGCGGCATTCGCCGCCATGCCGCCGCCGCCCTCGCGCACATCGTTCGCGCGGGTCTTGCCGCCGCCCTGCGGCAGGGTGTCGACCTGCCAGGTGATGTCGAGCGCGGACAGGCCCAGGCAGATCACGCGCGGGGCGGGGCGTTCCACGGGACTCACCTCAGCACCTCAGCACCGCACCGTCGTTCTTGTCGAACAGGTGGCACTTGTCCATGTCGAAATCCAGCGTGATGGTGTCGCGCGGGCGCACCTGCAGCTCGGGCGCCACGCGCGCCACGTGGCGCTGGCCGGCGCGGTCGAAGTACACCAGCGTGTCGGAGCCCAGCGGCTCGACCGCGCTGACCTGCACGCGCAGGCCCGGTGCGTTGCCGGGCAGCACCCGCATGTGCTCGGGCCGCACGCCCAGCACGGCAGGGCCGGCCACACCGCCGCAGCGCGGCGGCATCGGGAACAGCACGCCCTCGTCCATGCGCACGTTGGTGCCTTCGGCGTTCACGTCGAAGAAATTCATCGTCGGCGAGCCGATGAAGCCAGCCACGAACTGGTTCGCGGGCGACTTGTAGACCTCTTCGGGCGTGCCGAACTGCTGCACCACACCGGCCTTCAGCACCACGATGCGGTCGGCCATGGTCATGGCCTCGACCTGGTCGTGGGTGACGAAGACCATGGTGGTCTTGAGCTGCTGCGACAGCGCCTTGATCTCGGTGCGCACCTCACCGCGCAGCTTGGCGTCGAGGTTCGACAGCGGCTCGTCGAACAGGAACACCTTCGGATTGCGCACCATCGCGCGGCCCATGGCCACGCGCTGGCGCTGGCCGCCCGACAGCGCCTTGGGCTTGCGGTCGAGGTACGGCTCGATGCGCAGCATGCCGGCCGCGCGGTCGACGCGGCGCGCGATCTCGTCCTTGGGCGTGTTGCGCATCTCCAGGCCGAAGCCCATGTTGTCGCGCACCGTCATGTGCGGGTAGAGCGCGTAGTCCTGGAACACCATGGCGATGTCGCGCTGGGCCGGTGCCACGTCGTTCACGCGCCTGTCGCCGATGTAGAGCTCGCCGCCGTCGATGGGTTCGAGCCCGGCAATGATGCGCAGCAAGGTCGACTTGCCGCAGCCCGAGGGGCCGACGAAGACGACGAACTCCTCGTCGCGGATCTCCAGGTCGAGCGAGGGAATCACGGCCACGTCGCCGAAGCGCTTGACCAGGCCGTTCATGCGGATGGCTGCCATGCCGGTGCGTCCTCAGGCAAACGCCAGCAGCGGCTTGACCAGCTCGCCCGCCACGAAGCGGCCGAACATCTCGGGCAGCCGGTCGAGGCCGAACTGCGCATCCACCAGCTTGCGGTAGCGCGCCTTCTCGCCGCGCAGCAGTTCCACGTTGAGCGCGAAGTCGCTTTTCGGGAAATAGAAGGTGCGCACCATGTAGAAGTCCTTGCGGCGGATGGCCTTGTTCTCCTGCACCGGCCAGGGCTTGTCGCTCTCGCCGATGAGGATGAGCACGCCGCGCGGCAGCACGATCTCCATGCCCAGACTGCGCGCGGCATGCGCGCCGCTGCACTCCACGATGAGCTTGAAGCGCTTGCTCGCGTCGCCCACCGGATGCCGCCGGGCGCCGAACGATTCGGCCAGCTGCAGCCGCTCTTCCTTCAGGTCGGACACGTACACGTCGGTGTAGCCCATGTTCTGCAGGGCGATCAGCGCGCCAATGCCCACCGGGCCCGCGCCCGTCACGAGCACCGCTCCCGTGGTTTCAGGCGGCACCAGTGGCTTCACGAAGCGGATGCCGTGCGCGGCGGTGCCGATGGTGTCCAGCAGCAGGGGCGCAAGCTCGTCCTCGATGTCGTCGGGCACGGGCAGCAGGCACTGCTCGGGCACCGCGAGGTACTCGGCATAGCCGCCCGGCCGGTTCCAGCCGACCAGCACCGATTCGTTCAGGCACATCTGCGTGTCGCCCGCGCGGCACGCGTCGCAATGGCCGCAGTGCACCGGGATGTAGACCAGGCAGCGCCTGCTGTCGAGCGCATGGCCCGGCTGCTGCACCACGCCGAAGATCTCGTGGCCCGGCGTGAAGCTGGCGCCGCTGAACCACAGCTTGGTGTCCGAGCCGCACAGCGCGGTGCGCCGCACGCGCAGCAGCACCTCTCCGGCAGCCGGCTCGGGCATCGGCGCCTCGCCGATGGTGATGCGCCTGTCGCCATGAAAAATCGCAGCTTGCATGAAGAGTCTCCTAACCTTTGACGGCGCCCATCGCCAGGCCCGACACGAGCCTGCGCTGGACGATGAATGCGAGGACGAGCGGCGGCAGCGCGATCAGGGAGGCCGCCGCCATCAGCGCGCCCCAGTTGGACGCGCCCTCGCCGATGAAGTTGAACGACGCCGCGATCAGCGTCTTGGTGTCGCCGTTCGACAGCACGAGCGCGAACAGGAAGTAGTTCCAAGAGAACACGAAGGACAGGATCGACGCCACCACCACGCCGGGCATCACCAGCGGCAGCGCGATGCGCCAGAGGATGCGCGGCACGCTGCAGCCGTCGACCTGCGCGCTTTCGAGCACGCTGCGCGGAATGTTGTCGAAGAAGGGCAGCAGCACCCAGATCACGATCGGCATCGTGATGGCCGCATGGGTGAGGATCAGCGCCCAGTAGCTGCCGATCATTCCGGCTTCGCGGAACATCACGTACCAGGGCAGCAGGAACAGCGTGCCCGGTGCCATGCGCGCCAGCAGCGTGACGGTGGCGGGCCAGGTGATGCGCGTCCACGAGACCGCGAAGGCGGCCGGAATGCCCAGCAGCAGCCCGATGGCGGTCGAGCCCACGGTGATCACCGTGCTGTTCCAGGTGTAGTGCAGGAAGGGCGTGGTGCCGAAGAGCGTGCGGTAGTTCTCCAGCGTGGGCGAGAACAGCAGCTTGGGCGGATAGGCCGTCACCTCGGCCGAGGGCTTGAAGGACGAGAGCACCATCCACGCGATGGGCAGCAGGATCAAGAGCGCCACGAAGGCGATCTGCAGCAGGTTGAGGCGTTGCACCAGCTTGTCGTTCATGGCGTGGTCTCTTTCACCAGGCCACGCGCCTGCGCGCCTGGGTCAGCACCATCACCGCGCCCAGCACGATGGCCGACAGCGTGATCATCAGTGCGCTCGAATAGCCGATCTCGAACAGCTCGAAGCCCTTGCGGAAACCGTAGATGTTGAGCGTGTTCGAGGCGTTGCCCGGCCCGCCCTGCGTGGTGATGTAGATGATGTCGAAGAAGCGCAGCAGGTCCACGCTGCGCAGGATCGCGGCCGTGACCAGCGTGGGCGCGAGCAGCGGCAGCGTGATGCGCCAGAAGGTCTTCCAGCGCGAGGCGCCGTCGATCTGCGCGGCCTCGTACACGTTCGGCGGCAGCGACTGCAGGCCGCCCAGCACGATCAGCGCCACGTAGGGCGTCCACTGCCAGGTGTCGATCATCGCCACGGTGGGGATCACCCACACAGGCGAGGCCAGCCAGTCGGAGCGCGGCAGGCCCGCGGCCGTCAGCAGGTAGTTGGCGGCGCCGATGGAAGGGTCGAGCACCACCAGCCACATCATGCCGACCACCACCGGCGGCAGCACGAAGGGCGAGATCATCAGGGTGCGCACGATGCCCGACAGCTTCTTCGAGCCGTGCAGCAGCAGCGCGATCCAGGTGCCGAGCACGAGCTGCAGCACCAGCGAGAGCAGGTACAGCGCGAGCGTGATCTTCAGCCCGTTCCAGAACTCGCCGTCGCCCGCCATCTCGACGTAGTTCATGCCGAAGTTGAGCTTGGGCTTGCCGCCGAAGCTGTACTCGTGCAGGCTGAACCACACGGTGTAGGCGAAGGGGAAGGCGATCATCGCGGTCGTGAAGATCACGGCCGGCAGCGAGAGAAACGCGAGCTGGCCGCGCGTGCCGATCGACTGGCTCATGCATTCACCCCGCGAGAAAGCCGCCGTCGACCGCGAGCACGGTCCCGGTCACGTAGTGCGCCGCCGGCGAGGCCAGGTAGACGGCGCTGCCCGCGATGTCGTCCGGCTGCGCCCACTGGCCCAGCGGAATGCGCGCGCGGATGCGCTCGTAGTGCGCCGTGTCCTGGCGGCCGGCCGCGTTGATGGCGGTCTCGACATAGCCCGGCGCAATGGCGTTCACGCGCACGCGCTTCTCGGCCCAGGCGAGCGCGAGCGACTTGGTCAGCATCACGACGCCGCCCTTGCTCGCGCAATAGGCCGGGATGAACGGCAGCGCGACGAAGGCATTCATCGATGCCACGTTGACGATGCTGCCCTTGCTTTCTTCCAGCAGCGGCAGGCAGGCATTGCACAGGCGGAAGGTGCCGGTGAGGTTGACGTCCAGCACGCGCTGGAAGGTCTCGACTTCGAACTCCTTGAAGCGTGCCAGGATGCCCGCGCAGTTGACCAGCGTGCCGAGGCCGCCGAGGCCGCCCGCGAAGGCCGCGACCTGGGCGTCATCGGTCACGTCGAGTGTGCGCAGCGCCAGGCGCGGCTGCGGCGCCAGCGAACTCGCCGCGAGCGCCGCCTCGTCCACGCCCGTGGCCGTGACGCTGCAGCCCATCTCGAGGAAGGCGCGCGAGATGGCGGCGCCGATGTCGCCGGCGCCACCGACCACCAGCACACGGTGGCCTGCGGGGAAGTCGAACACGGCCATCGGTCAGTCCTTGGCGATGAGCGCGTCGAGCTGCTTGTCGGCGTCCGCGCAGGCCTGCGCGGGCATCTTCTGGCCCAGCAGGAGTTCGGTCGCGGCCTGCCCGATGAACTCGCGCGAGGCCGGATTGGCGACGATGGGATAGCCCACCTCGGACGTGCCGGTGCGGGCCAGTTCGTTGACGGCCGCCACCCATTCGGCGCGCACCGGCTGCTCGTCCGTCCAGGCCTTGTAGCCGGGTGACTTGGCGACGGCCGCGCGCGGCGGCGCCACGCCGTCGAGCGCCAGCTTGGCCTGGGTGGCGGGGCTGGTGGCCCACTGCACGAAGTACCAGGCGGCTTCCTTGTTCTTGCTGTGCGCCGACACCGACATGGTCCAGCCGATGACGGTCGGATGCGAACCGCCCGGGCCCGCGGGCAGCACCGCAACGGCGGTGTCCTTCAGGCGCGCCCCGCCGTCCATCACGTTGCGCAGCTCGTTCGACGACTCGAAGGCCATCGCCGCCTTGCCTTCGCGGTAGAGCGAGGAGATTTGATAGAAGCTGTAGTTCACGACGCCCGGCGGGCCGTAGTCCTTCAGCAGCTTGGCGTACAGGGCCAGCGAGGCCTGGCCTTCCTTGCTGCACAGCTGCGACCTGCCGCCCTTCATGTACTGGCCGCCCATGTTGTGCAGGAACACGCTGTAGGTGAAGGGCAGGGCGGGCTTGAGGCCGCGCGACACGAAGGGCGTGACGCCGGGCTCGCAGCTCTTGAGCTTGGCCGCCACGGCCTCGAGCTCGGGCAGGCTCCTGGGCAGCGTCACGCCGCACTTCTGGAACAGGTCCTTGCGGTAGTACAGCACCGGCCCCTCGACGTTCATCGGGATGCCCGTGAGCTGCTTGTCGTAGGTGGCGTCCTTGAGCATGCCTGCGCTCAGGTCCGCGAAGTCGTAGTCCTTGGCGCTCGCTGTCTTCACCAGCTCCGAAAGGTCGGCATACCAGCCGGCCTTGGCGAACTGCATGCCCTCGCGCGAAGGCAGCGACATGAACACGTCGACCTCGTCGCTGCGCGAGTTCATCACCGTGACCAGGCGCTGGCGCATCTGCTGCTCCTGGTAGGAGTCGACCTTCAGCGTCATGCCCGTCTGCTGCTCGAAATCGGCCTTGTGCTTGAGCAGCGCGTTGGCGACTGGGTTGTTGTTGGCAAGGAAGGTCAGGGTCTTGCCCTGGTGCTTCTTCCAGTTGAATTCCTGCGCGAAGGCGGCACCGGCGCACGAAGCCGCAACGAGGAGGGCGACGGCACGCACGGTGGTGCGGGCACTGGGGCGGGTGCCCGGATGGCGGAAGGCCTGGCTCATTTTCTGTCTCCTGTGACGTGTCAAAGGCGGGTCATCAAGCGAGCGATTCGTCATGTAACCGTTTACAAAATTATCGGAATCAGCTTCATCAATGTCAACGCGCAAAGCGCCGTCATGCAGAGAGATTCGTAGGGGATTTCCCTGGAAATTGGCTGTAAACGGCTACGTATCGTTTCCTGTAAACTGTTTCATCATGAAGCCGAAATCCGTGGGAATCCGTGACGTTGCAAAACACGTGGGCGTCTCGACGGCCTCGATTTCGCGCACCCTCAACAACCCCGAGTCGGTGAGCCCCGAGCTGCGCATGCGCATCGACGCGGCCATCGCCGAACTGGGCTACATCCCCGATGCGGCGGCGCGCGCGCTGTCGTCGCGCCGCACGCGCACCATCGGCGCGATCATTCCAACGGTGGACAACGCGATGTTCGCGCGCGGCATCGAGGCATTGCAGAGCTACCTGTCGCTGCAGGGCTACCTGCTGCTGCTGTCGACCAGCGGCTACGACCCCGAGACCGAGGCTCGGCAGGCGCAGAACATGGTGAGCCGCGGCATCGACGGGCTCATCCTGCGCGGCGACATGCACACCGATGCGCTGCGCCGGCTGCTCGCGTCGCAGCGCATTCCCTTCGTGAACGTGGGCGTGTACCACCCGGACAAGCCGTACGCCTCGGTCGGCGGCAACAACGAGGCCGCCGCCTACCGCGCCTGCCGCTACCTGGTCGAGCTCGGCCACACGCGCATCGGCATGGTGGCGGCGATCTCGTCCAACAACGACCGGGCCACGGCCCGCGTGTCGGGCGTGCGGCGCGCGCTGGCGGAGAGCGGACTTTCGCTGAAGCCCGAGTGGTACATCGAGGTGCCCTACCACCTGGACGATGCGCGCCAGGGTGCGCGGTCGCTGCTGTCGTCGCCGCGCGAAGGCTGGCCCACGGCGGTGGTCTGCGGCAACGACGTGATCGCCTACGGCGTGCTGCTGGAGGCCGAGCGCCGCGGACTCAACGTGCCCAACGACCTGTCGGTGATGGGCTTCGACGATCTCGAATGGAGCCGCCACCTACGCCCCAGCCTCACGACCATGCACGTGCCCACCGACGAGGTCTGGACGCGCGCCGGGGAGTACCTGGTCCGGTCGCTGTCGGGCCGCGCGGCCGCGCTGCACCATGAGGTCGATGTGTCGCTGGTGGTGCGCGAATCGACGTCGCGGCCCCGGCCGGAGGGGGGCCGAAAGGCCCGCTGAAGCGCCCGCGCCGCGAAGCCGGCGGGCGCCCGATCTGCACTCACGCGCGCATGGGCGCGCGGCTTCTGTCGTTGTTGGCCGTGACGAACTTGGCGAGCAGCTTCATGAAATCGTGGCGCTCCTGCTCGCTCATGGTGCTGAAGAGCGCGTCCTGCATCTGGGCCATGGCCGGCACCGTCTGCGCGAGCAGCTCGGTGCCCGCGGCGGTCAGGCGCAGTTCGCGCTGGCCGCGTGCCAGCACCTGGCGCGTGATCCATCCCTTGGTCTCCAGGCGCGCGGCAATGTCGGCGGCGGTGGAGGTGTCGAGCGCCACCTGCTGCGCGAGCGTGACCTGGTCGATGCCCGGCTTCTTCTGCAAGGTGCGCAGGATCGCGTACTGGACCGGCGTGATGTCGCGCCCCAGCTTCTCGTGGAACACCGAGACCGCGATCTGGTGGGCCCGGCGAATCAGGTGGCCCGGCTGGTCGTTGATGTCGATCTCGGCGGCGTCGGAAGTGGGGCTGGGCATGGATGTCGAAAGCTGAATCGGGTCTCCGGCGGCAAGGGCGGAGCCCGCGATTCTAGGGGGTCGACCGCCGAGCGGGCCGCTACAGATCGAGCACCAGCATTGCCGAGCGCGAGCGCGAGCAGCACGGGGTGAACTGGTCGTTGGCGGCCTGTTCTTCCGGCGTCAGGTACATGTCCTTGTGGTCCGGCTCGCCTTCCAGCACGCGCGTGAGGCAGGTACCGCACACGCCCTGTTCGCAGGAGGTCGCCACCTCGACGCCGGCCTCGGCAAGTGCCTGCACCACCGTGCGGTCCTTGGGGACCTTGACGATGCGCCCCGAGCTCGCCAGCTTGACCTCGAACGCCGCGTCGCTGTCCGACGCGGCGATCTCGGCCGAGAAGAACTCGTAGTGCAGCTGGTCGGCCGGCCAGCCGGCGGTGCGCGCGGCATCCAGCACCCAGTCCATGAAGCCCTTGGGGCCGCAGACGTACAGGTGCACGCCCGGCTGCGGCGTGCCGATCGCCTGGGGCAGCGACAGCTTCTGTGCCTCGTCGCCGTCGTCGAAGTGGAACTGCACCTGCGATGCGAACGCGGACTGCGCAATGCGCCCGGCAAAGGCGGTGCGCTCGCGCGAGCGCGTGCAGTAGTGCATCTCGAACGGCGCTGCGCTCAGCGCCAGCCGCTCGGCCATGCACAGGATCGGCGTCACGCCGATGCCGCCCGCGATCAGCACGCTGCGGGTGGCCGCGTGGGCCAGCGGGAAATGGTTCTTCGGTGCGCTGATGCGCAGCAGGCTGCCCTCCTGCACCAGCTCGTGCATGGCCTGCGAGCCGCCGCGCGACGAGGGGTCGCGCAGCACGCCGATCAGGTAGCGGTGGCTCTCCTGCGGATCGTTGCACAGCGAGTACTGGCGCGTGAGGCCGTTCGGCAGATGCACGTCGATGTGCGAGCCGGCCGAGAAGGCAGGCAGGGCATGCCCCTCGGCATGCACCAGCTCGAAGGTGCAGATGTCCAGCGCCTCCGCATGCTTGCGGGCGACGCGCACGTTCAGTTCGGAGGCGTTCATGCCGCACCTGCCGGAGTCGCGGGGGCCTGGCCTTCCTGCGCGATCAGGCGCTCCAGCACGCGGCGCGATTGCACGCCGCCCGAGTCGATGTTGAGCTTCAGCAGCGCGCGATCCGGATGGGCGAGCAGGTTGCGCTGCTGCGATTCGAGCATCTCCAGGTCTTCGCTGAAGATCTTGCCCTGGCCTTCGCGGATCGATGCGGTCAGCGCCTTGTCGTGCGGCTGGAAGTTGCGCGCCATGCCCCAGAAGTACCAGTGCGAGGTCTCGGTCTCGGGCGTGATGAAGTCGACCACGATGCTCGACACCTTGTGCGCCGGATCGGCGTGGTAGCCGCCCTTGCCGGCGTGGGCGACGCCGACTTCGATCAGCACGTGGCTCGGCGGCGTGAAGCGGCAGATCTGCCAGCGGTCGACCGGCACGTCGTCGGCCAGGTGGTTGCCGCGCAGCGCCATGCGCCAGAACGGCGGCGCCGAGATGTTCTCCATGAAGCGGCTGGTGGTGACCTGGTCGCCCTCGGTCTTGGTGGTGGTGGGCGTCTCGTCGATTTCCTTCTGGCCGATGCTGGTCGAGTGCACGTAGGTCTCGTGCGTCAGGTCCATCAGGTTGTCGATCATCAGGCGGTAGTCGCACTGGATGTGGAACAGGCCGCCGCCGTAGGCCCAGTCGGGGCTTTCGGCCCATTCGAGGTGATGCAGCCTGGCCGGGTCGGCCAGGGCGGGGTCGCCGGGCCAGACCCAGACGAAGCCGTAGCGCTCGATCACCGGGAAGGCGCGGATCGGCGGAAAGCCGCGCACGCGCTGTCCGGGCATGGCGACCGTCTTGCCGTCGCAGCCCATCTCCAAGCCGTGGTAGCCGCACACCAGCTTGCCCTCGACCACCCGGCCCAGGGACAGAGGCGCGCCGCGGTGCGGGCAGAAGTCTTCCAGCGCCGTGGCCTTGCCTTCCGCGGCGCGGTACAGCACGAGGTTCTCGCCGCAGATCTTGCGGCCCAGGGGCTTGTCGTCGATTTCGTTGCCGGTGCAGGCCACGTACCAGGTGTTTTTCGGGAACATGTAGCTCTCCTTCGGATGGCTGGGTTGGAACGAGGGGATCAGTGGGCGGCGGCCACGCGGCCGGCCGGCTGGGCCGCGGCGCTGCTGCGCAGCGCGAGGACGGCAGCCATCGCTGCCACCAGCGGCAGCGCGTAGGCGTAGTAGAGATGCGGCGGCTGCCAGCCGCGATCGAGCAGCATCCCGGCAATGAGCGGCGCGAGGATGGCACCGATGCGGCCGATGCCGATCGCCCATCCCATGCCGGTGGTGCGCACGGCGGCCGGGTAGATCACCGGTGCGAACGAATAGAGCCCGGCCATCGAGCCGAAGATGAATCCGCCGATCAGGAAGGCGATGGCGAACGATGCGCCGAGGTGGCCGGTGGCCGCGCCGAATGCGGCCATGGCCAGCGCCGTGATGGCGAGGCTGGCGGCCGTCAGGCGCCCGAGGTCCAGCCGCGCGACGAGCAGCCCGAACAGGCTACCGCCGACGATGCCGCCGATGTTCAGCAGCACGCCGCCGGTGATGCCCTCCCGCGCGGACAGCCCCGCCGAGACCAGAAGCTTCGGCGTCCAGCTCAGCGCGAAGTAGAAGCCGAACATCAGCAGGAAGAACGCGGCCCACAGCAGCAGTGTCGAGCATGCCAGGCCTGCACTGAACAGGCTCGCCACCGTGGAGGCGGAGCGCTCGCCGGCCGGCGGCAGCGGCGGCAGTTCGGCCAGTGCCGGGCGCTTCATCTGGCGCAGCAGCGCGTTGAGCTTGCGCAGCGCGCCGGCGGGGCGCCTGGAGACGAGGAAGTCGACCGATTCGGGCAGGCGCCACAGCACCAGCGGAATCATCAGCGCCGTGGCAAGGCCGCCGAAGACGAAGACCGAACGCCAGCCGTAGTGCTCCAGCAGCACCGCGGCAATGCTGCCGCCAATGGTCGCGCCGATCGGATAGCCGGTCGCCTGCAGGGCCACCGCGGTGCTGCGCCATTTGTTCGACGCGTATTCGGAGGTGATGACACCGACGCTGGCCAGCATGCCGCCGATGCCCACGCCGGTGAGCGCGCGCAGCGCCGCCAGCTGCGTGCTGCTCCGGGCCAGCGCCGACAGTCCCATGCCGAGCGCGATCACCACCAGGCACAGCAGGATGATGGCTTGGCGCCCGAAGCGATCGGCCAGCGGCGCGAGGAACAGTGAGCCGGCCGCCATGCCGAACAGGCCAGCACTGAACAGCACGCCGAGCTGGGCACCGCTGAGCTTCCACTCTGCCGAGACGCTGGCGGCGGTGAAGGCCATGACGAGCACGTCGAAGCCGTCGAGCATGATCAGCGTGATGCAGATCGTGATCGCGCTCCACTGGAAGCGGCTCATGGGGCCTTCATCGAAGGTCTTGCGTAGATCGTGGGTCATCTTGTCTCCTTGTGCAGGGCAGCCAAGTACGTTGCTGGCGCCCTTTGATTCAGTACACTGAATGACAATCAGTGTACTGAATCATCCCGCGTGGAATCAAGGGCTCGTTGACTGGGGTTTACCCTTGGCTGGAGCGGCGGGCCAGTCGGGTCACGCAGGCACCGGCTGCACCGTCGGTGCGCACACGCGGTTGCGTCCGCTGGTCTTGGCCGCGTAGAGCGCCTTGTCGGCGGCGCGGACCAGTTCCTTGGGCTGGCTTGCCTTTCCGGCCGCGGGGCTGAGCGCGTCCACGCCCGCGCTCAGTGTCACGAATCCGTCGGCGGAGCCGGCGTGCTCGATCTTCAGGTCCCGCACGGCGCTGCGGATGCGTTCGGCCAGCATCACCGCGCCCGCCACGTCGGTGTTCGGCAGCAGCACCGCCAGCTCTTCACCGCCATAGCGGGCCGCCAGGTCCCCGGGGCGCCGGGAGGCGACGCTGGCGATGGTGCGTCCGATGGTCTGCAGGCACTCGTCGCCTGCGGCATGGCCGTAGATGTCGTTGTATTGCTTGAAGCAATCCACATCCATCATGATCAGGGCCAGCGTGCTCGCCGTGCGCGCCGCGCGGCTGTATTCGCTGTCCAGCGCCATGTCGAACTGCCTGCGGTTCGCGAGCCCGGTCAGCCCGTCTTCCATGGCCAGGGTGTTGAGGGTCTCGTTGAGCGTTTCCAGCGCATCGCGCGCCTGCCGCAGCTCGGCTTCGGTGCGGGTCTGGAGCTGGAATTGCCGCACCAGCCGCCACCCGGTGAAGCCGACGATCAGGGTCAGCAGAAGAACGCCACCCGAATGCCAGAGCGTCTCGCGCCACCAGTTGGCCAGGATTTCGTCCTTGGACAGCGCCGCAGAGACGAACAGCGGATAGTTGGCCAGGCGCCGGAAGCTGTTCAACCGCGTCACGCCGTCCTGCGCCGACTTGATGAAGGCCATTCCGACCGGCCCTTGCGCGGTGTAGGCGCGGAAGAGCTCGGTTTCGAGCATGTTCCGGCCCACCATCTCCGGGCTGTAGGGCCGGCGCGTCATCATGGTTCCGTTTTCGAGCACCAGCGCGACGGCGCCGGCCTGGCCGATGTCCAGGCTGTCGTAGAACCTGGAGAAGAACTCGACGTGGATCGTCGCGAGCGCCACGCCGGCAAAGCTGCCATCCGCATGATTGATGCGCCGCGAAACCGGAACCAGCAGCCTGCCGCTGGTGCGGCTTTTTACGGGAATGCCGATGTGCGGTCCGCGGTCTGCATGCGTACGGTGATAGACGAAATACTCCCGGCCCGCGTTGTTCAGGTTTTCCGGCGGCGTGGAACGGGAGTTCGCAACCCAGTTGCCTTCCTTGTCGTAGATGTGCAGGCCGTCGAGCTGCGGCAGTTCGGCGACCCGCATGGAAAGCACCCGGCGAAGCCGCGCCACGTCGGCCGGATCGGTGCCGTCGTGCTCCACGCGCTCGACAATGCCGACGAGCACCGTGTCGGCCTTCTTGATGGCGTCGTCGGCTTGCTGCGCCATGGCGCGCGCGAGGTTCGACGCGGCCACGTTCATCTGCTGGAGCTGGTCGGCGCGCGACTCCCAGCTGTTCCAGAAATCGATCGCCAGCAGGCTGAGGCAGACCACGGCCACGAAAGCCATGGTCTTGGCGGTGATGGAAGGTCCGCGAAGCACTACGCGCTCTCAGGGCAATGAAGCATGGCAGCCATGGGGTAGGACGGCGTCCCGCCGGAGGCGAGCGCGGCCCCAATGTATCCGAATGCGACGCCCTGCGCGCACCCGGCGACTGCTTGATCTTGTGTGCCAGCGGCGGGTGCTTTGTCCCGTTTCGTGACAGGTGCTCAGCGCGGCACACAGCTCTGTGGCAGCCTGGCGCAGGAAACCGCCCCGGTCCCCCCGGGTCCTTGTGCCAGATCGTGCGAATGGCCTTCAGTCCCGCGTGGCACGGCGCGTGCAATGCAGCACGCGGGACCGCGCAGCATCCGGCTTGCGCGGTCGCCTTCCAACCCTTACCCGACGGAGACAACAGACCATGCAATACGCGAGCCCCAACACCCCCGGCGCAAAGATCGACTTCAAGCCGGCCTACGACAACTTCATCAACGGCAAGTTCGTGCCGCCGGTGAAGGGCCAGTACTTCGATGTCATCACGCCGATCACCGGCAAGCCCTACACGCGCGCCGCCCGTTCGGGTGCCGAAGACATCGAGCTCGCGCTCGACGCGGCCCATGCCGCCGCGGGCGCATGGGGACGCACCTCGCCGGCCGAGCGCGCCAACGTGCTGCTGAAGATCGCCGACCGACTGGAGCAGAACCTCGAACTGCTCGCCTATGCGGAAACGGTGGACAACGGCAAGCCGATCCGCGAGACGCTCAACGCCGACATTCCGCTGACCATCGACCACTTCCGATACTTCGCCGGTTGCCTGCGCGCGCAGGAAGGCGCCCTCAGCGAGATCGACGAGAACACCATCGCCTATCACTTCCACGAGCCGCTGGGCGTGGTGGGACTGATCATTCCGTGGAACTTCCCGATCCTGATGGCCGCATGGAAGCTCGCGCCCGCCATTGCCGCGGGCAACTGCGTGGTGCTCAAGCCGGCCGAATCGACGCCCGTGAGCATCATGGTGATGGCCGAGCTGCTGGCCGACCTGCTGCCGCCCGGCGTGCTCAACATCGTGAACGGCTACGGCCGCGAGGCCGGCATGGCGCTGGCGGGCAGCAAGCGCATCGCGAAGATCGCATTCACGGGCTCCACGGCCACGGGCCGCGTCATCGCGCAGGCCGCGGCCGGCAACCTGATTCCCGCCACGCTGGAGCTCGGCGGCAAGAGCCCCAACATCTTCTTCGAGGACATCGCCGACGCGGACGACGACTTCTTCGACAAGGCCGTCGAAGGGCTGGTGCTGTTCGCCTTCAACCAGGGCGAGGTCTGCACCTGCCCGTCGCGCGCGCTGATCCAGGAATCGATCTACGACAAGTTCATGGCGCGCGCGCTGGAGCGCATCAAGGCCATCAAGCAGGGCCATCCGCTGGACACCGACACCATGATGGGTGCCCAGGCCTCGGCCATGCAGATGGACAAGATCATGAGCTACCTCGCGCTCGGCAAGGAAGAGGGCGCGCAGTGCCTGACCGGCGGCGGCCGCGCGCAGCTCGGCGGCGAGCTGGCCGGCGGCTACTACATCGAGCCCACGCTGTTCAAGGGCCACAACAAGATGCGCATCTTCCAGGAGGAGATCTTCGGCCCCGTGCTCGCCATTGCCACCTTCAAGACCGAGGCCGAGGCGCTGGAGATCGCCAACGACACGCCCTACGGCCTGGGCGCCGGCGTGTGGACGCGCAACGGCAGCACCGCCTACCGCATGGGCCGCGCCATCCAGGCCGGCCGCGTGTGGACCAACTGCTACCACGCCTACCCGGCGCACGCCACCTTCGGCGGCTACAAGGAATCGGGCATCGGCCGCGAAACGCACAAGATGATGCTCGACCACTACCAGCAGACCAAGAACCTGCTCGTGAGCTATTCGCCGAAGAAGCTCGGGTTCTTCTGACGGCACGGCGGCGCCCGAAGATGACGGCGCTGTAATCCAGCCGGCGGGAAACCGTCGGACTGGACGGCTAGAGTGGCACGCATGCCCGTCGAATACAGACAGGCATTGCCGCTCTATCTACAATGCTCCGCATGCACCGGGTTCGCCTCTTTGTCCTCTGGATCGTGATGTTTGCCGTGCCCTTCCAGGCGTATGCGGCGGCAGCCATGGTCTTTTGCGGGCCGGGCCATGAGGGTGCGGCCTTGGCGGTTGCGGCAACCGCCGCGCCGGCCGCAGCGCATCGGCATGCGCAGCAGGCGCACGGCGATGGGCATGCAAGCCATCACCACCACGATGCCGCCGCGCAGGACGCCGGTCCATCCGCCGGTGAGCACAGCGGCACCGCCGCCGCGCATGCGGATCCCGATGGCATGCACAAGTGCGGCACCTGCGGCGCCTGCCACGCCACCGCGCTCACCAGCACGCTGGAACTGATCGTGTTCCAGGGCCTTCCCCGCGCCGACCTCATCGAGCCCGCCAGCACGGTGGCCACGGTCGCGCCGCGCCTTCTCGACAAACCTCCTCGCGCCTGAAGCGTTCGTGCGCCTGCGCGCGCCCGGTCACGGGCCGCAGCAGCGCGCATGCATCGCCTGCGTCATGCCCCTTCGGGCGGCCGTGACGCATTCCGTTCATGAACACGCGAGGATTCCATGTCCCAATCTTTGCCGGCCCGTTGGCTGGCTGTCCTTCCGGCCATGGCGGCGGCGCTCGCTGCCGCGGCCCAGCCGGCACCGGCTCCCGCGCCGCGCGCTGAGGAAGCAGCCACCCGCGCGCCCACCACACTGAGCTACAAGTCCGCGCTCGAGGGCTATCGGCCCTTCACCGACGACAAGCCGATTCCCTGGAAGGAGGCCAACGAGACCGTCCGCCAGCGCGGGGGCTGGAAGGCCTATGCCGAAGAGACCGCGGGTGGCGGCGCCTCCGAGGCGCCCGCCGCGCGCCAGGGGCATACGATGCCCATGCCTCCCGCCGGCAAGGAGAAGAAGCCATGAAGCGCGCCTTGCGCCTCACGGTTGTCGCCACGGCGGTCGCCTTGCTGGCCGGCTGCGCCTCGGTCGGCATCGACGACGCGCTGCAGGACACCAACACCCAGGCCGGGCAGTTCACCGGCGGCAAGCTCGAGCTCAGCCGCACGCAGGAGCAGCGCGACCGCCGCGCCGCGCTCGCGCAGGAGCTGCTGTCCAGGCCGCTGTCGCAAGGCGACGCGGTGCAGCTCGCGCTCACCAACAGCCCCGCGGTGCAGGCGCTGGTCGCGCAGAGCTGGGGCGACATCGCCGCGTCCAACCAGTCGAGCCGGCTGCCCAACCCGGTCTTCAGCTTCGAGCGCATGCGCCTGGGCAGCGAACTCGAACTCGGGCGACTCCTGTCCTTCGGTCTCGTGGACCTCCTCCTGCTGCCGCAGCGCCTGTCGATCTCGCGCAGCCAGTCGAGCCAGGCCAAGGTGCAGCTCACCGGCGCGGTGGTCGACCAGGTCACGCAGGTGCGGCAGGCCTGGGTCCGCGCCGTGGCCGCGCAGCAGATGCTGCGCTACGCCGAGCAGGTCAACCGATCGGCGCAGGCCAGCGCGGAACTCGCGCGGCGCATGCAGCAGATCGGCAACTTCAGCAAGCTGCAGCGCGCGCGCCAGCAGGTCTTCTATGCCGACGCGACCACGCAGCTGGCCTCGGCGCAGCATGCAGCCACCGCTGCGCGCGAGGAGCTGGTTCGGGCATTGGGCCTGGACGATGCGCAGGCCGCCAAGCTAGCCTTGCCCGACCGGCTGCCCGATCTGCCGAAAGCGCCGCGCGAGGCCAAGGAAGTGGCCGCCACCGCGACCGAGCAGCGCCTCGACGTGCAGCTCGCGCGCGCCCAGCTCGACGTGGCGGGCAAGTCGCAGGGCATCAACCTGCTGTCGACCTTCGTCGACGTGGAAGTGGGTGGCCGGCGCGACACCGTGTTCGACAGCGCCGAAGGCGCCCGGAGCACACGGCGCGGCTTCGAGCTCGACATCCGGCTGCCGCTGTTCGACTGGGGCTCGGCACAGCGCGATGCATTGAACGCGCAATCCTTGGCGGCGGCCAACCGCTACGACGCCACCGTGCGCGGCGCTTCGTCGCAGTTGCGCGAAGGCTATTCGGCCTACCGCACCGCCTACGACATCGCTCGGCACTACCGCGACGAGATCGTGCCGCTGCGCCAGGCCATGGCCGACGAGAACGTGCTTCGCTACAACGGCATGCTGATCGGCGTCTTCGAGCTGCTGGCCGAGGCGCGCGACCAGATCGCGAGCGTGAGCAACGCCATCAACGCCCAGCAGCAGTTCTGGCTGGCCGATGCCGCACTGGCGGCTTCGGTGATCGGCAAGCCCACGGCCATGGGCGCCCCGACCGCCAGCGCGGGGGGCGAAGCCGCCTCCGCCGGCGCCGCCCATTGAATGCGCCACCCGCACTCACCAACGATTCGAACGACATGACAAACAGACGCAATTTCCTCGGCGGCGCCGGTGCCATCACCGGCGCCCTCGCGGCCGCGAGCGTGAGCAAGGTGGCGATGGCCGCGCTGCCCGAGCCCGTGACCCAGTCCACGCCCAACACCATGCCGCCGCTCATGCCATCCGGCGGGCGGCCCTACAACCCCGTGGTCACGCTCAACGGCTGGACGCTGCCCTGGCGCATGAACAACGGCGTGAAGGAGTTCCACCTGGTGGCCGAGCCCGTGGTGCGCGAGATGGCGCCCGGCTTCAAGGCCAACCTGTGGGGCTACAACGGCCAGTCGCCCGGCCCGACCATCGAGGTGGTCGAAGGCGATCGCGTGCGCATCTTCGTGACCAACAAGCTGCCCGAGCACACCAGCGTGCACTGGCACGGCCAGCGCCTGCCCAACGGCATGGACGGCGTCTCGGGCCTGACCCAGCCGCCGATCCGCCCGGGCAAGACCTTCGTCTACGAGTTCGTCGCGCGCCGGCCCGGCACCTTCATGTATCACCCGCATGCCGACGAGATGACGCAGATGGCCATGGGCATGATGGGCTTCTGGGTGACGCACCCCAAGGCCGAGCATCCGCTGATCGAGAAGGTCGACCGCGACTTCGTGTTCCTGCTCAACGCCTACGACGTCGAGCCCGGCAGCGCCACGCCCAAGATCATGACGATGCTGGACTTCAACCTGTGGTCCTGGAACAGCCGGATCTTTCCCGGCATCGACTCGCTCAACGTGCGGCTCAACGACAAGGTGCGCATCCGCATCGGCAACCTCACGATGACCAACCACCCGATGCACCTGCACGGGCACGAGTTCCTCGTCACCGGCACCGATGGCGGGCCGACCCCCAAGAGCACGCGCCAGTACGAAGTGACCACCGACGTGGCCGTCGGCCAGATGCGCCAGATCGAGTTCCTGGCCGACGAGGAGGGCGACTGGGCCTTCCACTGCCACAAGAGCCACCACACCATGAACGCGATGGGCCACGACGTGCCCACCCTCATCGGCCTCGACCACAAGGACGTGGCCAGGCAGATCACGAACCTGGTGCCCGACTACATGGTGATGGGCGAGCGCGGCATGGCCGACATGGGCGAGATGGAGATGCCCATTCCGGACAACACCGCGCGAATGATGACCGGCGAAGGGCCGTTCGGCTCGGTCGAGATGGGCGGCATGTTCAGCGTGGTGAAGGTGCGCAGGAACCAGAAGCCCGGCGACTACAGCAACCCCGGCTGGTTCAAGCATCCCAAGGGCACCGTGGCCTACGAGTTCGACGGCCAGGCGCCTGAAGCCTCGCGCCGACGCGATGCCGGTGCGGCCGCGATGCCCGCGCAGAACATGCCTGCCAAGAACATCGAAGTCCAGATCCGCAAGCCCGGCAGCGGCCACACCGGCCACTGATTTTTCGTTTCTCCTTTCTCTCTTTCTTCCAACCTCCAACCCTCAGAAGGAATCCAACCATGAAGCACAACAACATCCTGCGCAACACCGCCTTCGCCGCGCTCACCGTCCTCGCGGCCGCAGGCGCCTCCGCTGCCGGCAACCACGCCGGGGGCCATGGCCACGGCGACGCCGAAGCGGCCATCGGGCAACCCGGCGTCGCCGCCAAGGCCACGCGAACCATCAACGTCGACATGACCGACGGCATGCGCTTCACGCCCGCCGACATCAAGGTGAAGCAAGGCGAGACCGTGCGCTTCGTCGTCAAGAACTCGGGCCAGCTGAAGCATGAGCTCGTGCTCGGCACCGAGAAGGAACTCAAGGAGCACTACGAAGCCATGAAGAAGAACCCCGAGATGGAACATGCCGATCCGAACATGGTGACCCTGGCCGCGGGCAAGAGCGGCGAGATCGTGTGGCAGTTCACCAAGGCCGGCAAGGTCGACTTCGCATGCCTGCAGCCGGGCCACTACGACGCCGGCATGAAGGGCGCCGTCACCGTGGCCAAGACCGCGGCCGCCAAGTAAGAAACCCCAACCTCCAGGAGAGACATGACCATGTCGAAGATTCGCATTTCACTCATGGCGGCGCTGGCCGCATTGGCCTTCACAGTCTCCGCCGCGGAACTTGCCGATGGCGAGATCCGCAAGGTGGACAAGGACAACAAGAAACTCACGATCAAGCACGGCCCGCTCAAGAGCCTGGACATGCCCGGCATGACCATGGTCTTTGGAGTGAGCGACGAGGCCGTGCTGGACAAGTTCCAGGCGGGGGACAAGGTTCGCTTCGATGCGGGGAAGATGGACGGGAAGATCGTGGTGACGCACATCGAAGCTGTGCGTTGACGGGGGCGGGGCGGGTCCGCGGAGGAACCGGGCCCCCTGCACCCTGCATGCCGTATGTCATTCAATTGAATTACAATGGATCCATTTTCTGACTCGGAGGCCGCCATGGCTGCAAACGCATTGGTCCAGACCCGCATCGACCCCGACGTGAAGGAGCGCGCCACCGCGGTGCTCGACAACATCGGCCTCACCGTCTCCGATGTGATGAGGATCGTTCTGACACGTGTAGCCAGGGAGGGCGCATTGCCGGCGGGTTTTACCGTTGACGCTGCGGCCCATGACGCCTGGTTCCGAGCCAAAGTGCAAGAGGCCCTGGATGATCCGCGTCCCGCCATTCCGCATGAGAAGGTCGAAGCGCACTTCGCCAAGCGTCGGGCAGCCGCGCTGCTCAAAGCGGGCGAAGGAGACGCGTGAGGCTCGAGTGGTCGCCTTTGGCGATGGATGACCGAGAGCGGATTTTCGACTTCATCGAACAGGACGACCCGCGCGCGGCAGTTGCAGTGGACGAGCGCATCGCCACGCAAGTGCTGGTGCTGTCGCAGTTTCCGGAGGGCGGGCGTCCAGGGCGCATCGAAGGGACGCGCGAGCTAATCGTTCGCCGCACGCCGTACGTCGTGGCCTACCAGATTGGAAAGGATAGCGTTCGCATCCTGCGAGTTCTGCACAGCGCCCAGTTGTGGCCCGGCGAGCTGACAGACCTGCTGTGAAGAGCGGTTGCATCTCGATCGTCACCCCGGTGTTTGCATGGCAGGTGCAAGCTTTGGGTCTCAGTCGGCCGACCAGGCAATGCGCCCCTCATGGTCCGTCAGCTCCTGCGGCGTGCCCAGGTGGTCGCACTGGTAGAACGCGATCTCCTCTCTTGAGAAGGGCTGGGGCGGCTGGTTGAGTTGCTCTCCGTTCCATAGCGGATCCTGCTCGATGTCGTAGCGCCCGCCGTTGGCCGCGATTAGCGCCTTCACGTCCGTGGTCTGGCTCAGCGCCACCGCCTGCGCCTGCCGGATCTGCACCAGCGGCACGAACGAGCCGGGCTCGTGGATGTAGTGCGCGCTGTCGCCGCGCCAGGCCTGATGTTCCTGCCGAGCCTCGGTGCTTTGCGTGCTCTCGAAGGCCAGCGTGTCGCCGTCCCAGCCGAACAGGGTGATGGCGTGCTCGGCGCGTTTGGCGATGCGCCGGCCCAATGCGTCGTAGCTGAAGTGCGTGGTCTTGCCGTAGGTGGTCGCACTGCGCATGCGGTTGAAGCCGCCTCCGCCGCTGTGCAGGTTCACAACGCTCGGAACGTTTCGTTAGCCGTTCTTGGTCACAAACAACAAGTCTCCATGGTCGTTCTCGGCCAGCAGCCACTGCAGATCCTGCGCGGCGATGTAGTACTCAAAGTATCGGCATTCCTTGATGATTTCCGGCACAGCGTGGAGGGGGACATCAAACAGAAATTTTTCCTCGTTGTCCTCATCCACTAAGAACCAGACACCTTCCTCAGAAGAAGGTGCCAGCTCACCAATATGCAAGTAGCCACTGTCATCCTCGTAGTGCCGCACGATGGGCTTGATCTTCAGATTGGTCCACCAAGCTCTTGGATTTCCGACGACAAAGGCGCCTTGGATTTTTTCAAGGATCTCTTGTTTGTTGCTTGGTTCTCGGTCGCTCAGTCCACATTTCCGAAGTGCCGCTGATAGCTCGGCCCGAAGTCCATCTGCATCTGTCTTTCCCATCTCAGATCCCCCCTTAGAGTTTCTCGTCTGGTCTATGAGGATGCTGAGGCCCCCCATATGTGATATTGCCGCGCTTACCACATCCACAGCCTCGCTTTCCAGCGGTTTGCCATCCAACGTGTGGTTTGTCATGTCCCTGCGTGGCATCTAGATCTGCGTGCGGCGCATCGTATGCAACCTTGGCCCCGCCCGATCCCTTGAACTCAACAACAGTTCCCGTTGCTGGATCCATTTTCGAGAACGAAACATTTGCGGGATTCGTCATGCCTGCTCGCTCAAATGCCTGTCGCCTTGCCGTATCAAAGTCAGGAGCTTGACTCAGTTCCGCCAAGCCCAGTGGATCGATCCACTGCACTGGACTGAGAACATACCGGTGCAGATTGATCCCTCCCCGTAACTTGATCGGGTCACTGCTTATGAACCTGCCGGAATGGGGGTCGTAGTACCGATACCGGTTGTAGTGCAGCCCCGTCTCGTCGTCAAAGTACTGCCCCTGGAAGCGAATCGGATTCCTGAACCCGGCCTTCCGCCCCGCCTCGCTGATTGCCTGCTTGGCCTCTCCCCAGGCCTTGTAGCTGGCCGACCAGGCGATGCGTCCCTCATGGTCCGTCAGCTCCTGCGGTGTGCCCAGGTGGTCGCACTGGTAGAACGCGATCTCTTCCTTCGCGAAGGCCTGCGGCGTCTTGAGCTGCTGCCCGTTCCACAGCGGATCCCGCTCGATGTCGTAGCGCCCGCCATTGGCCGCGATCAGTGCCTTCACGTCGGTGGTCTGGCTCAGCGCCACGGCCTGGGCTTGCCGGATCTGCACCAGCGGCACGAAGGAGCCGGGCTCGTGGATGTAGTGCACGCTGTCGCCGCGGCCCAGGTATTCCTGGCGGCCCTCGATGCTTTGCGTGCTCTCGAAGGCCAGCGTGTCGCCGTCCCAGCCAAACAAGTTCGTCGCGTGTGAGCTTCGCTTGGCGATGCGACGGCCCAGCGCGTCGTAGCTGAAGCTCGTGGTCTCACCGAAGGTCTCGGCGCTGCGCATGCGGTTGAAGCCGTCCCAAGTGAAGGTGGTCTTTTCTCCATTGCGGCTGCGCTCGACCAGGTTGCCCCGCTCGTCCCAGGTGTAGTGGGTCCCCGCATAGTCCTTGAGCAGGTTGTCCATCAGCCGGCCGGCCATGCTGCGGCCATCGCCGTTCAGGCGCACCGCCACGCGGGTGGTGACGCGGCCGGCCGCCTGTGTGTCCGCATCGGTGTCGGAAGGGTTGCCGATGTTGCCCGCCGGATCGAAGGCGAAGGTCTCGCGGCCCAGGCGGCTGTGGGCTTCGAGCAGGCGCCCCACGGGGTCGTAGCGGTAGCTCAGGTTGCCGCGGCGGCTGTCGCCGATGGCCACCAGCTGGCCGGCCTTGTCGTAGGCATAGCTGCGGCGGATGCCCACGGCCTCGACCGCGCCGGGTTTCGTCTGCGAGATCTGCTGCTCCAGCAGTCGGTTCAAGGAGATTGCTTTAAGCGCAAAAAAATCCTGGAAATCAGCTCATCTCGACGTGCATTTAATTCTTTTTCCACGGAAAATGCATCGCCTACAAAATTGAAGATTTCCTCATCTTCCTGTCCTTCCTGATTCATTATTTCCGCGGCAACGAGATAATTTTCTTCTCCATGTTTGCTTAATTGAACTATCAAATCAAGCTCCTGTGGATAAAAGCTTGCGTAACCATAAAACACTCTTCCGTTGTCATTCACTCCGGAATTGGCTCTGGTCACGTCGCCTGCATTCAGGAAATGCGTTTCTATTTCCTTGAGATATTTTTCCAAAAAAAACTTCATGTGCGGTTACTTTTTGCCTTTTGATCGAACGCCTCCGAGCAGACCTTCTGTATATGAATGTGGTTTTCCGGTGCCGCGAGTGGCTGACCAGGATTTGAGCTTTTCATCATTTGGGTCGTTGGCCGGCCGTATGGTGACATGCCCATCAGCTTTATCATGTATTACATCTAGCCCGCAGGAGCACGCATGCGCAACATCTAATTCGACATACTTTCCAGAATCCAATCCATCAATACTTGTGGCAGCAGAAAGTCCAGGCGGTCGACTTCCCTTTCTAACATCGTCCACACCCGGACGCGGAGTCATGCTATCGGCAGTTCCGGAGGCATTTCTATAAACGCTTCCGGTTTTAAGTGGTTTAGGTTGAAACCCGCTTAACCCCAGCGGGTCGATCCATACGATTGAACTGGGCGCATATGTATGCAAATTAATGCCGCCCGAGAGGCCAATTGGATCTTTCGATACAAACCTCCCACTCACCGGGTCGTAGTACCGATACCGGTTGTAGTGCAGCCCCGTCTCGTCGTCAAAGTACTGCCCCTGGAAGCGAATCGGATTCCTGAACCCGGCCTTCCGCCCCGCCTCGCTGATTGCCTGCTTGGCCTCTCCCCAGGCCTTGTAGCTGGCCGACCAGGCGATGCGTCCCTCATGGTCCGTCAGCTCCTGCGGTGTGCCCAGGTGGTCGCACTGGTAGAACGCGATCTCTTCCTTCGCGAACGGCGCTGGCGTGTTGAGCTGCGCCCCGTTCCACAGCGGATCCTGCTCGATGTCGTAGCGCCCGCCGTTGGCTGCGATCAGCGCCTTCACGTCGGTGGTCTGGCTCAGCGCCACGGCCTGGGCTTGCCGGATCTGCACCAGCGGCACGAAGGAGCCGGGCTCGTGGATGTAGTGCACGCTGTCGCCGCGGCCCAGGTATTCCTGGCGGCCCTCGATGCTTTGCGTGCTCTCGAAGGCCAGCGTGTCGCCGTCCCAGCCAAACAAGGTCGTCGCGTGTGAGCTTCGCTTGGCGATGCGACGGCCCAGCGCGTCGTAGCTGAAGCTCGTGGTCTCACCGAAGGTCTCGGCGCTGCGCATGCGGTTGAAGCCGTCCCAAGTGAAGGTGGTCTTTTCTCCATTGCGGCTGCGCTCGACCAGGTTGCCCCGCTCGTCCCAGGTGTAGTGGGTCCCCGCATAGTCCTTGAGCAGGTTGTCCATCAGCCGGCCGGCCATGCTGCGGCCATCGCCGTTCAGGCGCACCGCCACGCGGGTGGTGACGCGGCCGGCCGCCTGTGTGTCCGCATCGGTGTCGGAAGGGTTGCCGATGTTGCCCGCCGGATCGAAGGCGAAGGTCTCGCGGCCCAGGCGGCTGTGGGCTTCGAGCAGGCGCCCCACGGGGTCGTAGCGGTAGCTCAGGTTGCCGCGGCGGCTGTCGCCGATGGCCACCAGCTGGCCGGCCTTGTCGTATTGGTAACTACGGCGGATGCCGGCTGCGCCTGCTGCATTACCCGCACTCGTTGCGGATGCTGCCGCGCCGGATTTCGTATAGGAAATCTGCTGCTCCAGCAGCCGGCCGGCCGGGTCGTACCTCGAGCCTTGGTGCAGGCCGTTGCCCTGGTCGCGGCCGATCTCGCGGTGCAGGTCGTCGCGCTCGAAGCCCAGGATGTCCTGGCCGTCCACGAGCAGGCCGTGCACGTGGCCGGAGCCGTAGGCGAGCCATTGGGTGATGTGGCCGTCGGGGCGGACGCTGGCAACGCGCTGGTGGAGCTCGTCGTAGCCGTGCTGCCAGACCGCCGTGTGGCCGTGGTCCAGGTAGTGCTGGTGCTCGCGCACGAGGTTGCCCGCGCGGTCGTAGAACCACTGGAGCCTGGCCTCGGCGTTGGTGGCCTCGACCAGGCGGCCGTTGCAGTCGTAGGCGAAGCGCTCGGCCTGCTCGCCGGCCTGGCGCTCGCTCAGGCGGCCCAGGGGGTCGAATTCGAGTCGGGTGCTGTGGCCGGCTTCGATGACTTCGGCCAGCACGCCGCTGGCTTCGTCGTAGCGGTACTGGGTGGTCTTGCGGTCGAAGCCGGTTTCTTCGAGCAGCCTGCCGACCGGGTCGTAGCGGAAGTCGTAGCGGCTGCCGTTCTCGTTGTGCAGTTCGCGCAGGCGCCCCAGCAGGTCCCAGTGGTACTTGAGCGTGTGGCCGGCCGCGTCGGTGCGCTGGGACACGAGTCCGGCGCGGGTGTAGCTGTAGCTGGTGCGGCGGCCCAGCGCGTCGGTGTGGGCGAGCAGGCGGCCCTCGGCGTCGTGCGCGAAATGCTCGCTGGTGTTGTCGGGGTGGACGATCTCCTCGAGCTGGCCCGGGTGGTTGGCGTGGTCCGGCATCGCGGACTGCGCGGCTTCGCCGGCTTCGGTGTAGCGGTACCGGGTGGCGTGGCCCAGGGCGTTGGTGATCCTGGCCAGGCGGCCTCGATCGTCGTAGGCCCACTGGGTGGTCTTGCCCGAGCAGTCGGTGTGGCTGGCCAGCTGGCCGGCGCTCGTGTAGGTGAGCGTCTTGATGCCGCCCTTGGCGTCGGTGATGCGCACGGGACGCCCGGCGGGGTCGTAGGCGTATTCGGTCTTGTGGCCGAGCGGGTCGATCTCTTCGGTGAGGTTGCCGTTCGCGTCGTAGTCGCGCTTCCAGGCGCCGCCTTCGGCATCGAGGATGCCGGTGACGCGGTGGCGCGCGTCGTAGGCGTAGTGCACGCTGCTGCCGTCGGCGCGGGTGTGGGTCTTGAGGTTGCCGTTGGCGTCGTAGACGTAGTCGTCGGTGGTGCCGTCGGTGTGGATGTGGCGCGTGATGTTCTTGGCGCTGTCGCGGAAGAACCATTCCTCCAACTGGTCGGGATGGATGATCCGGTAGGTGTAGCCCAGGATGTCGTAGTAGTACCAGGTCTCTTGCCCCAGGGCGTCGGTCACATAGGTCAGGCGGATGTTCTTGTCCCACTCCAGCTTGAGCGCGAAGCTGCCGTCGTCGCTCCACTCGCGCACGGCCTTGGCGTCTGCGCCTGTGCCGTCGTATTCGAGGTTCATGCCGCGCCCGGTGCGGTCGGTGTAGCGGGTCAGGAGGTGGTGGCTGTAGCCGTAGCTCCAACGCGCGCCGTTCTCGTCCTGTGCCGAGACAAGGTCGCCTTCGGCGTCGTGGACGTAGGCGGCGAGCTGGCGCACGGGCTGGCCGTCCTTGATTTCCCACAGGCTTTCGATGAGTCCGTTGTGGGCATGGGGGCGGGTACCGACATGGGCGAGCGTGGCGTCGCCCTGCTTGCTGATGATGTCGCTGAGCACCTGCTCGCCGGTCGCGGCAATGACGTGGTCGTAGCGCAGGCCGATGGCAAAGCCGTTGCTCGCGTGCTGCGCCACCAGGCGGAAGTGCTGCTTGCCTTGGGCGCGGACCTTGGCGGCGGCGGTGTCGACGAGCTCGTAGGTCTCGCGCCAGTCGCTGGCCGCACCGGCGGGCATCGGCTTGCCGAAGTCCAGCGTCAGCAGGTTCGGGCTCAGGCGGGTGAGGGTGACTTCCTCGATGGGATCGCGGTGGTGCTGTCCCACGGCGAGCAGGGGGTAGGCGTGGCTGCGGCCATCGGCGCCGTGGTAGACGAGGCTCGGCTGGCCCCGCCGAGGGCCCTGCGCGGGCGTGGCGATGTCCACGCGGGTGCCGTAGGGCGTGAGCCAGCGTGCGCCGAGGCTGCCCTGGTCGAAGGCGCCCAGGTTGCTGCGGTAGGTGCGCGCCCAGGTGATGGGCAGGGGCGCGGCCAGCACGAAATCGGTGTGCGTGAAGCTTTCGCAGCCCATGGCCAGGCTGATCGCGCCGCCCTCGCTTGAACGCGCGGGGCAGTTCTTGCAGCCGGGATCGCCGCCCGGGCCGGCTTGTGCGGTGGCCAAGCCGACTTCGCCGCCCGGTTTCTTGCTGTCCACCCGCGCCCCCTCGGTGGCGTTCACGATGCCGTTTCGGCGATTCTTGCGATTGAGCAAGGCGGTCTTCAGCATCTTGAGGAGCGACTTGATGCTGTTGCGCTCGGCTTCGCTGGCCATGGCCTGCAGTTTGCCGCGTGCGACTTGCTTGATGTCGAGCAGGTCGCCCATGATCTCCTTGACCTGGGCCACCGCCCACGCGGGAATGAGGCTGGAGGCCGCCTTGCTGACGCGGTTGATCCCGCTCTTGGCAGTATTGCTGGCCGAGGTGCCCCAGTCACTCAGCGTGCTCAGCAGGCTGCCCATGGTGGTCTGGGTATGGGGGTCGTAGGTCTTCCGCTCCATCGGCGGCGTGATCGTGAGCAGGGGCTTTTCTCCAAGCCCGCGCTGCATGATGTCGAGCAAGGCGTCCACGATCGCGTCGATCATGTTGGCGCAGTCCTTCAGCATGTTGTCGAGGAGCGCCATGGCCTCGTCGACGAACTTGTCGATTTCTCCGGCAATGGTGTCGTTCAGGTGGCCGACGGCGACGGTGACCATGGCCTCGCCGGCATTGGCGAAGGCGCGGCCGGCCTGGTCCTTGACCACGCGGCCGGCGTTTTGCCTGATGAGGGCCAGCATGGGCCGCAGGCTCATGCGCGCGGCCGCCATGGTCGGCGGAACGGGGATGACGCCGATCACGTTGATGACCAGCGACACCCACTCCAGGAACTGGTTCCAGCTCTTCTTCTGGATCATGCGCACCACGTCCATGATCGCGTCGGCAAGCGCCATGATGTTGCCGACCACCGGGATGCTGCCAGCCACGGTCGACAGGCGCGCCAGTGTGATCCAGCCGTCGCTGATGCTTTGCAGCCAGGCGTCCAGCTTGGCCGCGCCCGTGCCGATGTCTTCCTGCGCGATGGCGTTCAGCGGTGCCACCGCTACCTGGGGCTCGCGTTCCTGCTCCTCTTGCGCCGGTCGATTCTGTTGTGGCGTGTCGCCTGTCATTTTTGTTGCCCCTGAACTGGATGCTTGCTTTTTGTTGATGGATGCGGCACCGGCTGCGGCCGTCAGCCCGCAAAGCCCGGTGTCTGGCCCGGCATCCCGGCCGATGCACCGGGCAGCAGCCGGGGCGCCATGCCGGCTGCGGCCTGGGTGGCCTGTCCGAGCAGCGCCCTGGCGCCGCCTTGCTCGATGGCTTGCGCCGCACCGACGGCCTGCTGGGCGATGCCCGCGGCCTGTGCGAGCTGTGCCGCACGGCCGCCAAGCTGGCCCAGGGCGCTGCCGGCAATGCCGGCAACATTGGCAACACCACCACCGACGCTGCTGAGCAGGCCGGCTGCACCGCCGCCGTTTGCCGCGCCGATACTCGCGGTGGTGGCGGGCTCTTCGGGCCAGCGATCGGGCTCGCCGAAGTAGCTGCCCTTTTCCCACGGATCGCTCGGGTCCTTGCCGAACGTGACCTTGGCCTGTCCGATGGGAAGGCCGGAAACGCTGGCAAAGCCATTGGCGTCGAGCGTGCCGGTGTGCGTGCCGCCATCGGAGTCGACCACCGTGTAGTCGCCTTGCCGCACGCCCTGCCGCGTGGCGCCGTCGGCCTTGACGTACTGGTGGTACAGGTCGAGCTGGCCCCTCGGAAGCTGGGGTGGCTGCGGCAGCCGCGGCTGTCCGTCGCTCTTCGGCCCCACCATCGAATGCGAAGCCGCATGCGCGCGCCACAGCCCGTTGGTGCCGCTCTCGATGCCGCCGGCCGTCCAGCGCGTGTAGCTGGAGCCGCCGTTGATGAGCACCTCTTCCTTGGCCGTGATGGTGATCCGGTTGGCCTCCAGCTTGATGTCCAGCTTGGCCAGCGCGTTGATGCTGTCCCTGAGCGCCGTGATGTCGATGTCGGCCGCCGCCGCCGCCATGCGGATGCCGTTGTTGAAGGCCACCATGCGCACCGCATCCTTGGCGCTCACCAGGAAGCTGTTGCCCGTGGCCACGCTGGTGTGCGCGCCGCTGCTGATGGCCGTGTGCGCCACGCTCACGAGGTGGGTGCTCGCGGCCGTGGTGGCCTGGATGCCCGCGGGGCTGGCCAGCGTCAGGTGCGGCTCCTGGAACTCCGGGAACTCGCCCTGGGCCGGGCTGCCGCCTTGCCCCCTGATCGCATCGTTCTGTTCCTTGAGGCTCCGGGCCACCTCGTCCTGGTCGCCCGCCTCGTGCGCCTGGGCCTGCTGCGCCATCTGCGCCAGGCTCTCGTGCAGGTCGCGCCCCTGCGTGAGCCGCGCCACCGTCTCGCGCATGTCGGTGATGTGGCCCTGGGCATTGGCGCGGGCCTCGGTGCTCAGCAGCAGGCCCTTGGCCGATCTCACCGTCCCGTGCCCGTCGGTGCGCAGCTCGAAGCCCTGGCCGCGGTCGTCCTGGCGCCCGGCCGTGTCCTCGATGCGCCCGATGTGGCCCAGGCTCAGGCTGGAGCTCTGGTGGTCGCTCTTGAGCTGGGCCTGCACCTTGCCGTTCGAATCGTCGAGCGCCAGGTGGTTGCTCTTGCCACCGCCCAGCTCGCGGCTGCGCAGGCCCGTGAGCTGCTTCTGCTGGGGCAGCTGCCAGGCCGGCATCTGGTCGGCGTTGTGCACCCGGCCGGTGACGATCGGGTGGTCCGGGTCGCCGTTGAGGAAATCGACGATCACCTCCTGCCCGATGCGCGGCAGCGCGGCCGCGCCGAAGCTGGCGCCGGCCCAGGCGGTGGACACGCGCAGCCAGCAGCTGGCGTTCTCGTTGCGCTGGCCCAGGCGGTCCCAGTGGAACTGGACCTTGATGCGGCCGTAAGGATCGGTCCAGATCTCCTCGCCGGGCGGGCCCACCACCACGGCGGTCTGCGGGCCGCGGGTGCGCGGCTTGGGCGTGGCGCGCCGCGGGCGCCAGGCGTAGCTGGTGGGCTGGGCCTCGAAGGCGAAGCGCTGCACCGAGCCTTCGCCCGCATTGGCGCCTTCGCTGGCCTGCAGGTTCTCCTGCAGGTCGTAGTCGACCGCCAGCAGCAGGTGCTGGCGGTTCTGGTCCTCGCGCGGATGGTCGCGCAGGCGAAAGGTGTGGCCAGGGGCCAGTTCGCGCAAGTTGGCGCGGCCGCTGACCCTGCTGCGCTGGCTCAGCTGCTCCTCGGTGCGGATGCGCGCGTAGGTCTCGCCGTCGTCGTGCTGCAGGTGGTCGCCCGGCCATTCGTACTGCTCGAAGCCGTCGTGCGCGTGGCCCGGCGGCATCTGGCGCCGGCTGGCGAGGTCGGCCTGGGGCTTCTCGAAGTCGTAGTGGTTGCGAAAGTGGTGGCCGGATCGGATCTCCTCGGCCTGCGCCCATTCGTAGATGCGCTCGCTGGCCTCCAGCCCGCCGGTCATGCCGGCCTGCTCGTGCGGGTGGTAGCGCACGGTCTCGCCGCCGGGCAAGGAGGCGTGGGCGCTGGCGATGTCGTCGGCGAACACCAGCACGTGCTGCCCGGCCTCGTGCCTGAACCAGAAGTAGAGGCCCTCGTGCTCGCACAGGCGCGAGATGAAGTCGAAGTCGCTCTCGTGGTACTGCACGCAGTAGGTCCAGGGGCGGTAGCTGCGGCTGAGCTTCTGCTCCATCGGGTGGCCGTAGCGCCCGAGCACGGCCGCAACGATCTCGGGCACGGTCTGGTCCTGGAAGATGCGGAAGTCGGAGCGGCGCGTGGCGAGCCACAGCCAGGGGCGCAGCCGCATTTTGTAGAAGGCCTGGCGGTCGTCTTCGTGCGACAGGCCGAAGCGGGTGACAAGGCCGGCCAGGTAGCGCGGGGTGCCGCTCTCGGTCTCCATCACCACGGTGGCGGGCTTGCCGAGCAGGGCCTTCGCATCGATGGCGTTGCTGCTGCCCAGCAGGTCCAGGTCGAAGGCATAGGCCTGGCTGAGCGCCTCGCGCCCCGCCAGGCGGTGGAATTGCAGTGCCTCGCCCACCGGCGTCTGGATGGTGACGCGGCGCTTCACGAGCCGCCACCTTGCAGGAACGTGGTGTCCATGTGACCTCCCTGATCTTTTTCTTCTTCTCGAGAAGAAACTAGCCAATCAACTGTCTGGATGCAATGTGTGTGACAGGACGCATCAATCAGCTGGATTATGCAAGAGGGCTTTGGTCATTCATGGGTAATTCGACACGGATCGAGGCTATTTGATGACCGTTGGCGTAAGATGTAATCAATACGGGCTACATTCCTCGCGCACCAAGACGCTGGACGAGGCCCTTTGGGTTAGCCGGCCGAGCGGCTCGCCGGCCTCGCGCGGCTATGGTTTCTCCAACGATCTGCGTGCGAGCGCGATGCAGCCCGACAGCGCCAGCGCCACCAATCCCAGCAGCAGGACTTGGCGCAGCACCTCCGATGTGCTTGCGTCCGATGGCGTCTCGAAGCGAGGCAGCCTGTCGAAATCCTCGGCCGCGAGCCCCTGATAGTTCATGATGCGCGGGACGAAGAAGTCACGCCACGCGTCTTCGTAGGCGTTCACGCGCTGCACGTGGCGCAGGTAGCGCGGCGCGTCGATGCCGGCCAGCCGGTCCGCGGCCATGGCCAGTGCCAGGCTCGGGGACAGCCAGTTCCTGCGTTCCAGCCAGGCGAAGCGGCGGGCGCGCGCGTCGTCGAAGCCTTCCATCAGGGGCCGGATCCGGCGGTCCTGCGCGAGGTAGCGCGGCAGGAACGAGACCGGCCACGTGTGGCTGCGGGCTGCGGACGGCGCGGCTGCGGGATGGGCGGCATACCAATCCGCCAGATGCTCGTCCATGTGAACCTCGGCATCCTGCTGCGCATCGCGAATCTCCGCGATGGCGGCCAGCCGCGACGGCATTGGCGCCTGCCGATCGGCCCATGCAGCCAGCGCGGCCGGGATGGCAAAGGTCGACAGCAGCCAGCACGCAAGCAGGCCGAGGGCCGCGGAACCCGAGGACACCGGCAGCAGGCAGAACAGGCCGGCCAGGGCCAGCCAGAAAGCACAGAACGCGGTCACGGCGGCCAGCCAGCAGAACAGGGCCCCGGCGGTAGCACCCGGATCGAGCGCGAAGGCGAGCAACGAAGCTGCCGCGGCAATGCCCCAGGCCGCGATGCCGCGCAGGCCCAGCGCCATGGCAAAGACCTGTGTGGGCCGGGCGCACTGGGTCACCACCCATGGCCATCGCCCCTGCTCGCGCTCCTCCTGCACCAGCCCGCAGCTCAGGCCCAGGATCGCCAGGGGCAGCAGCAACGCGAGCACGGTGGAGAAGTCGGGCAGGCCAAGGTCTTCCAGCAGCGGGTTGCCGAGCCGTTCCGCCTTGCGGGCATCGGTATGGCGGCTTTCGACGGTCACCCGCGCATCCGGACTCAGCAGCTCGAAGGTTCCGGTGCCGAGCGCCAGGCCGCCGAGCGCCGGCAACCGGGCCGGCGGTGCATCGCCGCGCGCGAACTGGAAGGCCGCCATCATGGCCCTGGTGCCGTCTGCTGGCTGGGCCGCCATGGCCCGGGCCTTGATGCGAAGCTGCTCCCAGTTCTCCTGCTGTGCCGTGGCCGCCGCACGGTAGTCCCGCGCGGCAAGGCCGGACCATGCCGCGCTCGCACCGAGCAGCAGCGCAAACACCGCAAGCACCCAGAGGTTCAGGCGCTGCTTCAGGAAACGATGCCATTCGGCGCGCGCCAGGCGCATCGGCATGGCGGTCATGGCTGGAGCTTTCGCACGCTGGCGGCCAGAAGCCATCCGGCGCCCAGCGCCCAGGCCAGCAGCAGGGCGAAATCGGGCAGGGCGGCTTTCAGCGCGAAGCCGATGCCTGGCGGGACATAGCGGAACGCATCGACGGAACGCCACAGGTCGTTGTCCGCGTAGCGGTCGTCGAAGGAGGTCAGGCCGCGCGTGTGGTCCGCGTCCCACTGGTCGATCTTCGCGTTGACGTGGCGCCGATACGCTTCGGCGGCATCTTCGAAATGGCGCTGGTGCATGAGGTCGGTGCCTGCCATCTTCATCGAGATGGCGCGCATCGCCATGGCCGGGCTGAATGCGGCGGCGGCGCGCAGCCACTGCGCCTGCAGCATGTGGCGCCGCCACAGGTCGTCGAAGTGAAGCGCATGCACCCGGTCCGCATAGGCATCGCGCGCCATGCGCCGCACCGCCGCGACACCGAAGGGCAGGTCCTCCAGCCGCTTGGCATCGTGGCGCTGCAACAGTTCGGCCTCGAATGCCTTGCCGCGCGCGGCGAGGTCGGGGTCGCCCGGAAGGCCCTGCGTGTAGTCGCGCTGGATGTCGCTCCAGAAGCGCTCGGCCGTCGGCAGCGGCACGGCACGCTCGGCCGCCGCGGCACCCAGGCGCGGCACGACGAAGACGAAGGCGATCCACAGGCCCAGCAGCACGAAGAGGCTGAGCCGGCTGGTGGGAAGCCATGCCGACACCGCGAGCGCCAGCGCGGCAAAGATGCCGTAGTAGAGAAGAAACGACCCCGCCGCGAGCACGCCGCGCGCGATCGCATCGACCTGCGGAAGGCCCCCGGCCGCCGCCAGCGCGAGGCCACCGCCGACGCAGGCCGGCAGCAACAGCGCGACGACCGACATCAATGCGGCGAACTTGCCTGCCAGCAGGCGGCTGCCCGGAAGGCCGGCGCTGTGCAGCATGCGCAGCGTGCCGCTCTCGCGCTCGGCGCTGACGGCATTGAAGGCCAGCGCGATGATGAGCAGCGGCAGCAGCGCCACCAGCGCAAAGGCCGGTGTCAGCTGGCCGAAGCGGACCGAGGGTGCTTCGTCGGCCGCGGGACGGAAGCGCGTCATGTTGCGGCGATGCGGCTCGAGCCAGAGCGCCTGCCCGAGGTAGGGATCGAGCCCGGGGTCGATGGCGGCGAGGGGCGAGTCCGGGCGCAGGGCATAGAGCCCGAAGTGCGCGCCGCGGTGGGGATGCTTGTCGCCCTGCGCGTCCCACTGCGCGCGCACGGCCGCGGCTACCTGCGCCTTCTCCGCGGCAAGCCGCCGATGCTGCTGCGCCGACGTGACCAGCAGGCCGGCGAGCAAGAGGCCCATGGCCAGCGCCAGCACCGCAAAGCGTCCATCGCGAAGCAGCGCCCGCAGTTCCTTGCGCAAGACCGCGAACAGCCTCACGAACGCGCCTCCGGATCGCCGCCGCGCGTGTGGGCGAGGTAGGCGTGTTCCAGCTCGCCGTGGTTGACCGTGTGCGCGTCGAACTCGGCGACCAGCCGGCCCTCCTTCAGGATGCCGATGCGGTCGGCCACCTGCCTCGCATTGAACAGGTCGTGCGTGGCCATCAGCACCGCCATGCCGTTGCTGGCGGCGGCGCGGATGCGCTGCGCGAAATCGTTGGCGGCGCCGGGGTCCAGCCCCGAGGTCGGCTCGTCCAGCAGCATGGCCTGCGCCTCTTTGGCGTCGGCGATGGCCAGCCCCACTTTCTGGCGCATGCCCTTCGAATATGTCGACACCCTGGCGTCGTGTGCCGGTGCCTGCAGCCCCGCCCGCTCCAGCAGCCCCCGCGCCGCGGCGCGCGAGAGCGCGATGCCTGCGAGCGTGCAGAAATACTGGAGGTTCTCCACGCCGCTCAGGTACGGATAGAGCGCCACGTTCTCGGGCAGGTAGGCCAGTCTCCGGCGCACCTGGGGGGCCTCGCGCACCGGCGAGAAGCCGGCCACCCGCACGTCGCCGGAGGCCGGCTGCACGAAGCCCAGGAAGACATTCAGCGTGGTGGTCTTGCCCGCGCCGTTGCCGCCGAGCAGCGCGTAGACGCAGCCGGCGCGAACCCCGAGGTCGAGGCTGTCGATGGTGCGGCGGCCCCCGCGTTCGACCGTGAGCGCGCGCAGCGAAAGGATCTCTTCTTCTTCCTGTGCCATGGAGCGCGCGTCAGAAGAAATAGCGCACCGACGCGCCCACCTGGGTGCGCGGCTGGGGCGAGATCAGCAAGCCGGCCGAGGAGCCGTAGGCAATGTCGAAGGCGAAGCGATGGGGCTGGAAGATCGCGAAGACGGAAAACTGGATGTTCTCGCGGTCGTAGGTGGCCTTGAGGTCGTAGCGCGTGTAGGTGGGCATCATGCGCAGCTGTGTCTGCGGCGTGCCCAGGTAGTAGGGATTGTTGGCCGTCAGATAGGCGTCGACGTTGAGCGTGAGGCGCCCGGCCCCGAGGCGCTGCCGGTATTCGGCGCCGAGCTTGAACTGGTGCTCGGGCACCGAAAGGCGTGCGCCCGTGTTGGGCAGCGGGTTGTTCACGCGCGCTTCGACAATGCGGCCGTAGCTGCCGTAGACCGACCAGCTCGGGCCGAGCCGCAGCCGCGTCTCGAGTTCGTAGCCCTTGCGCGTCGTGTCGCCCACCGACTTGTACGAACCGTCCGGCTGCGCGACGATCTCGTCCTGGTTGAGCGTGTGATAGGCCACCCCCGAGGCCGTCCAGCCCGGTGCGGCGGTGAGCGCGAAGCCGATGTCGCGGGATTTCACCTTGGATGGCGCAACGCCGTACACCGTGCCTCCCGCGGCGCCTAGCGGACCGGTCGCGCCGCTGCTGCTGATCTGCTCGGCGGCCGGCGAGCGGAAGCCCTCGGCCACGTTCGCGAACACCTCGAGTGCCGGCGTGATGCCCCAGACCGCGCCGATCTTCGGCGTCGTCACCGCGTCCTTGTAGACCGTGGAGGCGCCCGGCAGCTTGCGGTTCTGGATGTCGTAGTCGAACCAGTCGCGCCGCACGCCGCCCAGCAGCTTGAAATTGGATGCCAGCTTGTACTGGCCCTGGGCAAAGAGGCCGTAGGTCAGAAGATCGAGCTGCTGGTTGTTCACGTAGTTGGCGGTCGGCAGCCACGAGCGCCAGATCCGCCGGCTGGCATCGCCGGCATCGCGGCGCAATTCGCCGCCGAAGATGAGCGATGCCCTGTCGCCGAAGACCAGGTTGTGCGCCAGCCGGCCACCGTAGAAGTGGCGGTCGTCCGAACCCACCGTGTGCTGGACGCTGCTGCTCGCGATGCCGCGCACGCGCTCGAAGCGCTCGGCATACGCGGTGGCGGACCAGCCTTCCTCTCCCACCGCGGGGCTTCGGTTGAAAACCAGGGCGGTGCGCTCGCCGCTGCCGAAACCCGGCAGGTTGAACTGGGTCGAGCGTGGATCGACGGCGCCACGCTGCAGATCCGGCAGCAGTAGATAGCCCGCCGCGACGGCGTCGGACTTGTAGTGATTGATGCGCAGGCTGTAGAGGCCGTCTCCCGCGCGCGTCGAGAGTTTCCAGAAGAGGTTGTCGCGCGCGGTCTTGCCGTCGCGCCGGTAGCTGTCGGTGCGATAGCTGTCGGCGATGAGCAGCGACTGCACTTCGTTGAATGCGTTCGACAGCACCAGCGAGGCGCGGCGGCCGCCATGGCTTTCGAGCGAAAGCCCCACGCTGGAAGGGATCGGGCCGCTTTGCGTCGCGAGGTTGACCGCGCCGGCGCGGTTCTGGTCGCCGTAGAGCGCGGAGATCGGCCCCTTGATGACGTCGATGCGCCCGATCATGTCCGGGGTGATCCATTCCAGGTACGCCGGCCCGTGTCCTGCGCCCGCCTGGCTCGAAGGCATGTTTTGCGGCACGCCGTCCACGTATACCGCCGTATCCGCGCCATGCGTGCCCTGGGTGGCGAAACCCCGCATGCGAAAGCCGTTGCCGGTGTCGCCCTGGTCGATGTTGTTGGCCACCACACCGGGCACGCGCCGAAAGACGTTGGAGATGTCGCGCCCCACGTTGAGCGTGCCGATCTCCTCGGCCGTGATCACGCTCAGGCCCGAGGGCAGGCCGGTGCTGTCGCTGGTGACCGCCGTGCGCTTGCGCTGGCGCTCGGCAACCTCGTCGTTCGCGGTCACGCTGACTTCGCCGAGCGTCTGGACCGAAGGCTGCGCGGCCGCAGCCCCTGCGCAGGCGACGCCGGCAATCAGCGTAAAGGACGAGGGGAGCCGACGTGTGAAATTTGCGAGCGCGTTCATGGATGGGAGGAGCCCGGGGCCGAGCGGCGGGCACGGGGGCAGGTGGAGTCGTTGGAATTATTAATGATATTGCATTCGCAATAACAAGTGGTCATGAATTCCGGCGCTTGTGCTGTACTTCCAGGCTTTCTCCCCCGTCGGCGCTGTCGCACGGGTTTCTTCCACTGCAGGAGTTCCAATGACAGGTCTCTCCACTTCATCTTCCTCACCCCGCGTCGCCGTCGTCACCGGAGGCGCGCGCGGCATCGGCCTGGCCATCGGCCGCTGGTTCCTGGCGCACGGCTACAGCGTCGCGCTGCTCGACATCGACGGCGCCACGCTCGACCAGGCGGTGGCCGAACTCGCGCAGCCTGCAGAGCTGCTCGGCCTGCACTGCGACGTGTCGAAGCCGTCGCAGGTCGAGAGCGCCGCAAAGGCCGTGGTGGAGCGTTTCGGCCGCGTCGATGCGCTGGTCAACAACGCCGGCGTGGCGGTGTTCAAGCCGGTGCTCCAGACCTCGTTCGAGGATTGGCGCACGGTGCTCGGCACCAACCTGGACGGCGCGTTCCTGTGCACACAGGCCTTCGGCGCGCTGATGGTCGAACGCGGGAGCGGCGCGGTGGTGAACATCGCCTCCATCTCCGGCCTGCGCGCGAGCACGCTGCGGGTGGCCTACGGCACCAGCAAGGCGGCGCTCATCCACCTGACCAAGCAGCATGCGGTGGAGCTGGGCAACGCCGGCGTGCGCGTGAACGTGATCGCGCCGGGGCCGGTGGAAACCGAGATGGCCAAGCTCGTGCACAGCGTGGCGATCCGCTCCGACTACCACGACACCATTCCGCTGGGCCGCTACGGCACGCCGGAGGAAATGGCCAACGCCGTGGGCTTTCTGTGCAGCGACGAGGCGAGCTTCATCAACGGCCAGGTGCTGGCCGTCGATGGCGGCTTCGATGCCGCGGGCGTCGGCCTGCCGACCCTGCGCCGGGGCATGCCCGTGCCTCCCACCGGCCACGCCTGAAGGACGCCCGTCAATATCCGCGGGATGGCTCGACGATGTTGTCTGGCAGTTCGCCGGCTGAGACGCGCAGGATGTTGGCTGCGATCTGCCTGGCCGAGGATGATGGAATGGCCACCGATGCGAGGTGCGGGGTGATGAGCACGTTGGGCATGCTCCACAGCGCATCGCTGGCCGGCAGGGGTTCGCGCTCGAAGACATCCAGCGTTGCCGCGCCGATGTGGCCACTTTGGAGGAGTTTCGTCAACGCGGCCTGATCCACCAGGGCGCCCCTTGCGACGTTGACGAATGCAGCGCCGGGCCGCAATTTTTCGAGGCGGGCGCGATCGAAGAGCTGCTTTGTCTGCGGCGTGAGTGGCAGCATCAGGACGACGATGTCCGCTTGGCCAATCACGGAATCGAGCGTCTCCATGCCGGCCGAACACTCCACGCCATCGATCTGCGCAAGGCTGCGCGACCAACCCAGCGTCCTGAACCCCTGGCGCTGAATTTCATGCGCTGCCTTGGCTCCCAGATGCCCCAGTCCCAGCACCGCAACGGTTATTTCCTCCGGCGAACGCGGGTGGCGATAGGCCCACTGGCCTGAGCGCTGGGCCTGCTCGAAGACCGGAATATCCCGGGCGTGCCGGAGCACCGCGAACAGGACATACCCGGCCATCATCCGCGACATCTGCGGATCGGTAATCCGGGTGATGGGAACGTTCCCTGGGAGGTCGCCTCGCCCCACCAGCGAGTCGACTCCGGCGCCCAGGTTGATGATCAGCCGCAGATTCGTCATGCGTTCGAAAATGCCCTGCGGGGGTTTCCAGACCATGGCGTAGTCGATCTCTTCCGGCCGCTCGGTCTGGCTTGCGTGAATCACCTGGAGTGCCGGAAGCTGGGTCTGAAGCGCCTTCTTCCAGGTCTGGAAATCGTCGAAGTCGCTATAGAAGGCCAGGGTGCCGACAGCCGCTGCTTCAGGAAACGTCATCTTCAGGAAACCTGTTTGTTCTTTCGCACCAGGCGCGCGACGGCCTCGATGGCGAGTTCATAGCCGTCTCCGCCGAGTCCTGCAATGACACCATCCGCCGCCTTGGATATGTAGGAGTGATGGCGGAAGGGCTCGCGCTTCCAGATATTGCTCATATGGGCTTCGATGATCTTCCCGGGAAAAGACAGCAGGGCATCCAGGATGGAGATGGACGTGTAGGTCAAACCGGCCGCATTGATGACGATGCCGTCCGCGACGCCGCGGGCTTCCTGGATCCAGTCGATCAGCTGTCCTTCATGGTTCGACTGCAGAAAGCGCAGGCGGACCTCCAGCGAGGCGGCCTTTTGCTCGCAGCGCGACTGCAGGACGGGGAAACTGTCGGTGCCGTAGTTCTTGGCGGAATCCAGGCCGTAGAGGTTGGCGTTGGGGCCGTTCAGGAACCAGACGGAGATGGGAGGATTCGAGGTTTCGGTCATCGTTTTCTCAAGCTTCGTAGGGTTGGGTGGCCTGCATGGCGGGCAGGCTCTGGAAAGCTTCGTTCCAACGGGCGGCGATGCCGCATTTCGCGCGCCAGTTCAGTTCGGGAAATCGGAAGTCCAGATACCCCAATGCGCAGCCGACGGTGATCTCGCCGATGGTGGGCTTGTCGTGGGCCAGCTCGGATGCGATGGTTTCGATCGAGGCGAGGCAGGCCGTGACCTTGGTCAACAGGGTCTCGCGCCAGGTGGGCCACTGGAATTCGGGGGGACGCGCCGTCAGCTCGTAGCGCGCCAGCAGCGCGGCGTCGAGCAGGCCATCGCCCAGCGCCTGGCGGCTGAGCGCCGTCCATCGATCGGCGCCGGACGCGGGAAATATCGCCCCTGCGTCCGCCTGGCTGGCCAGGTACTCGCAGATCACGCGGCTGTCGTAGAGGACCTGGCCGTCTTGCAGGATCAGGGTCGGCACCTTGGCGAGCGGGTTGTGAGCCGCGATGCGCGGGTCGCGTCGAACCGGATGAGCGGCGCTGTCCAGGAGTTGGATTTTCTCGGCCTGTCCGGTCAGATGCGCACACACCATGACCTTTCGCACGAAGGGCGACGTCGGAGCAAAGAGGAGTTTCATCATCAGGGCACCAGCACCAGCTTGCCGAACACCTTGCCGCTTTCCAGCATGGCATGCGATGCCGCGGCCTCGCCGACCGGAAAAGTGGCGTGGATGCGCGGCGCGATCCGCCGGCTCCTCAGCAGCGGCATGACGTGGTGGGCCAGGCGCCTGGCCATGCGGGCCTTTTCGGCGTGGCTTTGCGGACGCATGGTGGAGGAGTGCAGGCTCAGCTGGCGCTGCATCAGCGTCAGCAGTTCGATGCTGACCGCCGAGCCCTGCATGAAGGACAGGCTGACATGCCGTCCGCCGAAAGCCATGGCTTGAAGATTGCGGCGCACATAGTCGCCGCCGACGATGTCGAGCACCACGTCCACGCCACGCCCCGCGGTGTAGTCCAGGCAGGCCTGGGCGAAGTCGGTGGTGGGCCAGCAGATCGCCAGATCGGCGCCGAGGGCCTTCAGTTCGGGGAACCGGGCTTCATCGTTGTCGGTCACGATGACCGTGCAGCCGGCCGCATGGGCCATCTGGATCGCCAGGGTGCCGATGCCGCCCGCGGCGCCGTGGATCAACACCGTCTCGCCCATCGCGAGACGCCCGAGTTCGAACAGGTTGTGCCAGACGGTGAAGAGTCCTTCGGGCAAGGCCGCGGCCTCGATGTCGGACAGAGGGGCCGGCACGACGAAGGAATGATCGACCGATGCCGTGCACCACGGCGCATAGCCCCCGCCGGGCACCAGACTCATGAGCCGCTGGCCCACCAGCGCGCTGTCGGCACCCGGGCCGCAGGCAACCACCTCGCCGCACACCTCCAGTCCGAGGACGTCGGTGATGCCGGGCGTGGGCCTGGCGATGCCCTGGCGCTGCATGACGTCGGGCCGGTTGATGCCGGCGGCCAGCACGCGCAGCAGGACTTCGCCGGCGCCTGGGACGGGCATGGGGCGCTCGGCCAGCACCAGCACGCTGGCATCGCCGGGCTCCCGGGCGACGATGGCTTGCATTGAACTTGGAAGGGAGGTTCTGACGTCGGTCATGGGGTTTGCCGGGCTGTTACTTTCGGGAGCTGAAGACGCTGATGCCCTCATCGAGAAGCGCCAGCCCGGCGACCGAGCCGACGGGCCAATGCTGCATGGCGTCCAGGCCTGCACTGCGCACCGTGATCACCTGCCGGGCCGTCCTCGGAACATCCACATCCACGTAGGTGTTGATGTGGTCACCCTGGAAGACGTGGTGGATCACGGTGCCGCTCAGGACCGAACCGGCATGCAGGCTCTCCAGCAGGATGTGTTCCGGCCGGACGTAGACGTCCAGCCTTTCGCCTTCGTGCGATGCATCGACCAGCCGAGCCTGCGGAAGACTGAGATAGCCGGAGCCCAGGCGCAGCTGGATCTCGTGGGCGGTCTTGCCGTGGTAGTGGGCCGGCAGGATGTTCACGTCGCCAAGAAAGGACGCCACGAACGGATCCTGCGGACTGCGGTACAGGTCGGCCGGCGAAGCGATCTGGCGGATGACGCCGGCCGACATCACGGCGATGCGGTCCGACATCGCCAGCGCCTCGCCCTGGTCGTGGGTGACGAAGACCGTCGTCAGGCCCAGGCGGCGCTGGATCTCGCGAATCTCGACCTGCATCGAGCCGCGCAAACTCTTGTCCAGAGCCGAGAAGGGCTCGTCGAGCAGCAGCACCTTGGGCTGGATGATCAGTGCGCGCGCCAGCGCCACACGCTGCTGCTGGCCGCCGGAGAGTTCGCGCGGCTTGCGGTGCCCCAGGCCGGTGAGCTTGACCATGGCCATCGCTTCCTTGACGCGCCGGGCCACCTCGTCGTTGGGTACGCCCCGCATCCGCAGGCCATAGCCGATGTTGCGCTCCACGGTCATGTGCGGAAAGAGCGCGTAGTTCTGGAAGACGATGCCGATCTGCCGCTTGTGCGGCGGATCGCTGGTCACCGGCTGGCCCTCGATGAAGATCTCGCCGCTGTCGGCCTCGGCAAAGCCCGCGATCAGGTTGAGCAGCGTCGTCTTGCCGCAGCCCGACGGACCCAGCAGGGTAAGGAACTCGCCACGCTTGATCTTCAGCGAGACCTCGTGCAGCACGGTCTGGTCGTGGTACTTCTTGACCACGCCCTCCAGGCTGACGGCTGTGTCGGCCTGCGGATGCGAAAGGCCGGGCTGCGCTGCAGGGTCGGAGTGGACTACTTTCATGCGCGAACGATAAGCCAGGAGTCCGTGTCCAGGCCTTTGCCGAAATTGATGCCGCCCCTCGGAAAAACGAAAGGTCTCGATGGCCGCGGGGCACAGGTCCCAGCGAGGGCCTTGCGGGCAGCGCTTTGCTTTTTCCTAAGCCCTGAATCCGAAAAACGTGATTTTCAAATGCGGTGTGCTTCTTCAGACTCGCCTGCATCGATGGCTGGTGTCTCCAGGCTGCCTGGCGACGTGCATCAGTGCGATCTTCTTTAGGAACACAAATGTCAGTGGAAAAAATCAATACCTTGGTGGTCGGCGCTGGTCAGGCCGGCATCGCCATGAGCGAGCATCTTTCGCTCGTGGGCGTGCCGCATGTGGTGCTGGAGCGCAACCGGATCGCGGAACGCTGGCGCTCGGAGCGTTGGGATTCCCTGGTCGCGAATGGCCCCGCCTGGCATGACCGTTTTCCAGGGTTGAAGTTCGAAGGCGTTTCGCCGGAGGCATTTCCGCCGAAAGAGCGCATGGCGCAGTATTTCGAGGACTACGCCGCCATGCTGAAGGCGCCCGTGCGCACCGGTGTCGAGGTCAAGCAGGTGGAACGCAACGTGGGTCGCCCGGGCTTCAAGGTCACGACCTCGGAGGGAGTCATCGAAGCGATCAACGTCGTTGCGGCCACCGGTCCCTTCCAGATTCCGGCCTATCCGAAGATCGTTCCCGAAACCGACAGCATCCAGCAGCTGCATTCCTCGGCGTACAAGAACCCGGGCCAGTTGCGGGAAGGCGCCGTGCTGGTCGTGGGTGCGGGCGCTTCCGGCTCGCAGATTGCCGAGGAACTGCGCAAGGCGGGCAAGACGGTCTATCTCTCGGTGGGCGAGCACTACCGCCCGCCGCGTTCCTACCGCGGCCGCGATTACTGCTGGTGGCTCGGTGCCCTGGGCCTGTGGGACGAGGTCAAGACCAAGCCCAAGAAGCAGCACGTCGCGTTCGCCGTCAGCGGCTACGAGGGCGGCAAGACGGTCGATTTCCGTCGCCTTGCGCACATGGGCGTGACGCTGGTCGGCCTGACCAAGGCCTACAAGGACGGTGTCATCGAGTTCGAAGAAGGCCTGGCCAGGAATGTCGCGGAAGGCGACCAGGCGTACTTCGACGTGCTGCGCGAAGCGGATGCCTACATCGAGCAGAACGGCTTGCCCTTTGCGCCGGAGCCCGAAGCCTGGGAGCTGCTGCCGGACCCGGACTGCCTCAAGGAGCCGATCATGAGCCTGGATCTCGCCAAGGCCGGCATCACGACGATTCTCTGGGCCACCGGATTCGCCTTCGACTACAGCTGGCTGAAGGTCAATGCCTTCGATGAAAAGGGTGCGCCGTTTCACAAGCGGGGCATTTCCGCGGAGAGCGGCATCTACTTCCTGGGACTCCCGAACCTGGTCAACCGCGCCTCGTCCTTCATCTACGGCGTGTGGCACGACGCGAAATACATCGCCGACCATATCGCGGTCCAGGATGCGTACATGTCGTACGGCAAGACCTGAGCCTGCATGGCCGAGATCACCTGCATCGAAGACCTGCGCCGCCTGGCGAGGAAACGCGTGCCCCGGATGTTCTACGACTATGTGGATGGCGGCTCGTGGACCGAATACACCTACCGTGCCAACGAAGAGGATTTCGGCAAGATCGAGTTTCGCCAGCGCGTGGCGGTGGACATCACCGAGCGCAGCACCGCCAGCACCATGGTGGGACAGGCGGTCAGCATGCCGGTGGCGATTGCGCCCACGGGTCTCGCCGGCATGCAGCATGCCGATGGCGAGATCCTGGCGGCGCGCGCGGCGCAGAAGTTCGGCATACCGTTCACCTTGTCGACCATGAGCATCTGCCCGATCGAGGCGGTGGCCGAAGCGACCGGCCGCCATCCGTTCTGGTTCCAGCTCTATGTGCTGCGCGACCGGAGCTTCGTGGAAGGCCTGATCGAGAGGGCCGGCAACGCCAACTGTTCCGCGCTCGTGGTCACCATGGACCTGCAGGTATTCGGGCAGCGTCACAAGGACAAGAAGAACGGCCTGTCTACATCCCCTCGGCCGACCCTGCGCAATCTCGTGAACCTGGCGAGCAAGCCGCGCTGGTGCTGGAACATGCTGGGCACGCGGCATCGCCATTTCGGCAACATCGTCGGGCACGCGAAGGGCGTGGACAACATCGGCTCGCTGGTGGAGTGGACCCGGGAACAGTTCGATCCGCGCCTGTCGTGGCAAGACATCGAATGGATCAAGAAGCGCTGGAACGGCAAGCTGATCGTCAAGGGCATCCAGGATCCCGAGGATGCGCGGCTGGCGGCTGAAAGCGGGGCCGACGCCATCGTGGTGTCCAACCACGGCGGGCGGCAGCTCGACGGCGCCTCGTCGTCGATCTCCACCTTGCCACGCATCGTGGAGGCCGTCGGACACCGGGTGGAGGTGCACATGGATGGCGGCATTCGCTCGGGACAGGACGTGCTGAAGGCGATCGCGCTCGGGGCGCGCGGCACCTACATCGGCCGCGCCATGATGTACGGCCTGGGAGCCCTGGGAGAGAAAGGCGTTGCCACGGCCTTGCACCTCATCCAGAACGAACTCGATCTCTCCATGGCCTTCTGCGGCAAGACGGATGTCCGCGGCGTCGACCGCGAAATCCTGCGCATGCGCTGAGGCCTACTGGCAGAGAAAGTCGACGAGGGCGGCCATCATCCGGTCGCAGGCTTCGATCTGCGACAGTTCCACGTATTCATCGGCCTTGTGCGCCACCTCGATGCTGCCGGGGCCGCAGATCAGCACCGGAGTTTCGCGCCAGCTCTGCTTGAACAAGCCGCCTTCGGATCCGAAATCGACCTTTGTGCAGCGGGTGCCGGGGGGCAGCAGGGAACCGAGCAGGCCGACGGCCGGCGAATCCTCGGGCGTGCTCAGGCTGGGATAGCTGTTGGTCAGCTGGATGTCCGGCAACGGGGCCTCGGGATGCACCGCATCGGCCGCCACGCGTTCGGCCAGGCGTTGCAGCACGCGGGCCAGGATCTCCTCGGGCTGGTCTTGCGAGACATGGCGGATCTCGAAACTGAGCTCGCATTCGCTGGGCACGATGTTCAGGGCCCGGCCGCCGTGGATCACGCCGACATGGACCGTGGAGTAGGGCACGCCGTAGCCCTCCTCGCGAGGGCCGGTCTCCGACAGTTCGCGCTGCACCTCGCGCATCGACGCGACGAGGTCGCTCGCCATGTGGACGGCGTTGATGAACCTTGGCGCCAGGCCCGAATGGCCGGCCTGGCCGCAGCAGATGGCCCGATAGGCGGACTTGCCCTTGTGACCCGTGCCGATGCGCATCAGGGTGGGCTCGCCGACGATGCAAAGGTAGGGCGCGGGGAGGTCGTTCTCGAGCCGGCGCAGCAGGTGGCGCACGCCGACGCAGCCGATCTCCTCGTCGAAGGACAGGGCCAGTTGCAGGGGGCGCTTCAGCGGTCTGCGGGCCGCAGCCACCATGGCGATGACGGCGCAGGCGACGAAGCCCTTCATGTCGGCCGCACCGCGTCCGTAGATGCGGCCATCCTTGTGCGTGGCCTCGAAGGGCGGCGAAGTCCAGGGCTGACCGTCCACGGGCACCACGTCGGTGTGTCCGGAGAGCAGGACACTCGGGACGCCTTGCGGGCCCACCGTGGCGAACAGGTTGGTCCTGCTGGCGTCCTGCGGGTCCGGTGCAAGGGTCGATTCGATGCCGGCTTCCGCCAGGATCTCCTGGACCTTGTGGATGAGCCCGATGTTCGGTTTCAGGGAAACCGAGGGAAAGGCAATCAGGGTCTCCAGCAGCGAGGTGCTGGACATGCTTGCGGCACTTTCTTGATCCATGGCGATGCGTTGGGCGCTTCAGGGCGCTGCGATGTGGGGGTCGAAGAATCTCGCCGCGCTCATGCCGGGGATGTACTGGTCGGAGATGTAGGCGCGGCAGCGCTCCATGAAGACGCGGGTCAGCCGCGACTGCTTCATTGGCTTGTACGTTGCCAGGCCAAGCTGCATCGGGCGATTGGTGCCGGCCAGACGCACACGCACCATGCGTTTGCCGTCGAGCGCCTGGTTTGATTTGGGCCGCACGTTGAACAGCGCATACCCGATGCCGTTGGCCACCATGGAGCGCACTACTTCCTCGGACCGTGAGCGCGCCACGATGTTCGGCGTGACGCCGGCCTTGGCGAAAAGCGAGGTGAAGTACTCCCGGCTCATCGGCAGGTCGAGCAGCACGTAGGGCTGGGGTGCCAGCTCCTCGAACGTGACGGCCTTCTCCTGCGCCAACGGATGCAGTTCGCTCACCAGCACATAAGGCGGCAGCGTCGCCAGGGTTTCGAACTCGATGTCGTCGCCCAGGTGCAGGTCGTAGGTGATCGCCAGGTCGATCTCGAGCGCACGGATCTTGTTCATCAAGACCACCTGGTCGCCTTCGACCATCTCCACTTCCACCGTCTCGAACGCCCGGGAAAATCCGAAGATGACCTCGGGTGCAATCATGGCGGTGAGCGACTGGAAGCTGCCTACCCGCAAGACGCCTTGCATGACATCGCTCGAATCCGAGGCGATCTCATACAGGCGGGAGGACTGGTCGAGCACGTCTTCACACTGCCGCAGCACCAGGGTGCCGATGGCGGTCAGTCCCAGTCCCTTGGAGGGATGGCGGACGAACAACTGCACGTTCAGTTCGGACTCGAGATGCGCAATGGCCGCGGAGATCGAAGGCGAGGAGATATGGATCTGCGCCGACGCGGCGGCGATGCTGCCGTGCGTCGCGGTGGCGACAAAATACTCCATCTGACGCAAGGAAACGCGGTTGAGCATGTCGAGGTAGAGAAGAGGCTGGGGAGCGGCGCGGGACGTTGGCAGTCCAGTGTACCGGCGGCCCTTCAGAGGTTTCCAGGCACCCCGAAGCTGGGGGCCGCGCGCGGGTCGAGCGCCCGCGTGATGTAGGCCTGCAGCTGCGGTTCGTACACCTTCCAGGTGGCGTAGAGGGCCTGCACCGGATCGAGCTCCACCCAGTCCAGCCGAAGATCCACGATCGGCCAGTTCTGCTCCCCGTAGACCAGCAGGCCGGCCGAATGCACGGGGCCTTCCTCGCCACCAGCCGCCTGGCCGGCGAGCATGGCCTGCATCAGGCGTTCGGCCAGCGGGCCTTCGGCGCTCTCGAATGCCGAGAGCATCGCCTGGGGCACCTCGCATGTGAGCAGCATGTTGCCGGCGCAGGCAGCATGCGTGCCGACCACGCTGGCCAGGGTGCCGAGCGCCTTGGCCCCGGTGAAAACCACCGGCGGGTTCGACGCATCGATAGCCATCACCTGGCGGTAGTCGATGAAGGGGCGCTTTTGCAGCTCGGCCAACGCTTGCGCCGGCGTCAGCCCGCTGGCGAGCAGGTCCAGGGCGAGCGGGCCCAGATCCGGATCGGTGATGTTCTGGCTGGCGGCGGCGCCCACGTGCGTGCGGCCGCGGATGCAACGCGCGGCGACCGCGGGGGAGGACGAGGCAACGGCAGCACCGAACTGCCCGGTGGCGGGGCAGCGCGCGATGATGGAGAACGTCATGGGGCTCAGTCGGGAATCATGGCCGTGGCATCAATTTCCACCAGCCATTCCGGACGGGCCAGGGCAGACACCACGATGCCTGTCGATACGGGAAAAACCCCTTTCAGCCAGCGGCCCACGACGAGATAGACGGCCTCGCGGTAACGCGGATCGATGATGTAGATCGTGATCTTGCAGATGTCCTGGAGTTCGCCGCCGGCCTCCTTGAGCAGCATCGCTATGTTCGCCATGGCCTGCTCCGCTTGACCGCTGACATCCCCGATACAGACGCTCTCGGACGTTTCAAGGTCCTGTCCGATCTGCCCGCGCAGGAAAACGGTGCTGCCTCGAGCGACAACGGCCTGGCAAAGGTCGTTGTCGAGCTTCTGTTCCGGGTACGTGACCTTGGTATTGAAAGGCCGGATGCGGGTGTGTTTCATGTTGCGGGGGGCTGATGACGGGAACGGCAATGGTCATCGGCGTCGGACATCGGTGCCATTTGTATTTTCCGGGCGACCGTTTAGGAATTTCCGAGCTTTGCCCGCGGACCCGCGCCCATCAGGAAAATTGAGGCACCTCTAAGTAAAAGGCGACTTGGCCGCAAGTCGTGAGTTCCACATCATCCGGTCGCTGAGGTGAGTGGGCATGGTGCTGGCGCAATGCTTGCACCTTCAGTGCGACTCGCCGACGGATTGCCGGCTCCGACCAACGTTCAACTTTTCGATCTGAGGGTTTTCAATGATTCGCAAGCTTTTGACAATGTGCGTGCTTTCCGCCACGCTGGCCGTCACATCGGCCTACTCGCAGGACAACGCCCTGGTGGTGAGCACATGGGGTGGCAGCTTCCGCGACCTCATCGACGAGAACATCGGCAAGGAGTTCACGAAGCAGACCGGCGTGCCGGTGAAGTACGTGACCGGCGGCACCATCGACCGCCTGAACAAGGCCAAGCTCGCTTCCAAGCCCGAAAGCGACATCACGTTCACGACCTCGCATGTCGGCTGGCTCTACGTGAACAGCGACCTGTTCGAGCAGCTCGACAACAGCAAGATCCCGAACGCCAGCCGCCTGGTCGACCGCGCCAGGATCAGCCCGTACCACATCGGCAGCTGGGCCTATGTGTATTCCATCGGCTATCGCGCCGACCTGCTGCCGCCCAGCGTCAAATTCGAAAGCTGGAATGACCTGTGGAATCCGGCCCTGAAAGGCAAGATCAGCGCCCCTGACTTCGACCCCAGCCACTTGATTGCGGTTGCCGCCATGCTGTCGGGCGGAGATGCCAGGTCCTGGGAAAAAGGCCAGGACAAACTCAAGGCGCTCAAGCCCAACTTCAAGGCCTTCTATACCAACGACGCCAACGCGCAGCAATTGATCGCCACCGGGGAAACGCCCGTGGAAGTCATTCTTTCGATGAACGCGTACCACATGGCCAGCCAGGGCGTGCCGATCAAGGTGGTCATGCCCAAGGAAGGTGCGGTGCTCGGCGTTGACACCATGGCCATCATGAAGGGAAGCACCAAGGCCGACCTGGCCCACAAGTTCCTGAACATCGCGCTGTCGCCCGAAGTGCAGTCAAGGATCGTGGCTTCGAAGAAAGCCAGCCCGGTCGTCGACAACGCAACGGTTTCGGCCGAAGACGCCAAGCTGCCGGGCGTATTCACCACCAAGGCACAGTGGGACACCCAGACCATCGTCATCGACAACAAGCTGCGCGCCGAGAAGACTGCCGAGTGGCGCAAGTGGTTCACCGAGAACATCATGAACTGACCCCGTTGGGTCTCTGGAACAAGGTTCAGGAATGCGCTCCGATCTACGGGCCTGGCTGGTATCTCCAGCCGTCATTGTTGCGATGGGCATCGCCGTCTCACTGGCCGCGGTGTTCCAGTTCAGCTTTCGGGCGTTTGTTCCCGGCTCACTGGATGTCGGCGGGCTGACCTTCGCCAATTTCTCCGGCATGGGCAAGTCGATCTATCTCGATGCGTTTGCCAATACCTTGTTGCTGAGTGTGGAGACGACGGTGTTCTCGCTTGTCGCCGCCTATCCCCTGGCCTACGCCCTGGTTCGCGTGAAGAACCGGGCTCTCAAATCCTTCATCCTGATCGTTTCGATCACGCCGCTATTCCTGGGTGAAATCGTCCGGACTTACTCGTGGATCGCCGTGCTGGGCAGCAACGGCTTCATCAACGGCACCTTGCGAAAGCTCGGCTTGATCGAATGGCCGTTCGAACTCATGTTCACCCACCTGGGCGTGCTCGTCGCGCTGGTGCACGTGACGATTCCCGTGGTGGTCCTGATGCTCGCCACGGCGATCTCGCACATCAACCGCGACTATGAAAAGGCCGCGCAAAGCCTGGGCGCGGGCCCCGTCAAGACTTTCGTCACGGTCACGCTGCCTCTTTCGATGCCGGGCATTCTGGCCAGCATCACGACCGCCTTTGCCTGGACCTTCAGTGCCTTTGCGACGCCCCAGATGATTGGCGGAGGCCGCGTGCCCACGGTGTCGACCCTGGTCTACCAACTCGGCTTTTCCTCCATGAATTTTCCGCTGGCAGCCAGCCTGAGCGTGATGGGGCTGCTGATGACGACCGCGGCGCTCTTTGCCTTGGGACTCTTGACGAAGCGCCTGAAGGCCGTTGGAGGACATTGAAATGAAAATCCGAAGTTCCCTGCCTCTGCCGCTGCGTGTTGCCGGGCCGCTGCTGATCGCCATCCTGCTTGCATTCGTATTGTTGCCGGTGGTGGTGGTGACGATCGCCGCATTCAACGAAAAAGCGATCCTTGCCTTTCCGCCTGAATCGTATTCGCTCAAGTGGTTTGTGCGGGTGTTCAGCTATCCGGATTTCCAGGAAGGATTTCGCTCGAGCATGGTCGTCACCGGATGGTCTTCCTTCCTGGCCTTGGTGATCGGGACGTGTCTGTCCATCGCGGTGAAGCGGCTGGAGTTCCGCGGCAAGCAGCTCCTCCTCGCGATCCTGCATTCGCCGCTGGTGGTGCCGCATTTCACCTTGGGGCTGGGCCTGCTCATCCTGGTGTCGCAGACCTCGGTGCAACGTGGATACGGCATCGTCATCCTGTGCCACGTCATGCTGGTGCTGCCCTTTGTGCTCAGGAGCGTCTATGTTTCCATGGAGAACCTGGACGAACGGCTCGAGCAGGCGGCGGCCAGCCTGGGCGGGTCGCCGGTGAAGGTGCTTTTCACCGTCACGGTTCCTCTTCTGGCTCCGGGGCTCTTCGGTGGATGGCTGTTCGCCGCCATCATGTCATTCAGCGAATTCACCGCATCGCTTTTCGTGACGACACAGGACACGCAGACGCTGCCGGTGGCCATGTACAACTATGTTCGGGAGTTTGCCGACCCGACCCTGGCGGCGCTCTCCGCTGTCTACATTGCGGTGACTGCGGCACTGCTTGCGTTTGCCAATTATTTTCTGGGCTTGGGGAAAGTCCTCAACATCGAGGACAACCACTAGCGTGGCGCTGCGGGTGGGGACGACTGCAGTGGCGGTGCTTCCCTGGCTGTCGATCGGGTTTCTTTGACGGGACGGGATCTGCTATCAGGGGTTGGCGGCTTTGCAATGTCGCCGATGCGGTCTTGCTTGCCCGGCACATCGAGTTCGATGCGTGCTTCGAGCACGATCTCGAACTTGATATCGACATCACCCACACGCACCATCGATCGGATGCCGTATTGATCGGCGCGAAGTTCACCACTCTGCTGAATCTTCGCGCCCTTTCGGGCCAGCGCGCAACCAGAATCAGCGGGCTACCCGGCTTGAAGAGCCTCCGGTACGACTTCGAGCAGGACCTCGAACATGCCCTGCTCACATTAATGCGGGGAATTGCCCAGGCATAGAAGGCGTTCGCAGCCGGGAATGCGCCATGCCGTCGGAGCAAAACGCCCAGCCGCAGCAGGGTCTTGCGCAGAGCCGCACCTCCAGGTGCTGTAGCGTGGCGTCGACGGCCTGGCCACCCTTGGCATCGTCCCAACACCATGAAGCCCCCGAATGCAGCAACAAGTCATCTCTGCCCACGACATCTTCCCGCACATCCGCATCGTCATGGGCATGGTGATCGGCCTTGGCGTCACGCGGCTCTTGTCGGGCGTTGCGCGCATCGTGCAGCACCCGGCGCAGTACCGGCTCTATGCGGTGCACCTTGCCTGGGTGGCTTCGGTCCTGCTGGCGCTGGTGCATTTCTGGTGGTGGGAGTTCGGCCTCTACCAGATCGAGAGCTGGACCTTCGGCACCTATGCCTTCATCGTGAGCTACGCGATCGTCCTGTTCCTGCTGTGCGCGCTGCTCTTTCCGGACAGCATGCGCGACTATGCGAGCTATGAAGATTATTTCTATGCCCGCCGCGCGTGGTTCTTCGGCCTGCTGGCCGCAACCTACCTGCTCGACGTGGTCGACACCCTGATCAAGGGCGAGGCGCACTTCGCGCGCTTTGCACTGGAGTACCTGATCCGTACGCCCGTTCTCGTGACGCTGTGCATCGTGGCGGCCAGGACGGCGAGCCAGCGCTTTCACACCGTCTTCGTGGCGGCCACGCTGGTCTACCAGCTGTCGTGGATCTTCAGGCTCTTCGACACATTGAACTGAGGGTACCCCGTGCGCTTCCGGCTGACGCGCGCATCGGCGGCAGCCTACGTTGAAAACCAAGGTCCTCACATTCAAATGGCGCCGACGTCGAACGGGGACCGAGGCGTGCCGTGCGTCTTGCCGTCGGCGGATCAGGAGACAGCCATGCGCACCCACGACGAGAAGAAGAACAACGGCGAGGCAAGCCATGCCGTTCACGATGCAGACACCGACCCCCCGCAAGCCCTGAGCGGCACCACCCGGCGCTCGCTGCTGCGCAGCGCCGTGCTGTTCGCGATGTTCTCGGGCAGCGGCATCGGCCTGACCGCATGTGGCGGGGGTGGCGGCGGAGGAGGAGGGGGCATCGGCATCGGTGGCGGAGTGGGGGGTGGGCGTCCGCCCGACGGACCCAACTCGGTGTTCAAGCACGGGATCGCGAGCGGCGATCCCTTGTCCGACCGCGTGATCCTCTGGACCCGCGTGACGGCCTCCGCGCCGGGCACCCTCAATGTCGAGTGGGAAGTGGCCAGCGACGAGCGCTTCGGCATCATCGTTGCGCGCGGCACCGCGAGCACCGGCCCCGAGCGCGACTACACGGTCAAGGTGGACGCCATGGGGCTCCAGCCGGCCAGCACCTATTTCTATCGCTTCTTCATGGGCAACGACCGCTCGCCCATCGGCCGCACCCGCACGCTGCCGGTGGGCGGCGTATCGCAGGCCAGGCTGGCGGTGGTGTCCTGCTCCAATTTCCCGAGCGGCTACTTCAATGTCTATGCCGACATTGCCAAGCGCACCGACATCGACGTGGTGCTGCACCTGGGGGACTACATCTACGAATTCGGCCGGGTGGGCTTTGCCTCGCAGCTGGCCATTGCCATCGACCGCGAGTCGAGGCCCGACCACGAGATCCTGACGCTTGCGGACTACCGCCTGCGCCATGCGCAGTACCGCACCGACGGCGACCTGCGCGCCTTGCATGCGCGGCTGCCCATGATCGCGGTGTGGGACGACCACGACCTGGCCGACAACGCCTGGTCCGGCGGGGCCGAGAACCACGACGAAGCGACCGAGGGCAGCTTTGCGGCACGGCGCGCGGCGGCCGTGCAGGCCTACCACGAGTGGCTGCCGACGCGGCTGCCCGACCCGGCCAACCCGCTGCGGATCTACCGCTCCTTCGACTTCGGCACGCTGGCTTCGATGCACATGCTCGACACCCGGCTGATCGGCCGCGACAAGCAGGTCACGCTCTCGCAGTACCTGGCCGGCGAGGCCTCGGCGCCCACGCGGCAGCTGATGGGCCAGCCGCAGGTGGACTGGCTGTCACAGCGCATGGCCGCATCGCCCTGCACCTGGCAGGTGCTCGGCCAGCAGGTGCTCATGATGCGCATGGTCATTCCCTTGAGCATCGCGACCGACTTCAGCGTCGAGACGCTGACCGCCTACCTGGCGGCGCAGGCGCTTCCGGATTCCGCGCGCAGCGACAGCCAGCGCGCGCTGATCACGCAGCAGAAGGTGCCCTACAACCTGGACGCGTGGGACGGCTACCCGGCCGCGCGCGATGCCGTGCTCGCCATGGCGCGCAACCAGGGCAAGAACCTGATCTCGCTGGCCGGCGACACGCACAACGCCTGGGCCGGGAACCTCACCGACGCCTCCGGGCAGCGGGTCGGCGTGGAATTCGGAACCTCGTCGGTGTCGTCGCCGGGCTTCGAGCGCGCGCTGCCGCTGATCGCCAACGACCTGCTGTCCGATGGCTTCCGGCGCATCATCGACGACCTGCGCTACGCCGAGACCAGCAAGCGCGGCTATGCCGTGCTGACGCTCACGCCGGCCGAGGCGCGCTGCGACTACATCGAGGTCAGCACGGTGCTGAGCCGCGATTATTCGGTGAGGACGGCCGCCACGCTGCGCGTGCTGCCCGGTGCCGGCAACCTGCAGGTGCTCGCTGCCTGAACATGGGTGGAGGGTGGCGTGCCGCCGTCAGGATCGCGCCACCAGGCCGCGGATGTAGGCCTCGAGCGTCGTCGAGCCGCGCAGGGCATCGCCTGGCATCTCGAAGCCGCTGTCGACGCTCACCGCGGCCATTCGCGCATACGAGTCCGCGGCAGCTTCGGAAAAGCCGAGGCTGCGGTACGCTTCCTTCCACTTGTCGCGCGGCGTGACGTCGAGCTCCACCGGCCGGCCGAGCGCCTGCGAGAACGCCCTTGCCACGTCGGCCGAGGAATAGCGCCGCGGCCCCTCCACGTAGCGGATGCCGACGTCGTCGAGCGGGGACACCAGCCTGCGGGCCGCGATCTCGCCGAGGTCGCGCGGCGCGGCCATGGGAATGGCAAGGTCGGGGTCGTACATCGTGGGCAGCCTGCCCACGCTGCGGACGGCGTCGAGCAGCCCGTCCCAGTTGCTCATGTAGTAGGCCGCGCGGTTGATGGCCGCCGGAATGGATTGGCGGCGCAGGCCCTCCTCGAGTTCCCATAGCACGCTCAGGTCGCCGATGCGCTCGCCGGGCTGCGCGCCGCCGGTCGATTCCGCCACCACCTTCTGCAGGCCCGAGCCTTCCAGCGCAGACAGGATCCTGGCGACCGTGCGCCTCTCGATGGTGTCGGTGTCCGCCGACGTGTCCGCGGATGGATTGAGCAGGAAGGCGCGGCGCCCACGTTGAAACGCCGCGCGCAGCGAGGCCACGTCTTCGACGTTGGCCTCGGCGATCTCGGCCCCTTTTTCGCGCCATGCGCCGGCGCGGCTCGCATCGCGCGTAATGATCGTCACTGCTTCGCCACGGTCGAGCAGTGCTTGCGCGACCGCCGAACCGACATGCCCCGTACCACCCATGATGACGTACATCGATGTCTCTCCTGTTCGTCGTGCCTGGAGGAAAGTCTGTTGAGGTGCGATCGCGCGCAATGGCTCACCGCGCGGGCGCAGGGCCTGCGCAGACCACATCCTCGATCAGTGCCTTGGTGTAGCGCACGAACGCCGTGACCTGGGTAGGACGATCGGCCAAATTGTCCGGCGCATGGCCCAGGTAAGCCGCGTGCGCACTCGCCAGCACGGGCCGGTGCTCACCCGGCAGGCGTTCGAGCGCCCATGCCGCGGCGGCATCCTTGGGCGCGATCTCGCCGGTGCAGGCACTGAACCAGATGCGCGCGAGCGCCAGCACCACATTGCGCTCGTCGCCCTGCCAGTCCGGCGCGTCGTTCCACTGCGCCACGGTGTCCAGCAGCGCGCGCGCGAAATCGGCGTGGGGCACGGGGTCGAACAGTTCGATCGCGGGAGGGCCGAGCAGGCAGACGCTGTGCTGCCTGAGCTTGCTGAGCAGGATCGCGAGGTCATGGTCCGGCATGGCCGGCTCCACGATGCCGGCCTGCAGTTCCTCGCGCAGCCATTCGCCGAACTGCAGTTCGCGCAGCGGCGGATAGCGCCAGGGCACGACCTCGTCCCGCACCACGAGCGTCACTTCGAGCGGGCGCCACGGTCCGCCGGCGCCGGGGCTGCCCGAGACCGACAGCAGGTCCGCCATCAGCGCGTGCCGGACTTGTGCGGGCAGCGGCGCTTCCACGGTCACCATCAGGTCGATGTCGCTGTGCGGCTTGAGCCCTCCATCGACGGCGGAGCCGAACAGGTGGATGGCCTGCAGCGCGCCGGCCAGGTGGCGCTCGAGAACGGCGCGTGCCTGCGACAGTTGCGAAGCGATTTCGGGTGGCAGTGAAGCGGTCATCACGGCCGATGTTAAGGGCCATGATGAGTGCGAAGCGATGGGCGCGGCAGGTCAATCCACGCGGATGTTGCGCGCCTTCACGACGCGGCTGTAGATCTCCGCATCGCGGCGCACCATCGCGCTCATCTCGGTGCGCGTGACGCCCAGCGGCTCGCTGTTGAGGTCCTTGATGCGCTTGGCGAGGTCCGGGTCCTTGCTGGCTTCGACGAATACCGCGTTGAACCGGTTGAGCACCGCAGCGGGTGTGTTCGCGGGTGCCCAGATGCCGTGCCACGACATCATCGAGAAGCCCGGCATCACCTCCGAAAGCGTGGGCACATCGGGCAGCGCGGGGTGCCGCGTGGGCCCCGAGTAAGCGAGTGCCTGCACCCGGCCGCTGCTGATCAGCGGATAGCCCGTGGCGATGGGCTCCATCAGCGTGTCGACCTGTCCGCCGACGAGATCGGCGATGGGGCTCGCGCGGTAGGGCACATGCAGCATGGTGATGCCCACCTCGTCCTTCAGGGACTCGACGATCAGCTGCGACGGGCTTCCCGCGCCGTAGGAGGCGTGCGAATAGGTGCCGGGCTTTTCCTTGGCCGCGGCCACGAGCTCCTTGATGGTCCTGGCCGGGAACTTGGTGTTGGCGATCAGCACGAGGCCCTGGCGCATCGTGGTGGCGACGGGAACCAGGTCCTTGTCGGGATCGAACGGCAGCTTGCTGTAGATGTACGGGTTGATCGTGAACGCCGTCGACAGGTTGTAGAGGAAGGTGTAGCCGTCTGCCGGCGCCTTGGCGACGGTGTCCGACGCGAGGTTGCCGGCCGTGCCGGGCTTGTTGTCGATGAGCACCGGCACGCCGAGCTTGCGGCTCGCGTAGTCGCCGTACATGCGCGCGAAGATGTCGGGCGGCGTGCCGGGCGCGAAGCCCACCACGATGCGGATCGGCTTGGTGGGCCACTCTGCGGCTTGGGCGCTTGCGTGGCCCGTGGCCAGGATGCTGGTGAGGCCCAGCACCAGGCCGAGCATCTTCTTGACGAGGGTTGTGGTCGAACGCATGGCTTGTCTCCTTGGGCTATGGGTGCCCGTTTGTTGGGTTGTTCTGTCTTCTTCAATCCACTTGCGCGCCGGAGCGGCGCACGGCCTCGCCCCATTTCGCGATCTCGGCCGTACCGAAGGCGGCCATGTCCGCCGCGCCCATGGCCATGGGCTCGATGCCCTGGGCCGCGAGCTTGTCGCGCACCCCGGGCTGGGCGAGCACCGCCTGCGTGGCTTCGCGCAGGCGGTCGCGCTGCGCGGCGGGCATGTCGGCCGGGGCATACAACATGAACCACGCGACCAGGTCGAAGTCCGGAATGCCCTGCTCGGCCAGCGTGGGCACGTCGGGGGCGGCCATGCTTCGCCGCGCGCTCGATGTGCCCAGCGCGCGCAGCTTGCCGGCGCGGATCTGCGGCAGCACGGCGGCCGGGTGATAGAACATGAACTGCACGTTGCCCGCCATCACCTCGGTGAGCGCCTGGGCGCCGTCGCGGTAGGGCACGTGCACGAAGTCCTTGCCGAGCCGCAGGTTGAGCAGCTCGCCCGCCAGGTGCCCCGAGGTGCCATTGCCGGCCGAGGCAAAGCTCACCGACTTGCCGCTGGCCCGGCGCAGATCCGCCACCGTCTTCCACGGCGCGGCCGTGGGAACGACCAGCAGCGTGGGCGTGGCGCCGACGAAGCCCAGCGGCACGAAATCGCGCTGCGGCTGGTAGGAAAGCCGCTTGTAGAGCGAGGCGTTGATGGCATGCGTGCCCACGGTGCCCAGCAGCACAGTGTGTGCATCCGCCCCTGAGCGGGCCACCAGCTCGCTGCCGATGGCACCGCCCGCGCCGGGGCGGTTGTCGACGATCACCGGCTGCGACAGCTGGCGCCCCAGCGCTTCGGCCAGCACCCGTCCCACGATGTCGGTCGTGGTGCCGGCAGCGAAGGGCACGACCAGCTTGATGGGGCGCGCGTCGCCTGCCTGGGCCCATGCGCTGCTGGCCTGCGCAAGCATCGCTGCGGCTACAAGCGTCGCGGCCAGGCCCGCGCGGCGTTTCATGGCGCCGTCCCGAAGCCCGCGGGCACGGCGCCTTCGTACTGCAGTTCGCGCGTGGCCTGGTAGGACAACGCAAAGCCGCTCGGCGTCTCGGCTTCTTCCGCGAGGTGCGCGATCAGCCCCGCGGTGCGCGCGAGGATCGGCACGCCGCGCAGCGACCCCACCGGAAAGCCCACCCCGAGCAGCACCGCTGGAATCGCCGCCGAGACGTTCATGCGCAGGTCCTTGCCGACGATGCCCGGGATCGCATCTTCCAGCGCCTGCGCGATGTGCACATAGCGCAGGTCGGCGCCGGCCTGCGTCGCCACGGCGATCAGCCGGTCGACGCGCGGATCGCGTTCCTTGTGCAGCGGATGGCCGTAGCCCGGGATCGCGGCGCGTGCGGCCTTGAGTTCGGTGATGGCCGCAGTGGCGGCCTGCGGCAGCGTGGCGCCCGCATCCACGCGTGCCGCCACGTCGATGAACAGCCGGCCCGCGGTTTCGGACGCGCCGAGGATGACGGAGCCGCAGCCGAGGATGCCGGCTGCCACCGCGCCCTGCAGCGCATCGGGCGCGGCCGCGAAGGTCATGCGGCTGGCCTGCACGCTCGGCACGAGGCCGTGCTCGGCAATCGCCACCAGCGTGGCGTCGAGCACGGCGCTGCACGCGGCATCGGGGCGGCGCCCGGTGAGCAGCAGGAAGAAATAGTCGGTGAACGACAGGTGCCCGATCAGTTCCTGGCACAGGTCCTGGCCACGCACGACGATGGTGTGTTCGTCCGAGGTGCAGATGGCGGTGCGCGGGACGGTGGACTTTCCGATTTTCATGGGCGTGGTCTTTCAGGCGTGTCGGGGTTCGAGGCGGAAGTCGTAGTGCGCGGACCAGTAGGGCGTTTCCAGCGACCTGCCGTCCGGCGCGCGGCCCGGCGGGTGCGACTCGAAGTCCACGACGAGCCGCGGCCGCACGCCGAACACGGCATCGGATTCGATGTACGGGCTGCCCGCCACGAACAGGTGCGTGGTGACGGGCACATGGCCCGGCGCCGAGACCATCATGTGGATGTGGCCGGGGCGGTTCGGATGGCGGCCCATGGCTTCCAGCATGCGGCCGACGGGCCCGTCGACCGGAATCGGATAGAAGCTCGGGCGGATCGACCAGAACCAGTAGCGGCCTTCGTGGTCGGTGCGGATACGCCCGCGCGCCTGCATCGCGGCGCCTTCGACCTGCATGTCGTACACGCCTTCGCCGTCGCCCGACCAGATGTCGAGCAGCGCACCTTCGAGCGGCTGGCCGTGGGTGTCGGTGACGCGGCCGCTGTAGAAGGTCGGCTCGCCGCGGGCGCCCTGGGCCACGTCGGCGCCCAGCGGCAGGTCGGGCGCGCCTTCCCAGTAGAAGGGGCCCTGCACGGTGGCGTGCGTGGCCTCGGTGAGTTCGGTGGCTTGCGTGGCTTCGTTCGCGGCGCGGCCGCGCTTGCCGGCGGCGGCGCGCAGCTGGTCCAGGATCACGACCATCATCGAGGCACCCAGCGTGTCCGACAGCAGGATGAACTCCTGGCGCTTGTCGGTGCAGGTCTGGCCCGTGGCCGTCAGGAATTCGATGGCCTGCATCCACTCGTCGGGCTTCAGGTCCACGTCGCGGATGAAGGCATGCAGGTGCGTGATCAGCGACTGCATGAGCTGCAGGAAGCGCGCGTCGCGCGTTCCCTCCAGGCTCTTGAGCACGGTCTGCGTCAGCTCGCTTTCGTTCGATGGGGTCATGGTGTTCTTGTCTCCTGGCTCGTTTTGTCTTGGAAGGCTGCGCCGGGGTCAGCGCCTGGCAGTGGGCGGCTGCCCCAGGCGCTGGCGGATCGGATCGACGATGGCTGCGTTGTCGGCCCCGAGCATGGGGGGGGCCGTGACTTCCAGCGCGCGCTCGCCGTCGAAGCTCACGGGCGAGCGGATCGTGTGCCACTCGCCGCCCTCGGGGTGCGGCGCGCTCACCTGCAGCTGCAGGTGCCGCGCCTGCGGGTCTTCCATGGCCTCGCGCGTGTCGTACATGGGCGCGTGCGGCACGTCCTCGGCCTCGAGCCGCGCGCACCACGCTGCGCGGGTCTGCTGGCGGAACACGCCGCCGAGCAGCGCGATCAGGTCTTCCTGGTGCGCGATGCGCGCCTCGCGTGAGGCGAAGCGCGGGTCCGCGAACAGGCGAGGGCGCTCGATGGCATTGGCCAGGCCCTGCCAGAACTTCTCGGGCGAGGACATGTGCAGCGCGATCCACAGGCCGTCCGCGCACTCCAGCACATAGGACTGCGAGACGCTCGGCCGGCTGAACGGGCCCATGACCTCGTTCTCCGAAAAGAAGTGCGTGAACGCGTCGAGGTTGAAGTGGCACATGGCCTCCAGCATCGACACCTCGACCGCGCGCCCGCGGCCGGTGCGGCCCCGTTCGACCAGCGCGCCGAGCACGCCGTAGGCGGCGTAGAAGCCGGTCATGGCATCGGCGAGCGCGGGGCCGACCACGCGCGGGTTGGCCGGGTTCACCAGCAGCTTGAGGAAGGCGCTCGCGGCCTGCGCCACCGTGTCGTAGGCGGGGCGCCCGGCAGCGGGGCCGGTCTGCCCGAAGCCGCTGATGGCGCAATACACGAGCCGTGGATTGAGGGCCCGCAGCCGGGACTCGCCGGCGCCCAGCCGCTCGGCCGCACCGGGGCGGAAATTCTGGATGTAGACGTCGGCGTCCTTGACCAGCTCGTCGAACACGGCCGCGTCCTCGGGCAGCTTCGGGTTGAGCGTGACGCTGCGCTTGTTGCGGTTGTAGGTCTGGAAGTGCGGGCTGTAGAGGCCGCCGCGAAAGGCGCGGAACGGATCGCCCGCGCCGGGCTGCTCGATCTTGACCACCTCGGCGCCCAGGTCCGCGAGGAACATGCCGGCGGCCGGCCCGGTGATGAACGTGCCTTGTTCCAGCACCTTGATGCCGCTGAGGACTTTTTGCACCGGGAGGTCTCCTGTCGTTGTTGTCGGGGGGCTGGAGAAACTTTAGGTTGCATCCACGAATTCGGAAAATGATTGTTTTCCATCGTTAGCATCGATGCCATCGATCATTGCTCCCGAGGAAAGCCATGGAACTCCGGCACCTGCGCTACTTCATCGCCTTGTCAGGCTCGCTGAACTTCACGCGCGCGGCCGAGCGCCTGCATGTCACGCAGTCGACGCTGTCGCACCAGATCAAGCAGCTCGAGGAAGAGATCGGCGTTGCGCTGTTCGACCGCATCGGCAAGCGCGTGAGCCTGACCGACGCCGGCGACGAGTTCCTGCACTACTGCACCAAGGCCCTGCACGAGATCGACCTGGGACTGGGCGCGCTGCGCCAGGACAGCTCCGAGGTGGCGGGCGAGCTGCGCGTGGGCTCTACCCACACCTTCAACCTCGGCTTCATCCCCGACTGCATCGCGAGCTTCCAGGGGCGGCACCCGCGCGTGAAGGTGGTGGTCGAGGAGTTGTCGGCCGACCAGATCGCCGCGCGCCTGCAGCAGGGCACGCTGGACCTGGGCATCGCCTACCGGCCGAGCGTGCCCGGGCCGCTGCAGTTCGAGCCGCTCTACAACGAGGAGATGGTGCTGGTGGTGGCCAAAAAACATCCGCTCGCGCGGCGCAAGCGCGTGCGCATGGTGGAGCTGCACCGCCTGCCGATGGTGCTGCTGCCGGCCAGCTTTGCCACGCGCCAGATGCTGGACGAGTGCTTTCGCTCCTGCGGCGCGCAGCCGCACGTGGTGGCGGAGATCAACACGCTCGCGCCGATGATGGACCTGGTCGCCAAGACGCAGCTCGCGTCCATCGTGGCCGCGAACGTAGTGAACCCGCTCTCGGGGCTCGTGGTCATCCGGCTGGAAAGCCCCACGCCCGTGCGCACGCCCGGCATGCTGTGGTCGCCGGTGGCACGCGACGCGGCGGCCACGCGCGCGTTCTCGACCATCGTGCGCAAGCTGGCGCTGCGCAGCAGCCTGCAGGGCGCGGCCCCGCGCGTGCGCTAGCAGCGGTATCGGCTCTTCAGGCGGTTCGGAGCGTTTGGAATTCGCTGCGCAACCGCGCGACGACATGGCGAGATCCAGGTCACCCAGCTGGTTCCTCTGGAGGAAGGCGGCCCATTGCCTTTGTTTCGCCGGATCCTGCGCGAACGCATCGCTCAAGCCCGAGGGCAGGCTGTTGGGCATCACCAATTGCCGCCGCGCAAAAGTGGCATCGACGGCCCGGCAGGGACGGATCGGAGCGCTGTGCCATCCGGCTGGTTTGTTGCAATTACTAGGCGATTGTCAATAAATGACTAAATTTCGCCATGAAAGAACTTGAACCCTGCCCGGTCCGAGTGGCGAGACGGCGCGCTCACTGCCGGCTGGCCAGCCATTCGCGCGCGGACATGCCGATCTTCTGCGTGAAGAGCCGCGACAGCGCGGATGCATTGGCGTAGCCGAGCGTGTCCGCGATGCTCTTGAGCGATGCGCCCTTCCTGAGCTCGGCCTGTGCGATCGTGAGGCGCCAGCCGGCGAGGTAGTCCGCGGGCGTGGCGCTCACCACGGCCTTGAAGCGCTGGGCGAACGCACTGCGGGACAGGCCGGCCTCCCGTGCCATGCGGTCCAGCGTCCAGGGGTCGCCAGGGCGTTCGTGCATGGCGACCAGGACGCGCGCCAGCTGCGCATCGCCGAGTCCGGCCAGAAGGCCCGGAGGAGGTTCGCTCTCCTGCGGGTGATCGAGCAGCCAGCGCAGGAGCTGGATCAGCACGACCTCGAACAGCCGGTCGGCCAGCAGGCGGTGGCCGCACAGCACCCGGGTGGTCTCGGCGAAGAGCAGCGCCAGCGACTGTTCGAGGCCCTCCACGGCATCGAGCGGAAGGACGACCAGGGGCGGCAGCGCGCGCGCAAGGGGATGCGCCTCGCCGCCATCGAAATCGAGCGTCGCGCAGACGAAGTCCGAGCCCTCCGCCGGCGCGTTGTGGAAGTTGTGCGCCAGGGGCCGCGGATAGAAAAGAAGGCAGGGCGCCTGCACGGCGAGCTTGCGCGGCACGCCGGCGCGCGCCGAGTGCGTGACCACCATCTCGCCGCGCCGCAGCGCATGCAGGAAGCCGCGGCCTTCCCGGGCCGCGAACCGGGTGGTGCCGCACAAGGGGCCGGCATGGAACAGATGGGCCCGCACATGAAAGCGCTCGAGCAGAGAGGAAAGCCTGTCGATCGGGGGCATGAGGGGCAATTCTGGACGAAAAGGTATCTTATTCGGATGAAACGATCCCAATCATACGGTGCATGCGCAGACACTGGCTTCGTTCCTCCACTTCTTCAAAGGACTTTCATGTCTCGCGTCCCACTCGTGAACGAAGCCGCAGCCACCGGCGAAGCCAAGGCCCTGCTGGCGAACATCCATGGCACCTTCGGCGCCACGCCCAACATGTTTCGCGCGGTTGCCAATTCGCCGGCCGCGCTCCAGAGCATGTGGGGATCGTTCGGCGCGCTCGGCGGCGGCGCCATTGCGGCGCAGCTCGGCGAACAGATCGCCGTGGCGGTGGCCGACCGCAACGCATGCCACTATTGCCTGGCCGCGCACACGGCGCTCGGCCGCAAGGCCGGGGTGTCCGCCGCGGACATGGCGGCGGCCCAGGCGGGCGAATCTTCCGACCCGCGGACGGCGGCCGCGTTGCGCTTCGCGCTCAAGCTGGTCGATGCGCGCGGCCGGGTCGGCGCTGCCGATGTCGAGGCGCTTCGCAGCGCCGGCTTCGACGATGTGCAGATCGTCGAGATCGTGGCGCACGTGGCGTTGAACCTGTTCACCAACTATGTGAACGTGGCCTTCGACGTACCGGTCGATTTTCCGTCGGTCAAGCTGCGCGCGGCCGCCTGACCGGAGCGATAGTGCAGGGGCGGCGCGGCCGCTTCCTGGTTGCCTTCACGTTGGAGCATTCGAGATGCCGAAGAACTTTCCCCCGGCGCCTGCGCTGCAGGTTGTCCAATGGCTCAACACGGACAGCGCCCTCACGCTCGAGTCGCTGCGCGGCCGCGTGGTGGTGCTGCATGCCTTCCAGATGCTCTGCCCGGCCTGCGTGTCGCACGGCCTTCCGCAGGCGAAGAAGACGCGACAGCTTTTCGATGCAAGGGACGTTGCCGTGATCGGCCTGCACACCGTGTTCGAGCACCAGGACGTGATGACCGCCGCGGCGCTCGCCGCATTCGTGCAGGAGTACCGCCTCACGTTTCCCATCGGCATCGACGCGCCTTCTCGCGGCAGCATTCCCGCGACGATGCGAACATACCAGTTGCAGGGAACGCCGAGCATCGTTCTCATCGACAGGCAAGGCCGCATCCGGCTGAGCCACTTCGGCCAGCTCGACGACATGGCGCTCGGCGCGGCCATCGGCCAGCTGGCTGCCGAAGAGGTACCCGCGACGCTGATCACGCGGTCCCCGGGCGATGCGGATGGCCTTGCAGCGGCGCACGGCGGGTGCCGCGGCGAGGGCTGCCCGGCCGATGGAGCCTGACGCCATGAAGTGCATCGCATTGCAGCACCTCGCCTTCGAAGACCTCGGCTCGTTCGCGCGCGTGCTCGTGAACGCCGGCTACGAGATCGAGTACCGGCAGGCCGGCGTCTCGCCGCTTGGCATCGACGAATGGCGTGGCGCCGGGCTCGTCGTCGTGCTCGGCGGTCCCGTGGCCGCCTACGACACCCGAATCTATCCATGGCTGGAAGACGAACTGGCGGGCCTGCGCGAGCGGCTGGCGCTTCGGCTCCCGACCCTGGGGCTGTGCCTGGGCGCACAGCTGATGGCCAGCGCGCTCGGTGCGCGCGTGTATCCGGCCGCGCGCCAGGAGATCGGGTGGGCGCCGGTCGAATTGAACGAGGCCGGCAAGGCCTCCTGCCTTGCGCCGCTGGAAGGCAGCCCGGTGCTCCACTGGCATGGCGACACCTTCGACGTTCCGCCGGGCGGCGCTCTGCTCGCGAGCACGGCTTCCACGCCGCACCAGGCGTTCAGCCTGGGGTCCCATGCGCTGGCGCTCCAGTTCCATCCGGAGGCGGACCCGTCGCGCATCGAACCATGGTTGATCGGGCATGCCTGCGAACTCGTCCAGGCCGGTGTCGACATACCCGCGCTGCGCGCCCGCAGCGCCGCATTGGGCTCCGGACCCTGCACGGCCGCCGCGGCGATGTTGACGGTCTGGCTGGGGCAGCTCGAATGACGCCAGGCGCCACAGTGATCGATGCGCTGCTGGTGGGCCAGGTGGCGCTGCTGCCCGACGGGCGCTCGTCGAGCGGCATCCGCAAGTTGCCCGTGGACCATGCACTGTGGCTGTCGGCTACGGGCCTGCAGGGCGATGCGCAAGCCGACCTGCGCATCCACGGCGGTGTCGAGAAGGCGGTGCATCACTACCCTCGCGAGCACTATGCGGGCTGGGCTTCCTGGAGCCGCCGCGCCGACCTGCTTGCAAGTCCGGGCGCGTTCGGCGAGAACATCTCCTCCCGCGGCTGGGACGAATCGAACGTGTGCATCGGCGACGTGGTGCGCCTCGGCGAGGCGCTGGTGCAGGTGTCGCAGGGCCGGCAGCCCTGCTGGAAACTCGACCTGCGCTTCGGCGAGCGCGGCATGGCGCGCGAGATGCAGGCGCGCGGCCGCACGGGCTGGTACTACCGCACGCTCGAACCCGGCTGGGTGCGGGCCGGCGCGCAGGCCGTGCTGGTGGAGCGACCGCACCCGGACTGGCCCTTGTCGCGTCTCATTGCGTTGCTGTTCACCCGGGACGCGCACGCGGCGCCCGAATGGGAGCGTGCCGCCGAATTGCCGTCGCTCGCCGAACGCTGGCGCCAGACCTTCCGAAAGCGCGCGGCCTCGGGGCATGTCGAAGACTGGGAGCCGCGTCTGCGGTTGCCGCCGAACGGCGCATGATCCCGCGAGGTCTGGTAGAAGCACGGCATGACCGTCTCGCTCGCGGCCTCCCTCATCGAACTCGCACTCGGATCGGAACTCGGGGCTTCCGGCGACGCCGGGCGCAATCGCTGCACGCTCGAGGGCGTGACGTGGCAATCCATGCCGGACGGTGCCGTCGAACTCCGGGTCCGGCGGTTCGAGGCGATGGCGCTGCGGCTTGCGTCGGATCCGTTCGTCCTCGAAATCGACTGCATCGACGTGCACGAGCTGGTGGCCCGGCTGCGCGCCGAGGCCGGCGTGCCGCGCCTGGTTTCCGTCCAGGCGGACAAGGCCGAGTGTTCGGGATTGAAGCTGCATGGCCCGCTGGTGCTGCCGCCCCAGATCCAGAAGATCCGCGAGGCGAGCCAGGGCGCGGACGCAGCGGCAGCGACGCCCGACGCCGCGGCCGGCCATGCGGTGGCCGATGCGTGGCATCTTGCACCCCTCGGCGAGGCCGAAGGCTCTATCCGCGGCCAGATCACCGACGCGCATCTGCTGTTCGACGCCGATGTCACGGTGCCCGTTCGCGACGGCCAGATCGACTTCAACGATGCGACGGTCGAGCATGTCGGGCCCGACTCGCGCATGGGCGTGAGCCGGATGGGCATTTATGTCGACGCGCCCAACGGGCGCAGCTACCTGTACCAGTTCGCCGCGGCGCCGCTCGCGGGCGTGGTGTTCGAGCACCGCGGCGCCTTGCTGGGCCCTTGGGTCTCCGAGCGCGGCAAGTTGCAGTTGCAGGCCTTTGCCGAATCGATGCTGCGACAGGGCCACAGGGGGCCTGGCCATGGGCTGACACAGCAGGCGCGCCTGCTGCTCGGCCGCACGTCGCTCTCGGGCGAGCTGTGGCTTGGCGAGGGGCTCGTCGCCGTGCCGGGCCTGCAAGTGCATCTCGAAGGGCGCCATGCGATCGGACTGCACTCCCATTCCGTCGGCCGCGGCCTCAAGGTGGAGATGGCTTCACTCGCGGCCCGTAATGCCGCAGCGGCCTGGAAGGGCGTGCAGATGGGCTTCGACGAGGCAACGGCGAAGCTGGTGATCGAGATGCTGGTCGAAGATCCGGCGATGCGTTTCGCGCTGCACGTCGAGAACGGCGCCGTCGCGGGGCTGCGGATCGATCTTCAGCGCAGAGAGCCGGACGGCACCGAAGGACCTGAAGCAAGCGCACCTCGCTGAAGCGCATGCGGCGAAGGTCGCCCCGGCACTTGGGCGGATATCAAGGGCCGAACCCGTTGAGGCGCCAGAACGCTCGCAGGATCAGAGCCTCTGCCAGCCACCATTGGCCGGCCAGCAGGCCGATGGCTGTTGCTGCGACAGGCCAAGTCCTGAAGCCGGTCTGCAGGAGAAGCCTCGCCGCAAGCACGGCGCTCAGGCCAGCCAGCAGCCACAGGAGCGCGTAATACCACTCGCTTGCGGAAAGGGTCCTGTAGGCCACGAAGCTGAGAATGGATGCGCAGGCAAAAGGCCCCCACGATCTGGCTTGCCGCATATTCATCGGGCCAGGACCTTGGAGACATGCGCGAATCCGTTCGTGAGCATGTCGGGATGGTAGCCGGGATGATCGAAGCAACGCCCACCGCTCGGACCATCGACCGTCGTGGCGGACCTGCACGGGAACGGCCGCGATTCCCGGCAGCGCCCAATCAATCGTTATTGCGTTCGCACTTGCGCGAATTGACGAGGCAGGCGGCGTAGTCAGGATCGTGCTTGAGCAGGAACATCGCGCGTGCCGCAACCGCCGTGTCCGCGAAATCGCTGAACACGCCGTCGACGCCAGCCTCGTAGAACGCAAGGTACTCATTGACCGCGTTGCCGCCGAAGCTGCCGGTCAGGCGCTTCTGTTCGCTGCGGAAGGTATACGGGTGGACCAGCAGTCCCAGCCGATGCGCATTGGCAATCACGTTGGTGGGGGGCAGCAGCACGCGGTCGCGCTCGTCGATGGCGCCGTCGCCGGTCACGTCGGCGCACGCGCCTGCCTGCACGGTCTTGCACGCGCTCGAAATCAGGTACGGCTTCCACGGGCCGATGCCGTCCGCATAGCCCTTCACTTCCTGCAGGCCGCGCGGCGTCAACAGATCGCTGAAGAGGCCGTCGCGGTTCGACACCACCCAGTCGTAGGGTTTGTCGTAGGGCTTGCTGAGGTCCAGCGTGCCGTCGGGCTTGACGTCGTTGGCGTCCACCAGCTGGATCAGGCGCACGCTTGTCTTGCTCCGCAGATAGCGCAGGTTGGCGGTCTCGAAGGACTGGATGAAGACCGGTGCATTGCGCTGGTTCCAGCCGGCCGCGCTCAGCACGTTCAGCAGCCTGTCTTCCAGGGGCAGGCCGATGCTCTGGTGATAGGTGGGGTGCTTGGTTTCGGGATAGATCCCGATGCGCCGCCCCTCTTCGCGGGACTTGCGCTTGGCCAGGTCGATCACCTCGGCCAGCGTCGGGATCTGGAACTTGCCGTTGAAGGACTGGTCGCGCTCGGCAAAGGACTGCACGGCGCGCAGCTGCTTGATCTCGGCCAGCGTGAAATCGCTGGCGAAGAAGCCGTCGGTCGGCACGCCGTCGAGCATGACCGTTCGGCGGCGGTTGGCGAATTGCGGCAGGTCCTTGACGTTGGTGGTGTCAATCAGGTTGGGTTCGTGCCGGGCGATCAGGTGGCCGTCCTTGGTGGCGACCAGGTCGGGCTCGATGTAGTCGGCGCCCAGCGAGATGCCGAGCGCATAGGCTTCCAGCGTGTGTTCGGGCAGGTAGCCATTGGCCCCGCCGCGATGGCCGATCACGAGCGGCGCATTGTCGGCGCGGCGCCGTGCGTTCTCCTCGTGCGCGGTGGCCGGGCCCGCGGCGGCGAGCAGCAGGCCCAGGCCCAAGAACGCATTGCAGATCTTTTTCAGGGTGTGCATGGGAAGTCTCCTCGCTGGTGTGCGGACGGACCTTAGGCGGCCTGCATGACAGGCCGGTGAATTCTCATGGCTTTCGGTCCAGGGCGGTCCGCAACATCGTTGCAAGCTGTTGCGCGTGTATCGCGGAGCCGATGTTGGTGAAGCCGATCAGCAGCCCCGCGTCGCGGAAACTTGCCGTGCCCCGCGCGGACAGCGGCTGGCAGTTCAGTCCGGCGCGTTGCGCGCGGCGCCCCAGCTCCTCGTCGCCTTCGCGCCGCCGGTCGAAGCGCGCGATCAGGTGCATGCCGCCGGCCTGCAGGTCGATGCGCACTTCGTCGCCGAAGGTCTTCAGCAGCGCGGCCGCGAGCATGTGGCGGCGGCGCGCATAGAACAACCGCATCTTCTTCAAGTGGCGCGAGAAGTGGCCTTCTCGAATGAAATCGGCAACCACTGCCTGCGTGAGCTGCGGGCATCCGTTGGACCCTGTCCGCGCGGCCTCGCCGAAGGCGCCGCGCAGCGCATCGGGCACCACCACGTAGCCGAGCGCCAAGCCGGGGTACAGCACCTTCGAGAAGCTGCCGGCGTAGAGCACGCGGTCATGGCGGTCGAGGCTCTTGAGCGCGGGCAGTGGCGGGCCGGTGTAGCGGTATTCGCCGTCGTAGTCGTCTTCGACGATCCAGGCCTTCGCCTGCGAGGCCCAGGCGAGCAGCTGCAGCCGGCGCGCGAGCGACATCGAGACACCGAGCGGCGCCTGGTGCGAGGGCGTGACGACGGCCATCTTCGCCTCCGCTGCCTTGCGCATGCCACGCGCAACGACCAGGCCTTCTTCGTCCACCGGCACAGGCACCGTGCGCTGGCCGGCACTGCGCAGCACCTCCTGCGTCGGCGGATAGCCCGGGTCTTCCACCCACACGCGCTCGTCCCTTGCGAGCAGCGCGTGCGAGATGAGCGCGAGCGATGCGCGGTAGCCGCCGGTCACGAAGACTTGCGACGGATGGCACGCGACGCCGCGCGACACCCGCAGGTAGGCGGCAATCGCCGTGCGCAGCGGCGGATGGCCCGAGGGATCGCCATAGAACATCTCGGCCGCGGTCGTTGCCCTGGCGCGGCGCGACACCAGGCGTGCCCAGAGCTTGCGCGGGAAGGCATCGAGCGCCGGAATGCCCAGCTGCAGGGGCGGCGGCGGCGCGGGTTCGGCCAGGTCCTGTTCCACGGCCCGCGCCTCGGCTTGCCGGGACGTGCGGCGCGCCGATCGCGGGGAAGGCAGCGAGGGCGAGACCACCGTGCCCGCCTGGCCCTGCGGCGAGAAATAGCCTTCGCCCGCGAGCTGGTTGTAGGCTGCCTCGACGGTGCCGCGCGCCACGCCCAGTCCGCTGGCCAGGCTGCGCGCCGAGGCCACGCGGTTGCCGGGGCGGAGCAAGCCCTGCTCGATGGCCGTGCGGAAGCGTTCGTAGATCTGCCGGTGCAGCGGCGTGGACGCTGTGCGGTCGATCGCGAGGAGGGCGGCGGGCGGTTTCTTCTCTTGCGTCATGGCCCATTCATTTTGACGAATCTTGGCTCTTTGGAATGGGGCATCGAAAACCTAAGCTCCGAACATCCAGTGGAAAGAGGACATGCGATGAGCGAGAAGATATTCGTGGCGGGTGCGGCCGGGGCCATCGGCAGCGCCCTCGTGCCTTTGTTGGTCGACGCGGGCTATATCGTGTACGGCAGCACCCGGCGCGCCGAGCGCGCGCAGGCGCTGGAGGCAAGCGGCGCGGTGCCTGTCGTCGTCGACGTGTTCGACGCGCCAGCGCTGCGCGCGGCGCTGATGCGCATCGCACCGGCGATCGTGATCCACCAGCTCACCGACCTGCCGCGGGATCTCGATCCCAAGCGGATGGCCGATGCCGCCCATCGCAATGCGCGCGTGCGCACTGAAGGCACGCGCAACCTCGTGGCCGCGGCGCTGGCGGCCGGCAGCCGCCGGCTGGTGGCGCAGAGCATCGCCTGGCTCTATGCGCCCGGCGCGACTCCGCACGTCGAGGAAGATCCGCTCGATCTCGCGGCCGAAGGCACGCGCGGTGTCAGCGTGGGCGGCGTGGCGGCGCTGGAGCGCAGCGTGCTGGGCACGGCGGGCCTCACGGGCACGGTGCTGCGCTACGGGCAGTTCTACGGTCCCGGCACGTCGACCTCCGAGTCCAGGGGCGCGTGCCCGGTCCATGTGGAGGCGGCGGCCTGGGCGACGGTGCTGGCGCTGCGGCATGCTCGCGGCGGTGTCTTCAACATTGCCGAGGACAACCCCGAAGTCAGCAGCGAGAAGGCCAGGCGCGAACTGGGCTGGCAGGCATCGCTGCGGCTGCGCCAGCGGCAGGGAGTCGCATCGTGAAGGCGGCCCGGCTTCATCGCGGCCCGCTAGGCGCGGGCATTGCGGCGCTCTCCCTGGTGCTGGCCGCCGGCTGGGCGCTGATGCCGCACGGCAACCGGCAGGAGGCGGCGCAATGGTTCGCCGATGTGTGCAGCAGCGTGGCCCGGCCGATGTTCTCGTCGGCCCCGGCGCCCGCGGGATCGGGCGCCGATGCGAGGCCCGCGACTTCGGTGAAGGTGCTCTCGTGCGAGGCATTGCCGAACGTGCCGGGCAAGGCGGTGACCACCGTGCTCGTCGACTTTCCGCCGCTGGCCTATTCGCCGGCCCACCGGCATCCGGGCTCGGTGACCGCGGTCATCCTCGAAGGCACCATCCGCTCGCAGCTCGGCGGCGGTCCGGTGGGCACCTACAGGAGCGGCGAGACCTTCTTCGAGCCGCCGCGCACACTGCATCTCTTTGCGGAGAACCCCGATCCGGTGCGCCCCGCGAAGCTGCTGGCGGTGTTTATTGCCGACGAGAACTGCGGTCCGCTGGTGCTGCCGCCCGATGCCGATTGAGCGGGGCTCATCGAGGTGCCAACGGCGTCAGATGTCCCTCGTCGTTCCGAAGCCGGGCAGCGTCCGAAGCAGCGCCGTCATCGACTTTGCGGCCAGCGCCGGTACGTCCGCGGGGTCCACCCACTTGAACTGGTCCACCTCGGGCGTCATCACGCCTGAAGCATGGTGAGGAAAGAAGCTCGTGCACTTGCATGCCGCAATGTCGCAGTCGCGCGTGTGCACGAAGGCGCGGAACAGGTGCAGGTCCTTGGCCGGACGGTACGGCATGCGCCCGAACTCCTCCATCGAATCTGTGGCCAGCTCGATGCCCGTCTCTTCCCGAACCTCGCGGATGGCCGCCTCGCGCGCGGATTCGCCTGCTTCTGCGCCGCCCTTGGGGATGTCCCAGTGCTTCTGGCCCGTCGCGTGCGCCATGAGAAGCTGGCCTTGCTCGTTGACGATGAGCACGCCGTAGGAGGTGGTTTTCATGGTCAGGCGATTGTCGCCAGGCGAAGTCAGCCGCGCCACCTCCGCCGCGCCCCGTGTGGACAGGCGACACGATCGCTTATGCTGGACCGATCTTCCAGACGAGGTAACCGCTTGGACAGTCGCATCATCGTGTCGCTCGACCTCGCCGCCGCTGCATCGGCCACAGGCCTCGTGCGGCAATTGGGCGCCGAAGCGACGTTCTACAAGGTCGGCCTGCAGTTGCTGACCGCGGCCGGGCCTTCGGTCGTGCGCGAGCTCGTGGAGGGCGGCAAGCGCGTGTTCCTGGACCTCAAGCTGCTGGAGATCCCGAGTTCGGTCGCGGCGGCAGTCACCGCAGCGGGGCAGATCGGCGCCTCGATGGTGACTGTCCATGCCTCGGGCGGTTCGGCGGTGCTTCGGTCCGCGGTCGAGGCCGCGCGCCGCTTTCCTCACCTGAAGGTACTCGCGCTCACCGTCATCACCAGCATGGACGACGAAGACTTGCGCGAAGTGGGTGTGGGCTCGACGGTGCGCGAACAGGTTCTGCGCCTTGCGCGGCTTGCCGTTGCCGCGGGATGCCACGGTGTCGTCGCTTCGCCGCTGGAAGCGCGGATGCTCCGGGAGACTCTCCCATCGGACACTCTGATCGTCACGCCCGGCATACAGCTGGCCAGTGATTCGAAGAGCGACCATGCGCGCTTCACCACTGCGGCGCAGGCCATCGGCGCCGGCGCGACGCACGTGGTCGTCGGCCGTCCGATCTCACGCGCTTCGAATCCCGCAGATGCCTTTGCCGCGCTGCGCGCGGAGCTGTCGGCGGTGCGGTGAAAGCAAGCGCTATTCGATCTTCAGGTCGGCAATGAAACGTTCACGCCGTTCAAGCGCCTTCAGTGCCTTTTTTCCCAGATCGGTGGCGATCAGGTTCAGCAGGCCCTCGCAGAAGATGACGTAGGCGCCCATCGAGTTGCTGAAGAAGGTGCTGCCGTGCGGCACGAAGAACGCATGTTTCGCGAAGGTCGCAAGCGGCGATGCCCGGTTGTCGGTAATGGCGATGACCACCATGCCCGCGGCGGCAGCAGCCGCGGCCGTCTCGGCGATGCTGCGCGTGTAGGGCTCGACGCTCGTCACCACCACCAGATCGCCAGGCTGCAACTGGGCCAGCCCTTCGGCAACGCCGAGCCCGTGCGGATCGAGCAGTGCCACATCGCCTCGCACCATGGCGAGGCCGTAGCTCAGGAAACTCGCCAGCGCGCTGAATTGCCGAAGCCCGTGTACGCGGACTCGCGGCGCCGTGGCAAGCAGCCGGGCTGCCTGCTTCAGTTCGTCGGCCGAGAGTTGCGCGAGGAAGCCCTCGATGTTCGCGATCGAATCCTTGGCAATCTGCACCATGGTTGCAATTTCCGGACGCTCGCTGCCAGGCCCCGATTGCGAGCGCTCGGAGGCATGCGCAACCAATCGACCGGCCTGCTCGCTGTAGAAGTGGCGGTGATGCGAGGCCAGGCCGTCCCGGAACACCGTCTGGAAATCGACGAAGCCCGCATAGCCGAGCCGGGTTGCCAGGCGCGTCAGCGTCGATGCGTTCACACCCAGAGATTCGGCCAACTCGGTGATCGTTCGCACCGCCACCTCTTCCGGGCGCTCGACCAGGCGCGCCAGCACGCTGTGCGCCTTGCCGCCCATCGAGATCAGCGCATCGCCTCGGCCCACGCGCACCGTCAGCGCGCGCAGCGCCTCGACAGTGCGTGGTGGCGAGGCGTTGGACCCGGTGTCAGGCGGAGTGGGCGCGCTGGCTTTTTTCGGTGCTTGCATGGCCGTCGATCATATGGAATCGCGGCGGCTGCGCTGGATGCTCGTACACCTGCCATTCGATGTGCGACGCACCGATGCGGATGTCTGCCGTCGCCATCGTGTTCTCGCCATCGCTGTCGGCCGGATCGGCGCGCAGGATCGGAAACGCAGCATCGCTATGGTCGGCAAGCACGTGCAAGGGATCGGCTGCATTCGAATCGCCGCCCGCCAGCAGAGCGTTGCCGCGCTGCTGGCGGTGCTGCGACGAGCCGGTGACGATTTGCGGCAAATCGCGCAGCGGCGCGTGCAGCGCATGGTTGGCATGCAGCGCGCGGCCCGTGATCTCGACGGCCGAACAGGCTTCGGAACTGAACTCCACGCTGAGCAGTCGAGGCTCATCACGGTGCGCCAGGGTGAGGTGGAAGCCTCCCGCACGTTGGGTTGAACGAAGCAGCGCGAGCGCCTGTTCCAGATTCGCCGCCTCGAGCAGTGCCCGAGTCAGCACCATCCGCGGGACGCCGGGGCGCACCCCCAGGCACCGCAGGTTGTTGACTGTCATGGCCAGGCCGCCTTCGGTCGCCGCGAAGGTGTGCCCAGGCAGCGATCCGGGATAGACGAACGATGCGAAGGATGCGCCGCCCTCCACCGCGCAGGCCGCGATTGCGCAATGCCCGGCAAAGGCCGGATCGCCGTCTTCGTTGTGCGTGATGCGGCGCATGGTACCGGCCTCTTGCACGGTGGTGCATCCGTCGGGCGCCATGGCCCACAGATCGCCGCGGCAGTTCCACAGGAACACGTCTTCGAACGGCAGTTCCAAGCCGGCGGCCAGGCCCCGCAGTTCGTCCCAGACGCGCGGAAAACCAGTCTGTACCTGGGCGGCCATGGCCTTGGCCATCGCTGTACCGCGGTGATGCACGACTGTGGCCCAGGCAGGGGATCGCTGCGCGTAGCCGTGCATTGCCGCGGCACCGAAACGGCCCAGGGCGCGGCCGGTTTCGAAGGGCGAGCCTCCGGCTTCAAGGTAGATCAGTTTCGGCATGTCACTCCACGTGTTGCAGGAATTCGCGTAGGCGCTGGTTCGGTGGGTTGTCCAGAAGTTCGGCGGGGTGGCCGTCGACCGTGATGTGGCCGTGTTCCATGAAGATCAGCCGCGTGCCGACCTTGCGGGCAAACTGCATCTCGTGGGTCACGACCACCATCGTCATGCCCTCTTCAGCCAACGCCTGCATGACGCGCAAGACCTCCTGGCGCAACTCGGGGTCGAGCGCGGAGGTCGGCTCATCGAAAAGCATCAGCTTCGGCTTGACGGCCAGCGCGCGGGCGATGGCCACGCGCTGCTGCTGCCCGCCCGAGAGCTCACTCGGGTAGTGGTGCATGCGTTCGGCCAGGCCGACCTTGCCGAGCAGTTCCTTCGCCTGGGCCTGCGCCTGCGCCTTGGAGGCACCACGCACCTGGCGCGGCCCGAAGGCTACGTTCTCCAGCGCCGTCATCTGCGGGAACAGGTTGAACTGCTGGAACACCATGCCCGCCTCCTGGCGGATTTCGCGCGTCACGGCATTGCCGCCGCGCACGCTCAGCCCGCCGACCAGCAGGTCGCCGCCGTTGATCTGCTCCAGCGCGTTGATGCAACGCAGCAGCGTCGACTTGCCCGAACCCGAGGGGCCGATCAGCACGACGACCTCGCCCTGGCCGATCTGCAGGTTCACCCGGTCGAGCACCACATTGGCACCGAAGTGCTTCTCGACATTCTTGAATTCAACGATGTTCACAGGACGCGCATCCTTCTTTCGACGGTTCTCAGGCCCAGCGTCAGCACCCCGATCAGCATGAGATAGATCACCGCGACGGCGGTCCAGATCTCGATGGCGCGGAAATTGGCCGCCATGATCTCCTGCCCCTGGCGGGTCAGTTCGCCGACGCCGATGACGATGAAGAGCGAGGTGTCCTTCAGGCTCACAATGAACTGGTTGCCCAGCGCCGGGGTCATGCGCCGAAAGGCGACCGGGCCGACGACGAACGCCAGCACGCGCCACCGGGGCAGCCCCATTGCCAGCCCGGCTTCGCTCAGGCCCCTGGGCACCGAAAGGAAGGCACCGCGCACGATCTCGGCGATGTAGGCGCCGGAGTTGATGATGATCGAGGCAATGGCCGCGGTCATCGGGTCGACGCGCACGCCCAGCAGCCCGGGCAGCGCGAAGTAGATGAACATGACCTGCACCACGATGGGCGTGCCGCGCACCAGCCCCACGTAGGCAAAGCCGATGCTGCTGACGAATCTGCCGCCATAGGCGCGCATCAAGCCGAACAACAGGCCCAGCAAGGTGCCGCCCAGCAGTCCTGCCACCGTGATGAGCACCGTGAGCCGGGCTCCCTTCAGCAAGGCCGGCAGTGCGCCCGCAATCACTGACCAGTCGAAATCCATGATTTGCTCCGCTGCTGCTCGATCAGGACTTCGGCGGTTCGGTCTTGAACCACTTCCGGTAGATTGCCGCGTAGCGTCCATCCGCCTTGATCTTTGCCAGCGCGCCGTTCACCTGCGCCACCAGCGGACTGCCCTTCGGAAAGCCGATGCCATACTGCTGCGCCATCATCTGCGGGCCGACCGCCTTCGCCTTGCCTGCACCTGCGGTGGCGATGTAGTAGAGGACGTTGGGCGTGTCATGCATGGCGGCCTCCACGCGGCCGGTCATCAACTCGAGGTAGGCGTTGTCGATGTTCGGGAACTGGCGCAGCTCCGTGCCGGCGAAGTTGGCCTTCGCATAGTCGGCGGCGGAGGTGCCCGTCTTGATGGCCAGGGTCTTGCCCTTCAGGTCCGCGACGCCGGTGATCTTGCTGGCGGTGGGCACCATGAGGATGAAGCCGCTGTCGTAGTAGCCGTCCGAGAAGTCGATGACCTTCTTGCGCTCGTCCTTGATGGTGATGCCCGCCAGTGCGACATCGACATTCCGAGTCTGCAGTGCCGGCAGGATGCCGCTGAAGTCCATCGGTTGCAGCTTGTAGTCGAGCTTGAGTTCCTTCGCGACCGCGTCCCACAGGTCGATGTCGAAACCCACGTATTTGTCGCCCTCCTTGAATTCGAAGGGGACAAAGGCTGTATCGACGGCGACGAGCAAAGGGCCGGCCGCGAAGGCGGGGGCGGCGATCGACGTGGCGAGCGTCGCGGCTGCGAGCAGCTTGAGAACAAGTTTCTTCATGACAATCCTTCTGGAGGTGACAGACTCACCGAGTTGGTGCAAATGTATTTGCGTATTTGCAGAATACGCAAATCCATTTGCATAATGTGTGCCATGTCCGGTGTTTGCCGCAAGCCCGGGTTTGCCCGGGGCAGCCTTCGGCGCGACCGCAGCCGCAGCGCCGATGCCTGCGCCCGGCGCGCAAAAAAATGAAAGGCGGGTTCAGCCCAGTTGCGGATGCCGCGCGAAAACTGCGCTGTCCATCGTGCTCAGGCCGCCTGCCGCCATGCGACAAGCCCTGCCGTCCGCGCCCGCACGTCCGGCGTCGCCAAGCAGGTGGCGACGGCCTCGTAGCCCGGCGCGCCGGGGCAGGGCGCGACCAGGCTCGGGGGGCTGTGGTTCGCGGGGCAAAGGATGATCGCCTCGTCCGGCCCGACGGCCGCCAGGTCGAGGATCGCGCAGGAGCGCGTGAGCATGAAGATCGGCCGCGCGTTGGGTCCGCGGCCGCGCAGCCGGGCGATCAGCGCCTCCTGGGTGGCCTGGTCCAGGCCGTGCTCGATCAGGTCCACGACCACGGCATCGGGCCCTTCCGCTTCCAGCCCGGCCAGAAGTGCAATCAGCGCATCCGATGGCGTCGCGCCGTCCTCCACGAGCCATGCCAGCGCGCGGTCGACCCGAGGCTCGGACACAGCGGCGCCGCACTCCGCCCGCCGGTCCAGCCCCAGCCAGGCCGCATCGGGCAGTGCTTCGGCGATGCGCTGCGCCAGCCGGGTCTTGCCGCTGCCAAGCGGCCCGACGATGTAGTTGAGCGGCCGGATCTCGCGAAGCTCGAAGCGCTCTCCGCCCCAGGGCCACGGCAGGTCGAAGGCAAGGCGCACTTCGCTGGCGGGCGCCAGCAGGCCCGCGAGTTCGCCGATGCTTGGCGTCCGGCCTTGCGCAATGCCGCTTCGCAAGTCGCGGACTTTCTCGACGGTGTGCGTGAGCTGGCGAAGCTGCACTTCCAGCGCCGTCTGGTGCGCGGCCAATGCTTGCTCCAGGCCTTGGGGGTTGCCCTCCAGCACCCGTCCCACCTGGGCAAGACTGAAGCCGAGCGCGCGAAGAGCGACGATCTCGGCCGCGCGGGCCATCTCAGCTTGGCCATAGGCCCGCCATCCCGCCGTGGTTCGGCCGGGTTCGACCAGGCCGCGCTGCTCATACAGCCGCAGGGCCTTGGCCGAAACGCCGAGTCGCCGCGCGGCTTCGGATGGGTTCAGGTGCGGGGCGGAAGATCGCATGAAATGTTCCTTTCGATGGATCTTCCCCTTTTAGAGGATGCCCCTGGGGCCGGGTCAAGCCGGAATGCCGAAAAGGCGCGATCGCCGCCTCAGAGCCCGCCCTGGCACAGGTACTTGGTGTGCATGTAGTCGTCCAGGCCGTGCACCGAGCCTTCGCGCCCGTAGCCCGATTCCTTCACGCCGCCGAAGGGCGCGGCTTCGGCGGCGAGGGCGCCTTCATTGATGCCGACGATGCCGGATTCGAGCGCCTCGGCCACGCGCCAGATGCGGCGCACGTCGGTCGAGTAGAAGTAGGCGGCAAGGCCGAAGGGCGTGTCGTTGGCGGCGGCGATCACCTCGGCCTCGGTCTCGAAGCGCGTGACCGGCACCACGGGCCCGAAGGTCTCTTCGCAGCTGCATTCCATGCCCGCATCGGCATTCACGAGCACGGTCGGCGCGTAGTAGTTGGGGCCGTCGCAGCGCGCGGAGCGCAGCCGTTCGCCGCCGACCACGATGCGCGCGCCCCGGGCCACGGCGTCGCGCACGTGACGCTCGATCTTGTCGACTGCGCGCGCGTTGATCATGGGGCCGATTTGCGAGTCGGACTCCGTCGCCGGGCCGACCTTCAGCGCGCCCACCCGCGCGGCCAGCTTGTCGACGAAGGCGTCGTGCACCCGGGCCTGCACGAACACCCGGTTCGGGCTCACGCAGGTCTGTCCGCCGTTGCGGAACTTGGCGGCCATCAGGCCATCGACCGCGGCATCGACGTCGGCGTCCTCGAACACGATGAAAGGCGCATTGCCGCCGAGCTCGAGCGACAGTTTCTTGAGCGTGTCGGCCGAGGCGCGCGCCAGGTGCTTGCCCACCGGCGTGGAGCCGGTGAAGCTGATCTTGCGCACCCGCGCATCGGCCAGCCACACGTCGACCACTTCGGGCGTGCGCTCGCGCGAGGCGGTCACGATGTTGAGCACGCCCGCCGGCACGCCGGCTTCCTGCGCGAGCCTGACGAGCGCGAGCGAGGTCAGCGGCGTGTCCTCGGCCGGCTTGCACACCACGGTGCAGCCCGCGGCCAGCGCGGGCGCGATCTTGCGCGCGATCATCGCGGCCGGAAAGTTCCACGGCGTGATCGCGGCAACCACGCCCACGGGCTCCTTCAGCGCGAGCATGCGGCGGCCGGTCACGGGGGCGGGAATCACGTCGCCGTTGGCGCGCGTGGCTTCTTCGCCGAACCATTCGACATAGCTGGCCGCATAGGCCACTTCGCCGCGGCCTTCGGCCAGCGGCTTGCCCTGTTCGCGCGAAATGAGGCGGCCCAGGTCTTCCTGGTGCGCCAGCATCAGGTCGTTCCAGCGCTTGAGGATCTGCGCGCGCTGCTTGGCCGGCACGGCGCGCCAGGCGGGGAAGGCGGCATGCGCGGCGTTCACTGCGGCGCGCGCGTCGGCGGCGGTGCCGTCGGGCACGCTCGCGAAGACGCCATCGGTGGCGGGATCGGTCACGTCGAGGCGGTGGCCGTCGCTGGCTTCGCGCCAGTCGGCGCCGATGAGCTGTTGGCCGGGCATCAGGTCCTGGCGTTCAAGTGTCAGTGTCATGGTCGAAAAGGTCCTGGATGAATGAAGAGGTCAGGCGGCCGCCACGCGCTCGGCAATGGCCATTCCAATGTCGGTGGTCGAGGCCGTGCCGCCCAGGTCGCGCGTGCGCGGCCCGTCGCGCAGCACAGCTTCGATGGCACCGAGGATCGCGTCGTGCGCGGCCCGGCCTGCGCCCTGGCCTTGCGTGAGGAAGTCCAGCATCAGCGCGCCCGACCAGATCATGGCGATCGGGTTGGCGATGTTCTGGCCGTAGATGTCGGGCGCCGAGCCGTGCACGGGCTCGAACAGCGACGGGAACTTGCGCTCGGGGTTGAGGTTGGCCGAGGGCGCGAGGCCGATGGTGCCGGTGGTGGCCGGGCCGAGGTCGGAGAGGATGTCGCCGAACAGGTTGCTCGCCACCACCACGTCGAAGCGCGTGGGCTGTAGCACGAGGCGCGCCGAGAGGATGTCGATGTGCTGCTTGTCGATGGTCACGTCCGGATAGTCGCGGCCGATGGCGTCGGCGCGGCCGTCCCACCACGGCATGCTGATCGCGATGCCGTTGCTCTTGGTGGCCACCGTGAGGTGCTTCCTCTTGCGCGACCGGGCGAGCTCGCAGGCGTACTTCAGCACGCGGTCGGTGCCGTGGCGCGAGAACACCGACTCCTGGATCACGATCTCGCGCTCGGTGCCCTCGTACATCACGCCGCCGAGCGAGGTGTATTCGCCCTCGGTGTTCTCGCGCACCACCAGGTAGTCGATGTCGCCGGGCTTGCGGCCGGCCAGCGGGCAGGGCACGCCTTCGAACAGGCGCACCGGGCGCAGGTTGATGTACTGGTCGAACTCGCGGCGGAACTTCAGGAGCGACCCCCAGAGCGAGATGTGATCGGGCACGGTCTCGGGCCAGCCGACGGCGCCGAAGTAGAGCGCGTCCACTCCGCGCAGCTGTTCCTTCCAGTCGTCCGGCATCATCTGGCCGTGCTCGGCGTAGTAGTCGCAGCCGGCCCAGGCTATGGTGCGGCAGTCGAGCTCGAAGCCGAAGCGCTCGGCGGCGGCCAGCACCACGCGCAGGCCCTCGGGCATCACTTCCTTGCCGATGCCGTCGCCAGCGATCAGCGCAATGCGGAATGTGGGTGTCATGCGAGTGCTTCCGTGGTTGATGGCGTGGCTGTCGCGGCCGCGCGGTCCATGTCGTCGAGCCAGCCCTGGCGCAGCTCGGGCACGGAACGCGCCAGCAGGTCGTAGTAGGGATGGTGCGGCCCGCGTTCGTAGTCGGCACGCGCCACCTGCGAGAGCTTGCGGCCGTGCTGCATCACCACGATCTCGTCGCACACCGAGCGCACCGTGTGCAGGTCGTGGCTGATGAAGAGATAGGACACGCCCAGTTCGCGCCGCAGCTCGGCCATGAGGTCGAGCACCGCCGCGGCCACCACGGTGTCCAGCGCCGAGGTCACTTCGTCGCACAGGATGAGGTCGGGCTCGGCCGCCAGTGCGCGCGCCAGGTTCACGCGCTGCTTCTGCCCGCCCGAGAGACCGCCCGGCAGGCGGTCGGCCACCGTGCGCGGCAGCTTCACGAGGTCGAGCAGCTCGAAGATGCGCTGCTTGAGCGGCTCGCCGCGCAAGCCCTTGTAGAACTGCAGCGGCCGCGCCAGGATGCGCCAGATGGTCTGCGATGGGTTGAGCGCCGTGTCGGCCATCTGGAACACGATCTGGATGCGGCGCAGCTGCTCGCGCTCGCGCTGCTGCAGCGTGGGCGCGAGTGCGTGCCCGTCGAAGGTGACGCTGCCGTGGCAGGGCTTCAGCAGGCCGGCGACGGCCCGTGCCAGCGTGGTCTTGCCCGAGCCCGATTCGCCGATCACGCCAATGGCCTGGCCGCGGTAGAGCTTGAGGTTGATGTCCTCGAGGATGATCTTGGCCGGCTGGCCCTTGGCGTCCACCGCGCCGTAGCCGCATGAAAGCTCCTGCACGTCGAGCAGCAGCGCGGAATCGCCCGAGGCCTGGCCGGATGCGCGCACCGCGGGCCGCGCGGCCGCGAGCAGGCACTTGGTGTAGTCGTCGGCCGGGGCGGAAAGGATCTGCCCGGTGGCGTTGAGCTCGCTCATCCTGCCGTTGCGCAGCACCAGGATGTGGTCGGCCATCTGCGCGACCACGGCCAGGTCGTGGCTCACGTACACGGCGGTGGCGCGGCGCTCGCGCACCACGCGGCGGAAAGCGCGCAGCACCTCGATCTGCGTGGTCACGTCGAGCGCGGTGGTGGGCTCGTCGAGGATCACCAGCTCGGGGTCGCCGATCAGCGCCATGGCCGCCATCAGCCGCTGCAGCTGGCCGCCGGAGACCTGGTGCGGATAGCGCGCGCCGATGTTCTCCGGATCGGGCAGCGCCAGCTCGCGGAACAGCTGCACCGCCTTGGCCTCGGCCTCGGCCCGCTTGCACAGGCCGTGGATGACGGTGGGCTCCACCACCTGGTCCATGATCGTGCGCGAAGGGTTGAAGGAGGCGGCCGCGCTCTGCGCGATGTAGGAGACCGTGCGGCCGCGCAGCCCGCGCTGTCGCGCCGCATCGAGTGCCAGCACGTCGGTGTCGCCGATCTGCACCCGGCCCGCCGAGATGCGGCAGCCGCTGCGTGCATAACCCATCAGCGCGAGCGCGGTGGTGGTCTTGCCGGAACCCGATTCGCCGATGAGCGCCAGCACTTCGCCGGGCTGCACCGAGAAGCTCAGGTTGTCGACCAGCGTGTTCGCGCCGGCGCAGATGCTCAGGCCCTGGACTGTGAGTGGTGCGCCCATCAGCGTGCTCCTCGTTCTCTGGCCGAACGGCCGGGCAGGTTGTCGATGACGAGATTGACCGCGATGGTCAGGCTCGCGATGGCCAGCGCCGGCACGATCACGGAGGCCCCGCCCATGGCAAGCGCACCGATGTTCTCGCGCACCAGCGAGCCCCAGTCGGCCGCCGGCGGCTGGATGCCCAGGCCCAGGAAGCTCAGGCTTGCCAGCAGCAGCACGACGTAGACGAAGCGCAGGCCCAGGTCGGCCAGCATCGGGCCCAGGATGTTGGGCAGGATCTCGCGCAGCATGATGTAGAGCGTGCCCTCGCCGCGCGTGCGCGCCACGGTCACGTAGTCGAGCGCGTTGATGTTGACGGCCAGCGAGCGTGCCATGCGGTAGGCGCCCGGCACGTAGATGATGGCAGCCGTGACCACCAGCATCGCCACCGAGGAGCCGAAGCCCGCCACCATGATGAGGGCGAACATCTTGCTCGGGATGGCCGTGAGCGTGTCCAGGCCGCGGCTGAGCACCGCGTCGATCCAGCGGCCGCTGGCGGCGGCCAGGAGCGCCAGCACGGTGCCGGTGCCGCTGGCCAGCAGCGTGGCCAGCAGCGCAACGCCGATCGTGTAGCGCGCGCCCTGGATGATCAGCGCCAGCATGTCGCGGCCGAGGTAGTCGGTGCCGAGCCAGTGCTCCGCGCTGATCGGTGCGAAGACGTTCGAGGTGCTGCCCGTGGCCGCCGCGCTGTGCGAGAGCAGCCAGGGGCCGAGCAGCGTGGCGAGCAGCCAGAACAGCAGCACCGCAAGGCCAAGCAGGCCGGAGGGGCCGAAGCCGGCGAGCCGGCGCAGCGGACCGGCCCGGCGCTCCTGGGGCACTGGGGCCATCACAGCCGTGGCGCTCACGGCCGTTGGAGAGGTGGACGTTTCCATGACGCTTCCTTCAGCGGTGCCGCAGCCGCGGGTTGGCGAGAATGCCGCAGACGTCGGCCGTCGTCACCAGGATCAGGTAGGCGCAGCAGAAGATCATGGCGCAGGTCTGCACCAGCGGCATGTCGCGCTGCGAGACGCCATCGACCATCAGCTTGGCGATGCCCGGATAGTTGAAGATGGTCTCGACGATGATCACGCCGCCCAGCAGGTACGACAGGCTCAGCGCCACCGCGTTGGCAATCGGCCCCACCGCATTGGGCAGCGCATGCGCGAGCACCATGCGCATCGGCGAGGCGCCCTTGAGCCGCACCATCTCGATGTAGGGCGCCTCGAGCTGGTCGATCACCGCGGCGCGCGTCATGCGCATCATCTGCGCGACGATCACGCAGCACAGCACCAGCACCGGCATGGCGAAGGCGCGCAGCATCTGCCCGATCGACTCGATGTCGTTGACGAAGGACAGCGCCGGCAGCCAGCGCAGCTGCACCGCGAACACCAGCACCGCCAGCGTTGCGACCAGGAACTCCGGCACCGACACCACGCCCACGGCCGTCGTCGAGGCGGCGCGATCGAACCATGAGCCGCGCCACACCGCCGAGGCGATGCCCAGCGCCAGCGCGATCGGCACCGAGAAGAGGGCGGTGACGGCGGCCAGCAGCAGCGAGTTGGGAAGGCGGCTGGCAACGAGCTCGCCGACCGGCATCTGCGTGGTGCTCGAAGTGCCGAGATCGCCCTTCAGCAGCCCGCCAAGCCAGCGCGCATAGCGCAGCGGCGCCGGCACGTCCAGGCCCATCTGCGCGCGCAGCGCGGCCACCGCCTCGGGCGTGGCGTCCTGGCCGAGCTGCTCCTGCGCGGCGTCGCCGGGCAGCACCGCGGTGATCGAGAACACGACCACCGAAACCGCCAGCAGCGACACGAGCGCCAGCGCGATGCGCTGGGCCAGAAGCTTCAGGATGACATGGTTCATGAAGGATCTTCCGATGCGCGGATCAGGCTTCGAGCCAGACGTTCTCGGCAAAGTTGTAGCCCATGAGGCCACCCAGCGGAATGGGCGACAGGCCCTTGAGCTTGGAGCTGTGGCCGTCGAGGCTCGAGAGGAACAGCGGAATGCCGATGCCGGCGTCCTGGTGGATCATGGTCTGCATGTCGGCATACATCTGCTTGCGCTTGGCCAGGTCGGTCTCGGCGCGCGAGGCCACGAGCAGCTGGTCGAACTTCTCGCTCTTCCAGCGCGACTCGTTCCATGCCGCACCCGACTGGAAGAACTGCGTCAGCAGCACGTCGGCGCTCGGGCGCGGGTTGACGTTGCCGAAGCCCACATGGCTGTTGAGCCAGTGGTTCGACCAGTAGCCGTCGGCCGGCATGCGCTTGATGTCGAGCTCCAGCCCCGCGCGCTGCGCCGTCTGCTGCAGCAGCAGCGCCATCTCCACCGAATAGAGCGCCGCGGGCGATGCCACCATCGGCACCTTGCCCGTGATGCCGGACTTCTGCAGGTGGAACTTCGCCTTGTCGAGGTCGAAGGCGCGCTGCGGCAGGCCGGCAAAGTGGAAGCGGTTGGTCGGGTCGATCGGCTGGTCGTTGCCGACCACCGCATAGTCCAGCGCAATGGTCTTCTTCATCTGCTCGCGGTCGAACAGGTGCTTCATGCCGAGGACGAAGTCCGGATTGGCCCCGGGGCCCACGTCCTTGCGCATGATGAGGTCGGAGTACTGGCCCGACTGGGTCACGAAGATGCCGAAGCCGGGCGTTCCCTTCACGCGCGCCACCGAGCGCGGGTTGACCGAGCCGACCAGGTCCATGCCGCCCGAGAGCAGTGCGTTGACGCGCGCGCTCTCGTCGCCGATGCCCACGAACTCGATCTCGTCGAGGTAGGGCTTGCCGGGCTTCCAGTAGGCGTCGTTGCGCACCATCAGCGAGCGCACACCGGGCTTGAACTCCTTGAGCTTGTAGGGGCCGGTGCCGATGCCGGCATTGAAGTCGGTGGTGCCTTCCTTGACGATGTGGAAGTGGAAGGTGCCCAGGATCACCGGCAGGTCGGCATTCGGCGCACCGAGAACGAAGGTCACTTCGTTCGGGCCGGTGGCCTTGGCACTCTCGATCTGGTCGGCAAGGATCTTGGCCTTGGAGGCGGTGGCCGGGTCCTTGTGGCGCATCACCGAGAACACCACGTCGGCCGGCGCGAGCGCCTTGCCGTCGTGGAAGGTCACGCCCTTGCGCAGCGTGAAGACCCAGGTCTTGGCGTCCTTGGTGGTGAACGATTCGGCCAGCGCGGGCTGCGGCGTGAGGCTGCCGTCGAGCGAGGTCAGGCCGTTGTAGATCATGTTGCAGCGCGAGTAGTCGGTCTGGTTCGACTGCTTGGCCGGATCGAGTGTGTCGGTGGCGGCGGCGGTTGCGCCCGCCACCCGGATGCGGCCACCCTTCCTGGGCGTCTGCGCATGCGCGGACACCGCCATGCCCGCCATGCTGCCGGCCAGCGTGGCCTGCATGCCGCCGGCCATCAGCATTGCCAGGATGTCGCGCCTGGAGGCGCCGCGTTGGAGCGACGCCATCACGCGAAGGCTTTCGCCGGGACCGACGAGGTCTTCGAACCTCTTGTTGCTGCTGTCGCTCATGGTGGGGTACTCCTGTGGGCCGTTGACTGAAGGTTGAAGAACAAACGCGGGGCAAAAAACAGCGGACTCGCGAGGCGCTCAGGCCAGCTTGTCCTTGAGCGAGTAGTAAAGGCCGATCGCCGGCAGGAACCAGGGCGGGCCAAGGTGACCGGGAATGGCGGGCCAGCCGCGGCCCTGCCAGGGATTGGCGGCCGCGTCGCCGTCCATCACGGCGGCCATGCGCTCGCCCATGTGGACCGACATCTGCGTGCCGTGGCCGCTGTAGCCCATCGCGTAGTAGAGGCCGTCGCGCTCGCCGGCATGCGGCAGGCGGTCCTGCGTCATGTCGACCAGGCCACCCCAGCAGTAGTCGAGCCGCACGGCGCCGAGCTGCGGAAAGGTCTCGGCCAGCCCTGCGCGCAGGATCTCGCCGCTCGCGGCATCGGCCTGCGGGCTGGAGACCGAGAAGCGCGCCCGGCCGCCGAACACCAGCCGGTGGTCGGGCGTGAGCCGGAAGTAGTGATGGATGTTCGCCACCGTCGTGTAGGTGCGCCGGGCCGCGAGCAGCGCCTGCGCGCGCTCGGCGCCGAGCGGCTCGGTGACGACGATGAAGCTGCCGATCGGCACGATGCGACGGCGCAGCCACCCGAAGCTGCCGTAGCCGCCATGCCGCGTGGCACCTGTGGCCAGCAGCACCTGCTGCGCGGTGACGATGCCGCCCGCTGTGTGCAGCCGGTGCGCATGGCCTTGACCCAGGCGCTCGATGCGGTCGACGGCCGTGCCGGTGTGGATCTGCGCACCGTGGCGCTGTGCAGCCTCGGCCAGCCCGTGGGCGAAGCGGCCCATGTGCATCTGGCCGCTGCGCTTGTAGAGCAGGCCGCCGTGGAAGCGCTCGCTTTGCACCTCGCTGCGCACCTGCGTCGCATCGAGGATCTCGACGTCGGTGTCTACGCCGTCGCCGACCAGGCGCTCGGCGCTGCGCTCGAGCGCGGCCATCTGGTTGGCGCGCGTGGCGAGCTTGAGCTTGCCGTAGCGCATGAAGTCGCAGTCGATCGCCTCGTCGCGCACCAGCCGCGCCACGGTGTCCACCGCATCGTCGTAGGCGCGGTACCAGGCGCGGGCCTTGTCGACGCCGACCTTGGCCGCTACATCGGCATAGTCCACGGCCAGCCCGTTGTTCACGTGCCCGCCGTTGCGCCCCGAGGCCTCGGCCGCCACACGCGTGCCGGCTTCCAGCACCGCGACGCGCGCGCCGCGCTGGGCCAGTGCCCGCGCCGCCGACAGGCCGGTGAAGCCGCCGCCGACGATCGCGACGTCGACCTGCGCGGACAACTCGTGCGCCTGCGGCACGAACGCAGGCGCCGAATCGGTCCAGTAGGAGTCGAGCTTCATGGCGTGAGGCCGGTGATGAATGAAAAAAAGATCAGAGGCCCACGACGCCCGGCAGGCCGCCGATGTCCTGGATCTCGGTGTAGCGGTAGGCCGGGTTGCCCGGGCCGTGGCCGCGGTTGACGAACACCTTGTTGACGATGCCGATGTCGTCCGCCGACATCAGGTCGTAGCGCAGGCTGGACGACACGTGCAGCACGTCTTCCGGGTTGCAGCCGAGCGAGTCGAGCATGTATTCGAAGGCTTGCAGCCGCGGCTTGTAGGCCTGTGCCTGCTGCGCGGTGTAGACGCGGTGGAACGGCGCGCCGAGCATCGCCACGTTCTTCTGGATCTGGTCGTCCGAGGCGTTCGAAAGGATGACCAGCGGGATTTCCTTGGCCACCTTGGCCAGCCCGGCGGCCACGTCGTCGTGCGGGCCCCAGGTGGGCACGGCGTCGTAGTACTTCTGGCCGTCGCTGTCGAGGTACTGGATCTTCCATTTCCTGCACAGGCGCCGCACGGCGTTCTTCAGCACCACTTCGTAGGGCTGCCACGCGCCCAGCACTTCGTCGAAGCGGTAGGCGGTGAAGTCGGCGACGAACTGATCCATCTGCTCCGGCCGGATGCGGTCGGCGAAGAGGTCGACGGTCAGCTCCTTCATGCGGAACCGCGTGAGGGTGCCGTAGCAGTCGAAGGTCACGTACTTGGGACGGAAGGTCATGGTCTCGAATCCTCTGTGAAGGGTGGCAAATGCGACAAACTCATTACGAAGCGATTGCAGCACGCCATCGCTCGAGGTATGTAGGGAAAAACGGCGCCTGGCGAAACGAAGCTGCGGTTTGCGGGGGCGGCGACGGCATGCCGTGCGGTGTGCCCAGCCTGTGTGCGTCCATGCACCTGCGTGCGTCGCGGCAAAGTCGACGAGCACACTTTTGAAGCTCAGCCTGGCTTCGACCATCTGGCGTTCCAGGTCGTTGCCGATGGGTGTCTCGCGGATCGAAGGCTTGCATGGCGGAGGTCCTGGAAAGTGGCGGTCGATCCTAGACAGGTTGGCACAGCATTTGTGTGCGTATGCAGGCGCGCCGCCGCAGCGAATTGCGAAACCGGGGGGCGCTGCAACCGAAGCTTGCAAGTTGCGAAAGAGGCCCGTTTCGCTCTGGTGCGGCGTCGCAATGTCGTCCAAGATGGATGCGCCATTCCGCCGCAACAGAGAGTTTTCCCTATGCCTGAACCCACTTCGAACGCACCCGCCATGGATGGCGTGGTGCTCAGACCGATGACGGCCGCCGATCTTCCACAAGCGCATGCGCTCTCGGCCGAGCTGCGCTGGCCGCACCGTCCCGCGGACTGGGAGCAGGTGTTCTCGCACGCCGACGGCATCGCGGTCGAGCGCGACGGCCAGATCATCGCGACCGGCCTGCGCTGGCGCTGGGGCGAGAGCCACGCCACCATCGGCCTGGTGATCGTCTCGCCCGCCTGCCAGGGCCGCCGCATCGGCCACCGCCTGATGAGCGCGCTGCTCGAGGGGCTTGAAGATCGCACGGTGCTGCTGCATGCCACCGCGGAAGGCCGGGGGCTCTACGAACGGCTCGGCTTCGTGCGAACCGGCGAGGTGCGGCAGCACCAGGGCATTGCGCAGCCGGCACCGCTGGTCGCGCTGCAGCCGGGCTGGCGCCTGCGGCCGGCGGGCCTGAACGAACTGCCCGCGCTGCAGGCGCTCGACGCGGCAGCGCGAGGCATGCCGCGCGATGCGCTGGTCGCCGAGCTGCTGCAAGGCGCCGATGCCTGCGTGGTGCTCGACCACGACAACGAGCCGAAGGGCTTCGCGATGCTGCGGCGCTTCGGTCGCGGCCATTCGATCGGCCCGGTGGTCGCGCCCGACGCCGAGGGCGCGAAGGCGCTGATCGCGCACCTTGCCGGGTTGAACGCCGGCCACTTCACGCGCATCGACATCGATTTCGACAGCGGCCTGGCCGAATGGCTCGAGAGCATCGGGCTGCTGCGCGTGGATGCGCCGACGACGATGGTGCGCGGCGAGCCGCTTGCTGTTGAGGCGCAAGGTCCGTCGCTGTTCGCGATCGTGACTCAGGCTGTGGGCTAGCCCCTGACCATGAAGACCACCTTCCTCTACAAGTCCGACCCCGTACGCGGCCGCCAATGGGCCGAAGTGTTCGGGCAGCGCCGCCCCGACATCGACTTTCGCATCTGGCCCGACGTCGGCGATCCGGCGCAGGTACGCTTTCTCGCAGCCTGGGTGCCGCCGGAGAATCTTGCCGAGCGCTTTCCGAATCTGCAGGTGCTTTTTTCGTCTGGCGCAGGTGTCGACCAGTTCGATTTCGCGGCGCTGCCGTCTGCATTGCCGGTGGTGCGCATGGTCGAGCCCGGCATCGTGCAGGGCATGGTCGAGTATGTGACGCACGCCGTGCTCGGCCTGCACCGCGACATGCCGCAGTACCGCCGCCAGCAGCAGGAAGGCCGGTGGCAGCCGCTGCCGGTGCGGCCCGCCGGCGAGCGGCGCGTGGGTGTTCTGGGATTGGGCTCGCTCGGCCAGGCCGTGCTGGCGCAGCTGGTCTCATTGGGTTTCGACTGTGCGGGCTGGAGCCGCTCGCGGCATGAGGTCGAGCGGGTGCAATGCCACGCGGGCGCCGATGAGTTGCCCACATTTCTTGCGCGCACCGACATCCTTGTATGCCTGCTGCCGCTCACCGATTCGACGCGCGGCTTTCTCGATGCGAAGCTGTTCTCGATGCTGCCCATGGGCGCCGGGCTGGTGCATGTGGGCCGCGGACCGCACCTGGTCGAGGCCGACTTGCTGGACGCGCTCGCCAGCGGCCGCATCGGCGATGCGGTGCTCGACGTGACCGACCCCGAGCCGCTGCCGCCCGCGCACGCCTTCTGGCGCCATCCGCGCATCCAGCTCACGCCGCACATCGCGAGCATGACGCAGCCGCTGAGCGCTGCCGAAGCCGTGCTCGACAACCTGCGCCGCTTCGAGGCCGGCGAGCCGATGGCCGGGCTCGTGGATCGCGCGAGAGGCTATTGAACTGCTCTGCCGCGACGGGGAGGCGCGGCCCCAAGGGTATGATCCCGGCCCTCCACCCGCCATGTTCCTGCGCCGCGCACTGACCCGACTCCTGCTGCTGGCCGTGTTCTTCAACACGGTCATCGGCATGCCCGTGCACGAAGCCGTGCATCTGCAGGAGGCAAAGGCCGCGGTGGCGGCACTGCAGGTCCCGCAGGCGAACGACGATGCCGATGCGGCGGAGCATGGCCAGGAAGTCGATGGCGCGTGCGCCTGGTGCCTGGCCTACGCACACCTGGGCACGGCGCTGAGCTCGCCACCGGCCGCGCGTGGGCTGCCAGTGCACGCCGGTCTTCCACGGCCGCAAGCACTGCCGCCCTTCGTTCCCAGCCCCGGGCATTGGCCTTTCGCCTCGCGCGACCCACCTCGACTCCTGGCCTGAAGGCCGCCGTCGCGGCGGCCACTTCGCTCGCGCCGCAGCTTCGCCGCCGGCGTGAAGCCACGCGCCATGGGTGCCGCGTGTCCGGCCCTTGCCGGGCCCGCCGCTGCGCCCTCCCTCTTGCCTTGCCGAGTCTCCTCATGATTTCCATTCAACGCCCGGGGGCCAGCGCGCCCCTTCCTCTGGCTCTTGCGGCCGCAGCGATGTTCGCCGGCCCTGCCATCGCCCAGTCTCCCGGTGCCGGCCCCGAGGCCGCCCAGTTGTCCACGGTCGAAGTGGTCGGCCGCACCGAGTCGGGCGCCTACCATTCGGAAGAAGCCGCGGGCGCCAAGACCGAGCTGCCGCTGCGCGAGCTGCCGCAGTCGGTGCGCATCGTCACGCGCCAGGCCATCGACGACCTGGGCACCACCAAGCTCGACGACGTGCTCGACTATGTCGGCGGGGTCTCGCGCCAGAACAACTTCGGCGGCCTGTGGGACAACATCGCCATCCGCGGCCTGCCGGGCAACGAGAGCACCGGCATGGCGACGCTGCTGAACGGCTTCTCCTCGAACCGCGGCTTCAACGCGCCGCGCGACCTCGCGGGCGTCGAGCGCATCGAGTTCCTCAAGGGGACGGCCGCCGCGCTCTACGGCAGCAGCGAGCCCGGCGGCACGCTCAACATCGTGTCCAAGCGGCCGCTCTGGCAGGCTGCGCATTCGGTCGAAGGGTACGCCGGCAGCCACGGCCTGAAGCGCGGCGCTTTCGACAGCACCGGCCCCCTCGGCGAGAACCTCGCCTACCGGCTCAACGTCGCGGTGGAAGACCGCGACAGCTTCCGCGACCATGTGAGCGCCAGGCGCGAGGTGATCGCCCCGGCCTTCACCTGGAAGCTGGGCCGCGACACGATGCTGGAGTACGCGGGCGAGGTGCTGCGCCACCGGACGCCGCTGGACCGCGGCGTGGTCGCGGTGAACAACCGGCTGGGCGCGATTCCGCGCAGCCGCTTTCTCGGCGAGCCGGCCGATGGCGATGTCACCGTCGACAACCAGACCCACCAGTTCGTCCTCTCGCACGAATGGAATTCGAACTGGCGCAGCCGTGTGGGCCTGTCCTACCGCGAGACCTCGATCAACGGCTTTGCCACCGAGGCGGCTGCGCTGCAGGCCAACGGCAACCTGACGCGCCAGCGGCGCTTCCGCGACTTCGACTCCAGCGACACCGCCGTGCAGGCCGAACTCCAGGGCAAGGTCCGCACGGGCGCCATCGAGCACGAGCTGCTGTTCGGCATGGAGAGCTTCCGCTTCAGGATGGATTCGCTGATGCTGCGGGCCAACCCTACGGCCGCGCGGCCCTATGCCATCAACATCTACAACCCGTTGTACGGCCAGCCCCGGCCCACGCCGCTCGCGAACATCGATACGCTGGAGCGCCAGCGCGGCACCGCGTTCTACGTGCAGGACGCCGTCAGGCTCGCGCCCGAATGGCGGCTGGTGGCCGGTGTTCGCGTGGACACCTACCGCCAGTCGCTGTTGAACCGCCGCACGGGCATCACGGCCGACCAGGATCCGTCGGCGACCTCGCCGCGCATCGGCCTGAGCTGGCTGCCGACGCCGCAGTGGACCTTCTACGCGAACGCGGGCCGCTCATTCCGCCCCAACGTCGGCTCCGACTTCGCGGCCGCCAGCTTCGCGCCGGAGACCGGCCGTGCGCTGGAGCTCGGCACCAAGTGGGAGAGCGCGGACCAGCGCATCGGCGCCACCGCCGCGCTGTTCGACATCCGCAAGCGCAACGTGCTGACCGCCGACCCGGTGAACACCGGCTACTCGGTCTCCGCGGGCGAGATCCGCAGCCGCGGCCTCGAATTCGACTTCGCGGGCCAGGTCACGAAGCACTGGCGCGTCAACGCGAGCCTGGTGCTCAACGACGTGGAGATCGCGAAGGACAACAGCCTGGAGGTCGGCGGGCGCCTGCTCAACGTGCCCAGGGTCAACGGCAGCGTGCTCGCGGTCTACGAGGATGCCTTTGCCAACGGCCAGCGCTACGGCATCGGCGGCGGCATCACGCACATGGGCAAGCGCCTGGGCCAGGCCCGCACGCAGGCCGAGGCCAACGCCGGCACGCCTGCGTTCGACCTGCCGGCCTACACCACCGCCAAGCTGGTCGCGTACTGGCGCATCAACCCCCAGCTGCGCCTGACGCTCGACGTCGACAACCTGTTCGACACCACTTACTACACGAGCTCCTACAGCCGCGTTTGGGTGACGCCGGGCAGCGGGCGCACCGTCACCGTCGGCCTGCAGGCCAGGTTCTGAACGCGAGCGGCTGCCCCTCATGACCCCGACCGACCTGCCATTGCCGCCGCATGCCGCGGCTGCATCCCACCCCGCCCTCGAAGCCCACGGCGTCGTTGCCGGCTACGGCGCGCGCACCATCCTGCACGGGCTGGACCTCACGGTCCGCGCCGGTGAGATCTATGCGCTGCTGGGCGCCAACGGCGCGGGCAAGACCACCACGCTGAGCCTGTTCCTGGGCTTCGTGCGGCCCGCGAGCGGCCGCGTGCGCGTGAACGGCGCCGATCCCGTGGCCGACCCGACCGCCGCGCGGCGCCAGCTCGCCTACATCCCGGAGAACGTGGCGCTCTACGAGCACCTGAGCGCGCGCGAGAACGTGGGCTACCTGCTGCACCTCGCGGGCCAGCCTGCCGGCGCACAGGCCATCGACGAGGCCCTGTCGGCCGCCGGCCTGGACGCCGCGGCGCACGGGCGGCGCGTCGCCGGGTTTTCCAAGGGCATGCGCCAGAAGGTGTCGATCGCGCTGGCGCTGGCGCGCCGCGTGCCGGCACTGCTGCTCGACGAACCCACCTCGGGCCTGGACCCGCAGGCCACCACCGAGTTCAGCCGCATCCTCGGGCTGCTGCGGGCGCAGGGCGTGGCCGTCCTCATGGTGACGCACGACCTGCTCGGCGCCGCCGACGTGGCCGATCGCATCGGCTTCATCGAAGCCGGGCGGCTGATCGAGGAAGTCGCCGCCGCGGGCGCGGAGCGCTTCGACGTGCGCGCGCTGCACCGGCGCTACGCGGGCCAGGAGGCGCAGCGATGAGCGCCGCACTGCGCATCGCGCGCGAGGAATGGCGCCTGCTGCGGCGCGACCACGTCGCGGTGCTGGGCCTGGCGTTGCTGCTGCTGCTGACGGCCGTGGCAGCCTTCACGGCCTGGGAGCAGCGCCGCACGACGGATGCCGAGCGTTCGCGCCACCAGGCGCAGGTGGATCACGAGTTCGAGGCCCAGCCCGACCGGCACCCGCACCGCATGGTGCACTACGGGCACTTCGTTTTCCGGCCGTTGAACCCGCTGGCGGCCTTCGATTCGGGCGTGGACGCCTACACGGGCCACACGCTCTTCCTCGAGGGGCATCGGCAGAACAGCGCCAATTTCGGCGACGTGCGGCAGTCGTCGCTGCTGCTGCGCTTCGGCCAGCTCACGCCGGCCTTCGTGCTGCAGGTGCTGGCGCCATTGCTGCTCGTCTTCGTCGGCCATGCGGCGCTGGCGCGGGAACGCGAATCGGGCACCTTGCGCGTGCTGCTCGCCCAGGGCGTCCGGCCGTGGCAGATCGTGGCCGGCAAGGTGCTGGCCCTGGGCGGCGTGGCCGCGGCGGCGTTGCTGCCGGCGCTGCTGGCGCTCTTCTGGATCGGCGCCACGACACCGGCGCCTGCCAGCCTCGCCGCCGCGCTGGCGGCGGGCTACGGCCTGTGGCTGCTGATCTGGGCCGTCGGCATCGTCGGCGTGTCGGCATGCTTCGCGCGCGGGCGCGACGCGCTCGTGGCGTTGCTCGCGATCTGGGCGATCGGCGTCGTGCTGGTGCCGCGCCTGGCACCTGAACTCGCGGCCTCGGCGCTGGCGCTGCCCACGCGCCTGGAGACCGACATCGCGGTTGCGCACGACCTCGCCGCGCTGGGTGACAGCCACGACCCCGACGACCCCTACTTCGCCGGCTTCAGGAAGAAGGTGCTCGCGCAGTACGGCGTCGCTCGCGTGGAGGACCTGCCCGTCAACTACAAGGGGCTGCTGGGCATGGAAGGCGAGCGGCTCACCAGCGCGCTCTTCGAGCGCTACGCCGGCGCCGGCTTCGAGCGCCAGGCCGCACAGCTGCGCCTCGTCGATGGCGCCGCGCTGCTGAGCCCGGTGATCGCGCTGCGCCGCCTCTCGATGGCCGCGGCGGGCACCGATCTGCAGAACTACCGCCGCTTCGTCGAGCAGGCCGAGCGTCACCGCTACCGCCTGGTGCAGGCACTCAACCGGCTGCAGGCCGAGAAGCTCAGCTTTGCCGGCGACCGCTCCAGCCGCGACAGCCGGATCGGCCATGACCATTGGCATGGCGTTGCCGAGTTCCGCTACGAGGCCGCGGCGCCCGCCGAGGCACTGCGCCGCGCGGCGCCTGCCGCGGGTGTGCTGCTGCTCTGGCTGGCGGCCCTTGCAGGCCTCCTGGCACTGGCCACGCGCCGCTTGGGGAGGATCACGCGATGAGTTGGCTCGCCCACGAATGGCGCCTGCTGGTGCGATCGAGGCTGGCGGTCGCCGCGCTGGTGCTGCTGCTGGCGCTGTCGGCCCTGGCCGTGCTTTCGGGCATGCGCGAGGTGGCCCGCCAGCAGCAGACCATCGCGCGCCTGGCCGCGTTGCAGCAGCAGGACCTGGCCGCGCAGGCGCGCAAGTACGCGCAGGGCGGCGACGCCGGCTCCGCCGCGTACTACACCTTCCACGGCACGTGGGATGCGCCGTCGCCGGCCGCGTTCCTCGCGCTCGGACTGCGCGATGCCGCGCCCTACGTGCTGCGCGTGCGCGCACTGGCGCTGCAGGCCCAGCTGCACGAAGGCGAGAGCTTCAATCCCGAACTGGCGCTGGCCGGGCGCTTCGACTTCGCCTTCGTGCTGGTGTACCTGGCGCCGCTGTTCCTGATCGCGCTGCTGCACGACCTCGTCTCGAGCGAGCGCCGTTCGGGCCGGCTGGGCACGCTGCTGGCCATGCCCGGCGCCGGCCGGCGCCTGTGGCTGCGCCGCGCGGGCCTGCGCATGGCGCTGGTCTTCGGTTGCCTGGTGCTGCCGGCGCTGGCCGGTGCGCTGGGCAGCGGGACCGCGATGGCAGCCGTGGCCACCGTCCTGTGCGTCACGGCCGCCTACCTCGCGTTCTGGAGCGGCCTGGCGCTGCTCGTTGCGACACGAGGCGGAAGTTCCGCCGCCAACGCCACGGCCCTCATGGGCTGCTGGGCCGTGCTGACGCTCGTCCTGCCCACCATCGCCAACGCGGCGCTTGCGCGCGCCCTGCCGGTGCACCAGGGCGTGGAGCTGATGCTGGCGCAGCGGCAGGCCGTGCACGCTGCCTGGGACCTGCCGCCGCAGGCCACGATGGAGAAGTTCTTCCGCACGCACCCCGAATGGCGGCACACGGCACCGCTGCCCTCGGGCTTTCACTGGAAGTGGTACTACGCCTTCCAGCAGCTCGGCGACCAGAGCGTGGCGCCGCAGGTGGCGGCGTACCGCGAAGGCCTGCTCGCGCGCCAGCGCTGGACCTCGCGCCTGGGCTGGCTGCTGCCGGGCGTCGGCGTGCAGGCCGCACTGCATCGCCAGGCCGACACCGACCTGCAGGCGCAGCTGGCCTATCAGGACCGCATCGCGGATTTCCACGCGCGACTGCGGGCCTACTACTACCCCTACCTGTTCAACGAAGTGCGCTTCGGCTTGCGCGACTTCGCCGCCCAGCCGCGCTTCAGCCCGTCGGCCAGGTCCGCGGAGAAACCTGCGGGTCAATTGCTGGGACTCGGGCTGATGGCCATGTTGGGCCTGGTGCTGGGTGTGGCCGCCACCGGCCGAGTGCGGCCGGGGTGAAGGCAGCCATGACCTGTGCACGACGGCAGGATCTGCTGCAGCGACTCGCACAACCGCAGTCTGCTTTGTGCGAGGCCCCCAATGCAGCACCCGCCCGAGGGGCGTGCGGCCTAAGCTTTTGGACATCCAAAGGCCAGACCTCCGCCCACCATGACACACCCCACTGCATTGCCTCGCCACGCCACGCTCGACGCCATCGACCGTGCCCACCTCATCCACCCCGTCTCGCCCTGGCGCACGCACGAGCAGCGCGGCCCCACCGTGCTGGCCTCGGCCCGCGGCGCATGGCTGACCGACGCGAACGGGCATGAACTGCTCGATGCCTTCGCGGGCCTGTGGTGCGTGAACGTGGGCTACGGCCAGGAGAGCGTGGTGCAGGCCGCGGCCGAGCAGATGCGGCGCCTGCCGTACGCCACCGGCTACTTCCACTTCAGCAGCGAGCCGGCCATCCGCCTCGCGGAAAAGCTGGTGCAGATCACGCCCGCATCGCTGACGCGCGTGTACCTCACGCTCGGCGGCTCGGAGGCGGTCGATGCCGCCGTGCGCTTCATCGTGCAGTACTACAACGCCATCGGCAAGCCGTCGAAGAAGCAGTTCATCGCACTGGAGCGCGGCTACCACGGCTCCTCGTCGACCGGCGCGGGCCTCACGGCCTTGCCCGCCTTCCATCGTGGCTTCGACCTGCCGCTGCCCACGCAGCACTACATTCCGTCGCCCAACCCGTACCGCCATGCGGACGGCGCCGACCCGCAGGCCCTGATCGCCGCATCGGTGGCCTCGCTGCGCGCCAAGGTGGCCGAGCTCGGCGCGGACAACGTGGCCGCCTTCTTCTGCGAGCCGATCCAGGGCTCGGGCGGCGTCATCGTGCCGCCCAAGGGCTGGCTCAAGGCCATGCGCGATGCCGCACGCGAACTCGACATCCTCTTCGTCGTCGACGAGGTCATCACCGGCTTCGGCCGCACCGGCCCGATGTTCGCCTGCGAGGCCGAAGGCGTGGAGCCTGACCTGATGACCATGGCCAAGGGCCTGACCTCGGGCTACGTGCCGATGGGCGCGACCATGATGTCGGAGAAGGTCTACGCTGGCATCGCCGACGGTACGCCCGCGGGTGTGCCGGTCGGCCATGGCGCGACCTATTCGGCGCATCCGGTGAGTGCCGCGGTCGCGCTCGAGGTGCTGCGCCTGTACGAAGAGGGCGGCGTGCTCGCCAACGGGCACCGCGGCGCAGCGCACTTCGCGGCCGGGCTCGATGCGCTGCGCGCGCATCCACTGGTGGGCGATGCGCGCCACCGTGGCCTGCTCGGTGCACTGGAGCTGGTGAGCGACAAGCAAGGCAAGCGCGGCTTCGATCCGGCGCTCGGCCTCGCGGACCGCATCTTTGCCGCGGGCTACCGCAACGGCCTGGTGTTCCGCTCCTTCGGCGACCACATCCTGGGCTTTGCGCCGGCGCTCACCTTCACCGAGGACGAGTTCGCCCAGATGTTCGCGCGCCTGAAGAAAACGCTCGACGAGGTGCTGGACGCCGCCGACGTGCGCGCGGCGCTGGCGGCCTGAGCGGGAAAGCACTACCCCGGCACCGCGCTGGCAAAGCAGAATCGGATCCTCTTTCGTTTTTTCAGGATGGCCATGTCTGAAGCTTTCAAGATCGACCGACTCGACCTGCGCATCCTGGCCCAGCTGCAGCAGAACGGGCGCATGACCAACGTCGACCTCGCGGATGCGGTCGGCCTGTCGCCCAGCCCCTGCCTGATCCGCGTCAAGCGGCTGGAGCAGGCCGGCTACATCGCCGGCTACGGCGCGCACCTGCGGCTCGAGAAGCTCGGCGACACCCTCACCGTGTTCACCGAGGTCACGCTGCAAGACCACCACCGCGAGGACTTCGTGCGCTTCGAGGCCGCGATCCGCGAGGTGGACGAGGTGCTCGAATGCCACCTGGTGAGCGGCGGCTACGACTACCTGCTGCGCTTCCTGACGCGCGGCGTCAACCACTACCAGGAAGTGATCGAGGAACTGCTCGAACGCAACATCGGCATCTCCAAGTACTTCAGCTACATCGTCATCAAGTCGCCGTTCATCAAGACGCATTGCCCGATCGAGCGGCTGTTTCCTCATCCGCGCTGAGCGCCTGCGCCAACAACAGGCCCCGGCTGCCCTTCGCGTGATGCGCCGGTAGCTGCGGGGGAGGGGCCGCACAAGCAGTCGTGCGCCCACGGACAAGTGCGGCGGCAGCCCGGCTCCTACGCTTGCATGGTGCGGTGCAGCAGGCTGGCGTGGTGCCAGCCGGCTCGCACCGTCTCCACAGGAGCCTCGGACCATGCAAAACCTTCCCCTCCCGGCCGGACGCTGCGTCCGGCTTCGCGCCTTCGCACTGGCTGGCATGCGCGCCGTGGCCGTCGCGGCGACCGGCCTCTCGGCCCTCGCGCTGACCGCGGCACCGGCCCGCGCCGAGGCCGCCAAGGCGCCGGCCGAGTGCACTGCGCTGCAAGCCAAATACCCGCAATTCAAGGGCAAGACCCTGGTCAACGCGATCAACCCGCACACGCCGGGATACGAAACCATCGACCCCAAGGATCCGAGCAAATACATCGGCTTCGACATCGATCTGGGCGAGACCATCGGCGGCTGCCTGGGCTTCAAGCTCACCTACAAGCCCGTGACCTTTGCGGCGCTGCTGACCACGCTGCAGGCCGGCCAGGCCGACATCGTCATCTCCGACATCTACGCCACCGAAGAGCGCGCCAAGGCGGCCGATTTCATCACCTACTCGAAGGTGTTCGACGGCGTCCTGGTGGCCAAGGGCAACCCGAAGAAGATCACAGGCATCAACAGCTCGCTGTGCGGCACGGCTGCGGCCGAGAACACCGGCTATGTCGAGGTGCCGCTGATCCAGGCGCTCGCGCCGCAGTGCAAGGCCATGGGCAAGCCAGAGCCCGAGATCCAGCTCTACGACAACAACCAGAACTGCATCCAGGCCATCCTCGCCGGCCGCGCCGACACCTACATCAACGACGTCAACACCGTCGACAGTGCTGTCAAGGCGTATCCGGACAAGCTGGAGAAGGCGGCCGCGGTGACGCTTCCGTACTCGGTGGGCATCGCCGTGCCCAAGGGCAAGGCGGACTTCCGCGACGCGGTGATGGCCGCATTGGTGGCGATCCAGAAGGCTGGCATCCAGACCGAACTGCTCAAGAAAAACGGCCTGCCGGTCGAGAACCTCGAGGCACCGCGCCTGCTCGTGGCGAAGTGAGATGAACCTGTTCCTCCATTACCTCTCCATGCCCTACCTGATCCAGGGCATCGTCTTCACGCTTGCAGCCACCGGCATCGGGTTGGCGGGCGGGGTGGTGATGGGGCTGGTGCTTGCGGCCATGCAGCTCAGCCGCTTCAAGCCGCTGGCTGCATTCGCCCGCGGCTATGCGGTGATCTTCCGCGGCACGCCTCTGGCGCTGCAGATGATCTTCTTCTACAACGCGCTGCCCCACGTGGGTATCGTGCTGCCCGGGCTCCTGGCCGCCGGCCTGGCGCTGGCATTCAACGAGGCCACGTTCATCGCCGAGATGTTCCGCTCGGGCGTGGTCGGTGTCGACCGTGGCCAGGTGGTGGCCGGGCAGGCCCTGGGCATGACACCGCGGGTGCTGATGCGCCGCATCGTCGCGCCGCAAGCCCTGCGATCGATGATCCCCGCGATGGGCAACGAGGCGGTGAGCACGCTCAAGAATTCATCGCTCGCGTCGGTGATCGCAGTGCAGGAACTCACGCTGCGCAGTTCGCAGCTGGCCTCGTCGACCTTCGATTTCTTCTCGGTCTTCTTCGCCTCCGGCCTGATCTACCTGGTGCTGACCGGCGCGATCAGCCTGGTGCAGCTGGCACTCGAAGCGCGCTTCGACCTGGACCGGCCGCAGGCGCTGCGAGGATTGGCGCGATGGCTGCCATGGCATCGTGCCGCGGCGCCGGCCGCGGGCCCTTCGCCTTCGGGGGAAACAGCAGCAGCGGCCGAGGTGCCGGTGCCCGAGCCCGAGGACGCGGCACCGCCCGCGCGGCCGGTTCCCGCGGCGCCCGCCATCGAGCGCGCGGCGCGCGCTTCGCGGCTGGCCGATGCGCCGGTGGCCTTGCGCATCAGCGGCGTGTCCAAGGCCTATGGTCCGCAGGCCGTGCTCAGGGATCTGAGCCTTACGGTGCAGGCCGGCGAAGTGGTCGCGCTGCTGGGCCCGAGCGGCTCGGGCAAGAGCACGCTCCTGCGCTGCATCAACCACCTCGAGAGCTGGGATGCCGGGCAGGTCCATGTCGGCGGCCAGCGCCTGGGCTACCGGCCCGACGGCCAGCTCATGACCCCGAGCGACCTGGCCCGCGAGCGCGCTCGCCTGGGCGTGGGCATGCTGTTCCAGCAGTTCAACCTGTTCGCCCATCTGACGGCGCGCGAGAACGTGGCCGGCCCGCTGCGCTGGGTGCACGGCTGGTCGGCCGCGGAAGCCGACCGCCGCGCACGTGAACTGCTGATGCGGGTGGGCCTGGCTCACCGCGTCGACGCGCTGCCGCGCCACTTGTCCGGCGGCCAGCAGCAGCGCGTGGCCATCGCCCGCGCGCTGGCGCCGGGGCCCAGCGTGCTGCTGCTGGACGAGCCCACGTCGGCGCTCGATCCCGAACTGGTCAACGAGGTGCTGGAGGTGATTCGCCGACTTGCCGTCGAGGAAGGATTGACGATGGTCATCTCCACCCACCAGCTGCGCTTTGCCGCCGAGGTGGCCGACCGCGTGGTGTTTCTTTCCGGCGGCTGCATCGTCGAGAGCGGGCCCGCGCTCGAGGTGCTGCAGCACCCCCGGCACCGCGAGACCGCCCGCTTCCTGCGCGTGATGTCGGCCGACGTGCTGCCGGCCGCTTCGACGCCCACGCCCGCCTGAGCCCCGCTCCCTGAAGGACCCCATGAAACATCACACCCTGCCTGTCTCCCCCCAAACCGTCCACTGGGGCTATTTCAGCAAGGCGGTCGCGCCGTCGCTCGTCGTGAACTCTGGCGACCGGGTGACGATCGAGACCCTGACCCACCATGCCAACGACGACTATGAGCGCATGGTCGCCGGTGACCCCGGCGCCGAGTCGGTGTTCGCGTGGACGCGCGAGCACAAGGCCGTGCCGCGCCGCGGCGCAGGTCCCGTGGAGGGGCCTTTCAAGCTCGGCGAGGGTGAGGGTGTCGGCGTGCACCTGCTGACCGGCCCCGTCGTCATCGAAGGCGCGGAGCCGGGCGACGTGCTGGAGGTGCGCATCCTCGACGTGCGCCCCCGGCCCAGCTGCAACCATTGCTATGCGGGCCGCTGCTTCGGCTCGAACGCAGCCGCATCCTGGGGCTTCCATTTCCGCGACCTGATCGAGGAGCCCAGGCCGCGCGAGGTGGTGACGATCTTCGAACTCGACACCTCGGGCGAGCCCTTCGCACGTGCCGTCTACAACTACGTGTGGACGCCGCAGACCGACCCCGACGGCGTGGTGCACACCATGATCGACTACCCCGGCGTGCGCGTCGACCACGCGCTGGTGCGCAAGCGCGAAGACATCCTGCGCAACGTCAAGGTGCCGGCTCGCCTGCATTTCGGCACCATGGGCCTTGCGCCGTCGGAGTCCGACTTCGTCAGTTCCATTCCGCCGAGCTACACCGGCGGCAACATCGACGACTGGCGCGTCGGCAAGGGCGCACGCATGTACTACCCGGTGGCCGTGCCTGGCGCCTTCTTCTCGGTGGGCGACCCGCATGCCGCCCAGGGCGACAGCGAGCTCGGCGGCACGGCCATCGAGACCTCACTGACGGGCGACTTCGAGTTCATCCTGCACAAGCAGTCCGAACTGGGCGGCACCCTGCTCGAGGGCCTGGACCATCCGCTGCTGGAGACCGAAGAACTGTGGTCGGTCTACGGCTTCACCTACCCCAACTACCTGGCCGCGCTCGGGCCCGAGGCGCAGACGGCGATCGCCGGCAAGTCGTCGCTCGACCCGGCCATGCGCGACGCCTTCCGCAAGCTGCGCCGCTTCCTGATGACGGTGCACCGCCTCAGCGAGGACGAGGCCATCGCGTTGCTGTCGGTGGCGGCCGACTTCGGCGTGACCCAGGTGGTGGACGCCAACTGGGGCATCCATGGTTCGATCCGCAAGAGCGTCTTCACGAACCGGTGACTGCAGGGCTCGGTGCACTTCGGTCGGCCGCTGGACCATCTTGGGGTGTCTTGCTCGCCGCATGGAGGCGCCAGCCGCTGCGCGTGCGCGCTGGGCTGGCCACCGGCGCGGGCCGGAGACGCGGCAGAATGCGACCGACGGCCGCCGGCCAGAACCGGCCGTACAGCTCCGAGGCAGAATGCACCCGATAGCAGTCATAGAAGGCGACGCAAGACGCGATGCCGGTTCACGAGGAGTGCTGATGGCAGTCGGAGTAACGGTAGGTTCAATCACGGACGAGCTTGGTGCACCGTCGTTCGTGCACTCGTTCTTCTCAACTATCAGCGCGCATTGCGAGCCTACCGGCTGGGGCAGCTGCTTCCCCCACCTGATGAACGAGCTCTACCAAGGTCGTTTGCCTCATGCGCATGCGTTGCTCGCGCTCGCGGAACTGCAACAGGCAAAAGCGACACTGAGCAAATTGCCTCCCGCGTGCGTGGTGTGGGACATCGAGAATCGCCAGTCCAAACCGCCCTGGGGCGACAACATCGCATCGCAAATCACGAGCCTTGGCAACTACTTCGTGTCGAGCACCGGAGGCGACGTGTTCCAAATACTCGAGGAGGCCCTGGCCGCCTCTGTCGAGGAAAAGCAAGATGCCGTTCTCCAGTAACGTGCTTCAGTCGGCCATATGCAGTCATTCAGCCGATTGCCACCAGTCCCGCGAGACCGGTCGTTCGCGGCGCATGCCAATCTAGAAGCCTTCGAGAATGCCTCCATCAACTGAAGTCCTGCAACAACTGAGCGACTTCGCCTCTGGCAAAACCCCGGTGTCCGAGTTCGAGCAACAGCTCTATAACGATTCGGACATTGAAACCTTGCTCTCGGCAGAGAGCGCTCCTCGATTTTGCCAAACGGGGACGACGCTGTTCCACTACCTGATCGGGCTCGACCTCAGCGACCCGGGCCACGTGCTCAACGCACAGGACGTACTGGTCTCGTTGCTCCAGAAGCACGGAGTGGAGACGGCGCTGGCCGGGGCCGCAACGGCGGAATATGCGCTGCTGCTCGATGCCCAGCCGCGCTGGCTCGACGCGGACGTCAAGTTCCTTGCCTCGTTACTCGATGCCGCGCCACCCCTGCCTTCCAAACAGAGAAAGGCATGGCTGCGTCAGAGAATCTTGGAACTGTTTAAGTACGCCAAGCAGCCCCCGCGCTGGTTGCAGTCTCCAGCGTGGCCCATCGGAGATGCTGGCCCTTTGGTCTTCCTGGGGCAGTTTCCTGTGGCCGACTACTTTCATGACGAGGCGGCGGTGTATGTTTTCCATGACCCGGCGAAAGACGCGTTCACAACATTCGTTCAGCTCTGCTGAGCTCGCGGCATGAGGACAATCACCAAGACGCCTCCTCGCGGCCAGCCGCTGAAGCCGGACTGCCTTGCATTCAATGGCATCATGGGACCTTGCGCCCCGCTTGCCTGGCGGCACGATCGATCACGTCGGCGACTTTCTTCGGTTGGGTCATGAAGACCGCATGGCTTGCCTTCACCTCTTCCACCGTGGCACCAATGCGCTGGGCCATCTTGTGCAGCATCCGCACGTCGAAGGCCTTGTCCTCGGTCGCGATCACCGCCCAGCTTGGCTTGGTTCGCCATGCGGCGTGATTGAGCTTGGTCGCAAACACCGACATGTTGATCGGCACCTGCGAGTCACGCAAGAACGCGGCGTCCGCATCGCTGGCATCACCGGCGAAGCCGATCTTGAACTTCTCCAGACTGACGAATCCGTAGCCGTCGGCTTGCGTGTCGATCACGAAGTCGGGGGCACTGAATCCGACGTACTGCTCACTCGTGGTCTCGCCGGCGTCGGGCGAGAGAGCGCTGACATAGACAAGACCGACCACCTTCGGGTTGGTGCCCGCCTCGGTGATGACCGTGCCCCCCCAGGAGTGACCGACGAGGATCGTGGGACCGTCCTGGCGGGCGAGCGCCCGCTGGGTCGCCGCCACGTCGTCGGCCAACGAAGTCAGAGGATTCTGAACAATAGTGACTCGGTAGCCTCTGTTAATCAGCTCGTCATAGACACCCCGCCAGCCCGAACCATCGGCAAAGGCGCCATGCACCAGTACAACATTTTTTGCCTGCACCTGTTGCGCATGTGCGCCGCCACCGGGGCCGACGATGCTGGCGGTGGTCGCAGCGGCGATGAAAAGCTTGCGAATCAGTGAGTTCATGGGGGGCCCGAGCAGTGGATGGAAAGATTGAAAATGGTAGAAAAAAAAGCGTTGAACAGGGTTGCGAAAATGGCCACAAAGTCAGATGTTTAAGCCTACAGATTGCACTTCTGCAAAACGGCGTTGTGCAGATTGACGAAATCGTGCAATAAAGATGTGCGGCACGATGGGCGCATCCGAGATCGGGGCGCACACGAACAACCCCTCGCGGGATGCGCGGGCCGCTGGCCTGCTTCATGTTCGAGATGCAGCTGCCGATGGACCCGGCGCGCCTAGACCGTCGGGACGGTTCCCCCGTCTATCAAGTGCTCCGAACCCGAGATCGAGCCCGCCCGTGGTGACACAAGGAACGTGATCAGGTCAGCGACCTCTTGCGGTCTGGCCGGCCGGCCGAGCGGAATGCCGCCAAGCGATTGCATGATGATCCGCTTGCCGCCCTCGTAGTCGGTGCCGGCCTGGTCGGCAAGGCGCTCGGCCAGCGCCACCGACGCTTCGGTCTCGACCCATCCCGGCGACACGCGCAACACGCGAACGCCCTTGGGTGTCACCTCTTTCGACAACGCCTTGCTGTAAGTAGACAACGCCGCCTTGGCCGCCGCATAGGCGGTCGTGGATTCCGGCAATGGCAGCAGGCGCTGGATCGAGCTGACGTGGACGATGACGCCTGAACCCTGCGCGAGCATGGCGGGCAGCAGTGCGCGATCGAGTCGGACGGCGGGCATGAGATTCTGGTTCAGTTCAGCGAACCAGCGCGCATCATCAAGGGCTGCAAAGCCGCCGCCTGGTGCACTGGAGCCGCCGAGCACGTTGACCAGGATGTCGACGCCGCCCCAATGGTCGAGCACCGACTGCGCGACCTTGGCGGCGCCCTCGGCCGTCGAAAGATCGGCAGCAACATGGATTACGTCCCCGATCGACCACGCGGGCGCGGAGCGCGCCGTGGCCATCACCTGCACGCCGGCACCGCGCAGACCTTGAACGACAGCCGCGCCGACACCCTTGGTACCGCCGGTGACCAGCGCTCGCTGCCCTTGGAGTTGAAGATCGAAGCTCATGCCGTGATCTCCAGCGACGCGATCAGGCCACGTTCGAGGCGAAAGCGATACTGAAGGTCGACCGGGCTGCCGGGGAAATCGCCGGCCACGTGAGCCCGAACGACCTGGACTCCCCCCTCCTGATGCAGCGCAAACGGCTCGACCTTGTCCCCGTACCGGGCCGCTGCGGCGGCCTTCCATTCTTGAATCGCGCGGCGGCCGGTGTGGGTGTGGCCTTCATCCTTCACGCTGGCTAGTGGAATGAAGCATCGGGCCAGTGCCTCGGCGCTCTGCGCGTCGGCCACGAAGTAGGCCGAGATGGGATCGGGAAGGGTCGGGGTGCTCATGGTGACAACGCCTCGGAAGTGAAGTGGCAAGGATGCGCGTCGCACACCAATAAGTGAATCTTCTAGAATCTTCACGAGCTATGTAGAGGACGATACACAATGCGCGGAGCGGAATTTGCCGAGCTCAAGGCTTTTGCCGCGGTGGTGGAACGTGCGAGCTTTGCCCGCGCCGCGGAGCATCTGGGGCTGTCTGCTTCCGCGCTGAGTCAAACCATCCGACAGCTGGAAACGCGGCTCGGTACGCGTTTGCTGAATCGCACGACCCGCAGCGTTGCCACCACCGCGACCGGGGGGCAGTTGTACGGGCGCATCGCGCCGCTCTTTCAGGACATGGCCGATGCCGTGAACGAAGCGAGCGCCATGGCAGGTCAGACGCGCGGCACGCTGCGCATCAACACCCTCGGGATGGCCGCCTGGACGGTGATCGGCCCCCGCCTGGGTCGGTTTCACCGGGCGCACCCGGAGGTCACACTGGACATCGTGGTCGAAAACGGACTGAGCGACATCATTGCGGGTCGATTCGACGCTGGCATCCGCGTCGGAGGCAAGCTGGAGAAGGACATGATCGCCGTGCGCTTGACGCCGGATGTGAAGATGGTGGCCGTGGCATCCCCGGACTATCTGGAGCGTCGCGGTACACCGCGGTCACCGTCCGATCTGCAAGGCCACGCCTGCATCAACTGGCGACTTCAGAGCGACGGGAGTGCCTACCGCTGGGAGTTCGAAAAGAAGGGCAAGCGGACCGAAGTGGCGGTGGACGGACCGTTGGTCACCAATCATTCAGACATGGGTGTCGCTGCTGCACTGCAAGGACTGGGGATCGCCTATGCCTTCGATCGCGAACGAGTCGATGCGCTGCTCGCCCAGCAGCGCCTGGTGGAGGTTCTTGCCGACTGGTCGATTGCAAGGCCAGGGCTGTTCCTGTATCACCCCAGCCGGCGCCACGTTCCGGCCGCGCTGCGCGCCTTCATAGACTGCATGCTGGAGAAAGCTCCCTGAGCTAGGTCGGGTTCTGAATACTCGCCTTTGAGATTCAGAAATTCCAGCACATCTCTACCCTTGAAAGGTTTGTGCCGAGCGCCAGCCAAGGGAGGCGAGATCGTGGTGCTGAACGGCCCCGGCCTGGCCTTGGCGTCTCCGTCCCCGTCGGCCACCTACTTGTGAGCGATTCATTGGCGCAAGCACTGTCAGACTTCGCAGGTGCCTCTTTTGAACGGCCCGAAGAGGCCTACTACCAGACGATGAGCAGGCGCTGGAACTCAGCCAACGATGCGCGCTGACCGGCCAGAATGAACGACCGCTTTCCGAAAAGTCGGACAGCCGGTATGGGCCCGAAGCGGTAGTTCAGATTTCTCCAAAGCAGCCGCCCAAATTTCAGGCAGCTCGTCTAAAGCCTCACCCAATACCAAGTTCGTGTTGCAACTTATCTATTTTTCCATAACAATGGAATCATGGAAGAAAATGAAGTCATTAAGGCGCTAGCAGCATTGGCCCAGCCCATGCGGCTGAAAGTGTTCCGTGCACTTGTGGTTGCCGGGCAGAGGGGCATGACCCCCGGCGCCATCGTTGAGTTGCTCGAGGTGCCTGCTGCGACGCTGTCTTTTCACCTGAAAGAGTTGAACAACGCAGGGCTCGTCACGCAGGAGCGAGAGGGTCGCAGCCTGACCTACCGTGCGGCGTACGACCAGATGAACGCCCTGATTTCATTCATGATGGCTAACTGCTGTTCGGGGCAACCTCTCGAGAGCCCAAAAGCCTCCGAGTGCGCGTGCTGAGGTCGACCAGATGAAAACCTCTGCCCATCATCAGTTGGTCGTATGGCATGAGGTGGCTTGTGTCGGCAGTTTTCGCGACCGTGGTGCGTCGTCCGACCCCCGACATGTTTGGATTCGCCGCGCGCACCTGCGATGGCGACCGTTCCGCATGTGACCTAACTCCCTGGCAAACGATATACCGCTTCGCTCCTTCTTGGGCGATGTAGGGACTCGTTCGCCACGCCATCCGAATCCTCCTTGTTAACGTGCCTCTTGAAGGCGCGAGGGAATTCTTTGTCTGTCTTATCCCGCGGAAGGAAAAACCATGTCGAACTTGAACCTCTCTCTTCGTCCCGCAGCCAGTACAGACTGGCCCGCCATTGCCGCGCTGCTGGAGGCGAATAACCTGCCACTCCAAGGTGCACACACGCATCTCGCCACATACCTTGTCGCCACGCGTGACAGTAATGTGGTGGCGACCGCTGGAGCCGAGGTCTACGGTGACGTCGCACTACTGCGTTCCGTTGCGGTAGCTCCCGCTTTGCAGCGTCAGGGGATTGGCAAGGTACTCGTTTCACGCCTGCTAGAAGAGGCCAAACGACGCAAGATTGCGAAAGTTTTTCTGCTCACAGTGACTGCGCCTGAATATTTTGTGCAGTTTGGATTCAAGCGCGGTACCCGTGACAACATCCCCGCAGCACTGCAGGCGTCCGCGGAGTTCCAAGGAGCTTGTCCTGCTTGCGCCGCATTGATGTCCGTCACGCTGCAGGAAACATCGCTTATGGGCGACGGATTGCCAGTCGCTGTTCTCGGCGCCGGACCCGCAGGCCTGGCCGCCGCAGCCAGACTCATACAGCGCGGCATTGACGCCGTGGTACTGGACGCGGGCGACCAAGTGGGCGCCAATCTCTTGGACTATGGTCACGTGCGTCTCTTCTCGACCTGGCAATACAACGTCGACCACGCGATGGCCGAGTTGCTACGGCCAACCGGGTGGGCAGAGCCGCCGGCCACGGAGCTTCCACTGGCGAGTGAGGTGGTCGAGATGGTGCTTGCACCTTTTGCCGCTCTGCCCCAAGTTGCCAAGATGTTGCGACTCAATACTCGCGTGGTCTCGGTCAGCCGCGAGGGCTTCGACAAAGTGAAGTCAGCGGGTCGCGACAAGGCGCCATTTGTCATTCAGGCCGTGCAACATGACCGACCGGTGGAGCTTCGCGCCCGAGCAGTCATCGATGCGACCGGCACATGGTCCACCCCCAATCCTTTGGGCGCAAACGGATTGCCGGCGGCGGGTGAGACTGAACTGCAAGAGTCCATTTTTTACGGTATCCCAGATGTACTTGGGCCGCAACGCGAACGGTATGCAGGCAAGCGCACATTGGTGGTTGGTGCTGGCCACTCTGCGGCCAACGCCTTGCTCGCCTTGGCGGAGCTCGCACGACGGGCGCCTGAGACACGCTTCGCCTGGAGCGTTCGATCCCCGGTGCTCACACGCGTTTTCGGCGGGGGCGCCGCAGACGCGTTGCAAGCCCGTGGTCAGTTGGGCGGCGCGGTGAAAGCGCTGCATGACTCTGGCACCCTGGAGTTCATCGCCGGTTTGCGTATTACGGGGTTGCGACGAGAGGACGGTGCCATCACCGTGGTGGGCCTGGATGCGGGCGGTCAAGAAAGCGAATTCGCTGGTTTCGACGAAATCATCTGCGCCACGGGACAGCGTCCGAACCTGGACATGACGCGCGAGCTACGGCTCAAGCTCGACACTTGGCTGGAGTCAACAGCAGCGCTCGGCCCGCTCATTGACCCCAACCTGCACAGCTGTGGAACGGTGCGCCCCCATGGTCACCGCGAGCTGGCCCACCCCGAGCCCGGCTTCTACACCTTGGGGGTCAAAAGTTATGGGCGTGCGCCAACGTTCCTTATGGCCACCGGCTTTGAACAAGCGCGCTCCGTCGTGGCGGCGCTTGCAGGAGACTTGGACGCGGCCGACCGCGTGGAGTTGGAGCTTCCTCAAACTGGGGTCTGTAGCCTGGATACCGTCGACCAAGCGGTCAGCGCAAGTGCAACTCGTGGAACGCCATCTGCAATCTTGGCACCGAATGCCAAGGAAGTCGCTGCCGGATGCGGACCGAAGTCTTGTAGTGCACCTGCAAAACAGCCGGCACCCGCTAAAACCGCTTGCTGCTGAGGCTCCACCTATCGACCGCTCACAACAAGCCATGCATAACTCCCACCGTGCGCGAACCGTCGCGGCACTGGGTACGGCGCAAACCCTTGCATGGGCTTCGTCGTATTACCTGCCGGCGATGCTGGCTCCCAAGATGGCCCCAGACCTTGGAGTTTCCATCCCGACGACCTTCATGGCGTTTTCTTTGGCGCTGGTGGTCTCCGCCTTCATCGGGCCGGTCGCCGGCAATGCGATTGACCGTTGGGGTGGTCGCCCGGTGCTGCTGGCCACCAATCTCACCTTTGCGGTGGGCTTGACCGGCTTGGCCATAGCAGACGGACCTTGGGGCCTGTTCGCCGCCTGGGCCGTCATCGGTGTGGGGATGGGTAGCGGCTTGTACGAGGCCGCATTTGCGGCCCTGGTGCATCTGTATGGCCGCGACGCTCGAGGCGCCATCACCGGTATTACGCTGATTGCAGGATTTGCGAGCACGGTGGGCTGGCCATTGTCCACGCTGATGGAGGTGCAGTTTGGTTGGCGCGGTGCATGCCTTGGCTGGGCTGCGATGCATCTCTTCATCGGGCTCCCGCTGAACTGGTCCGTCCCACGGATGGTCCAACCCTCTATGCGGGCTGAGTCTCAGGATGTTGAAAGCACTCCACCCGCAACCCTCGAGCTGGTCGACCGTCCAAGGTTGGCCGCCGGTTTGCTGGCGCTGGTCTTCGCCATCACTTGGTTCAGCAGTACGGCGATGGCGGCGCACTTGCCCCAGCTCCTCCAGGACAGCGGTGCTTCGCTTGCCGTCGCGGTGGGCATCGGTGCCCTGGTGGGCCCGGCGCAGGTTGTGGGTCGTATTCTCGAGTTTAGTTTTCTGCGTCGCCTATCCCCGTTGTCGTCGGCACGCATAGCGGCGCTGGCGCATCCAATAGGGGCTGCTATCCTGCTAGTGGCGGGAGCACCGGCTGTAGCACTCTTCGCGGTATTGCATGGCGCCGGTAACGGTGTCCTGACCATTGCGAAAGGTACGCTCCCCCTAGCGCTATTTGGTCCACGGGGGTATGGTGCCAGGCAAGGTTTACTGATGGTGCCGGCGCGTATCTGCCAAGCCCTCGCACCCGCACTGTTCGGGTTTTGTCTAGCCCGCTGGGGCGTCGGGGCACTCTGGCTGACGGCTGCGCTCGGTGTGCTGGCCTTTGGTGCCTTGATGATGATGCCGCGTGCGGCCACCCCGCAGGCGCGAGTCTCCGTTTCGGGACCCGGGCAGTGAGCGCTGGGCTCCACGCCCGGAGCCCTGGATCGACGAGATGAGGCCGCCGCGCTAAGAGGATGGCGGCATCAGTGGATGTTCGAGACGGTCTGCGATTCGAGCACTGCAAGCGCAGCTTCCATCTCTTCGCTGGTGCCGCACATGCACCAGTCCCAAAACGTTTCGTCCGCCCGATGCAAACGCAGTGCCACGCAGTCGTGTTCGGTCACACCCATTCTGTCGAGAATCTCGGCCACTTCTAGCGCGTCCATCTCGGCATCAACGTGCAGGATGAAGGTAGTCATGTAGGTCCGCCTCGACGCGCTCTTCTGGGCGTCGAACCACTGTACTGCGGAACTGCTTCGGGCGATATGGCTACTCGGATCCCAGCCTTCCTCGGCTGCCGGTGGGCCGAACGGACCTACTTGGGCCCGTGCTCCAAGCATCGTTCAAGCGATGCGTGCAGTAGCCGCGGAACGGCGATCGTTAGCTGGCGCATGCCATCTACGATGCACTACGACTTTTGCTTGGAGGCAGGGGTAAACCCGTTCTTCGGGCCTCTGTAGCCATCCCTTAACACTGCAGACGGAATCAAAATGAGAGAGCGTCGTGAAGTTCCGCTCCTGGCCGAATTCGGAAGTCTAGCCTTGAGCAGCGACAGTCCGTTTTTCGCTGCAAAGCTGGCTTCCGAGAGTTGATCGCGATCGCAGTTGAAAGGTATCCACTTGGCAAGTCATCCTGAATTCGCCTGGCAGGCAAAACGATTTGCTTCCTTTGCTGAGGCAGCTGGAAGGCCGGAGCAGCCAAAAGAATTCAGTCAACGGGCGAGACAACTTAACCATTCCAAAGCCCCGATGAAACACAATGTGTCTTTAGTTCTGCATTTGTAGATTGAATAGCGCTCGCGTATCTTGCGCCCACCTTCGATGGCCTCAAGACCAAAGAAGGTGCTGCCGGGAGGGCAGGGATGCACAAGGAGGGAGCGTCAGTTGCCATGGCGAGCCATGCGCAAAGGCGACGCATCACGCAGCATCAACGCACGACCTGCATGCCTTGAGGGCGATGCATGACAGATCCGCGCAGCTTTCTGGCGCAGGATCGGCCGCGCTTCGCCTCGTCCAAAAAAATAGCGAGGAGTGGGTCGATGAAATCGCGCATTGCCAAGTGGCTGTGGATCAGCCTGGGTTTTCTGGCCCTGACCTTCGGAACGCATGCGAGCGCCGCGAGCTACTGGCTGGACTCGCGTTATGACACGAGCCAGACCCACTACCCCACCCCTGAAGACGCCTGCATCATTGGCGAGCTGCAGCGGCGCATGGCAGGCTACACGGCCACCAGTCCCCTTCCGCATCGATACAGCAATGCCTACACCGGACCCGACATGGGACTGGGTGAGCGGATCTGCCGAGGGAGCATCGAGAAGCGGCAGTTCAACGTCTGGCTGCCTGTGGAGGTGGTCGACACGCTGGTGTACGGCCCACTCGAGGAGCCGGCGCCAGCGTGCGACCCTTCGCTGGTCGATCCGATCACGGGCAAGTGCGCGGCGCCCGAGCAATCGTGCCGCCGTGATGACGGTGCCATGTTTGGTGCCCCCATTCTTCCGGCCACTGCGGAGAAGTACCGCTCGGAGCTCGACTTCGTCGACGGCGGGCCTTCGCCGCTTTCGTTCCAGCGCACCTATCGCAGCACGTGGGGCGCCGATGCAGCCCGTCCGGCTGGTTCGCTGAGCAAGGCCTGGGCTCACAACCATGCGACAGTCCTGAAGTTCACTCCCGCCGTCAATCCCACGTCGGTCGCGATCAACAACGCAGAAGGCACACTGCGGGCATTCACCAAGCCCTCGGGCGCCACCAACTGGACGACCACGAACAGCGCAGACACGCTGGTGCAGGCGGGCAATGGCACCTGGTCATACCGCCGCGCCGACGATGACGCGACATTGGTGTTCGCGGCCGACGGCAAGTTGCAGACCCTCACGCAGCGCAACGGATGGGTCACCGCGTATACCTACAACACGGCGGGGCAGTTGGCGACCATCACCAATGGGTTCGGCCGTACGCTGACGCTGAACTACAACGCAAATGGGCTGCTCGCATCCGTGTCGACGCCCGATCTGCGGAGCATCGCCTACGCCTATGACGCCGCGGGACGGTTGTCTGTGGTCACGTACCCCGACACGAAGACTCGCACCTATGTCTACGAGAACGCGACGTATCCGCAAGCCCTGACGGGCATCCTGGATGAAACCGGCGCACGCTTCGCGACCTTCAGCTATGACGCCCAAGGCCGTGCCGTCGACACGCAACTTGCGGGAACGGTGAACCGCTACCAGGTGAGCTACCCCTCCGCGAACTCCGCGACCGTCATCGATCCCCTCGGCACGAGCCGCAGCTACAGCTACGGCACCACGAAGGGCGCACTGGCCGTGACCGGCGGTTCCTTGCCTTCCGGCAGCGGCGGCACCGACGCGGCCTCCCGCACCCAGGACGGCAACGGCTTCGTGACCTCCGAGACCGATTTCAAGGGCGTGGTCACCACCACCACCTGGGACCCGGTGCGTCGCTTGCCGACGACCGTGGTGCGGGCATCCGGGACTCCCGAAGCGCAGACGGTCACGACGCAGTGGCATCCAACGTTCAGGCTTCCTGCCACAGTCACGCAGACCGGACGCATTACGACCTACACCTATGACGCGAACGGCAATCTGCTCAGTCGCGCCGTGACCGATACGGCCACCTCGCCCAACACCACACGAACCTGGCAGTGGACCTATAACGCACAACACCTGGCCGACACGCACACCGAGCCGAACGGCGCGGTGACCAGTTATCTCTACGACACGTACGGCAACCTCACGACAGTGACCAATGCGTTGGGCCACGCGACCCTCTATGCCTATGACAGCGCGAATCGGGTCACGAGCGTCACGGCGCCGAACGGTCTCGTCACCACGTACACCTACGACAACCGGGATCGTCTGTTGACCAAGACGGTCGGTGCCGGACTGGCCGGCCAGCAGACCACCACGCTGACCTACAAATCAACAGGCGCTGTCGACACGGTCACGCTGCCCGCGGGACTCGTGCTGAGCTATACGTACGACGCCGCGCACCGCCTGATTGGCTGGAGCAACAACCGCGGCGAGAGCGGCACCTACACGCTCGACCCCATGGGCAATCGCACGGGCGAGCAGTTCCAAAACAGCGGTGGTGCGGTCGCCTGGAATGCCGTGCGGACCATCAACAACCTCAACCGCCTGTCGGGCAAGACCGAAGGGCCGAACCAGACGAACAGCTTCGGATACGACGCCAACGGCGAACTGAGTTCCGAGACCAACGGCCTGAATCAGGCCACGCAGTACGGGCTCGATGGCCTGCGTCGTGTGAAGATCATCACCAACGCTGCGAACGCGACTGCCGCGCTCGCCTACAACGCCCTGGATTCCGTCACCAGCGCTACTGATTTCAAGGGCGTTGCCACCAGCTACACGCGCGATGCATTGGGCAACTCGACCACCGAAGCCAGCGCCGACACGGGGGCCGGGAGCGCGCAGTACGACGCCCTCGGTCTTCCCAAGCAGATCACCGACGCGCTGGGACAGGCAACCACGATCACCCGCGATGCGCTCGGCCGTCCGACCCAGTTGCTCTTTGCGGATGGCCGAACGACCACGCTGACTTATGACGCGACGACCGCAAGCAGGGGCTATCTCAGTTCCTTTACGGACCGCAGCGGCACCACCGCCTACACCCGCGATGCCTTTGGCCGGGTGGCTGTCAAACAGCAGACCTTGGCGAGCGGAAGCGTGCAACAGGTGATGTATGGCTACCATGCAAACGGAACCCTCGCCACCATCAGCTACCCCAACGGCAGCCTGCTGCTGTACACCTATGACACCACGGGGCGCCTGACAGGGGTGGACTGGAACGCCCAGCCGCTGCTCACGGGCATCGCCTGGAACGCGCTCGGCCAGCCGACCGCGTGGACCTGGGCTTTCGCGTCGCCCGCTCTCTCTGCAAGCCGGACCTACGACACCGCCGGTCGGCTGACCGCGACCGAGTTCGGCAGCTACGTCTACGACGCCGCGGGCCGGATCACCAGCCTGACCCAGAACCTCTACAAGCCGGGTGACACCAATCCTGCGAACAGCACGATCGCCAATGCCAACGTGACCTGGACCGTGGGCTATGACGCCGTCGGGCGCATCACCGGGTTCAATGCGACCGGCGACACCGCGGGCTTCGGCTACGACCCGAACGGCAATCGCAGCAGCAGCACGCGGAGCATCGGAAGTCAGACCACCAGTCGCACTTATACGGTGGGCAGCGGCAGCAACCGACTCACGGGCTTCAGCCAGACCGTGGGCACCATCACCACCGGCGTGACCTATGGCTACAACGCCAATGGAGATCTCACGAACGATGGTCTGCGCAGCTTTGCCTACGACCCCGAAGGACGGCTGAAGACGGCAACCACCGGCGCGACGGACAGCAGCCCCACCGTCCGCTACGCGCACAACGCCTTGGGCCAGCGACTGTTCAAGACCGAACCGGTCTATCCCCCGCAGGGGACCGCGGGTGCTGCACTGAGCGCCTTCTTCGCGAAGGAATGGACACCGGCAACCGTTCAGGCCGAGCAACTGGGCTTTGCCTTTGTTTATGACGAGGCTGGCGCGTTGCTCTCGGAAACGGGCAGTGGTGGTGCCAACAGTGCTGGCCAAGCGCAGTACATCTACCTCCCTACGGCCAATGGGCCGATGCCGATTGCTGCGGTGATCGACGGCGCTACCTACGCGATACACAGTGACCATCTGAACACGCCAAGAAAACTCACCAATGCGAGCGGACAGGCGGTCTGGCAGTGGAGCTACAGCGCGTTCGGCGAGGACAAGCCGACTCTGGCGAGGAACCGCTTCGCCAATCTCGAGACGACACCCAATCCGGGCACCACAAACATCGCCGAGGTGAAGTTCAACCTGAGGTACCCGGGACAGTATGCCGATGAAGAGTCCGGACTTTTCTACAACTACTTCCGTTCGTACGATCCCCGAACTGGCCGCTATCAACAAGGTGACCCCATAGGTTTGGTGGGCGGATGGAACCGATTCAACTATGTTGATGGAAATCCGCTTGGCGGGACTGATCCGAGAGGGTTGCAAACGGTCGTACGTGGGCCGCGTGGCATACCGATTCCGGTTGGTCCAAGTCCAGTTCCGCAAGGCAGTTCTTATGATCTGGACGGGATTCCCATCCCACCACCGGCGCTTTCGTGGCCTCAACCCAGGCCAGTTTCACCCCTTGATTTCACGATCCCGGGGTTGATCCTCGACCTATGCAAGGGAATCAGTGATCGAATGTTCTCGACCGGGGGTAAGTCGCGAAATCAACCACCTGCGCCATTGCCCGATGCAGATGAGCGGCCGCACTCCATCATCGAGTCTCCTGGCAAGGACGGGCAATACACCACGCACAATGGCGACGGAACCGGGAAACAATATCGGGGATCAGGCCAGGATCATGGGGGCATTCCTCGGCCTAACGTCAAGGAGTGGGGCACAAACACGTCGCCTGACGGCCGAGTTTTCATTGACAAGGGGCGAGTGCGTCCCGCCCAGCCAGAGGAAGTACCGAGGAACTGATGAGCACTCAATCGGACAATTCATACCAAGCATTCGAACGCATCAATTCACCGAAGCATGTCACGGGGATCGACTACGTTCAGACGATGTACAAAGCCGCTAACTTGCCAGTTGACTTTGTGGTTCAGTTCTCCAGGTTGTTTTGGCCAGATTTTCTCTTGGTTGATGGCAAGACGTTCGTGAAGAGCCTTTACGAACCGGAGAGGCATGCGTCGCTGCTTGCTACAGATCCCATGTCCGCGCAGTACTGGAGCAATTTGCTCGAGGTGACCGGGCTCTTCGACGATCTTTCTGTAGATCAAGCTCGCGGACTGGCAGATGTCATCGCCAATTGCTGGAACGCCAAGCTGGCGGTTGAATTTGAGGGGGGCATCGACCGTGCGCGTGCTGTCTGGGATCAACCCACTGACGAGGTCTTCGTGAGCATCGAAGCAGAGAAAAAATCTTCTTGAACTGCACGGCTTTCTGCGGTTGCTAGTCACGGTGCACGAGAGCTTTCGCGGGACCGCGTATCGAGGTCCGACGGAATGAGAGTTTTCATGTCATCTGCCTCCTGCGAGAAGTCGCTCGCCAGTGGCGCTCTCGCTGGCTGAGCGGGAAGAGATCTCCCGCCTGGTGGTGGCAGGGCAATCGATCCGCTCGATCGCTGCGCGCCTGGGTCGCGCACCTTCGACAATCAGCCGTGAACTCAAGCGCAACGGGGGAGCAGAGTGCTACCGTGCAATTGAGGCCGACAGTGCCGCTTGGACTCGGGCCTGCCGACCCAAGGTCTGCAAACTCGTGAGCAATCGAGCTCTCGCGGGAATTGTCAGCGGGAAGCTGCGGATGCTGTGGTCGCCAGAGCAGATTGCCGGGTGGCTCAAGCATACTTACCCCCAGCGACGAGCGCTTCCGCGTGTCACACGAGACCATTTACCGCAGCCTGTTCATCCAAGCGCGTGGCGCTTTGAAGAAGGAACTGTTGCAGCACCTGAGGCGCACAAGAGGGATGCGTCGCTCACGCCACTACACCCAGAAAACCGAGCTTCACGGGCAGATCGTGGATGCCGTGTCCATCAGCGAGCGCCCAGCGACTGTCGAGGACCGAGCTGTGCCTGGTCACTGGGAAGGAGACTTGTTGTTCGGTAGTCAGAACAGCCAGATCGCCACCCTCGTGGAGCGCCAGACACGCTACCTCATGCTGGTGAAGCTGGATGGCAAGGACACGGAGACTGTGGTGAACGCCCTGGTCAAGCATGCTCGCAAGCTTCCCGAGGAACTCTACAAATCGCTGACCTGGGATCGGGGCAAGGAGATGGCTGGACACAAGCGCTTCACGCTCGCCACCGACATCAAGGTGTTCTTTTGCGATCCTCAGAATCCCTGGCAGCGAGGAACCAACGAGAACACCAACGGTTTGCTCAGGCAGTACCTGCCCAAGGGCATCGACATCTCGGGTTACTCACAGGCCAAGCTCAACGCCATGGCCAGACAATTGAACGAGCGGCCGAGGAAGACCCTTGGCTATCGGACACCGGCTGAAATGTTCAGTCAGTGTGTTGCATCGACCGGTTGAATCCGCACCGGCAAGCGGACGTTCGCTCGGAGCAAGGCCAGTGACGACCACCCCTGCGCTATCCTCTCGCTCCCGACCGACGAGTTACTGACATGGGTACCAAAAAGATCCGCTTTAATGATGTTCGCTATCGACAGGGATTCTTGGAGGTCAGCGCGAACATTCATCCTGGTCACATCAACCTCGAGACTTGGGAAATTCATCCTGATCTCGACATCTCCGAAAAGCAGTTCGACGACGAAGCGATCACAGACGATTGTGTAGTGGCAAACACAGAGGTCGAGTTAAACGTCGAGCAGGCAAAAGCATTGGTTGCAAGCCTTGAAGCCGCTATCGCGCACGCCTCAGGTAGTGGACGCACCAAAAGCGGACATAGTTGAGCGGCAGGTAGTGGCCGAGTGCGGTCTTCGGCTACCGCCAACTCACTGGCGGAGCGGGCCTGTGCGACGGCGTCAAGGTCGCAATCTAGCCGCTAAATTCCAAACTTAAGGAGGCAAACCCCGAAGAATTCCAACTTGCATGAAGCAACGGTTCCAAGCGCAGTGATTGATCAGCGCGTAGATGCTTCAATGCAAAGTGACGCAAGGCTCATCCCTTCTGATAGTCATCACTCGGCGGCCGTTGCCGGCCGGCAAACAACGACTTGCGGATGACCGCGTGCACGCCCCAGTTGCCGTCGACGACTTGCGTCACGCCGAAGTCGACGGCAACCGACATCAGGGAAATCGCCTCGTCCTCGGTCAGCCCCATCGCGGTCATCAGGAAGCGCCGGGTCTTGCGGAAGGCGTCGCGCATGGCCGGGTCGAGCGACGACTTCTCGTAGATCGCGCTGCGCGCCTTGTCGCCGAATTCCTTCAGGTAGTCCGCATGGCTGAAGCCGTGGATCACCCATTCGTCGGCGGTTTCCACCAGCGGATAGTCGATGTCGGCATAGGGTTCGCCCTGCAGCCGGTCGGCCTTGTGCAGAACGATCTGGAACACGCCCGTCAGCGAGCATTCGATGGCCGTGCCGCACAGCTCGCTGTCGCCCTGCGAGGCGTGCGGATCGCCCACCGACAGCAGCCCGCCGTCGACCGCGACCCGCAGGTAGAGGGTGGCGCCCTTGGCGATGCGCCAGTTGTCCAGGTTGCCGCCGAAGCATGAAGGCGGCACCGAATCGACGAGGCCGGTCTCGGCGGGCGCCACCGCGATCACGCCGAAGTGCGGGCGCACCGGAATGGTCACGCCCTGGAGCACGCCGTGGTTCTCGACGATCGATGCGCGGTCGACCGGGATGCCGGGATAGTCGATGGTTGGGTGCAGCACGCCGTTCGGATCGAGCTGCGGCGTCCAGCGAAAGTTGTAGACGGCATGGGCGCAGGCATGGCCTTGGCTGCAGTCGACCTCGTAGATGGTCACCACCTCGCGCTGCCTGGGCTCCTCGATCAGGTCGTCGTACTGGAAGCCCCACCAGGCGGCGGCATTGCTGCCGAAGGCCCGGCCTTCGTACTTGGCATCGGCTGCGAGGCGCGGCGCGAGATCCAGGATGCGCACCTCCAGCACGTCGCCGGGCTGCGCATCCTTCACGTAGATGGGCCCGGTACAGATGTGCACTCCGAATCCTTCGCCGCTGCCCCGGCCGTAGATCGACGCATCGGTAGGGCCGGCGCCGCGGCGGTCCACGGCCTTGTGCTCGCGCGTCCACTGAAAGACGCTTTCGGCCCCGGAGTCGCCCTTGATCATGCGCTCGTGGTCGTCATAGGCGTGCTGCGTCAGCGTCTCGATCGTCACGATGTCGCCCGAGGCAATGGTCAGCACGGGCGGGATCGAGCGGCCGAAGTAGCCCCAGTGGATGGTTTGCGCGGTGGCTGGCAGGTGGTGATGGTGGCCGGCCACGACGCTGCTGCCGTGCTGCAGGGCCGACGCCGCCTGTGCTGCGGTTGCGGCGCCGTCATCGGCCATGGCCCGTGCGTCGATGCGGGTGGCCGAGGCCATCGGGTCCTCGGCCGGCGTCTCGAAGTAGCCCGACGGCCAGCCGCGGCGGATGCGCTTGCGCAGCGACTGCTGGCTGGCCTCGTTGGCCTGCTGGCGGTACTGCCGGGGCGACATGCTGTAGCGGTCGCGGAAGCAATGGCTGAAATGCGCCGGGTCGTTGAAGCCCCAGCGAAAGCAGATGTCCGAGATCGACAGGTGCCCGTACTGGCGGTTGGCAAGGTCGGCACGGCAGCGTTCGAGGCGGCACTGGCGCACGTAGGCCGTGAAGGTCTGGCCGAGGCCCTCGAAGAGCTTCTGCACCAGCCGCTCCGACAGGCGCTCGTGGGCCGCCACGGCGGCCAGGGACAGCGATGCGTCGCTCAGGTTGGCCTCGACGTGCTGGCAAAGCCGGTGCACCGTGGCGGCCCGCGTGCTGCTGATGGCGGGGGAGGCCGGGTCCTGGCGGGCGGCCAGGCTCGTTGCAATGAACTCCGACAGGGCCGACTCGACCGGCGCAACGTCGTCGTCGCTCAGCGTATCGAAGGCGTCGGCCAGCGCCGTGAGCGTGCCCGCGAACATGCGGCCCAGGCCGGCGCGGCCCGACAGGTGGCCGAGCGCGAATGCGGGACCGCCGGGCAAGCGGGCCTTCAGGCTGGCACGCGGCATGGATACCATGAACTGCCGGAAGTTGGAGCGGAAATCCAGCCCCGCCTGCGCCTGGGCCGGTCCGAAGACGATGTCGCCGGGGGCCAGCTCGATGGTCCGCCGGCCATCGTGCAGCGCCGCATCGCCGCTCAGGTGCAGCGCGAGCCAGACGGCATCGGCTGCGTCGCCCAGCCGCTGGATGGTCTGGGGCGACGAGGTGATGCGCGCCATCCCGACTCCGCGTGCGCTGCGCCCGGCGGTCAGCGTGCCATAAAGGGGCGCCGCCGCCGGCGCCATCTGCGGCCTGAGGCGGTGCAGGTGCAGGGCATCGCGCCAGGCGTGGGGTCGCTGGTGCACCGGATAGGAGTCGGTCGAGAACTGTTCGAACTGCACGGTGGCGCTTTCTGGTTGCTTGCGCAGGGCGCGCAAGACACGTGCCACTCGCCACGGCGCCGCAGTTGGCACGCAACTGGCTTGCAGTGATGCGATGTCCCCCATCTTTCACATGATCCCCGGTGCACCAGAACCGGTCGCTCCGTTCAGCCACGCGGTCGAAGCGGACGGCTGGGTGTTCGTCACCGGGCAGATGCCGTTCACCGGCACCTCGCTGGACGCACCCTATCCCCCAGGCATCGAGGCGCAGACGCGCCAGGTGTTGAAGAACCTCCAGACGGTGCTGGCTGGTTGCGGACTGGGCCTGGAGCACGCGCTGTCGGTGCGCGTCTACCTCACGCACTTCGATGAAGACTACGCGGCGATGAACGCGGTCTACGCCAGCCATTTCGCGAGCGGTCGGCGGCCCGCGCGGACCTGTGTCGGCGTGACCGGCCTGGCGAAAGGGGCCCGCATCGAGATCGATCTCGTGGCACGGCGTGGCGACGCGCAGGCCGCGGCCGGCCTGCCCGGGATGTTCTGAGCGGCAACTCGCGCGAGGCCCTATGCGCCCGCGCGGACTGCCGGCCCTGCGCTGGCGTTCCGGTAGAGGGTCGCGGCGATCAGCGCCGCGCCGGCAAGGCAAAGGACCGCCAGCACAACCAGCGCGTGACTGGCGCCCTGGGTAAAGGCCGCCACATCCGGGTTCGAAAGCCCCGCGCCGCCGCCTCCCAGGATCATGCGCTGCGAGCCGGGTGGAAGCTGCGCCATCGCCACGCTCAGCGTCAGCGCGGTGCCGATCATGATGCCGGTGTTCTGCAGCGTCGACCGGACGCCGTTGGCGATGCCCCGGCGCCGGGGCGCCACGCTCTGGAGGATCGATGTGTTGTTCGGCGTCACGAAGCTTCCGATGCCCAGGCCGAGCACCCAGAGGCACAGCGACAGCTGCACGGCGCCGATCGCCGGCTGCAGCAGGGCGGCCAGCAGCGCCAATGCGAATCCCGCGAGCAGCATGCCGGCCACGCAGATGGATTCGGGCCTGAAGCGTCGCGTCAGGGTGCCTGCCAGCGGCGCAGCCATCAGCATGCCGAATGCCACCGGTGCGATGCGCAGGCCCGCCTGCGACGGCTGCAGGCCCGCGCAGGCCTGCAGGTACAAGGCCACGAGCAGCAGGGGGGCCGCCTGCGTCATCGACAGCAGCAGGATGCCCGCGTAGGCGGTCCGGCGTGCCGGGTCGCTGAACAGCGAGGGGTCGACCAGCGGGCTGGCCACGCGCATCTGAACGCCGGAGAAGAGGGCGATGGCGCACAGCCCCGCGAGCATGAAGGCCCACACCGGCGTGCTGGTCCAGCCGTGGGTGCCGGCCATCGAGAGTGCATAGGTCACGCATCCGATGCCGACGAGGGACAGCGCCGCGCCTGCGAGGTCGAAGCCTTCGGCCCCGGCGGCCGCATTGCGGGGCAGCACCTTCCATGACCACGTCAGCATGCCAAGCCCGATCGGCACGTTGAGCATGAAAAGAGCGCGCCATCCCCACCACGACACGACGAAGCCGCCCGCCAGCGGTCCCACGACCTGGGCCAGCGCCGCGACCATGGCGAGCACGCCCAGCGCCAGCCCCATCCTGCGGCGGCCGAAGGCATCGCCCACCAAGGCGCTGGCGTTGGCCATGACGCCGGCCGCACCGATGGCCTGGGCGATGCGGCTCGCCAGCATCAGTTCGGCGGTGGGTGCGAGGGCACATGCCGCGCAGGCGGCCACGAAGAGCCACAGCCCCGCGAGGAAGAGCCGGCGCCGTCCCCAGAGATCGGCCAGGCGTCCGAAGCTCAGGATGCAGACGGTGCTGACCAGCATGTAGGACAGCAGGATCCAGCTCGCCTGCGCTGGCGAAGCGTGCAGGCTCCGCGCCACGGCCGGCAGCGCGACATTGAGTGCGCTGAGATTGAGACAGCACAGCAGCGCGCCCGAACTTGCGGCAACGAGCACCGCCCAATCGGCCCTGCCGTCGTCGTCGTCGTCGTCGTTGCGGCCGTCGTCGCGGTCGTGGTCGGCCATCCTCGATTCAGTCCTCGCTCCTGAACCCCGAGGCCTTCACGATAGGGCGCCAGTACGCGCGGTCCTCGTTCATGATCCGCGTCACTTCCGCGCCGGGGAGCCCCGTCGGCTCCAGGCCCATGCGATCGACTTGCGCGCGCACCTGCGGATTGCGCATGGCGGCGAGCAGGGCCGCTTCCAGCCTGGCAGCCACGTCCTTCGGCGTCCCTGCCGGCACGAAGGCGGCATAGGCGGCGTTGGCGCGGTCGAAGGCGTCGTAGCCCGATTCCTTGATCGTCGGAACGTCGGGCAGCCAGCTCAGCCGCCGGGTGCCCGCAACACCCAGGACCCGCAGCTTGCCCGCGCGGTGGAGCTCGAGCTGGCTGGCGAGTGCGTCGGCGCTGAGCGGCACGTGGCCTCCGACGATGTCGGTCGCGAGCGGCGCACCGCCCTTGTAGGTGACCGGCGCGAGCGGCACGCCGATGGCCTTGGACAGCTGCAGCACGCTGAAGTGCAGTCCGCCTCCGAGGTTGGTCAGCCCCACGCTGGCGCCGGCGGGGTTCTTCCTGATCCATGCGACGTATTCGGGAACCGTCTTGAACGGCTGGTCTGCGCCGGCGGAAAGGACACTGGGCACGATCGCCAGGTGCGCGACCGGGATGAAGTCCTTGTCGACGTCGTAGTTCAGCCGCGCATAGGTCATCGGAAAGAGAACGAAGGGCGGCGTCGAGCCCAGCAGGATGGTGCGGCCGTCGGACCGCGCGGCCTTGACGGCCTCGATGGAAATGCGCGTCGAGGCGCCGGGCCGGTTCTCCACCAGCACGGGCTCCTTGAGCGTGGTGCGCAAGTCTTCGGCCAGCGAACGCGCCAGGCTGTCGAGCGCGCCGCCGGGCGGAAAGCCGATGACCAGCCGGATGGGCGCATCGGCATGCGCGGCGGCGCCGATCAGGGCGATCGACGCACCGAGAAGAAGTGTCTTGAAGAACGAGGCCATGGTGGGTACCTGCTGAGTTGAGAACGAAACGAGAGAGGCGGGCTCAGAAAGCGAGGGTGGGCAGCGCGTTCGCCGGCCGGTGCGCAGCTTCGAAGAACGACGCGGCCTGCAGCAGCTGCAGGTCCTCGCGGAACCGGCCGACGAGCTGCATGCCGATGGACAGGCCGTCACGGCCTGCGCCGCACGGCAGGCTGATGGCGGGGTGGCCCGTGAGGTTGAAGGGCATCGTCCACGGAAACCAGTTCGCCCGCACTTCGGCATGCGTCTCGCCGTCGATCTCGATGCTGCCGAACAGGTCCTGGTCGATCGGCAGCGCCGTGCGCGAGAGCGTCGGCGTGAAGATGAAGTCGTGGCTCTCCAGCTGGGCCTGGACCTTGCGAAAGAGCGCAGTCCTGGCGAACATGGCCTGCTGGAAGGCGACCCCGTCGACGTGCTCTGCCAGCGCGAGCTGTTGAAGCAAGGACGGACTCAGCTGGTCGGCATGCGCCGCGACCAGCGGGGCGAAGCGGCCGCGCCAACTGGTGTGGTTGATCACCCGCCACACCGGCTCGACGTCGTATCCCTCGCTCGACATCTCTTCGAGCTCCGCGCCCATCGAACGCAACGTGGCAAGGGCGGCTTCGAAGGCGGCGGCGACGTCGGCGGAGATCGGACGCCCCTCGAGCGTTGCGCAGTAGAGGATCCGCTTGCCGCGCAGATCGCCGCCGGGCTGCAGGGCGTCGAAGTAGCGCTGCGCCGGCACACCCAGTGACCAGGGATCGGACCCGTGGGCGCCGGTCATGGCCTGCAGCATGAGCGCGGTGTCGGCCACGTTGCGCGTGGTGGGCGTCACATAGGTGTAGTTGCCGAAAGCGTCCTGCACCTGGCTGTGGGGCACCACGCCCAGGCTCTGCTTCAGGCCGACCACGCCGTTGCAGGCGGCGGGAATGCGGGTCGAGCCGCCGCCGTCGGTGGCGATGGCCAGCGGCGCGATGCCGGCCGCGATGGACGAGGCCGCCCCGCCGCTCGAGCCGCCGCTCGTGCGTGTCGCATCCCATGCGTTGCGGGTGCTTCCGAACAGAGGGGCGTCGGTCAGGCACTTGGCGCCGAACTCGGAGGTGGTCGTCTTGCCGATGAGGATGGCGCCGGCCTGGCGCATGCGCGCCACGGCGACGGCGTCCTGCGTGGGAACGTGGTCGCGATGCAGCAAGGAGCCGTAGGTCGTCCTGACGTTCTCGGTGTCGACGATGTCCTTCACCGTGAAGGGCAGGCCGTGCAGCAGGCCCAGTGTCTCGCCCCTCGTCACGGCACTTTCCGCCTCGCGGGCCTGCGCCATCGCCTGCTCGTGGCAAAGCGTGATGAAGCAGTTCAGGTGCGGCTGGACGGCGTCGGCCCGGCGCAATACTTCTTCCACGATCTCCACCGGCGAGAGCTTGCGCTGCGCAACGAGTATGCGCATCGCCGCGGCGGACATCTCGCAGATATCGGACTTCGGAAGACGAGGAAACTTTTGCATGCGCAAATGATTGATGCGCCGCAACATCGAGTCCAATACTGTTTTCTTGAAAAGGCATACGACCAGCGTATGGCAGCACCCGACTTCAGAACGCTCCGCTACTTCGTGGCGGTGGCCGAGGAACGCAGCGTGGGCAAGGCGGCACGCCGGCTCAACATGGCCCAGCCGCCGCTGTCGGTCCACATCAAGAACCTGGAGGCGGCGGTGGGCACGCCGCTGTTCCGCAGGGCGGCGCGCGGCATGGAGATCACCGACGCCGGCAATGCGCTCTTCCAGCGTGCGAAGGAAGCACTGCTGCTTGCCAACGAAGGCTTCGACGCGGCGCGGGCGATCGGGTCGGGGCGCCGGGGCCGGCTCACGATCGGGACCATGGTCGTGCTGTCGTACCTGGTGCTCCCCCGTTTGGAAAACATGCTTCGGGCGAAGCTGCCGGACGTGGAAGTCCAGTATGTGGAACTGAACGCCCTCAACAACGTCTCGGCCATCACCGACTCGGACGTGTCCGTGGCGATCTGCATTCCGCCCATCGCCCACGCAGGCATTGCAGCCGAACGCATCGGAACCCAGCCGCTGATGCTGGCCGTGCGCGCGGATTCGCCTTTGGCCCGAATGTCCAGCATTCCACTGGAGCGGCTGTCAGGCATGCCCCTCATCGGGCTCCCTATGCCCGAAGGAGACGTCGACAAATCCGTCGTCGCCTCGATGCTTCGGCGGCACGATGTCAGCATGCCGATCGCACAGCGGGTCGAGACCATGGTGTCGGCGCTGGCGCTCGTGCTGGCGGGCAAGGGCGTGGCCATCCTGCCCGCCTGCGCGCGGATCGGCCGGCCTCCGGGCGTGGTGTTCAGGCCCTTGCGCAACGCCGATGCCAGCATGGACATCGCCGCCTGCTGGCGCAGCGATTGGCAGAGTCCCCTGATCGAGCCGTTCCTGGCGTGCGCGCGCGCCTCGCTGCGGCAAGCGGCTTAGCTGAATGCTGTATTTGCTATTAAACGGAAGGGAATTTCACGATTCCTCCTTGGGTTTGGGTCCCTGCTCGATGACATATGACGCATTTCCTGGATACGTCAGTTGATGCCTTATTTGATATAATATCCGACCGTCGGCAGCGAATGCATCGCTTGAATCTGCTGATAATTGGATGGATTTTTATAGCAAATAAAGCTTATGAACAGTTTGCCTGATCTTGGCTGTGCGCTCGCGCGTTTGCGCAAGGAGCGCGGCATGACCCAAAAGGAGCTCGCCGCTTTGAGCGGCCTGGGCCAGTCCACCCTTGCACGCTTCGAGACGGGTGGTGTCGCCGAGTTCGGCTCGCGCAAGCTGCTGCGTTTGCTGGAGGTGCTCGGCCACGAGATGAGCTTCGTGCCGATGAAGCGCAGCTTCACGCTCGATGACGCGCTGGCGGAGCGGCAACGCGCCTTCGCGCAGGACAGCGAAACACACGGATGAAGCTGCACGTCTTCGTCCATGACAGGCCGGTGGCGACCCTGGAGTCTGCCGATGGTTTTCGCCACGTCATGGCCTATCACCCTGAGGTCGAACCCGCCCAGTTCGTCTCGCTGCTGATGCCTGCGCGAACGGAGTCCTATGCCTATCCCGACCTTCATCCCGTCTTTCGGATGAACCTGCCGGAGGGCTTCCTGCTGTCGATTCTGCAGGAGCAACTCGGGCCGCAGGTCGGCGCATCGCCGCTCAACCTGCTGTCAGTGGTGGGACGCAATGCCATCGGGCGCGTGAAGGTCGCCACGCCCGGTGCCGACCCGACACAGCCACCCGTACCCTTCGAATTGAGGGAAATCTTGCGCGGCGACAACTCCGAGGCGGCCTTTGTCGACCTGGTGCGCCGATACGCCGTGTCCGGGGTGTCCGGCGTCGTCCCCAAGTTCCTGTCGCCGAACGCACTGACCGAATACGGCAAAGGGACGCTGGCCACCGATCGGTACATCATCAAGGGGGCCACCGCTCGGCTCCCGGGCGTCGCGCTCAATGAACACCTGTGCATGGAAGTGTCGCGCCAGGCCGGCATTCCTGCCGCGATGACCGAAGTGTCCGAGGATGGCCAAGCGCTTGTGGTGCATCGCTTCGACGACGACGGCACCATGCGCAAAGGCATGGAAGACCTTTGCAGCCTGCTGTCGCTGCGGCCTGAAGAAAAGTACCAGTCGACATGGGAGCGTGTGGTCGGCCGCATCAAGGATGTCGTGGATTCGCCAGCACAACAGAATGCGGCGCTGTCGCAGCTGGCGGATCTGTTGCTGCTGACCTATGCGCTGCGCAACGCGGACTGCCACACCAAGAACATCGCACTGCTCTACACGTCGCGCGAGAGCATCGCCTTGGCTCCCGTCTACGACATGTTGACCACGACGGTCTACGACGACTATGCGAAGAATCCGCCGGGTATGCCTGTCGAAGGGCGCAGCACCTGGATGCCGGGCAAGGCGCTGGAGCGGTTTCTGCAGACACGCTGCGGCGTGATGCCTGCTCAGACCAAAGAGCGTGTGGATCGCATCTGCGAGTCCATCGTCCACGTGACCCCGCAGGTGGTCGAGGCGGCCGGCCGCTATCCCGGATTCCGCGAGACGGGCAAGCGGATGCTGCATGCCTGGAACGCCGGAATGAACAGCCTGCGCCTGCAGAGGACCTGGAGCCTGCCGTCGCTGGACGTCGCGATCAAGCGGGCGCGTTTCTCGGATGTGAAGCCCGCGATATCGGCCCCGCGGGAAAAGATGGGCCGCTCGCCGCTCCTGGGAAAGCGCTGATGCCCCGCAGGAGGTCGCCGTGGCGCAATGGTCAGCGGCCCGCCTCGACGGCATCGGCCAGTTCGGCCAGCGTGCGGAAGTGGAAGTCGGGCGCGGTGTGCTTGGATTCGATGGTGCCGCCCGACCCCTTCTGCGCATGGCGGCGCTCGATCCAGCAGGTGGCGATGCCCAGCTGTTTGGAGATGCCGATGTCGTGGTACTGGCTTTGCGCCACGTGCAGGTTGTCCGCCTGCCTGTAGCCCCAGGCGCCCTCGAAGCGGCCGCGCGCATAGGCGAAGTAGCGCGCGTCGGGCTTTTCGCACAGCGCATCGTCGCAGCTCAGCAGCATGTCGAAGGGCGAGCCCAGCGTCTTGTCGAAATGGGCCAGCGCCCATTGCTGCGCGTTGGTCATCGTCACCAGCTTGAAACGCTTGCGCAGCCGCTGCAGTGCCTCCACCGAGTCCGGGAAAGCCGGCCATTGCGCCACCGAATCGCGCAGGCCGCGGGCCAGCGCATCGCTGTCGGGCAGGCCCAGCGCGGGTGCGATCGCGTGCCAGCAGCGCTCCAGGTCGTCGGGGTACCAGCCGGCCTGGCCGTCAGCGCGTGCCCGGCGGTAGGCGGCCAGGAATTCGTCGTTGCTCACGCGGGCATCGGGCACCGCCGAGCGGAGGTAGGCGAGCATGCCGCCCTCGAAGTCGATCAACGTGCCGACGACGTCGAAGGTGAGAACCTTGAAATCCTGCAGGGACATGGGAACAGCTCCAATCGAAATGGAAAAGGCGCGCAGCGGCGAAGAGACGACACGGGTCGTTCGCCACGAGCATAGGAGCCTCGCTGTTCCTTTCCGGATCGAAGTGGGCGCACCAATCAGCATGTGATTTCGCAATCGATGCCGTGGCGGCATCTTGTATCGCCATGGCCCATGCGGGCGGTCCGTCAGCCGGCCGCGGGCTCGTCCGGAAGCTTCGCGATCACCTTGATCTCGAACTGGAAGCCGTAGAGCCAGGTCACGCCGATGCCCGTCAGCGTCGGGTGTGGCGCCTCGCCCCAATACTCCGCGACCACCTTCCAGATCGTCTCGAACTTCGATTCGGGGTCGACGATGAAGACCGTCACGTCGACCACGTCGTCGAAGCTGCAGCCCGCCGCCGAGAGGATCGCGTTGAGGTTGTCGAACGCGAGCCGAACCTGCGCTTCCAGATCGGGCTCCGGCGAGCCGTCGGGCCGGCTGCCGACCTGCCCCGACACGAAGAGAAAACCGTTGGAGCGGATGGCGGGCGAATAGCGGTTGCGTTCGTAGAGCGCCTGGCGGCCGGCGGGAAAGACAACGTTGCGTGCGGACATGGATCGGCTTTCTTGGAAAGGGAGGTTGCGATCGGTGGACTCTAGGACTGTGCGGCCGCTGGATAAACAGGCAGGACGCACAATGACTGTTTGCTCAGCCCAAACAATCGACCCGAGGCACAGAGATGGACCGATTCGATGCGCTGCAGGCCTTCGCCCGCGTGGTGGAGGCGGGCAGCTTCACCAAGGCGGCGCAGACGCTCCACATGAGCAAGACCACCGTGACCCAGCTGGTGCAGCAGCTGGAGGCGCGGCTGCGCGTGAGGCTCCTGAACCGCACGACGCGCCAGGTCAAGGTCACGGCCGATGGCGCCGCCTACTACGACCGCGTGGTGCGGCTGCTCGCCGACCTGGAGGATGCAGACGCCAGCCTGTCCGGCGCCTCGGCCTCGCCGAGGGGGCGCCTGCGCGTGGACGTGCCCACCCCCTTCGCCCGCATGATCCTTGTGCCCGCATTGCCGGCGTTCCATGCGCGCCATCCCGAGATCCAGCTCCACCTCGGCGTGAGCGACCGGATGGTCGACCTGATCGGCGACAACGTCGACTGCGTGCTGCGCGGCGGCGAGCTCACCGATTCATCGCTGACGGCGCGCCGCGTGGGCGAGCTGCGGCTCGGTGTCTTTGCGGCGCCGTGCTACCTGGAACGCGCCGGCACGCCCGTGCACCCGAGCGAGCTCGAGGGCACCCACCACCGCATCGTGGGCTACCTGAGCACGCGCAGCGGCAAGGTTGCTGCACTGCGTATGCAGCGGGGCGCCGAGCACATCGAGCTGCAGGGCCGCCACGTGGTCGCGGTCGACGACGGCAATGCCTACCTCGCGGCCGGCGTGGCGGGCATGGGCGTTCTCTGGCTGCCGCACTACATGGCCGCGCCCCACGTGGCCCAGGGCGAGCTGGTGCCGCTGTTCGAGGGCTGGCACTTCGGCGCGATGCCGATGTACGTGGTGTTCCCGCCGAACCGGCATGCCAGCGCGAGGCTGCGGGTGTTCATCGACTGGATCGACGAGCTGATGGCGCGCCATGCGCCGATTGCCGCGCTGGGCGATGCGTGACCCGTCGGGCGCAGTTGCGTCCAACTTAGACTCCCGCCCATGAAGTTCAAGGAAGTCGACGCATTCCGTGCCGTCATGCGCTCCGGTTCCATGACGGCGGCCGCATCCGACCTGTACACCTCGCAGCCCAACGTCAGCCGGCTGATCTCGCAGCTCGAAGCCTCCACCGGCCTCGAGCTGTTCCGCCGCAATGCGGGCCGCCTGACACCCACTGAAGAGGGGCTGGCCTTCATGCGCGAGGTCGACCGCGCCTTCGTCGGGCTCGATGCGCTCAAGGACGCGGCGCGCAACATCCGGCAGTTCGGCAAGGGCCGCCTGCGCGTTGCCGCCGTGCCCTCGCTCGCGATGAGCGTGCTGCCCACGGTGCTGCAGCAGTTTCACGCGAGCCATCCCGAGGTCACCGTCGCCATGGACACCAACAGCTCCCAGATGGTGTCGGAGTGGGTGGCAGGCCATGTGTGCGACCTGGGGCTGGTCTCCTACCTGCCCGGCAGCTCGACCACCGATGCGCATGCGGTCTGCGACGTGGCGGGCTGCTGCGTGCTGCCGCCGGGCCATCGGCTGGCCGGCAAGTCCTGGATCGAGCCCGCGGACCTCGACGGCGAGTCCTTCATCTCGATGGCGCACGGCGACGGCCTGCGCGCGGCGGTCGACGAGGCCTTCGCGGCGCGCGACCGCCGCATCATGCATTTCGAGACGCCCTATGGCTCGACCATCTGCCACATGGTCGGCCTGGGGCTGGGCGTGAGCATCGTCAATCCGCTGGTCGCGCGCAACTATGTGCATATGGGCATTCACGTGCGGCCGTTCCGGCCCAAGGTACCCTTCGTCAGCTACCTGCTGCTGCCGCGCAACCGACCGGGTAGCGCGCTGGTGGAGCGCTTCGCCGAGCTCGTGCAGCAGGTCATCACGAGCGAACTGCAGACCCTCGCGGACTGACACGCTGCGGCAGCCCATACGGTTTCCGGATGGGCGCCTGACGGAACCGTATTTGCGCCCGGGGAAGGGTGCCGCAATACTCGATGACACCGTGCCTCCCGCGTGCGACGCGGGCGGACCGCGCAGCTGTTGCCACTTCTTCCACGAGTTCGATCGATGACCTTGCCTCGGGCCTGGAGCCCCCCTTCGTTGTTTCCTTTCCTTGCAGCAACTGCCTGGAGAACTGATTGATGGTGTCCGCGACGACACCGGCCGTCTTCGATGTGGCCGTGATCGGCGGCGGCCTGGTCGGCAGCGCCATCGCCTACGGGCTGCGCGACTCGGCCGAGCATGTGGCGGTGCTTGACGAGGGCGACGTGGCCTTTCGGGCCTCGCGCGGGAATTTCGGGCTGGTCTGGGTGCAGAGCAAGGGCATGGGCATGGGCGACTACGGACGCTGGACGCTGGGCTCCACGCGCCTGTGGCCGCGGCTTGCCGCGCAGTTGCTCGAACTCACCGGCGTCGACGTGGCGCTCGAGCAGAACGGCGGCATGATCCCGCTCCTCGGCGACCTCGAGGTCGAGGCCCGTGTCGCCTGGATGCAGCGGCTGCTCGCGCAGCCCGGCATGGAGCCCTATCCGTGGAAGCTGCTGGACTACCACGAGGCGGCCGAGCTGGTGCCCGGCCTGGGACCTGAAGTGACCGGCGCCATCTGGACGCCCGTCGATGGCACGGTGAATCCGCTCAAGCTGCTGCGCGCGCTGCACATTGCCTTCGACCGCACCGGCATTCACTACCTGCCGCACCACGGCGTTCAGTCGATCGAGCAGCGCGGCGGCGAGTTTGTGCTCGCAACGGCCAAGGCCAGGGTGCGCGCGCGCAAGATCGTGCTGGCCTCGGGCCTGCACAACCAGGTGCTCGGCGCGCAGGTGGGGCTGCATCTGCCGATGGCGCCGCAGCGCGGCCAGATCCTGGTGCTCGAACGCACGCGCCGGCTGCTGACCACGCCCTTCGTCACGCTGCGGCAGAACGACGAAGGCAGCTGGCTCATCGGCGATTCGCAGGAAGATGCCGGCTACGCGGACGACGTCGTGACCCTGCCCGTGCTGGCCACCCTGGCCGACCGCGCGGTGCGCACGCTGCCCGCGCTGAAGGAGGTGCGCGTGGTGCGCTCCTGGTCGGCGCTGCGGGTGCGCGCGCAAGACGGCTTCCCGGTCTACGAGCAATCCGCCACGCACCCCGGCGCGTTCATCGCCACCTGCCACAGCGGCGTCACCCTGGCCGCGGCGCATGCGCTCAGGCTCGCGCCCATGATCGGCGAGGGCGCCCTGGCGAGTGAGCTCGACCCGTTTTCAACCCGGAGATTCCATGTTCAGAAGACTTGATGCGGCCGCCACCGAACTCTCGGCGCGGACGGTGCGCGTCACGGTGGACGGCGCCGTGCTGGCATGCCGCGAGGGCGACAGCCTGGCGGCGGCCCTGTTTGCCGGCGGTTCCAACGCCTGCCGCGACACGGCTGTGTCGGGCTCGCCGCGCGGGCCGTTCTGCATGATGGGCGTGTGCTACGACTGCCTCGTCACCATCGACGGCCGCGCCAACCAGCAGGCCTGCATGACGCCCGTGCGCGAAGGCATGGTGGTTGGCCGCCAGTCCGGTGCGCGCGAGGTGGCCGCATGAACCGCAGCGCTTCGAACGACACGCCCATCGGCGCCTGCGACCTGCTCGTGGTCGGCGCCGGCCCGGCGGGCCTGGTCGCCGCCACGCAGGCAGCGAGCCTGGGCGCCGACACGGTGCTGATCGACGAACAGCCCGCGCCCGGCGGGCAGATCTACCGCGCCGTGGGCGCCACGCCGCTGCGCGACCGCCGTATCCTGGGCGAGGACTACTGGCACGGCTTCGAACTGCTGGAGCCCTTCGCCCGCTCCGGCGCGCGGCATGTGGCTGGCGCGATGGTCTGGGCCATGAACCGTCTGGAGAAGGGCGGCTTCGAGGTCGCGTACACGGCCGATGGCCAGACGCATCTGCTGCATGCGTGCCACGTGATCCTGGCCACCGGCGCGCAGGAGCGCCCGTTTCCCATTCCCGGCTGGACGCTGCCCGGCGTCATTACGGCCGGTGCCGCGCAGATCCTGCTCAAGACCGCCGGGGTGGTGCCGAGCGGCCGTACGGTGCTCGCGGGTGGCGGGCCGCTGCTCTACCTGCTGGCCTGGCAATACCTCAACGCCGGCGTGCGGATCGATGCCATCCTGGAGATCACGCCGCCCGGACGCTGGCGCCAGGCGCTGCCGCATGCCTGGGGCTTCCTGCGTTCTGCGTACCTCGCGAAGGGGCTCAAGCTGTTGCGCGCGGTGCGCGCCGGCGTTCCCATCGTCAGCGGCGTCACCGGGATCGAAGCATTGGGCGAGAAGGGCGCATTGCAGCAGGTGCGCTACAGCGCGCAAGACCGATCGCATACGGTGCCGGCGGAGCAGCTCTTGCTGCACCAGGGCGTCGTTCCCAACACCAATCTCACTCGGGCCATCGGCGCCGAACATGCCTGGAGCGAGCGCCAGGATTGCTGGGAGCCGGTGGTCGATGCGTGGGGTGCCAGCTCGGTATCCGGCGTGACGATCGCCGGCGACGGCGCCGGCATCGCAGGCGCCATGGCGGCCGAACATCGCGGCCGGCTCGCAGCCCTGCACGCAGCCATGTCGCTCGGCAAGATCGACAAGGCCCGCCGCGACAGCGAAGGCCGGCCGCACCAGCGGGCCCTCGCGCGCGCAAGCCGGGGCCGCGAGTTCTTCGAAACTCTCTATCGCGCGCCCGACACATTCCGCCGCCCCACGGGCGACACCATCGTCTGCCGCTGCGAGGAGGTCACGGCTGCGCAGGTGCGCGAGACCGCGCGCCTGGGCTGCCAGGGGCCCAACCAGATGAAGAGCTTCCTGCGCTGCGGCATGGGGCCGTGCCAGGGGCGCTTCTGCGGGCTCACCGTGACGGAGCTCATCGCCGATGAACAGGGCCGCCATCCGCGCGACGTGGGCTACTACCGCATCCGCTTTCCGATCAAGCCGGTGACGCTGGGCGAATTCGCGACGCTGCCGCAGACCGATGCGTCGCGCGATGCCGTCATCCGCATCCGCAAGTAAGTGAACGCCTTTTCTGCCAAGTGCCGAGAGGGCATATCAGGAATGCATAGGCACCCGCCATTTTCCTATTTGACCGGATTCGGGCTGGCTGCCGATACTGGCCGCATGAAATCAAAAGTCAGCCGACGCCTCACCGAAGGCACCGCCGCGGAAGTGACCGAGAACATCTACGGCCCACGCCTGGCCAAGGATTTTCCGGCGGTGTTCGAGCATTTGAACGACGTGAACCAGGCGCACCTGCTGATGCTGCGCGACGTGGATCTGATCCCGGCGGAAGAGGCGGCCCAGCTGGCTGCCGCGCTCGGGAAGATCGAGACCGAAGGCATGGCCGAAGTGCCGCTCGATCCGTCGATCGAGGACGCGTACTTCAACTACGAGGCCTACCTGATGGAAGTGGCGGGCAGCCACGTCGGCGGCTATCTGCACATGGCGCGCAGCCGCAACGACATCCTCGCCACCATGGACCGCATGCGGGCACGCGAGATGGCGCTCCAGCTCATCGACGCGCTGGGCACCGTGCGGCGTTCGGCGCTCGAAGGTGCGCGCCTTCATGGCGAGACGGTCATGCCCGGCTATACGCACCTGCAGCCCGCGCAGCCCATCACCTACGGCTTCTATCTCTGCGCCATTGCCGAGGCGCTGTCGCGCGACATCGAGCGGGTGCGGCAGGTCGAACGCATCATCGACCTTTGCCCGCTGGGCGCTTGTGCACTCGCGGGCACCTCGTTCCCCATCGATCGCGAGGCGACGGCTCGCATGCTGGGCTTCGCAGGTGTCGTGCCAAATGCGCTCGATGCCGTGGCCTCGCGCGACTTCGCAATGGAGCTGCTCTCGGCCATGGCGATCTGCGCGGTGGGCTGGAGCCGGTTCGCGCAGGACTACTTCGTCTGGTGCACCCATGAGTTCGGGCTGATCGATTTTCCGGACCGCGTCGCGGGCACCTCGAGCATCATGCCGCAGAAGAAAAACCCGGTGGTGCTCGAGTACCTCAAGGGAAAGGCCGGCCACCTGCTCGGATTGCTCGGCGCGTCGCTGTCCACCATCAAGGGCGTCAATTTCAGCCACACCGGCGACGGCAACCGCGAAGGCATGCGCAGCTTCTGGGAAGCCGGCGAAGAATGCCTGCGCAGCCTGCGGCTGCTTGACCTGGTGGTGCGCAGCGCCACGCCCAATGCCGAAGGCATGCTGCGCCGCGTGCGCAGGGATTTCAGCTCCGCAACCGACCTGGCCGACCTGATGGTCCGCAAATGCGGGCTGTCCTTCAGGGAATCGCACCACGTGGTGGGCGCCGTCGTGCGCCAGGCGATGGACCGGTCGCTGGGCGCCGATGAAGTCGACCTTGCCATGGTGAATGCCGCGGCGTCCGAGCAGCTCGGCGCGCCGCTGGACCTGAGCGAGGAAGAGGTGCGCGCGAGCCTCGACCCGCTCGCCAGCGTGGCCGGCCGCGTGGTTGTGGGCGGTCCGGCACCGTCGCGCCTGAAGGAGCGCATCTCGCAACTCGAAGCGATTGCTGCCGCCGACCAGGCGGCGAACGACGCGCGCAGGAACAGGTTCACCGAGGCCAGGCAAGGCCTCAAGACAAGCATCCGGAGACTCGCCCTTTCGACGACGGTACAGCGCCAGCCCGAGACGGTTGGCTGAAATTCAACCAAGGAACAGACATGGGTTTTTTCAGGTTCATTCCGGCCTTTTTCGTCATGGCCGCGGCCGCGAGCCAGGGCTTCGCACAGGATCTGCCGCCTTCGCCGATGCGGCTGCTCGTCGGCTTTGCACCGGGCGGCGGCAACGACGTGATCGCGCGCACCGTGGCCACGCAGTTCCAGCTGCAGACCAAGGAAACGATGGTGGTCGAAAACAAGCCGGGCGGCGGCAGCACGGTGGCCACTGGAGAAATGGCGCGCGCCAAGCCCAACGGCCAGACCCTGCTGCTCGGTTCGGTCGGCGGGCAGGCCATTGCGCCTTCCATCTACAGCAAGCTGCCGTATGACCCGATCAAGGGCGTGCAGGCCGTGTCGCTGGTCGCAAAGTCGGCCAATGCGCTGGTCGTGAACGACGCGCTGCCCGTGCGTTCCGTGCGCGAGCTGATCGCCTATGCGAAGGCGCATCCCGGCGAACTCAACGTCACCTCGCCGGGCAACGGCACCATTTCGCACCTGGCGGCCGAACTCTTCAAGAACATGGCGGGCGTGTTCATCACGCACATTCCCTACCGCGGCGATGCCCCCGCCATGCAGGACGTGATGGCCGGGCAGGCGCAGGTCACCTTCGCCAGCCTGCCGTCGGCGCGCGCGGGCGCCGACACGGGCAAGGTGCGCATCCTGGCCGTGACCAGCAGCAAGCGGGTCGATGCCCTGCCCAACGTGCCGACGGTCGCCGAATCGGGCCTGCCCGGCTACGAAGTGGTCTCGTGGTATGGCGTGTTCACCACCGGAGGAACACCCCAGCCGGTCGTCAACCGGCTCGCCAAGGAGATCGCGGCCGTGGTCGAAACCCCCGCCATCCGCGAGACCATCGGCAAGATGGGCATGGAGGCCAGCGCGCTCGGCCCGGCCGAATTCTCGAAGCTGGTCACTGCCGACTCGCAGAAATGGGACAAGGTGGTCAAGGCCGTGGGTGTGAAGCTCGATTGATCATCTGCGCAGTCGCATCGAAACCGAAAACCTGTCCGCCGGATGCACCGAGACTGAAATCTCGAACACCTCGCCCTGGGCATCGAAGTAGCGCCGGACGATCTTCAGCGCAGAAGAGCCGGCCTTGACCTGGAGCGATCGGGCCACGGCGCCGTCCTCCATGGTGACTGCCCGGACATCCTGGTGAATCTCGGCAATGTGCCGGCCGTAGCGCTCCTCGATGAGTGAGCTGATCAGCGTGTCGGGCGACGCCTTCACGAGGCCGGCGATGTTCGCGTAGTTCGGGTCGATGTACACGTCGGTCCACCCGATAGGCACCCCATCTTCGTTTCCCTCCATGCGCAGGCTCGAAATGCGCAGCCACGCTACGCCCTCGCCGCAACCCAGCTCGGTTGCCAGATCGCCGGTGGCGCTCACCGTCTCGATCGATTGCACGACGCGCACGTGCTCCGCGCCGAACTGAAGCAGATCGTCCACCGACGCCAATGACGGCCTGAAGCTGGCGCGCGGCTTTGCGGACTCGACGCGCGTGCCCACGTTCTTGCGCCGCGACACCAGGCCCATCTGCTGCAGCTCGGCCAGCGCGGCGCGCACGGTGTGCCGGCTGGTGCCGTAGTGCTTGCAGAGCTCGAGCTCGGTCGGCAGCAACGTACCCACAGCGAAATGCCCCGACGTGATGGCCTCGGTCAGGTGGCGCGCAATGTTGGAGAAATTGGCCTTCTGCGGCGCGGGTTCGAGGGTTGTGTTCATGACTTCAGGGTAAACCCCGTGTTGTAGTTATGTCCGGACATATAAAGTTGAATATGTCCGGACATATTGGTGTCCAACTTCAGCAAACCAGTATCCATGCCGATTCCTTCGCTCCCCATGGCCAGCACCGTGGTTGATTCCATCCTGTTCCGCGATGCATTCGGCACCCGGAAGATGCGTGAGATTTTCTCAGACAGCGCGCTGATCCAGCGCTACATCGATGCCGAAGTCGCCCTGGCCAAAGCCGAGGCCCGCTGCGGCGTCATTCCGCAAGAGGCTGCCGAAGCGATCGCACGCGAGTCCAGGATCGAGTGCATCGACTTCGACCACATGCGGGAAGAGACGGACATCGTCGGCTATCCGATCCTGCCGCTGGTGCACCAGCTGGCCGAGATGTGCGGGGAGGCAGGCCGCTACGTGCACTGGGGTGCGACGACGCAGGACATCATGGACACCGCTGTCGCCCTGCAGATGCGCGACGCACTCGACAGCGTTGAAGCCGACATCCGCGAGCTGCGCGGCATTCTGGCCGCGCTGGCGAGAAAGCATCGCGATACGCCGATGGCCGGCCGCACCCATCTGCAGCAAGCGCTGCCGGTGACCTTCGGCTACAAGGTAGCGATCTGGCTGGCGATGTTCGACCGGCACCAGCAGCGCTTGGCCGAACTGCGCCCACGCGTGGCCGTGGTCGAGTTCGCCGGCGCCGCCGGCACGCTGGCTTCCCTGGGCGACAAGGGCTTCGAAGTCCAGCAGGCGATGGCCGAGGAACTGGGACTCGGCGTACCCGCCACCACGTGGCATGTGGCGCGCGACGGCTTCGCGGAGGCGGTGAACCTGCTGGCACTCGTGACCGGCTCGCTCGGCAAGATCGCGCTCGACATCATGATCATGGCGTCGACGGAGTTCGCCGAGGTCTACGAACCCTTCGTGAAGGGACGCGGCGCATCGAGCACGATGCCGCAGAAGCGCAATCCGATCTCCAGCGAGTTGATGCTCGCGGCATCGAAAGCGGTGCGGCAGCACGCGGGCCTGATGGTCGATGCGATGGTGCAGGACTTCGAACGGGCCACCGGTCCCTGGCATGCCGAGTGGATCGCCATTCCCGAAAGCTTCATCCTGACCTCGGGTGCCTTGCACCAGGCGAAGTTCGCGCTCGGCGGACTGATCGTTGATGAAGCGCGCATGGCCCACAACCTGGGCATCAGCCGGGGATTGATCGTGGCCGAGGCCGTGATGATGGGCATGGCCCCGCACATTGGCCGCCAGCAGGCGCACGACGTGGTCTATGACGCCTGCCGCACCGTGAACGAGAAGGGCGGCACCCTGGCCGAGGCGCTGGCAGCCCTGCCGGAGGTCACCAAGCATTTCGACCGCGCCACCATCGATCGGCTCACCGATCCCGCCAACTACCTTGGCCTTGCGCCACAGATGGTGGACCGCGCGCTGGCGCTGTCTGCCGAAGCCGGCGCCTGAGGCGTCCGGAATTCGAATCAACCCAAGGAATCAAGATGAAGCCGACCTGGAAGTATGCCGTGCTGGCATTGGCGCTTGTCGCGGGTACCGCGCTGGCCCAGACCTATCCCGCCAAGCCTGTCACCTGGATCGTGCCGTTCGCGGCGGGTGGCCCGACCGATGCGCTGGCGCGCACCATCGCGGAACGCGTGGCCCGCGAGATCGGCCAGCCAATCGTCATCGACAACGCGCCCGGCGCGGGAGGAACCGTGGGCGCCGCCAAGGCAGCGCGAGCCGCACCGGATGGCTACACGATGCTCGTCGGCCACATGGGGTACATGGGCGCTGCGCCTGCGCTGTACAAGAAGCTGAACTACGACCCCGTGAAAGACTTCGCGCCGGTGTTCCGCTTCCCCGACACGCCGCTGGTGCTGATGGTGCGCAAGGAGCATCCGGCCAAGGACATCAAGGCGCTGGTCGAATTTGCCAAGGCCAATCCCGACAAGATGTTCATTAGCAACGCGGGCGTGGGTTCCAGCTCGCACCTGATCGCAGCGTTGTTCGCCTCCTCGGCCGGCATCAAGATTTCGCAGGTGCCTTACAAGGGAGCCGGACCGGCCCTGATCGACGTGATCGGCGGACAAGTCGACGGGATATTTGATCAAACCAATACCGCGCTGCCCCAGATCAGGGAAGCCAAGGTGCGGCCGCTGGCCGTGACGTCGAAGGTGCGTCTCACGCAATTGAAAGACGTCCCCACGCTGGCCGAGACCGTGCTGCCGAACTTCGAGGCCTCGACCTGGTATGGAATCTACGCGCCGAAGGGCACGCCGCAGGCGGTGCTCGACAAGGTACAGGCGGCCTACCAGAAGGTCATGACGGACAAGGCGTTCACCGACCGCATGGCGGAGCAGGCCATCCAGTTGCTGCCGGCCGAGCAGTACACCGGCGCGGCGCTGGCCAGGCACACCCAGAGCGAGGTCGCTCGCTGGAAGGCCGTGGCGGCCAAGGCAAATATCTCTCTGGATTGACCATGCGCAGCAGCACTCGCTTCGAGGGCGATGCATTCGGTCCGGTCGAGATTGCCGCTGATCGCTATTGGGGCGCGCAGACACAGCGCGCGCTCGGCGTGTTCGACATCGGCGAAGAGCGCTTTCCGTCCTGCCTGATCCACGCCTTCGGATTGCAGAAGATGGCGGCGGCCCGTGCGAACCTGCGGTGCGGCGCCCTCGACCCGGCGCTGGCGGAGCCTGTTGTTGCAGCGGCCAGCGAGCTGCGCGACGGGCGCTTCGACGCGCATTTTCCGCTGACCGTCTGGCAGACAGGCTCCGGTACGCAAACCAACATGAATGCGAACGAGGTGATCGCGAACCGGGCGAATGAAATGCTCGGACAGCCACTGGGCAGCAAATCTCCGGTGCATCCCAACGACCACGTCAACGCCTCCCAATCTTCGAACGATAGCTTCCCGACGGTGATGCATCTGGTCACGGTGCTGGAACTCGAGGAGCGGCTGAAGCCGTCGCTCGTCCTTCTGCAGGACAGCCTGCGCGAGCGCGCCAATGCCTTTGCCGACGTCCTGAAGATCGCGCGCACCCACCTGATGGACGCCGTCCCCATGACGATGGGACAGGCGTTCGACACCTTTGCCCGCCAGGTCGCGCACGGGATCGATCGGATCGACGCCACGATGCCGCGGCTCCTGTCGCTGCCGCAGGGCGGAACCGCGGCCGGCACCGGCTTGAATGCGCCGCCCGGTTTCGACGTGTTCTTCTGCGAGGAGATCCGTGCGCTCACGGGGCGGAAATTCTCGCCCAATCCGTCGAAGTTCGAGGGCATGGCGGCCCACGATGCCCTGGTTGAAGTGTCCGGCGCACTCAACGTGATTGCGACTTCGTTGATCAAGGTGGCCAACGACGTGCGCTGGCTCGGGTCCGGTCCGCGGTGCGGCCTGGGGGAACTGAAGATTCCGGACGACGGCCTGACGAGTTCGATCATGCCGGGCAAGCGCAATCCGACGATCGCGGAGGTGTTGGTGCAAGCCTGCATGCAGGTCGTCGGAAATCACGCGACCATCACCATGGCCAACGCCTCAGGCAACTTCGAGCTCAACGTGGCCAAGCCCGTGCTGATTGCCAATCTGCTCCAATCGATCCGGGTGCTTGCGGACGCATCGCGCGTATTTGCCCTTCGGCTGGTCCAGGAGGTCGAGGTGAACAGTGTGCAACTGGCCCGCAATGTCGAGAACGCATTGCTGCTGGTGACGGCGTTGAATCCGGTCCTTGGCTACGACAAGGTCGCGCGGATCACCTCCGCGGCGCTCGAGCAGGGAATCACGCCGCGTGCGGCAGCGCTGTCGCTCGGATTGCTGGACGAAGCAACTTACGACCGGCTCGTGGATGCCCGCACGCTGGCCGGGAGCCCAGAGCATTCGCGAGGGAATCTCAGCGGGGGGTCATGAAAGCCCATCACGCCACGCCTTCAGGATCATCGTCTCGATGTCGTGCACTTCGCGCTCGACGGCCGCAGCCACGGCCTCGCGGTATGGCGGCATGTTCGTGCATTCGAGCACGATGCGCTCGATGGAAGGGCAGGCTTGCACCAAGTGCACTGCTGCTTCGACGACATTGCGCTGCGCCTCGGCAAGATCGAGCACGGTGTCGTTGTCCAGGATGCGGCGATGGAATTCGCAGCCCGGGCGCACGCCCATGATAGGTGTCCCCGCGGGCACGCCGGCAGCCTGCAGGATCCGCGGCGTCAGCGATTGCGCATCGAAGGTAACGATGCCCGGCCGGACGCAGTGCCGCACCTGCAGCAGGCTCGAGGTCAGCACCGGCACCGGAACCGCCTGGGAAAGTACGTCCTGGTACGCGGCCAGGAAGCCGCAGCTGGTGGTGATCATCGACGCACCTTCCGCAACCAGCCGCACCGCGGCGTCGACGAAAGGCTGGACCAGGCGCGGATCGGCTTCCTTGACGATGCGTCGGGGCGATGCACCTTCCACCGTGAGAAAGCGCACCGGGATGCCGGCCCGCGCATAGGTCTGCGGATTGCCGACATCGCCCGGCGGCCGTGGAAAGCGCGTGTCGAGCATGAGTACACCGAGAAAGCCAGGCGCAGCAGCGTTCATGTCGGAGTCAACTCAGGAGACCGAGGGAAGGGCGCTGCGGCGATCGATCTTCCGGCTCAGGACGATGGAGGTCTGCGTCTGGTTGATGCCGTCCAGTTGGCCGAGCTGGTCCAGCAGGACATCGAGCTTTTCGGGCGTGTCGCAGCGCAGGAAGACCATGTAGTCGAACTGGCCGCTCACGGCCGAGAGCTCCTCCACTTCGGGCACGCGCTCGAGCGCCCGGATCACGGCAGGAGCATTCTTCGCATTGACGCTGAGGCCGCAGATCGCGCGAACGGCCGCATGTTCGAGCTGGTGCCCCAGGCGCACGCCGTAGCCCGCCACGATGCCCTCGCGCTCGAGCCGGGCAATGCGCGCGACCACGGTGGTGCGCGCGATGTTGAGCTTTCGCGCCAGGTTGGCGGCGGGCTCCCTGGCGTTGGCCTGGAGCAGGCTCAGCAGGTGGCGGTCGAGGTCGTCAAGTCTTCCATCCATCGGGCAGCCTCGTGAAAGTGGGAATCGTGCGGCATGCTAAAGCACTGCGCACACGAGGCTGCCTGATCATGGCGCCCGCGGAGTCGCAAGGCGCTCAGGCTTCGGCGAGTTCCTGCTGCGAAGGGCGGGACGCGGTCACGCCGAGCCCCTGATAGTAGTGGCCCACGCGCGTCGAGAGAAACTGCTCGAGCGGCACCTGCTCCTGCCCGACGAAGCCGGCGCGGGGCAGCTTGCCCTGCAGCAGCAGCTCGAACACGCCGACCACGCCCGCCGCGGTGGTGAGCTCGATCGCGGTGCGGTCCTTGCCGCGAAGCCTGGCGCCGAACACGCGGCCCAGGCGGGTTTCCTGCTCGAAGCGGCCGCCGCGCATGCCCGAGGCCGAGGCGAACACGATGACCACGTCTTCGCGGCTGTGCGGCACCGCATGTTCGAGCACCTGGCGCAGCAGGTCGCGGCGTTCGATCAGGCGCAGGTCGTGCAAGAGGAAGTTCATCGCATCGCGATGGCCCGGATAGCGGATGGTCTTGTAGTCGAGGTTGCGCACCTTGCCGCGCAGCGTCTCGCACAGCGTGCCCAGTCCGCCCGAGGTGTTGAAGGCCTCGAAGGCCTCCGCGTCGAGCGTGAAGGTCTCATGGCCCTCGAGCGCCTGCACCGACACGAGCTGGCCGTTCACGATCGCATCGCAGGCGTTGCAGTATTCGTTGATGACGCCGTCGATGCTCCAGGTGAAGTTGTAGCGAAGGCTGTTGGTGGCATTGCGCGTGAGCGCGCCGACACGCAGGCGCAGGTCGTAGAGCTCGTCGAAGTGCCCCGCGAGGTGGCCGCCGAGCATGCCGATCACGCCGGGCGCAAGTCCGCTTTGCGGCATCAGCACCGACGTGGCTTCGTCGGAAAGCTGGCGGATCGCATGCGTGGCCGCCACATCTTCCGTGAGGTCGAAATAGTGCACGCCCAACCGCGCCGCCTGCCTGGCGACGCGCGCGGCCAGGAAGAACGGCAGCGCGTTGATGACCACGGTGTGCGAAGCCAGTTCGCTGGCGAGCGCCGCCTCGTCCTCCACGTTCAATGTGATCTGCCGCACCAGCGGATCGCTGGACGGCTGGCCGGCGCGCTGGTCGGCCAGCGTCACGGGAATGCGGTGGTATTCGGCGATCATGTCCGCCACTGTGCTGCCCACCTTGCCCGCGCCCAGCACCAGAACATTCTTGACGTGTAGCTTCGACATTTTTTTCTCCAGAAAGGAGCTATGGCTCCGTAGAGAAAATGTAGAAGCGAAGGCTGGCAGGCGGTAGAGAGCAGAACGTCGAAGGCGGCAGTCTTCTCGACGTTTCGACGAAGCCGCGTGACGTTTCGGAGGACTCAGGCTCCGCGCCGCCCGCGGTGCAGCATCAATCCCGGCGCGTCCAGCTGCGCCATCAGAATGTTCCCATGGGTCGAATCAGTCACGTAGAGTGTGCTGCGGTCCTTGCCGCCGAAGGCAAGGTTGGTCGTGGAAGCCCCCGCCGGTCCCCGAAGCACGACGACCGGCTCGGCACGGGCGTTCAGCAGCCAGACGTAGCCCAGGCCCGGGTTGGCGACGATCACGCGCCCTTTTGCATCGACCGCCAGCCCGTCAGGCCCGCTCGGGCCGTACGAGGTGAAGAACTGGCTCACCTTGGCGACGCTGCCGTCGGCCAGCAGCGGCACGCGCCACACGCAGTTGCCGCGCGTCACCGCGAGGTAGAGCAGCCTGCCGTCGGGCGAGAGCGCCACGCCGTTTGGGCTGGGCACGTTGCCCAGCAGCAGGTCGAGCTGGCCGTCCGGACGCAGCCGGTAGAGGCGGCCCGTGGGATCGTGCAGCCCGGTCTGGCCCTGGTCCGTGAAGTAGATGTTTCCCTGCGCGTCCAGCACCAGGTCGTTCACGCCCTTGAAGCGCTCGGTGTTGCGCCGCTGCAGGTGAGGCGTGACGGCGCCCGTGCGCACGTCGACGCGCATCAGGCCGTTCTTGTAGTCGGTGACCAGCAGCGTGTGCGCGTCCAGGAACTTCATGCCGTTCGGCTCGCCGTCGTATTCGGCCACCGAGGTCCACACGCCGGCCGGGTCGATGCGGAAGATGCGGCCGAACGGGATGTCCACCACGTAGAGATTGCCGGCCTCGTCGAACACCGGCCCCTCGAGAAAGGAGTCGGTGGCCTGGCCGCCCCGGTTGGCGTCGGCCCAGGCGCTGGGTTCGCGCCGGCGCAAGGCATCAGGCATGCGCGTGAACACTTCGAGGTCTCGAACTTCGGGAGGCTGAAGAAGGAACAAGGGAAGTCTCCGTCGCGGCACAGGCGCCGCAATCAGGGTTTGCCGAAACCGTAGAGCCCTGCGGGGTTGTCGACGAGGATACGGTCCATCACGCCGTCGTCGCCGCACCAGGCGCGCAGCACGTTCAGCAGGCCGGCGTCGTCGACCGTGCCCGGTGCCTCGGTGGTGTGAGGCCAGTCGCTGCCCCAGAGCACGCGCTCCGGCGCGGCCTGCACCAGCGCACGTCCCAGCGCATGGGCGTCGCCATAGGCCGGCGCACCCTCTCGCGAGCGCATGTAGACGCCCGACAGCTTGACCCAGGTGTTGCCCCTGTCGAGCAGCCGGCGCAGCGTGGCGAAGGCCGCGCCGGCCGGCCCTTCGACGGGATCGATGCGCGCCATGTGGTCGATCACGAGCGAGGTCGGCAAGGCCTCGAGCAACGGCGCCAGTTCGACCAGCTGCCCGGGGTGGACGAAGACCTGGATGTGCCATCCCAGGCGCGCCGCCTTGCGCGCGAGCGTCGTCAGCATGTCCGGCGTAGTGGCGCCCCAGGATTGCGGCGTCACGAAGTTCACGCGCAATCCGCACACCCGCTGCGCCGCGAGGCACTCGAGCTGCGCATCGTCCACCTCGGCGCCGACCACTGCGACGCCGCGCGCGCTCGCCCCGAGCTGCGCCAGCGCGTCGAGCATGCAGGCGTTGTCGGTGCCATAGGTCGATGGGTTCACCACGACAGTGCGCGACGTGCCCAGCCGCTCCTGGAGCTGGCGATAGGCGGCGACCTCGGCGCGGGGTGGCTGCCGCTTCCAGTGCCGCGAGGGTGCGAACCTCGGATCGAAGATGTGCATGTGGCTGTCGCAGGCACCGGCGGGCAGCCTGCGGGACGGTTGCTCGAGCCCGACCGAATGCGGCACGGGATGCCTGAGCGGAAGATCGGCCATCGACGGATCAGTCGAGCTTGATCTGACCCTTGCGGATCACCTCGGCCCATTTCGCGTCTTCCTTCTTCAGGAAGGCTGCGAACTCGGCCGGTGTGGAACCGACGGCCTGCACGCCGACGTCGGTAAAGCGCTGCTTCACCTCGTCTTCCTTCAGCACCTCGACCAGCGCCTTGTGCAGCTTGGCGGCTACGGGCTCGGGCGTGCCGGCCGGCAGCAGCAGGCCGTTCCACTCGAAGGCCTCGTAGCCCGGCACGACCGATTCGGCCACCGTCGGCACGTCCGGCAGGCGTTTGGAGCGCTCGGGCGACGAGACCGCGAGAGCCCGCAGCTTGCCCGAGGAAACCAGCGGATAGGACGCCGCGATGGTGCTGAACATGAAGTCGACCTGGCCACCGGTCACATCGACGATGGCGGGTCCGCCGCTCTTGTAGCCGACGTGCACCATGTCGAGGTCGAGCCGCTGGCGCAACAGCTCCGCCGCCAGCCGCTGCACCGTGCCGCTGCCGCCGGAGGCGAAATTCAGCTTGCCCGGTGCGGCCTTGGCCTTGGCGACCAGGTCCTTCACGTCCTTGATCGGAGACTCGGCCCTGACGATGAGGATGTTCGGCGCCAGCGAGACCAGCGTCAGCGGCTGCAGCGCATTGGCCGCATACGGCATGCGCGGGAACAGGTGCGGATTGATGGAGTAGGGCGTGGCGTCGTAGAGCACGGTGTAGCCGTCGGCCGGGGCCTTGGCGGCAAAGCTCGCGCCGATGGTCCCGCTCGCGCCGGGGCGGTTGTCGACGATCACGCTGGTGCCCAGCTTCGCGCCCATGCGCACGGCGAGCACGCGCGCCAGCGCATCGGCCGAGCCGCCGGGCGCGTAGGGGACGACCAGGGTGATCGGCCGCTCGGGAAAGGCGGCATGCGCCGAGGCTGCAGCCAGGAAGCAGATCGCCAGCACGCGGCGGATGATGGTTTTCATTTGTCGTCTCGATGAATGGTTGGGTAGACAGGAGCAAGAGCGCAGCGCACCCACTCACTCTGCTTTCAGGTCGAGGGCGCGCGCGAGCTCGCCATAGGCTTTCACTTCGTTGGCGAGTTGCGCGCCGAACTCGCCGGCACAGGTGCTCCGCGCTTCCATTCCGAGCATCCGAAGCTTCTCCACCGTCGCGGGCGCGTTGGCAAACTCGGTCGCCATGCGCCTTAGCGCGGCCAGGACCTGCGGCGGCGTTTGCGCCGGCGCCAGCAGGCCGTACCAGGCGTCGGCGGCGTAGCCCTGGATGCCGGCCTCCTCGAAGGTCGGCACGCCCGGTAGCAGTGCCGAACGCCTGGGCGCAGCGACAGCGAGTGCGCGCAGCTTGCCGGCCTGCACCTGCGGGAGGACCGACCCCAGGGTTGCGAAGGAACTGTCCACCTGTCCGCCCATCAGGTCGGTCATGGCCTGGGCTGCGCCCTTGTAGGGAATGTGGTTCATCGACGTGCCGGTCAGCCGCGTGAACTGTTCGCTCGCGAAATGACCGGAGCTGCCGCTTCCCGGTGTGGCATAGGTGCGCTTGCCGGGCGCTGCCTTCACCTCCCGCAGAAACTCGCTGACCGTGTTGGCGGCCATCGTCGGCCCGACCACCAGCACCGTCGGACTCACTGCCAGCGAGCACACCGGGGCGAACGAATGGACCGCGTCGAATTTCACCCGATGGCTGTAGAGCGCCGGGATCATCGTGTGGTTGGTCGCGCCCAGCAGCAAGGTGTAGCCATCCGGTGCGGCTGCGGCTACGGCTTCCGCCGCCAGGATCGTGTTGGCGCCCGGCTTGTTGTCGACCACGAAAGGCTGGCCGAGCGCGCGCACGGCATGCTCGGCGAATGCGCGCGCGATGGCGTCGGTGGGGCCGCCCGCGGAAAAGCCCACAAGGATTCGTACCGGCTTGGCGGGCCAGGCGGTCTGTGCAGCGGCGGGCAGTGCCGTGCACAGCCCCACCGAAACGGCCAGCGACACCGTCGTCAGATAGATCTTCATGGCTTGTCTCTCGTTGTTGGAAGCTGCGGCGCGTTTGTCAGGCATGCGTTCGGCGGACGCGGAGCCGCCGAAGTTCAGTTCGTGGCCGGCTGTCGTGCGAGCACCTGCAACACGTTGTTCGCCGCGCCGACGCCCATGTTCACATAGGCATCGCCGGTCACGCCGCCGATGTGCGGGCTCAGCACGAAGTTCTTCTCGCCCTGGAAAGGGTGGCCCGCAGCCATCGGCTCCACCGCGAAACTGTCCAGGCCCGCCATGCCCACCTGGCCCGAACGCACTGCGGCCAGCAGCGCCGCCTCGTCGACGAGGCCGCCGCGCGCGGTGTTGACCAGGATCACGCCGCGCCTGCACCGGGCCAGCGTGCGGGTGCTGACCAGGCCGCGGTTGTCTTCCGTCAGCGGGCAGTGCAGCGAGATCGCATCGGACTCGCGCCAGATCGTCGGCAGGTCGACGGCCGTCACATGGGGCGGAAGATTCGCGGCATAGGGATCGAAGCCGATGACGCGCATGCCCAGCGCATCGGCCATGCGGGCAAAGCGCAGTCCGATCGCACCCAGGCCGATCAGCCCGATGGTGCGGCCGCCGAGTTCGAGGCTCTTGTGCGTGGCCTTGTCCCAGTGACCGGCATGCATGCGCGCATCGAGCTGCACCACGGACTTGGCGCAGGCCAGCAGCAGGGCCAGCGCCTGCTCGGCCACCGCGGCGGCGTTCGCGCCCACGGCCGCGACCACCTCGATGCCGCGCGCCTGGGCCGCAATCTTGTCGATGGTGTCGGTGCCGCTGCCGTGCTTGGAGATCACGCGCAACGAGGGCGCCGCATCCATCACAACGGCGCCGACCTTGCCGTAGCGCACGATGATGGCGACGGGGTCATGCGCGCGGCACAGCGCCACCAGGTCGTCCTCGGTCGGGGCCTTGCCGGCATAGACGATTTCGTGGCCCTCGAGCAGCGCGATGGCCTGCGGCGCCAGGTCGGCGCCGGTCACCAGGATGGTGCTCACAGGGCCTCTCCTTCCTTGAGCACGCCGGCCGCGCGCAGCGCGCCGTTCAACCACTTGGCCGCGGTGTCGCCCTCCTTGATGGCGGCAATGCGCGCGGCCTCGTCGCTGACCTTGCGGGCCGCTGCGGGCAGCAGCGTCTCGATCTTCTCGCGCTCGACGACCACCACGCCGTCGCCGTCGGCGATCACGAAGTCGCCGGGGCGCACCGTGACATCGCCGACCGAAACCGGATGGCCGATGCGCCCCGCGATGTTCTTGGTCGGGCCGTTCGGGTTGGTGCCCACGCAGAACACGGGAAAGTTCATCTCGTCGATCTCGAGGCTGTCGCGGCAGGCGCCGTCCATCACCACGCCCGCGATGCCGAGCTTCTGGCAGGCCGTCATCATGATGGTGCCCATGAGCGCCGAGCCCTGGTCGCCCTTGCCGTCGATCACCAGCACATCGCCGGGCCTGGCCATCGCGATGGCGGCGTGAACCATGAGGTTGTCGCCGGGACGCACCTCCACCGTGAAGGCGGGGCCGGCGAGTTTCATGCGAGGGCGCAGCGCCTTGATGCGTCCGTGCATCGCGCCTCGGCGGCCGGCCACGTCGGCCAGGATGGCGGGCTGGAATTGCGCGGCCTGCGCCACGATGTGCGCGGGTACGCGCTCGAAATCGCGAATGATGTCGGGAGGGTTGGAGGACATGGGTTTTCTTTCGGGAATGGAAAAGGTGTGGGTGGACGGACTCAGTCCATCCGGACGCCGGCGTCCTTGATGACCCGGCCCCACTTGGCGAGGTCGGCTTTCTGGGTGTCGGCAAGCTGCTGCGGCGTGCTGCCGACCAGCGTGATGCCGAGCCGGTCGGCCATGGCGGCAAGCTCGGCGTCTTTCAGGACCTGCACGATCTCCTGGTTGAGGCGCTGCACCACCGCTGCGGGCGTGCCGGCGGGGGCATAGACCGCCTGCCACTGCTCCACCACGAAGTCCTTGAAGCCCGCCTGGCCCATGGTCGGCACGTCGGGCAGGGCCTTGAGCCGCGCCGCCGAGGTCACGGCCAGTGCACGGAGCCGGCCGCCCTGGATGTGCGGCAGCGCCGCGGCCACTGGCGCGAACATGAAGCTCGCGTGGCCCGCGAGAACGTCCTGGAGGGCTGGCGTATCGCCCTTGTAGGGCACATGCGTCATGCGCACGCCGGTCTGCAAACGCAGCAGTTCGCCCTGCATCTGCAAGATGGTGCCGGTGCCGCCCGAGGCGAAAGACAATGCGCCGGGCTGGGCCTTGGCCTGCGCTACGAGTTCGCCCGCCGTGCGGAATGGCTGGCTGCTGCCGACCACCAGCACGTGCGGGATCGTTCCGATCAGCGCGACAGGCTCGAAGGCCTTGATCGGGTCGTACTGCATCTTCGGCACCAGGTTGGGCACGATGGCCTGCGGTCCGATCGAGGTTCCGAGCAGGGTGTAGCCGTCGGGCGCCGCCCTTGCGACGAAGGCGGAGCCGATGGTGCCCGTGGCACCAGCCTTGTTGTCGACGATCAGCGTTGTGCCGAGCGACGCGCCCAGGCGCAAGGCAATCGCGCGGCCCAGGATATCCGTCGTGCCCCCCGGCGGATAGGGCACCACCCATGTCATGGGCCGGCCGGCCGGCCAATCGCCTTGCGCCTTGGCTGGGGCTGTTGCAATGGCCAGAAGCGACAGGGCGATGGCGGCAAGTGCGCGCCGGCGGAACAGGGTCATGATTGTCCCTTGTGGAGAGCGAGATCGAAGCCGTAGAGCACGGCCGGGTTGTCGACCAGCACGCGCCGCAGGGCCGCCGCGTCGCCGGCCCACTGCGCGAGCAGTTCCATCTGTCGGGCGTCGTCGGGCAGCGGTTGATGGCCCGCAGTGGCCGACGCATGGGGCCAGTCGCTTCCCCATACGACGCGCTCGGGAGCGGCCTGCAGGTAGCCGCGCGCCAGCGGCGCGACGTCGGCATAGGCCGGCGGGCCGGCTTCGCTCACGATGTAGCCGCCCGACAGCTTCACCCAGGCGCGGCCTGCGTCGAGCAGGCGATGGATCAGCCGATGGGCCGGATGCCGTCGTGCAAGCGACGGCGGGATGCGCCCCAGATGGTCGAAGACGAGGTGGACCGGCAATTGCAAGAGCCGGCTTTCGAGTGCAGCCAGCACGTCCGGCGCAGCCAGCAGTTGGAGGTGCCATCCGTACGGCGCTGCGCGCGCCGCCAGCGCTTCGAGTTGCTGCGGCGAATTCGCGACCCCCAGCGAGAGGTTGAGGCGAATGCCACGCACACCCGCGGCATGCAGCATCTGGAGTTCCGCATCGCCGGCGAATTCGTCGATCACGGCGACGCCACGCGAACCTTCGCCGTAGCCGGCCAGCGCCTGGCACGTCAGGCGGTTGTCGGTGCCGTAGGTCGATGGCGTCACGAACACCACCCGTTCGGTCCCGGTGCGCTGCTGCAGTTGCCGATAGTCGGCGAGGCTCGCGTCCGGTGGCATGAGTCGTGCGCCCGGCACGGCGGGAACGCGCCCGTCGTACACGTGCACGTGGCAATCGCATGCGCCGGCGGGCACGCGGACCTGCGTGCGGCCTTGTCCCGCAGAGAACGGTGCCGTCACCTTCTCTTCATCCAGCGTCTGCATGGCGAGCCTCGATCCGCGGCGGCTTGCGGTCAATCGACCTTGGCGCCCGAGTCCTTGACGACCTTGCCCCAGCGCACGGTTTCTTCGCGGATGTAGGCGCCGAACTCTTCCGGCGTGCTGCCCTTCACCTCGGCGCCCTGGCTCGCGAGCTTGCGCTTGACCTCGGGGTCCTGCAGCGCCTTGTTGAACGCCGCGTTGAGCTTGGCGACCATGTCCTTCGGCAGGCCGGCCGGGCCCGCGACGCCGAACCATGTCGCGGCCTCGAAGCCCTTGTAGCCCGACTCGTCCACCGTCGGCGCATCCGGCAGGTCGGTGGTGCGCTTGCGCGAGGTGACGACGATCGGGCGCATCTTGCCGTTCTTGATGTGCCCGATCAGCGTCGGCACCGAGGACATGTACATCTGGACCTGGCCGCCGATCAGGTCGGTCGACCCTTGCGCGGCGCCCTTGTAGGGCACATGCGTGAACCGGACGTTGGCGGTCTTCTGGAAGAGCTCGGTCGCCAGGTGCGCCACCGTGCCGCTGCCCGAGCTTGCATAGTTGAGCGCCTCGGGCCTGGCCTTGGCCGCGGCCACCAGGTCGGCCAGTGTCTTGTACGGCGAATCGGCCGCCACCACCAGCACCAGCGGCGCGCTGGCAACGAGGCCGATCGGTGTCAGGTCCTTTTCCGGGTTGTAGGGCAGCTTCGCGTAGAGCGTGGGATTGATCGCCAGGTTGCTGGTCTGGCCGAGCACCAGCGTGTAGCCGTCGGGCGCGGCCTTGGCGGCCGCATCGACCCCGAGGTTGCCGCCCGAGCCGGGCTTGTTGTCGATGACGATCGACCAGCCGTTGCTGGTGGCGACCTTGTTGGCGACCTCACGCGCAATCAGGTCGGTGCCGCCGCCGGCCGGGAACGGCACGATCAGCCGGATCGGCCGCGAAGGATACGAGGCCTGCGCAAGAACACCGGCGGGCGCGAGGAGGGTGACGCCGGCAACCAGGCTTGCGGCGGCAATGGCGAGACGACGCGAAGCGCCGGCACGAAGCGGGAAAGAGGGCATGAACTTGTCTCCAGTGGCCGAACTGCCCGGCCCTGTGAAGCGGGTCCGGTGCGTTCGATGGAGGCAAGTATTCGAGCTGCAGCCTTAACGGTCCAATCGATAATTTCTTGGAACCGATAAATGCCGCTTGGGGTATCAGCGGGATCGAAAGCGCCCGTGTTTGGCCAGCAGCACCACCAGGCGCTGCGCCGCCGGCGAGAGGTACCCGCTCTCGCGGTAGGTGACCACCATGCGGCGGCGCATGGTCACGCCGCGGACCTTCACCTCGCGCAGCGCCGCGCCCGAGCGGCCTTCCTGCAGATGCAGCCGCGAGATGAAGCTCAGCAGGCCGGTCTCGGCGATCAGGCTCGGGAGCATCAGCAGCATCGTGCTTTCCACCTGCACCTGGGGTCGCGGCAGGTGGCTGCGGTCGAAGGTCTGGTCCAGCCAGTCGCGCGTCGGCGCACCGGGCGGCTGCAGCACCCAGCGATAGCCCGCCAGGTCCTTGAGCGTCGGCCTCGTCTTCTTGAAGATCTCGTGCGAACTGATTGCGGCCACGACGATCGGGTCTTCGGCAAGCAGCTTCGAGGTGAAGCCCGGCTCCTGCGTGCCCTCGGTGCCGACCATCAGGTCGATCTCGCCGGCCCGCAGCAGCGGCGTCAGGATGTCGCCCAGGGCGACTGTCGTGCGAAGCGTGATGCCCGGCGCCTCGCTCATCAGCTCCCGCGCCGCCGGCGGCAGCAGGAACTGCGCGGCCGTGGGCACGATGCCGATGCGGATGTTGCCGGCCAGGCCGCGGCCGATGTCGCCGATCTCGCGGCGCGCGCTCTCCACGTCGAAGCGCGTGCGCTGCGCCCACTTGAGCAGGGCCTTGCCGGCGGCCGTGAGACGGATGCCGCGGCCCGTTCGCTCGAACAGGGCCGCGCCGCAGGCTTCCTCCAGGCGCTTGACGCAGCTCGTCAGCGCGGGCTGGGTGCGGTGCAGCCGCTGGGAGGCGCGGCCCATGTGCTCGAGTTCGGCAATGACCTCGAAGTACTGCAGGTCGCGCAGATCCAAAATGCCTCCTGGTTTGCTCTTGCGCGACGCATGGCGCCAGGCCCTCGAGCGAATGGTCTTGCCCCGTGCCGACGGGCACGGGCTGTTCGCAATATAGCGCCCCGCACCCTGGAAAGAAGGCGCGTCAGTTGATCCGCGCGTTGCGAAATTCCAGTTGCTCGAAATGGCTGCCGGTGAAGTCGACCTGCTCGCCGGACAGGCCGTCGGCCCGCACGCTGGTTCCGGTACAGCCCAGGATGGCGACCTGGGTCCAATGGCTGCTGTCGAAGTTCAGGGCGTCCCACTGGCAGTTGCTGAACCGGCAGCCGCTGAGCCGGCTGTGCCGCAGTTGGGATTGAGAAAACACGCTGCCGGTGAAGACGCAGTCGGTGAGCGCGATGCCTTCGAAGTCGCAGCCGGTGAAGTTGCAGCCAGTGAACCCGCAGGAGCGCCAGACTGCCTGCCTGAAGGTCGTGACCGCGAAGCTGCTGCCATTGAAAGTGGAATTGACGAACTGGGCCAGGTCGAGATCGAGGCCGGCATAGGCCAGGCTGTCGGCCTGGCCGACCAGCCCCGCGGGTGCGCCTCCCATGCCTTTGCGCCAGAGGTCGTGGTCGGTGATGATTTTTTGGGAACTCATGATGGAAGAGAGAACTCAGGCGCCAGCAGTTGGCATGAACAGATCGTCGGGCGAGCCATGACGCGTGGAGCATTGTCCACCGGCTTCCACAGCACATTGGCTGATGGCGCGTTGGTCATGGCGACAAGCCGGCGCGCATGCACGCGCCGCCGTGAATTGACATGGATCCTCCCCGTGGACGACCGCCTCTGTGACAGGGCGGTCCGTTGTTTGATTATGTAAGTCCTGCTCGACGCCGCGTAAGCACCCGAAAGTAGCAATGCATGCGGCTGGGTGCGCCATGCGTGAACAAATGCATGTGACAGTGGGTCGGGCGCGTCTCGCGCCGTTGCGCCGCTGAGCCTGGCTGCTGATCGCACCGTCATCTGCCCTTCACGTCGGGGAGCAATACTGCAGAAGATGCTCGCCGGCGCTGGTAGAGGTTGCCTTTGGCACCCGCCTGCGGTGCGGGTCCTCGAGGCCGGCGGCATCTCATCGATCGCACATCAGGGCGATCACTGAACACAAGGAGATTGCCATGACCATGGACCTGCTCCGAAGCATCGCATCGACCCGCCTGCCCAAGTCAATCACCTCGCCCGAAGACATCGACAGGGTCAGGATTTTGAGAGCCGCCGGATTGGTGGTCGCATTCGTTCCCGCACCTTCGCGCCCGCTGACTCTCTCGGGCATCGAGAAAGCCGCGCAGGTGCTGACCATCACGCAGAAAGGCTATGACGAGTTGCGGCGATCCTGCGGTTCGCATGAATGAATGAAGGCGACGCAAAAATAATTCGAAAGCGATATCAGGTCAAAAACTACTTCGTATTGCTGACGGAAAAAATTCACGAACGAGTTCTAAAAAATCGCGAGGGCGGTTTTGGTCATGCACAAGTAACGGACTCTTACTAGAGTCACGCTTGATCAATGACTCCCACCAGGAGCTCATCGACGCATCCCGTGCTGTTCATCTCAGCAGACAGCTTCGCTTCAATGACTTCAGGAGAAATTCACTATGGCAGTAGACATGTTCATGCGCGTCGAGGGCGCGAACGGCGAATCCAAGGACTCGAACCACAAGGACTGGACGGATATCAAGTCGTTCGCATGGGGAGCGACGCAGCCTGGCAACATGGTCAGCGGTGGCGGGGGCGGTGTGGGCAAGGCGAGCTTCAATGACCTGCAGGTGCTCGCGCGCATCGACAAGGCGGCGCCGTCGGTGATGAAGAACTGCGCGAGCGGCAAGCACCTGAGCAAGGTGGAAGTGTCGGTGTGCAAGGCCGGGGGCTCGCAGATCGAATACACGCGCGTGACGCTGGAAGAAGTGCTGGTCACCTCGGTGCAGTACACGGCCGAGCAGGGCGGCGATGCGGTGCTGGTGCAGTTCGCGTTCCAGGCGGCCAAGGTGAAGCAGCAGTACTGGGAGCAGACCGACAAGGGCGGCAAGGGCGCGGAGACCGTGCTGGCCTGGAACATCAAGGAAAACCGGGAATCCTGATTTCCCTTTGCCTTCCTGCCCGCGCGGCCTCGCCGAAGCCGAGGTCCCGGGCATTCCGGCCACGGCTCATTCCATGAGCCCGACGACCAGGGGGATCTCATGCCATCAGGTTCCGCGCAGCTGGCGCGTGTTCTCAGCGTTTCATCGTCGGCCATGCCCACCCTGGGCGGCGAGCCGGCCCTGGAGCCCATCGCCATCGAAGGCGACGAAGGGCTCAGCCGGCTGTTCCACTACACCCTGACGCTGGCCACTCCCGAGCAGCCTGGCTACAACGAGCGCCAGGCCGCCAACGTGGCCATCAAGCAGCTGGTGGGCGAGGCCCTCACCGCCCACATCGTGCTCGACGGGCGCCCCGGCTCGGGGCCGCAGCAACGCCATCTCTCGGGTCTCGTGACGCGCGTGCGCTTCCTGCGCCTGGAGAACCGGCGCGCGCTGTACGAAGCCGTGATCGAGCCCTGGCTCACCCTGGCCACGCGCACCAGCGACTACCGCATCTTCCAGAACCAGAACGTGCTGGACATCGTGCGCGAGGTGCTCGGCAAATACGGGCTGCCCTTCGACGTGCGTGCGACACGCAGCTATCCGCCGCGCGAGTTCCAGGTGCAGTACGGCGAGAGCGACCACGACTTCGTCCTGCGCCTGCTGCACGAGTGGGGCCTGTACTTCTACTTCGAGCACGAAGAGCGCAGCCACAAGCTGGTGATCGTCGACGACATGGCCTCGCACCAGCCCTTCGCCCATGCGGGCTACCAGCGCATTCCCTTCCATGCGGCCGAAGCCACCGTGCGCGAGGAGCACTGCGACCGCTTCAATGCCTGCGAGGCGCTGCAAAGCGGCCGCTGGGTGACCAGCGACTTCGACTTCAAGCGCCCCAAGGCCGAGCTGCAGCAGGTCAGCGCCATGCCGCGCAAGACGGCGCAGGCCAGCTGGGAGCGCTACGGCTGGCCGGGCGACTACGTGGTCGAGTCCGAAGGCGAGCAGCTGGTGCGCACGCGCATGGAAGAGACCGGCAGCCAGGGCGAGCGCGCCAGCGGCGCGGGCAACCTGCGCGCGGTGGTGCCGGGCTGCCTCGTCACGCTGGAGCGCCATCCCCAGAACGAGTCGAACCGTCAGTACCTGGTGACCGACGCCCGCCTGCGGCTGCAGGACGTGGGCGATGCCAGCGCGCAGCAGGAGTTCGAGTGCCGCGTCGACTTCGAGGTGATCCCGGCGAGCAAGGTGTTCCGTGCGCCCGCGCCGCCGGTGCCCCGGCCGCGCACCACCGGCCCGCAGACGGCGATCGTCACCGGCCCGGCCGGGCGCGAGATCTGGACCGACGAATACGGCCGCGTGAAGCTCAGCTTCCACTGGAACCGCTACTGCACCAAGGACGAGAACAGCTCGTGCTGGGTGCGCGTGTCTTCGCCCTGGGCGGGCACCAACTTCGGCGGCATCCAGATCCCGCGCATCGGCCAGGAGGTGATCGTCGACTTCGAGAACGGCGACCCCGACCGCCCCATCGTCACGGGCCGCGTCTACAACGCCGACAACATGCCGCCATGGGCCCTGCCGGACAACGCCACGCAAAGCGGCCTGCTCACGCGCAGCTCCGAAGGCGCGACCGATGCCAACGCCAACGCGCTGCGCTTCGAGGACAAGAAGGGCCAGGAGCAGCTGTGGCTGCATGCGGAGCGCAACCAGGACATCGAGGTCGAGCACGACGAGACGCACTGGGTGGGCAACGACCGCACCAAGACCATCGACCACGACGAGACCGTGCATGTGAAGCACGACCGTACGGAGACCGTCGACCACGACGAAACCATCACCGTGCACAACAACCGCACCGAGACGGTCGACGGCAACGAGACGATCACGATCCATAAGAACCGCACCGAGACCGTGGACCTCGACGAGACCATCACGGTGCACAAGAACCGCACCGAGACCGTCGACCTGAACGAGACCATCGGCATCGGCATGAATCGCACCGAGACGGTGGGCATGAACGAGACCATCGACATCGGCGACAACCGCGTGGTGACCATCGGCGGCAACAAGGCCGAGACGGTGGCCCTGGCCAAGGCCGAGACCATCGGCCTTGCCAAGGCGCTGACCATCGGCCTGGGCTACCAGGTGTCGGTGGGCGCGGCAATGAACACCAGCGTGGCGCTGATGCAGACCGAGCAGGTCGGGCAGTCCAAGCGCGTGGACGTGGGCCAGACGCTGATCCTGCAGGCCGGCGATCGCATCCAGTTGGTGTGCGGCAAGAGCTCGCTGGTCATGACCTCGGACGGCGTGGTCACCATCAACGGTTCGTCGTTCGATTTCTCTGCCAGCGGGCCGGTGCAGGTCAGCGGCAAGGACATCGACCTCAATTGAGCGCGCCGTGGAGTTTCGCAATCTCACGCCCTTCGATGCGCTGTGCTTCCGCGCCCTCGACCAGAAGGACCGCGGCTATCGCGTCATTGCGATGAAGGTCGGCTACCGGCTGCGGCGCGATGCCTCGGGCCGCTGGAAGGCCATGGTCAACGACGACGATCCCGCGCCGCTGACGCTGGCCGACGAGTACTGGGGCGAGGTCGGCGCATCCAGCCCGCGCGAGGAAAGCGACTTGGCGCCTTACAAGCCGCGCTGCGACGTGATCGTCAATGCCACGGCGCATGCGCCTGGCGGCGTGGCGGCTCCCGAATGGGAGGTGCGCCTCAAGGTGGCTTCCAGGCGCCAGTGGATGCAGCCGCCCGAGTCGCCGAAGCCCTTGCACCCTGGCGCGCGATTGACGCCGCGCCAGCAGCAGGAGTGGGGCGACGCGAAGCGCTGGACGCAGGCCCTGTCCACACTCCACACGGTGCTCGACAAAAGGCTGTCGGTTCGCGGCCCGGCCGTGCTGTACCGGCGCGGCGGGCGCGAGTGGGCCCGCAGTCATTCCGAACCCATTGCCAGCCTGCCGATGCGCTGGGAGCATGCCTTCGGTGGCCGCAGTCTGCTGCGCAAGGCCGATGCGCTCGAGGGCGAGCCGCCCCTTCGAGACGAGGTGTGTTTTTCCAACCCGCTCGGCCAGGGCTGGATCGAGCAAGGCTACCTCGAGCAGGTGCGCAAGGCGGGCCGGTCGGACGTCGAGCGGCTGTTGGCGCCCCAGATCGAACCGGCCGGCACTTGCCTGCAGCAGCCGGTCGTCGCGCGGCATGCGGATGGCCCTCAGGACGCGCATGCCATGGCCCAGGCGGCCGACCGCTACGGTCAGACCCCCGTGGGGCTCGGCGTGGTCGGGCGGGCGTGGGCTCCACGGCTCGCGCTGGCCGGCACCTGCGACGAGCAATGGCTGCAACGCCGCCATCCGGGGCTGCCCGAGGATTTCGACTTCGGCTTCTGGAATGCGGCGCCGGCCGATCAGCAGGTTCCCTACCTGTCGCCCGACGCGCGGATCGATCTGTGGAACCTCACCGATCCGGCCCTGACGCCGAACGGACATTTCTCGGTGACGCTGCCGGGGCATCGCGCCCTCGTGCTGCTGCGGCTCGACAGCGGCGCGCTCGTGCCCATGCCGATGATGACCGACACGCTGCTGGTGGATGCGCAGCAACTGACGCTCACGCTCGTGCATCGGCTGTGCCTTCCGACCGATGCGCCGCTGCGCGTCGCCGAGGCGCGGTTCGAGACCGACCCGCAGGCGCCGCTGGTTCGCCCTGCGCATGCGGCCGGAACCGGTGTGCCGGAGCCCGTGCGATGAGCGCCAACGTCGTCGCGCGCAAGCAGGGAGGCTGGAAGGTCGTGAGCATCGCCCCTGACTTCTGCAAGACCCCCATGGGCAGTTCGATTCCGCCGGTCCCTTATCCGGTGACGGCCCAGCTCCAGTCCACGACGGGCATCGCCAGGAGCGTGCGCGCGAACGGGCATCCGGTGGTGGTCTACGACATGAGCATCGTCCCCACGACGATCGGCGATGCCGCCGGAACTGCCAAGGGCGTCAAGAGCGGGACCGTGCAAGGCAAGTGCTATCCGAAGGATCACAGCAGCACCGTGCGCGCCGAGGGCAAGCTGGTCGTGCGCCATGACGATCTCTTCTGGATGAATGGGAGATAGCGGTGGTAGTAACCCTCAACGTTGGTAGAGGGAAGATTGCCCGAGCACTTCCAAATGGCAATACGCTGAACGTTCAGCCGAATGCAGACACAGTCAATGTTCAGGAATGGATTGGCCAGGACGGGCTCGGAGAGCGGATTTCAGATAGCTATCTGAGCTATGACGAATACGACAAGTACCGACGCCAGAATCCGGATCTCGATCTTCCCGAATACCGCCCCCCCAAGATCCGCAAGCCCGGCACGAACGCCAACGGCAACACCATCGGCGCCGTGGTGGGAGAGACGCCTTCGGCGAAAGTCCAGGCGGCGCAGGCCAACCCGCCCGTACAGGCCGAGACACCCAAGGAAGAGGGATGGTGGAGCAGCTGGGGCAGCTCGGTCGTGCACACGGTGCTCGACGTCGGAGGCGCCATCCCGGTCGTCGGGATCTTCTCGGACGGCCTCAATGCGGGCATCTATGCGGCCGAGGGCGACTACGCCAATGCGGCGATCTCCGGGGTTTCGGCCGCCGCCAATCTGATCCCCGGCGGCGGAGCCGCTGCCAAGGCCGGCAAGCTCGCCTATGCCGGCGGCAAGATGGCCCTGAAGGAGGCGGAAAAGGAAGTTGCCGAAGGTCTTGCGAAGAAGACCGCAAGGGAACTCGAGGAAGCGGCTGCAAGGAAGACCGGAAAAGAGGCGCAGACCGGCGGCGGGTCGAAGAACAACGACACGCAGGTCAAGAAGAAGGTCAAGCCCAAGCCGAAGTGCGGTCAGCAAGGTCCTTACAAGGATCGCAACAAGCACGACAATGCCGGGATGAACTGGGATCACGTGCCGTCCCAGGCAGCGCTGCTGAAGGCGGCCCGCCAGACCAAGGGTGCAGCCCTGACGCCCGCGGAAATCAAGGCCATCGTCGACAACGCCCCGACCATTGCGATACCGACCCAGCTGCATCAAAAGCACAGCGAAAGCTATGGCGGCCGGCAGCATCAGACTGTCGATGGCATGAAGCGTCCCGCACGGGACGCGTCGGATCTGCAGCGGGCTGCCAAGGAGAACACCGATAAGATTTTGGACGCTATTGACGAATACGATCCCGGGTGCAAGGGTTCGTATCGCAATGCGGCCAAGAAGATCACGGACATGACCAACGATGACTGGAAGAAATGGCTCAAGAAGACCATGAAATCCGCATCAGAAGACTGAACAGGACAGGAGCAAGAACGATCATGACACTGGATGAACTATTGCCTTTCTTCGGCGCTTCCGAGCTGGACGCTGGGCTCGCGCATCTGCTGAAATCCGCCGGCTCGGACATCGGCTCGATTTCGAAGAAGAAGCTTCGCGTGCAGGGCATGGAGGGCATCGAACTCCATGACAAAGGCTTGGCGCTGACATTCAATGAGCGAGAGGACTACATCGAGACCTACGGCACGCCCAAGAATGCGGGCGAGGCGATCCTGGTGGCCGCGTTTGCCTATGGCGCGGGCAGCAAGACCTTCAAGTCCTACGCGGGGCCGATTCCCTTCAGCAAGGGTCCGATCGCCAATCGAGAAGATGCGCTTCGTGAATTCGGTGCCCCGCAGCAGACCGAGGAAGAGGACGATGTCGTGGAGTGGGACCAATGGGTCAAGGACGGGCTGCAAGTGCGTACAACATACCGGGACGATGGTTCGGTGAAGAACATTTCGTTCTCGGTCCCCTTCAAGTGAAGCCTTGCGTGCTCCGGTTCAATCGATGAACAGCCAGGCCAGCGCTTTCGAAGCCAGCAACTACCTGCTGGGCCACGCCTGGGAGGACGCCCGGGTGCAAGCGCTGGTCGAAGGTTGGGAGCAGCTCGACTGGATGGATGACGAAGATCTGAAGAAGGCTCGAACGGATCACCGTCTGTCCCTGATGAATCCGGCGCAAGGCATCTACCTGTTTTTTACCGATCCTGACAGTCACGAAGCACACTACGGGACACCTTCCGGCAAGGGCAGCCTGATACTGAGTCGGGTCTCGCTGCTTTTGCACTTTCATCCGCAATGGACCCCGTATGCAGGAAGCTTGCCGCTTGCGCTTCACGCGGACGATATCGCCGGCGACGTGCTGCAGCGCCTGGGTCAGCCGGCGGAACTCTGGCGAGTCAGCCTGAACGTCTCGAAGGCCCGATGGTTGTCGCCGCAGGCCGAGATCGATGTGAGCTTCGAGCGCGGCACGGGGCGGCTCAAGCTGGTGACGATGACCCGGCCTCGCGCGGCGCGGGAGTCCGTCATTGCCGTGCCGTCACCCGAGCAACTGGCAAGGCAATTCGGGCGACCTCTGGCCGAATTGCAGCGTGACACGCATTTCGCGCCTTTTTCCCTGGACAAAAAGGCCCGCGAAATCGCGGAGTACGGCGAGGCCGACTGCTCGGAGGAACTCGGCATCGAGCTTTATTTCAAGCCGGGCGCGGAGATGGCTGACACCGTTCCGGGCGCTCCCCGAAATGCCGAACCCTGTCTGAGCGGACTGCGCTACCGCGCAGACCTGGACTTTCAGAGTACCGGCTACGCAGGTCCCCTGCCGTGGGGCTTGCGGATGAGCGACACGATGGATGTTGCGATGGCGAAGGCAGCATCGCGCCCTTTCAAGGAGGCCTTGAACGACGACGACGGCTATCAGCTGTGGCGCACGGAGCTTTGCGACGTTCACGTGCTCTACAGTTTCCTGGAGGATCGCATCTACCGCGTCACATTGCTGGCGCACGGATGCTATGACTAGAAGCCCGGGCGCGGTGTGACCAGCTGCCGGGGCACGCGCCACGGCAACGCATCAGCCCAGCAGCTCGATCGCCGCCTGGACGATCGGCCGCGCCCAGGCCGGCGTGGCCGCGAGCGCGGCCAGGTCGCCCGGCTGCGGAAAGACGGGCTCGCCCGCGCTCAGTTCGAGCACCAGCACCGGGTCCGCAATGTCGCCGCCGGGCGGCGCCTCCGCGCTGTTGTCGAAGACCTGAAGCCGCGTGAGTTTCGGCAGCAGCTTGATGAGGTTGGCGCGCGAGGCGATCCAGCGCTCGCGGATCTTGGCCTCTGGAATGTCGTGGCCGCCGCGCGCCACGCGCGCCCGCACGCGGTCGATGTGCTGCTCGGGCGAAGAGAGCCCGCAGAAGATCATGACCACGTCGTGGCTCGACGCGGCACGCGCGAGCAGCGCGGGAATGGTGCTCGCGCCCAGCGTGGTCTCGAAGGCGTAGTTGGAACGCTGCGCGATGGCCGCTTCCAGCCGCTCGCGGCCGAGGTTCCATGCGCGGGCGTTCGCCTCTTCGGGCGCGAGCCCGAGCTGCGCGATGAGTTCCCGCGCACAGGTGTCCGGGTTGAACCAGGTCAGGCCGTGCTCGGCGAGCAGGGCGCCGCCGACCGAACTCTTGCCCGCCCCGTTGACGCCGGCCAGCACCAGGATGAACGGGCGCGCGGCCGCCGCCATCAGAAGGTGTCGCCTGCCTTGGGACGGCGCCCGAGCTTGCCCTTGGCGGCGAACAGCTTGCCCATCTGCGCGGCCGCCTCGGGCTGCTGCAGCACGCCCAGGCGCACGTCGAAGCGCCGCCCGAGCTCGTCGAGCACCGACTGCTCGCGTGCCTTGAGCGCCTGCGAGTCTTCCACCAGCTGGTTGTAGGTGGCTGCGGTCAGCAGCACCATCTCCACCGTCGAATGATTGGTCACGGCCAGGCTGCCGGTCTTCTGGACCTGGCGGACCACGTCGCCCCAGCGGTTCTTGACCTGGGATGCGTTCTGACGCGGCAGTTCGTCGAGGTTGGGCAGGATGGCGGCCATGGGGTATTCCTTTGGGGCCATTATGGCAAAAATAGCAAAATTGGACAAAATGGCCGGCTATTACGGATCGCCGGTGCCGTAAAGGCTGCGGCCGCGGGGACTGGGTCGTACAGCTGGGGAAGATAGAGCGTCACGGTCGCCACCGAAATGGCAACGAAGCTGCCGTGCGCATCGCGGTCGCTGAGCTCGTTGTGCACCTCGGGCCTCGAGGTTGGCGGCATCGATGCGCTGCCCGGCGTCGGCCTCTTCGGTTCCAGCCGAATGTCTCTTCCAGGATTTTTCTGCTGCAGCAGGTGAAGAAGATCACAGCCTGCCGCGCGCTGCGCAGCCGCTTCGGCACGATGGCTCGCATGAACTACAAGCGCGAACCGCATCACGGCGATCCGAGGCATGCAACGCGGGAGCCGGCGGGTTCTCAAGCGTGTGCGGACGCCCCCGCAAGCAGTCCCTTCCTCAACTGTTCATGCGGGCTCGCGCACCTGGAGCGCATCCATCGGCATGGGTGGATGAAGCTCCTTCCCTGGCTGCGGTTCTATTGCTGCAGCCGATGCGGAAAATCGCAGCTGGCTTCGAAGCGCGCGGTCAGCTTCGCGATCACGTCTCTCAGGAGTGGAGGGGAGACGGCTCAGGTGCCTGCCCCCTGACCGGGGCAACTGGCAATGCCCCGGGAAAAAATCAATCCTGCTTCGGTCCGGCGTTGCCCGCGTCTTCCGGCATGGTGAACAACTCGGGGTCGAACATCGGATGGGCTTCCTGGGCTTCCTGGGCTTCAGCGGCGGATGCGTCCTGCGCCTCCGGAAGCAGGCTGCCGAAGTCCGTCGAGGCGAAGTTCTGCGGAATGTGGATGCCTTTCTCGTCGCGGCGGACCAGGCCGCGGCTCTCCAGGTCGCGCATGGTCTTGTTGACCACCTCGCGCGAGAGCCCCGAATACGATGCGATGACCGCCTGGGTGATGCGCTTGTCGTAGCCGCCGGTGCCCGCAGGCGCCAGCTGGGTCAGCTCATGGAGCACGCGGCCGACCAGGTTCTCGGCCGATAGCGACGAGATCCGGCGCAGCTGGCCGCGAATCATGGTGATGCGCTTCATCGCGACCTCGAGCAGGCCGATGGTCACTTCGGGATAGGTCGAGCACAGCCTGCGGATCGCGGCAATCGGCATCAGGTAGACCGAGGAGGGCAGGGCTGCAACCAGGGTCGACGTGGTCTGGTAGCGGTCCTCGCCCAATGAAGGACCGAGGAAGAAATCGCCTCTGCGGATGAAGTCGGTCGTGACGTCCCGATCGACGGCTCGCAGCAGGCCGCTGGCCACGCAGTAGATGCAGTCGGTCCAGGTGTCCGCGAGAAGCACCGTCTCGTTGCGCCGGTAGGACCGAAGTTCGCTGCTGCGGATCAAGGCGGCCCGATCGGCTGGCGGCACGCTGGCAATGAGGGGATGGAGGTACATGGCGAAAGTTATGTCGGCCACCTCATTTGCAGTCCGCCTGGAGCAGCCGGAACAGCGCCTCGATGCGGCTTTGCTCTTCCGCCTCGTGCAGGGCGCGGCCCCGCAACCAGAGCCTTCCCGCCTTTTTTTCGACATGCACGTCGTAGACGCGATCGACGCAATCGACCACGACATCCGGCGCGAGCCGCTCCTGCGCGGCCCACAGCGCCAGCTCGATCTCCGCGGCGCCCATGCGCCTGGACGCACGCATCGCGATCCAGTCCGCATGCAGCCGCGGCAGTGCCGTCATGCCGCGCACCTTGAGCGGCTCGCTGCCGAGATTCGCCAGCAGCTCCTCGAGCTGCCCGCAATTGGACCGCTGCGCGGGTGCGAAGCTGGCCGTGCAGGCGGCATGGGTCCGCAGCAGGAAGCAGTCGTCGCGCAGGCAGCTCAGGTCGGTGTCGGCCGAGGCCAGCAGGCTCGCGCGGATCCGGCGCCTGATCTCGCGGCTGACGCCCGCGGCAACTTCCGGCCCGTCGGTATCGACCAGCTGCGCGAAATTGGCAATGAAGAAGAGCGCGCACACCCTGTCGGGCAGCGGGCTGCGGTTTCGTTCTCTCGCCGCCGCGGCGGCGGTGGCACCGCGACGTTTCGCAGGGAGGAAATGGGCCATGGCCGCGCACCACCGCGGCCCGAAGAGCCTGTTTTCCATCCGTGGCAGGGCGATCGTTCCATCGCCTGCGTGACACCACTTTCTCTGCATTTGGCATGACCCTGAATCGTTGAACCATCTCTTCGACCCGCTCGTGAGCGGTCTTCAGGGAATGCTACGGAGCAACATGCGGCTTGACATCGGGTTTCGAGTCGTGGATGTGTTCCGAATCACAATCAGACACATTTGGCGTTCGACCTCTTGCGGTTCGCGCAATGTTGGAGATGGACGGGGCCGCAAAAGGAACAGGCGCAACCACAGCCGCCGTTGGAGGCGTTTCAAGTTCATTGTGTGGTGGCGGGTCTTGGCCAGCACTCCCACAAAATGGTGAGTGGCCGATGCGCGACACGGCTTCGATCGTGGTGTCGCCGCGCCTACGCCGATATGAGCATCGCCCTACAGCGCTGCCACGAAGGAAAAAAATAGCATGGCTGCTTCAGCGCAGCCGAAGCCTGCCCGCGAGGCTGTCCGAACCAGAAGGGCCTGCCATGAGTTCCAGCGGCGAAATCCACAGCGTCTCGGACATCCTGAAGCGGCTCGAAGAACTCGCGGCAAAGGGCCCCCGCGTGAACGGTGGCGCGCTGGTCCGCGCCTTCGGCAGCCGAAGCTATGGTCCCGTGCTGATGCTTCCTCCCCTGCTGGAGATCTCGCCCCTGGGCGGCGTCCCGGGCTTCGCGAGCACCATGGCCCTCGTGGTGGCGCTGGTCGCCGGCCAGATGATGTTCGGCCTGGAATGCTGCTGGCTGCCGCGGGTGTTGACCCGAAGTTCCGTGTCATCCGCGAAGATCCGCCGCGCCGCCGAAAAGATGCGCCCACTCGCCAGGCGCCTGGACCGCTGGTTCCATGGGCGGCTTCGCAAGCTCACGCGGGGCACGGCCGTTCGGGCGGCCGCGATGGCATGTATTCTTCTGGCCTGCACGGTGCCGCTGCTCGAGTTCGTCCCGTTTGCGAGCACCGCGCCGATGTTGGCCATCGCCCTCTTCGGACTTGCGCTGCTCGTGCACGATGGGGCGCTCATGGTGGCAGCGTTCATCGCGGCGGCGGCGGCCGTCGCGTTCGTGGGGGTCGTGCTTGCGTGATGCGCGAACTCGCCCGGTGCGAACCGGCGGCGATCGAACGGGCCTTCGCCTGGACAAGGCCCGCTCGAAGCTCAGCGTTCGCCGAATACCTCGATCTCGACGCGGCGGTTCGGTGCCAGGCAGTCGATCAAGGCCGCGCGCGCCGTTTGCGCGCACTGCACCTTCGGCTCGGATTCGCCCCTGCCTTGCACCTGGATCTTCTGCGCCGGCACGCCGGCCTGCACGAGGTAGCTGCGCACGGTGTTGGCGCGTGCCAGCGAGAGGGCGTTGTTGTAGGCCTGGCTGCCGAGGCGGTCGGTATGGCCGGTGACCCTGACGGCATCCGTCGCCTTGATGTCGCCGGCCAGCGCATCGAGCTTGCGGCGCCCCTCCGGCAGCAGGTCGGCCATCGAGCCCCCGTCGAAGCGGAACAGGCCATCGGCACCCAGCGTGGTCCGGCGCGGCGCCGCCGGGCTCGCGGCGGCCGGCCGTTCGGCCGCCGGCAGCGCGCGCGCCGCCAGCACATCGCCGCAGCCGGCCGGCAGCCAATGGAAGGTCTGCGCCTTGTAGTCCTTGTCGAAGATCGCCTTGTACTGGCAGGTGGTCACCCCGCCGCCGGCCTTGCGGAAGTGGAAGATGTAGTCCCACTCGCGCGGGCCCGCCATGCCTTCGCTGAAGTGCGGACGGCCGAGCAGGTCGTACAGCTGGTCCTTCGTGACACCGGGCGCCACGGCGCGCAGGTTGTCCAGGTTCGGGAAGGTGCCTTCCTTGAGCCATGCATCGTTGTCGATGTTGGGGAAGATCACTTCCGTGGCCTTGCCGTCGTCGGTGATGCCCCGGCTCACGTAGGAGCTGCAGCCCTGCAGCACCAGCAGTGCCGCGGCTCCTGCTGCAATGGCCGTGAAGCGATGGAATTGCGTTGTCATGATGTTGTTCCTCTTTTGATGCCGCCGGCTTACCAGTGGAAGCCCGCACCGGCCGCCACGCCGACTTTTCCGCGGGAATTGGCCGAGCCGCTGAACTTCACGACCCACCGGCCGTTGTCCGAGAGCTTCGACACGCCGATGGCGAGGGCGGCCTGGCCGTCGAAGCCCGCCACGCCCGCGGACACCATGCTCTTGCCCGGGATGTAGGCCTGCGGCATGTTGGCCATCGCCATCGCACCGGCTGCGCCCGCGCTGGCATCCTTGGCGATGCTGCGGATCTCGCCGCCGAGGGCGTTGACCCGCGCATCGGTGTAGGCATTGGCCCCGGCGATGCCGCTGTTGAGCTGGTTCACGTTGACCGCATCGGTGCCTGCGACGCCGGGCGCCACGTTGTGCACCGTGACCGGGCCGGTCGCATTGCTGCCGCCCATCGACACGCTGTTGTAGTTGATGGAGCCATCCGGGTTGGTGTCGTACTTGACCGTCGACTGGTCGATCACCGCCACCTGGCCCTGCACGCCGCGCAGCTGCGAGACGTTGACCGCATCGCTGTCGGCCGAGCCCGCGGCCACGCCGGTGATCTGGCGGAACTGGCCGTTGGCCGCATCGCCCACGGACACTGCCGCCAGCGTGCTGGTGGTGGCGCCGATGGCGATGCGCTGCGCTTCGGTGGCCGTGGGCGGCACGTAGCCGGCCACGCCCGCGGCGGTGGAAGCCACCGAGCCCGCGCCCAGCGCCACGCCGCCGGCCTGCGTCACGCTGCTGCCTGCGCCCAGCGCCACGCCCTGCACGGCCGCGGCCGAGGACTGCGTGCCCAGCGCAATCGAGTCGGCCATGTGCGAGGTCGCGCCCTGGCCGATCGCCACGCCGCCCGGCGCGGTCTGCTGCACCACCGCGCCGTTGCCGATGCCGATGCCGTTGTTGCCGTTGACCACCGTCCGCGGGCCCACCGCCACCGACTCGGCACCGACGGCCAGCGAGTCCGCCGCGCTCGAGTTGGCATGGAAGTACAGCGTCGGCGTGACCGCGAAGGACATCAGCGCGCCCGAGAGTTGGCGCACCGTGACCGCGTCCTGCGCCTGCGTGCCGTCGGCCACGTTGGTGATCTGGCGGTAGCTGGTGGCGCTGCCCAGGGACAGGGCGCCCAGCAGCGCGCGGTCGGTGGTGTTGTAGCTGATCAGCGAGCTGCCCGCCGGAATGGTGCCGGTGGAGGGCGCGACGAAGCGGTCGGACACTGCGCCCGAGCCGATGGCCACCGCGCCGGCGACCGTTGCGCTTGCATCCTTGCCCGAAGCGATGGCGTCGGCCCCCGTGGCGCCGAGGTTGTCCTCGTTGCCGCCGCCGGTGGAGTTGACGCTGTAGTACCGGATCTTGTTGGCCGTGACCGTGGTGCTCAGGTTCTCGATCGACTGGTTGGTGGCGAACAGCTGCGAGCCGTTGATGGCATCGGTCGAACTGCCCGAGATCCTGCCCGCCGCCACGTTGGTGATCGTGCGCTCCGCGCCCACCGCACCGACGCTGACCGTGCTTGCCGGCGTGGTGCCTGCAAAGCTGTAGGTCGTGCCGTTGATCACCGTGCTGGCCGTGCCGACCGCGGCCACCGTGGTGGAGCCGGCGCCCAGCGCCACGTCGTTCGCGTTGTTGGCGATCGCATTCGGGCCGATGGCGACCGAGTCGATGCCCAGCGCCTGCGAGTCGGGCAGCGTCGAATTGGCGTGGAAGTACTTGATGCCCCCGCCGTTGTTGATGTCGCCGATCGTGTTGCCGAGGTTGGTGATCTGCGTGGTGTTCGCCGTCACCTGCTGGTTGGTGGCGAAGAGCTGCGAACCGTTGATGGCATCGGTCGAGGTGTTGGAAAGCCGGCCCGCCGCCACGTTGGTGATGGTGCGCTCGGCGCCCACGCTGCCCACGCTCACCGTGCTCGCCGGCGTGGTGCCGGCAAAGTTGTAGGTGGTGCCGCCGATCACTGCGCTGGCCGTGCCGACGGCCGCGGCCGTCACCGAGCCCGAGCCCAGCGCCACGCTGTTGGCGTCCGCCGCCGTGGCACCGAGGCCGATGGCCACCGCCGACGTGCCGCTCGCCGCCGCGTTCTTGCCCGACGCGATGGCGTCGGCCCCGGTGGCGCCAAGGTTGTCTTCGTTGCTGCCGCCGGTGGAGTTGACGCTGTAGTACTTGGTCTTGTTGGTCGTGACCGTGGTGCTCAGGTCCTCGATCGACTGGTTGGTGGCGAACAGCTGCGAGCCGTTGATCGCATCGGTCGAGGTGCCCGAGATCCGCCCGGCTGCGACGTTGGTGATGGTGCGTTCGTTGCCCACGCTGCCCACGCTCACGGTGCTCGTGGGCGTGGTGCCCTGGAAGTTGTAGGTCGTGCCGTTGATCACCGCATTGGCCGTGCCGACGGCCGTGGCTGTCACCGAGCCCGAGCCCAGCGCCACGTCGCCCGCACTGGCCGTCGCGGTCGCAGCATCGCCGATGGCCACGCTGCCCGCCTTGCCCACCGCGCCGGCGGTGGAGCCATTGCCCAGTGCGACCGATCCCTGGCCGATCGCCTTGTTGGCATTGCCGATCGCGACGGCACCGTTGGCCTGGTTGGCCGCGGTGGCCGAGGCCATGCCGTCGCTGTTGGCGGTGTTGTTGGCACCGCCGGTAAAGGCCCCGGTGCCGCTCGCATAGCTCGGATCGCCGATCACCACGGCGCCGTCGCCGTAGGCCGTGTTGCCCGAACCGATCGAGATGGCCTTGCCGCCCGTGGCCGTCGCTCCCTTGCCGATGGCCACCGCCTCCGCCGAATCGGCCGTCGCGCCGCTGCCGATCGCCACGGTGTCCGCGGCGCTGGCGCGCGAACCGTTGCCCATGGCCACGCCGCTGGCACCGGCCGCGGATGCGTTCACGCCCGCCGCCAGGGCATTGAGGCCCGTGGCGCCGTCGTTCGCATAGTTCCCCTGCTTCGTGCCGCCGTCGTTCACGCTGTAGTAGCGGATCTTGGCTCCGTCAATCTGGGTATTCAGCTGGCTCACGTTCACCGCATCGGTGGGCGCCACGCCGGGTGCCACGTTGGTGATCACCGTGTTGCCGGCGTTGATGCCGGTGATGGTCATGCTCGGACCGCCGGTGATGGTGACGCCGTTGTTGTTCATCACCGTGCCGCCCGTCGTCACGCTGGTGAAGCTGGGCGTTGCGCTGGTGGCGATCTGCACCTCCGCGCCGTTCTGCGTGATGGCGATGTTGTTGCCCGCCGTGTAGGTGGCGGTGGCACCGGGGGCGATGTTCTGCACGCTGGTGCCGGTCACGGTGCCGGTGCCGGTCTGGGCCGTGGTCACGTTCCAGCCCTTGCCCGCGGTGACGGCCACGGCATCGATGGCCGAGTTGGTGGCGAACAGTTGGCTGCCATTGATCGCATCGGTCGAGTCGCCCGCGATCCGCCCCGCTGCGACGTTGGTGATGGTGCGCTCGGCGCCTGGAGCGCCGACGCTCACTGTCGAGGCCGGCGTGGTGCCCTGGAAGTTGTAGGTCGTGCCGTTGATCACGGTGCTGGCCGTGCCGACCACCTTGCTCGTCGTGGAGCCCGCGCCCAGTGCCACGTCGCCCGCATTGGCGCTCGCGTTCGCGCCAGAGCCCAGCGCCACCCCGTTGACCGTGCTGACCGCAGCGTTGGTGCCCATGGCCACGCTGCCGGTGGCCGCCGCGGTGGTGCTGGCGCCCACGCCCGCCGCAATGGAGTTGATGCCCTGCGCCCCGTCGTTGTTGACGTTGCCGCCGGCCACCCCGTTGTCGTTCACGCTGTAGTACTTGGTCTTGTTGGCCGCCACCGTGTCGTTCAACTGGTCCACGTTGACCGCATCGGTGGGTGCCACGCCAGGTGCCACGTTGGTGATCACCGTGTTGTTGGCATTGATGCCGGTGGTGGTGATGCTCGGACCGCCGGTGATGGTGACGCCGTTGTTGTTCATCACCGTGCCGCCCGTGGTCACGCTGGTGAAGCTGGGCGTTGCGCTGGTGGCGATTTGCACCTCGGCGCCGTTCTGCGTGATGGCGATGTTGTTGCCCGCCGTGTAGGTGGCGGTGGCGCCCGGGGCGATGTTCTGCACGCTGGTGCCGGTCGCGGTGCCGGTGCCGGTCTGGGCCGTGGTCACGTTCCAGCCCTTGCCCGCGGTGACGGCCACGGCATCGATGGCCGAGTTGGTGGCGAACAGCTGGCTGCCGTTGATCGCATCGGTCGAGGTGCCGGAGATCCGGCCGGCCGCGACGTTGGTGATGGTGCGCTCGGCGCCTGGAGCCCCCACGCTCACGGTGCTCGCGGGCGTGGTGCCCTGGAAGTTGTAGGTCGTGCCGTTGATCACGGTGCTGGCCGTGCCGACCGCAGCGGCCGTCACCGAGCCCGAGCCCAGTGCCACGTCGCCTGCATTGTTGGCCACCGCCGTGTCGCCGAGCGCCAGGGCCGAAGCTGCGAGCGCCTGCGAGCCGTTGCCGACCGCCGTGGCACGCGCCGCCGCGGCAATCGCGCCCGGGCCGATGGCCGAGGCCGCCTCGCCCGACGCGTTGGCGAACTCGCCAACTGCCAGGCTGTTGGTAGCGCTGGCGGTGGAGAAGGCGCCTAACGCCGTGGAGCCGCTGGCCCCCGATGCCGTGGCGTTGACGCCGATCGCGGTGCTGCTGACGGCCGAAGCCTTGGCGTCGGTGCCGATCGCAATCGCATCGCCGGCCGACGCGCTCGCCCCGAAGCCCTGCGCAACGGACTGATCGCCCGAGGCAGAGGCGGCCACGCCGCTCGCCAACGAGTTGACGCCGGTCGCACCGTTGTTGGTGTAGTTCGCCTGCTGCACGCCACCGTCGTTCACGCTGTAGTAGTGGGTGGGCGTGCTGGCCGCGATGGCCGCAACCGCCTGGTTGGTGGCGTAGAGCTGGCTACCGTTGATCGCGTCGGTCGAGTCGCCCGCGATCCGCCCCGCCGCCACGTTGGTGATGGTCCGTTCGGCGCCGAGGCTGCCGACGCTCACGGTGCTCGTCGGCGCGATGCCGGCGAAGTTGTACGTCGTGCCGCCGATGGTGGCGCTGGGGGTTGCTACCGCCGCAGCCGTCACCGAACCCGAGCCCAGCGCCACGTCGTCCGCGTTGTTGGCTACCGCCGTGTCGCCGAAGGCCACCGCACCCGCCGCCAGCGCGCTGCTGGTGCTGCCGATCGCGACGCTGCCCTGGCCCACCACCGTGTTCCGGTAGCCGATGCCGACCGCGCCCTGGGCCGCCGTGCCGGGCGTGCTCACGGCCTGCCCGCCGCCGCCCACCATGTTGGTGTTGCCCATCGCGACCGAACCATTGCCGGTGGCGGTGTTGTCCAGGCCCGATGCGATCGCGCCGTTGCCGGTCGCGGTGTTGGGATCGCCGATCGCCACGGCGCCGTCGCCGTTGGCGACGTTGCCCGAGCCGATCGAAACCGCGCGGCCGCCGGTGGCCCTGGAGCCCCGGCCGATGGCAACCGCGTCATCGGCATCGGCCACGGATTCACCGCCGATGGCGATGGCATTGGCGCCCGATGCAAGGGCGCCCGCGGTGGCGTTGCCGCCCATCGCCACCGCGCCGACGCCGGTGGCGCGCACGGCCGTCGCAGCGGTGGTCCCGCCCGAACCGAGGGCGGTGGCATAGTTGGCAGCCGCATTGGTGCGAGTGCCGGCCGCCAGCGCATCCAGGCCGGTTGCCCGGCTTCCGATTCCCAGTGCGACAGCCCGATCCTGCGAGGCCGTCACGTCCGTGCCAATAGCGATGGCGCTCTCCCCCAGGGCGCCCGCTCCTGGAGCCGTGCGCGCGCCAAGATTGATGGAGTTGATCTTGGATGCAACCGCCTGGAAGCCGATCGCGATGGCGTTCGGACCGCCAGCACTGGTGCCGGTGCCTTGAGCGAGGGTATTTGCTGCCGATGCCGTTGCCCGCGAACCGAGGGCGATTGCGTTGTCCGCGCCCGCATTCGCGTTCAAGCCGATCGACGTGGTCGCACTGCCCGCGACGCCGATACCTGCGTTGGTGCCGATGGCGACATTGTCATTGCCGCTGACCAGGCTGCCTGCCGAAGCCTTCAAGGTGCCATCGTAGGCGACCGTGCCATCGCCCGAGCCGAAGGCGACGTTGCGCGTTCCCGTGACGCCCGACCCCGCGCCCCGCATCACGCTCGCAATGCCGCCGCCCAGAGCGGTGTTTAGCGCGCCGCTGACCAGCGTGCCGGCGGCAATGCCCACGGCGGTCGAACCCGTATTGGCGACCGTCGAGCCTGCGCCGGCGCCCTGGCCGACCGCCACAGTGCTGGTCCCGACAGCGACCGCTTGCGCACCGAGCGCGAGGGAACTGTTCCCCAGTGCCCGCGCGCTGTTCCCGACGGCGGTGGTGGCGTCGTCGCTCGCCGTTGCTCCGGGGCCAATGGCGGTGCTGCGCAGCCCGCTCGTAACCGCCCCGTCACCAATTGCGACGCTCGACGGCGCATTCACCGCCTTTGCCGCCCATCCGATGGCGATGGCATTGGTCGAGGCTGCGTCGACGGCGACGCCGGTATTGGCGCCGATGGCGATGCTGCCGTCGGCCAATGCGCTGATCTGATTGCCGAGTGCGGTGGCGTTGACGCCCGTGGCACCGGTCGCATAACCGAGCGCAGTGCTCTCCAGGCCGCTCGCAATGGCCGAGAGACCGATAGCAACGGCCTGCCCCCCGGTTGCCTTGCTTTGGGTTCCTATCGCAACTGTGTTGGCATTAGATGCCGTCACATCCGTGCCGATGCCGATAGCACCGCCAGCCAACGCACCCGTACCGGCGGCGGTGCGAGCGCCCAGATACATCGAATTGATCCCCGTGGCGTAGGCCCCGAAACCCAAGCCGATGGCATTCTGTCCCGTGCTATGGGCGGCATACCCCACTGCGAGCGCGCCAAGCACATCGGCAGCCGCGAGAGAGCCCAGCGCAGTGGCTCCGATCCCCGCTGCCGAGGAGTTGAGGCCCATGCAGGATGCCGTGCCGTTGTACGCATTCCAAGGCGACACATTGCAGTTCACTGACTGCGCCTGCGCCGAGGTCGATAGCAATCCGAGCACGCTCGCCGCTGCGGCAATGGCCACCCTGCTGCCGCCTCGCTTGCCACGTGCGCGGGTGGTTTCGGATGCCGCCACCCAGGCGCCCAATGCCTCATTCCAGATGCTGCGGTACGACTTATTCATGCATTTCTCCTCGATTGTTCAAGACGCCAGAAGCCTTGCTCACGGCAAGCGGTATCCACGGATGGCATATGCCCATAGAACCTTTAGAAGTAATTGCAAAACTATTCGAGCAATTGCAATTAAACGGAAACATTTTTTTTGGCGGATCTTAAGAGATCGAGGCGGAATGCAACTGGCGTGTGGCGGATTAACGTCAATGCCGCATTGCGGCAATTGGGAATTCTTATCGGGAAGGTCTTGGAGGTAGTAATGTGAATTCATTATTCATTGAAAATACATAGCATGATTTTTCAATGAATTCGTTTGGAAATATCTATTGCGCACAAAATACAAATAGTAATACTAAGTTTTTATATGTTTGGTTTGTTGCTACTGATTTCCGTGGGAGCTGATTGAAAATTCATATCAATTGCTATCCGGCGGTAGCGCACTGAATTGGAACGCCCCAATCGGACGGCACCGAATCGGCCCAACCTCGCTTTGGAGGAGCAGGCCTCGGGGAAGCAGGGGAAGGGCCGCAGAAGATGGCGAACTGCGGCTGACCGGGCTCGCGAAGTGCCTCGGTGCGGGCTGTCGCCAATGGCTACAGCCCGGGCTCAGGAGGCGGTGCGGCGGCCGATGAAGGGAGGAGGGGGCGTTTGCTGCGAATGCCTGCCGCCATGGGGCGTTCGCGAGGGAGATGCGCCGCGGGAATCGCGGCGCATCGAAGGGGCCGGCCTAGCGCAGCACGTAGCCGCTCAGGCGCCACGTGCCGCTGGCGTCGAGGCGAAAACTCGTCATCTCGCGCACCACCCGGTTGCTGGCGTTGGCAAAACGGGTTTCGTATTCGACGTTGATGTATTGACCGGCCACATCGGGATCTTCGTTTGCAACCAACTGGCGATTGACCGAAACCCACGTGCGCTGCTGCGCCGCACCGAGCGGCGACCGCGACGCCTCGACCTGGCGAACGAACTCGGGACGTGCGACCCGCTTTTTGGTGGCGGGGCCCGAGCCGTCCCAGAGCTCGCCGATCTTGCCCTGGTCCACCAATTGGATGGCCTGCAGGCCGCCGCGAACCATGTTCGTCGGGTCGGCGTCTTGGGCCGAGGCCACGCTCATCCAACCCGCCAGGAATGCGGTGCCGAGCAGCAGTTTGCTTTTTGAGGTCATGTCAGGTCCGGGAGTGATATTGATTTCAATATGTAAGTATGCCGATTTTCATGTGGCACTTTCATGGTGCCATTCGTTTATAGCACTCAGGATTGAGGCGCAATGCAGATGCCGCCCTGCGATTGCACGATGACAGGCAATTAATGGAGCCGACCGATCTTTCCATTGCCATTGAAGGGCGAGTCTTTTGCGGAGCCCGGCTCAGGCTGCGCCCGCCTGCGTCCAGCGCAGCGACACGCGGGTGCCTTCGCCGCTGCGGCTGTCGATGCGCAGCTGGGCGCCGATCGCGTCGGCCTGCTCCCGCAGCCCCACGAGCCCGTAGTGCCCCGCGGCGCCTGCACTCGGCTCGAAGCCGATGCCGTCGTCCGCGATCTCCAGTTCGATGCCTTCGCTCCCCATGCGCTGCAGGCGGATCAGCAGCCGTGCCGCGCCCGCGTGGCGTTCGACGTTGCGCAGCACTTCCTCGCACATGTGGAACACGGTTTCGGCGGGCTCGGCCGCGAGGGCGGACAAGGCAGGGTCGATCCGGCAGTCGAGCTCGATGCCGGAGCGCTCGCCCAGGCTCTTGGCCAGCTCGGCCAGCGCCGCCCCCAGCCCGATGTCGCGCACCGGGTTGCTGCGCAACTGGTCGATCGCGCGGCGTGCCTCGTCCAGCCCGTCGCGCGCTGCCCGCTCGGCTCGCACCAGCTCGTCCGGCAGCGCATCGGGCCGGTTCGATGCGAGGTGCTTTAGCACGCGGATTTCGGTGAGCATTGCCATCATGGAATGCGCCAGCGTGTCGTGCAGCCCGCGCGCGAGCCGCAGCCGCTCGCGCACCACCGCGGCATCGCGCGATTCCTGCGCGAGCCGATTGATCTCTTCGGTGCGCTGCCGCACGCGTTCGTCCAGCTCGGCATTGAGCCGGCGCAACTCGTCGCGTTCGCGCCGCAGCGTGTCCAGCAGCCGGTCGAGTGCGCTGCCCAGCCGCGCGGCTTCGTCGGCGCCTTGCGGCACCTCGATGCGCGTGGCGTTGCCGGCCAGCACCGCGTCCGCCGAATGGGCGATCACGCTCACACGGCGCGTGAGGCGGCGCGCCATGACGATGCCCGCAATCGCGGCGGCCAGGCCCAGCAGGCTCAGCACGATCGAGATGCGCCATTCGATGGCAGTCGCAAACGCCGCGACCGATTCGACCGGCTGGATCACCACGGCCTGCCAGCCGAGCCGGCGCAGCGTGCCGTCGCGGGCATTGGGCGGGGTCGCGATCAAGTAGGGCCGGTTGTCCAGCAGCCGCCTAGTCCGGATGCGCGTGGGCAGATCGGATCCGTCGTTGCCCAGGCCTGCGACCACGGGATCGAAGGGCGTTATGGGATCGCCGGCATCCTGCCAGCGCTGCCCCAGGAGCGCGCTCGGTCCGTGGCGCACGATGCCGTCGCGGTCGATCAGCAGCCATTCGCCCGGCGAGGCGCGGATCTCGGCCATCATCTTCTGCACCCAGTTCCAGCGAAGGTTCGCGGCGACCACGCCGATGATCGCGCCGTCCGCGTTGCGCACCGGCGCGGTGAGCTTCAGGAAGCGCTCGTTCGGTGAGCGGCCTTCCTCGATCCACGCGGCGTCCAGGCCTTGCGAGATCCACGCATGCTGATTGACGTTCTGGCCGACCACCTGCTCGTCGGTCGCGGCGACGATGAAGCCGTCGGCGTCGGTCACCGCCAGCCAGATGAGGTCCGGCACGCCGCGGCGCACCGCCTCGAGCGACCGCTTCAGGCGTGCGCCTTCGCTGTGCTGCACGTCCTCGGACAGCATGGCCGCCACCACGCTGACGGCCTGCAGGCGCAGCAGCAGCGCGGTGTCGAGCTCGGCATTGACATGCTCGGCCGCGGCTTCCAGGCGCTGGCCGTGCTGTTCGAGCAGCGTCGCACGCACGAAGCTGCGCAGCCACAGGTTGGCCACAAGCGCCAGGCACAGCGTGAGCGCAATCAGCAGCCAGCCGATCGCGGCAGCCATGGAGCGCCGTGGGTCGATGCGACGTGCGAGGTTCATTGGCTGCGGATTCTCGCAAACGGCGGCCGTGACTTTCGGCACGGGTACTTCCCCTGAGTACTCGGGGTTTGTCTCGATCTGCCGCGTGACTTCCGGCAGGCGCGCCGGCGGCGGTTTGCGGCAACAGTTGCACCCATCGCGATCCGTGCCCGCAGCGCGACTGAATCCCAACCCTCAACGTGCCGCGACGCGATCGGCGCGACAACGAATGGAGACCCAACGAATGAACCCCACTTCCCTGACACAGATCGCATCCGGCGCGCCACCACGCCTGTTCGACAACCGCTGGCTGCAACTGGCCGTCGGCATCGTCTGCATGATTGCCACGGCCAACATCCAGTACGCGTGGACCCTGTTCGTGCCGGAGATCCAGGGCAAGTTCGGCTGGGAGCGCGCATCGATCCAGATTGCCTTCACCATCTTCGTGCTGGTGCAGACCTGGCTGGCGCCGATCGAAGGCTACTTCATCGACAAGTTCGGTCCGCGCCTGATCGTGGCCTTCGGCGCGCTGTTCATCGGCGCGGCCTGGGTCGTCAACTCGCAGGCCACGACACTGATGGGCTTCTACATCGGCGCGGCCATCGGCGGCATCGGCGTGGGTTCGATCTACGCGACCTGCATCAACAACGCCCTCAAGTGGTTTCCCGACCGGCGCGGCCTGGCGGTGGGCCTGACGGCTGGCGGCTACGGCGCCGGCTCGGCCGCCACCATCCTGCCGATCGCCGCGATGATCGAAGGCTCCGGCTTTCAGCAGGCCTTCCTGTTCTTCGGCCTGCTGCAGGGCTCGCTGGCCTTCATTGCGGCCTGGTTCCTGCGCGCGCCCAAGGGCGACGAAGTGCGGGGCTCGACCAAGCTGGTGCAGAGCCGGCGCGACTACACGCTGGGCGAGGCGCTTCGCACGCCGCTGTTCTGGCTGATGATCCTGATGTTCTCCTGCGTGGTCACCGGCGGCATGATGGCCGTGGCGCAACTGGGCGTGATCGCACAGGACCTGGGCGTGAAGAACTTCAAGGTGGACCTGTACTTCGTCACCATGGCCGCGCTGCCGCTCGCGCTGATGCTCGACCGTGTCATGAATGGCATCTCGCGCCCGCTGTTCGGCTGGATCTCCGACCACATCGGCCGCGAGAAGACGATGGTGATCGCCTTCACGCTGGAGGGCATCGGCATCATCGCGCTGGGCTACTTCGGCCACAACCCGTGGGCCTTCCTGATCCTGTCGGGCGTGGTCTTCCTGGCCTGGGGCGAGGTGTATTCGCTGTTCTCGGCGCTCGCGGGCGACGCCTTCGGCACCAAGCACATCGGCAAGATCTATGGCGTGCTGTACTGCGCCAAGGGCATCGGCGCGCTGTTCGTGCCGCTCGGCAACCTGATGATGGAAGCCACCGGCACCTGGTCGACCGTGCTCTACACAGTCGCAGCGCTCGACCTGTTCGCCGCCTTCCTGGCCATCGTCGCGCTGCGGCCGATGCTCGCAAGGCACACCGCCAGCAATGCCGCCGCATCGCATGCGCCTTCGCAAGCGCCCGATCTCGCAATGCCCGGCGGCTTGTCGGCCGCAGGCCGCACGGCCTGACACCCCGCTGCCCATTCCAGCGCACCCGTGGAACCGGCTTTGCCGGGCCACCGGGTGCGCCCCTATTTCTTGAGCACCAGCACTGCCAGTTCGGTTCGGGTGTTCGCGTGAAGCTTCTGCATGATCCGGCTCACGTGGTTCTTTGCCGTTCCCTCGGCCAGGTTGAGCGCCGTGGCGATCTGGCGATTGCCATAGCCCTTGGCGATCAGTTCGAGCACGGCGGCCTCGCGTTCTGTCAGCGGTTTGGTCGCCGTCGTCGAATCGGACGGCAATGGCTCGCCGGGCGCGGCGGCCTGTGTTGCGGCGCGGGGATCTGGCGCCGGCGGGGAGGGCGGCTCTTGCGCGACGCGATCGGCCAGCAGCCGGAACTGGTCCATCACCTTGCGCGCGATCTGCGGCGTCAGCCGTGATTCGCCGCGATGCACGGCCCGCACGGTGTCCAGCACCTCTTCTTCCGAAGCGTCCTTGAGCAGATAGGCCTGCGCGCCGGCACGCACCGCGTCGAACACCAGGTCGTCGCGGTCGAAGGTGGTCAGCACCATCACGCGCGTGTGCGGCAAGGCGGCCGAGATCTCGCGCGTCGCGAGCACGCCGCCCTTGCGCGGCATGTGCAGATCCATCAGCACCACGTCGGGCAGCAGGCGGCGGGCGAGCTCCACGGCTTCCACGCCGTCGGCCGCCTGGCCGAGCACCTCGATGTCCGGCGCGGCGTCCAGCAGCATGGCCATGCCGCGGCGGATCAGTGCCTGATCGTCGGCAATCAGCACGCGGATTTTGGGCGCGGCATGCGAAGAAGAGGATGACGGTTCGGCAATGGTGCTCATGGCAGGGACGATTGTGCCCCGAGGGCTCCGGCCCGTCACAATTTGCCGTGTCGACCGCTGCACAAAAGGAAATCCGATGTCACATGCCAACCAGCTGCGTCCGTTTTCGTTCGTGCTCGCTGTCCCGGACCTCGAGCGAAACACCGCCTATTTCAGGGACGCCCTGGGCTTCGAGGCGCAGTGGCCGGAAGGGACCGGATGGCAGCTTCTTTCGCGAGGAGATGTGCGCATCATGATGGGCCATTGTCCGGACGCCCTGCCGCCGTCTGCGACGGGCGACCACAGCTACTTCGGTTATCTGCATGTGGATGACGTCGATGCGCTCCATGAGGAATTCGTCCGGCGCGGCGCGTTGATAAAGCAGGCGCCGGCAGACAAGCCGCATGGCATGCGCGAGTTCTCGGTCGCGACGCCTGACGGACACCGACTCATGATTGGCCAGGACCTTGCATCGAGGGTGGGGAGCTGAACTGGCTTGCGGTGGCACAAGGGCATAAAAGGGCGACTCGACGCAAAGGATTGACGAATAGAAATGCCGATTTCTGCACGAAAACTCCGCGCCGCCGAGTCGCTCACGCCGGCTCTCCTCCAGTCTTTGATGAGGAAGATTTTCCCCAGAAAAAACGACTATGGAGAGGCCTCGTTTGAAGAACTCTTGCCTGAACTCGCAAGATTCAACATCAGGACACGAGGCCAGTTCGTGGCGCTCATGACTCATCATCGAAAGCGGCTCCTGCGAATCGACAGTGAACCGCTCGATGCATGGCATGAACGCTACTACCGCTCAGAACTGGGTGATCGGTTTGTGAGTGATGCCCTCCGCCGTCAGTACTGGTTCGCCTATCCCGCGCTGATTCGCATCGCGCTCGAATTGAAGTTTGGTGACAAGGCCGTCACTTACGACCGCTTCGAAGCATCGTTGGAGACGGTTTAGAACTCGAAGCTGCGGCGGTCGCGGCCTGCGACCGCCGGCTTGTAGCGGACCTTTCGGCTCACCGCCTGTTGAATATCATGTGGCCCATGGCGATATCCGCGTTTGCTGTCAAAGTGCCCTCGGCCGAGCCGTGGGTCGGCGACCTTCGGCAGCGCTTCGACGCGACGACGAAGCTAGGCGTGCCAGCGCACATCACTGTGCTTGTGCCGTTCATGGACCCTCAGCACATCACGCCTGCCGTACTGGACCGGGCGCAACACGCGTTGAATCGAGTCGCCGCCTTTTCCTTTTCGCTGGACAGGGTGGCGCGTTTCCCGGCGACCGCGTATCTCGCACCGGAACCGCCCGAGCCGTTCATCGCCATGACCAAGGCGCTCGTGGATGTCTTTCCAGATTTCCAGCCGTACGCAGGGGAGCACCAAGGCGTGATTCCGCACCTGACCGTTGCCCATGGAAACCCATCCGAGGCCGATGCAGCCGCTGCCGAGTTGCAGGAGCGGCTGGATGCATCTGGCGGCATCCAGGCGGATTGCACCTCGGTCGTGCTGATCGAAAACTCGACAGGTCGTTGGGAAGAATTGCATGTCTTCCACCTGGCGCCGGCCGATACCCTGGCCCGTGACGATTGACGCCACTCGGTTTCAGATGCCAAGCCACTACCTGGTCGTTCTCGCGTTCGCCTTGTGTCTGGCTGGCGCCTTTGTCTGCATCTGCCTCTGCGGCTTCTACACGATGAAGGTCATGCGTAATTTCAGAAGCGATCGCGAGTGGGGAAGATTCTTTGTTCCATCCTTGCTCATGGGCTCGTTCTTCAATGAAGAAGGAAATGCCGCTCGGCGCAAGATGTGGTGGGCGCTGGCAGGCTTTCTCGCCTTCTCCTTCGGAGTGATCGGGATTGCGGCCGGCGTTGCGCCATAGCGCGGACGACACTTGAGGAGAACACCAGGCTCGACATTCGGGATCGGCATGTTGTGCGAGCCAACCAAGCGCCGCACGAGAGATCGGGTACCTACGCGCCGTAGGCCGCCATGAAGACCCGTACGGCCTCGCGCAGAAGAGCCCTGTTTTCCCGGGAATCCGGCAACTCGAGCTTCAGCAGTCCGCGGAAGTGCCCGGAGCCCAGGAACATCGACAGGAACAGGTCCGCTGCCTGAAGCGGGTTCCGCACCTTCAGCGTGCCCGCCGAGTGGGCACGGCGCAGGTATGCAGCCAGCTCGCCGTTCGCACGCTCCGGGCCTTCCTCGTAGAACGCACGGCAGACTTCCGGCTGCGCCCCCGCGACGCCGTAGACAGAGCGCAACGCGCCCAGGGCGTCGTCCCCCCGCACCAATGCGAGAAACCGGGCGCCGATCGCCAGCAGCGCCTTCTCCGGCTGGTCCGGGTCCAGCGCCCCGGCGCCCGGGACACCAGCCACCACCGGCGCCGTCCTGTCGCGCACGACCGCCTGGAACAGCCTCTCCTTGGAGCCGAAGTTGCTGTACACGGTCATCTTGGACACACCGGCGTCCGCGGCGATGGCATCCACGCTGGCACGCTCCAGGCCATGCTCGTTGAAGTGCCTTTGCGCCGCTTCCAGGATGCGACGCACGCGCTCGGGATCGCGCGGCCGCCCGCGTCGGGGCTTGGGAGCGGGAGCTGGGGGGTGGGCCATGGGCAGATTTAGTGGACTTGACAGTTTACTATATCCGATGCAAATTACTGTACTTGATAGTCCAGTAACAAATCAACCCACACGGAGCCCATCACCATGAATGACGTCATCATCATCGGCGGCAGCTTTGCCGGCCTCGCCGCCGCCCTCCAGCTCGGCCGTGCCCGCCGCAAGGTCACCGTTCTCGATACCGGCCTGCCGCGCAATCGCAACGCCCGCCACTCGCATGGCCTGCTCGGCCACGATCACAAGCCACCGCTGGACATCCTGGCCGAGGCGCGGCAGCAGCTGGCGCGTTATCCCGCGATCAAGCTGGTCAATGCCCGGGCCGACAGCGTCTCCGGCGCGATCGACGATTTCTCCGTCCTCACTGGCGATGGCGAAAACCTTGGGGCGCGCCGCGTGATCCTGAGCTATGGCATCGCCGACCAGATGCCCGATGTTCCGGGCTTTGCCGAAAGCTGGGGCACGTCCATCGTGCCCTGCCCCTATTGCGACGGCTTTGAAGTCGCCGGCCAACATTGGGGCCTCGTCTGGTCCGGCCCGCAATCGCACAATCAGGCCAGGCTGTTCCAACATTGGACCGACAAATTGACTGTTTTCGCCGATGGTCACGACATTCCGCCCGACATCCAGGCCGATCTGGCGCGCCGCAACATGCCTGTCGTCGATGGCCGGATCGTCGAGATCGCCCATCGCAAGGGCCATATCGCCACCGTCAATCTCGATACCCGCCGCAATATCGCGGTCGACATCCTGTTCGCCCATCCGCGCAACAAGCCGTCCGCAAGCCTGCATGAATCACTGGGCCTCGCCACGGTGGATACGCCTACCGGCATCGTCCTCAAGGTCGACGAGCGCCGCCAAACCAGCATGCCCGGCATCTATGCCGCCGGCGACCTCGCCACGCCCTTCTTGCCCTCGGTCACCCAGGCATCGTCGCAGGGCGCGATGGCGGGTATCTTCGCCCAGCAATCGATGGTGGTTTGAGGGCATAGGGATTCCCTTCTCCGGTCGCCGCGGGCCGTCGCAAGAAGGGCCATCCCGTTGTGTGCGCGGCGGGTGATGCCGGGCGCCAGGTATCGTCATGGAGTGATATGAGCGTGCTTGAACTGAAGGTTCCTCCCCCCATCGTGGCGCTTGTCCTGGCGCTTCTCATGTGGCTGACGCCAGCCGTCGCGGGCCTTGTGCAGATTCCCTATCCGGCCCGCGTGCTCTGTGCCGTCGCTTTGGTGTGCGTCGGCCAAGGCATCAGCATCGCCGGAATGGTTGCGTTTCGGCGCGCCAAGACCACCGTGAACCCGATCAAGGCAAGCTTGGCGTCCTCGTTGGTCATCCGGGGCGTGTACCGCTATACGCGCAACCCCATGTATGTCGGGCTCTTGCTGACCCTGTTGGCGTGGGCCGTGTTTCTGGCGAATCCGCTTGCTGCCCTGTGGGTTGTCGTGTACGTGCTTTACATCACTCGGTTCCAAATCATCCCGGAAGAACGCGTGTTGGCGTCTCTATTTGGGGCGGAATACGAGGCTTACAAAGAGCGGGTACGCAGATGGGTATGAGGCCTAACTGGTCTGCATCGTGCCCGGCACCCAACAAGTTGGGTCCATGGCCTGCGGCAGAATCCACCGACCAACGCTCTTCGCCGCGGACCCCACCCGGCACACAGGCATCGCACCATGGGCTTCAGCATCTACTACACCGCGAAGCGGGACACGCCACTGACCCCCATCGAGTCGCAGCGCATCGATGCGATCGTGCAATCCTTCGACGTCATCGCCGACGTCGAGCGCTACGCGCACACGGGCAAGGGCCTCAACTGGGAGAGCTTCACGCGCTACGAGACATCGCGGCTGACCGGCGCAGAGGTGTTCTCGGGCGCGACGGCCCTGCCCGACAACAAGCCCTTCGCCATGCACAAGGGCGCCCGCCGCTGGATCGAGTGTCTCAACCAAATTCGCCGCGAAGTGCTTGCCGATGCGCAGTGGCGCGTGCAGATCGAAGATAACGCGCTGCTGTGGGACGACAAGCATGGCTGGCACGACAACGCCTCCAACGGACTTGCGTCGCTCTGGCTGGGCTGTCTGTTGAGTTCGCCGTTCCGGCTGTTCAGCCGGAGCGCTTGAGCCATGGGCAACGCCGCCGGCATGCTTGCATCCCTGCGATGCCTAGCCCACTAGCGTCGGACAGTCCGTGTAGCCCTTGGCGCCGGGCGTGTAGAAGGTTTCCGGGAGTAGGCGCGTTCAGCGGCGCGTCCTGGCGCATGCGGTCGAACAGGTCGGGGTTGGCGATAGAAAGCCCTGCCCATGGCCGTCAGGTTCGCGCAATGGCCTCGGTTTGCAGGGGCTCAAGCGACCCGGTAGCGCGGGGCCGGCGTTCCCACCTGGGTGGCGGCGAACAATGCGGAGCGCGCCGCTTCGTACTTCTCCCACAGCGTTGCATCGGCGACCGACGGCCACGTGACCGCTTCGCCCTGATCCCATCCCGCGAGCGCCGCATCGACCATGTGCTCGGTGGTCATCAAGGCGTCCTTGTTGAGGGCCGCCAGCGGAACGCCCGACAGGTCCCAGATCTCGGTGGCCGTCGAGGCCGGCAGGACCAGCTGAACCTTCACGCCGGTGCCGGCCAGCTCTTCCTGCAGGCCCCGGCTGTATTGCAGTACGAAGGCCTTGGTGCCGCTGTAGACCGCGCTGATGGGCAGCGCATGGATGCCAAGCACCGAAGCGATGTTGATGATCACCCCGTCATTTCTGGCGATGAAGGCCGGCACCACCGCCTGGGTCAGGCGCGTCAGCGCCGTGACGTTGAGGGCGATCTGCGACAGCGCGTCGCCTGCGGACCTCTGGGCCACCGGTCCCAGCCGCGCAATGCCGGCGTTGTTCACCAGCACGCGCAGGTCGGCGCGGGTGGACAGGATCGTCTCGATGCGCGCCAGGTCCTCGTCCTGGGTCAGGTCGGCGGTGACCGGCTCGGCCTTGATGCCGTGCGCCTTCGAGACCTGTGCGCAGAGGGCCTCGAGGCGGTCGGCGCGGCGGGCGACAAGAATGAGGTCGTAGCCGCGCGCAGCGAGGCGGTCCGCATAGACGGCGCCGATGCCGGAGGAAGCCCCGGTGACAAGAGCGACTTTCCTGGAACTGGGATGTGTCATGGATGGCTTTCCAATAAAATTGAGGGCTCAACCAAAAAAGTTGAGGGCTCAAATGTAGAAGCGATCCGCCACGGGCTGCCGTTGGTGCAGCACTCAACCATTTTTTGATCATGGGAATAAACACCAAAGCCGTCGACGCGAAAAACAGCCTGCACGAGCCCGCCGCGGACGAACAGGGCGTGCTGGGCGGGCGTGTCTGCACCAATACGGCACTGCGCCTTGCCGCCCGCCGGCTTGGCCAGCTGTATGACGAAGCGCTGGCGCCGTTGGACCTCAAGGCCACGCAGCTCGCGCTGATCGCGGAAATAGACAAGCTCATGGTGACCGCCCCGCAAGGACCGACGCTGCAGGACCTGGCAGCCCGGCTCGCCATCCAGCTGTCGGCGCTGACCCACGCGCTCAGGCCGCTGGTGCGCGACGGCTTCGTCGAGTTGCGTGCGGACGCCAAGGACCGGCGCACCAAGCACGGCGTGCTCACTCCGCGTGGCAGGGCTCGGCTGTCGGAAGCGGTGGTGCGCTGGGCCGCGGCAAACGACCGCGTGGAGGCCGTGTTGGGCCCTGCCTCGGCGGCGAGCCTCCGGGCCCTGGCCGATCAGGTGTCTTCCGACGCGTTCCTGGCGGCATACAAGTCGAAGGATTGATCGGCGGCCCCGCAGGGCGGGCCTGAGTCCGACGAGTTGCATGCGCGCAAGAGGACCGGCGGCTGAGCGGGGTGCCATACGCTTCGTGCCGCATGGCGACATGCACCGCTGTCCGATAATCGATGGCTTCGTTCGTCCATCGCAAGCCCCTCGTGCACACGCCACCCCCCGCTGACTTCCCTGTCTTCGACAGTTCCGACTTCAGCGGCGAGGCCGGTGCGTTCCATTTCGACCTCGTGCGGCTCGAGGATCGCCCGGACATCCCGCGCGGCTTCCCGCACCGCCACAACTACTACCACCTGCTGTGGATGAGCGAGGCCGCGGGCACGCATCTGCTGGACTTCGAGACCTTCGAGGCGCGCGCCAACACCGTGTTCTTCGTCTCGCCCGGCCAGCTGCACGCCTGGGCCTCGACCGTGCAGCCCAAGGGCTTCGTCATCAATTTCAGCACCGAGTTCTTCGTGCAGATGTTCCCGCGCTCGGACGACATCGCGAAGTACCCGTTCTTCCACATTGCTTCGGATGCTCCCGTGCTCTACCTCGATCAGGCCCAGCATGACGAACTGCTACCGCTGCTGCTCGAAATGGAAGACGAGATGCTCGGGCGGGCAGAGGCGCGGCTGGACATCGTGCGTTCCTACCTGCTCGTGCTGCTGACCCGGCTGCGGCGGCTCTATCCGGCGCGTGCCGCCGACGGCGCCTCTCCGCAAAGCTACTCGCTGACCAAGCGCTTCAAGCTCCTGATCGACCAGCACTACCTCGACTTCGGCCCGCTGCGCGACTACGCGCAGCGGCTGCATGTCACGGAGCGCCAGCTCAACGACGCCGTCAAGCGCACGCTCGGCAAGACCGCGGGCGAGCTGGTTCACGAGCGCCTCGTGCTCGAGGCCAAGCGGCTGCTGTGCAACACCGACATGGGCGTTGCCGAGATCGCGTTCCATCTTCACTTCGAAGACCACGCCTACTTCAGCCGCTTCTTCAAGAAGCGCACGCAGCTGACACCCGGCGAGTTCAAGAAGCGCTACGGCACGCCTCGCTAGCTGGCGTAAGCCCCTAGTGCGGGCCGTCGAAAAGTACAAGACGAGTTCGCAATCGTCCTACCGCCCCGGGCGCTCGGCTGCCTAAAGTGCATCCATCTCAACTCCGCCGCCGCGATGGCGGCCCGATGGCTGGCGATGAACGATTCCCCCAAACTGCGCACCGGCGGCCAACTGGTTGTCGACGCGCTGCTCGCGCAAGGCGCCGACACCGTGTTCTGCGTGCCGGGCGAGAGCTACCTCGACGTGCTCAACGCGCTGCATGCCCAGCAGGAAGCCGTGCGTGTCGTGGTGTGCCGCCACGAGGGCGCGGCCGCCTTCATGGCCGAGGCCCAGGGCAAGCTCACCGGCCGGCCCGGCATCTGCATGGTCACGCGCGGACCCGGTGCCACCAACGCGAGCATCGGCGTGCACACTGCCTTCCAGGACTCCACGCCGATGATCCTGCTGATCGGCCAGGTCGGACGCGACATGATCGAGCGCGAGGCCTTCCAGGAGATCGACTACCGGCGCATGTTCGGTCCCTTCGTGAAGTGGGTGGCGCAGATCGACGACGTCGCACGCATTCCCGAATTCATGGCACGTGCCTATTCGGTCGCGATGTCCGGGCGCCCCGGCCCGGTGGTGCTCGCGCTGCCCGAAGACATGCTGACCGACTCGGCCTTTCCCTCTGTGGTGCCGCGCGTTGAGGTGCCGCAGGCGCACCCCGCGCCCGATGCGATGCTGCGCCTGCGCGACCATCTTGCCGTCGCGCAGCGGCCGCTGCTGCTGCTCGGCGGCCCAGGCTGGAATGCGCCAGGCCGCGAGGCGATCGAGCGCTTTGCCGTGCAGAACGTGCTGCCGGTGGCCTGCGCCTTCCGGCGGCAGGACCTCTTCGACAATCGCCATCCGCAGTACGTGGGGGAGGTCGGCATCGGCATCAATCCCGAGCTGGCCCGCGCGGTGCGCGAGGCCGACCTGCTGATCGCCGTGGGAACGCGGCTGGGCGAGATCGTCACGAGCGGCTACACGCTGCTCGAGGTGCCGGTGCCGCGCCAGCAGCTGGTGCACGTGCTGCCCTGTGCCGAGGAGCTCGGGCGCGTGTACCAGCCTGCGCTCAAGATACTGAGCAGCCCGGTTCCGTTCGCGCGGGCCGCCGCCGCGATGCCACCGGCCGGCCTGGCGCCGCGGCGCGCATGGCTCGGCCAGCTGCGCGCCACCTACGAGCGCTATGTTGCGCCCTCGGTGCGCCAGGCCAGGCTTGACCCGGCCCGCATCGTCGAGACGCTGCGCGACACGCTCGAGCCCGATGCCATTCTCACCAACGGCGCGGGCAACTACAGCGCGTGGGCGCACCGCTACTACCCGTTCTCGCGGCCGAACACCCAGCTCGCGCCCACCAGCGGCGCGATGGGCTACGGGGTTCCGGCCGCCATTGCCGCCAAGCTGCAGCATCCGTCGCGCCAGGTGGTCTGCCTGGCGGGCGATGGCTGCTTCCTGATGACCTCGCAGGAACTCGCGACCGTCAGGCGCCATGCGCTCTCGATCGTCTTCATCGTCTTCAACAACGGCATGTACGGCACGATCCGCATGCATCAGGAAGTGAACTACCCGGGCCGGCCGATCGGCACCGACCTGTGCAACCCCGACTTCGTGCGCTATGCGCAATCCTTCGGCCTGCATGCCGAGCGGGTGGAGCGCAGCGACGACTTCGCTCCCGCGCTGCAGCGCGCCCTCGGCGCCGGCGGCAGCGCGCTCATCGAGCTCGCGATCGAGCCCGAGATCCTGACACCGCGCGCCACCCTGAGCGAGCTGCGCGAGAAGGCGCTGCGCGCCGCATCCTGACCGACCTTTCGCGACCCAAGAGGAGACACAGACATGAACAAATTGCTGCGGGCTTCGGCCCTGGCGGCACTGGGCGCCTGCGCGCTCGTGCAGGCCCAGGCGCAGAGCCCGGCCGAGTTCCCGGCACGCCCGATCCGGATCGTGGTGCCCTTTGCCGCCGGCGGCGCAACGGACGTGATCGCCCGCGTGGTGGGACAGAAGATGTCGGACCAGTTCGGCCAGCCCGTCGTGGTCGACAACAAGGCCGGGGCCAACGGAAACATCGGCGCCGTGGCCGTGGCCCGCGCCGCGCCCGACGGCTACACGATCCTGATGGCGACGTCGAGCCATGCGATCAACGCGACGCTCTACCGCAAGCTCGACTACAGCCTGACGAAGGACTTTGCGGCGCTGTCGAACCTGGCGTCGGTGCCGCTGGTGCTGGTGGTGAACCCTGGCGTGCCGGCACGCAGCGCGGCCGAGTTCGCGGCCTATGCGAAAGGGCAGGGCGACAAGCTCAACTTCGCTTCCGGCGGCACCGGCACCGCGGCGCACCTGGCGGGCGAGCAGTTCAACACCTTGGTGGGCACGCGCATGCTGCATGTGCCCTACAAGGGCGGCGCGCTGGCCCAGACCGACCTCATCGGCGGCCAGGTGCAGGCGATGTTCGCCAACCTGCCCGAAGTGCTCTCGCAGGTGCAGGCCGGCAAGCTGCGGCCGCTGGCGCTGACCGGCAAGGCCCGCCGCGCCAACCTGCCCGAGGTGCCGACCTTCGCCGAAGCCGGCTATCCGCAGATGGAGGCGCGCTCGTGGTTCGGCCTCTTCGCGCCGGCCGGCACGCCGGCGCCGGTGGTGGCCCGGCTGTCCGCCTCGATCGCGCAGGCGGTGGCCGATCCGGCCGTACAGGCACGCCTGAAGGAACTCGGCGCCGACGCCATCGGCGACAGGCACGAAGCCTTCCAGCCCTTCGTCGCAGAGGAAGTGAAGCGCTGGGGCGCACTGGTCGAGCGTTCCGGCGCGACCGTGGACTGAATGAAAGAACCCTCCCTGAACCGCAAGAGAAACGGAAGAAACACATGCTCTACGACGTCCGCACCTACACCTGCCGCCCCGGCACCCTGAAGCGCCATCTGGCGCTGTATGCCGAGCACGGCTTCGACACCCAGCGCCGCCACCTCGGCGAACCGCTGGCCTATCTGCAGACCGAGACCGGCAACGTCAACAGCTACACGCACATCTGGGTTTTCGCCGACGCGGCGGATCGCGCGAACAAGCGCGCCGCGATGCAGCGCGACCCGGCCTGGGCCAGCTATCTCGAGAAAAGCGCGGCGGCCGCCTACCTCGTTTCCCAGGAGACGAGGCTGATGGTGCCGACGTCCTTCTTCAAACCCTGACATGGATTGCGCTGCGCGCACGCGCAGCACCGCCAGCCGCATAGACGGCCGCAAAGACGGCCGCGCCGCCACAACACCCTTGGAGACATCCCTTGTATCAACAGATCTACGACCCGGTCGGCGGGTCCCTGCTGCTGTCGTCGGCGCTGGCCGCGCTGCCGCTTCTCACCATGTTCGTCATGCTGGGATGGCTGCGAGTCGCGCCGCACATCGCGGCCTTCGTCTCGCTCGCCATCTGCGTCCTGGTGGCGGGGTTCGCCTACCGCATGCCGTGGGCCGCGACGCTCAACGTCGGGCTCTACGGCGCGGCCTTCAGCGTGCTGACGGTGCTGTGGATCATCGTGAACGCGATCTGGCTCTACAACCTGACCGTGCAGTCGGGCCATTTCGCGGTGCTCAAGGACAGCTTCGCGCGCATCAGTCCCGACCCGCGCATCCAGTCGATCATCATCGCCTACAACTTCGGCGCGCTGATCGAAGCCCTGGCCGGCGCCGGAACGCCCATCGCCATCTCGGGCGCCATGCTGCTGGCCATCGGCATCAAGCCGATGAAGGCCGCCGTGCTGGCGCTGGTGGCCAACACCGCGCCCGTCGCCTTCGGTGCGCTCGCGGTGCCGATCGTCACGCTGGCGCAGGTGTCGGGCGAACCCTTCGGCCTGCTGGGCGCCATCGTGGGGCGCCAGACGCCGATCCTGGCGGCCTTCGTGCCGCTGATCCTCGTGGGCCTGCTCGACGGCAAGCGCGGCCTGCGCCAGACCTGGCCCGCCGCCGTGGTTGCCGGCCTCGCCTTCGGCGCGGCGCAGTGGATTGCCGCCAGCCACATTTCTGTCGAGCTGGCGGACGTGTTCGGCGCCCTTGGCTCGGCCGGCGCGCTCATGCTGTTCCTGCGCGTCTGGCAGCCGGTGCCACCCGGGCGCATCGAAGACGTGGAGCCGTCGCAGCTGGCGGTGGCGCGGCACGACGCACGCACCGTATGGATCGCCTACGCACCCTACATCCTGATCATTGCCATCTTCTCCCTGGCGCAGATCAAGGGCGTGCAGCAATGGCTTTCGGCAGGCACCCTGCGCTTCCCGTGGCCGGGGGTGGACATCGTCAATGCGGCGGGCAAGCCCGTGTCCTCGGTCTTCACGCTCAATTCGCTGTCGGCGACCGGCACGCTTCTTCTCGTGGCAGGGCTGCTGTCGGCGATGTTGCTGCGCGTGCAGCCCGCTGCGGCCGTGCGTACCTATGGCACCACGCTCAGGCAGCTGCGCTGGGCCATTCCCACCGTGCTGTGCGTGCTGGCCCTGGCCTTCGTGATGAACTACTCCGGCCAGACGATCACGCTCGGCCGCTGGATGGCGCAGACCGGTCCGGCCTTCGCCTTCCTCTCGCCGGTGATCGGCTGGATCGGCGTGGCCGTGACCGGGTCGGACAATTCCTCCAACGCGCTGTTCGGTGCGCTGCAGGTCGCCGCGGCCAATGAGACCGGCATCCGCCCCGCATTGCTGGCCGCGGCCAATGCATCCGGCGGCGTGCTCGGCAAGATGATCTCGCCGCAAAGCCTGGCTGTTGGCGCGGCTGCGGTCGGCATCATCGGGCAGGAGGGCGCGATCTTCCGCAAGGTGATCGGCTGGAGCCTGCTGTTGCTGCTGGGGCTTTCCACGCTGGTCTACTTGCAGGCCGGCCCGCTGGCCTGGATGCTTCCCTGAATTCCCACACTTCCTGATCCACGGAGATCCAACATGCAGAACTACCGCCAACTCTTCGATCTGAGCGGCAAGACGGCCGTGGTGCTGGGCGCGGCGTCGGGCATCGGCCAGGCGTCGGCCCACGCATTGGGCGCGCTCGGTGCGCACGTCGTGTGCGCGGACCGCGACGCCGATGGCGCAAAGGCCACGGCCGAGCAGATCACGCAATCGGGCGCGGGCTCCGCCGAATGGCGCAGCACCGACGCGGCCAGCGGCGCGGACATCGCGGCCCTGGCTGCGCACACGCTGGCGGCGCGCGGACGCATCGACGTTGCCGTGGCAACGCCGGCGCTCAACATCCGCAAGCTCATCGTCGACTACACGGACGAAGAGTTCGACCAGGTCGTGAACCTGAACCTCAAGGGCGCCTTTCATTTCATGCGCCGCTTCGGCGCGCCGATGATGAAGCAGGGAAGCGGCAGCCTCATCCTGTGCTCGTCGATGCGTGCGGTGACGATCGAGCCCGGCCTCGGGATCTATGCGGCCACCAAGGCCGGCATCGCGCAGATGGTCAAGGGCTTCGCGTCGGAGGTGGGCAGCTACGGCGTGCGCGTCAATGCGGTCATGCCCAGCATCATCGAGACCAGGCTGACCGCGCCGCTCAAGGAGCGCCCGGCCATCTACGACACCTATGCGGCCCACACGGTCTTCAATCGCTGGGGGCAGCCGTCGGAGGTGGGTTCGGCGGTGGCCTTTCTCGCGTCCGACGCGGCCAGCTACATCACGGGCAGTTCGCTGTCGGTGGATGGGGGGTGGACCGCGATCGATGGTCCACCCACGGGGCTGACGGCGACGCGTCCGTCCGAATAGGCGCTTTTCGTCCGGGGCCGGCCCGTACTCCGCCTAAACTGCGGACCGCGCAATTTTTCGTTTGGAGGGCCGATGACGATGAATTACCAAGGCAGCTGTCACTGCGGTCGGATCGCCTTCGAAGTCGAGGGCGAACTGCAGGGGGCCATGGCATGCAATTGCTCGATGTGCCAGCGCAAGGGGTCGCTGCTGTGGTTTGTGCCGCACGACCGGCTCAGGCTGAAGACGCCGCCCGAGGACATCAGCACCTACATGTTCAACAAGCATGTGATCTCGCATCGCTTCTGCGCGGTCTGCGGCATTCATACCTTTGGCGAGGGCACGGATCCCAAGGGCAACAGGATGGCGGCCATCAACATCCGCAGCCTCGAGGGCATCGACCTCGAGGCGGTGCTGGTGCAGCATTTCGACGGGCGTTCGAAGTAGGCCTGGGCAGCCACCCGCTTGCATCGCCACGGGCAATCCCGTACGCTGGACCGGCGTCCATGCGCAGCACCCGAGCCCTTGCGGGCCGCCGGGCCGGCCTTGCGGGCGCGCAAAGGAGTGCATGCCATGCCAAGCCGATCGAACGGCCTTGCGGCCGAAATGCAGGCCGTGCGAACGCTGGCGCTGGTGGGCGCCGCGGGCGCCGGCAAGAGTTCGCTCGCCGAGAGCCTGCTGCACAAGGCGGGCGCCATCGCAGCGTGCGGCAGCATCGAGCGCGGCACCACCGTCAGCGACCACGACCCGCTGGAGCGCCGCATGCTGCACTCGCTCAACGCCTCGGTGATGCACCTCACGCATGCCGGTACGCGCATCCACTTCATCGACACGCCCGGCGGGCCCGACTTTCTCGGCCAGAGCCTGCCGGCGCTGGAGGCGGTCGAGACGGCGGCGGTGGTCATCAATGCCGCCACCGGCATCGAGCCGATGACGGTGCGCATGATGGAATACGCGGCCTCGCGCCACCTGGCCCGCATGATCATCGTCAACAAGATCGACTCGCAGGGCGTCTCGCTGGCGGGCCTGCTGGCGGACATCCAGGCCACTTTCGGCCGCGAATGCCTGCCGCTGAACCTGCCCGACGGGGTCGGCAGGCAGGTGGTGGACTGCTTCTTCAACCGCTTCGGGCAATCCGACTTCGGCCCGGTCGAAGCGGCGCACCGCGCGCTGGTGGAACAGGTGGTCGAGGTCGACGCGGCCTTCGTCGAGCGCTACCTCGAGGAGGGAGACGTGGATCCGGCCGAGCTGCACGCGCCGCTCGAGCAGGCACTGCGCGAAGGCCACCTGATCCCGGTGTGCTTCGTCTCGTCGCGCAGCGGCGCCGGCGTGGCCGAACTGCTGGACGTGATCGTCAAGCTGCTGCCCGATCCGACCGAGGCCAACCCGCCGGACTTCATCATTGGCGAGGGCGCGCAGGCCCAGCCCATGGAGGCCAGTCCCGACCCGTCGCTGCATGTTCTGGCGCACGTGTTCAAGGTCACGGTCGACCCCTATGTCGGCAAGATGGGCATTTTCCGCGTGCACCAGGGCACGGTCACGCGCGACAGCCAGCTCTACATCGGCGACGGGCGCAAGCCCTTCAAGGTGGGGCACCTGTTCATGCTCCAGGGCAAGGACCATGTCGAGGTGTCGCATGCGGTGCCGGGCGACATCGTGGCGGTGGCCAAGGTCGAGGAGATCCATTTCGATGCCGTGCTGCACGACGCGGCGGAGGACGCCCACGTGCACCTCGCGCCGCTGCCGTTCCCGGTGCCGGTGCACGGCCTGGCCGTGGAGCCCAAGCGCCATGGCGACGAGCAGCGCGCCTGGGAGATCCTCGGCAAGCTCGCAGCCGAGGATCCGTGCCTGCGCATCGAGCATGTGGCCGCGACCAACGAGACGGTCCTCTACGGGCTTGGCGAGCTGCACCTGCGCATCGTGCTCGATCGCCTGCGCGAGGTGTACCGCTTCGAGGTCCAGACGCGGCCACCGCGCATCGCCTACCGCGAGACCGTGAGCGCGCCGGCCGAGGGCCACCACCGCCACAAGAAGCAGACCGGCGGTGCCGGCCAGTTCGCCGAGGTCTTCCTGCGCATCGAGCCGCTCGCGCGCGGCGCCGGGTTTCAGTTCGCCGATGAAGTCAGGGGCGGGGCGATCCCGGGCCAGTTCATTCCGGCGGTCGAGAAGGGCGTGCGCGAGGTGCTGACGTACGGTGCGATCGCAGGCTACCCCGTGGTCGACGTGCGCGTGGTGGTGTACGACGGCAAGCACCACAGCGTCGACAGCAAGGACATCGCCTTCGCGACCGCCGGCCGCAAGGCCTTCATGGCCGCGGTCCGCGAGGCCCGGCCGGTGGTGCTCGAGCCGATCGTGCAGATCGAGATCGCCGTGCCCGAGCATGCCGTGGGCGACGTCACGAGCGACCTGTCGGCGCGCCGCGGCCTGGTCACCGGCACCTCGGGCCTGGGAGGCGGCACCGTGGCCATCGGCGGGCAGGTGCCCGAGGCCGAGCTGGCCAGCTACCAGTCGCGGCTCAATGCAATGACCAGCGGGCAGGGCCGCTACACCATTGCGCTGTCGCACTACGAAGCGGTGCCGCCGACGGTCCAGCAGACGCTGGTGAGCCAGTACCGGGTGCGCGACGAGGAATAGCATCGCGCATCCTGCGCAGAGGCCATCTGGTTGCGCGCGAGCTGTCGGCGCGCGACATCGCAGTGGGGCGGGCTATGCCAGCATTACCGCCTTCTCGCGCGCGTTCCAGCGCCATTTTGGCCAGCCGCCGACGCTGTACCGAAGCGGCGCATGACGCAGCCCATTGAAGCGGCTGGACGCGTCGCTCCGAAGCGGACCTTCAGTTCTGGGCGCAGGGATAGACGTCGTGAACAATGCTGAGACCGAGCGCTGAACACTCTGCGAGGAAATCCGGTGAGAGTTCCAACGCGTAGTTCCGCCTGGAGAACGAACTTATCTGGAGATGGAGGCGAGCACCTTGCTCACGAAGCAGAAGCAAAAACTGCTTGTGCGGTTGGAGCACCTTTGTGACGTCTGCGAGAGCATCTTCTGCGGCGTCATCTGTGGACGAATACTCTCCGCGAGCGAACGGGTCGGAGTGCCAATAGCTCTCCGCGTGGTTGCCACCGAGCAAGCGTCCATTCGGGGTTTGGCGAGGCCGGCCTGCCGCGTAGGCGTGCTTAGCTTCAAGCGAAAGCTTCCCAGTAATCACTGCAGGGTCGATGCTCGGATGCCAGATGCGCAGAGCCAGCGAATATGAGTAGAGCTGCACGTATGGCCTTTTCGATAGCTACCCTGTTGTGGTCGCTTGTTAGCCGGAGTCTCAGCAATGGCTGCCGCGACCCGACAGCCGCTTCTGGCCGAATGTAGCCGCAGAGGCGGCAATGAGATGACTTGCATCGTCATGCTCGAACTGGCCAAGGGATAGCCTCGTCGAGACGACGCGGGCCGAGGCCTGCCCGTCGGCCAAGGTCAGTTCGTCGCGAAGCAGTACATCAGCCCAGCGCTGCCGCTCATCTTGAGTTGGTCGACGCTGCAGCCGCGCGTGCCGTGCGAGGAGTTCCACGAAGCGTTGGCGACTGGATCGGGATTGGTGCCTTTGCGGTCGTGGTGACCCACGATGGCAGAGCCGCCGTCGCTTTTGGTCCAATTGCCGCATGTGGTGTCCTTGCCGGGATCGGGCACCGCCAGGGTGCCGTCAGGGCGCGAGCCGGTGAGGATGTCGTGGCGGTTGACCGGATCGCCGAAGCCGGAGACAACCTCGCCCTTCTCGGTCAGCGAGGTGTCCTTGCCGACCTTGGCGTTGGCGCTGTGCAGGTCGGTGACGCTGGTGGCGACGACCACTCCCTTGGCATTGGTCCAAGGACCAGTGCCGATCCGGTCGCGCGCATTGACGGCCGGCTGCCCGTTCGCGGCAGCGGTGCTCAAGTAGGCACGCCAAGTCTTGTTGCCCGCCCCGGCGCCCGTGGCCAGCGACTGGCAGAAGCGGTCGGCTCCGGCCAGGCCACCGAGGTCGCCGCCCTTGCCGGGGTTGACGCTGGTGATGAAGAAGCTCATGGAGTTGCCGCTCGATGAACGCATCGCACCGCAACCGATGATCAGTGCAGTGGCTGCGACGGCGGCGCCAGTGGAAAGAATGACGCGACTGGGCATCGGTGACTCCTGGCAGTGGTGGAGCCGGGAGGCTACCGCACCATCGTGTCAGCGGCAACCCGGGCCCGCCACCCGTGCAGCGAGTGCAACTCGACATCATTGCCGCGGAAGGGCTGCTGCTTTCTTCGCCAGGATCCTTCGAGCGATCTCATCGCCCCCTCGACTGGCAAAAGGCGCGCATTCCAGGCATGGAGTTCTCCCGCATATTCAACGGCCGCTAGGGGGCCGACTGTAGTCTTCCGGTGGGCTTGAACAAATCCTGGTCGTCAACGAGCGCACCGCGCAAAAACGCAAGCATTCGCGGCCGGGGTAGGTCGCACTGAGCAGCAATGCCAACTCTCCGCCTCGCGAGAGGCCCACAACGCCTATCTTGTTCGCCGCAACGGTCGTTTGCTCCGAAAGCCAATCCAACGCCGTGCCGAAGTACTCGAGCGGAATGCGGTCGAGGGTTGGCGGGAGGCCTTCCATGGGGAGATACGCCAGCGCGAAAACTGCATACCCGTGAGATGCCAGCAGGGCCGCCATTTCCTGGGACCATGCCAATCCTTCGTTGGAACCTCCAACCACGAGCACTGCCCGGTGCGGGCCGGGTTGGTCGGGCGCAAACAATTTGCCGACAAGCCCTCTGTCTCGGACCTCACGCGACACAACCCCGGCACCGGCGAGGACGCGCTTGATGCGCCGAGAGATGGGCGGCGCGCCGCCGTCCCTAAAAAGCCCCATCGCATCAACCCCTTGGTACGAGCCCGAAGTGGGAGCGTGGCCGCCAAGGTCCACAACACCGGTTGAATCCGCCGTGAAGATTGCGCTCGACAGGTTTCAGGCTGGCCGGACATCGCTTCACGCAATCTACCCTTGGCAATCCGTTCGCGTGGGACGCCTGTGCACCGAGGCAGATCGGTCTCGAAAGGTATCGGCCACGGCGTGCTGATGCGCTGCACACTTTCTGGAGACAATGGATCCGCTCGAAACCGACCATGAGGAAATCAAGATGGCAGCCGACGACTGGTGGAAGCGCGGAATCGTCTATCAGGTCTATCCGCGTTCGTTCCAGGACAGCAACGGCGACGGCATCGGAGACCTGGGTGGAATCCGCGCCCGGCTGGATCATCTGGTCTCGCTCGGCGTCGATGCCGTCTGGATCTCGCCGATCTATCCCTCGCCGATGGCCGACTTCGGGTACGACATCTCCGATTTTTGCGGCATCGATCCGCGCTTCGGCACGCTGGAGGGCTTCGATGCGCTGGTGCAGGAGGCGCACGCAAGAGAACTCAAGATCATCCTGGACTTCGTGCCCAACCATACCTCGGACCGTCATCCGTGGTTCGTGCAAAGCCGCAGCGCACGCAGCGATCCGCGGCGCGACTGGTACATCTGGCGCGACCCGGCGCCGGGCGGCGGGCCGCCCAACAACTGGCTCAGCAATTTCGGCGGCCCTGCCTGGGCCTTCGATCCGGCCACCGGCCAGTACTACGGCCATTCGTTCCTGAAGGAGCAGCCCGACCTCAACTGGCGCAACCCCGAAGTGCGGGCCGCGATGTACGAGGTGCTGCGCTTCTGGCTTCGGCGCGGCGTCGACGGATTCCGCGTCGACGTGCTCTCCCAGATCATCAAGGACGCGCAGTTCCGCGACAACCCGCCGAACCCGGATTTCATCGAGGGCCAAGACCCATTCTTTCGCTGGCTGATGCTCTACAACACGGACCTGCCTGAGCTGCAGCCCATCGTGGCCGAGATGCGCCGCGTGGTCGACGAGTTCAGCGACGCACGATCGTCGCGCGTGCTGATCGGCGAGCTCTACCTGCCGCTCGCGCGCCTGGTCGCCTACTACGGACTCAACACCGAAGGCGTGCTCGAAGGCGTGCAGCTGCCCTTCAACTTCCAGCTGATTGCGACCGAGTGGCAGGCGGCGCGCATCGACCGCCTTGTGCGCGACTACGAAGCCGCCTTGCCCGGCGGCGCCCAGCCGAACTGGGTGCTGGGCAACCACGACAGATCGCGCATTGCGAGCCGCGTCGGGCCACAGATGGCACGGCTCGCGGCCATGCTGCTGCTCACGCTGCGCGGCACGCCGACGCTCTACTACGGCGACGAGATCGGCATGACGGACGTTCTCATTTCCGCCGATGAAGTGCAGGACCCGTTCGAGAAGAACAAGCCCGGCATGGGCCTGGGGCGCGACCCGGAGCGAACACCCATGCAGTGGAGCGCCGCAGCGCATGCGGGCTTCACGACCGGTACGCCGTGGCTGCGCCTGGCAGCCGATTGGCCCACGCGCAACGTGGAAGCGCAATCGCTTGAGGCAGGCTCGATGCTGGCGCTCTACCAGCGTCTCATCGCATTGCGCCGCGCGCAGCCTGCGCTGAACCGGGGCCACTATGAAGCGCTCGATGCGGAGGACGAGGTGCTCGCCTATGCGCGCAGCTTCGAAGGACAGCGGCTGGTGGTGCTGTTGAACTTCGGTGCCACCCCGGCGCCGATCTCACCGGCGTTGATGCCGCGCCAGCCGATCGTGCTGGCATCGACCGATCCTGCGCGCGCCGAGTCCATCGAGGGGCCCCTGGAGTTGGCGCCTTGCGAAGGCGTCATCATCGGCGCCATGAACGACAAAGGTCCGGCGACGCGATGAGCAATCAAGGCTTGCCGGCCTGGATCTCGATGTAGCTGCGCGCGTGCCAGCGCACGCGCACAGGCCACTTCGCGTCGGCGATGGTTTCCGAATTCACGTCCTTGCCGCTGCCGTAGTTGATCTGCCGGTCGGGCCGCTTGTTGAGGCCGACCAGCAGCACGATGCGGCTGCCCGCCGCAAGCCTGCAAGCGGTCACGCGTTCGGTGGTGAACGCGAGCAGCTGGCGCTCGCCGGCCCGAAGAAGCCTGCGGCGCACGCGATGGCCTGCGTAGCTGGCGCGGAAGTCGTAGGGATCGAACAGCAGTTGGTACTCGCCGCTTTCCGTCTGCTCGTACAGCGAGATGCTGAAGTCCATGTCCTGCCGCGAGGGCGTGATGTCGAACACGCCGTGCAAGCTGCCGAAGATCTCGGTGTCCTCCGGGAGCGGATCGCTGACAAAGCGGATGCTGTTGCGCGCCGGCAGCTGCGCGGCGCGCAGCGCGTCCGGCCACGGAATGCGCACGTCACGCCGATCGGCAAGATCGACCGAGAGCCGCGCGCTGCCACCGCCTTCGGACGGCAACGGCAACAGGCGGTGCGGGTCGTTGCGCTCGCGGGTGTCGAGATAGAAGCGCAGCCGGGTGCGCTGCGGCGCGTCCAGCGTCGGCACATGGCGCCACTGGTCCGTACCCATCACCTGGTAGTTGACGCGGTCCATCAGCAGGGCAGGCTTGTTCGCGCCCTTCAGGATGTGGTCGAGCCACTGCAGGCGCAACTCGGCCAGGTCGACGCGTGCGGCGGGGTCCAGCGCGTAGCCGCGCAGCATCGGCGCCGTGCCCTGCCGGATCGAGGCCGCGTCGTAAGGGCCGAGCAGCAGCGTCGTGTCGGCCTGCGGCCGGTTGCGACGATGTTCCTGATGGAAGTAGAGCGCGCCGGCATCGGCGCCGTAGTAGCCGGCGAAGCTGAGCACCGGAATGTCGATGCGCGCAAACTGCTCCGCCGACGGCAGGAACTTCTGCCAATAGCGATCGTGGCTCGGGTGCGTCAGCCAGGTTCGGATCAGCCGGCTGCGCTTGCCCAGCAGGACGCGGTCCAGGTCCCAGTAGGGACGATTGCCGCGATACCAGCGCGCGTCGAGTGCCTGCCATATCGTGTCCGGGTCGGCGTCTGCGAGGGCCCGCAGGGGCTCGTCATCCGCGTGCTCCTGCGCCCAGCGGACCATGGCGTTGCGGAAGATCTGTCCGGCCATCGGAAAGTCGATGCCCGGCGCCATCGGCGCGATGGTGGCGATGGCCTTGAGTGCCGCCGGTCTCCTGCGGGCGGCGGCCCAGGCGGCATAGCCGGAGTAGCCGTCGCCGATCATGCAGACGCGTCCGTCGCTCCACGCCTGCCGGGCAATCCAGTCGATGACGGCGGCGGCGTCTTCGCCGTCGCGAACGAACGGCCACACGGCGCCCTTGCCGTCGGGCGTGCGTCCGCGCACGTATGCCGTGACGCCGACGTAGCCCTTGGCGGCGCTGCGCTGGGCGTCGTCCTCGGCCGGATCGAGCGTGAAGCGCAGCAGCGTTGGCAGGGTGCCCAGCGCGTCATTGGCGCGGCCGGGCCGAACCAGGCTCGCGAAGATGACACCTCCGCGTACGGGAATCCTGACGTCGGCCTCTGTCACGTAGCGGTTGCGGTTTTCCGCCGCGAACAGTTCGGGCAGCAGCGCACCGAAGCTGCGGCGCGACTCGTACGAATGCCAGGTCCGCACCAGCGCCAGGGCATCGGCCTGCGGGAGGCTGCCCTTCGCGCGCCAGAGATCGAAAGCCCGGCGCAGCGGCTCTGCATACACCGCCGCCGGGATTTCGAGCCGCGCCATGATGGCCTGGGCTTGCGCATTGTCGAGCGGCGACACCAGTTCCCGGAACGCGCGCGCATAGGCTTCGGCGAAGCCGAGGCGCTCGTTCGCTTCGAGTGCGCGCGCACGCGCATAGACGCCATCGAGGACCGCACGCTGCAACAGGTCGTCGAACGGCTTGCCCTGGCGGCGGGTGCGCAGGGCTCGGCTGCTGTCGGAGGCTGCGCGGTAGGCGCCGCTGACAATCTGCAGGGCGGTCAGGTTGGCCAGGAAGACATCGGTGTCCGCGTCCTGGTACACCGGCAGGATGCGCTCGGCCAGGTCCCGCATCAGGTCCGCGGCGGCGGCATCCTCAGGATCGCGTGGTGGCTTGAAGCCGAAATCCGCCGCCCAGCTCCACGCGGGCAGCGCAAGCATCAGCCGCATCAGGGCGCGGCGCGCACGACCGAAGGTGGACCCGAGGTGTCTCATGCCTGCTGCTCCTCGCGCACGGCGTTCGGCGCCTTGACCAGATGCACCACCTGCGTGAACAGCCGGTCGCGCGCTTCTCCGGCCGAGCCTATGTGGACAATGCCGGTGTGCTCGAGCTTGCCCAGCAGGCCGATGATGAGTTCGAGCGTGTCGTCGTCGAACGCGCCGAGGGCTTCGTCCATCACCAGCCAGGGCGGCGCCTGCAGCACCACGCGGGCGAAGCCCAGCCGCAACTGCTCGTCCATGCTGAGCTCGCTCTCCCAGCGGCCCGTCTTGTTCAGCAATGGTTCCAGGCGCTGGAGGCCCACGCTCGCCAGTGCGGCCACCATGGCCTCTCGCGGGTAGCTCGACGGTTCCATCGCATACGACAGCACTTCGGCCAGCGTACCGCGTGGGATGTAGGGCGTGCCGCGCGGCATGTAGTGAATCGTCTCGCCGGCAGGCCGGCGCACGGTGCCGGAGCCCCAGGGCCAAAGGCCTGCGAGCGCCCGGAACAGCAAGGTCTTCTCGGTACCCGGCGTGCCGAGGATCAGGACGCGCTGGCCGCGGTGCAGGACAAGACCCGGGGCGTCCAGCCGATCGTGGCCGGTCCAGGAGCGGACTTCGAGTGCGTCGATCGCGAGCACCCCGGCTTCGCCCTCCTCGTAGGCGATGCGGCTGCCGCTTGCGCGTGCCTCCAGGTCGGACGCCAGCATCCGGCGCAGGTCGGCAACGCGCAGCAGCGTGGCGCGCCAGTCGGCAATGATGCTGAAGTTGTCGACGAACCAGCGCAGCGACGACTGCGCCTGTGTGAAGGCCGCGGCGGCCATCATCAGGCCGCCGAACGACACCTTCCCCGAGAAGTACAGGGGTGCGGCCACCAGCGTCGGCGCGATGATGGTGACCCAGCCGAAGCCCGCGGTGACCCAGGTCAGGTTGGTCAGGCCGAGCACCACGCGCGACGTGGCGCGCAAGACGTCGCCGAAATGCATGGCGACGCGGCGCTTCTCGTCGGCCTCGCCACCCGCCAGGGAGATGCCGTCGAGATGCTCGTTGATGCGCGTCAGCGAGAAGCGCAATTCGCCTTCGCGCGCGTAGCGCTCGGCGTTGCGCGAGATCAGGCCGCTGCCGACCCAGTAGGTGACCAGCGAGCCGGCGATCGCATAGGCAATGGCCGCCCACAACATGAAGCCCGGCAGCACATGGTCCTTGCCATTGAAGAAGAGGCTGAAGTCCTTGGAGAGGACCCACAGCACGCTCGCAAAGCTGCCGAACAGCATTGCCGCCTGCAACAGGCCCACGCCAAGGGTGACCGACAGATCGCACAGCTTCAGCGTGTCGTCGTGCATTCGCTGATCGGGGTGGGCTCCCATCGGACCGCTGGCCTGCAGCCAGAACGCCCGGCGCGGCTGCAGCCACAGCCCCACGAGGTCGTTGACCACGGCCTCGCGCAGCTTCAGCTGCAAGGTTTCGCCGAGCCACCTCTGCGCCACGTTCAGGACCAGCAGCGCGCCCGCAATGATTGCGAAGACACCGACCTGCACGACGAATTCGCCGAGGTCGCGGCGCGAGATCGCATCGTAGAACGGCTTGTTCCAGCTGTTGAGCTCGATCTGCCCGTAGGCTGTGAGCGCGACGACCACGACGATCGCGCCCATCAGCACGACAAGCGTTTTCGCGACCGGGGACACGCGCAAGGCGCCGAGCAGCTCGCTGACCTGACGGAAGAAGCCGGTCCTTGCAGCCGGCTCGACGCGGTTCTTCGGCCTCGCGCTCATCGCCTACCGCGGCGCCTGGCAAGCGGCGGCCGCGCTGCGGCGCGCCGAGACACACGAAATGAACGCGGCGTGGCTCCAGGCCAGTTGCTTGGCCGAGGTCTGCGCGCCGCTTCGCTGGTCGAACTGTTCCGACAGATCACCGCCGGCCGGCGTGTACGCGCGCACGGTGGCGAGGTAGGCGTCGCCGCGTTCGAACCAATGGCGTGCATCGCCGCCCATCGCCGCCGCGGCACGAAAGCAGAACTCGGCGGCGCCGAGCGTCGAGAAGTAGTACGCGCCGCCCGAGTAGTACACGTCGCCGGCGTAGCGGCCCATTGCCGCGCCACGGCCTGCGGCGCGGCCGCGGTTGATGGGATAGGCCGCATCGAACAGCGCGTCCAGGCGCGCCAGCGTGGCCTGCATGCGCGGATCGGCCGGTCCATGCGCGATCTCGATGCCAAGGCTGTGGATCGCCGACAGGATCACCGCGATGTCCAGCGCCTTCGGACCGGGCCGGCCGTCCTCCAGCGCGCGTGAGCGGTAGTAGCCACGCGTGGCGCCTCGTTCGTCCACCCAGTAGTCGTCGAGCAGGCGCAGCACCGCGCGCGACTCTTCCCGGCAGCGCCGCGCCTGCGCCGCCTCGCCCAGGTCCTCCAGCCATGCCGCGCCTTCGGCCAGCGCCGCTCCCGCGACGCGCAGTGTGTAGTAGTGGTGGCCGAGTTCCTCTTCCCAGATGTCGTAGGAGGGTTCGCGCCAGCGGCGCAGCGTGAAGTCGAGATCGAAGCGGATCAGCTCGGCAGCTTCCGCCAGCAGCGGCGCGTCGAGGTACCCGCCGGCCGCCCAGCGCAGCAGCGCCAGCGCGCGCAGCGGCGCGCCGTCGTGTTGCGGGCGATTCCATCGGCAGACATCGAGCGTGCCGTCGGGGTTCACCCGCGTCTCGGCGGCCACCAGGTCGCCGAAAGCTTTCGCAAGGTCATGGTCCTCGCGCAGGTACTGCAGGAGCTCGGGAGCCACGCACGCGCTGCGGTCCTCCACCGCGGCAGCCGCGCGACCGTCGAGGCGGTTCAAGTCCAGGCTGAAGCGGATGAAGTCGCGCAGGTGCTGCAGGGCTTCGTCGCCGACGCGCCCTTCGGCATAGAGCAGGCGCAATGCATCGATGACGACGGCGGAATCGCGGAACCAATGAAAGAAATAATCCGGGTCCGGGTTGTAGTCGGCGAGGACGGGCGAGGCGACCACGGCGCCGGGGATCGGCCGCACGGTCTGGCCGAAGCCCGGCCGGTGCTTGACGATCGACACCGGCGAGATGCTGGACAGCATCGCTGCCGCCGAATGGCGCAGCTGTGTTTCGAGCCAGGGCTCGAACGCCGGGTCCTGCTGGCTCGCCACGCTGGAGCTCACGCGGCCGACGACCCGAGATGCGGGCTGCTGAAGTCCAGGGCGCGCAACCCGGCCTGCACCTCGGGCACGCTCATGAACAGTTTCCACAGAAGGCCGGTCCGATGGTTCTCCATCATCACGACGATCGGGCCCTGGTCGATGGCCAGAAAGGTGTCTGCGAACCAGCCTCGCTCCTCGCAGAACGCATCGACGAAGCCGTAGTCCCTCCACACCCGCTCGCCATGCACGGTGAGGAAGTGCCGCAGCACCCGCATCACCTCGGCGGGCGCGTAGGGCAGGCTGGCCAGCGCGGCCGTCGGCGAGATGGTGCCGTTGTCGTTGCTCGGATCGTGCGCGAGGTAGCCGTCGGGGTCGTCGCTCGCGGTCAGGCCCCAGCACGATTCGCCGTAGCCCGGGAAGCCCCGAGGGTTGGCGGCGCAGTGGGCACGGTGGATCTGCAGGTGGCGGGTGTTGAGATCCCAGTAGTCGGCGTAGCGGTCCTTCAGGCCGCGCGGATCGAGGCCGCAGAACGAGTAGTGTGTGAAGAACAGCGGGCCGCCGTACGGCATGCCCAACGGTATCTCGATGCCGTAGTACGACCGGCCGTTGAGGAAACCGGGCCCCGCCGCGAAGCCGCGGTGGTAGACCCTCGGATCGATCGCATGGCGCGGCGCGGCCGCCGCCAGGAAGTAGGTGATGAGGCACTCGTTCCAGCCGCGCACCTCATGGTTCATCGCCCAGCCGTGCTTCGGGCTCCAGTGCCAGTACAGCACGTCGCGCCCGCCCTGGGTGAACCAGTTCCATTCGACCTCGTGCCACAGCGTGTCGATGTCGCTGCGCAACCGGCGCGCCGCGGCCGTGTCCTCGCTGAAATACTGGCGCGCGCAGAGCAGGCCCATGCAGAGGAACGAGGTCTCGACCAGGTCGCCCGCGTCGTCCTTGGGGCTCATCGGGATCGTCGCGCCGCTTGCCCCATCCATGAAGTGCGGGAAGGCGCCGTGGTAGCGCCTGGCGCGAAAGAGGGCGTCCCGCATGCGCCCCAGGTGCTCGAGCGCCGCGTCGCGCGTGACCCAGCCGCGCTCCACCGCGACGATCAAGGCCATGATGCCGAAGCCCGTGCCGCCGATCGCGACCCGGTCGTCGGCCAGGTCTTCGCCCGTGGCGCCGACCAGCGTGCGGCGGTCGAGCGCCAGGCCGCTGGCGGCATCCGCACCGTCCCAGAAATAGCGGAAGGTCTGCCGCTGCACGGCATCGATCAAGGCTTCATCGGGCAGGGCTGCCAATGCCTTCGGGTTCCTGTCATCCTTCAACACGCATGGCTCCTTTCGTTGGTGGTCCCGGGTGTCACGTTTGGTTTCGCCGAATCGTCGGCGGCGCCACACGGCCGAGGGCTCTCTGCCCGCAGCATGCCATCATTAAGGCCCTTGGGTTCTATTCGAAATCCCTGATGAGCCGCATCGACACCCTCATGGCCCGGATGACGCTAGCCGAAAAGCTGGGTCAACTGACGATGACTGCCTCCAGCTACACGGTCACCGGACCGGTGCTCGCGGGGGACTCCACGCAGTCGATCATCGACGGCACCGTCGGTAATCTGCTGAACATGGTCGGCGCCGGTCCCACGCACGAGATGCAGCGGCTGGCCGTCGAGAAATCACGGCTTCGCATTCCGCTGTTGATCGGCCTGGACATCATTCACGGCCATCGCACGCTCTTTCCGATTCCGCTCGCGGAGGCCGGCAGCTTCGACGAAGACCTCTGGGAGCGCACGGGGCGCGAGGCCGCGCGCGAAGGCGCCGCCGAGGGCCTGGCAATGACTTTCGCGCCGATGCTCGACGTATCGCGCGATCCGCGCTGGGGCCGCACCGCGGAAGGGCCTGGCGAAGACCCTTGGCTCAACGCACGCATCGCCGAGGCCAAGGTGCGCGGGTTCCAGGGGGCCGATCTGTCGTCGGCCGAATCGCTGGCCGCCTGTGCGAAGCATTTCGTCGCGTACGGCGCAGTCACCGCGGGGCGGGAGTACGCCGCGGTGGACATCTCCGAGCGTACTTTGCGCGAGGTGCATCTGCCGGGCTTCGAAGCAGCGGTGCGCGCGGGCGTCGCGACGCTGATGCCCGCCTTCACCGATCTCAACGGCGTGCCGATGACGGCGCACATCCCCTTGCTGCGCGACTGGCTGCGCGGAGAGATGGGCTGGGACGGCGTCATCGTCAGCGATTACAACGCGATCGCGGAACTGATCAAGCACGGCGTCGCGGCCGATCTCGTCGATGCCGCGGTACTGGCGCTGAAGGCCGGCGTCGACATCGACATGATGGCCGACGCCTATCGCAAGGGTCTGCCGATCGCACTCGAGCAGGGAAGGGTGACGATCGAAGAGATCGACGCGAGCGTGCGCCGCGTGCTGCGGCTCAAGGAGCAGCTCGGTCTGTTCGACGACCCCTACCGCCGCGGCGCGGCACCGGAACCCGCGGCGGTCGTTGCCGAGCGGCACGCGCTGGCGCGCGACGCCGCGCGCAGGGCCATTGTCATGCTCAAGAACGAGCGGGACACGCTGCCTTTGCCTGTGGCACCGAGGGCACTGTGCGTCGTCGGCCCGCTGGCCGATGCAAGCACCGAGATGAAAGGCCCGTGGTGGGGCGCCGGCGAGCACGAGCCGGCCGTCAGCGTGCTTGCCGGCCTGCGCGCCGCGCTGCCGCAGACCGACATACGCCATGCACCCGGCGTCGCCATCGAGGGCGGCGACGACGGCGGCATCGAAGCGGCCATCGCGATGTGCGACGGCGTCGACGCGGTCGTGCTGTGCCTGGGCGAGCGCGCCACGATGAGCGGCGAGGCGGCGAGCCGCGCCACGCCCGCGCTGCCCGGGCGGCAGCAGGCGCTGGCCGAAGCGGTGACTGCGCGTGCTCGCGCACTGGGCATCCCCGTCGTCGCGATCCTGTTTTCGGGCCGGCCGCTCGTCATACCCTGGTTGGCTGAAAACGCCGATGCGCTGCTGGCTGCGTGGTTCCTCGGCACCGAGGCCGGCCATGCGATTGCCGACGTGGTCACGGGCCGGGTATCGCCCAGCGGCCGCACGCCGATGAGCTGGCCGCGCGCTCTCGGGCAGGTGCCGATCCACTTCGGCCAGCGTCCCACCGGCCGGCCGATGAATCCCGCCGACCACTTCACGAGCAAGTACCTGGACGTGGCCAACACGCCGCTGTATGACTTCGGACACGGCCTGACCTACGGCCGGTTCGACTACGACGAACTCCAGGTCGAGCCGCGGCGCGTGCGCGAGCAGGACCTGCTTGCGATCAGCGTCAGCCTGCGCAACGTCGGCGCGCGCGAGGCCGAAGAGACGGTCTTCCTGTTCGTTCGCCACAAGCTGAGCCGCGTCACCCGGCCGCTGCTGGAACTCAAGGGCTACGCGAAGCTGCGATTGAAGCCAGGCGTTGCCGGCTCGGTGAATCTGGAGCTGCCGGCGGCCGAGTTGCGCTATCTCGGGCCGGACCTGCAGCCCTTGTTCGAGCCGGGCGAAGTCGAGATCCTCGTCGGGCCGAGTGCCGAGCAATCAGGCTTGCTGCGCCAGACCATCGAGTTGTATTGAAACCCCGTGGATGTCGGTCGCCTGTGACCGAAGCTCCTCGAACGCGCTTTGTTCTCCTATCCCCAGACTCTGGTCGTCAACTCGTCCATCGCATCAATGATCTGTTGCCCATGCTCCGCAAGAGAGTCGACCACGGCACCGAGTTGATCGGTCGCCACGGATACCACCTGCAAAGGATTGAGGACGACTTCGACACCACCCATGCGGAAGATGGGATTCATCCGGGAGCCGGAAACCGATGAGCCAGGGGCGTACTGGCGCAAGACCAAGGGAACAACCACTCTGCGGCGGTAGGCATCGAATCGCGCAGACTGGATGACCACCACAAAGGGGATGCTTTCTTTCTGACTCCCTTTGTTGCGATGAACGTCGAATTGCGCCACTGGTTCAGAGAGTCGAGTGCTCGTCCGCGAACGAGCCGAACTTGGTGTCGAATTCATTCCAGGCCTGTGCGCTTGCCGTGGCCCAGTCGCGCGCAGATTTGCCTTGGCCGCAGCGTGCACGCGCCTCCTGAAACTCCTTCATGTCTTGAGGCGAGATCATGTAGGCAGCGGGCCGCCCGTGACGCGTGATGATGACTGGCTCGCGTTGTGCTGTGTCCAGCAGCTGCCCAAACTTGTTTTGCGCCTCGACGGAGGTGACGGTGATCATTGCCCGATCCTGCAAAGTAGCTAACATGGACAGTTTAGCGCGCCGGATGCCGATGCCCAGTCCGGGCGCCGAGTTCGCTGTGGGCTTCACGGTCGCGGTGGGCAATGCAACCAGTCTCTGCGGCGAAATCGGCAGGCGCTGCGCCGGAGGACCGCCCTCTGGACAGTGCCCGCGCGCCTTGCCACACTGCCCGCATGGCACTCACGCACGCATCCTCCGGCCAGGTCGTGAACCTCGACGCGCTCGACGGTCAGGCAACCGAAACTTGCGCGCTGCTGAAGGCCCGCGACATCGAACTCATGTGGCTGGTGCTGCCGGCCGGCAAGCAGGTGCCCTCGCATGCCGTCTCGACCTCGATGACCTTGCAGTGCATGCGCGGCAAGGTCGAGGTGCAGCTGGACGGCGACGTGAAGCTGCTCGAGGCCGACCAGGTCATGTACCTGGCGGGCGGCGTGCCGCACGGCCTGCATGCACTGGAAGATGCCAGGCTGCTGATGACCGTCGTGCTGCCGGCCAGCCGCACCGACTGAGTCAGCAGCCCGCCGCGGCCAGCTGCGCCACCGCACTCAGGTCGGGCTCCACGCCGATGCCCGGCTGCTCGCCCAGGCTGCAGCGTCCTTCCGTCACGCGCGACAGCGCCGGCGCGAGCGCGGTGCGCAGCGGATTGGGGTTGGCGTCGATCTCGAGGATTCCGCTGCCGCCGGCCGCGGCCAGCAGGTGGGCCGAATGCAGCAGGCCGATGCCGCCGCCCAGGTAGTGCGGGCAGTAGCGCAGGCCTGCGGCCTGGCCGCGTGCGATCACGGGCCAGCAGCCCGAGATGCCGCCCCATTTGGCGCTGTCGGGCTGCAGCACGGAGAGCACGCCTTGCGCAATGGCGGCATTGAAGGCCGCTGGACCCGCGATGTTCTCTCCGGCCGCGAGCGGAATGCCCGTGGCCTGCGACAGCTGCTGCCACTCGTGCCAGGGCCGGTCGGCGCGCAGCGGCTCCTCCAGCCATCCGAGGTTGAAGGCTTCCAGCTGCGGCGCCATGCCGCGGGCTTCGTCCAGGCTCCAGGCCTGGTTGGCGTCGGTCATGAGCGGCAGGCCGGGGCCCAGCACCTCGCGCATCGCCGCCAGGTTCGCCAGGTCGCGCTCGCGGCCGAAGCCGATCTTGAGCTTGAACGCGCGGTAGCCTTCGGCCAGCCGCGCGGCGGCCAGGTCCTGCGGGCGGTCGGGATTGATGCCGCTGGCATAGACGCCCACGCCGTCGTGCTTGCCGCCAAGGTAGCGCCACAGCGGCTGGCCGGCGCGGCGTGCGCACAGGTCCCACAGCGCCAGGTCGATGCCGGCGATCACCTGCGCCATCGGGCCCGGCTCGCCGGACTGGATCGCCAGTACGGCAGTGCGCTCGGTCAGCCAGTCGAAGGCTTCGGCGGGGCCGTCGAAGGCGCGGCTCGCCAGCAGCGGCGCCATCACGGTGTCGATGAGCTTCGCGCGGTGTTCCGCGCCGCAGGAAGGAAAGTTGCACCAGACCTCGCCCCAGCCGGTGGCGCCGTCGTGGTCTTCCACGCGCACGAAGACGGCCGGCCGGTCGTGCATGGTGCCGAACGAGGTGCGCACGGGCGTGGCGATCGGGCAGCGGAACACGAAGGCCTCGATGCGCGCGGCATGAACAGGGGAGAGGGGCAGCGGTTTCATGGTTTCAGGTTCATTTCGACGCGGATGGCATCGCCGCGGTAGGTGACGTCGGCCAGGTAGATCACGGTGTCCTCGGCGTCCTTGAAGATGCGGCGCACCTCGGCCACCGGCGCATTCATCGGCAGTTCCAGCAGGCCGGCCACCTCCATGTCGGCCGTGCCGATGGTCAGTACCTGGTGTGCCTGGGCGATCTTCACGCTCTTCATCGCGATCAGCAGCGGGATCACGGTCTTGGTGCGGAACTTCTCGGGCGCCTTGCGGAAGATGCGTTCGTCCAGGTAGATGTTGATGACGCAGTAGGCGCGGCCGTCGCGGAAGTGCACGCGGCGCATGAAGGCATAGCGCGCGGCGGGATTGCCTTCGCCCGGTGCGAGCGGCGGGGAGGTTGCCGCCTCGTCGATGTTCATGATCTTCGGCTGCGTGTCCTCGTAGACGCGCGCCAGCTCGTCCAGGCTGGTGACCACGCTGATGAACCGGTCGCGGTTGGGCATGCCGGTGACGAAGGTGCCGCGGCCCTGCTGCGGCGACACCAGGCCCTCGCGCGCGAGCAGGTCGATGGCCTGGCGCACCGTGACGCGCGCCACGCCGAACTCCGCCGTCAGCTCCTCGAGCGAGGGAAGCCGGTGCTCGCGCGGCCAGATGCCGCGGGCGATGCGCTGCCGCAGCAGGTCCGCCAGCTGGTGGTAGCGGGGCATCGGGCTGTCGAGAAACTTGGAAGACATGTTTTATCAAGCAAACGTATGGTCTATAGTATGACAGACCCATAGAGACAAGAGCCCACGGGCCGACGTCCGCCAACGAGAGACAAACCGCCGATGAGAAGCTCCTCTTCCCCGCTGACGCGCGCGCTGCTGATCGTGGCGCCGTGGCTGTTGATCCTGGCGCTCTGGTACGCCATCCGCGCCAGCGGCCTGGTCAATCCCGCGCTGGTGCCGGCGCCGCACATGGTGCTGGCCAAGTTCGTCGAGCTGTCGCGCGGCAGGCTCTGGGAAGACATCTACATGTCGACGCAGCGTGTCTTCATCGGCGTGGCGCTGGGCGTGTCGCTCGCGGTGCCGGTGGGCTTCTGCCTCGGCTGGTACCGGGGCCTGCGCAGCTTCATGGACCCGGTCATCAACTTCTTCCGCGCGCTGCCGCCGATCGCGCTGATCCCGCTGGTGATCGTGTACTTCGGCATCGGCGAAGCGGCCAAGACCGCGATCCTTTTCTACGCCTCGTTCTTCGCGGGCGTGATCGTGATGTACGAGGGCATCGCGCAGATCAGCCCGATCTACATCAAGGTGGCGCGCACGCTGGGCGCCAGCGATGTGGAGATCTTCGGCAAGGTGATCGTGCCGCTGACCATCCCGCACATCCTCACGGCGGTGCGCGTGGCGCTCGGCGTGGCCTGGGCCACGCTGGTCGCGTCCGAGCTCATCGCGGCGCAGCAGGGCCTGGGCGCGCTGATCCAGAACGCCTCCTCGTTCTTCCAGCTCGACATCATCTACGTGGGCATCATCTGCATCGGCGTGATCGCGCTCGTCATGGACCTGCTGCTGCGCCTTGCCACCCGCCGGCTGGTGGCCTGGCAGGACCGTATCGCCTGAAGGAGGGCCGCCCGCCATGACGCAACCGCAACCCATCCGCATCAGCTTCGACCACGTGTCGGTGGATTTTCCGACCGAGCATGGCCCCATGCGCGTGCTCGACGACGTGTCGTTCGATATCCGCAACGGCGAGTTCGTCTCCATCATCGGCCCGTCGGGCTGCGGCAAGACGACGATGATGAACATCGTCGGCGGCTTCGTCCAACCCACCAGCGGGCAGGTGCTGCTCGATGGCAAGCCGGTGGCCGCGCCGGGGCCCGACCGCGGCGTGATCTTCCAGGAGTACGGCGTGTTCCCGTGGCTCACGGTGCGGCAGAACATCGAGTTCGGCCTGAAGCTCTCCGCGAGCCGCGTGCCGGCCAGCGAGCGCGAGGAGATCGTGCAGCGCTACATGCAGCTGATGGGGCTGTCGGACTTTGCCGGGCATTTTCCCAAGCACCTGTCGGGCGGCATGCGCCAGCGGCTCGCGATTGCGCGGGCCTACGCGGTGCGGCCGGAGTTCCTGCTGATGGACGAGCCCTTCGGCGCGCTCGACGCGCAGACCCGCTCGGCCATGCAGGACCTGCTGCTGCAGGTGCTGCAGAGCGACGGCAAGACCGTGATGCTGATCACCCATTCGGTGGAGGAGGCGATCTACCTGTCGTCGCGCATCGTCGTGGTCACCGCGCGGCCGGCGCGCATCCGCACCGTGATCGACATTCCCTTCGGCTATCCGCGCGCGGAGAACCTGCACGAGGATCCGCGCTTCGCCGAACTGCGCGCCCACATCCGCGACCTCGTCATGCAGGAATACGCCGCGCAGGCGCGGCAGGCCGTGCGCATGTCGGACTAGCCAATCGCTCCCATTTGCCGCTTTCACCACCCCGCCACAGGAGACACACCATGGCCCTTCGACGCAGACAACTGATCCAGGCCGCCGCTGCCGGCGCGGCCGCACTGGCCGGCGGCATGCCGGCCTTCGCCCAGGCGCGGACCAAGGTCAAGGTGGGCTACCTGCACACTCCGGCCGTGGACGGCCACATCTGGATCGGGCAGGAGAGCGGTGCCTTTGCGAAGCAGGGGCTCGAGCTGGAGCTGATCCAGTTCACCACCGGCCTGGAGCTGTTCCAGGCCATGATCGGCGGCAGCCTGGACATGCTGTCCACCGGCGCCGTGGTGTCCAACTTTCCGGCGCGCGGCCAGGGCAAGGTGTTCCTGATGAACAACATCGAGTACGCGACGGCCCAGCTGTGGGTGCGCGAGGACGCAGGCATCAAGACCGTGGCCGATCTCAAGGGCAAGCAGATCTCCACCACCACGGGCACCACGGCGCACGTGTTCCTGGACCGCGCGCTGCGCTCGGGCAACCTGGACCCGGCCAAGGACGTGAGGCTGGTCAACCAGCGCATGACCGAGGCCGTCACTTCGTTCATCTCCGGCGCGGTGCCGGCGGTGGCGCTGTGGGTGCCCTTCGATTCGGTGATCCGCCAGAAGCTGCCGGGCGCGCGCAAGCTGATCGACGCCTCGGCCTTCTTCCCCGAGGCCGCCATCATGGGCGGCTGGGCCGCGCGCAACGACTACTACGACAAGAACCGCGCCGTCATCGCCAAGCTGATCGCCGCATGGGCCGAGGTCAACGACGTGGTCACGGGCAAGCCCGACGCCGCGGCCGAGATGCTGCAGAAGACCCAGTACAAGGAGGTGCCGCTGGCCGACTTCAAGGAGCAGTTCAAGGCCTCCAAGTACTACACCAACGCCGAATGGCGCACGCGCTACCAGGACGGCACGGTCACCAAGTGGCTGCAGCAGGTGACGGACTTCTTCGTTGCCAACGCCAACATCCAGGGTGCGCTAAAGGCCGAGCAGTACTTCGACGCCAAGCCCTTCCTGGAGACCGTCAAGGCATGACGGCGGGCGCCGGCGGCTACGACTACATCATCGTCGGCGCCGGTTCGGCCGGTTGCGTGCTGGCCAACCGCCTGAGCGCCGATGCGCGCTGCCGCGTGCTGGTGCTCGAGGCGGGCGGGGAGGGCGGCGCCTTCTGGCTGCGAATGCCGATCGGCTACTTCCGCACCATCTACGACCCGCGCTATTCATGGCAGTTTGCCGTGGAGCCGCAGCAGGCCACGGGCAACCGCGCCATCGTGTGGCCGCGCGGCAAGGTGCTGGGCGGCTCCAGCGCCATCAACGGCCTGCTGTACATCCGCGGCCAGCATGCCGACTTCGACGACTGGGCCGCCGTGGCCGGCGCCGGTGGCTGGAGCTTTCGCGAGGTGCTGCCGTACTTCAAGAAATCCGAGCGCTACCAGGGCGGCGAGAGCGAGTACCACGGCGCCTCGGGCGAGCTGTGCGTCTCGGACCTGCGGAACGAACATCCCTACTGCGCCGCCTGGATCGAGGCGGGCGTGCAGGCCGGCCACGGCCGCAACCCGGACTTCAACGGCGCGCGCACCGAAGGCCTGGGCGCCTACCAGCTGACGCTGCGCGGCCACTGGCGCTGCGATGCGGCCACGGCTTTCCTGGCGCCGGTGCGCAACCGCGCGAATCTCACGGTGCTGACCGGCGTGCACGTGACGCGGGTGCTGATCGAGCAGGGCCGCGCGGTCGGCGTGGAATGGCTGCAGGACGGCGCGCTGCGCAGCGCCCGCGCAGACGCCGAGGTGCTGCTGGCGGCGGGCGCGCTGCAGTCGCCGCAGCTGCTGCAGCTGTCGGGCGTGGGTCCGGCCGGCCTGCTGCGTGCCCACGGCATCGCGGTGCAGGCCGATGCGCCCCAGGTCGGCGAGAACCTGCAGGACCACTACCAGGCGCGGGTGATCGTCAAGCTCAAGAAGCGCATGTCGCTGAACGACCAGGTGCGCAACCCGCTCGCGCTGGCCGCGATGGGCGCGCAGTGGCTGTTCCGCCAGCGCGGTCCGCTCACGGTGGGCGCGGGGCAGGTCGGCGGCATGGTCTGCAGCCCGCATGCCGAGGGCGGCCGCCCCGACGTGCTGTTCAACGTGATGCCGCTGTCGGTGGACAAGCCGGGCGATCCGCTGCACCGCTTCTCCGGCTTCTCGGCCTCGGCCACCCAGTGCCGGCCGCTGTCGCGCGGCACGGTGCAGATCCGCTCGGCCGATCCGCTGGCGCCGCCGCGCATCGTCTCCAACTACCTGAGCGATCCGCACGACGCCAAGGTGCTGGTGGCGGGCCTGAAGATGCTGCGCGAGATCTACCGCCAGCCGGCCTTTCGCGAGCTGGTCACGGACGAGGAATACCTGCCCGGGCGCGATGCGGCCGACGACGCCGCGCTCGAGGCCTTTGCGCGCCACAAGGGCGGCACCGTGTTCCATCCCGCCGGCACCTGCCGCATGGGGGGCGACGCGCTCTCGGTGGTGGACCCGCAGCTGCGCGTGCGCGGCATCGAGCGGCTGCGCGTGATCGACGCGGCCGTGATGCCGGCCATGGTGTCGACCAACACCAATGCCGCGTCGATCATGATTGCGGAGAAGGGGGCGGCGCTGGTGCTGCAGGCGCAGTGATGGCGCCTCGCCGGATCGTTCACAAAGGCCTTCAGCCCTGGGGCGACGGCCGCTGCTGCTGCAGGAACAGATGGAGTGCGCGCACGTCCGTCTCGCTGATCTCGCGCAGCGACTCGAAGGGCATCACGCGAACCGGCGTGCCGTCGGCGCGCTGGCCGGTCTTGAAGAGGCGCATCATCGATTCCGCATCGGGATAGCGCGGCATCACCGATCCGTCGCCGATCGCGAGCCGCGAGGCCGGGGGCCAGTCCGGCGGACCGCCGGGTATCTTGCCGCCCTCCAGCTTCGCTCCGTGGCAGCCGAGGCACATATTCGCGACGTAGGCGCCGTGCGCCACGCTCACACCCTCGGGCACCGGCGCGGCGGGCGGCCGCGCATGGTCGATCTTCGCGGCGGCATCCTGGATCACGCCGAAACCGTAGAGCGCGCGCACCGGCACGGGCAGGTCGACCACCGCGGGCGTGCCCTGCGTGGGCGGCATGCTGCGGATGTAGGCAACGAGGGCCGCCAGGTCGTCGTCGGTGAAGCGGTTGTAGTCCTCGCTCGGCATGATCATCAGCGGCCGGCCGCGCGGATGCACGCCGTGGCGGATCGCGCGCACCCAGTCCTCCGGCCGATAGGCGGCGGTCACGCTCGCGCCGCCGGGGGCGATCTGCGGCCCGGCCACGCGCAGGCCGTTCGGGTCATTGATGAAAGTGCGCCCGCCGCCGTTCGCGCCGTGGCAGTCGACGCAGCCGCGCGAGGCATAGAGATACTGCCCGCGCGAAATGACTGCCGTGTCGGTGAGCGCGCGCAAGGCCACCGGCTGCACGTCGACATCGACGCGGCGCGCCATCTTCCGGTCGGCCAATTGCAGGCCGCCCCACACCACCGCCCCGGCCAGCAGCACGAGCACCAGCAGCAGCCCCGCACCGCGACGCAGCCAGCGGGCTGCACGTCCTGTGGATGCATTCATCGCGCGGCCTCGGCTCGATGATTGCGGCGGCGGGGCAGCGGATATGCAAGGTTCGGGATGGCCGACATGAGGGTCTCCATGAAATGCTCGCTATGGACAAATTTGGACGATGTGTCCAAAATTGAACGATATGATAAATTTTCAGGGATTGGCACTGTCCGGATTGCCTATGCCTTTGGCCGAGGCCCTGGCGGCCCAGCCCGAAGGCCTCGGCAAGCGCGAGCGCACACGCCGCCAGTTGCTGGCTGCCGCCGTGCAGGCGTTTTCCGCAAGCGGCGTGGGCGCCGCCACCATGCAGGAGATCGCGCGGCAGGCCGGCATGACACCAAGCACGGTCTACAACCACTTCAGCACCAAGGAAGAGGTGGTGCAGGCGGTCGCGGTCTGGCTCGCGGAAACGATGTGCGAGCGCATTGCCGACAGCCAGGTCGGCGTGGCCGAAGGTGCCCGGCGCATGGCGATCGGCAATCGCCGCTATCTCTGGCTGGCCTGGCAGAGCCCCGCCTGGGCATTGCTGATGATGGACGTGGCGGCGGCGGCACCGCAGCTGCTGTCGCACGTCGCGGCCTATGCGCTGGCCGATCTGCGGCTGGGGCAGGCGCAAGGGGTCTTCAAGGTGAGCAGCGAGGCGGCGGCCCTCGACATGATCATGGGCACCTGCACGCAGGCGATGCGCACGGTGGCCAGTGGCGCGGCGCCGCCGGACCATGACATGACCGTGGCCGCCATGGTGCTGCGCGGGCTGGGCATGTCCTTTGCGGCCGCCGAGGCCATGGCACGCCGGCCGTTGCCGGACTTTGGCCCGCCGGGCGCATCGCGGAGGGAGGCGCGGAATGCGCCGAAGAAGAAGGCGCGAGGCAGCGCGCCTTAGCCATCGACCGGACAGGCGGAACAAAATATACGCACTGAGTATATTTTCTGTCTGAAGTTTTGCTCATCGCGTATATTTCGCACATGAGCCAACAGCAAGACCTCCTGCGCGACGCGATGCGCCGCCTCAATCTCACGCGCGACGCATTTTCCGAACGGCTGGGCGTGCGCCGCCGCGCGCTCGACACCTGGCTGCTGCCGTCCGACTCGAGCGAGTCGCGGGCGATGCCGGAGATGGTCGGCAAGTTCGTTGCCGAGATTCTTCAGCGCGAGGCGCTCGACACCGGCGCCGGCCTGGCGGGCACAGGGCAGCAGCGCCCGCTCGCGCAGCGCATCGCGGCCGAAGGCAAGCCGCAGCTGCTGTCGGTCGCGCAGTTCGACCGCGGCAGCCTCGAGGACCTGTTCCACGTCGCCGACGTGATGCAGCCGATCGCGCGCCGGCAGAAGGTCACGCGCATCCTCGAAGGTGCCGTGCTCGGCAGCCTGTTCTTCGAGGCCAGCACGCGCACGCGCGTGAGCTTCGGCGCTGCCTTCTGCCGGCTCGGCGGCACGGTGTGCGACACCACGGGCTTCACCTTCTCGTCGATGGCCAAGGGCGAGTCGATCTACGACACCAGCCGCGTGATGAGCGGCTATGTCGATGCGCTGGTGGTGCGCCATCCCGAGCAGGGCTCGGTGGCCGAGTTCGCGCGCGCCACCAACATTCCGGTCATCAACGCCGGCGACGGCCCCGGCGAGCACCCGAGCCAAGCCATCCTCGACCTGTACACCATCCAGCGCGAGTTCTCGCGCATGGGCAAGCTGGTCGACGGCACGCACGTGGCGATGGTCGGCGACCTCAAGTACGGCCGCACCGTGCACTCGCTGATCCGGCTGCTGGCGCTGTACCGCGGGCTGAAGTTCACGCTGGTGGCGCCGCCCTCGCTGGAGATGCCGGCCTACCTGGTCGAGCTGGTCGCGCGCAACGGCCACGTCGTCGAGCAGACCTCCTCGCTGGCGCAGGGGCTGCGCGGCGCCGACGTGGTCTACGCCACGCGCGTGCAGAAGGAGCGGTTCGCGAACGGAGAAACGCTGGAGGGCTACACACCCGAGTTCCAGGTGTGCAAGGCCCTGGTGGATGCGGCCTGCAAGCCCGACACCATTCTCATGCATCCCTTGCCGCGCGACGGGCGCCCGGGCGCGAACGACCTGAGCGTGGACCTCAACCATGATCCGCGGCTGGCGATCTTCAGGCAGACCGACAACGGCATCCCGGTGCGCATGGCGATCTTCGCGGTGCTGATGGGCGTGGAGCAGCAGGTCGCGCGCTCGATGCGCGATGCGGGCTGGCGCTCGCCCGCGCACATCGGGCCCGACGACGCGGACTTCGACGGACTCGACTGAAACTACAAAGCACCTTTTCATGCGCCGGTGCATGGCGGGAGGGGTGCGCTCCTAGACTGGGTGTTCTGGCGCCCCGGGGCGGGTGCCCCGAGGACCCCGAATGAAGAACCACCTTTCCATGCAACCCCTGGCCGGCGTGCGCGTGCTCGACCTGTCGCGCGTGATGGCCGGTCCGCTGTGCGGCATGGCGCTGGCCGACCTGGGCGCCGACGTGATCAAGGTCGAGCATCCCGAGCGCGGCGACGACACGCGCGACTGGGGCGTGCGCATCGGCCACCACAACACCTCCTACTTCAACAGCTGCAACCGCAACAAGCGCTCGATCTGCGTGGACCTGCAGGACGAGGATGGCCAGGCGCTCGTGCGCGAACTCGCGGCGCAGTGCGACGTGTTGATCCAGAACTTCAAGTACGGCGGTGCGCAGAAGATGGGCCTGGGCTACGAGGACCTGCGCGGGATCAACCCGAAGATCATCTACTGCTCGATCTCGGGCTACTCGGTGCTGAGCCAGGAGAAGGCGCGGCCGGGCTACGACCTGGTGATCCAGGGCGAGACCGGCCTCATGGCCATGAACGGCGAGGAGGGGCAGGGGCCACTCAAGTTCGGCATTGCCGCGGTCGACATGTTCACCGGCATGTACTCGGCCCAGGCGATTCTCGCGGTCCTGTACGAGCGCACGCGCACCGGCGAAGGCCGCCACATCCAGATGTCGCTCTACGACAGCGGCATGATGATCACGTCCTACTACGGCCTGACCGCCTGGCTCCACAAGGGCGATCCCGCGAAGTTCGGCAACTCGCATCCGTCCATCGTGCCCTACGGCGTGTTCGAGGCTGCCGACGGCCCGCTCGTGATCGCCGTCGGCAACAACGGCCAGTTCAGGAAGTTCTGCGACGAGGTGATCCTCTGCCCCGAGCTGCCGGCCGATCCGAAGTTCGCCACCAACACCGAGCGCTCAAAGCACCGGCATGAACTGCTGCCCATCCTGCTCGGCCGCATCGCGCAGTTCCCTCGCGCCGATCTCCTCGCGCGCATGAACGAGGCCGGCATTCCATGCGGCGAGGTGCTGGGCCTGTACGAGGCGCTGCAGTCCGAGCGGACGGCGCAGGCCGGCGTCTGGCACCGGTTCGAGGATGCGGAGGCCGGCGCGCAGGCCGTCCATGCGCCGCCCTACGTCATCGACGGCGCGCGATCGGACGTGCGCCATCCTCCGCCGCACCTCGGGGAGCACACGGCCGAGGTGCTGCGCGAACTGCTGGACATGGACCAGGGCCAGCTTGAGTCGCTGGCCCGCAGGAGCGTCATCAAATGAGGATGGCGCCCTTCAGTGCGACTGCTTGGGCAGGTTCAGGCCGCGCAGCACGGGAAGCCAGCGGTCCGCCTCGGCCTTGATGAACTTGTCCAGTTCCTCGGGCGTGCCGCCGCGCGGCTCCATGCCGATGGCGCGGGCGCGCGCGACGAAGTCGGGGTCGGCGATCACCTGGTTGACGGCCTTGTTCAGGCGCTCGATCGCGGGCCGCGGCGTGCCGGCGGGCACCGAGAGCGAGTACCAGAGCGTGGCTTCCATGTCGAAGCCCTGCTCCTTGAAGGTGGGCGCGTCGGGCACCTGCGGCAGGCGCTTGGAATCCATCACGCCCAGCACGCGCAGCTTGCCCGACTTCACATGGGGCAGTGATCCGGTGATGGAGGTGCCGTGGATGTCGATCTGCTGGCTCAGCAGTGCCTGCACGGCCGGCGCATCCCCGTTGAAGGGAATGTGCAGCGTGCTGAAGCCCTGCTCCTTTTCGAAGGCGATGGGCGCGAGGTTGGTCAGGATGGCCGCGCCCGGCGAGCCGCGGTTGATCTTGCCGGGGTTCTGTTTGGCATAGGCCACCATTTCCTTGATGTTCTTGTAGGGCAGGTCGGTGCGCCCGACGACGATGGCCGGCTGGTAGGCGATCTGCGCGACGGCGGCAAAGTCCTTCGCCGGGTCGTAGGGCAGCTTGTCGTAGAGCACGCTGTTGTTCGCGAGCGTGCCCAGCGAGGACACGAGCACCGTCTGCCCGTCTGGCTTGGCGCGCGCGACGTAGTCGGCGGCGAGGATGCCGCTCGCGCCGGGCTTGTTCTCGATGATGACGTTCAGGCCCTGCTTGTTGAGCTCCTGGGCCAGGATGCGGCAGTACTGGTCGGTGCCGCCGCCGGCGGCAAAGGGCACGACGATGCGGGTCACCTGCTGGGCGAGTGCGGGGGCGACGAGCGCGCAGGCACCCAGCGCCAGCCCGATCACGAGTTTGCGGTAGCTCATTCTTGTCTCCTGTTTCCGGCCCGGGATCGGGCTCTGGAGCCAGTCTAGGTGGCCGCCCTCGGCGCAGCGCTGCACGAAATGAAAAGCAGCTTTGCGGGAAGCGCCGGCAGCGCGCAGCTCGGCCCTGCACACTTCGCCGATGACCGTGCAGATCACCAGAATCGGGACGACCCGGGACCAGCTGGGCGAGAGCCCTTGCTGGGATGCCGATGCGCAGGCGCTGAGCTGGATCGACGCGCTGGGCGGCGCGCTGTGGCGGCTGCACGCCGGGGCCGAGCAGGCCGAGCGGCATGAGCTGCCGGCGCCCGTGGGCTCGACTGCGCCCTGCCGCGGAGCGGCCGTGGTGGTGGCGCTGCGCAACAGCTTCGCGCGCTACGACTTCGCTGCGCGCACGCTGGAGCCGCTGGCCCGCATCCCGGTGGACCACCCGAAGGTGCGCTTCAACGATGGCAAGTGCGACGCGGCCGGCAATTTTCTGGCGGGCACCATGCACGTCGACCGCCAGCCCGCAGAGCCGGTGATGGGCGGTCTCTACCGGCTGCGCACCGACCGCCGCGTGGAGCAGCTGGCCGACGACATCGGCTTTGCCAACGGCCCCTGCTTCAGCCCCGACGGCCGCGTGCTGTACCTGGCCGACAGCCTGGAGCGAACCATCTGGGCCTACGACTACGACCCCGACGGCCCGCTGCGCCACAAGCGCGTGTTCGCGAGGACGCGTGAATTCGATTCCGGTCCCGATGGCGCGACGGTCGATGCTGAGGGCTTCGTCTGGACCGTGCTGACCCGCGCCGCCAGGCTCGCGCGTTACGCGTCGGACGGCAGGCTGGAACGCCTGATCGAGTTGCCCGCGAGCTATCCCACGAGCATCTGCTTCGGCGGGCCACGTCTGGAGCACATGTACCTGACCAGCATTTCTCGCAGCGCGCGCCTGCAGGGGAACAAGGCGCAGGACGGCGGGCTGTTCCGGATCGAGGGGCTGCCTGCGCCGGGGCGCCTGCCCGACCGCTACGGAGGCTGCTAGCGCGCCGAGCTGGAAGCTAAAGACAAAATCGCTCGATGTTCGTGCGGATGTCGCTGACAGGTCTGGCCCAAACGTCGCGACGGTCGTCCTCAAGGAGTTGGTTGACGACCACTGGGCAGAGATTCAGCAGCGGCATCTGGACGCCCTGGCCACTGATGAGGTTCTAATTACCGGCTCCGGGCCCAACGTGTTTGATGACCATGGAAAGGCGGCGCTCTTCGGCCGCTGCTACATGTTCATGGATGCCGTTGACCCCCAGGTGATTCGCATTGAGCGAAAGTCGGCGCGCTAGCCCAATCGGCCGCCGTCGGCCACAACCAGACATTCATCTCGTTGGCCAAAATGCGCCTTGTCCAAACATGAAACGCCGGATTTCGCCTAGCCTGATTGCGCTTGGAGCTATCGTGGCCTTCGGCGTGGTGAGCGTGCTGATTGCCTTTGGCGCTGGCTGGCTTGGCTCGCGCCTAGAGGAGCAATGTCGAACCTATTGCGCGGCGCGAGCGAAGCAAGGTCAGATGGTGCCCATTTATCCTAAGACCATGACAGGCTCCCGCGATGGGCCCAATGAATGTGGCTGCCGATAGTCGCCCGTCGGCCAGGAGCGGACCTCCGAACCCATCGGCGAATGGGTGTCCGTCAAGCAGCCCCGGCATTCAATCCAGAAATTCCCACGGTATCTCTCGCTTGAACATCGCGATGGATTCTTCCAGCAGTTCAAGCGACACTTCTTTCTGATGGAGCGTCACTTCTCGTGTTTTCGCCGTGTCGTCGCGGAAAATCTCCAGCACCAGCTCGTCATTGACAAGGAGTTCGATGCCGATTCCATCTCGACTACTGACATCGCTCGCAACTATCCAGGACTTCTTAGGTTCGGCGGTCATAAAGAACTCAGCTTGTATGGTTGGACGAGGAGTGGATTTTCCGCCGATTCTCAGGCCCGGCATCCCATTGTCTCGACAACAAACGCTGAGGGCATCTTGCAGGCCGACCGTCTACAGTCGGCCAGAAGCAGTCCTCCCGCTCTGCGCCAGAATTCGCTCCACACCAGACATTCACAGAGGCCGTCTAGATGAGCACTTCGACCCCATGGCCGTTCGAGGATCCGCCCAACGTCATGTGTTTCACCGTGAAGTCCATTGTTCAGGCGACAAAGCCTTTGCTCATGGTGTCTCGCGATGTCGAAGATGCAGGTTGGTCGTTTCTCACAGGGGAGTCGATAGATATGTCAGAGGCGCTTCTGGTCACGCTGCGCAGCATGGTGGAACGAGATCCAACAGTGCTCGAGTTGGCTGATCTAGCCCCGGGGTGGACTGCAGTTCGCAGTTCGCCGCAGGCTGCTTGGACTCGAGCCGAGGACAAGAATCCGAATTAGCCCATGAGGACTCAAACCGGCCAGAAGCCGACATTCCGGAGCAAGTCCGAATGATTCGGCCTGGCGGGGGCCAACATGACCAAGATCTATATTTACGGGGCTGAAGCGACGTATGTCGGAGGTTGCGACTTCGAGTGGGAAGCGCCCGCGCTCGGCGGCAAACATAAGGTCATCCTCTTTCTGGCGCAAGAAGACGATGTATCTCGAGAAGACAAGGCAACATCGGAGCTCGCACGATTTGGGTTCATAGAACTTCGCGTCGGCGCTGGGCGACCGATCGAAGTTGAGTCGCTCAATGACCCGCGGATGCATGCGTTCAAGAAGCACTATGAGGGGGCCTTGTCGGAAGGCTGCTCGCTTGTTTGGTATCCGTAGTGGCGTATGAGCGACAAGGGCAAAATCCGACCAGGAGCGGGAATCTAAGTGTGTGAATCCATTTGGGTCGCAAAGCCACGCAAACAGGTCGGATGTGCCGCGAGACTTCATTCGGACTTCATCAAGCGCGAACCCACCCGCGATAGCCTGCGGCAGAAATTTCGCACTTTGCACGTAGGCTCAAACCAGATGGCACAAGCTCGACAAGTTGAGGGCAACCGAACGCCGATCTTGGCACGCCTGCTGGAGTCCCTTTGCGTGGCGATCTCTTGGTTCGCTCTGATCCTCGCGGCACCGATTTTTGTCATCGCGTGTTTTGATGCCACGCACCTGACGCATCGAATCAGCCCCTCTGATCAAAATCACATCGAAATCGTGTCCCGTTACGCACGGACTTTCATCGATCAGAACAAGAGGCTCCCGGACCACGACGAGTACCGAAATTGGGTGGTCGGCACTGACAAACAGCAAGGGACACGTCTCGATGGGCGCGGGTACTCCTTGCACACGGAATGCGCGAAAGAGGTCGGGGACTTCTGTGTGGGCTTCTGGGCTGACGATGTCTGGGTGACCTACAGGTCAGGGCAGGCAAGCCCTGCGGAGGTGGCGATCGATGGCCGTCTGGGCGAGGCATGGCTCGAGGGCGTTGCCTTTGCGGGACTGCTGGCCATCGCCGTCTTCTTCAGGCGGGCTGCCAGTGTCAAGCGGAGGTCTTCGTAAATTGAATGACTTCTTCAGAAATGCTGCTATGTCTCTTGTGGGCCCGTTGCAGAGATTCAGATCGCTCAAAAGCGGTCGACTATTCCCTCGCTCGTGCTGTTCATCAATCGAACTTGACCAAGTCCTTGAAGATCAGGCGGCCCCAGCTCTTGTCGTGCGCCTGCACCAGCAGCCCACCTTCTGAAAGCCCGCCAAGCTGGATCGGTGCCAAGCCCAGATCTTCCGCGAGCGCGCCGATCTGCGTTGCGGCATCGTCATCGTCGCTCGTCAAGAACACCACTCGCCTACCGCCGTGTACCGCCGGATCCTGGTCCAGGACGGCAGCGACCAGATGGTTGAAGCCCTTGACCAACCTGCCGCCCGCAAAGGCCTCCTCGACGACCTTGGCCGAAGGCCGTCCGCCCAACTCCTCGGTGGACACGCCGTAGGCATTGGTCACATCGACGATGATCTTGCCCTGCCAGTTCGGCAGTGCCTTTGCGACCTCCGGGTGCGATTGGAAACGGACAGCCAGGAAGACGACGTCCGCCTTGACCGCCTCCGCAAGTGTTGTGGGGATGATGCCGGGCCCGATCGCGGTCGCGGCCGATGCAAAGCTTTCCGGGTCGCGCGTGGTTGCGACAGATACGGCGATGCCCTTGCGAGCAAACGCCTTGGCGAGGGTCTGGCCGATCTCGCCGAAGCCGATGATTGCGTAGTTCATATGATTTTCCTTTTGGTTTTTAGACTCGGTCAGAGCTTGTAGCCGCCGCTTGCTTCAATCGTCTGGCCGGTGACCCAGTGGCCGTCATCGGAAGCCAGGAACGCCACGACGGCGGCGATCTCCGAAGGCTCGCCAAAACGTCCCAGCGCGATGTCGGCCTCGACCGCCTTGACGAGTTCGGCGTTTTCTCGGAAGGCTGCGTTCGCTTCCGTTCGCGTGAAGCCTGGCGCTACCGCGTTCACGGTAATTCCGCACGGCCCCAGTTCGGAGGCGAGCGCTTGGGTCAGGTTGTTGATGGCCGCTTTGGCCATCGAGTAAATGGGCGCGGCCGTCACGGGCTTCGTGGCCGCAGCGGAAGAGATGTTGATGATGCGTCCGCCATCGGCGAGACGATCCAGCGCGGCCTGAACGATGAAAAAGGGCGCGCGGGCGTAGACCGCGATCAGCGTGTCCCAACTGGCCGGCGTCGCGTCTTTGAAACCGACATAGCCGGAATTGCCAGCGTTGTTGACCAGGATGTCGAGGGCTTTGCTTCCGTTCCGCTTGGTGAACTCGTCGTCCAGTCTCTCGAACAAGGTCGGGACGGTCGCCGGGTCAACGAGGTCCGCGTGGATCGCGAACGCAGTGCCTCCAGCTTTCTCGATGGCCGCGACCGCCTCATCTGCGCCAGATTTGCTGGCGTTGTAGGTCAGCGCGACCGTCGCACCATCCTTCGCAAGTCGTTCGGCTATGGCGCGGCCAATGCCACGCGATGCCCCGGTAACGAGAGCAGTCTTACCTTTGAGGGATTGTTCCATTTGGTTTTCTTTCGTTGGGTTCAGAGTTGCGCCAGGCCGCCGTCGACGGCGACCTCGCTTGCGGTCATGAAGCTGCTGTCCGACGACGCGAGAAAGGCAGCCACGGCGCCGATCTCCGCCGGATCGCCCATACGCTGAAGTGGCGCCATCGCGCCGAAGGCCTTGACGCCTTCCTCGCCCAGCGCTGCCTTCGCAAGGTCAGTCGCCGTTGGTCCGGGCGACAGCACGTTGACCCGGATGCCGGTGCCCTTCAAGTCCTCCGCCCAGGTCCGCGCGAGGTTGCGCACTGCCGCCTTGCTTGCGCTGTAGGCAGTAAATCCTGGGGCGCCCGTGGTGCCCGCGCTCGATCCGGTCAGGATGATCGATGCACCCTTGCTCATCAACGGCAGCGCCTGCTGGACCGTGAAAATCGCACCCTTCACATTGGTGTCGAAGGCCTCGTCGATGTGCTCGGCGGTGATCTTGCCGAGCGCAAGCGGGCCTCCCGCTCCGGCGTTGGCAAAGACGATGTCGACGGTGCCGCGTTCGGCCTTTACCGCGGCATAGAGCCGGTCGAGGTCGGCTGGATTGGAAACCGAGCCCTTCACTGCGCGGGCATTGGGTCCAAGCTCGGCCACAGCGGCGTCGAGTGCTTCCTGCCGGCGGCCGAAGATGAAGACGTAGGCGCCCTCCTCGATGAAGCGCTTGGCGGCTGCAAAACCGATGCCCGTCGCGCCGCCGGTGATCACGGCGGTCTTTCCATTCAGTCTGGTCATGTGATGTTCCTTGGTTGGTGTTGAAGTGCCGCTGTTCCCATTGGTACGAAGGCGCGGTATCATGTGGATCAGTGGTCCAAATCAAGATTAACAACATCCAAACCACTGATCCGAATATACGGATCACTGATCCATTTGTCAAGATCATCGATGCGAGCCGACGCCAAAAAAAACCACAGCCATCTACTTGCAGTCGCGCGTGACGTCGTCACCGAGCATGGCGCCGACGCGTCGATGCGAGATATCGCCCGCCGGGCCGAGGTCGGGTTGGCCACACTGCTTCGGCACTTCCCGACACGAGAAGCCTTGTTCGACGCGTTGCTGCGGAAGAATGCGGACGCACTGACCCAGCAGGCGACCGAACTCGAAACGTCGAGCCCACCTGACGAAGCGCTCGTGTCCTGGTTTCGCGAAGCAGTGGGATTCACGCAGACCTATAGCGGCGTTTGCGACTTGATGGCGAGCGCCCACGCGGACCCGGACTCGGCGCTTCACGCTTCAAGCACAGCGCTGCACTCTGCGGGCGCGCGACTGCTGCGCCGAGCTCAGGCCGAGGGAACCGCGCGCGCCGATATGGACGGGGAGGACCTGTTCGCTCTCATGTCGGCACTCAGCTGGCTCGCCGGCCAGCCCTCATTTGCCCCACGGGCCGATCGTCTCTTTCGCATCGTCGCGAGCGCCATCCTGACAAATCGATCGAGCAGCGATGTCCAGGGGCAACGCGCCTGATCAGATCGATGATCGGTTGACGACGGCACTCGAAGGGCGGCTTATGGCCCGGAAGCCGTCTGCCAGTGTGCATTCTTGTGCTCTTGCCAAGGTTGGTCAGTCTCCGACCTTAATGCCGCTGCATCGCCCACACGAAGTGCTTTCTGGACCGAGCCTCAGACTTCAGGACCCCACCTCAGTCGCGACGGGCCGCGGGCGCGAGAGCGGGTGTCTCCGACATTAATGGCAAGGAACAGCCGTGGTGGTGAAAAACCGGACGGCGTTGCCCATCGCAACCGCAGCGCGACGCCGTTCCGCTGCCGGCGCTGCTCCCGGCCAACCCGTGAACTAGCGCTTCTCGTTTCGAAGCGCGTCGGCCACGTAGTCCACGAAGGCGCGCACCTTCAGCGGCAGAACGCGGCTCTGCCGGAAGACCGCGAAGACGCCGTTGGAGAAGGCCCGCACCGCAAAGCGGTAGTCCGGCAAAAGCCGCACCAGCGTGCCGCCCTGCAGGTCCTTGCGCACGGTGGCCTCGGACAGCAGCGCCACGCCCATGCCGCCGATCGCGGCCAGGCGCAGCAGCTCGCCGTTGTTGGCGCTCAGCACGCCCTGGATGGCCAGCTCCTGCTGCTCGCCCGCCTCGTCGATGTACTTCCAGGTGATGACCTCGCGCTCGCGCCGGTAGGTGAGGCAGCGCACCTGCGGCAGGTCGCTCGGATGCCGGATGCGCGAATAGGTCTTCACGAAGGCCGGGCTGGCCACCAGCACCTCGTCGCTCGACAGCAGCCGCTTGATGACGAAGCCCGAATCGGTGGATTCGCCGGTGCGGATGTCGACGTCGAAGTCGTGCTCCACCAGGTTGACCGGATGTTCGGAGAGTTCGAGCTCGACGCGGATGTCCGGATACAGCTCCGCGAAGCGCGGCAGCAGCGGCGCCAGCACGCGCAGGCCGATGTGGGTGCGCGAATGCACGCGCAGCCGGCCTTCGGGGCGCTGGCGCGCGTTGTGCACCACCTGCTCGGCCTCGCTCATGAGTTCCAGCACCGCCTCGGCCCGCTCCAGGAAGGCCTGGCCCGCCTCGGTCACCTTGAGGTTGCGGCTGGTGCGGTCCACCAGCTGCACGCCCAGTTCTTCCTCCAGCGCGCTGATGCGCCGCGAGATGGTGGCCGGCGACAGGCTGAGGCTGCGGGCCGCCGCCGAGAGGCTGCCCTTCTTCTGGGTGGCCACGAAGATGCGCAGCGAATCGAGGGCCTTCATTTCGAAAGACGCAAAGAAGGTGTGCGTTCGCTGGTGATCCGCAGGCGGTTCGAGTTCCTACGATGGACCTCGATCAAAACCAGCCAACCAGGAGTCACAGCGATGGATTTCGGAATCTTCATTCTGATGCAGCAGCGGAACAAGCACAAAACCTCCCACCAGATCCTGCGCGACGCCGTCGAGCAGACTCGCCTGGCGGACGAACTGGGTTTTGGTGCCGCATGGTACGCCGAGCACCACTTCAGCAACTACGGCCTGTGTTCCTCGCCGCTGACCATGATCGCGCACTGCGCCGCAGTCACCCGCAACATCCGGCTGGGCACCGGCATCGTGGTCGCGCCGCTGTACACGCCGGCGCGACTGATCGCCGACGTCGCAATGGTCGACCAGCTGTCCGACGGCCGCCTCAACCTGGGCATCGGCTCGGGCTACCAGCACTTCGAGTTCGAGCGCTTCGGCGTGTCGCTCGAATCCGCCAAGGGCCGCACCTTCGAGATGATCGACATGCTCGAGGCCGGCCTCACGCAGCCCAAGTTCAGCTACGAGGGCGAGCATTACCGCCAGCCCATGAGCGCCATCAGCCAGCGCGCGGTGCAGCGGCCCACGCCGCCGATGTGGATCACCAGCGTCGACCCGGCCTTCCTGTCGCGCGCCGTGAAGTCCGGCCACCATGTGTTCGTCTCGGGCGGCGACGGCGGCCTGGAGAAGCTGGCCGGCACCCGCGCGCTGATCGACAAGGTGGCCGCGGCCGAGGGCAAGGACCCCGCCGGCGTACAGGTCGGCCTGCTGCGCGCGGCCTATGCCAGCAACAACAAGGACGAGGTGGAGCGCTACCTCGAGTGCGCCCGCTACCAGCGCCGCATCGCCGTGAGCCTGAAGCGCCGCACCGCGCAGATCGCCGACGACTACCAGGTCGAGGAAGGCATCGTCGAGGGCGAGCCGAGCCTGGACGAGATGCGCGCGCTGCTGCCCGTGGGCAGCGTCGACACGGTGATCGAGCGCGTGGTCAACGAGATCCGCACGCTCAAGCCGGTGCACTACTGCTTCCAGACGCAGATGGGCGACTTCGACCACAAGGCGATGCTGCGCCAGCTCGAGACCTGGGGCAAGGTCATCATCCCGGCGGTGCAGCAGGAGATCGCCAACGATCCGCCGCACCGGCCCGCGGCGCGGCCCGAACTCGCCGCGGCCTGAGGCCGCGCGCTGCGAGACGCCATGCCTGAAGTCGCCGAAGACCTCCGCCCCGCCATCGAGCCCGCGCAGCTGCGCCAGCTGCTCGGATGCTTCCCGACCGGCGTGGCCGTCATCACCACCTGCACGCCGGACGGCCAGCCGGCCGGCCTGACCTGCAATTCGTTCAGCTCGGTGTCGCTCGACCCGCCGCTCGTGCTGTTCAGCCTGCGCAACGCCAGCCGCCTGCTGCCGACCTTCCAGGCCGCGGAGGGCTTCGTGATCAACATCCTCTCGCAGCAGCAGGATGCGCTGTCGGGCCGCTTCGCCTCGAGCCGGATCGAGCACAAGTTCGACGGCGTGGCCTGGCGCGCGGGCCGGCTGGGCATGCCGCTGATCGACGACTGCCTGGCCAGCTTCGAATGCCGCGTGCATGCCGCCCACGCAGCCGGCGACCACACCATCTTCATCGGCGAGGTCCGGCACCTGAGCGCCGGCGTGCCCGACCAGGCGCTGGTGTTCTACAAGGGTGCCTACATGATGCTGGCCGAGTCGCTGCGCAAGCTGGTCGTGGAGGGCCGGCTCGGGGATGCCGACATCGACGAGGCCTACCGCACGCTCTACGGCACCCTGCTGCGCCTGGCGAGCGAGCGCGCCACCGAAGCCGAGCTGGACGCAGTGCACCGGGCCGCCGATGCCATCGAGGCGCATCCCGACGACGCGCCACTCAAGGAGCGCATCGCCTCCGCCAGCGCCTTCTTCGCCTCGATCGCAGCCGCCGGCCACAACGAGGCGCTGACGCTGATGGCGCAGACCATGACCAGCGTGCTGCGCGAACGCATGACGCATGTGCTCTCGGTGCGCCCGCGCCCCGACCTCTTTCCGCTGCGCCGCAAGGTGGCGCACAACCTGCGCCGGCGCAACCCGGAGGGCGCCGCCGCCGCGCTGGACGAACTGATCACGCAGCTGCGCAAGGGCTGAGCCCTTTCCATTTCCAACAGCAACCATCTTGTATGACCAACTCAAGCTGCCACCGCAAAGTCGTCGCGCCAAGGTTGCCTGGTTCTGGCAATGGCGTTGAGGATGATGAGCAGCTTGTGCATGCATGCCACCAAGGCGACCTTCTTTGGCTTGCCTGCGGCCAGCAGGGCCGCATAGAAGGCCTTGAGCACGGGATTGAATCGCGTGCCTACCAAAGCGGCGACGTACAGCACGCGGCGCACGTCCGCGCGTCCACCGAAGATGTGACGCTGTCCGCGCAAGGTGCCCGAGTCGCGGTTGACTGGAGCCAGGCCCACCAGGGAAGTGATCTGCTTGCGGTTGAGCTTGCCCAGTTCGGGCAATTGCGCCAGCAGGGTGCTGGCCGTGGTCGGCCCCACCCCCTTGACCGAGGTCAGCAAACGCGCCAGGTCTGCGTGATGTGCGTGCACGTGCTCGCGCAGCTCGCCGTCCATGTCGTGAAGCTGGGCGGCAATGGCATCCATGATCGCCAGGATGCTGGCCTTGGCCTTCGGATGAGCCAGTGCAAGGCGTTGGCGTTCGGCCACGAGCATGGCCACCAGCTGGCGTCGGCGGGCCACCATGGCGGTGAGCTCACGCTGCTGCTCGTCGGCCAGCGCGCGTGGCTCATGGCCCTGGGCGTCCAGCAGTTCGGCGAATCCGCGAAGCATCTGCGCGTCGATTCGATCGGTCTTGGCCAGCTTGCCCATACAGCGCGCGAAGTCGCGCGCCTGTCGCGGGTTAATGACCGACACGCGCAGACCAGCGGCTGCCAGCGCGAGCGCCAGACCCTGCTCATGGCCACCGGTGGCCTCCAACAGGATCAGGCGAGGTGCCAGCGGCACGAGCACCTGACACAACTCGGCATGACCGGCCTCGTCGTTGCCCAGGTTCAAGGTCTGTGTCTCGCCACTGGCGGCCACCTCGAAGCTGGCCTTGGCGATGTCGATGCCTACGTAGACAGGTTCACTCATGACAGTTCTCCGGCTCCCAGCCTTATGAATACGAAATGTGTTCGATCAACCATTCGGGATGCAGCAGAACAAAGAGACCACCACCGCGCGCCCTGTGCTGTAGGTCGAGCTCGGGCTCGCAGGAGACCCAGGCTGCGCGGTGGCGAGTCAACCCGTTCACTGATCGACGTGCTTTGCAGCACCTCGAGCAATGAAGTTTGAACTATTCGAAAGATATAAGGAGACAAGATGTCCATCGACTACGCCGGCTTCCGGCGCGAACTCGAATCGTTCGCGCGCCAAGCCTGCCCGCCCGAGATCCGCGCCGTGGTCGCGGCCGGCCAGAAAATCACCAAGCGCGAATACCAGGCCTGGCAGCAGATCCTGAACGCCCAGGGCTGGGGCGCGCCGAGCTGGCCGCGCGAAGCGGGCGGCACCGGATGGGACATCCGCCAGCGCCTGATCTTCGAGGAGGTGATGGCCGAGAACGACTGCCCGCCGCTCTACCACCATGGCCTGGGCCACATCGGCCCGGTGATCATCCGCTTCGGCACGCCGGAGCAGAAGGCGCGCTTCCTGCCGCGCATCCTCGACGGCTCCGACTGGTGGTGCCAGGGCTATTCGGAGCCCGGCTCGGGCTCCGACCTGGCCTCGCTGTCCACCAGCGCGCGGCTCGAAGGCGGCGAGTGGGTCGTCAACGGCCAGAAGATCTGGACCTCGCATGCCCACGAGGCCAGCATGATCTACATGCTGGTGCGCACCTCGAAGGAAGCGAAGAAGCAGGAGGGCATCTCGCTGCTGCTGGTGACCATGGACACCCCGGGCATCACCGTGCGCCCGATCAAGACCATCGACGGCTGGCACCACCTGAACGAGGTCTTCTTCGACGAGGTGCGCGTGCGCGCCGACAACCTGCTGGGCGAGGTCGGCAAGGGCTGGACCTGCGCCAAGTTCCTGCTCGAGCGCGAGCGCCTGCCGCCGGCCAACGTGGCGCGGCTGGAGCTCATGCGCCGGCAGGTCACGCAGCTGGTCGAGCAGGCGAGCCGCGCTGCCGCGGGACAGCGCGACTTCAGCGGCCTGCACCACAAGCTGCTGCTGTGCGAGGCCGACGTGAAGGGCGCGCGCGTGATGATGGCCGAGGCCACCGACGACCTGATCCACCAGCGCCCGCTGGGCGTGCAGCCCTCCGCCATCAAGATGACCTGCGCCGATGTGGCGCAGCGCCTGACGACCATCGCCCTCGATGCGGTCGGACCCGACGCGGCGCACCGCTTCCTCGTCGATGCGGGGGAGGACGTGCCCGACGCCACCTGGATCCAGAACTACATGTTCACGCGCGCCCGCACCATCGCCGGCGGCACCTCCGAGGTGCAGCGCAACGTGGTCGCCAACGAACTGCTGGGAGCCTGAGCCATGTCCACTTCTTTCCCGCCGCTCTTTCCCGGCATGCTGCTCGATGCGGCGAGCCGCTATGCCGAGGATCACATCGCGCAGCAGATCCAGGGCGACCCCGTGCGCGAACTGGGCTGGACCGCGACGCTCGTGCCCGAGGAAGCCGGCGGCGTCGGCGGCAGCCTGAACGACCTCGCTTCCATCGTCGAGGGGCTGGCCACGCATGGCCTGCAGCTGCCGGTGGTCGAGACCTGCGCCGTGGTGCCGCTGCTGCTGCAGGCGGCCGGCGCCGAGACGGCCCATCGCTGGCTGGAGGCGGTGGCCGAGGGCAGCGCGCGGATCGCGCCGATGACCGCGCTGTCCGCCACGCCCGAGGACCCTGCCGTGACGGCCCGGCACCTGGACATCGGCTATGCGTTGAGCGGCGTGGTGCAGGGCGTCGACCTGACCTTGCCCGCCACGCACTACCTTGTGCCCGCGCAGCTGGACGATGGCGAGGAGGCCCTCTTCCTGGTCGATGCCGAGCGCATCGGCGCGCCGACGGCCCGCTACCGGACGATGGAGGGCCGCACGGGTGCCGACTTCGTGCTGGAGCAGCTCGCGTTGCCCGAGGGCGCCTGCATCGCACGCGGCACCGCTGTGCGAGAGGCGCGCGCCAAGGCGACCGACGCGGCCCTGCTGCTGACCGCCGCCGACACGGTGGCGGCGCTGGCCACCCTGATCCGCCAGACCGTGCTCCACCTGAAGGAGCGGCGCCAGTTCGGCGTGGCGCTCGCAAGCTTCCAGGTGCTGCGCCATCGCGTGGCCGACATGTACGTGAAGTACCTGGGCGCCAAGGGCCTGGTGATCCATTGCTTCCACGAATACGAGCAGGGTGCGGTCGGCCTGCGCCGCACCTTGCGCCTGGCCAAGGTGTCGCTGGCCGAGTCGGCGCGCGCCTGTGCCGAATCGGCCATCCAGATGCACGGCGGCATGGGCGTGAGCGAGGAGGTGCTGGCCACCCGCACGGCGCAGCGCCTGATCGCCTCCGAGTTCCGCTACGGCGACCGGCTGCTGCATGTGGCGCGGCTGCTCGCGCCGCACGAGCCCGCGCCACAAGTTTTTCTTTCCAACCCAACCCGGAGTGTGCGATGAGCATCGAACTGGAAGTTTCCGAATACATCGCCGTCGTCCGGCTCGACAAGCCGCCGGTCAATGCGCTGGACCGCGCCACGCGGCGCCGCCTGATCGAGGTCTTCGACGAGGTCTCCGAGCGCGCCGACGTGCGCGTGGCGATCCTCACGGGCAGCGGCAAGTTCTTCTGCTCCGGCGCGGACCTCAAGGACCGGCCCGATGCGCAGAAGGCGGGCGACTTCCTCGACCACAACCGCTGGACGCGCGAGACGGGCAATGCGATCCGCGAATGCGCCAAGCCCGTGATCGCGGCCGTCAACGGCCCCGCGCTGGGCGCCGGCTTCGGCCTCATGGCCGCGTGCGACATCTTCCTTGCGAGCGAGGACGCCACCTTCGCCATGCCCGAGATCAACGTCGGCCTGGCCGGCGGCGTCTCGATGCTGCGCACCCTGTTCGGCCGCTCGTTCACGCGCCGCATGTTCTTCACCGGCATGAAGGTACCCGCCGCCGAGCTGTACCGCCGCGGCGTGCTCGACGAGGTGGTGCCGGGCGATCGGCTGATGCCGCTGGCCATGGAGATTGCGCAGGAGATCGCGTCCAAGGCGCCGCTCGCCGTCGCCTATGCGAAGCAGGCGGCCAACATGATGGACCTGATGCCGCAGCGCGACGGCTACCGCTTCGAGCAGAACATCACCATGGCGCTGGCCAAGACCGAGGATGCGCAGGAGGCCCGCAAGGCCTTCCTCGAAAAGCGCAAGCCGGTCTACCAGGGGCGCTGAGATGCAGGCAGTGAAAGTGGGGCGCGGGCTGGATGCGCTGTTCAAGCCGCGCTCGATCGCGATCTTCGGCGCCTCGGACGACGTCACCAAGATCGGCGGCCGGCCGCTGCAGTTCCTGCAGAAGTACGGCTATGCGGGCGGCATCTACCCGATCAACCGCAAGGGCGGCCTGGTGCAGTCGTTGCAGGCCTATGCGAGCCTGGAGGAACTGCCCGAAGTGCCCGAGCTCGCGGTGATCGCGGTGCCGCCCGCGGGCGTGCTCGACGCGGTGCAGGACTGCGCGCAGCGCGGCGTGAAGGCCGCGGTCATCCTGTCCGCCGGTTTCTCCGAGATGGGCGAGGAGGGCAGCCGCCTGCAGGCGCGCATCGGCGAGGTGGCGCGGGCCAGCGGCATGCGCATCGTCGGCCCCAACTGCCTGGGCGCGATCGGCGTGCCCGACAAGAGCATTGCGACCTTCTCGGTGGCGCTGGAATCGTGCTTTCCCGCGGCGGGCTCGGTGGGCATCGTCTCGCAGAGCGGCAACCTCGGCAGCTTCACCCTGCGGCTGGCCGGCGAGCGCGGCCTGGGCGTGAGCCGCATGCTGACCACGGGCAACGAATGCGACGTGGACATTGCCGATGCCATCGCCTCGCTGGCGGCCGACCCCGGCACCTCGGTGATCCTGTGCTGCATGGAAACCTGCCGCGACGGCGCCAAGCTCATGCAGGCCATGGCGATGGCCCGCGAGGCCGGCAAGCCGCTGGTGGTGCTCAAGGTCGGCGTCTCCGAGGCCGGCAGCGCGGCCGCGGCCTCGCACACCGGCGCGCTGGCCGGGTCGGACGCCGTGTTCGATGCCGTGCTGCGCCAGGGCGGCGCGCTGCGCGTGCCCAGCATCGAGTTGCTGCTCGAGGTCGGCCATGCGCTGTCGGTGGTCGGTCCGGCGCGCGTGCCCGGCGGCCACCGCGTGGCGGTGCTCACGGCCTCCGGCGGCTTCGGCGTGCTGCTGGCCGATGCGGCCAGCGCGCAGGGCCTGGCGCTGCCCAGGCTCGCGGCGCAGACGCAGGAGCGCATCCTGTCGGCCGTGCCCTTTGCCGCGCCGTCCAATCCCGTGGACATGACGGCGCAGGTGTCGAGCCGGCCCGAGGTTCTGGCGCGGATGCTCGATGCCGTGGCGCGCGACGACAGCTGCGACGCGCTGGTCCTGCAGTCGGCCAACGCCTTCCACGTGCCGCGGCTGCGCGACGTGTTCCTGGACGCGCTCGCGCAGGTGCGCAAGGACCATCCCGCGCGCCTGATCCTGTTGTGCGCGCGGGCCCCCGACGAGGTGCGTGCACGGCTCAACGCAATGGGCTTTCCGGTGGTCGAGGGCATCGATGCGGCCTGCGCGACGGTGGCTGCGCTGCTGCGCTTCGGCGCGCGCGATGCCGAACGGGCTGCTCCTGCGGCCATCGCGCGCGCGCCGCTGGCCGCCGCGGCCTTCGCCACCGAGGCCAGTGCGAAGGCGGTGCTGGCCGAGGCGGGGCTGCCCGTGCCGCGGGAGGCGGTCGCGCGCAGCGTCGACGAGGCGCTCGCCGCTGCGCGCGACATGGGCTTTCCGCTGGTGCTCAAGATCGTCTCGCCCGACATCGCGCACAAGACCGAGGTCGGCGGCGTGTTCGTCGGCGTGCGTTCCGAAGCGCAGCTGCGCGAGGAATACGACCAGCTGCTGGCACGCGTGGCGCTGAAGGCGCCCGGCGCCCGCATCGCCGGCGTGCTGGTCGCGCAGATGGTGCAGGGCGGCGTCGAGCTGATCGTGGGCGCCAGGAAGGACCCGGTGTTCGGCCCGATGGTGATGGTCGGCCTGGGCGGCATCTTTGCCGAGATCTTCAGGGACGTGGCGCTGCAGCTCGCGCCCGTCGACGAGGCGCAGGCCACAGCGATGCTGCGCTCGCTCAAGGCCTTCCCCTTGCTCGACGGCGCGCGCGGCCGGCCCAGGGCCGACGTGCAGGCGGCGGCGAAGGCCATCGCGGCGCTGTCGCGCTTCGCGGTGCGGCATGCGGACAGCGTGTCCGAGATCGACATCAACCCCCTGGTGGTGCTGGAACAGGGCCGCGGCGCGCATGCGCTCGACGCGCTGCTCGTGCCCGAGGAACACGCCATGAAAGGCAAGCAATGAACATGTCCCTTACAGGCCGCACGGCCTTCATCAGCGGCGCGGGTCACGGCATCGGCCGCGCCACCGCGCGCGCCATGGCGCGCCTGGGCGCCACCGTCGGCATCAACGACCTGAAGCCGGAGTTCGTGGAGGAGGCCGTGGCCGAGATCCGCGCGCTCGGCGGCCAGGCCATCGGGCTGCCCTGCGACGTGTCGACGCGCGACGGCATGCGCGAGGCCGTGGCGCAGTTCGCGCGCGATGCGGGCCGGCTGGACGTCATGGTCAACAACGCCGCCTGGGTGCGCTACCAGCCGCTGCCCGAGATCACGCCGGAGGTCATGGACCGCATGGTGGAGATCGGCTTCAAGTCGGTGATCTGGGGCATCCAGGCCGCGGCCGAGGCGATGGATCCAGAGCGCGGCGGCTCGATCATCAACGTGGCCTCCATCGCGGCCTTCAAGTCGCCGATGCGCTCGGTGGTCTACAGCGGCATCAAGGCCGGCGTGCTGGGCATCACGCGCGCATCGGCGGCCGACCTGGGCGCGCGCAACATCCGCGTGAACGCGGTCGCGCCCGGTGCCGTGCCCACCGAGGGCACGGCCAAGCACCGCAATGCGGAGCTCGACGCCCGGCGCATCGCGCGCACGCCGCTGGGGCGCCTGGGCACGGTGGAAGACATCGCCGACGCCATCTGCTTCCTGGCCGGCGACGGCTCGCGCTTCTTCAACGCGGACGTGCTGCGGCTGGACGGCGGCGCCTCGGAGACATCTCTGTGAGCGCCGCCGTTCAACCGCCCAAGCGCGTGCAGAACGTGTTCGTCGTGGCGAAGCAGCCGGCCAGCCTGCATGCCTTCTACGAGGCCGCACTGGGCCTGCCGATGAAGTTCCGCGATGGCGACCGCTGGATCCAGTACGGCGTGGGCGGCACCAACGTGGCGCTGGCCTGCACCGAGGAGGCGGCGCCCGCCACCAGCGGGCTGGTGATGGTGCTGGAGGTGGACGACTTCGAGGGTACGGCGGAGCGCATCGCTGCCGCCGGCGGGCAGGTGCTGGGCCTGCGCGACATGGACAGCCACGGCGCCGTGCTGTCGCTGCGCGATCCCGAGGGCAACCTGGTGCAGCTGTTCCGGCGCGCCGCGCCCGCGGCCGCATGAGTGCCTCCGTGCAAGTGCCGGCCACGCTGCAGGCCCTGCTGGACCGCGAGGCGATCCGCGACTGCCTGCTGCGCTATTGCCGGGGCATCGACCGCTGCGACGAGGCGGCCCTGCGTTCGGCCTACTGGGAGGACGCCACGGACTGCCACGGCGCCTGGAACGGCAGCGCCACCGGCTTCATCGCGCAGGCGCTTGAAAAGCTGCGGCAGGGCGGCCGCCGCGTCCACCAGATCACCAACGTGATGATCGAACTGCACGGCGATGCCGCGGCGGTGGAAAGCAGCTTCTTCGCGCTGCAGGCCACGGCCGCGCAGCCCGAACGCGAAACCTTCCTGTGCGGCCGTTATGCGGACCGCTTCGAGCGCCGCGGCGGCGAGTGGCGCGTGGCCGCACGCACCGTGATCTACGACTGGATCGAGGAGCGCACGCGGCCGGAGCTGAAGCAGGACGACACCGCCTTGTTCGGCGCGCGCCGGCCGGTGGGCATCGCGGCGCCGCACGACGCGGTGTATGCGCTGCTGCGCGCAGTGCGGAGCGCCTGATGGCGACGGTGCTGCTCACCGGCGCCGGCGGCGGCATCGGCCGCGCGGCGGCGCTGGGCCTCGCGCGTGCCGGCTGGCGCTGCGTGCTGGTCGATGCCGATGCGCACGCGCTGCGGCGCCTCGAAGCGCTCTGGCCGATCGAGGCCGAGCGGCCGCTGAGCCTGGTGGCCGACCTGACCGATGCCGCGCGGATCGAGCGACTGGGGCAGGAGATTCCGCCGCTCGATGTCCTCATCAACAACGCGGGCCTGTCGGCCGGCGGCGCCGAGGCCACGTCCTGCCCTGACGACGGCACGGCCGCGCGCCTGCTGGCGCTCAACCTGGCGGCCCCGGCCCGCATGGTGCAGGCCTGTGCGCCGCGGCTTCGGCCGGGCGCGTGCATCGTCAACGTGGCGTCTGGCGCGGGGCTGCGCGCCATTCCGTGGCGGGGGCTCTACAGCCCAAGCAAGGCGGGGCTGATCGCGCAGGGCAGGGCGCTGGCGCGAGCCCGGCCCGACTGGACGGTGACCACGCTCGCGCCGGGCTTCGTGCGAACCGAGCTCGTGCAGCGCCTGATCGATGGCGGCCGGCTGAACCCGGTGCAGGCGATCTCGAAGATTCCCATGGGCCGGATGGCCGAGCCCGAGGACATGGCCGAGGCGCTGTGCTTCCTGGCCAGCGCGGGTGCACGCATGCTGACGGGGCAGCTGCTGGTGCTCGATGGCGGCTCCTCCATCTGCGGCGGCAGCCAGCCGTTGCCGCCTTGCGCGCATGCCCCGCTGCCGTTCGAGGCGCCGCTGCAGCCGCGTTGCGAGGCGGTGCGCGTGCCGGACTGGCAAGCTGCGCTGGATACGTGGGTGCGTTCGCATGCGGATCGCGCCGGCATCCAGAGCTATCCCGCCGTCATCGACGGCCGCGCATTCGATGCGCCGCCGGGTGCGCAGCTCGATGCCGTGCTCGACGCGGCCCGCTGCTTCCGCGCGCGCCATGCGGCGCTGGCCAGCCTCACGCTGCTGCTGCCGTGGCCTGCTGCGCAGCTGCCCTGGGAGCTGGCCGGCGATGCCGAAGCCGCCCGCATGCTGGTGGCCACACTGGCAGCCGAATGGGGCGCGCATGGACTGCGCGTCAACGCGCTGGAACTGCCGCCCGGCCTCGCACCGGACAGCTGCCTGCCGCTGCTCGGCTACCTGGCCGGCGCGCGCGCGCAATTCCTGACCGGGCAGGTGCTGCGGCCCGGGGCCGGCGCGGCCGAACCCTGAACCAAAGACAAGGAGACCTCCGCATGATCGACGCCTTCATTTCCCGCCGCCGCCTGCTGGCCGGCGCGGGCCTGCTCGCGCTGCAAGCGCCGCTGCGCGCCAGCGAAGCCGGCAGCTGGCCGGCACGCCCCGTGCGCATGGTCGTGTCCGGCCCCGCAGGCGCGGGCTCGGACATCTTCGCGCGCCTTCTGGCCGGGCCGCTGCAGCAGGCCCTCGGGCAGCCCGTGGTGGTGGACAACAAGCCCGGCGCCAACGGCCTGATCGGCAACGACGCGGTCGCCAAGGCGCCGCACGATGGCTACACGATCCTGCTGTCGCCATCCTCGGCCATCGCCATCAACCCGGTCATCCAGCCGAAGATGCCCTACGACGCCCAGAAGGACCTGCTGCCCGTCGCCCAGGTCGGCGCTGCGGGCATCCTGCTGGTGGCGAATCCGGCCACGGGCATCGCGTCGCTGGCGGACCTGGTGCGCCATGCCAAGGCCAACCCCGGCAAGCTGGCCTATGGCTCCTGGGGCAGCGGATCGACCGGCCACCTGGTGATGGAGGGCCTCAAGGCGCAGTACGGCATGGACATGGTGCACGTGCCCTACAAGGGCGTCTCGCCGCTGCTGAGCGACCTGCTGGGCAACAGCATCGGCATTGGCTTCGTCGACATCGCATCGCCGGTGCCCCACATCCGCGGCGGCAAGCTGCGGGCGCTGGGCTGCACCGGCTCCGCGCGCGGGCCGGCGCTGCCCGATGTGCCCACGCTGACCGAGCAGGGCTACCGCTTCGATGCGGACGGCTGGTATGGCGTTTTCGCGCCGGCCGGTACACCGCGCGAGGTGGTGCTGCGCCTGAACCAGGAGATCAACCGGATTCTCTCGGCCGACGAGATCATCCAGAAGTTCGCCGCGCAGAACATGCCGCGCCCGCCCATCAAGGACGCCGACCAGTTCGCGGCCACCGTGCGGCGCGACCTCGCGGCCTGGCAGTCGCTGGCCCGAGTCGCGAAGCTGCGGCTCGATTGAGCGTTGGCGGGATCCACAGGCCATCGATTGCGCACTTCGCTGGATTTCTTGCCTGATCCTGTGGCGGTGGCACCCTTTTGTGGATGAAGTTCGGGCCCGCGGGTTAGAGTCTTCCGCGGAGGCTCCACGCAGCATGGCATCCAGACACCACGACACGGCGGTTCAGTGCGGGCCGCCGCAGCAGGCGATGGCGCAGATCATCGGCGCGCGCACGCCGGGCGCGGGCGACTTCGAAACACCGATCGCCGGCCTGGGCTTCTTTCGGCGCGAATGTCCCGCCCCGCCCGTCGTCTGCATGGTCGAGCCGAGCATCGTGCTCGTTGCCCAGGGCGCCAAGCAGATGTGGGTGGGCGGCGAGGCCTATGCCTATGACACTTCGCGATTTCTCGTCACCTCGCTGGACGTGCCCGCCAATTCGGAGGTGAAGGTGGCAAGTCCCGGGCAGCCCTGCCTGGGGCTGCTCTTGAAGCTGGACGTGCGCATATTGGCCGAGCTGATCGCGCAGGGCGGCCTGCCGCCGCCGCGTGATCGCCGGGTCGGCGTGGGGGTGGGCATCGGCGCGGCAACGCCGGCGATCCTGGCGCCGTTTGCGCGCCTGCTCGAACTGCTGGACGAGCCCCATGCCATTCCTGTTCTTGCACCGCTGATCCAGCGCGAGATCCACTACCGGCTGCTGATGAGCGACCAGGCAGCGAGGCTGCGGCAGATCGCCTCGGTGGACGGACAGGGCTACCGGATCGCGAGGGCCATCGACTGGCTGAAGCTGAACTACGCCTTGCCGGTGCGCATCGACGAGCTCGCGGCGCGTGTGCAGATGAGTGCACCCACCTTCCATCACCACTTTCGCCAGCTCACCGCGATGAGCCCGCTGCAGTATCAGAAGTGGCTGCGGTTGAACGAAGCGAAACGCTTGATGCTGAGCGAACACTTCGATGCAGCGGGTGCGGCGTTCAGGGTGGGCTATGAAAGTCCCTCGCAGTTCAGCCGCGAGTACAGCCGGCTGTTCGGTGCGCCGCCCAAGCGGGACATCGAGGTGCTGCGAGGGGCCGCCAGGGGCGCCGAGGCGCCCGGGCAAGGGCTCGCGAGCCTGGCATAGGAACTTCCGTTCGCAGGCGGTTGCGGCATCAGCGGATTGGGCAAGAAAACGAGCGGAATGCTCTATCAATCCCCGCGCCGCGCCAGAAAAATGGTGAGCCGAAGACACGATGAAACTGTTCGCAGGTGCATGGCATCCGTTCTCCTATTGCGACCGCCGATGGCGCGTGGTATCAGGAAAAAAACGATGGCCGATCGATGCACCCGAACCTCGAACAACAGGAGCCGACATGGACAGTCCCACGATCCCCTTGATCTCGCGGCGCGACGCACTCATTGCCGGCGCCGCCACTGCCACCGCCGCGGCGGTTTCTTCTTCGGCGCCAGCCGAAGCCGCGGCCCCGAGAGCAGCCGCAGCGGCAGGACCCCGCGCGAAGCTTTCGCTGAACGTCAACGGGCAGGCTCATTCGCTCGAGCTCGATACGCGAACGACCTTGCTCGATGCACTGCGCGAGCATCTGCACCTGCCCGGCACCAAGAAGGGCTGCGACCACGGCCAGTGCGGCGCCTGCACGGTCATTGCCGACGGCCGGCGGATCAATTCCTGCCTGACGCTCGCCGTCATGCATGACGGCGGGCAGGTCACCACCATCGAGGGCCTCGGCACGCCGCAGAACATGCACCCGCTACAGGCCGCCTTCGTCAGGCACGACGGCTACCAGTGCGGCTATTGCACGCCCGGCCAGATCTGCTCGGCGGTGGCCGTACTCGACGAAATCAAGCGCGGGGTGCCGAGCCACGTGAGCGCCGATCTCACCGCGCGTCCGCTGCTGTCGGCCGAAGAGCTGCGCGAGCGCATGAGCGGCAACATCTGCCGCTGCGGCGCCTACTCCAACATCGTCGATGCCATCACCGAGGTGGCCGGGAGCCGCACATGAAGCCTTTCACCTACGAGAAAGCGCAGTCGCCCGCGCAGGCCGCGGCGGCGGTCGCGCGCAGCCCCGGCGCCAAGTTCATCGCGGGCGGCACCAACCTGCTGGACCTGATGAAGCTGCAGATCGAGGCGCCCACGCACCTGGTCGACGTGAACGGCCTGGCGCTGGACAAGATCGAAGCCACACCCGAAGGCGGCCTGCGCATTGGCGCGCTGGTGCGCAACACCGACCTGGCGGCCGACGAGCGCGTGCGCCGCGACTACGGCGTGCTGTCGCGCGCGCTGCTGGCCGGCGCCTCCGGCCAGTTGCGCAACAAGGCCACGACGGCCGGCAACCTGCTGCAGCGCACGCGCTGCCCCTACTTCTACGACACCGACCAGCCCTGCAACAAACGCCAGCCCGGCAGCGGCTGCAGCGCCATCGGCGGCATCACGCGACAGCATGCGGTGATCGGCACGAGCACGGCCTGCATCGCCACCCATCCGAGCGACATGGCCGTGGCAATGCGCGTGCTCGACGCGGCGGTGGAGACGGTGCGCCCCGACGGCCGCACGCGCGTGATCCCGATCGCCGACTTTCACCGCTTGCCCGGCAACGCGCCGCACATCGAGACGGCGCTGGAGCGCGACGAGCTGATCACCGGCGTCACGCTCCCCAAGCCGATCGGTGGCGCGCAGATCTACCGCAAGGTGCGCGATCGCGCCTCCTACGCCTTTGCGCTGGTGTCCGTTGCGGCGGTCGTGCAGCGCGACGGCTCGGGCCGCGTCGCACTGGGCGGCGTGGCGCACAAGCCGTGGCGCGTGGAGGCCGCGGAGGCCGCGATGCCGCAGGGCGCCAAGGCGGTGGCCGCGCAGCTGCTGGCCGGCGCGCAGCCGACGCACGAGAACGCATTCAAGTTGCCGTTGGCCGAGCGCGCGCTGGCCGCGGCACTGGCGCAAGCAAGGAGCTGAGCAGCATGAAATTCGACACGCCCGCCACCACCAATCCGATCGACCAGCTCAAGATCATCGGCAAGCCGACCGACCGCATCGACGGCCCGATGAAGACCACCGGCACCGCACGCTACGCCTACGAACGCCACACCGAGGTGCCCGACGCCGCCTACGGCTGGGTGGTGGGTGCCGGCATCGCGAAAGGCCGCATCGCCTCGATGGACCTGGGCGCCGCGCGCGCCGCGCCGGGCGTGCTGGCCATCGTCACCGCGCGCAATGCCGGCAAGCTCGGCAAAGGCGACTTCAATACGGCCAGGCTCCTGGGCGGCCCCGAGATCGACCACTACCACCAGGCGGTCGCGCTGGTCGTCGCAAACACCTTCGAGCAGGCGCGCGCCGCGGCGCAGCTGGTGCGCATCGCGTACACGCGTGCGCCGGGCCGCTTCGACCTTGCCGCCGAGAAAGACGCGGCACAGATGCCCAAGCCCAGTCCGTTTTCGGGCGAGCCGCAAACGAAGACCGGCGATTTTCCGGGTGCATTCACCGCGGCCGCCGTGCAGCTCGATGCGACCTACACCACCCCCGACGAGTCGCACGCCATGATGGAGCCGCATGCCTCCATCGCGCAGTGGCAGGGCGACAAGCTCACGCTCTGGACATCGAACCAGATGATCGACTGGGGCGTGGGCGACGTCTCCAGGACGCTCGGCATCCCGAAGGCAAACGTGCGCCTCGTTTCGCCCTTCATCGGCGGCGGCTTCGGCGGCAAGCTGTTCGTGCGCGCCGATGCGGTGCTTGCCGCGCTGGGCGCGCGGGCGGCCAAGCGGCCCGTGAAGGTGGCCTTGCAGCGGCCCTTGATGATGAACAACACCACGCACCGGCCCGCGACCATCCAGCGCATCCGCATCGGCGCCGCGAGGGACGGCAAGATCACCGCCATCGCGCACGAAGGCTGGTCCGGCGACCTGCCGGGCGGACAGCCGGAAACCGCGGTCAACCAGACCCGGCTGCTGTACGCCGGTGCCAACCGCCTGACGACCACGCGGCTGGCCGTGCTGGACCTGCCCGAGGGCAACGCCATGCGCGCGCCAGGCGAGGCGCCGGGCATGATGGCGCTGGAAATTGCCATGGACGAGATGGCGGAGAAGCTCGCGCTCGACCCGGTCGAATTCCGCGTCCGGAACGACACGCAGGTCGATCCGGAGAAACCGCAGCGTCCGTATTCCCAGCGCAGGCTGATCGAATGCCTGCGCACGGGCGCCGAGCGCTTCGGCTGGAGCAAGCGCAACGCGGCCCCGGGACAGCAGCGCGACGGACGCTGGCTCGTGGGAATGGGCGTGGCCGCGGCGTTCCGCAACAACCTCCTGATGAAGTCGGCCGCGCGCGTGCGACTGGACAACCGGGGCATGGTCACGGTGGAAACCGACATGACCGACATCGGCACCGGCACGTACACCATCATTGCGCAGACCGCCGCCGAGACGATGGGTGTGCCGCTGGACCGGGTGCTCGTGCGCCTGGGCGACTCGGCCTATCCCGTGTCGGCCGGCTCGGGCGGGCAATGGGGCGCCAACAACTCGACCTCGGGCGTCTATGCGGCCTGCATGAAGCTGCGCGAGGCCGTCGCGAGCAAGCTGGGCTTCGGCGCGGTCGACGTGGAATTCGCCGACGGCATGGTGCGCGCCGGCGAGCGTGCGGTGCCGCTTGCCGAAGCAGCGGGCGCCGAAGGTTTGATGGTCGAGGATGGCATCGAGTACGGCGACCTCGACAAGAAGTACCAGCAGTCCACCTTCGGCGCGCATTTCGTGGAGGTGGGCGTCGATGCCGCCACCGGCGAGATCCGCGTGCGGCGCATGCTCGCGGTGTGCGCGGCGGGGCGCATCCTGAATCCCAAGTCGGCGCGCAGCCAGGTGATCGGTGCCATGACGATGGGCGTCGGCGGGGCGCTGATGGAAGATCTCGCGCTCGACAAGCGGCATGGCTTCTTCGTCAACCACGACCTCGCGGGCTACGAGGTGCCGGTGCACGCCGACATTCCCCACCAGGACGTGGTCTTCCTCGACGAGACGGACCCGATCTCCTCGCCGATGAAGGCCAAGGGGGTCGGGGAGCTGGGCATGTGCGGCGTCGCGGCCGCGGTGGCCAACGCCGTCTACAACGCCACGGGCGTTCGGGTGCGCAGCTATCCGATCACGCTCGACAAGCTGCTGGACCGGTTGCCGCCGGTGGTGTGAGGCGACGAAGCAGGGCGGTCGTGCCATCGGCCGCGGATGGCAGATATTCAACAGATTGGACGCGTTTCTTGCGCCTGAGAAGACGCCGCATCGATCTGCTTGAGCCGCAAGGGCTGAGAGCACCACAAGCAGCTCGGCTTTCACTGGCTTGAAACGCCCTTGTGCGATAAGCCGGGTTACGAGGAGAGCCCATGGCTGCAGAGCGCAAGCGAAAGGAAGTTCTGGGACAGGCCGGTTCGCCGCGTCGAACCGAGCGCACCTACCAGCACGCAAAAGGCGACATGTCGAAGTCGGACGGCGAGAAGATCGAGCGCCTGCTGCAGGAATTGCGTCTGCGCCGCATCGCGGCGGAGCCCAAGTTTTCCGACGACGTCATCGTGTGGCCTTCGAAGAGCGCAGCGCCCGGTGGCAGCGAGCTGGCGACGCTGGGCGCCATCAACCTGGGCAACGCCGAAGAAGCGCTCGGGCAAGGGGTGCAAGGCCGCGGTGCGCCACGGATGAATCTGGTCAAGCAGCTGGACGGCGTGTCGGTCATGAAGGCCAACTCGTCCGCACTGCTGGCGATGCGCCGCAATACGCCCGGACTGCGGGTTGCACCGGCTGCATGGGCCTACCTCCAGTACATCCGGCCGCTGGGCGAGGAACTGGAGTCCAGTGCGATCCAGGTTGCGGCGGGAGCCAAGGTCAAGCGCTTCGAATTGCGCCTTGCCGACTCGCTGGGCAACCCCGTGCCGGGGATTCGGGTCAAGGCGCTCGTCGACTGGGATGGCGCACACGTGCCGGCGGTGACCGACAGCCAGGGAATCGCGAGCCTCGGAATTCCGGTGCTCTACCCGCGGGTGGAAATGATCCTGGTCGAGCCGGAACACACGCACTGGTCGGTCTTCCTGAAGGGGTTCGACCGTGTTGCGGCACCGAAGCGGCTGGATGTCCGGACCACGGCGCTGGCACCCGATAGCTTTCAACTGCTTGCGAACTACGCGCCCTACGATCCCCAGGCGGGAGCGGGCGTCACGGTCGGCGTGATCGACAGCGGCGTCGGGCCGCATGCCGACATTGCCGTGGCGGGCGGCGGATGCTTCGTCACTGGCGACGATGCCGCGGATTTCCTCGACAACGGCATCGGGCACGGGACCCATGTTGCCGGCATCATCGCGGGCAGGATGGCTGCTGGCACCGGGATCTACGGCCTGGCGCCGGCCTGCCGCCTGCTGGCCTACCGCGTGTGCCCCAAGACAGGCGAACGCGGGCGTGCGAAATCCAGCGACATTGCCAGCGCGCTCGAACGAGCGATCAGCGACGGCTGCCACATCGTCAACATCAGCATGGGCAGCCTCGAGCCGATGCCGGAGATGCCGGACATTCTCGAAAAGGCGCGCAACGCCGGCATTGCGGTGTTCGCGGCCACCGGCAACGACGGGCAGTCGCTGCTGCGCTATCCCGCGCGCTACAGCCACACCCTGGCAGTCGGCGCGCTCGGCCGCGACGGAACGTTTCCGGCGGACTGTCCCGAGAGCTTTCAGGAGAGCGAAATCCGCCGCAAGAAGGAATTCGTTGCCGAGTTCTCGAACTACGGGCTTTCAACCGACTTCATCGGCCCGGGCGTCGCCGTCCTGTCGGCGTTTCCGGGCGGGCGATACGCGATGATGTCCGGCACGTCGATGGCCACGCCGTTCACGTCGGGCATGGCGGCCCGTCTGTTGTCAGGGAATCAGAAGCTGCTTAACATGGCCAGAGGTCCTGAAAAGGCCGACGCCATCGTCAAGATGCTGTCGCAGGCAGCCCGAAAGGTGGGTTGGTCGGCCGAATACGAAGGGTTTGGAGTTCTGAAGTGACAAGCGTGGTGCTGACCTACACAGGCCGTCCCGACCAGAAGTTGTCGGCCGAGGCGCGGCTGCGGCGCTGCGTGCCGGGCGTCGTTCTCACGCCGAAGACGGGCACCCTGGTGGAGGCCCAGATCGACGACGACGCGCAACTGGCGGCGCTTGAACAGAATCCCGAATGGGTGGTGACCCCACCGACTTTTGCGGAAATCCGCAAGCCTGTCTTCAATCTGAAAAACGCACGCGCCAAGCTCGGCAAATAGTCGCGAGGCGCCCCGGCCGCTACCGGCCGCGGGTTTTTTGGAGAGGAAGTTCCATGTCCGATACAGACGTCCAGGTCGTGAGCAACTCATGGACCGGTATCCAGCGCGTTGCCGCAACGCCCAAGCCGGCGGAATTCTTCAGGGGCCGGCAAGGCTACGCACCCGACTTCTTCGGGGACGGCAACCGCGTAGAGCTGCCCTCGATGAGCGAGGCCATATCGATGGACGATATCGCCACGCTCGAAGACGGCTCCTTCGAGCTCAAGTACCAGCACTTCAGCACGGTGCAGTGCATTTCCCGCCGCGTGCCGCTTTATTCCGCCTGCAACGTCGACGGGTCCAGGTCGAAGAACGTTCCGCGCCACGATACCTGGAACTATGACGGCCGCATCAAGAAGGAATACCAGATGCTGCGGGAAGCCTACGGCCCCGAGCAGGACAGGAAGTTCTCGCGCGGCCACATGACGCGCAGGCAGGACCCGAACTGGGGTTCGCTGGCGACCGCGCAGCGGGCCAACATCGACACCTTCTTTGCAACCAATGCGTGTCCCCAGTGGCAGCCTTTCAACGACGGGCTGTGGGGCGACCTGGAGGACTACGTCCTCGGCAATGCGCAAGGCGACGACAAGCGCATCAGCGTCTTCACCGGGCCGATTCTCCGGCCGGACGATGCCGAGAGATTCGGCGTCCGGATCCCGCGCGACTTCTGGAAGGTCGTTGCCTTCATCAGCGAGGCGACCGGCGAGCTGGCCGCCATCGCCTACCTGATGAGCCAGGGCACCTATCTCGATTCGGGGGTGGCGCGCGATCTGGAGGACTTTGCCACGTCGCAGCGCCCGCTCTCGTTCATCGAAGCCGAGACCGGGCTCAAGTTCGAAAGCCTCGAAGGGCGCGATGTGCTCGACGGCGCGGACATCAGCTTCGTCCAGCCGATCCGGCGCTTCAGCGACACCAGGCTTCCGGGCTGATCTATGGCGCGGGGGAGGCGGGCTCCCCGGCAGGCGTGCCGATGCGCCGCGCCTCGGACTCGATCACCAGGCGGTCGATGCGCTCGTCCGGCAGGTTGACCAGCAGTTCCACGTGGCGGCGGATCGCGTGCATCGTTTTCACGAAGGCGTCGATGTCGCCACCGCCTTCGGCACGGGGGTCCGGATGGGACCAGTGCGCCGCGGCGGGCTGACCGGGCCAGACGGGGCAGGTCTCGCCCGCGGCCTCGTCGCAAAGCGTGACGACCAGGTCCATGTGCGGCGCCGAGGCCAGGCCGTATTCGTCCCAGCTCTTGCTGCGCAACCCATCGGTCGGCAGGCCCGCATCCTTCAACGCTTCGATGGCGCGGGGATCGGGCTTCCCGTCCGGCGTGGGCGCAAGGCCTGCGGAACACGCGAGGAAGCGGCCCTTGCCGAGGTGATTGAGCAGCGATTCCGCGATCAGGCTGCGTGCCGCGTTGCTGTTGCAGAGGAAGAGGACGTGAACAGGGTGGCTCGGGTTCATGGCGTGGCAAATGCGGCCGCGCGCAGGCGGCCTTCATGTGGATGATGATTCCGCGCATTGATCCCGACCGGCATGACGGGTGTATGACGCCCGCAATGGCGGGCAGGGATTGCAGGCCGGCGCGGGCGCCTCTCCCGGGCGCTATCTCATGTGCGCCAGATCCCGAAGGTCCGATCGGATGGCGGCGCGATCCGTGCCCTGGAGCGGCAGGCTGACAAACAGTTCCAGCCGCCGGCGGCAGTGCATACAGCGTCTGTATCGCCAGATGGGCGGCCTTCTCCGAATCGCCAACCGCCGCAACATCCGGAAAAGCCCACGCCTCATCCCTCGGCCATGCGAACTCCCGAGGATTTTCAATCTCGCTGACATGCGGCGCGGTAACGATCGGCGCTGGTGCTTGTCTTTGATGTCCTTTGCTCTGGGAGTGGAAAATGGCCGCACGTTCAACTCGTTGTCGCGCAGGTCGGCGTCCTCTTCTGCAGCGCGCCTTCACGCTCATCGAGCTGATGGTGGTGCTGGTGATCATCGGCGTGCTCGCCGCGCTGATCGTGCCGAGTCTGATGGACCGGCCCGACCAGGCGCGCGCCACCGCGGCGCGGCAGGACGTGGCCGCGATCATGCAGGCACTGAAGCTCTACCGGCTCGACAACGGTGCCTACCCCGGTGCCGCGCAAGGCCTGCGCGCGCTGGTGGAGAAGCCAACCTCCGGCAAGGTGCCGGCCAACTGGCGCACCTACCTCGAGCGCCTGCCGAAGGATCCCTGGGGCAATGCCTACCAGTACCTGAATCCCGGCACCCACGGTGAGGTCGACGTGTTCTCGCTGGGCGCCGATGGCGAGCCCGATGGGGAAAAGGCCGCCGCGGACATCGGTTCCTGGTAGCGCGGCAGTACCGTGGGCAGATTGGTGGGTATCAGGACGGACGGCTGCCCGGCCGCGAAGGTGGGCCGGCGGAGCCGGGCGCGCGCACGGGGCATGGCGGTGGTCAGCGCGCTGCTGATCGTGGCCGTCATCGCCGCGCTGGCGGCTGCGTTGCTGGGCCGGCAATCCGCTTTCATCCGCACCACCCAGGACGGCCAGTCCCGCGTGCAGGCGCGCTGGCTGCTGCGTGGCGAAATCAGCGCGGCGCAGCGCCTGTTGCGCGCCGAGGCCGTGCGCGAGCCGACCACCCGTCTCGACGGGGCGTGGAGCCGGCCTTTCTCGAGGCAGGCGTCGGGCCAGGTGGCCGTCGAGGGGGGGCGCCTTGTCAGCGAAATCACCGACGAGCAGGGCAAGTTCAATCTGCGCAACCTGGTGGACCAGGGGCGCATCGATCCCGCCGAGGCGGAGGTGTTCACGCGGCTTTGCGCGATGGTGGGCGTGCCGCAGGCACCGGCCCGGTCCATCATGCGCCGCGTCATCGTGAGCCTGGGCGATGCGGAGGCCTTGCCGGCCGATGCCCTGCCGGATGCGGCACAGGAGCGGGCCGGCAAGCTGGCGGCCACGCTGGACCTGCCGCCGGTGTTGCCGCGCACCGCGCAGGCGCCGCGACTGCGCGCACTGGAAGACCTGCTCGCCGTTTCCGGCGTGGATGCCGGCGTGCTCGCGAGGCTGGCCCCCTTCGTGACCGTGCTGCCGCAGCGGACCTGGATCAATTCGAACACCGCGAGTGCGGAACTGTTGGCGGCTGGCGTGTCGGGCCTTTCGCTGGACAGGGCCCGCGCCGTGCTGGCCGCGCGCGACCGCGGCCAGTGGTTCATCAATCGGGGCGACTTCACCAACCGCCTGCAGATGCCGGAACTGGAGGCCGACGAGATTCGCATCGGCATCACCAGCAACTGGTTCCGCGTTGCCAGCGTGCTCGACACCGCGCGTACGAAGTTCGTGCAGGTGGCGCTGCTGCACGATGACAAGAATGCCTTGCCACGCGTGGTGTGGCTGCGGGAGGGCGTGTGAAGGTCGACCTGCTGCGCCTGCAACTGCCGCCCTGGACAGGCCCGGATGATCCGACGCTTGCCGTGCGCTGCGGCTGGCGCGGATCCGACGGCGCGTGGCGCGACGGCGGCACGCTGGCCCTGGGCGATGTCGCCGGCCGCTTCCGGTCCAGACGCTATGAGGCCTGCCTGCATCCCGGCGACCTGCCGATGGCCGGCTTCACGCTGCCGCCGCTGTCGGGGCGGCGTCTTCGTGCCGCCGTCCTGGGCGCTGTCGAACCTTGCGCGCTCCAGCCGCTGGAAAGCCTGGTGGTCGGCTTCGGTCCGCGCGAGGCCGACGGCACGGTTGGCGCGGCATGGCTCGGCGCCCATGCGATGGACGGCTGGACGAGACTGCTGCGGCGCAGCGGCATTGCGGTGCGCGGGCTTTGTCCTCCAACTGCTTTCCTGCCGTTTGCGGCGCAGGGCTGGGTGGGATGCCGGATCGATGGCTGGTGCATCGTCCGTACGGGCCGGAGCCAGGGCTTCACCCACTGGATGCCGCAGGGCGCTGACCACGCCGCGAGCTTGGCGGCCCAAGGGGCACCTGCTTCCATCCGCTGGCTCGATATCGAAGAAGCCGATGCGGCCGCGCGCTGGTCGGGCGAGGGTTGGCGCTGGTCGCTGCCTGCCGCGGAAGCGGCGGGCGCCAGTGGCGGCGCCGCGCTCGCCGGACCTGCCCTCGGCTGGGGCGCCATCGCCGCCGCGGTCTGGCTGGGTGGCCTGAATGTCTACGCCGGCCAACTGGCAACGCAGGGGCAGGCGCTGAAGCGGCAGATGGCCGCGCGGGTCAAGGCCGCGTTCCCCGACCTGCCCTTGGTCGTCAACCCGGTGCAGCAGGCGCGGCAGCAAAAGGAGGCGCTCGCGGCGGGCGGACCGCAGGCGGCCGGCAGCGGCTACGCGGGTCTTGCGCAGGGGGCCGTGCGCTTGCTCGCGGAGGTGCCGGCCGGGCAGGTCCAGAGCCTGCGCTATGCACCGGAGGAACTGCGCATCCGCTGGCGCGATGGCGGGGCGCCATCGTCCGAGGCATGGGGCACGCTGCAGGCCCGGGCCCGCGAGCAGGGCCTGGCTGTCGAGAGCGATGCGGGCGTGCTGCGCGTGCGGATGGCGGCAGGCAGCGCGGTGGCCGACGCCGCGGCGCCCGACCCGCAGCGGAAAGACCCGCCGTGATCCGCGATCGCCTGCGAGCGCTGGTTCACCGCATGAGCCCGGCGCGGCAGTTCGCCCGCGAAGGCGCAGGCCGCTGGCGCGCACTGCTTGCGCGCGATCGCACGGCCGTGGGTATTGCCGTGCTCGTGACGACGCTGGCTTTTCTGTGGCTGGTCCTGGCCCGGCCCGCTCTCGATACCGTGGCCCGATGGCAGCGCGACCTGCCGAAGCTGCAGGCCCAGTCCGCCGAACTCGACCAGCTGCTGGCGGGCGTTCCCGTTGCGCGCGCAGCGCGCGGCGTGGCCGAGCCGCTGCAGGCTGGATTGGACCGCGCGGGCCTTCGAGGGCTCTACGGGCTACAGGACGCCGCGGCCGACGCGCCGCCGGCTGCGGGCAAGGCATCGCCAGCGAAAGCGTGGCGGATCGAATTTGCCGAACCGGCTCCTGCCGGCCAGGTGTTCTCCTGGCTGATGGCCGTGGCGGCACGCGGCGACGTCGAGATCGTGCGTGCCGCCCTGGATCGCGTGGATGGTGCGGGGGACCCCGCTACAGGCTCGCAAGGCCTGGTGCGCGGCGTGGTGGACGTGCAGTCCAGGCAACTCAACAAGGATGGCCAGTGACACGAGATCGAAAGGGTGCAGCCATGCGCCGATGGACAGTGGCATGCTGCCTGGGCCTGGCCATGTGCGCGGCGGCCGCGCCGCCTTCCGCATTGCCGCCGAACCGCCCCGATGCCCGCGCGCCGCAACCCGCCAGGGGCGGTGGCAAGGACGAGAAGGTGGTGCTGAATTTCGTCGACGCGGACATCACCTCCGTGGTGTCGGCGCTCGCGCGCTTCCTGGGCCGCAACTTCCTGTTCGACCCGCGCGTGAAAGGGCAGATCACGCTCGTCTCGGAAGGCGAGGTGCCTGCGGCCACGGCCTACGGCATGCTGTCGACCGCGCTGCGCATGCGCGGCTTCGTGATCGTGGACGTCGGCGAGGTGAGCCGCGTCGTGCCCGCGGCCGATGCGAAGCTGCAGGGCGGGGCGGTCAACACGCGCAATCCCGGCGGCGGCCTGGCGACGCGCACCTTCCGCCTGAACTATGAAAACGCCGAAGCGCTGGTGCCGGTGCTCAAGCCGCTGATCGCGGCCGAGAACACCATTGCCGCCTACGCATCGAACAACACGCTGGTGGTGACCGACCACATCGACAACCTCGAGCGCCTGGCCCGCATCATCGAGAGCATCGACACCCCGGCATCGCTGGATTCCGAGCTGGTGAAGCTGCGCAACGGCATTGCCGTGGACATTGCCGCGCTCGCCACCGAACTGCTGGAAGGCAGCGGCGAAAAGGGCCGCCGCGACATCGTGGTGCTCGCGGACCCGCGCTCCAACAGCGTCGTGATCCGTGCCAGCAGCCCGGGGCGCACGGCCCTCGCGCGCGAACTGATCGCCAAGCTCGACAGCGCGCAGACCGATGCGGGAAACCTGCACGTGGTCTACCTGCGCAACGCGCAGGCCGTGCATCTGGCCGGTGTGCTGCGCGGCCTGCTGACGGGTGAGTCGGTGGACGCGTCAGCCACCGGCAGCGGCTCGGTCCGCGCGGCGCTGGGGTCGGGCGGCATGCTGAGCGGAGCAGGGGGAGCGAACGGGAGCGGGAGCAATGCCACCGCAGGCGGCAGCACCATCCCTGGCGCCGGCAGCACGACCGGCGCCGCCGGCAAGGCAAGCACCGGCGGCGGGCTGCGCGCGGTTGCGGGCGGCGCCGGTCAGCCTTCGGGCGCCGCGGCGGGAAGCACGTCGACCGCCTTCTCCACGGGCAGCGTCACGGTGCAGGCCGACGCTTCCACCAACACACTGATCATTGCCGCGCCGGAGCCGATGTACCGCAGCCTGCGCAGCGTGATCGACCTGCTGGACCAGCGCCGCGCGCAGGTGCTGGTCGAAAGCCTGATCGTCGAGGTGACGGAGCGCGACGCCTCCGAACTGGGCATCCAGTGGATGGCGGGCGGCAGCAACGGCCGGGTGCGCGCGGGCACGAACTTCGGCGGTGCCCAGCTCAATGCGAACGCGGCCAACACCATCGACGTGATGCCCAGGGGCCTCAACATCGGCGTGGTCGACGGCACCATCAACCTGCCGGGCGTGGGCGAGATCCTCAACCTCAAGATGCTGGCCCGCGCGCTCCAGGGCAAGGACGGCGCCAACATTCTTTCCACGCCCAACATCCTCACGCTGGACAACGAACCGGCCTCGATCATGGTGGGCAAGACCGTGCCTTTCGTGAGCGGGCAGTACATCACCAACGGCAACAGCAGCACCAATCCGTTCCAGACCATCCAGCGCGAGGACATCGGCCTCAAGCTCAACATCCGCCCGCAGATCTCCGAGGGCGGCACGGTCAAGCTCGATATCTACCAGGAGGTCTCGTCCATCGACGAGCAGAACTCGGGCGCCTCCGGCATCGTGACGAACAAGCGTGCACTGGACACCAGCATCCTGGTGGACGACGGGCAGATCATGGTGCTCGGCGGGCTGATGGAAGACAGCGTGACCAACGGCAGCGAAGCCGTGCCGGGCCTCGGTTCGCTACCGGTGCTGGGCAACCTGTTTCGCTACGACAGGCGCCAGCGGGTCAAGACCAACCTGATGGTCTTCCTGCGGCCCTACGTGATCCGGGATGCGAACGCGAGCCGCGGCCTCACGCTGGACCGCTACAACTTCATGCGCATGCAGCAGGGCCGTGCGCGGCCGGTGCCGCACGGCCTGCTGCCCGACCTGGGCGGACCCGCGCTGCCCCCGGCGGACGTGCCCGCCGTGCGGCGCGCGCCGGAGGTCGACCTGCGTCCGCAGAACTGGGAGCGCACGCGAGAGCAGGCGCCGCCGCCCACCGCCTCGGCCAGCGCGGTGCGCCAGGCGCCGGCGGCCGCCGCGGCGCCGCCACCCGAGCTGCGGTCGCAGCTGCCGGTGGGCGTGACGGTGGAATCCGACCCCGCCGCGCTGCATGGCGGCATGAACGACAAGGTCACCGTGGTGCAGATTGCCGACGTGAACGCCGAGCAGGATGCGGTGCGCATCGTCAAGCGGGTGCGCATCAGCGGCATCGGCGCCTACATCGTCGGCGGCCCGGGAGGGGAAGGCAACCTGGTGCGGGTGGAGATCCCGCGCGATCCGCAGGCGGTGGACAACGCCATCGCCGTGCTGCGCGAGTTGGGCTACCGCCCCGAGCTGGTGGTGGCGCCATGAGCGCCGCGTCAAGGGTGCAGCAATGACCGCCGCGCTGCCGCATGCATGGGCACGGAGCCATCGCATCGTCGTGCGGCAGGAGGGCGATGCGCCTTGCATCGCAGTGTGCCCCGCCACACCGGGCTGGGCCGTCGTCGAGGCGTGCCGCCTGCTGGGCGAGCTGCCGCTGCAGCGCATCGGCGACGATGAGATGAACGGCCTGCTGGCCAGCAGCTACGCCGACGCCGGCGATGCCGCCTCGGTGGTCGGCGCGGTGGAGCAGCAGGTCGATCTTGCGCGCCTGATGCAGGACATTCCCGCCGTCACCGACCTGCTCGACGCGCAGGACGATGCGCCAGTCATCCGCATGATCAACGCGCTGCTGGCCCAGGCCGCGCGCGATGGCGCGAGCGACGTGCACCTCGAATCGTTCGAGACCCATTCGGTGGTGCGCTTCCGCGTCGATGGCACGCTGCGCGACGTGGTGGCGCCGCGCCGTGCGCTGCATGCGGCGCTGATCTCGCGCATCAAGATCATGTCGCAGCTCGACATCGCCGAGAAGCGGCTGCCGCAGGACGGGCGCATCACGCTGCGCGTGGGCGGCCGGCCGATCGACGTGCGCGTGTCCACCGTGCCCACCGCGCACGGCGAGCGCGCGGTGCTGCGGCTGCTCGAGAAGGACGCGGGCCGCCTGCGGCTCGAGCGCCTCGGCATGGCGCCCGACACGCTGGCCGAGCTCACGCGGCTGGTGCGCCAGCCGCACGGCATCGTGCTCGTCACCGGCCCCACCGGCAGCGGCAAGACCACTACGCTCTATGCGGCGCTGGGCCAGCTCGACCTGAGGACCAGCAACATCCTCACCGTCGAAGACCCGGTGGAGTACGACCTGCCCGGCATCGGCCAGATCCCCGTGCACAGCAAGATCGGCATGACCTTCGGTGCGGCGCTGCGCGCGGCGCTGCGGCAGGACCCGGACAACATCATGATCGGCGAGATCCGCGATCTCGAGACCGCGCAGATCGCGGTGCAGTCCTCGCTCACCGGGCACGGCGTGCTGGCCTCGCTGCACACCAACGATGCCGTCTCGGCCGTGACCCGCATGAGCGACATGGGCATCGAGCCCTTCCTGCTGTCGTCCTCGCTGCTGGGCGTGCTGGCACAGCGGCTGGTGCGCTGTCTCTGCCCGGCCTGCAAGGCGCCGCAGCCGCGGCCCGACGGCAGCATGGCCTACGTGCCGGTGGGCTGCCCCGCCTGCGGCAACTCCGGCTTCAAGGGCCGCACCGGCATCCACGAACTGTTCGTGGTGCACGACGACATCCGGCGCCTCATCCACGAAGGCGGCGACGAGCAGGCCATGCGCGCCGCGGCGGTGCGCCACGGCATGCGCTCCATGCGCGAGGACGGGCAGCGCTGGGTGCAAGAGGGCGTGACGACCGCCGAGGAAATCCTGCGCGTGACGCGCGACGCCTAGGAGCCGCGGCATGCCACGTTTCGAGTTCGAGGCCGCGAACGGCGCCGGCGAGATCCAGCGCGGCACCGCCGAGGGCGAGTCCGCGCGATCGGTGCGCACGCAGCTGCGCGAGCGCGGCCTCACGCCGCTGGACATCCGCGAGAAGGCCGCGAGCGGCGGCGCGCTGGCCTGGATGAATCCGAAGCTGAGCGCCGGCGACCTGTGCTGGGCCACGCGCGAGCTTGCGAGCCTGCTGGGCGCGCGGCTGACATTGGAGGCCGCGCTGGTCGCAACCATCGAGCAGGCCGAGCGCAAGCACGTGGCCGAAGCGCTGGGTGCGGTCTGTGAAGGCGTGCGCGCCGGCATGCGGCTCGCCGATGCGCTGGGCGAGCGGCCGCGCGACTTTCCGAAGATCTACCGCGCGCTGGTGAGCGCGGGCGAAGACTCGGGCGATCTCGCGCGCGTCATGGAGCGGCTGGCCGACTACCTGGAGAACCGCGACAACCTGCGCAGCAAGGTGCTCACGGCCTTCATCTATCCGGCCATCGTGGGCTTCGTCTCGCTGTGCATCGTCGTGTTCCTGCTGGGCTACGTGGTGCCGCAGGTCATCGGCGCTTTTGCGCAGGCGCGGCAGGAGCTGCCGGCCATCACGCGGGCCATGCTGGCCGCCAGCGCCTTCGTGCGCGAATGGGGCTGGCTCACCGCGGGCCTGACCGTGGGCGCGTGGGTGCTGGGCCGCGCGTCGCTGCGCGATGCGGCCCGGCGGCTGCGCTGGCATGCGCTGGTGCTTCGCTTGCCGATGGTGGGCCGCTATGCATTGGGCGTGGACACGGCGCGCTTCGCCTCCACGCTGTCGATCCTGATGGACGCCGGCGTGCCCTTGCTGCGCGCATTGGAAGCCGCGCGGCAGACGCTCGGCAACGAATGGATCAAGCGCTGCGTGCTCGAGGCCACGGGCCGCGTGAAGGAGGGCACGCCGCTGGCGGCGGCGCTCAAGGCGCAAAAGATTTTTCCGTCGAACCTCGTGCACCTGGTGGCCAGCGGCGAGAAGACGGGCGCGCTGGCAGCCATGTTCGAGCGTGCGGCGCAGAACCTCTCCCGTGATCTGGAGCGCCGGGCGATGCGCCTCACCACCGTGCTGGAGCCGTTGATGATCGTCGGCATGGGCGGCGTGGTGATGGTGATCGTCCTTGCCGTGCTCATGCCGATCATGGAGATCAACCAGATGGTGCGCTGAATGTTCGGGAGCAGGCCTCTCGAAACCAGCTGCGTGTTCGGGAGTTTTCGCGGTGCGTGTTCCCGAGCTTTTTTCGGCCTGCTGTCACCTGCGAAACGCAGGATCAAAGGCGTCGCTGGAGAGGCGACAGAGGTAGCGAGAAGACAGGTGCTCGAGTGAGCGCACGGTCTTCGGTAGTTCATTTATCTGGTCCATTCAAAGGAGTTTCCATGAATGCAAAGTTCAAGACGGCCGCACTGTCGGCCGTGACGATGGCTTGCCTGCTGGCTGCCGGTGCTGCGTCCGCGCAGATCGCCGTCGGCGGTGGCGCGACACTGCCCGAGATCCTGTATGACGAGATCCTGCCGAGCGGCGTGGGCCTCACCAACTTCAGCTACACCGGCACCGGCAGCGGCGCCGGCAAGTCGGCTTTCTTCAGCAACAGCGCCACCGCGTTCAAGAACGAATCCGTGTCCGGCACGCCGGCATGGACCGCCACGCAGTCGGTCCACTTCGCAGGCAGCGATTCCGCCGTGACCGCGGCCGAGCGTGACGCGTACAACACCGCCCACGTCACCGGCGTGACCGGCCCGGCCGCCTGGAGCCGCATGATCCAGATCCCCGCGGTTGCCACCTCGGTGCTGATCCCCTACAAGCGCTCGGGCATCAGCAACCTGAACCTGTCGGACGCACAGATGTGCGCGGTCTTCAGCAACAAGACGGGCGGCCAGACCTGGGGCCAGCTGCGCGGCACCACCGACGCCACGACGGTGAAGGTGGTCTATCGCACCGACAACAGCGGCACCACCGAACTGCTGAGCCGCTACCTGGTTGCGGCTTGCCCCACCTCGGGCTTCGTCGTCTCCAACAACTTCGCCACCATGGTGGCCGGTGCCGTCACCGGCGGCACGATCCCGGCCCACTGGTTCGGCGCCAACGGCAACGCCGGCGTGTCGAATGCCTTCATCGGCACCGGCACCGACTCGCGTGTCGGCTACCTGAGCCCCGACTCCACCTACACGGGCAGCAGCAACGCGGTTGTCGCGCGGGTCAACGGCAACCTGCCGCTGGCCTCGTCGATCCAGACCGCGCTGGCCGCCGTGTCGCTGCCGGTGGGTGGTGCTGCGCAGGCCAGCAACCCGCTCGCCTGGGTGCCGGCCTACTCGAAGCCGACCCCGGCAACGGGCACGGGCTCCAGCTACCCGATCTTCGGCACCACCAACCTGCTGGTGAACCAGTGCTACAAGGACGCTGCGGTGCAGACCAAGGTCAAGAACTTCCTGACCGGCCTGCTCGGCACCACCTACAACACGCCGATCACCACCCACAACTTCGTGAACCTGCCTGACGGCACGGTCGGCGCGAACAACTGGAAGACCCAGATCTCCAGCGTGTTCCTGAATGCCGCCCACCCGCTGGGCATCGGCAACGTCAACGTCTGCAACGGCATCGGCCGTCCGCTCGCGAACTGATCGGCATCTGCTGACCATAGGTTCGGAGTCGTCGCACCTCGGTGCTTGCGGCTGCGAACCTGCCCCGGGAAAAGGGCTGTGCCACGGCACGGCCCTGGTCCCGGGGCTTTGGGCCGTCTGCCCGATCAGCGCACATGGAGCGGCTTGCGATGTCACGCGAACGTCACCTCGGGCGACTAACTTCACCCGGGTCTGCAAGAGCGCCTGGTGGCCTGTGCGGCGGACGCGGCAACTCAGGGACATGTGCGCCAACCCGGTATGACAGCGATTTCGGCATCGGTCAGTGTTTTGGCACTGGCCTGGTGCCTGGCCGGCGCGGTTGCGTTGTTCGGGTGCGGCGAGGCGCATGCGCAGCCGGAGCCCGCGGCGCAGCAGGCGTCCACGGCGCGCATCGATTTCGATATTCCGGCCCAGCGCCTGGGAGACGCGATCGAAGCCTACAGCGCGGCGACGCGGATGGATGTGCTGATCGATGGCCACCACGCGCAGCGCCTCTCGACTGCCGTGCGCGGCTTGCTGACCGCGGCGGAAGCGATGGAAGCAATGCTGGCAGGTACCGGCCTGGAAGCGCGTCTTGCCAATGCGAGTTCGCTGGTGATCCAGACCTCGCGCGCACCCGGCGCTGCGGACGCGCCGCGAGGAGCGGATGCGCCGGGGCTGGAGGGGTCGGGGTTCAAAGAAGGGGAAGTCTTGCATCAGTCCTACGCCGCCCAGGTCCAGCAGGCCCTGCGCGGTTCCTTGTGCGCTTCGGCCGAAACGCGGCCAGGCAGCTATCGCCTGGCGCTGCAGCTGCGGCTGGATGCGCGCGGCGCGGTGGACAGCTTCCGCCTGCTCAGCACGACCGGCGACGCGAACCGCGATGCGGCCGTGCGCAGCCGGGTGCGCAGCCTGTCCATCGGCAGCGCACCCCCGCCGTCGCTGCCGCAGCCGCTGGTCATCCTGCTGCTGCCGGAGGGGCCGGGCGCGCAGGTCGATTGCGGGCAGGCCGCCTACCGCGGCAAGGTCTACGCGCAATGAGCGAAGGCATGGCGTCCACGCTGCGCGCGCGCATGGTCGCGCGCTACGTCGAGCTGCGCGGCAAGCTCGAGCGCATCGTCGGTTCGCGCGACGATGCGGCCGACGCGATGCAGGAGACCTGGCTTCGCCTCGCGGCCATGAGCGACGGCACCACGACGGTGAACAATGCCGACGCCTACCTGCTTCGCATGGCCGCGAACATTGCCACCGATCGCTACCGCCAGGACAATGTGCTGCTCGCGCGCGGCGAGATCGACGCGCTGGTGCACATGGTGGACGAGGTGGGCGACCCCGAACGCATCGCGAGCGGGCGCAGCGATGTGCAGGCACTGAGCCTCGTGCTCGCGCGCATGCCGGCGCGGCGGCGCGCCATCCTGGTGGCGGCGCGCGTCGAAGGCCAGCTCAACAGCGAGATTGCGCAGCATCTCGATGTTTCCGTGAGCACGGTCGAGAAGGAACTGCGCGCGGCCCTCGAATACTGCAAGAAGCATTTGCCGGATGTGGAGGCCGCCCAGCGCGGCCATTTTGCCGGCCCGAGAAAATACTGATGAGCGTCATGTCTTCTTCCAAGCTCGACCCCGGTGCGCTGCAACGCCAGGCCCATGCCTGGTGGGTGCGGCTGCATTCGGGCCAGGCGACCCGCGCCGACGCCGACGCATTCCGGCAATGGGCGACCCTGAGCGCCGCGCACGCGCAAGCCTGGCGCGAGGTCATGCGCGTGTGGTCGGCGCTCGATCCGCTGCTGGCCGAAGAAGCTGCGCGCCAGGCGGCGCGGGCGCCGCTGTTCTCGTGGCCCGGGGTGTCCGAGGCCCTGCGGTCCCCGGGGCGCAGGGCGTTCATGGGCGGCGCGGTCGCGGCTTCCGTGGCAGCGGGTGTGCTGGCGGTCGATCCGCCGCTGGGGCTGTGGCCGTCGGTCGGCGAACTGGCCGCCGACTACCGCACCGCCACGGGCGAGCAGCGGCAGGTGGCGCTGGGCGAGGACGTCAGCGTGCGCATGAACACGCAGACGCTCATCAACCGCATCGGCAGCGGCGCGAACCTGCGCGGCATGGAACTGTTGGCCGGCGAGGCGGAGATCGCGGCGGCAGGCAGCGCCGACTTCTTCGTGGAGACGGGCGGCGGCCGCCTGCTGGCGCGCGGCGCACGCTTCAACATCCGCCACACCGGGCCGCAGGTCTGCGTGACCTGTCTCGATGGCCGCGTGCTGGTGTCGGTGGGCGGACAGCAGCGCTCGGTCGAAGCGGGCCGGCAGGTGGTGTACGACCGGGCCGGCATCCAGGACGTGGTGCGTGCGGACGTGGCCAGCGTGAGCACGTGGCGCACGGGCGTGCTGTCTTTCGACCGCACACCGCTCGCCGAAGTGATCGACGAGATCAACCGCTATCGCCCGGGCAAGGTCATCCTGCGCAACGAGTCGCTGGGCCGCACGCTGGTGCGGATGCAGTTGTCGCTGCGCAGCATCGACAACGCACTGGTGATGATCCGCGAACTCTATGGCGCCAAGGTGCGCAGCCTGCCGGGCGGCATCGTGTTGCTGAGCTGAGACGGTTTTTTCGAAAAATAATTTACGGGTCGCCTCACGCAGGCTCGTCATGGGGGTATGCAACCGACGCCTCATGACGAACGGCCGCGCGAAGCCCGCAGCAAGGAAGCCTGCCTGGGCGAGGCGCTGGACTGGATCGTGCGCCTGAACCGCCTCAGCGTCAGCGAGGCCGAGCTTCTTGCGCTCGACGTCTGGCGCGCGCGCAGTGCCACGCATGCCCAAGCCTGGCACGAGGCGTTGGTGCTGTGGCGGCTGCTGCTGCCCGCTGCGCACGGCCTCTCGCCATCGCCGCCACCCGTTCGCCGCCGAGGGGCCGCCGGCCATCCATTGATCGCCTGCACCGCGGGCGACATTCGCATCACCGACCGCGGTGCCGCTCGCGGCGCTGCTTCCGACATCTCGTTCCCGCACTATCGCCGCAGGCAATCATGGTCTTGAATCCGCACACCCCTCATTCACGCCGATCCGCATCGTCCGGTAGCGGTGGCCTGCGCCTGACGCCGCTGGCGCGTGCCATGGCGGTGGCGCTGGCGGCGGCCGGCGCACTGGGCCCGGCGCACGCGGGCCAGACCTTCAGCCCTGCGTGGTTTGCGAACAAGGGTGCGGCCCAGGCCGGCGCGATGCAGACCGGCAGGCTGCCGAACGGCATGCCGGCGTCGAGCCTTGCGAGCCCGTCGCAGCAGCAACAGCAGGCCGGCGAGCAACTCCAGCGCTCGATCGGCAACCTGAACCTGGCCGCGCGAGCCATCGCGGCGCAACAGGCCGCGCAGGCCGCGGCGCGCGAGGCGGCGCTGCGCGATCCGTCGTCGGTGCCCGACGGCCTGGCCGAAGGCGGCCTGCGGGTCGATACCCACAGCCTCACCGCGGGCTGGCACAACGCCAATGCACCGGTGCAATCGCAGCAGGCCGATGGCCGCACGAACGTGGCGATCCAGCAGACCGGCGACCGCGCCATCCTCAACTGGGAGACTTTCAACGTCGGGCGCAACACCACGGTCGAATTCAGGCAGCAGGCCGACTGGGCGGCGCTCAACCGCGTGAACGATCCGCAGGCGCGGCCCTCGCAGATCCAGGGGCAGATCAAGGCCGACGGCACGGTGCTCATCGCCAACCGCAACGGCATCGTCTTCAGCGGCAGCAGCCAGACCGACACGCGCAACCTGGTGGCGGCCGCCGCGAAGATCAGCGACGACCAGTTCAAGGCGCGCGGCATCCACAGCGCGCCCGCGGGCGAAGGCTATGCGCCGAGCTTCACCGACGCAGGCGGCGCGGTGAAGGTCGAGGCGGGCGCGCAGCTCGCCACCCGCACGCCCGCTTCCGTGAAGCAGGGTGGCGGCTACGTGCTGCTGATGGGGCAGGAGGTGAGCAACGCCGGCACCATCACCACGCCGCGCGGGCAGGTGCAGCTGGCCGCGGGCGATTTCTTCATCGTGCGTCCCGGCCAGGGCACGGCGGCGAACCAGGTCTCGACCACGCGCGGCAATGAAGTGGCGCCGCAGTTCGATGCCGACAGCAGCTCGGGCAAGGTCGTCAATACCGGCCTGCTGCAGGCGCCCGAGGGCGACGTCACGCTGGCCGGACGCAAGGTGGTGCAGGACGGCGTGGCACTCGCCACCACCACCGTGGATGCGCGCGGCTCGATCCATCTGCTGAACTCGGCGAGCGACAAGCTGGGCAGCGTGACGGTCACGCAGCGCGCGGTCAACGCGGTGCTGCTGGACGGCCAGAACGGCCGCACCGCGCTGGACAGCCAGCGCGAGGCGCTCATCACCGAATCGGCCAGGCAGGACGTGCTGCGCCGCGCGAGCGTGCAGGGCGCCTTCGACAACCTTTCGCTGCTGGACGACCGGCGCGACCAGTCGCGCATCGAGATCGTCTCGGGCGGCAGCGTGCTGTTCGAGGGCGGCTCGACCACGCTGGCCACCGGCGGGCAGCTCGCGGTGACCGCGGGCGCCGCCGGCGGACGAAGCACCGTGGGCAGCGGGGCGCGCATCGACGTCTCGGGTGCGGTCGGCGTGCAGGTGGCGATGTCGTCCAACAACGTGCAGATCAACATCCAGGGCAACGAGCAGCGCGATGCGCCGCTCAACCGCGACACCTCGATGCTCAACAGCAGCAACGTGTTCATCGACCGGCGCAAGCTGGTGCGCGTGGCGCGAGGCGTGGGCGGCTACGACGGCGAGCGTTGGTACACCTCGGGTGGCCTGCTGGAAGTCGGCGGCTACCTCGGCCTGCAGGGCCACGGCATCGGCGAGTGGGCCGCGCAGGGCGGCAGCGTCGTCTTCGCGGGCAGCGAACTGGTCACGCAGGCCGGATCGAACATCAACCTCTCGGGCGGCACGCTGGACGTGCAGACCGGCTTCATCCGCCAGAGCTGGCTCAAGGGGCCCGAAGGACGCCTGTACGAAGTGTCGAACGCGCCCGCCGACCTCGCCTACAGCGGCCTCTACAAGGGCTACGAAGACGCGCACAAGCGCTGGGGCGAGAAGACCACCGGCTACTTCTACAACCCGCTGATCGGACCGCAGCAGCGGCTGGAGAACGGCTACACCGTGGGCCGCGACGCGGGGCGGCTGGTGGTGGCCACCGGCGCCGCGGTGCTCGACGGCGACATCACGGCCCATGCCTTCCAGGGCGCGCGGCAGGTCGAGCGCGGCGATGCGGGCCTGGACGGCTACGCGCAGTCGCACAACGCGGCGGCGCAGGCCGGGCAGCTGGTGCTCGGGCGCTACGAGACGGCCTACAACGGTGATGCCAAGGTCGGTCCGGTAGGCGTCTTCCACAACCTCGTGCCCACGTTCGACAACATCGTGTTCGGCCCCGCGCCGCCCGATGCCGGCGCCGTGTTGGCACCCGATACCGCGCTGCCGCAGGCGCGCCGCGACGCGCTCCTGCTCGACAGCGAGCGGCTGAGCGGCTTCGGCCTCGGCACGGTGATGGCCGCGGCCAGCGACAGCGTGGAGGTCGGGGAGGCCCTGAGCGTCGCGCCCGGCGGCCGCATCGCGCTGCACGCGCCGCAGGTGACGGTGAACGCCGACCTCACGGCCCGCGGCGGTGCCATCGCGCTGGGCAACGTGCTCAGCTCGGTGACCGCGGCCGGCGCCCCGGTGGAGAGCGCATTGCCGGCGAGCGAGGGCAAGCCGACCGAGGTGATCGTCGCCAGGGACGTGACGCTCGATGCGCGGGGGCTCTGGAGCAACCTGCAGCTGGAGCCGGGCGACGCGAAGGGGCTGGCTTTCCTGGACGGCGGCTCGGTGAACATCGGCAGCACCGGCGCGGTGACGCTTGCGGCCGGCTCGCTCGTGGACGTTTCTTCGGGCGGCGCGCTGCTGGCCAATGGCAGGACGCGCGGCGGCCGCGGCGGCGACGTGAGCCTGGTGGCGGATGCCCAAGTCGATGGGGTGGCAACGAACGGGCTGCTGACGGTCGATGGCGACATCCGCGGCTACGGCGTCAACGGCGGCGGCACGCTCCGGATGGTGTCGGGCAGCGGCATCGTGGTCGGCGGCAAGGTGCAAGGCGCTGACGGCGTGCTGGGCGCGGGCGAAGCGGCACCGCTCGATGCGATCCTGTTGCAGAACTACCAGGTGCACGCTGGCGACATCCTGCCGGTGGACTACGGCTACGAACGCACGCGCGCGCTGCCCGGAGAAGCCGTGGCCAGCCCGCCATTGTTCGACGACGCGACAAGGGCCGTGACACTGGCCGCCGACTGGCGGCTTCCCGATGCCAGGGGAACGGTCGGCTACACGGTGTTTGCGATCGTCAACGGCCAACAGCGATCATTCCAGGCCTTCCTCACGGGTGCCGGTCGAGAGAGCGAGACGGTCCCGGCCGGCGCCACAGTGGTGCGCATGGTCAGCTCCAATTTTTTCCCGGTGGACTACGTCGTGCCCGCCAACGTGTTCCCCAACGGTTTCGGCATCGAGGCCCAGACGGTCACGGTTGCCGCGGGCCGGGCCGCGCCGGCGGACTTCACCATCGCGAGCGGCACGCGCATCGCCGCCGGCGCCGTGTTCCTTCGGCCGGTGGTCACGAGCGCGAGCCTCTCGATCGGCGCCGGCATGCTCCAGTCCGGCTTCGCGAACTACGACTTCAATGGCCGCCTGGGCGTGGCCGTGGCTGACAACGCCGCGCTCGATGTGCGCATGCCGGTCTACCGCTTCACCGATGCGTCCAAGACGGCCGCCACCGGCAGCGATCCCGCCGCCGCGCTCGAACGCTGGACCCCGCCGCTCTGGCAGGAAGATGCGCTCAAGGGCGTGCTCACCCAGCGCCGCGGCGCGAGCCTCACGCTGCAATCGGGCGCAGGCTCGGGCGCGTCGACCGGCCCCGGCGGCCCGGTCGACGTGCGCGCTGGCGCCGCCGTCACCGTGGACCCCGGCCAGTCGATCACGCTGAATGGCCGGGATGTCACGGTCGACGGCCGGCTGACCGCACCGGGCGGCACGATCGCCATCGACGGCGGCGGCATCCCCGATGCGCCCGGCCTGTTCTGGATCGGCGAGCGCGCGGTGCTCGACGTCGCGGCGCGCGCCGTCACCGCACAGGACGTGTACGGCCGGCGCTACGGACAGGCGGCCGACGGCGGCACCATCCGCATCGGCGGCGCGCTCGACTGGGAAGAGGAGGGCCGGGCCGACGCGCCCCATGCCTTCGTCGTCATTCGCCCGGGCGCACTGCTCGACGCCTCGGGAACGAGCGCCACGTTCGACCGCGCCATGGACAGCATCGACCGCAGCTTCGCGCCGATGCAGGTGGCCACCGACGGCGGCTCGATCGTGCTGAAGTCCGTGCAGGGCCTGTACCTGGACGGCACGCTGCGCGCGGCGGCCGGCGGCGCCGGCGCGGCCGGCGGCACGCTGGGGCTGGCGCTCGAGTCGGCCATCTATCCCACCTCGACCACGCGCGGCGACGTGCTGCGGCATCGCGAGCTGGTGCTCGCGCAGGAGCAGGGCGACAGCCTGCTCGCGGCGGGGCTGGCCCGACCGGATGCGAAGCAGCAGCTGCTTACCGGCACGGCGCGCATCGGCGTCGACCGCATCGAGGCCGGCGGCTTCGACAACCTGTCGATCCTCGCCAACGGCCCCTTGAGCTTCGATGGCGACGTGGCGCTGCACATGGGCCAGAGCCTGCGCCTCTATGCGGGCACCTATGCGCATGCAGAGAATGCCGCCGCGGGCACGAACGTGTCGCTGTCGGCGCCCTATGTGCGCCTGGCGGGCACGACCCTGACCGCGCCCGACGGCTTCACCATGCCCAGGGCCAACTGGGCCGCCGGCCCGTCGCAGCAACCCACCGACGGCATGTTCTCGGTGCTGGCCGACCTGATCGACGTGCGCGACGACGTCGGCTTCGGCACCCACGCCGAGCTCGACCTGCGCACCTCGCGCTACACGGTGGACCGGCGCGGCTTCGACGCCGCCGAGCTCACGAGCCGGGGCGACATCCGCATGCTGGGGGGCAGCCTCGCGATCACGGGCAACCTCGCGCTCGCTGCCGAACAGATCTACCCGACGACGGGCGCACGGGCCACGGTCCAGGCCGGCTACCGCAGCATCGACGGCATCGTGGACTACCAGCCCGGAAGCGTCCTCTCCATCCGTCGCCAGGGCGAAGGCGAAGTCGCCATGCCCTATTCGGTCTTCGGCAGTCTCAGCCTGGGCGCCGAGACCATCGAGCAGGGCGGCATCGTGCGGGCGCCGCTGGGCCTGCTGACACTGGGAACCGGCGCGGAGGTTGGCGCGGTGACCGAGCGCGTGAACCTGCTTGCGGGCAGCATCACCTCGGTGAGCGGCGCCGGGCTCACGATGCCGTACGGCGGCACGGTCGACGGCCTGAGCTATGCATACAACGGCCAGGCTGTGCAACTCGACAGCGTGGGCGCGTTGACACGCGGCATCTCGGTGGTGGCCAGGCACCTGGATGCGCAGGGCGGCGCCGTGCTCGACCTGTCGGGCGGCGGCACGCTCTCGGGCGCCGGCTTCGTCAGCGGGCGAGGCGGTTCGGTCGACGTACTGAACACGCCGCTCGCGAATGCGAACCCTTTGAACCGCTACAGCAGCGCCGGCAACGCGGTGTATGCCATCGTGCCCGGCAGCGCCGCGCGCTATGCGCCGGTGGCGCCCGAGGCGGGCTTCGGCACGCCCGGCATCGGCCGGCAGATCACCGTGCCCGCGGGCATTCCGGGCCTGCCCGCCGGAACCTACACGCTGATGCCGTCGAACTACGCGCTGCTGCCCGGCGCATTCCGGGTGGAGATCGGCGCGGCCGACGGCATCGGCCTCGCAGGGGCCAGCGGCGTGGGCCACGGCTCGTACCTCACGCCCGGCTACCTGGGCGTGGCGCACACCGCGATCCGCGATGCGGTGCCCACCCAGGTCCTGGTCACGCCGGGCGACAAGGTGCGCAGCCACGCGAGCTACAACGAGACCGGCTACAACGCCTTCGTGCTGGCCGACGCCGAGCGGCGCGGCTTCCTGCGCGGCATGCTCACCTCGGACGCGAAGACGCTGGACGTCTTCCTGGAGAAGCCCAGGGACGACGACGCCGAGCGCACCGGGCTTGCGTTCGACGGCGAACTGCGCCTGGGCGCCGCGGCCGGCACGCAGGGCTTCGGCGGGACCGTGAATGTCCGCAACGTGCGCGAGATCCTGGGCGCCGGACAGACGGCGGCCACCGGCCTGGAAGGCGCCTCCGTCCACGACGAAGCGCTGAACCGGCTGGGCGCCGCGCGCCTGGTGATCAACGGCAGCATCACCCCCGTCTATGGGCAGGCCGGCCGCGTGGCCACCATCGCCGGCAATGGCAGCCTCGTCGTGCGCAGTGGCGCGCACCTGTCGGCCGCCGACATCGTGCTGGCGAGCGGCCCGAGCAATGCTGGCGACCCGGCCATCACCATCGAGCAGGGGGCGTCGATCAGCACCGTCGGCCGCCAGGCCTTCGCTTACGGCTCCAACGACGGCTACCTGTTCTCCGGCAACGGCGTGCTGGCGCTGTCCAACGGCTGGTTCAACCTGATGCTGGCGCCGGTGAACGCAGATCTTCAGCCCGTGACGGTCAATGTCGGCAGCTGCGTGAGCGCGGCGTGCAGCGGCGAGACCCGGCTGGTGTCCGAAGGCACGCTCGCAGTCGCGACCGATGGCTCGCTGACGCTGGCAGACAACGTGTCCTACGGCACGCGCAATCTCGTGCTGGCGCTCGCCGCGGTGAACCTGGGCGACGACGCGCGCATTGCCGCCGCGGACGCCAACGGGCAACTGCCGCACGGCCTCGTGCTCAACCAGGCAAGGCTCGGCCAATTGCTGGCCGGCAACACGGCCACCGGCGCCCCGGCGCTGGAGACGCTGGTGCTCAATGCGCGCGACGCGGTGAACATCTACGGCGCGGCCAGCCTCGATGCCTCCAGCCTGGAGCGGCTGGTGCTCGGCACGCCCGCCATCTACGGCTACGGTGCCGCGGGCGACGTCGCTTCGATCCGCGCCGGCGAGTTCGTCTGGACCGGCTCTGAAAACGAACCCGGCGCGGCGATGCCGGGACTGCTGGGCGAGGGCACGCTCGACATCGCCGCCCGGTCGATCGTGCTCGGCCACGGCCCCTACGCGCAACCGACCCACATCGAAACGGATGCGCGGCTCGCGCTGGGCTTTGCCGACGTGAAGCTGACGGCCACCGAGCGCTTCACTTCCGATGGCAAGAGCTCGCTGTCGGTGTACCACCGGCAGGGCGCGTACGTGCCCGGCCAAGGGCATGCGAACGAGGGCGGCAACCTCACGATCGTGTCGCCGCTCGTCACGGGGCAGGCCGCCTCGACGACGCGGATCACGGCCGGCGGCGCCATCGTGGTGGCCGCGCCCGAAGGCACGGGCGCAGCGACGTCGAGCGATGCGCTGGGCGCCACACTGGAACTCAGGGGGAAGAGCGTCGGCCTGGAGGGCAGCATCGTGCTGCCCTCCGGCAGGCTGGTGCTCGCGGCGACCGGCGACGTCGTGCTCGGCGCCGGCTCGCGCATCGACCTGGCCGGCCGCAACACCGCGCTGTTCGATGTCGACAAGTACAGCTGGGGCGGCGACCTCGTGCTGTCGAGCGAGGCGGGCAACATCGCGCAGGCGGCGGGCTCGGTCATCGACGTGTCCGCGCGCAACAACCGCGGCGGCACCGTCGAGGCGACCGCGCTCGGCAGCGCGGCCGGACGCATCGGCCTCGCGGGAACCATTCTTGGCGGCAGCAGCGGCAGCTACGACGCGGGCGGCACGGTCGTGCCCTACGACGCGGGCGAACTCACGGTGCGCGCGCAGACCCTGGACGACTTCGCGGGCCTGAACAACCGCCTGAACGCGGGCGGCGTGTTCGGCGCGCGCCGTTTCCAGATCAAGCAGGGCGACCTCGCCGTGGGCGACGAGGTGAAGGCCCGCGAGGTGTCGATCGCGCTCGACGGCGGCAGCCTGCGCGTGGACGGCCGCATCGACGCGAGCGGCTACCAGGTCGGCTCGATCCACCTGGCGGCGCGCAACGACCTCACGGTGAACGGCACGCTCGATGCGCACGGCACGGGCCTGCGCGTGGACAGCTACGGCAAGATCATCGACAGCCCCAACCGGGCCATCGTCGATCTCACCAGCACCGAAGGCAGGCTGACCTTGGGCGGCGGCGCACGCATCGACCTGCGCGCCGGCACCGACGTGCCCGTGGGCACCCAGGCGGGCCAGAACGATGGCCGCGCGCGCGGCACGCTCGACCTGAATGCACGCCGCACCGGCGGTGCGGACGAAGGAGGTAGCGGCGTGGACGCCAACGACGTGGCGGTCGCCGTCAACGGCACGCCCGCAATCCAGGGCGCGAAGACCATCGCGGTCAACGCCTTTCGCAGCTACGACGATGCACCGCTGGCCGATTTGCCCGACGTGTCGGGCCACCGGCCGCAGCTCATCACGCAGGGCTACCTGGACCGCATCGACACGGACAGCCAGGCCTTCGTCGATGCCGCGTTCGCCAACGCGGCGCTGGGCCGCAGGCTTTCGGGCCTGGGCCGCTACCGCCTGCGCCCCGGCGTGCAGATCGTGAGCGACAGCGTGAACAACCCGAACGGCGACCTCACGGTGGACGGCGACCTGGACTTCTCGGGCTACCGCTACGGTCCCGATGCCAACCGCGGCGATCCGGCACGGCGCGGCTTCGGCGAGCCGGGCCGCCTGGTGATTCGTGCGGCCGGCAATCTCAACATCCACGGCAGCATCAACGACGGCTTTGCGCCGCCCGCCGCCACGCCCGACGACAGCGGCTGGGTGCTGACCGAGGCGCGCAAGAACGGCGGTCCCTACACGCCCAACGGCGGCGACATCGTCGTGCCGATCGACGGCGTGGTGCTGGACACCGGCACGCGCTTTCCGGCTGGCTCGACCCTCAACTACAGCGTGGCCGTCGCCGCGATGACGCTGCCGGCGGGCACCGTGCTGCCGGTGGATGCCGTGCTGGCCGGCGCGCTCGGTCTGCCGGCGGGCACGGTGGTCGGCGCCAACATCTACAACGCCGACGGGTCCATCGTCTATGCGGCGGGCGCGGTGCTGCCGGGCGCCGTGACGCTGGACGCGGGCATGCGGCTCGGCGCGGGCACGGCGCTGCGCGGCGCGGCGCAGGTCGGCGCGCTCACCTGGCCCAAGGGCGTGGCGCTGCCGGTCGAGATGACCACCACGGCACAGGTCAACCTCGCGCGCGGATCGCTCATTCCGTCGATGACGTTCGTGGAGCTGCCGGGCGACCAGCCCATCAACCTGCGGCCCGCCGCGAACGGCGCGCAAGGGCGCAACTGGGCCGTCGCGCCGATGCTCGGCGAAGGCGCCACCTCGTGGGACTTCCAGCTGGTGGCCGGCGCCGACCTTGGTTCGGCCGACCGGCGCGCGCTCAACCCTTCGGCCAAGGCTGCCATCAGGCTGGGCGACACGCACTACGTGATGGCCCACACGATCGGCCGGGCCAAGGCCTGGGCCGAAGGCAACTTCATGGGGTATCCGGCAGGCACGCCGGTGTCTGCCGACGAATTGTTCTGGTGCGACATCGATCCGACCCAATGCTCCGACGACGGTCCGCCCTCCATCGCGGGCAGCCAGCCCGCGTCGGCGGCCTTCAGCGTGGTGCGCACCGGCACCGGCGACCTGGACCTGTCCGCGGCCGGCGACATCCGCATGGATTCGCTCTACGGCATCTACACCGCCGGCTCGGCGACGGCGGCCGGCGCTGCGTACAACCGCGCGCGCGGCAGGGAAGCCGACGGCACGGTCGTCGGCCCGCAGCCCGACCTGCTCGACTACGCCAGCAGCCTGGCGGCCTACCGCGCCTGGTATCCCGACCAGGGCGGCAACGTGCGCATTGCCGCGGGCGGCAACCTGGTGGGCGACATCACCGGCGCGCCGACGACCAGCGTGGTGCCGGGCAACTGGCTCTGGCGCCAGGGCTCGGGCACGGCGGCGATCGACACGCCGATCCCCGCGTCGTGGTGGATCAACTTCGGCACCTACGCCAGGAGCACCACCGCCACGCCCGACCTGGTCGGCTTCACCGGCATCGGCACGCTGGGCGGCGGCAACGTCAGCATCCGGGTGGGAGGCGAGGCCGGCACGATCGACCTGCGCGGCGAGCAGGTCGCGCAGCAGAGCGTCGATCACCGCAGCCAGGGGCTGGTGGTGGCGGTGGGCAGCACGGGCCGGGTCGGCGCCGATGGCGCGCTCACGCTCACGGGTGGGGGCGACATCGACATGCGCATCGCGGGCGCGCTCAACCCGCAGCGCAAGCTCAGCCCGGACGCGGAAACGCTCGTGCTCACGGGCGCCATCGCCAACCTGCGCGGCGCGACCGAACTCGCCGCCGCCTCCGTCGGCAGTGTCGGCCTGCAGTACCAGGCGCGGAGTTCCGACCCCACAGATCCGCGCGGCATGGACCCTTTCAGGGCCAGCTATGCCGATGCACGCGGCGGCATCAACCTCGTGCCGGGCGACACCGCCATGCGCCTGGAGACGCGCGGCGACCTGGCGATGGGCGGGGCGGCCGATGCGGGCCGCAGCGCAACGCCAAACACCTCGGGCTACCTGCTCGGCGGGCAGACGCAAGCCGGCGGCGGCCAGAGCGCGTTCTCGCTGTGGACCGCGCGCAGCGCGATCGAACTGGTTTCGGCCGGCGGCAACCTGACGCCCACCATGGCGACGGGCGACAAGGGCCAGATCGGGACCACCGCGGCGGACGCATGGATCGTCTACCCCTCGATCTTCCGCGCGGCCGCGCTTTCGGGGAGCCTCTACTACGGCTATGCGGCGCTGCCGCAGACGGTCGGGCTGCCCGAAACCCTCGTGTATGGCCTGACCCTCGCGCCTTCGGCCACCGGTGAATTGGAAATGCTCGCGGGCGGATCGATCCATGCGGGCGAGTACGCGGTCGGCATGTCGGGTTCGGGCACGCCCGTACCGACACCGTTCAACCCGGCATTCCTGGGCGCGGCCGATCCAAGCAACATCCTCGTGACCAACATCTCGCGGGAGGGCCCGGCGTTTTCCACCAGCGCCTTCGCGCCCACGACCCTGTTCGCGTTCGGCGCGAACAGCGCCGCGGTGCCGCTGGGCCGCGCGGAAGATGCGCCGCCCATCAGGTTCTATGCGGCCGGCGGCGACATCATCGGCCTGAAGACGGGCGAGGTGGTGCAGAAGAACGGCGGCGCAACCACCTGGTACAACGCCGCCGCGCCGGTGTGGATCAAGGCGGGCCGCGACATCGTCAACACCGGCGTGGCACCCGGCGGCACCACCGGGGGACCTTCGGAACTCGACGCAGCCAAGCTGCGCGGCAACCTGATCGTCCACGAGAACCCGACCGACGTTTCCATCGTCTCCGCCGGCCGCGACATCCTCTACGCCAACTTCGACATCGCCGGCCCCGGCACGCTGGAAGTTTCCGCGGGCCGCAACCTGCTGCAGGAAGACCGCGGCGGCATCGCCTCGATCGGGCCGATCGTGCCGGGCGACACCCGGCGGGGTGCGTCGATTGCGATGATGGCGGGCGTGGGTGCCCAGGGCCTCGACATGTCGGCGATCCGCACGCGCTACCTCGATCCGTCGAAGCGCGCCGATGCCGGTGCGCCGCTGGCCGGCCAGCCCGGCAAGGCCGCCAGGACCTACGAGGCGGAACTCGCCGCGTGGCTGAACGCGCGCTACGGCTTCAGCGGCGACACCGCGCAGGCCCTCGCGTATTTCGACGCGCTGGCGCCGGAGCAGCAGCGCATCTTCCTGCGCGAGGTGTACTACGCCGAGCTGCGCGAGGGCGGCCGCGAATACAACGACCGCGGCAGCAGCCGCTTCGGCTCGTACCTGCGCGGGCGCGAGATGATCGCCACGCTGTTCCCCGACCGCGATGCGGCCGGCAACGAGATCGCGCGCAGCGGCGACATCACGATGTTCGGCGGCTCGGGCGTGCGCACCAATTTCGGCGGCGACATCGAGATGCTGGCACCGGGCGGCAAGATCATCCTCGGCGTGCAGGGCGCGGTGCCGCCGGCCACCTCGGGCGTGATGACGCAGGGCGAGGGCGACATCCGCCTCTTCAGCGAAGGCAGCCTGCTGCTGGGCCTGTCGCGCATCATGACCACCTTCGGCGGCGACATCTTCGCCTGGTCCGAGAAGGGCGACATCAACGCCGGCCGCGGCTCCAAGACCACGGTGCTGTACACGCCGCCCAAGCGCGTGTACGACGACATGGGCAATGCCGAGGTCTCTCCGCAGGCGCCGAGCTCGGGCGCGGGCATCGCCACGCTGGCGCCCATCGCCGAGGTGCCGCCGGGCGACGTCGACCTGATCGCGCCGCTCGGCACCATCGACGCGGGCGAAGCGGGCATCCGCGTGTCGGGCAACGTCAACGTCGCGGCGCTGCAGGTGGTGAATGCGGCCAACATCCAGGCGAAGGGCGAATCGAGCGGCCTGCCGATGATGGCCTCGGTGAACGTGGGCGCCCTGACGAACGCCAGCGCGGCCGCCTCGCAGGCCAGCATGGCGGCACAGGACGTGATGCAGCGCGAGCGTGCCGCGGCACGGCAGGCCTTGCCCTCGGTGTTCACGGTGCGCGTGCTGGGCTTCGGCAACGAGCCGGCAAGCGGCAGCGACACGCCCGCGGACAAGGCGGCCACGCCGGTGAGCTACAACCCGCGCAGCGTGATCCGCGTGCTGGGCGGTGCAGGGAACCTGCCACCCTCGGCAAGCCGGCAGCTGACCGACGAGGAGCGCGCCAATCTGCAACGCTGAACCGCGCCGGGCGCCCCGGCCGGCGGGCGCATCCGTTCCTTCCTTGTCTCAGCGAAAACGATCATGACTCCCAATTCCCTGGCCATTCGCAGTGCTCCGCACCGGTTCTCCCTGGCGTTCCCGCAGGCCTGGCGCCTGCTCGACGCCATCGAGATGCCCGCACCCGAAGTGCGCGCTCCGGCAAGGCCGGCCGCTGCGCCTGCCTGCGACCTGCAGGCCCATCTGGTGGCGCACTATGCCCAGCTGCACCGGCGCCTCGGCCGGCAGCTCGGATGCAGGGATCTCGCGAGCGAGTGCCTGCACGAGGCATGGCTTCGGCTGGGCGAGCGCCAGCCGCGCGAGGCACCGGCCAACGCCGACGCCTACGTCTACCGGGTGGCCTTCAATCTCGCGATGGACAGCATCCGCTCGCGCGAGCGCTGGCTGGGGTCGGCCGAGGAGGGCGCGGACTTCGACGCCATCGCCGACCTGCAACCCGGCCCGGAGCTCATCGCCCAGGCGCGCTCGGAGGTGGCTGCGGTGGACCGCGCCATGCAGCGCCTGCCGCGCCGCCACCAGTCGATGCTGCTTGCGCTGCGCTGGCACGAGATGTCGCGCCAGGAAGTCGCCCGGCGCCACGGCATCTCGGTGCGCAAGGTCGACACCGCGCTTCGGCAGGCCCTTGGCGAACTGCGCTGAAGCCGTGGCGTGCACGGTGGGCACGGCGCAGCCTGCATGCGTGCCGGCGTCACGCGTCCCGCCGCACGCCGATTCAGGAAGTGGAGGAAGTCGATGATGAAGTGGATGTCGCCGCTGCGGGTCACCATGCAGGAGCTCGATGCCAGGCTCTCGAAGATCGTCGAGCGCGCGCGCGAAGGGCCGGTGGCCGTCAACCGGTACGGCTCGCCGTGGGTGTGGATCGTCAGCCACCAGGCCTGGGTCCAGGCCGACAACCTGCGCGCGCTGGTGCCGCCGGGCCACCCGCTCGTGGCGCTGCGCGAGCAAGTGGAGGATGCGCTGCAGCACGAGCGCGCGCTGCTGGCGGACCTGGGGAGCCGGCACGGCAGCACGATCGACGCCGCGACGCTCTTCAAGTGCCTGATGCTGCAGATCATCTATTCGCTCGAAGACGCACAGAAGGTGCACGAGAGCCTGGCCTACAACATGTTGTTCCGCTGGTTCGTGGGCTTCGAGAAGTTTGCCGACGAGCTGCCCGGACGTGCCGAGTTCACGCGCGAGCTGCAGGCCGTGGGGGCCGATCCGCGCGCCGTGCGGGTGGTCACGCGCTGTCTCTCCAGCACCTTCCTGCAGGAGTCGGGCGACAGCGACTTCCGGGTCAACCGCGGGCTGCTGCACGCGCTGTCGCACTGGGCCTCCGCGCCCGACGCTCGCGCGCACGAAGCGGCACGCTAGAGGGGACAGCAGGATGCGGATCCGCCGGCGCGGACCCTGCGCACTAGCGAGGGGCTTCGGCGGGCGCCACCCTGACGATGCCCGGCGCCTTCGGCTGCGCAATGGCCGGTGCGGCGATGCGCTGGGTCGTTCCGGCTTTCTCGATCACCACCGCGTCGGCCTCGATGGCCGCCAGCGTGACCGACCGGCCCAGCGCGTCGCCGACCTGGTAGGGCCTGGGCGCCGCATCGTTGACGGCCAGCACGGCCACGCCTTCCAGTCCCGTGCCCTTGATCAACCCCTTGACGGCAATGTTCGCCCGCAGCTCGCCGGGGCCGAACCACGCGGCCAGCGCACTGGCCGTGGGGTCGGCCGCCGCCGCCGGCGCGGATGCGGCCGGAACCTGCGGCGCGGGGCGGGACAGCAGGTGGGCCCACGTCGCCACGCCCGCAACGGCCAGCAGCAGGCCGGTGGCGTGGACCAGGGTTCTGGCGGACAGCTTCACAGGATCGGTCATCGGTGTTCCCCATGCGGTGGCCGCTGCTGCGGCATTCGGGTTCCATGTCTATCACGGTGGCATTGGCGCTTCGTGTCAGGCGCTGTTTTCATTCCAGCATCACGGAGCGTTCCTAGCATCGGCGCAAGATGAAGATGCGCGTACCACTGCAAACCCGGGGTGATGCAGCCGATGAAGCCGGCTTCTCGCTGATCGAATTGATGATCGTGCTGGTCATCATCGGCATCGGGACCGCCGCGATCAGCCTGGGCATGGCGCCCGATCCCGCGCAGGAGCTGCGCCGCGAGGCGCATGACCTGGTGCGACGCCTTGCCGTCGCGCAGAACGAGGTGCGCGTCGACGGACGCGTCATCGCATGGCAGGCGGATGGCACCGGCTATCGGTTCGCGCGCGGGAGCTGGCACGACGTGCCCGGCAGCGCCATACCGGCGGTATCGACGCTGGGTGCGCTCGACACATTTGCCGCCGATGACGAACTGCGTCCGCGGCAATGGCGTGTGGCGCCGGTCGACGTGGCGCCTGCCGGGCCGATCCTGCTGACCTCCGAGCCGATGGGCACGGCCTGGCAACTGGCGTTGCGCCATGCCGGCGCCACCGTGACGATCCGGCGGGACGCTGCGGGCGGCTACGAAGTCCGGTAGGCCATGCGCTTCCTGCCGCCATCGTCCCGCACCGGAGGTTTCACGCTGATCGAGGTGCTGATGGCGCTGGCCATCGTCAGCATTGCGTTGGCGGCCATCGTGCGCGCCTCGAGCCTGACCATCACCAACCTCGGGCTGCTGGAGCCGCAGTCGCTCGCCATGCTCTCTGCGGAGAACCGGCTGGCCGAGCTGCGCATCGGCCAGGGCCCTTCCGTGCCGGGCGTCGTCCGCAGCGACTGCCCGCAGGGCGGCGTGAGGCTGGTCTGCCGGCTCGAGACCAGCGCCGCCGCCATCGACGGCTTGCGCACGGTGACGGTGGAGGTGTATCTCGCGGAAGACGGCGGCAGGCGGCTGGCCTCGCTGCAAACGCGCGCAGGCGAGGCCCGCTAGATGCGCACGCGGCAGGCCCAGGCGGGCTTCACGCTGGTCGAGGTGATGATTGCCATCACCATCATGGCCGTGCTGAGCGTGATGGCGTGGCGCGGTCTCGACAGCGTGAGCCGCGCCAACGCCATGCTGGAGCAGCGGACCGAAGACATGGCCCGGCTGCTGCGCGCGCTCGATCAGCTGGAACGCGACCTGGCCCTGCGCGCCACCACCGAATTGCCGTCGAGCGCCACCGATGCGCCGCAGGCCGCCGCGGCGAACACGGCGCCAGTGGCCGCCGCCGAACTGCTGCCTGCGTCGTTGCAGGTGCGTCGGCAGGCAGGATTGCCGTTCTTCATCGAGATCGTCCGCGCGGCGCCCGCCGCACCGGGACGCTGGCAGCGCGTGCAATGGTGGCAGCGCGGCGCCGTGCTGTACCGGGCGGCCGGTCCGGCGGCTGCGTCCTTTCCCTTGCCGGCGCCGGATGCCGCCGTGCGCGTCGCGGTGCTGGACGATGTCGCCATGTCCCGTGTGCGGGCATGGGAGCCTGGCCAGGGATGGCGCAACCTGCCAGGGACTGCACCTGCGCGGTCGCCCGCGACGGGGCTGGAGCTGGTGTTCGATATCCGCGCGGCGGGGGACGGCGACGTCCGGACTTTCCGCCGCGTTGTTCCGCTCGAGTGAAGCAGCCGCAGCCTGCAGTGCTCAGGGCCGGTTCATCAGCGGCGAAGACGGCACTGCCGGCGGCGGGCGCTGCGGATGGACCGAGGTGCCGAAGGTATTGCCCATGCGGTGTCCGGTCGCGGCGCGGTTGAACAGGCCGAGCTGGTTCGATGGCCGCTGCGTGATGGCTTCCGACGCCATGCCCGGCGGTGCGTCGCCGGCGCCGCGCGGCGGAGCCGCGGGACTCAGCTTCTGCGTGAGGCAGGCATAGGAAGGCGCGCGTTCGCCGTTGACCATCACTTCGACGCAACTGTCCGCGCCGGCATCGCCTGCCTGTGATGCAGCCTGTGCCGCCGCGTTGCCGCAAAGGCCGCACGCCGCGAGGGCCGCGACGCCATACAAGAAAACCATGCGCATCTGCTCGCCTCCATCGCCGGGAATGCGGCAGTCTAGGCCGCATGCAAGTCAGGGGAAAGACGGCGTGCGCCGCATGCAAACCAAACGTCACAGCTTGGTCACGCGCGCCGGATAGTCTCGCCCGCACGCTCACCCAGGCCGCAAGGCGGACGGCCGAACCTCCCAAGACTTCCTCGCAGTTGATTTCCGCCAAATGACACGTACTTCCGCACCGGGCGGTGCCCTGACACTGTCCTGGTGCCTGGTCATGGCGCTGATGATGGGCGCGCGGCTCGCCGCCGCGCAAGCCGCTGCGGACGGCGCCGCGACGCGTTTCGACCTGCCGGCGCAGCCGCTGGAAATTTCCCTTTCCGTCTTCGGCCGCATCACGGGGCATTCGGTGCTCGTGGCCAGCAGCCTCACGGCCGGACGCGAGGCTGCCGCGGTCCACGGCGACTTCACGCCGCGCGAGGCACTGCAGCGCATGCTCGCCGGCACCGGCCTGGCGGCCCGCTACACCGGTACCGACGCGTTCACGCTGGTGCCCGTTCCGGCCGCGCCATCCGCAGAGAGCCGCTCCGGCGGCCACGCGCCGAGGAACGAAGGCGCGGCAGCGGAAGCCGCCCGCACCCAGGCCGGTTTTGCGGCCGTGCTGCAGGCATCGGTCACGCGCGTGCTGTGCGTCGCGCAGCCCGATGCCTTCGGCCACTATCGCCTTGGCATCCAGCTATGGATCGACCCCGCGGGCCAGGTGGGCGAGGCGCGCGTGCTCGAAGGCAGCGGACTCCCGCAGCGGGATGCCGCCGTGCTCGCCAGCCTGCGCGCGCTGGCCCTGGATGCGCCGCCGCCGCCGGGGATGGCGCAGCCCGTCACCATCCTGCTGACGCCGCGCGCCGACCCGGCGCGCGACTGCCGTCCCTATCGCGCCGTGCGCGCAGGCTGAAGGCCGGGCAGCGAGACATGCCCGATTCGGTCAAGGCCACCCTGCGCGCGCTGTTCCTCGCGCGCTATTCGCAGTTCAGGAAGCACCTGCAGATCCGGCTCGGCTCGGAAGACCTGGCCAACGATGCGCTGCAGGAGGCCTACCTGCGCGTGGAGAGCACCAACGTGCGCAGTGCCGTGCGCTATCCCTCGGCCTATCTGTTCCGCATTGCGCTCAACGTGGCGGAAGACCAGCGCAAGAGCAATTCGCGGCTGCTGAGCGTGGGCGAGGTCGAGGCGCTCTACGACATGGCCGACGAGATGGCCGACCCGGCGCGCGGCGCCGAGGCCCGCAACGAGCTGGAGGCGCTGGAGCGTGCGCTGGCCGAGCTGCCGCGCCGCCGCCGCGCCATCGTGCTGGCCGCGCGCGTGGACGAGATGCCGCACAAGGACATTGCCGCACGCTACGGCGTGTCGGCGCGCACGGTCGAGAAGGAATTGCGCGCCGGCCTGGAGCATTGCTGCGAGCGGCTGGGAAGAGATTTCGTCCAGCGCTTCGGTCCCGGCGCCGGAAAACAGTCTAAGCGTGATGGCAGCTGAACAACCCGAAAAATCCGCCGAGGCCGAGGCCGAAGCCATGGGCACCCTGCAGCGCGAAGCGCAGGCCTGGGTCGTGCGGCTGGGCTCGCACCAGGCGACGCAAGAGGACGCACAGGCCTTTCGCCTCTGGTGCGCGCAGAGCCGCGCGCATGCGGCCGCCTTCACGCAGGCCCGCGAAGTCTGGAAGGCGATGGCGCCGGCCGCGCTGCGCGTGCGCCGGAAGGAACAGCGCGGCGCGGACGGGCGCATGCCTGTCGCCGGCCGCCGCGCACTGCTGGGCGGGGCGGTGGCGGCGTCGGTCGCCTACCTTGCGGTATCGCCGCCGCTCGGGCTGTGGGCTTCGGTCACGGAATGGGGCGCCGACTATCGCACCGGCACCGGCGAGCAGCGCGAGGTGGCCATGGCCGATGGCGCGGTGCTGCAGATGAACACGCAGACGCGCGTCAACCTGCAGCCCGGAACCGGCGGCGGCGAAGGCATCGAGCTGCTGGCCGGCGAGGCCGAGGTGCTGACCGCCGCCTCGGCCGTGGGGCGCGTCACGGTGTCGGCCGCTGGTGGCACGGTGACGGCGGTGCGGGCACGCTTCAACATCCGCAACCTGGACGGCGAGGTGTGCGTCACCTGCCTGTCGGGCCAGGTCGAGGTGGCTCGCGGCGAACGGCAGGTGCGGCTCGACGAAGGCCGGCAGCTGCGCTACGGCGCCGCGGGGCTGGCGGCGGCAGTGCCGGTCGACACCGGGCCTGTCAGCGCATGGCGGCGCCGGCAGCTGGTGTTCAACCAGGTGCCGCTTGCCGACGTGGTGGCCGAAGTCAACCGCTACCGGCATGGCCGGCTCGTGCTCACCAGCGAGGCCCTGGGCCGCAGCAGGGTGCAGGCGAGTTTCTCGATCGACCGGCTCGACGATGTGGCCTTCCTGGTGCGCGACGTGTATGGCGCCGAGCTCACGCAGCTGCCGGGCGGCATCGTGCTGCTGGGCCTTGCGAGGGCATGAAGCCGGCACTGCCTGTGTGAAGATTTCGTGACATGGTGCAGTCGCGGTGGAGCTTCGCTGTCATAGCTCGGTAGACCACGGGCCGTCCGACTTCCGGGCGGGCTTCGTGGCAGCGATCGAGCAATGAAGAAACACGAACCCATGGAAGTCCGCATGCAACGCAGCAGCACGGTGTCCCGGCGCCACACGAATCCATCCTTCTCCTTTCCGGAGGTCCGGCTCACACCGCTGGTCCATGCCATCGCGCTGCTGCTGGCCGCCGGCGCCACGGCCACCGGCGCGCATGCGCAGCAAGCCTTCAGCGGCGCATGGATGGCGCAGAAGAACATGGCGCAGAACGCCGCCATCGCCACCGGCCGGCTGCCCAACGGCATGCCGGCATCGATGCTTACCAGCCCGCAGGCCCAGCAGCAGCGCGCGAACGAGCAGCTGCAGCGCTCCATCGGCAACCTCAACCTTGCCGCACGCGGCATCGCGGCGCAGCAGGCCGCGCAGGAGGCCGCACGGCGCGCGGCACTCGCCGGTGGGCAGAGCGTGCCCGACGGCCTTGCCGAAGGCGGCCTGCGGGTCGACACCGCGAGCCTCACGGCGGGCTGGGCGAACGCGAATGCACCGGTGCAGACGACACAGCCCGGCGGCCGCACGCAGGTCACCGTCACGCAGACCGGCGAGCGCGCCATCCTGAACTGGGAAAGCTTCAACGTGGGGCGCAACACCACGCTCCGGTTCGAGCAGCAGCCGAGCTGGGCGGTGCTCAACCGCGTCAACGACCCGAAGGCGCGTCCGTCGCAGATCCAGGGGCAGATCGAGGCCGATGGCACGGTGATGGTCGTCAACCGCAACGGCATCGTGTTCAGCGGCAGCAGCCAGGTGAACACACGCAACCTGCTGGCCTCGGCTGTGGGCATGACGGATGCGCAGTTCAATCGCGGCATCTACAGCCAGGCGCTGGGCACGGGCCACGTGCCCACGCTGGCCAACGACCTGATGGCGACGCCCACGAGCTCGACGAACGGCAACGCCACCGCCGACGTGATCGTCGAGGCGGGCGCGCGCATCGAGACGCGCAAGCCGCAATCCGTGACCGAGGGCGGCGGCTATGTGCTGCTGGCCGGACGCGAGGCGCACAACCGCGGCACCATCGTCACGCCAGGCGGGCAGACCACGCTGGCGGCCGGCGACAGCTTCGTGATCCGCAAGGGGCTGGGCACCGATGGCAACCAGCAGTCGAGCACGCGCGGCAATGAAGTGGTGGTGGCGCGCAACGAGGGCAGCAGTGCAGGCCGGGTCTCGAACACGGGCCTCATCCAGGCGCTGACCGGCGACATCACCCTGACCGGCCACACGGTCGAGCAAGCGGGCGTGCTGGTTTCGAGCACCAGCGTCAACACGCGCGGCACGCTGCACCTGAGCGCGGCCGGCGATGCGGATGCGCGCGTCACGCTGGCGCCCGGCAGCGTCAGCGCCGTGCTGCTCGACGACAGCAACGCCACCGCACTCGACGTGCAGCGCGACACGCTCGTGAAGGAATCGGCCCTTCTTTCGGACGGCGCCTACAACCGGCGCGACCAGTCGCTGGTGCAGATCGCCTCCAGCGGCCACGTGGCGTTCGAGTCCGACTCGATGACGCTGGCCACCGGCGGGCAGGTCAACGTGAATGCGGCGCGCCGCATCCAGCTGGCCGAGCGCGCGGCCATCGACGTCGCGGGCGCGGTGGGCGTGAGCGTGGCGATGGCGTCGAACAACGTCGAGGTCAACGTCCAGGGCAACGAGCAGCGCGATGCGCCGGGCAACCGCGACAGCAGGAACCTCAACAACGCCAATCTCTGGATCGACCGCCGCTACCTGGTGCGCGTGCCCGCCGGCACCAACGGCTATGCCACCGACCGCTGGTACACCGGCGGCGGGCTGCTCGAGGTCAGCGGCTACCTGAACACCGGCGGCCACGGCATCGGCGAATGGGCGGCCTCTGGCGGCACCGTGGCCTTCGGCGGCGGCGAACTCGTGACGCGCGCCGGTTCGACCATCAACGTCTCGGGCGGCTCGCTCGACGTGCAGACCGGCATGCTCAGGCAGAGCTGGCTCAAGGGCAAGGACGGCCGCCTCTACAACCTGTCGAGCGCGCCCGGCGACATGCTCTACGACGGCGTCTACCGCGGCTTTGAGAACCCGCACGAGCGCTGGGGCAAGAACACCACCGAGTTCTTCTACAACCCGCTGATCGCCCCGCGCGAGCGGCTCGAGAACGGCTACACCGTGGGCCGCGACGCGGGCCGCGTGATCGTCGGCACCAGGTCGGCGGTGCTCGAAGGCCACATCGAGGCCACGGTGTTCCAGGGCGAGCGCCAGCGCAATGCGCCCGATGTGGGACTCGACGGCTACCGCCAGTCGCAGGACGCGGCACCGCGCGCGGGCCAGCTGGTCATCGGCCGGCTGCAACCGGCGGCCGATGCCGCCACCGGCGCGCTGCGCGACAGCCCGCAGGCGATGGCCGAGCGCATCGACATCGGCGCGGTACAGCGCATCGCGCAAGACCTGCAGCTCGACGACGCGCTGCCCTCCGAGCTCGACGGCAAGATCGGCATCGACGCGGGCTGGCTCGGCGGCCTGCGCCTGGGCGGTTTCAGGGCCTATGCCGAAGGCGGCATCCGCGTCGACGCCGACGTGGCGGTGGCGCCCGGCGGCAGCATCGCGCTGCATGCGACGCAGGTCGAGGTGAACGCCGACCTGACCGCGCGCGGCGGGCGCATCGCGCTCGGCAACATGGTCGGCCGTCTGCAGACCGGCAGCACCACGAACTGGCTCGACCAGCCGGTCACCGCGGCGCCGCCCGAGGGCTACACGCCGGGCGTGGACCTGGCCGCCGGCGCGATGCTCGACACGCGCGGCCTGTGGACCAACCTGCGCATCAATCCCTCCGACATCGGCGGCCTGCCGTACATGAACGGCGGCAGCGTCTCGATCGCCAGCACCGGCGACCTGCGGCTGCATGCCGGCTCGGTGATCGACACCTCCTCGGGCGCCGCCCTGATGGCCGGCGCCTCGATGCAAGGCGGGCGCGGCGGCGACATCACGCTGCGCTCGGGCCAGGACGACACCACCGGCCGCGGCGCGGGCGCGCTGCTGCTCGACGGCACGCTGCGCGGCCACGGCGTCAAGGGCGGCGGCACGCTGACGATCGACACCGGCATCGGCGTGGCCATCGGCGGCGGCGTGCTCACGCATGCGGGCCGGCTCACGGCGGGCGAGGCGGTGCCGGTGCACCTCACGCTGGCCGAGGCCTTCACCATCCCCGCGGGCACCGTGTTGCCGCAGGATTTCAGCTACATCGCCAACACCGTGGCGCCGGGCGAGGCGCTGAAGGTGCCGCCGATGTTCACCGCCACGCGCAGCTACACGTTGCCCGTCGACTGGGTGGTGCCGGCCGCGACCGTGGCCTGGGAATACGTCTACGTCTACGCGAGGAACGGCACCTTCTACCCGAGCGGCAGCACCGTGCCTGCGGGCACCGAGCTGGTCAACATCAACGGCACGATGGCGCCGGGCTATGTGGTGCCCGCCGATGCGTTCCCGCACGGCATGCCGGTGCCCGACTACACCGCCACCGTCGCCGCGGGCACGCCGTTCGCGCGCGACGTGGTGCTCGGCGAGGGCGCACTGCTGATGGCCGGCAACCGGCTGCCGACCGACGTGGCGGTCAAGCCGCTGCTGGTGCTCGACGACGGCCTGTTCCGCAGCGGCTTCTCGCGCTACGCGGTGAGCGCACAGCAGGGCGTGCAGGTGGCCGCCGGCGCACGCGTCGACGTGGCCATGCCCGTGCTACGTGCCGACCCCGCGGCGGCCCTGGCCGCCACCACCGGCGCCGATCCATCGGCCGTGCTGCAGCCGTGGCTGCCGCCGCTGTGGCAGGAAGACCCACTCGCCGGCGTGCTCACGCAGCGCGCGGGCGCCGACCTGGCGCTCGGCGCGGGTTCGGTCTACAGCCAGGCCCCACTCGTGGTGGGCCGCGGCGCCACGATCTCGGTCGACCCGGGCCGCTCGCTCACGCTCACGGGCAACGGGCAGATCACCATCGACGGCACGCTCAACGCCTGGGGCGGACGCATCGGCGTGCTGCCGGGCGCCTTCGGCACCGGCAACGACGCCAACCGGCCATCCGGCGCAGCCAATGCCACGTCGATCTGGATCGGCGACGAGGCCGTGCTCGACGCCGCGGGCCGCGCCACCACCGCCGTCGATGCGCGCGGGCGCAGCTACGGCCATGTGAGCGAAGGCGGGCGCATCGAGATCGGCGCGGCCCATGTCGACGCTGCACGCGAGGTCGACGCGGCCGACGCCTTCGTGGTGCTGCGGCCCGGCGCGCGGCTCGATGCCTCGGGCGCTGCCGCACGGCTCGACGTGCCGGGCCACGGCACGCGGGAGGTGGCGACCGACGGCGGCGTGATCGCGCTGAGCTCGTACCGCGGGCTCTTCCTCGACGGCGACATGCGCGCCGCGGCGGGCGGTGCGGGCGCCGCCGGCGGCACGCTGGCGCTGAACCTCGAAACACCGAACTACGGCCCCGTGGGGCGGCAGGACCTGAAGGGCATCAACGTCGAGGACGCGGTGCGCGTGCCGCGCGAATTGGTGCTGGCGCAGGTGCAGGGCGACAGCGGGCTCTCGGGCGAACTCGCGCCCGGCGAGCGCGAGGCCGCGCTGGCCTACGGCCGCGCGCGCATCGGCGTGGACCGCATTGCCGCGGGCGGCTTCGACAATCTTTCGCTGCTGGCCAACGGCCTCGTGAGCTTCGACGGCAGCGTCGACCTGCGCCTGGGCCAGAGCCTGCACCTCGCGGCCAGTGCCATCGGCCTGGCCGAAGGCAGCGCCATCGATGCGCAGGTGCGCCTGGCCGCGCCCTCGATCCGGCTCGCGGGCAGCACCCGCGGCCAGGCCGAGAGCCACCTCATGCCGAACCCCGTGCGCGGCTCGCAGAACAGCGGCGCCGGTGCCGGCGCGCTCGGCGTGCCGCTGGTGGCCGAAGGCTCGGGGCTGGCGCTCGATGCGCAGCTGATCGACATCGTCGGCCAGTTCAACATCGGTGCGCGCGGCAGCATCGTGCAGAACGCGGGCGATCCGCTCGCGGTCGAGCGCCTGGCCTTCGACCGGACCGTGATGCGCACGGGCGGCGACCTGCGCCTGTCGCAGGCGGCGGCGTTCTACACGCCCGGCAGCCTCACGCTCGCGGCCTCGCAGATCTACCCCGCCATGAACGACAGCGGCAGCTTCGTGGTGGGCGAGCGCGGTGCATTCAACGAATACGGCACGCTGCAGCGCGAGTTCGACCCGGCGCGCAGCCTCGACATCGAGCGCATCGATCCCTCGGCCGCGCTGCCCGCGCAACCTTACTCGGTGTTCGGCCGCCTGAGCTTTGCCGCAGCCACCGTGAACCAGGGCGGCGTGGTGCGCGCGCCGCTGGGCGAGATCGTGCTCGGCGCGGTCGCGGCCCCCGTGCTGTCGGGCCGGATCAACCTGCTGCCTGGCAGCGTCACCTCGGTCAGCGCCAACGGCCTCACGATGCCCTACGGCGGCACGCTCGACGGGCTGAGCTACGTGCATGACGGCAAGGACGTGGTGTGGAAGGGCGTGGGCAACGACCCCTCGGTCACGCTGGCCGCGCACGCGGTGAATGTGCAGCAAGGCGCCGTGCTCGATTTGAGCGGCGGCGGCGAGCTCACGGGCGCCGCGTTCCTCGTGGGCCGCGGCGGCTCGACCGACGCGCGCATGAATCCGCTGGTGCAGACCAGCGCGCGCGGCAGCTTCACCTTGCCGGGGCTGGCCACCAACCCGGTGTATGCCATCGTGCCCGGCGCACAGGCCGGCTACGCGCCGCTGGTCAACGAGCACGGCGCGGGCGATCCGGCGCTGGGCCGCCAGATCACCATCGGTGCGGGCGTGCCGGGCTTGCCCGCAGGCACCTACACGCTGCTGCCTTCGACATTCGCCTTGCTGCCCGGCGCCTTCCGCGTCGAGCTCAACGGCCTGGCGCCGAACCTCCCGCCCGCGGGCGTGACGGTGCCCATGCGCAACGGCTCCTACGCGGCTGCCGCGCAGTTCGGCACGGCAGGCACTGCCATCCGCGACACGCTGCCCACCCAAGTGTTCCTGACCCCGGCCGACACGCTGCGCAGCTATTCGCAATACAACGAGACGAGCTACGCCAGCTTCGCGATCGCACAGGCCGAGCGCAACGGCGTGCCGCGGCCGCTGCTGGAGCGCGACGCCAAGATGCTGCGCTTCGACCTGGCCGCGCCCGAACGGCTCGGTGCCATCGGCGAGGCCCCTGCGCTGCATTTCGCCGGCCAGGTGGACTACACGCCGGCTGCCGGCGGCTTCGGCGGCAGCGCGCTGCTGGCGGGCGGCTACCGCGTGGACTACGAGCTGCTGGCCGACGGCGCCGCACCCACGCCAGGCTTCACTGGCGTTTCGGTGCACGCCAGTGCGCTCAATGCGATCGGCGCGCCGCGCCTGGGCATCGGGGGCTTGCCGAACGTGGCCTACACGGACCACACCGGCAGCTCGCAGCGCGCCAACATCGCGCGCTTCCTCACCGGTGCCGGCAGCATCGTGCTGCGCGAAGGCGCGGTGCTGCGTGCCGGCGAGGTCTACCTCGTCACCAACACCAAGGCCGGCGGCATCGTGGTCGAGCAGGGCGCGGGCATCAACACGCTGGGCCGCGGCCGCGCGGCCTGGGACTCGCGTGACGGCTTCGTCTATGCGCCGGGCACGTCCAGCGTGCTGGCGGTGTCCAACGGTTGGCTCGACCTGCTGGCGCCGGAATTCAGCAGCTCCGACGACGGCGCGGGACGCATCGACATCGGCGCCTGCGCCACCGGCTCGCTGTGCCGGGGCATCGCGCAGCTCTATTCCGAAGGCACCATCGCGGCCTCCACCGACCAGAGCTTCGAATTGCGCGACGCGGCACGCTACGGCACGCGCAACCTCGTGCTGTCGGTGGGCGGCATCAACGTCGGCAGCGAGACCGCGCTGGCCGACGCGGCCGCGCGCAACGCGCTGCCGCCGGGCCTCACGCTGAACCAGGGCATCCTCGACCGGCTGCTGCGCGGCGACACCTCGAGCGGCGCGCCCGCGCTCGAGAACCTGGTGCTGACCGCGCGCGACGCCGTCAACTTCCACGACTCGGTCGAGCTTTCGACCATCGACCCGGCGACGGGCCGCTCGTCGCTCGAGCGGCTGGTGCTCGGCGCGCCAGCCATCTACGGCGCGGGCGATGCCGACGCGCTGGCGCGCATCCACACCGGCATCCTGGTGTGGAACGGCGCCACCACCTCGCCGGGCCTGGTAGCCGCGGGCGGTTCGGGCACGGGCAGCGGCCGGCTGCAGATCGATGCCAACCAGATCGAATTCGGCTACGGTCCCGGCAGCCGGCCCGACACCATCCACGGCGTGGACCGGCTGATCCTCGGGTTCGGTGAAGTGGTGTTCAATGCCAGCGAGCGCATCACAGCCAACCACACGGGCTCGCTCTCGGTCTACCAGTCGCAGGGCGCCTGGGACGATGCCTTGAAGGGCTACGCCTTCACCGGCGGCAACCTGCGCATGCAGACACCGCTGCTCACCGGCCAGGCCGGCTCGGTCAACAGGATCAAGGCGGGCGGCGACATCGTGCTCGCGGCACCGGCCGGCGCCGTGGCGCCCGCGCTCTCGGGCCAGGCGCTGGCCGATGCGCTCGGCGCCGAGATCGGCCTTGACGCCGGCGGCAACCTCACGCTGGGCAGCCGCATCGCGCTGCCGAGCGGCAAGCTCACCGCCTCGGCCGGGCGCGACCTGCGGCTGGAGGACGGCGCGCAGCTCGACCTCGCGGGCCGCCGGATCGACTTCTTCGACGTGCCCAAGTACAGCTGGGGCGGCGACGCCATCCTCGAAAGCCGCGCGGGCGACGTGCGGCAGTCGGCCGGCTCGCGCATCGACCTGTCGGCCGAGCAGAACCGCGCGGGCAAGCTCACGGTGCTGGCATTGGGCGAGAGCGCCGGCACGGTCGCATTGCACGGCACCATCGCGGGCGCGAGCAGCGGCGGGTATGACGCGGGCGGCACGCGCGTGCCGTACGCGGCCGGCGGCGCCGACATCCGCGGCCAGCACATCGACGATTTCGCGGGGCTGAACCACCGCCTCACCGACGGCGGCGTCATCGGCAGCCGCAGCTTCCAGCTCAAGCAGGGCGACCTGGCTGTGGGCGACGAACTCCGGGCGCGCGAGATCAGCGTGTCGGTGGACGGCGGCCGGCTCACCGTCAACGGCATGGTGGATGCGAGCGGCGAGCAGGCCGGCAGCATCCGCCTGGCCGCGCGCGACGGCGTCACCATCGGCGGCGCGGCCGTGCTCGACGCGCACAGCCGCGTGATGCGCACCGACAGCTATGGCCAGGTCATCGAGGCGCCCAACCGCGCCATGATCGAGATCGACGCGGGCAGCGGCCGCCTCGTGCTGGAGAGCGGCGCACGCATGGACGTGCGCGCCGGCACCGACGGCACGGCGCAGGCATTGGGCACGGTGGAACTCAGCGCGCAGCGCCTGGGCGGTGCGCGCGGCAACGACATCGCCATCGACGCGGGCGGCCAGCTGCGCATCGACGGCGCGCGCGCCGTCACCGTCAACGGCTTCTGGACCTACAAGGACGCCGAACCCGGCACCGACGCCGCGGCCGATGGCCGTCCCTACCAGGTGGTGAACCAGGCCTACCTCGACGCCAAGCATGCCGACAGCGTGGCCTTCATGGGCAACGTGCGCGGCAACGGCGATCTGATGAACACCCGGCTCGCGGGGTTGCGCGCCTACGGCGACGCCTTCCACCTGCGCCCCGGCGTGGCCATCGTGAGTGCCACGCCCGACGGCGACCTGCACATCGACGGCGACATCGACCTGTCGGGCCACCGCTATGCAAGCGTGAACCCGCACACGCCGCAGACCGGCGTGCACGGCTCCGGCGAAGCGGGCGCGCTGGTGCTGCGCGCGGGCGGCAACCTCAACGTGTACGGCAGCATCACCGACGGCTTCGACACCTCGGCGCTGCAGCCGACGCCGAGCGACCGCGGCTGGGTGCTGATCAAGGGCCGCGTGCCCTGGGGCGGCGACGTGGTGGTGCCGCGCGGCGGGCTGGTCGAATTGGCCGAGGGCACCTTCTTCCAGCCGGGCCGCACGCTCAACTACGCGCTGCCGATGCAGGCCATGAGCCTGCGCGCCGGCACCGTGCTGGCCACGACCGCCACGCTCGCCGAAGACTACGTGCTGCCCGCGGGCACCGTGCTCGGCGGCGCAGTGCGCGACGCGTCGGGCAAGGTGCTGCATGCGGCGGGTACCGTGCTGGCCACGGCCGTGACGCTGCAAAGCGGCATGAAGCTGGACGCTGGCAACCGCCTGCCGGGCGGCGCGCGCGTCGCGGCCATGACCTGGCCGGCCGGCGTGCCGCTGCCGTTCCCGCCCGGCGCCATCAACGACACGCCCAGCCCCGACTACGACGGCGACGGCCTGCCCGACCAGCCGGCCAACGGCGTGATCCTGGCCGGTTCGCTCAAGCTGCCCAAGGGCGCCGTGGTGCCCGCCGAGACCGTGGTGAAGCTGCCGGGCGACGTGGCTTTCGTCAACCTGCGCCCGGCCGATGCCAGCGGCGACCAGGGCCGCAACCTGGCGCTCGCGCCGATGCTGGCCGAAGGCTCGCAGTCGTGGTCGATGCGGCTCGTGGCCGGTGCCGACACCCAGGCCGCGGACACCCGCGCGCTGCGTGCGCGCCATGCCAATGGCCAGCTGCTGCTGGCCGACACGCACTACGGCATGGGCAGCGGCCTCGCGCTGCAGTTGCCGACGCCGGGCGTGCCGGGGCAGTTCTACTGGATGGGCGATTCGCTCAACCAGATCGGCTATGCGCCAGGCACCCTCATCAACGTCGATGAATGGGGCGGCGAAGAGGCGGTACTGGGGTTCAACGACATGGGCCTCGGCAACCTCGTGACCTGGGCGCCCGAAGGCGAGCTGCCCAAGACCGTGCCGCTGCCGGCCACGCAGCAGCTCTTCAGCGTGCTGCGCACCGGCACCGGCGACCTCGACCTGCTCGCGGGCGGCGACTTCACCATGAGCTCGCCCTACGGCGTGTACACCGCGGGCACGCAGGCCAGGGGCGTTGCCGCGGCCTACAACCTGCCGCGCGCCCGGGTCGGCGACACCGTGCTCGGCGCCGACGGCACGGCCTACGAGCCCTTTGTCGACGGCGGCGCGCAAAGCCTCTACCGCGCGTGGTATCCGGAGCACGGCGGCAACGTGCTGGTGCGCGCGCAGGGTGACGTGCGCGGCGACCTGATCGGCCGGCCGGGCCAGCCGCGTTCCGACGCCATCGGTTCCATCCGCCCGATGGGCGCGAGCACCGACGTGGGCAACTGGCTGTGGCGCCAGGGCACCGGCAGCGCGGTGGCCGGCAGCGAGGGCGTGCCCACCGCATGGTGGATCAACTTCGGCAGCTACGTGCCCGGTCCCTCCACCGCCTACGACCTGTTCGGCACCGTGCCTTTCATGACGGGCTTCACCGGCATCGGCACCCTCGGCGGCGGCAACCTCGTGCTCGAGGCCGGCGGCGACGCCGGCATGCTGACCCGGCGCATGGACCTGGCCGGCAACTTCGTGCCGCGCAGCACCGGCCTCAACCTGGTGGTGGGCGGCACCGGCCGCGTCTCGGCCGACGGCCAGCAGCTCGCGCTCACCGGGGGCGGCGACCTGGACGTGCGCATCGGCGGCGGGCTCAATCCGGTGGCCGAATTGCGCGCGTTCCCGAACAGCGCCGAGATCACGCCGCAGACGACCTACCAGGGCGCGCGCCCCGACCTCAACAGCACCTTCGTCAACCTGCGCGGCGCGTTGCGCATGCAGGCCGGCTCGGTCGGCGGCATCGAGCTGCGCTTCGACCGCGCCGACCCCGAGGAATCGCGCGCCTACCAGGTCTACACCGCCACCTCGTCGATCGCGGGCGGCGGGCCCATGCTGGTGCCGGGCGATGCCGCGGTGCAGATCGACGCGCGTGGCGACCTGGTGCTGGGCGGCGTGGCCGATGCCGGTCGCGTGGCGCAGTTCAACAACGGCACGCCCTTCGTGGGCGAAGGCGTGCAGCGCCCGGGCGACGGCTACAGCTGGTTCTCGCTGTGGACCCCGGCCAGCGGCATCGACCTGTTCAGCGCGGGCGGCAACCTGGTGCCGTCGAGCGCCATCGCCGGCTACCGCGATCGCGGCGACGCCCAGCCGACCGACGGACGCTTCGTGATGCCTTCGATGTTCCGCGCGGTCGCGGCCAGCGGCAGTCTCTACTACGGCAACTCGATCACCGGCGCCGTGGACGGCACCAACAAGCCGATCCAGCCGGGCACCGGCGTCATGCTGGCGCCCCCGCCGGCGGGGCCGCAATTCGCCCACGCGGGCGCGGGCCAGCTCGAGCTCATGGCGGGCGATTCGGTCTATGCCGGGGGCTACAGCTTCACGCAGTCGGGTGCCGATCCGGCCGAGCTGCCGAGCCCGTTCAATCCGGGCTTCAGCGGCAGCCTCGAGCAAACCTGGTTCGGCATGCGCAAGCTCAGCAACGTGAGCCCGGATGCGCTCGCGCCGACCGTCTTTCTCAACCCGTTCCGGCCGGGCGAAGGCAGCCAGGTCTATCCGCTGTTCAGCCTCGGGTCGCCGAGCGTGTCGGGCCACAGCGTGCCGGGCCAGCAGCCGGCGCGCTTCTACGCGCTCGAGGGCGACCTGATCGGCGTGCGCACAGGCGCCGTCGTCTACCGCGGCCGCTCCGACGGCGCGGCCGGCGATCTGCCCACGTGGTACGAAGGCGGCGGACCGGTGGCGCTGCGCGCGGGGCGCGACATCGTCAACGCGGGCACCGGCCTGGGCGAGTACGAGGAGGCGCCGGTCGGCGCGCTCGGCTGGACCACGCAGATCAACCGCGCCGATGCCGGCGCGCCGCTGAAGCCGGTCGCGGTCGAACTCGGCAGCGCACGCGGCAACCTGATCGTGCACAACAACCCCGACGACGTCTCCGTGGTGTCTGCGGGGCGCGACGTGCGCTACGGCAGCTTCTACGTGGCGGGCCCCGGCCTGCTCGAAGTGACGGCCGGACGCGACCTGTACCTGGCCGACAAGGGCGAGCTCAAGAGCATCGGCGCGGTCGCAAGGAACGCCGCGCCGGGCGAGCGCAGCGGCGGCGCGGGCATTGCGGTGGCCGCGGGCGTGGGCGCCCGGGGGCTCGACTTCTCGGCCTTTGCGGCGCGCTACCTGGACCCCGCCAACCTGGCCGACGCGGGCCGGCCACTGGCCGACCAGCCCGGCAAGGCCGTGGCGGTGTACAGCGGCCGCCTCACGCTTGCGCAATGGCTGCAGGAACAGTTCGGCTATGGTGGCGACGAGGCCGGTGCGCCGGCCTACCTGGCGGGCAAGCAGGCCGAGATCGACCGCGCACGCGCCGGGGACGCCGCCGGCAGCGGCGCACCCAGCCGCGACCTGCAGCGCGAGTACGGCCAGCGCAGCCAGCTGCACCTGGTCAACTGGCTCGAGGAGCGCTTCGGCGATGGCAAGCGCAACGGCCTGGGCCTGCGCTTCGACGCCGCCTCGATGGACGCACGCGCCTTCTTCGCGGCGCTGCCGGCCGAGCAGCAGCGCGCCTTCCTGCGCCCGGTGTACTACGCCGAACTCAAGGCCGCAGGCCGCGAGTACAACGCCGCGGGCGGACCGCGCGAGGGCAGCTACCTGCGCGGGCGCGAAGCCATCGCCACGCTGTTCCCGGCGCACGACGCCGAGGGCAGGGCGATCGACTACCAGGGCGACCTGACGATGTTCAGCAGCGCGCTCTACTACGAGGACCGCACGAACGCCGTGCCCACGACGCGCCCGAAGCCCGGCGTGAAGTACATCACCGAGGCGGAGTGGATCGCCCTCGGCCGGCCCGCCTACGAGACGCCGCACTACCAGGTGCAGGACGCGGGCATCCATACCAACTTCGGCGGCGACATCCGCGTCATGGTGCCGGGCGGGCGCACGCTGGTGGGCGTGGACGGCGGCTTCGTGCCGGGCGAGGGCTCGGGCGTGCTCACGCAGGGGGCGGGCGACATCGAGATCTTCTCCAACGGCAGCATCCTGCTGGGGCAGAGCCGGGTCTTCACCACCTTCGGCGGCAACATCCTCGCGTGGTCCGCGCAGGGCGACATCAACGCGGGCCGCGGCTCCAAGTCGACCGTGGTCTACACCCCGCAGCGGCGCGTGTACGACGACGTGGGCCTGGTGACGCTGTCGCCGACCACGCCCAACACCGGCGCGGGCATTGCCACGCTGAACCCGGTGCCCGAGGTGCCGCCGGGCGACATCGACCTGATCGCGCCGCTGGGCACCATCGATGCGGGCGAGGCCGGCATCCGCGTCTCGGGCAACGTGAACCTGGCGGCACTGCGCGTGGTGAACGCGGAGAACATCCAGGTGAAGGGCGAGGCCGTGGGCATTCCGGTGGTGGCGGCGGTGAACGTCGGCGCGCTCTCCAATGCCAGCGCGGCGGCGTCGCAGGCCGCCACCGCCGCGCAGGATGCGGTGCAGCGCGAGCGCGCGGCGCAGCGGCAGGCGCTGCCCTCGGTGTTCACGGTGCGCGTGCTGGGCTTCGGGAACGAAGGCGCGGGCGAGGGCGGCAACAGCAGCGCGCCGCCCCCGCGGGACTCGCGCGCCGCCTACGACCCGCAGGGCGTGGTGCAGGTGCTCGGCGCCGGCACGCTGACGGCCGCGCAGATGCAGTCGCTGACCCCGGGCGAACGCGGCGGGCTCGAGCGCTGATGAGCCACCGGCGGCGCGAACCCGCGACCCAAGGCCTCCCGCGCGGGAGGCCTTTTTTTCTTGATGAAGTTTTCGTGACAAACGGCAGTCGTTGCGTACGCCACGCGTCTAGGTAACGGTACGCAGCAGCGACATGAAGGCTCTCCATCATGAGCCGCTGCAAGCGAGCTTCATCCTTGAGAACCGAGCTGTAAATGCATGACATGAAGAAGAACGGCCCACCGATGTGCTGGAGAGCGGTGTGGCTGGCAGTGGTGGCAATGGGCGCGCAGGCGGCCTTTGCCCAGGCGTCCCCGCCCGCGAGCGTGGCCCCCGCGGCAACGGCGGCCGGCGGCGCCTCGCCCGGCACAGAGCCGGCCCGCAAGGTCGACATCGCCGAGTACATCGTTCGCGGCAACACCGTGCTGGATGCCCGCGCCATCGAAAAGGCGGTCACACCGTTCCTGGGGCCCGAGCGCACGCTGAAGGACGTGGAGGCCGCGCGCGATGCGCTGCTCGCGGCCTACCAGGCGGCGGGCTACCAGTCGGTGTACGTCGACCTGCCCGAGCAGCAGGTGACGCAGGGCGTGGTGTTCCTGCAGGTCAACGAGACCCGCGTGGGCCGCGTGCGCGTGGTGGGCGCCGAGTACAACTCGCCGCTCGACGTGCGCGACCAGGTGCCGGCGCTGAAGGAGGGCGGCGTGCCCGACTTCAACAAGGCGCAGACCGAGCTTGCTGCGCTCAACCGCAGCCCCAAGCGGCAGGTGATGCCGCTGGTGCGCCAGGGCGCGATGCCGGGCACCATGGACGTCGACCTCAAGGTCCAGGACTCGAGCCCGTGGCGCGCGAGCGTCGGCCTCAACAACGACTACAGCGCCGACACGCGCAAGCTGCGCGCCACCGCCTCGCTGGGCCACGACAACCTCTGGCAACTGGGCCACAGCGCGTCCATCAGCTTCTTCGGCGCGCCGCAGGATCTCAGCCAGACCCAGGTGATCTCGGCCTCGTATGCCGCGCCGCTGCCGGGCACCAACTGGAGCCTGGAGGCCAGCGCCTTCGTGTCCGACAGCAACGTGGCCACGGTGGGCGGCACCGACGTGCTCGGCAAGGGCCACTCGATCGGCCTGAAGGCCACCTACACCGTGCCGAATGCGGGCAACTGGTGGCACGCGTTCAGCGTGGGCGTCGACTTCAAGAACAACAAGGAGGCACTGAGCCTGAACGGCAGCGCCGACACCGTGCCGCTCAAGTACGCGCCGATCACGCTGTCGTACACGGGCTTTCGGCAATCGGACAAGAGCCAGTACGGTGTGGGCATTTCGCTGGTGGTGGGCACCAGCAGCTCGTTCAAGTACGGCAGCGACTGGGCCGCGTTCGACTACAAGCGCTACAAGGCCTCGCCGAGCTTCATGGTGCTGAAGACCGACCTCAACGGCACGCACACCTTCGACGGCGGCCAGCAGGTGGCCTTCCGCTTCAACGGCCAGATGACCGATTCGCCGCTGGTGTCGAGCGAGCAGATCGCTGGCGGCGGCATGAACTCGGTGCGCGGCTATCTCTCGGCCGAAGCCACCGGCGACTACGGCGTGGTCGGCTCGCTCGAGCTGCGCAGCCAGCCGCTGAGCTTCCTTGGCAGCACGGTCGAGAACTGGCGCGTCTATGCCTTTGCCGATGCGGCGCGGCTGCGCCTGAAGAGCCCGCTGCCCGAGCAGGGCGACCGCTTCTCGCTGTATTCAGTGGGCCTGGGCACCACCTTCAAGGTGGGGCAGTACCTCGCGGGGCGCGTCGACATCGGCTATCCGCTGGTCGACGGTCCGCGCACGAAGAAGCACGACACGCGCGTGAATTTCAGCCTCACCGCGAGCTACTGATTTCCGCAGCCCCGAATTTCCATTTCCTTCATTTCTTGTCTCTCTCTACGAGCTTTCCGGAGAACCCTGTCATGCGACGCATCCTTTTTATCGTGCTCACGCTGCTGAGCACGCTCCTGCCGGGCCTGGCCCATGCCTGGTGGCAAGCCGAGTGGTCCTACCGCAAACCCGTCACCATCGACGGCGGTCCGCAGGCCGGAGCCATCGGCAGCGACGCCGGTCGCGTGCCGGTGCTGGTTCGCCTGCACACGGGCAACTTCAAGTTCGAGGGCGTGAGCGAGACCGGCGCCGACCTGCGCTTTGTCGCGGCCGACGACAAGACCGTGCTGAACCACCAGATCGAGCAGTTCGATCCGCTGCTGGGCATGGCGCTCATCTGGGTCGACGTGCCCAACGTCTCGGCAGGAACGCCGCAGAAGCTGTGGATGTACTACGGCAATCCGAAGGCTCCCGCATCGGGCAACGGCCAGCGCAGCTTCGACCCCGACTACACGCTGGTCTACCACTTCGCCGAAGCCGCCGTGCCGCCGCGCGACACCACGGCCTACGGCAACAACGGCCAGACCGCGGCCGTGCCGGTCGAGGGCACGGTGATCGGCAAGGGCGCCCAGCTGGGCAGCGGCCCGCTGATGCTGCCCGCGACGCCATCGCTCTCCGTGCAGGCCGGCGGCGCGCTGACGTTCTCGGCCTGGGTCCGTCCCGACCAGCTCGGCGCGCGCCAGGCGATCTATGCGCGCCGCGACGGCGCCGGTGAGTTCGTGGTCGGCATCGACCAGGGCGTGCCCTTCGTGCAGGTCAACGGCCAGCGCAGCACGCCCGGCCAGCCGATCCAGGCTGGCCAGTGGTCGCACCTGGCCGTCAAGGCCGAGGGCGAAAGCCTGGCGCTGTACGTGGGCGGCCGGCCCACGGTGTCGCTGGCGGCCCGGCTGCCGGCGCTGAACACCGCGGGTGCCCTTGGCGCTGACGCCCCGGCCGCCACGCCCGCTGCCCAAGGTGCGCAGGCTGCCGCTGCCTTCGCGCCGTTCACCGGTGCGATCGACGAAGTGCGGTTCTCGAAGGTGGCGCGCGCCGACGCGCTGCTGCTGGCCGATGCCGTGTCGCAAGGCGCCGAGTCGCGCCTCACCGTGTTCGGCGCCGACGAGCAGCAGGCCGGCAAGAGCCACTTCGGCTTCATCCTGGCCGCGATGCCGCTGGACGCCTGGATTGTCGTGGGTCTGCTGGGCCTGATGATGGTGCTGTCGTGGGCCATCATGATCGGCAAGGGCCGCAGCTATGGCGCCACCTCGCGCGCCAACGCGGCCTTCATCGAGCACTTCCGCGAAGCAGCCGGTGCCCCGCTCGACCGCCTGGCCGTGAGCAATACGGTGCCGCAGGAGGTGCGTGCCGACTCGTCGCTGTGGCGCCTGTACGAAGTGGCCATCGACGAGATGCGCCGCCGCCATGACCGCGGCTACGACCTGAGCGCCGTGTCGAGCGCCACCATCGGCGCCATTCGCGCCGCCATGGACGGCGTGATGGTGCGCGAGACCGAGCGCATGTCCAAGCGCATGAACTGGCTCTCGACCACCATCGAAGGCGCGCCCTACGTGGGCCTCTTCGGCACCGTGATCGGCATCATGCTGGTGTTCGTGGTGGCGGCGATGGCCGGTGCGGTGGACATCAACTCGGTGGCCCCCGGCATGGCGGCCGCGCTGCTGTGTACCGCGGCCGGCCTGGGTGTCGCGATTCCCGCGCTGTTCGGCTACAACTGGCTCGCCTCGCGCTCGGACGCCATCGGCGCCGACATGGCCGTGTTCGTCGACGAGTTCGTCACGCGCCTGGCGGAAGAGCAGGGCGAGGGCCGTTCGCTGCCGGTGGCTGTCGCCAAGCGCGCCTGAGGCCGCAACGCCATGGCAAACAGTGCAGCCAAGTTCGCCGTGCGCAAGCGCACGGGCGGCATCAACATCACGCCCTTCGTCGACGTGCTGCTGGTGGTGCTGGTGATTTTCATCCTCACCAGCAACGCCAGCATCCCGGGCATCAAGGTCGACCTGCCGAAGGCCAGCGCCTCCGTGGCGCTGGAGAAGCCCAAGACCAAAGCCATCACCATCGACAACGCGGGCAACGTGTTCCTCGACGCCTATCCGGTGACGCTGCCGGAGCTCGAAGAGCGCCTGCGCACCGAGAAGGCGCTCGCACCGGACTTTCCGGTGATCGTGCGCGGCGATGCCAGCGTGCAGTACGCCAAGGTGATCGACGTGCTCGACCTGCTGCGCCGCATCGAGCTCAACCAGATCGGCCTCGTGACCGGCAAGCAGAAGTGAGAGGCGGAGCGTGAAACCTCGCGATCCGACTTCCGGACTCTGGCGCCGCTGGGGCGGGGTGCTCATCGGCCTGGCGGTCCTTGCCGCGCTGGTGGCCCTGGTCTGGCATCTGCTGTCCGACACCGCGAGCACCAAGCGCGTGGTGGCCGATGCGCCGATGCTGATGCTGCCACCTCCGCCGCCACCGCCGCCGGAGCCCGAGAAGCTGCCCGAGCCCGAGCCGGAAAAGATCAAGCCCGAAGTGGTCGAGCGCGAGCCCAAGCCGGTCGAGCCGCTGGAGCCGCCCAAGGACGACGCGCCGCCCAGCCCTTCGAAGGACCTGGGCGACCCGGTGACCATGGACAGCGCCGCGCAGGCGGGCAACGACGCCTTCGGCATCCAGGCCGGCAGCGGCGGCGGCATGAGCGGCACCGGGGCCGGCGGCGGCCTGGGCAGCGGCTCGTATGCGCGCTACGTCTCGAGCCTCCTGCAGCAGGCCCTGTCGCGCGATCCGCGCACGCGCCAGCTGGTGTTCGACGACATCCAGATCGACCTGTGGCTTGGGGCCGACGGCAAGACCACGCGGGTCCAGCTGGTGCGCGGCACCGGCACCAGCGATATCGACGACACCGTGCTCGCGCTGATCCGCAACCTCGACCGCGTCGACGAGAAGCCGCCGGCTTCGCTGCGCTTTCCGATGCGCGTGTCCATGAAGGGGCGCCGGCCATGACCGAAGCGGCCACCACCGCAGCCCGTGCCGACGCCCTGCCAGTCCCATTCAATCCAGTGAACGAAGCGATGAATCATCTCAACAACATCCAGAGCCGGGGCGCCATGCCGACCCTGCGCAAATGCGCGCTCGCGGCGGCCGTGGCCTCCGTGTTCGTCTTCGCGGCCGCGAGCGCCCAGGCGCAGGCCGCCGCGCCCGCCGAAACCGCCATGGTCAAGCTGATCCGCGGCCTGATCCAGAGCGGCACGCTTGCCAAGGACGTGGGCGAAGCGCTGCTGGCCCAGGCCCAGACCGAAGCCATGGCCGCGCAGCAGCAGGCGCAGCGCGCGGCGGCCTCCGCCACGGCCGCATCGGCAAGCACTGCTGGCGGCGTGCGGCTCGAAGCGGGCGACGTGCGCGTGCCCTACATCTCGCAGACCGTGCGCGACCAGATCCGCGACGAGGTCAAGGCGCAAGTAATGGCCCAGGCCAAGGATGAGGGCTGGGCCGCCCCCAACGAAACCCCCGAGTGGAGCAAGCGCATCCGCGTGGAGGGCGATGTGCGCGTGCGCAACGAATCGCGCAGCTACGCGGGCAACAACAGCAACATCGAGATCAACTGGCCTGAGCTCAACAGGGGCAGCGGCTACGACGTCAACCCGAACACCAACCTCGCACTGCCCTCGATCCTCAACACCCGGCAGGACCGCCGCAACCTCTTTCGCGCCCGCGCGCGGCTCGGCGTGTACGCCGACCTCTCGGAGAACACCAAGGCCGGCGTGCGCCTGGCCTCGGGCAGCGACGAGAGCCCGGTCTCGACCACCCAGACGCTGGGCGGCGGCCTCGGCAAGAAGAGCGTGTGGCTCGACCAGATGTGGATCTCGCACAAGCCGGTGGATTGGCTGACCGTGACGGCCGGCCGCTTCGGCAACCCGTTCATGTCGACCGACCTGGTGTACTCCAGCGACCTGAACTTCGACGGCATTGCCGCGCAGTTCGAGAAGAAGCTCGCGTCCAACAAGGACCTCTCGCTCTTCGGCACGCTCGGGCTGATACCGCTCGAATACTCGTCCGACAATTCGCCGAGCCGCAGCCAGGACAAGGCGAAGAGCGAGAACAAGTGGCTGCTCGGCGCGCAGTTTGGCGCCGACTGGAAGATCGACGACGACAACCGCGTGCGCGGGGCGCTGGCGTACTACAACTTCCGCAACATCAACGGCCAGGTGTCGCAGCCCTGCGCGCTCTACGCCGGTGCCGACGGCTGCAGCACCGACTGGTCGCGCCCGGCCTTCATGCAGAAGGGCAACACGCTCATGCTGCTGCGCGACATCTCGCTCGATCCGCTCAATCCGGCGGGCACGCTGCAGCCGCAATACGTCGGCCTGGCGTCGAAGTTCCGCCTGATCGACCTGAACCTGCGCTGGGACACCGCGGTGGCAGGCAACAACCTGCGCCTGGACGCCAACTTCGTGCGCAACACCGCCTACGACGCGAACGACATCTGGAACCGCGCGGGCATCCGCGGCGCCATCGTCAACAACTTCGGCCCCACCGGCGGCACGGCAAAGAGCGACTTCAGGAGCGGCGGCAATGCCTACATGCTGCAGGCCACCTACGGCAAGCCGGCCCCGGCCGCGCGCGGCGACTGGAACGTGCTCGCGGGCTACAAGCGCATCGAGCCCGATGCGATGCCCGACGGCTACAACGACTCGACCTTCCACGGCGGCGGCACCAACGCGCGCGGCTACTTCCTGGGCGGCTCGTATGCGATCGACAAGAACATGTGGTTCACCGGCCGCTGGATCTCGACCAAGGAAGTCTACGGACCGCCGCTGTCGATCGACACCCTGCAGCTCGAATTCAATGCGCGTTTCTAAGGAGGCCGCCGTGTCCAGAAAAATTCTACCGGCGCTGGTGCTGGCCATGCTGGCCTGCACGGCCGGCATGGCGCAGGCCCAGCAGCCGCAGGGCCAGAGTATGGAGGAGCGGCTTCGCGCGCAACTGCGCGTGACGACGTCGCAACTCCAGCAGGCGCAGAACGAGTTGGCCGCGCTGAAGGCCGGGCAGCCGACGGCCGCGCCTGCGGCGGCGGGTGCCGCACCGGCGAAGTCCGACCTCGAGGCGCTCAGGAAGGAGCTGGCCCAGAGCCAGGCCCAGCTGGCTGCCGAGCGCCATGCGCGCAGCCAGGCGAGCGCCGGCACCGAGCAGCTGCGCCAGCAGGCGCAGGCCACGACCGAGAAGGCCGGCGCGCAGATCGCGCAGTACCGCGGCGCCTACGACGAGTTGCTGAAGATGGCACGCGCCGCCGAGGCCGAGCGCCAGCGGCTCACGACAGAAGCCGCCACGCAGCGCACTGCGCTGACCCAGTGCGAGGCCAAGAACGCGCAGCTCTACGCCGTCGGGCAGGAGATCCTGCGGGCCTACGAGACGGTCGACCTGGGCAGCGTGCTCGCATCGCGCCAGCCCTTCGCCGCGCAGAGCCGCGTCAAGTTCGAGCAGATCGCGCAGCAGTACGGCGACAAGCTGTACGAAGGCAAGTTCGATGTGCGCGCGGTGAACGCGCCGGCACCTGGTGCCTCGGCGGTGCCTGCAACCCAGGAGAAGCAATGAAACGCAGGAAATCCTCATCCTCTTCATCGGCCGCGCTCATGCAGGGGCTGCGTGCCGCGGCCGGCGTGCTGCTGGTCTCGTCGGTGGGCGTGGCCGCCGCCCAGGCGCCGGCGCAAGGCAATGGCGTGGTCGCGCGCATGGGCGAAGTCACGGTCGGCCAGGACGAAGTCGAGAAACTGCTGCAGGCGCTGCCCGAGGCGGAGCGCGCAGCCGTCAAGGCCGATCGCGCAAGCCTCGATGGCTGGCTGCGCCAGCGGCTGCTGAGCGAAGCGCTGCTGCGCGACGCTCGCGCCAAGGGCTGGGCCGACCGGCCCGAGGTGAAGGCGAAGGTCGATGCCGCCGTGCGGGAGATCGCCGCGCGCATCGTGACCACCAGCTACCTCGAATCGGTGAGCCAGGTGCCGGAAGCTTTTCCTTCCGAAACGGAAATGCAGGCGGCGTACGAGCAGGGCAAGGCCAATTTCAACCTGCCGGCCGCCTATCGCGTGGCGCAGATCTACCTGGCCGCGCCCGAGCGCGATGCGGCCGCCGTCGCCAAGGTGCGCGACGAGGCGGGCAAGCTCGCCCGCCAGGCCCGCGCGGGCGACTTCGCCGCCGTGGCGCGCGCGAGCTCGCAGGACAAGCGCAGCGCCGAGCGCGGCGGCGAGGTCGACACCCTGCCGCTGGCGCGCATCCTCCCCGAGCTGCGCGACACGGTGGCCAGGCTCAAGGTCGGCGAGGTCAGCGAACCGGTGCAGGCGCAGGCCGGCTTCCATGTGGTGAAGCTGCTCGGCATCCAGCCCGCGCGCACCGCCACGCTGGACGAGATGAAGCCGCAACTGCGGGCCGCCTTGCGCCAGCAGCGGCAGCAGCAGCTGGTGCAGGCCTACCTGGCCCAGCTTGCGCCAGCCACCCAACTGAGCATCGACGCCGCGGCGCTCGATGCCGCGCTCAAGAAGACGAACTGAACAACCCAAGCCAACGGTCACACACATGAACAACACTCAGACGAACACCGAAGTCCGCAGCAACGATGCCGCTGCCGCGCAGAACCACGACCTGCTGGACGCAGTGACGCCCGAGCAGGTGTCGGACGCCATCAAGGCCGCCGGCGCCGCAGTCACCACCATCGAGCAGGATGGCGTGGTGCGCCTTCACAGCGCGAGCCATGGCATCGGCTTCCAGGTGCTGTGGGGCAACCCCGTCACCACCACGCAGTACACCGACTTCACCCTGAGCTGCCCGCTGCATGTGCAGGGCGGCACGCTGCCCGACGCCGTGCTGGCATCGTGGCACCGTACCAAGCGCTTCGCGCGCGTGGCGCAGCACGGCGACTTCGTGGTGCTGGAGATGGACGTGGTGGTTGCCGGCGGCGTGGCTGCGCCGTATCTCGCGTTCGCCATGCGGCTCTGGATGCAGATGATGGGGGAGTTCTTCCTGCACCTGCGCAACTATGGCCCGGCCGCCGAGACCCGCGGCGATGCCGCCAATGCCGAAGCCGGCGCGGCCGTCCAGGGTGTGGCCGCCGCTGCGTGATGCGCACGAGCGCCGCACCCCGCCCGTCGGCGGCGGACCACCTGCACGATTCGCCGGCGGCCCGGGCCATCCAGGCCACCGTGCGCCAGGCGCTGCGTGCGCGCCGCGCCGAGGCCGTTCGGCAGCGCCAGCGTGCGGCGCTGCTGGAACTGCTCGTGCAGACGATGGCCGAACTGCACATCTCGATGGCGGAACTCAACGCGGCGCGCCGGGCGACCCTGCCCGCCTGGAAGCATCCGGAAGCCTGAGCCGGTTCCGCGGCCGCCGACCTGCTAACCCATCATCGCCGCAGCGGCCTTGATCGCTTCGCGGACGCGGCCGTAGGTGCCGCAGCGGCACACGTTCTCGATGGCGTCGATGTCCGCGTCGGTGGGGTTGCGGGTGCGCCGCAGCAGGTCGACCGCCGCCATGATCTGGCCGGGCTGGCAGAAGCCGCATTGCGGCACGTCGAGGTTCATCCAGGCCTGCTGCACCGGATGCAGCGTGTTGCCGTTGGCCAGCCCCTCGATGGTCGTCACCTGCCGGCCGCGCACGTCGATCACCCGCGTCGAGCAGGCGGTGACCGCCTTGCCGTCCACGTGGCAGGTGCAGGCCTTGCACACGTTGATGCCGCAGCCGTACTTCGGGCCGGTGATGCCGAGCTTGTCGCGCAGCACCCAGAGCAGGGCCATGTCGTCGGGCGCCTCGACGTCGACGTGGCCGCCGTTCACCTTGAAAGATTGCACGGGCATGGCGGACTCCTCAGGCGGGGACCGGCACGGTGACCGGCGTGGGCAGCTTGCCCGGGGGGATGGGGGTGAAATCGACGGGGAAGTTCAGCGGAAAACTTCGCGGCTTCTTGCCGGTGGCGCGCGCATAGGCGTTGGCGATCGCGCCCGAGCTGGCCGACAGGCCCACCTCGCCCAGGCCGCCGATCGGCTCGCCGCTGCTGGGGGGCATGATGATGACCTTCACGTCCTTCGGGTAGTTCTTCATGCGCGCGAAGTGGTACTGCGAGTAGCTCCCCTCCAGCGGCAGGCCGTTCTGGATGTGCAGGCCGGCCGTCAGCACGATGGAGATCGATTCGCACAGGCCGCCCTGCATCTGCGCCTCGATGCCCGAGGGGTTGATGGGCGTGCCGACGTCGATCGCGATGGTGGCGCGGGTCACCTTGATGTCGGCCGGCACGCGCGCGTCGATCTCGACGATGCAGGCGGTGAAGGACTTCGACTCCTGGTGCACGCCCACGCCCTGCGCAAACCCCGGCGGCATGGCCTTGCCCCATTGCGCCGCCTCGGCCACGGCCTTCAGCACCGCGCGTGCGCGCGGCAGGCGCAGGTATTCGAGGCGGAAGGCGACCGGGTCCTTGCGCAGCGTCCTTGCCATCTCGTCGACCAGGATCTCCTCCACCAGGCGCGAGGGCTGGATGTGAACCGAGCGGTAGGAGCAGGTGTTGATGTCCATCGCGACCGGCGTCAGCAGCTTGGTGGTGACGCCGAAGTTGTACGGCGAAGTGACCATGGTCTTGAACATGACCTGCTCGATGGCGAAGTTGCCCACCGTCTGCGGAAAGCCGTTGGGCAGCGCGATGGCCGCGGCGCCCAGCATCTCGCCGAAGCCGTGGCGCGTATCGAGCCGCACTCCGGCGATGCGCTGCTCGAAAGAGATGACCTGGCCCAGCAGCATCGTGGCGCGCGCCCGATGGAACATGGGCGGGCGCACGCGGCCGTGGCGCATGTCGTCGGTGCGGTGGTACATCAGGCGGCAGGGCCGGCCCAGCGCCTTGGAGATCTGTACTGCTTGCAGCGTCGCGTCCCAGAACAGCCGGCGCCCGAAGGAGCCGCCAGAGGGCACGGCATGCACCTTGACCTTGTCCAGCGGCAGGCCCAGATCGGCTGCCACTGCCTGCTGCGTGACGATCGGGCTCTGCAGGCCGGACCAGATCTCGGCGCGGTCTGCGCGTACGTCGGCAATGGCGCATTCCGTTTCCATCGGGCAGTGCGAGACCGCCGCGAACTCGAACTCGCCCTCGACCGTCAACGCGCCCAGCGGCGGCAGCAGGAAGGGCAGCAGCGCGGATTTGAGCTTTTGCTGGATGCTGGCGTTGGATTCGCCGGCGACCGCGCCCGCGGTCCAGGTGACGTCGAGCGCGTTCACTGCGGCCCAGGCCTGCCCGAAAGTCTCGGCCATCACCGCCACGCCGGGCGGCGTGGGCACGATACCGTTCGTGGCGGGGATCGGCGCGATGCCCAGCACGCCGGGCATGCCCATCACCGCGGTCGTGTTGTTGATGCGCACGAACTTGCCGTTGATGGTGGGCGGCCGGCACACCATGGTCGGCTTCGCGTCGGGCACGGCCTGGTCGAGCGTGAACTTCTTGCGTCCGGTCACGATGTCCAGCGCGTCGAGCCGCGTCACGCGCTGGCCGACCACCGCGTTGGCGGAGCCCGTGGCCAGCCCGCCGATCAGCGGCATGCCGGCATGCAGCGAGCGCACGCTCGAGGAGCCTCCGGTGAGCTGGTTGTACAGCAACTCCGGGCTGGCGTCGGCGGAGCCGACCTCGATCGCGTTCAGCGGCAAGCCCAGCTTGTCGGCCAGCATCATCGCGGCGGCGGTGGCGATGCCCTGGCCCGATTCGAAGCGCGGCAGCTCCAGCCGGACGCGGCCGTTCGCAAGCTTGTTCACCTTGACCAGCGGCATGGTCGGCAGCGCAGTCACGGTCACCGCATCGCCGATGTCGATCAGGTCGGTCGTGTCGGGCGGGGTCATCGGCAGTATCGCGGCCCGCGCCGACGAAGGAGCCGCGAGGCCGCCGAGTCCCGCGGCGGCCGAGATCAGCGGCGCAGAGGCCGCGTATCCCAGCAGGTTGCGCCGGCGCATGCCGGGCGGTTCGTCATGAGATGGCGCAGGCGTGGGGCCCGCGCCGGATTCCGGATGTTCCATCCTTGTCTCCTGTCTTATGGTTGTGGCGAACGGGGGCCAATATGGCATGATCGCCGCGCCAAAAATGTCTTTTTGAAGACATTCCTTACGCGCCCACAGACCTCCCCACGCAGGGCCGGCGCGAGTGGAAGAGCGGGCCAGCGAGCGAGGAAACACGAATGCCGTCGAAGGCCATGGAGAGCATGCTCCGCGAGAGCTTGTGGGCGCAGACCCTGGCGGCCGAGGAGCTCGACCGCGTGGTGCGCGAGTCGTACGAGCGCGAGGTGCCGGCCGGCGGTTTCGTGATGCGTCGCGGCGAGCCCGCGGATCTCTGGCTCGGCGTCATCGAGGGCCTGGTGAAGATGTCGCTCTCGCTGGCCGATGGCCGCATCTCCACTTTCACCGGCGTGACTTCCGGCGGCTGGGCCGGCGAAGGGTCGCTGCTGAAGCCCGGCCCGTGGCGCTACGACGGCGTGGCCATGCGTCCGACGCGCGTGGCCTGCGTGCCGCGCCATACCTTCGAACGCCTGGTGTCGACGAACCTCGATTTCGACCGGTTCCTCCTGTCGCACATCAATGCCCGCCTGAGCCTGTTCATCGGACTCATGGAGTTCGACCGCTTGCTGGGCCCTGACGCGCGCATCGCACGCTGCCTGGCCAGCCTGTTCGACCCGATCCTCTATCCGCAGGCGAGCAGTTTCATACGCCTGACCCAGGATGAGATCGGCCTCTTGTCCGCGGTCTCGCGCCAGCGCGCCAACCGGGCACTGCATGCGCTCGAGCGCGCAGGCCTGCTGCGGGTGGAGCACGGCGGTGTCGAGGTGATAGACCTTGAAGGCCTGCGCAACTACCTTGGTGAGGAAGGCGCTGTGTCGCCGTCGCCTCGCGCCTGAGAGTGCCAGTGCCGTTTGGGAGCGCGCGTTTCGGACGTTACCCGCACACGCATCTTGGAAGGACGGGGTAGTTGCGCCACCCTTCGGGCGCGTTGGGAATCCGCTTCTCGCCCTCGATTTGCCCGGGCAATGGGTGGCACTGCGTTCTGCATGCTTCCGCGGCCGTTTGTCGTGACTGCTTTCCGCGCTCCCAGCCATACCACCCTGCCGCCGAAGACAGGATGACAAGAGCAGTCAAAAAAATCATCGTTGAGCGCTTCAGCTTCATATCGTGCGGAAGGCCAGCGTAACTGCATGTCTTCGCATGTAAGTTAATGTCCTTGCAAATCTCCTGCGATTACCGAGCAAAAGAGTTAACTCTCCCCCAGTTCAATAGAACTTGGGTCGCCGCTCGAGACAAAAGGCAAAAAAGCATGCAGCGCGACGCGGATCCCTCGGTATCCGGGTTTGTCCTCGTTTTTTGGTTATGAATCAAAACTACATTGGTTATCTTCAATAACCTTTGTGGTCGACGAAGCGCCGCCGGCCGAGGAGACAAGCATGGATCACATCGTGTCATCGTCCTGGCGGCCGGCATGGGCCGCGGTGGGTGCGGCCGCCTTGCTCGCGGCTTGCGGCGGAGGCGGCGGCGGCGGCTTTGCGTTCCTGCCGATCGTTCCGGCCGCGCCGGACGCACCGGCGCCTGCGCCCGTCGCCCCGCCACCCGCGGCGTCCCCGGAGGCTCGACCCGGCACGCTGCAGTCGTGCAGCGACCTCGCGAGCAAGGCCGCCTTCAACGGCACGGCCTACACCAGCATCACTTCCGTGGCGGCCGGCACCCTCACGGTGGCGGGCGTCAGCACGCCCACGCCGGCGCACTGCCTGGTGCAGGGAAAGATGAACGAACGCACCAGCAGCGTCGACGGCCGCACCTATGCGATCGGCTTCGAGATGCGCCTGCCGGTCGACTGGAACGGGCGCTTCTTCTACCAGGCCAACGGCGGGCTGGACGGGAGCGTGGCGCCGGCATCGGGCGGCGTTGGGGGAGGGTCGCCCACGACCACCGCGCTGCACATGGGCTTTGCCGTGATCAGCTCCGATGCGGGCCACTCGGGCGCGCAGAACCCGGTCTTCGGCATCGATCCGCAGGCGCGCCTGGACTACGGCTACAACGCCGTCGCGCAGCTCACGCCCATGGCCAAGAACCTGATCGCCAAGGCCTATGGCCGCGGGGCCGACCGCTCCTACTTCGGCGGTTGCTCGAACGGCGGCCGCCATGCAATGGTTGCGGCCGCGCGGTCCGCCAACGAGTACGACGGCATCCTGGCGGGCAATCCCGGTTTCAACCTGCCGAAGGCCGCGGTCGCGCAGCTCTACGGCGTCCAGCAGTACGCGCAGGTGACGACCGCCAACACGCCGGCCGGCAAGCCGGACCTGCAGACGGCCTTCACGCAGGCAGAGATGGACACGGTCGCCGCTGCCGTGCGGTCGAAGTGCGATGCACTGGACGGCGCGACCGACGGCATCGTCGCGGACGTGCGGGCATGCAAGGCGGCCTTCACGCTGGCCACCGACGTCCCCACCTGCAGCGGCGCACGCGACGGCAGCTGCCTCACGGGCGCCCAGAAGACCGCGCTCGACAACGTCTTCAGCGGTGCGCGCAACGCCGCGGGCGCCACGCTCTACAGCAGCTTCCCTTATGACGCGGGCATCAACGGCGTCGACTGGCGGCAATGGGAGTTCGCCAATTCGCAGAACCTGGACACGGCCGCGGTCGGGTTCGTGTTCAGTTCGCCGCCGCTGGGCACGAGCCGCCCGCCGGGCATCGACTTTGCACTGGGCTTCAGCATGGACGCGGATGCGCCGGGCATCTTCGCGACCACTGCGCTCTACACGGAATCGGCCATGTCCTTCATGACGCCGCCGAACCCGGGCAACCTCGCGGCGCTGCGCGACCGCGGCAGCAAGCTCATGGTCTACCACGGCACCAGCGACGCGGTGTTCTCGTCGGACGACACGACGCGCTGGTACGACGAACTGCGCGCGGCCAATGGCGGCGATGTCTCCGGCTTTGCGCGCTTCTTCCCGGTGCCCGGCATGAACCACTGCGGACGAGGCCCGGCCACCGACCAGTTCGACATGCTGACGCCGCTGGTGGCATGGGTGGAGAAGGGCAAGGCGCCGGATTCCGTGGTCGCCACCGCGCGCGGCGCGGGTGCCAACGTGGTCAACGCGGAACTGCCCGCCGGCTGGTCGGCCGCCCGCACGCGGCCGCTGTGCCCGTATCCGAAGGTGGCGAGCTATGTCGGCGGCGATCTCGAATCGGCTGCCAGCTTCGCCTGCAAGTAGGCGGGCTTACACGCGAAGCAATCCGCGGAAGCCCCGGGCCGCGTAGTACGACTGCGCGCCGTTGTGATAGACGAACACCCGGCCATAGCGCCGATCGCCGAAGAGCGCGCCGCCGAGCGCCCGGAGGTCGGGGGGTGTCGCGATCCAGCTCGAGGTCTTGAGGTCGAACTCGCCGAGGGTCTGCAGTTCCCGGTACTGTTCCTCGGTGAGAAGCTCGATGTCCATCGCGGCGGCCATCTCGACCGCGCTGCTCTCCGGCTTGTGTTCCTTGCGGGCGTCGAGCGCCTCGCGGTCGTAGCAGAGGCTGCGGCGGCCGCCGGGGGTCTCCGCGGAGCAATCGCAGAAGCTGAGGCGGCCGGTCTTCTTGTCCTGGCCGATGACGTCGGGTTCCCCGCCCGTGGCCTCCATCTCGCGAAGCGACTTCAGCGCGCCGGGATGGGCCTCGAGCCGTGCGCTGACGTCGGCCCAGGCGATGGCCTTGTGCCGGCGCATGTTCTTCTCGAAGCGGGTCTTCAGTGCCTGGAGTAGCTCTTCCCGTTCTTGCGCCTTCATGGTTCTCGAGTGCGTTGGGGTTGGTTGCAGGTCTGCCTTGCGCGTGACAGTTTGCCAGATGACATGCGCGGCACGCGGGATTATGCTTTTGCCCGCGCAGGAAATGACTCGCCGATGGAGGTCTCATCATGACCAGTCCAGCCCGTTCGTTGCTTCGTGCTCCGGCGCCGGAGGAAGAGATCGCTCTTCCGGCCAGGATGGTGGGAGAGGGGTTCCAGATTGCCGCCCGCACGCAGAAGACCTACGTCGCCACCGGCGCGCCCGTGGTCTTCTTCGACGTCCTGTCCGACGACGGCGAGCGCATCGGCATGGCCAACGCGATCCTCGAGCCGCGTGCCGAGGCCGTGGCGGGTATCGGGCATGTCTGCGTGACGCTGGGCGAGGCGCATGCCTCCGCGGAGCTGCTGACGCAGGTTGCCGATGTCCTGGTTGACTACGCCTTGGATTCTGGCCTGCGCGAAGTCATGATCGTGGTGCCGCAATCGCATGCCGATTCCGTCGAGGCGTGCTGCAGGCTCGACCCGGTCTCGTCCGGTGCGACGCAGCTCGGGCACGGCGTCGAGGGACAGGTCTACATGTATCGCCGGTAGCGGGGCGCCTGCGGGATTTCACCAAGGCGCTGCGGCGGCCGGCGCGGCGCATACTTGCCGCAGCGCCGCTCGCCGGCCCCTCCGGGGTCCCGGGCGACTGTCAGGAGGCACGCCTTGCAGCGAACCGACATTGCCAGCCCGGCCTATTTCCACAAGGTCGTCGATTGCCAGTACGCCTGCCCGGCGCACACCCCCGTCCCTGAATACATCCGCATGATCGCGCAGCGCCGCTACGGCGACGCCTACATGATCAACTGGGTTTCCAACGTCTTTCCCGGCATCCTCGGGCGCACCTGCGACCGGCCTTGCGAGCCAGCCTGCCGGCGCGGGCGGGTCGAACAAAGCAATGAGAAGGTTCCCGAGCCGGTGGCGATCTGCCGGCTCAAGCGCGTGGCGGCCGACATGAAGGACGACGTGCGTGCGCGCATGCCCAAGCCGGCGCCCAGGAACGGCAAGCGCATCGCGTGCGTGGGCGCGGGCCCGGCCTCGCTCACCGTCGCGCGCGACCTGGCGCCGCTGGGCTATGAAGTGACGGTGTTCGACGAGGAGGCCAAGGCCGGCGGCTTCATCCGCACGCAGATCCCGCGCTTTCGGCTGCCGGAGTCGGTGATCGACGAGGAGACCGGCTACATCCTGGACCTGGGCGTCGAGTTCCGCGGCGGCGAGCGCATCGGCTCGATGAAGGCGCTGATGGCCGAGGGCTGGGACGCGATCTTCGTCGGCTGCGGCGCGCCGCGCGGGCGCGACCTGGACATTCCCGGGCGGCGGGAAGCGGCGGCTGGCATCCACATCGGCATCGACTGGCTCAATTCCGTGTCCTTCGGCCACGTGAGCCGCATCGGCCGGCGCGTGATCGTGCTGGGCGGCGGCAATACGGCGATGGACTGCTGCCGCTCGGCCCGGCGCCTGGGCGGCACCGACGTGAAGGTGATCGTGCGCAGCGGCTTCGACGAAATGAAGGCCTCGCCCTGGGAGAAGGAAGATGCGCAGCACGAAGGCATTCCGATCATCAGCTTCCACGTGCCCAAGGCCTTCGTGCACGCGGAGGGCCGGCTGCAGGGCATGACCTTCGAGCGGGTCCGCGCCGAGTACGACGCACAGGGCCGCCGCACGCTGGTGCCCACCGGCGAGCCCGACGCCTGGTTCGAATGCGACGAGGTGCTGGTGGCGGTGGGCCAGGAGAACGCGTTCCCGTGGATCGAGCGCGATTGCGGCATCGCCTTCGACAAATCAGGCCTGCCCGTGCTCGACAAGAACACCTTCCAATCGACGGTGCCCCATGTGCTCTTCGGCGGCGATGCGGCCTTCGGTCCCAAGAACATCATCACGGCCGTGGCCCACGGTCATGAAGCGGCGGTGTCGATCGACAAGTTGCTGCGCGCCGAGCCGGTGTACGTGCGCCCAGCGCCCATGACCAACCTGGTGTCGCAGAAGATGGGCATCCACGAGTGGAGCTACGACAACGACACCTCCAACGACCTGCGCTACAAGGTGCCGTGGGCCAAGGCCGAGAAGGCGCTGGCCAGCATCGCGGTGGAGGTGGAATTGGGCTTCGACGCCGCCACCGCCTTCAAGGAGGCCGAGCGCTGCCTGAACTGCGACGTGCAGACAGTGTTCACCGAGTCCGCCTGCATCGAATGCGATGCCTGCGTGGACATCTGCCCGATGGACTGCATCAGCTTCACCACCAACGGCGACGAGGCGGATCTGCGCCAGCGGCTCAAGGCACCGGCGCTCAACCTGGCGCAGGACCTGTACGTTTCGGGCGGACTCAAGACGGGCCGCGTGATGGTCAAGGACGAGGACGTCTGCCTGCACTGCGGCCTGTGCGCCGAGCGCTGCCCGACCGGCGCCTGGGACATGCAGAAGTTCCTGCTGAAGATGACGCCGGCAGGGGAGGGAGTGTCGGCATGAGCGCCATTCCACAAATCGAGGCGGTCAACGATTTCGTCATCAAGTTCGCCAACGTCAACGGCTCGGGATCGGCCTCGGCCAACGAGCTGTTCGCCAAGGCCATCCTGCGCATGGGCGTGCCGGTGAGCCCGCGCAACATCTTCCCGAGCAACATCCAGGGCCTGCCGACCTGGTACGAGGTGCGCGTGACCGAAGACGGCCACCTGGGCCGGCGCGGCGGCACCGACATGATGGTGGCGATGAACCCGCAGACCTGGGACGCCGACGTGGCCGAGCTGGAGCCCGGCGGCTACCTGTTCCACGACAGCACGCGGCCGCTGCCGCCTTCAAAGTTCCGCGACGACATCCGCGTGATCGGCATGCCGCTGACCGAGATCTGCAACGCCGTCTACCAGGACCCGCGGCAGCGCCAGCTGTTCAAGAACATCGTCTACGTGGGTGCGCTGTCCATCCTGCTGGGCATCGAGCCCGAGGTGGTCGAGAAGCTGTTCGGCGAGCAGTACAAGGGCAAGGAAAAACTCCTGGCTTCCAACGTGCAGGCGCTGCACCTGGGCTGCGACTTCGCGCGCGAGAACCTCGAGCCCCTGGGCCTCAAGGTGCGGCGTGCCGACCGGGTGGGCGACCGCATCTTCGTGGACGGCAACAGCGCCGCGGCGCTGGGCTGCGTGTACGGCGGCGCCACGGTGGCGGCCTGGTATCCGATCACGCCGTCGTCCTCGGTGGCCGAGGCCTTCCAGAAGTACTGCACCAGGTTCCGCGTGGACCCGGCCACCGGCCAGCACCGTTTCGCCATCGTGCAGGCGGAGGACGAGCTCGCTTCCATCGGCATGGTGGTCGGCGCCGGCTGGAACGGCGCGCGCGCCTTCACGGCGACCTCGGGGCCGGGCATTTCGCTGATGGCCGAGTTCATCGGCCTGGCCTACTTTGCCGAGATCCCGGTCACGCTCATCGACGTGCAGCGCGGCGGCCCTTCCACCGGCATGCCGACGCGCACGCAGCAGGCCGACATCCTGGCCTGCGCCTACGCCTCGCATGGGGACACCAAGCACGTGCTGCTGTTTCCCGAGGACCCGCACGAGTGCTTCGAGCATGCGGCGGCTGCGCTGGACCTGGCCGACCGGCTGCAGACGCCGGTGTTCCTGATGACGGACCTGGACATCGGCATGAACCAGCGCCTGTGCGCGCCCTTCGCCTGGGACGACAGCAAGGCCTACGACCGCGGCAAGGTCATGAGCGCCGAAGAGCTCGAAGCGGGCCGCGACTTCGGCCGCTACAAGGATGTGGACGGCGACGGCATACCCTGGCGCACGCTGCCGGGCACGCACCCGAGCAAGGGCAGCTACTTCACCCGCGGCACCACGCGCGATGCCTACGCCCGCTACTCGGAGCGCGGGCCGGACTACATCTACAACATGGAGCGGCTGCTGAAGAAGTTTGCGACCGCGGCTGCGCTGGTGCCGCAGCCCGTGCTGCGCCCCGCCGCCGAAAAAACCGACCTGGGCGTGATCTATTTCGGGTCGACCAGCCCGGCGATGCACGAGGCGCTGCAGGCGCTGGAAGCGCGCGGCATCCACCTCGATGCGCTGCGGCTGCGCGCCTTTCCCTTCCCGGACAGCGTGGTGCAGTTCCTCGCGCAGCACCGGCAGGTGTTCGTGGTCGAGCAGAACCGCGATGCGCAGATGCGCAGCCTGCTGGTCAACGAGCTGGACATCGATCCCGTCCGGCTGACCAAGGTGCTGCACTTCGACGGCACGCCCATCACGGCGCGGTTCATCGTCCAGGCCATCAGCGCGCACGTGCAGAAGACGCAAGCCGCCGGCACCGCCGGCACCGCCGGCACGAAGGAAGCTGCATGACCTATCTCGCCAAGCCCCGGCTGCATCATCCCACGCTGGCCACCAACAAGGTCGGCTACACGCGGCGCGACTACGAGGGCAAGATCTCCACGCTGTGCGCCGGATGCGGCCACGACTCGATCTCCGCCGCCATCATCGAGGCCTGCTGGGAGCTGGACATCGAGCCGCACCGCGTGGCCAAGCTCTCGGGTATCGGCTGCAGTTCCAAGACGCCGGACTACTTCCTGGGCGCATCGCACGGCTTCAACACGGTGCACGGCCGCATGCCGAGCGTGCTGACCGGCGCCAACCTGGCCAATCGCGACCTGCTGTACCTGGGCGTCTCGGGCGACGGCGATTCGGCGTCCATAGGCCTTGGCCAGTTCGCCCACGCGATGCGGCGCGGTGTGCGCATGGCCTACATCGTCGAGAACAACGGCGTCTATGGCCTGACCAAGGGCCAGTTCTCGGCCACGGCCGACCAGGGCTCCAAGAGCAAGAAGGGCGTGGTCAACAGCGACAGTCCGGTGGACCTGGTGGCCATGGCGCTGCAGCTGGGCGCCAGCTACGTGGGGCGGGGCTTCTCGGGCAACAAGGCGCAGCTGGTGCCGCTGATCAAGGGGGCGATCAGCCACGGCGGCGCCGCCTTCATCGACGTGATCAGCCCCTGCGTCGCCTTCAACAACCATCCCGGCAGTACCAAGAGCTACGACTACGTGCGCGAGCACAACGAAGCGGTGAGCCGCATCGACTTCATCAGCGGGCGGGAAGAGATCACCGTCGACATGGCGCCGGGCGAAGTGATGGACGTGCGCCAGCACGACGGCACGCTGCTGCGCCTGCGCAGCCTGCATCCCGGCTACGACCCCGGCGACCGCCATGCGGCCATGGGCCACATGCAGCGGCACCAGGAGATGGGCGAGGTGGTGACCGGCCTGCTTTACGTCGATCCGCTCGCGAGCGACCTGCACACCGCGCTCAACACGAGCGACCGGCCGCTCAATGCGCTGGGCCCGGCCGAGCTGTGCCCTGGCGCCGAGACGCTCGCACGGCTCAACGCGTCCTTGCGCTGAGCGGCGTCCGGCGGCACCATTACGTTCCTTCCGGAGGGCGCACCATGGCCGAGCGCACCGTTTTCCAATCCATCTCGCGCAAGCACGTGATCAGCCTGGGCCCGCAGGCCAGCGCGCGCGATGCCGCCTGTGCAATGACGCGCGCCAACTGCGGCAGCGTGCTCGTCATGGAACTGCCCGACATGCTGCTGGGCATCTTGACCGAGCGCGACCTGATGACCCGCGTGCTGGCCCGCGGGCTCGATCCCGACAGCACGGCGGTGCGCGAGGTCATGACGCCCAACCCCATCTGCGTGCCGCCCGAAACGCCGGTGTCCGACGCCGTGGTGCTGATGCTCGAACGCGGTTTCCGCCACCTGCCGTTGACGTCGGGAGCGAAGGTGCTTGGCGTGTTCTCGATACGTGACGCGCTACCGCGGGAAATCGGCACGGCGGTCAGCCTGACGGAATTCCGCGAGCAGGTGAACGACGCGCTGGGGTAGGGCGCAGCACGGCGCCGCAAGAATCCCAGGTCGCGTCAGCGTTCCTTCTATTTCTTCGTGCGCTTCCTGGCGGAAGCGGCGCATGCTACATGCGCATCTTTGGGAGAGTTGCCGCAAAGGCAATCATCGAACTCGCTTCGGCGATCTCGTTCTTATTCTTCGGCCATGGAATGTGGCCGTGCCCGCGCTGTTCCCCTTCGTCCCGGTCCGCGACTGGCGGCATGCCAGCTGAAGCGGATGCTTCGGCAGGGCAAAAGTACCAAGCCTTTCAGCGGCAACCCGGGACTTATCGATAGAGAAGGAAGGACATTCTCTCCATGTGCTCGCATTACTGGCGCGATCTAATTTGCGAACAAAGGAATACAGGGTCGAGATCGGCACGCGCCGGCCCGCCGGCGTTCACCAAGGAAGCACATGACCACGATTACCGGCTCCAACGGCAGCGACCTTCTCACCGGCACGGCCGATAGCGACATTATCAACAGCGGCAACGGGGACGACGCCGTCAGCGGCGGAGCCGGGAGCGATTCGCTGAATGGTGGCGCGGGAAGCGACACGCTCGACGGCGGCAGCGGCAGCGACCAGCTCAACGGGGGATCGGGGAGCGACACCCTGATCTACAACGTCAGCGAAAACATTGCGGCGGGCACCAAGGACGTCTACACGGGCGGCGCGGGTGTCGATACGCTGCAGCTCCAGTTCACGCGGGCCCAGTGGCTGGAGTCCACCACCCAGACGCAGATCTCCGCCTATCTGGCACATCTTGACGCAGTGACCAACGCGAAGACCGGCGAGGTTTCCAATGGTTCGGCCAGCGATTTCGTTTTCAGGTTCGGGTCGTCCACGCTGACCGTGCAGATGACCGAAACGCTGGCAATCCTTGTGGACGGGGTCGAGATGAATCCGGCCAACGAGGCGGTGAACGCCGTGAGCGACGCGGCCACGACGACCGAAGACAGCCGGGGGATCCAGATCCATGTGCTGCAGAACGATCTGGTTCCGGACCTGGTCAAGAGTTTGGCGCTGGCCTCGGCACCGGCCCACGGGACGGCGACGCTCGTTCAGCCGGCGATGGGCGATCCATCGACCTGGTACTTCCAGTATCAGCCCCATGCCGCCGATTTTCAGTACCTGGCCGCGGGCGAGAGCGCGACCGACACCTTCAGCTACGAGGTGACCGATGCCGATGGCGGGACGGGACTTGCCACGGTGACCGTCACCATCACCGGCAGCAACGACGGGCCGGTCGTCACGGCCCAGGACCTGGCGGGTGCGGTGACCGAGCAGGTCGCACCGGCGGGAACGCTCAGCGACAGCGGCGTCATCGGCTTCAGCGACCTGGACTTGAGCGATGTGCACCTGGTGAGCGCCACCGGCACGCCGGTTGGCAGCGTGCTGGGCAGCCTGACCGCGGTGAAGGACGGCGACACCACGGGGACCGGCACGGGCGGCCAGCTCACCTGGACCTATACCGTGGACGCCGCGGCCGTCGAGTACCTGGCCGAGGGCGAGACCCGGCTCGAGAGCTTTACCCTCACGCTGAACGACCAGCACGGCGGCATCGTCACCCGGCAGATCGACGTGACCATCACCGGCACCAACGACGCGCCGACGATCGGCGCGGCCAATGCGGCTGCGGCGGTGACCGAGGATGCAACGGCGCCAACCCTGAGCGACAGCGGCACGATCACCTTCGACGACGTGGACCTGAGCGATGCGCACGACGTCAGCGTGGCGGTCGGTGCGGACAACGCGCTGGGCGGGGTTTTGACGGCCGACTTCAGCGACGCGGCCACGGGCGCGGGCGACGGCACGGTGAGCTGGAACTACAGCGTTGCCAACGCGGCCACGCAGTATCTGGCCGAGGGCCAGACGGCGACGGAGACCTTCACCGTCAGCATCGACGATGGCCACGGCGGCACGGCCCAGCAGCAGATCACTGTGACGGTGACCGGGGCCAACGACGTACCGGTGATCGGCGGCGCGGTCAGTGGCGCGGTGAGCGAGGATGGCTCGATGCCGAACCTGAGCACCAGCGGTGCGCTGACGATTGCCGATGTCGATGCGGGCCAGTCCAGTTTCTTGTCTCAAGCAAGCACTGCCGGCAGCAACGGCTACGGCAGCTTCACGTTGGCAGCCGATGGCATTTGGACTTATGCGGCCGACAACAGCCAAAGTGCGATCCAGCAACTGGGCGCGGGCCAGTCGATCAACGACAGCTTCACGGCGGTCTCCGCCGATGGAACGGCCAGCCAGGTCGTGACGGTGACGATCACTGGCACCAACGACGTGCCGGTGATTGGTGGTGTGGCCAGCGGCGCGGTGCAAGAAGACACTGCAGTGTCCGGCGGCAGCCTCGCGGTCAGCGGCGAGCTGACGATCGCCGATGCCGATGCCGGACAGTCCAGCTTCATAAGCCAGCCCGGCACCGCTGGCAGCAGCGGCTATGGCAGCTTCACGCTGGCAGCCGACGGCACCTGGACCTACACGGTCAACAACGGCCAGACAGCGGTCCAACAGTTGGCCGCAGGCCAATCGCTCAGCGACAGCTTCACTGCGGTCTCGTCCGACGGGACCGCAAGCCAATTGGTGACCGTGACCATCGCCGGCACTAACGATGCACCCGTCCTGAGCGCTGCCGCGACGCCCGCTCTGGCGTCGGTAGACCAGAATGCCGGCGTACCGGTCGGGGCCGTCGGGACGCTCGTATCGAGCCTCGTGAATCTGCCCCCACCTAGCGGCGACCTCGACAACGTGAGCGATGCGGACAACGGCGCGGCCACTGGCATCGCGCTGACGGGCGCGAATGCCGCCAACGGAAGCTGGTGGTATTCCACCGACGGCGGCACCAACTGGGCCACGGTGGGGGCGGTGTCGGACGCCTCCGCACTACTGTTGGCTGCGGACGCGAACACGCGTATCTACTTCCAGGCGAATTCGAACTTCGGCGGCACAGTCAGCGACGGCATCACCTTCCGCGCCTGGGACCAGACGAGCGGCACGGCAGGAGCGACGGTCAGCACCGTGACGAACGGAGGAAGCTCCGCCTTCTCGAGTGCGACCGATACGGCGAGCATCACCGTCAACGTGGTGAACGTGAATCCGGTTACCGCCAGCGACGTGCTCTATGTGTCCAACAACACCACCGTGACACTGTCGACCAGCGTGCTGCTGGCCAATGACAGGGACATCGACGGCGCTGCGCTCAGCGTGACGGCGATCAGTGTCGTGACGGGGGCGCTGGCCACTCCGATCACCGTCAACGCCGACGGAACCTTTTCGTTCACCACCGGTGCGACCGGCGGCACGGTCGGCAGCCCGACCGTCGTCACGCTCAGCTACACGCTCAGCGACGGCGTCGGCGGAAGTGCGACCGGCTCCGTCACGCTGAACGTGCTGGACACGGCATCGGGCGCGAACAACATCGACCTCACCGGCGTCGCGGCCTATCAAGGCGCCTACATCGACGGCAAGGCGGGAGGCGACACCCTGCGTGACGGCGCGTTCCAGTCGGTTCTCGTCGGCAGCAACGGCAACGATCAGTTGTTCGGCAACGCGGGTTCGGACCTGCTGATCGGCGGCGAGAACGTCGACACCCTTGACGGTGGAGCCGGGAATGACGTGCTGCGTGGGGGGAACAACAATGACGAAATCGATGGCGGGGCCGGTTCGGAGGATCTGATCGACTTTTCCGACAGTCTCAACGGCGTCACCTTCACCCTGACGCAATCCGGCGGCAATACCGTCTTCAACGGACCCGGGTCGCTTGGAACAGATACCTACCGGAACATCGAAGGCGTCATCGGCACGGCCGTTGCCGACACCCTCACCGGCAGCGCCTCGAACGACATCCTCCGCGGCGGCGGCGGCAACGACACGCTCGATGGCGCTGGTGGCGCCGGCGACCTGCTCGACTTCTCGGACGGCACGGCCGGCCTCACGTTCACGTTGACCCAAAGCAGCAGCACGACAAGCTTCAATGCCAGCGCCGCCGGGCTCGGCACCGACGGCTACAAGAACTTCGAGGGCGTCATCGGCACGGCCTTCGGCGACACGATCACCGGCTCGGCGTCGAACGACCAATTGCGCGGCAGCGGCGGCAACGATGCGATCAATGGCCTTGCCGGCGACGATCGCATCGTCGGTGGGACTGGCGCCGACATACTCACCGGCGGCGCGGACAATGACACCTTCGTCTTCGACTCGGCACCCAACGCGGTGGATTCGGTCACCGACTTCAATGCGTCGGGATCGGCGGCGAGCGGCGATCTGATCGAGCTGTCGCGCGGCACGTTCACGGCCCTCTCGACCGCCAGCGGAAGCACGCTGTCGGCAGCCGAGTTCGCGTCCCTGGACGGCGGCGGTGCGGGAGACACGGTGGGTGCCGGCGTGCATGTGATCTACGACAGTGCAACAGGCAACCTGTACTACGACACCGACGGCCTGGGCGCGGCGAACCGCACGCTGGTGGTGACGCTGACGCTGACCAATCCGGGCGACACCTTCGACAGCAACGACATCAAGGCCGGCCTGTGAGCTTCCGCCTGCTGTCCGCAGGAGCGGGTGGCGGCACACGAGAGAGATCGACATGAAGCCTCTCCTGCAGCTTCTCGAGCGACCGCTTCTTTTTGTCGCGGGCTTCTCGTTCTTCGTGAACCTGCTGCTGCTCGCCCCCGCGCTCTTCATGCTGCAGGTCTTCGACCGTGTGCTGACGAGCCAGAGCCGGGAGACGCTGCTGGTGCTGTTGCTTGGCGTTGGCGTCGCACTCGGCCTGATGCTGATGCTGGACTACCTGCGCAGTCGATTGCAGGGCGTTGCGGGCAATCTGATCGCCGACCAGCTGTCTCCGGTGGTGGCCAAGGCCATGCTGGTGCGCACGGCGCGCCGCGCCGAGCGCGCGCCCTGCGAAGGCTTGCGCGACGTCGCGGCGCTGCGCAACCTGTTTTCCTCCCAGGGGCTGCTGGCCCTGTTCGATGTGCCATGGGCATTCGTCTATGTCGCGGTCATCTGGCTGGCGCATCCGATGCTGGGCATGGCCGCGGCCGCCGCGTCGGTGCTGATGCTCGTGCTTGCCGTGGTGAACGACCGCATCACGCGCCGCGATATCGAAGCCTTGCAGATGGAAGCCGCCAGGGCTACGCGCTACCTCGAATCCTCGATGCAGAACGCAGAGCTGGCCCAGTCGCTTGGAATGGGGGAGGCGGTGATCGGGCGCTGGCGGAACCTCAACGCCGGCGTCGCCGCGTTGCAGGGCCCGATCGCGCGCAAGTCGGTGGCGATGGCTGCGCTCACGCGCATCACGCGCCAGGCGGTGCAGGTCCTGTTGCAGGCACTGGGCGCCTACCTCGTCATCACGGGCGAAGGCACGGCGGGCATCCTGGTGGCCTGCACCATCCTGCTCGGCCGGGCGCTGGCGCCGGTCGAACAGGTGGTGGGGAGTTGGCGCGTGCTGGCCGAGGGGCGCCTGGCCTTCGCGCGCCTGTCCGAGGTGCTGGGCGCCGCCGAGCGCCAGCCGCCACGCATGGCGCTGCCGGCGCCGAGCGGCCGCCTGCACGCGGAGGGCCTCGTATTCCGGTCCTCGCAGGGCGAGCGGATGATTCTCGCCGGCGTCTCGCTGAGCCTGGAGCCCGGCGAGTCGCTGGCCATCACCGGCTCCAGCGGTGCCGGCAAGTCGACGCTGGTGCGCCTGCTGACCGGCCTGTGGAGGCCCCATGCAGGTGTCGTGCGGCTGGACGACGTCGACATCGCGCAATGGCCGCGTGAAGAACTCGGCCCCTGGCTCGGCTATGTGCCGCAGGATGTCGAGTTGTTCGCCGGCACCGTTGCCGACAACATCGCGCGGCTGGGCGATGTCGATCCGGACAAGGTCGTGCAAGCGGCGCAGCGTGCCGGCGTGCATGCGCTGATCCTGACGCTGCCTGAGGGCTACGACACCGTCGTCGACAACATGGGCGTGATGCTGTCGCCGGGCCAGCGCCAGCGCATCGCGCTGGCCCGCGCGCTCTATGGCAACCCGAAGCTGCTGGTGCTGGACGAGCCCAACTCCAACCTGGACGGGGCGGGCGAATTGGCGCTGGGCGAGGCCCTGAAGGCGCTGCGCGGGCAGGTCACGGTGATTGTCGTCACGCACCGCAGCGCACTGGTGCAGCACATGGACAAGCTGCTGGTGCTGGAGGCCGGGCGCGTCAAGCAGTACGGACCGGTGGCGGAGGTCATGCAGTCGATCAAGCGGAATGGCCAGAACACGGGCAGGGCGCAGGTGGTAATGATGCCGCGCCCCGCGGAGAAGGTGTCATGAACTACATGGCGCATGCAATCGCGGCCAACGACCCTCTGGCGCTCCAGGTGCGCGAAGCGCGCCGCCTGACGCACTGGGGCCTGGCCGTGCTGGTCTGTGGACTGTTGCCGGCCGTTGCATGGCTGGGCTTTGCGCCGCTGTCTTCGGCCGTCGTGGCGCAGGCCTATGTCAAGGTGGACTTGAACCGGCGGCCGGTACAGCACGCCGAAGGCGGCATCGTGCGCGAGGTCCTGGTGCGCGACGGCCAGCATGTGCGGCAGGGGGAGCCTTTGCTGGTGCTGGGCGATGTCTCGGTCGATGCCGACCGCAACAGGCTGGACCACCGTGTCAAGACCGAGCGCGCGAGCCTCGCGCGGTTGGACGCGGAGCAGACCATGGCGCGCGCGATCGCCTTCCCTCCCGACGTGGTCGAGACCGCGGCCGCCGACCCGCGCCTGGCGGCGCAGTTGGACAAGGAGCGCGCGTTGTTCGAGGCGCGGCGCGACGCGCTGGTGGGGCAGGTGCGCCTGCTGCGCTCGCAGCGCGAGAAGGTGGCCGAGGAAATCGTCGCGCTGCGCGCCCAGATCACGCAGGCGAGCGAGTCGATGAAGTTCCAGAAGAGCGATCTGGAGACCAACCGCAAGCTGCTCAAGGACGGCTTCGTCTCGGCCGCGCGCATCGCGCAGTTCGAAGGCACCGTGGCCGACTACGGCGTGAAAATCGAGGAGCGGCGCGCAGAGCTGGCGCGTGCCGAGCAGCGCACGGTCGATGCCGACCTGCGCATCCGTTCGCTGGAGAGCGACTACCGCCAGCAGGCGAGCGACCAGCTCAAGGTCACGGCGGCCCGGCTGGCCGAGATCGAGCAGGAGCGGCGCAAGTCGGCCGATGCCTCGGCGCGTCAGGTGATCACGGCGCCGGCCAGCGGCGAGATCATCGATCTGAAGTATTCGACGCCCGGCGCAGTCATCCCGCCTCGCGAGACCATCGCCGATGTCGTGCCGGACGACAGCCGACTGATGACCGACGCGCGCGTGCGTCCCGAGGACATCGGCCGCGTCCAGCGCGGGCAGGCGGCCGACATCCGCTTCACCGCATTCAAGTACCGCACCACGCAACTGGTGCACGGCAAGGTGGTTTACGTGTCCGGTGACCGCCTGATCGACCGTGCGACCAACGCTCCCTACTACTCGGTGCTGGTCGAGGCCGATGCGGCTTCGCTCGCGACGGCAGGAGACCTGAAGCTGCTCGCCGGCATGCCCGCCGAGATCTACCTGCAGGGGGAGGAGCGCACTGCACTCCAATACCTGATCGAGCCGATCACCCAGGTGTTGCGCCACGCTGCCCGCGAGCGCTGATGCGCCGCGGCCCAATGTGCGGCGACGATGGCCCTCTCATCACTCGGTCATGCGTGGCCTGCCCGCCGGCGCGCCGCGCCCAGCTTCAGCTCGAGGCCGAGCGCGAGCACCAGGTCAGGAGCTGCCTGAAGCTCAGCTCGTCAGAATGGAACCAGGCGGCAATCCGAGGCCTGTAGACTTCGCCGCAATGTTTCGTCTACGGTTGTCGTTTGCCTTTGCGGTTCTTGTTGCGCTGGTGTGCTGCCAGACCGCCTTTGTCTACTGGGGCTCCAATCGCGTCAACGAGTACGCCGCGCACAGCCGGCTGACGAGCGACATTCTTTCCGAACTCCTCGAGATTTCAGCCAACAAGCAGAGACTGCGCGTGTGGGCCTCGCAGCGCCTCATGAATGCAGAGGCAACCTCGGCGGTGCGGGATCAGCTGCTCGAGCGGATGCGGACCGGTGCCGGGCGGCTGGACGCAATGTCCCGCCTGCACCTGGACTCGTGGCGGAAGGTGTCCTCGCGGGAGGACATCGCCGTGCCGCAAGAGGTCTTTCAGCTGGTCGAGATCAGCAAGCTGCTGGACGGCAACATCCTCGAGGTGCAGGCGCAACTGCAGGACCTGCAGCCGCTGTCGCCCGGCGCGGAATTCCCGAATGTCTGGCGGCAGGTGGCGCAGGTCTTCGACATGACCCAGGGCCGGGACCTTCGCGAGCTGCTCAACGGTGCGATCGAAGGGCAGCGCAAGGCGGTTCCCATTGCCCGTGCCGCGACCGAGCGGGGCCTGGACCGGCTGCGGCAGCAGGCGATTGCCATGGCGATCATCACCCTTGTCGCAGCGATGCTGTGGGCGCTGCATCTGCGCGGGCGCCTCAAGCGCCCCTTGGAGCTGCTGCTGCAAGGCACGCGGGCCCTGCAGTCCGGTTCGCTGGAACACCGCATCGAACTTGCATCGGGCGACGAGTTCGAAGTGGTGGCGCGCCATTTCAACCAGATGGCGGCGGAACTGCAGCAGCATCGCCAGCAGGCCGACGAAGCCCGCCGGCGCCTGGAAGATGCGGTTCGCGACCGGACTCAGGAATTGCAGTCGGCCCACGACACGCTCCAGCTTCTGGATCATCGGCGGCGGCAACTCTTCGTCGACCTCAGCCATGAACTGCGGACACCGGCCACTGCGATTCGCGGGGAGGCGGAGATCACGCTTCGCGGCGGCGACAAGCTACCCGAGGAGTACCGCCACGCCCTGAAGCGCATTGTCGGCACCGTTCAGCAGTTGACCAAGGTGATTGGCGATCTGCTTCTGATCGCGCGGGCCGAAGCCGACCAACTGGTGATCCAGCCGTCTCCTTTGGATCTCTCAATGCTGCTGAGCGAGGTCGCGGAACAGGGTGAGGCCCTGGCGGCGCTGCATGGGGCCGTGCTGACCTGCGAGCCCGTGGCGGAAACGGTCATGGTTCGCGCAGACGGCGACCGGCTGCGCCAGGCGGTGATGATCGTGCTGGACAACGCCATCCGCTATTCCCGCCCGAACGGCAAGGTGCATCTGGGCTGCAGCCTTGCCGGAGGCGAAGTCGCCATCGTGGTCCGCGACCACGGCATCGGCATCGACGAGGACGAGTTGCCCCGGGTCTTCGAGCGTTTCGTCCGCGGCCACCGGGCACGCGCCCACCGGGCGGATGGCAGCGGCATCGGCCTTTCCATCGCGCAGGCCATCGTCAAGGCCCATCGCGGGCACATCGAGATCCAGAGCCGGCCCGAGGAAGGGACTGAGGTGCGTGTCGTTCTTGCACGCCTGCCGATCCACGAGCTTGAGGCCAGCGTCCTGCAGCCATGAACAGAAGCATCCTGATTGTCGAAGACGATCCCCGTGTCGCCGATTTTCTGGTCCGCGGGCTGAAGGCGGAAGGCTTCGCGGTGCAGCATGCCCGCACCGGTCCGCAGGGCCTGGAGCTGGCGCGCCGGGGAGACCTCGCGCTTCTGATCCTGGACCTGATGCTGCCGGGCATCAACGGCCTGGAGCTGTGCCAGACCTTCCGCGCCGAGGGCGGCCAGACTCCGGTGCTGATGCTGACCGCCATGAGCACGACCGAAGACAAGGTGAACGGCCTGCGCCTCGGCGCCGATGACTACCTGACCAAGCCATTCGACTTCGAGGAGTTGCTCGCGCGCATCGAGGCGCTGCTGCGCCGCGGCCGGGACCTCAGGCCGCGGGTCACGACCTTGCAGGTGGGCGACCTGGTGCTGGATCGCGAACGCATGCGCGTGGAGCGCGCCGGGCAGCCGATCACCTTGACCGCCAAGGAACTGGCCTTTCTCGAGCTGCTCATGAGCGCGCCTGGGCGGGTATACAGCCGCGAACGCATCCTGGCCAATGTCTGGGGCACGCACGAGGATCCGCTCACCAATATCGTGGATGTCTATGTGCGCCGTCTTCGCATGAAGATCGACGACGACCACGCGGTACAGCTGCTGCAGACCGTGCGCGGCCTTGGATATCGCATCAGCGAGACGGCGGGCTAGCCAGGCCGTTCATCCAGCATTCATCTCTTGTTCGGCGCAGGTTCATCGCCGCCGCGATGGATGTTCATTCGCCCCTCGAACAATGAGTCCTGTGTTTAACCACTTGCATGAATGGACTCTTCGATGATCCCGCGTTTTTCCAAGCTTCTTCCCGCCGCCGCCGTGCTGGCGCTCTGCATGTCGACCTCCGTGTCCGCGCAGACCGCCTCGAGCGCAAGTTGCGCTCCGGCCGACGAACGCCAGATTGCGGCACTGTTCGATCGCTGGAATGCCTCCCTCGCCACGCTGGATCCCGACAAGGTGGTGGCCAACTACGCCCCGGACGGCGTGCTGCTGGCCACGGTGTCGAACCAGCCGCGCACCAGTCCGGCAGAAATCCGCGACTACTTCGTCAAGTTCCTCAAGGGTGCGCCGCAAGGCAAGATCGACTCGCGCACGATCCGGGTCGGCTGCAATGTCGCGCAGGACGTCGGCACCTACACCTTCAAGTTCAAGGACGGCAAGGCGGTGCACGCCCGCTACACCTATGTGTACGAATGGCTCAACGGCCAGTGGCTGATTGCGCACCATCACTCGTCGGCAATGCCCGAGAGCGTCGCGGCAAAGTAAAGGGGCTAAAGGGGCGGCATCCGGCCCCGAGGCCCGCTACGACCGCAGGTCGACTTCGGGCCGCATCGATGCGGCGCCGTTCCAGCGCACCTCGAAGCCTGCGCCGCGGAACTGGCCGACGACGAGTTCACCGACGCGCTGCATGTCGGCATCGCCGCCCTCCGGCGCACCCCAGAACGCGAGCGAGAGCTGGCTGGTGCGCTTGGCGCGGTTCAGGTCCTGCCGCGTGTAGAAGCAGAAGCCATGCACGCCGGCCTTGCTACCGCCGCGCTCGCGGAACGCGTCCGAACAATCGGAGAAACCGTCGGACTGCGTTTCTCCCGCATCCTGCAACGCGACCAGGCCGGCCTGCGTCAGCGCGGCGAACACCTCGGCAATGCGCGCTTCGGCGGCGCGCCACTGTGCGGCGCTCATCTTCACCGGCTCGGGTTCAGGCGGCGGCGGCGCGGGGGCGGCGTGGCCGCTGACGCGTGCCAGCAGCTCGGCCACCTCTTCCATCATCGCGTTCTCCGTGACGTGGTTGCCGTGGCTGTCGCTCACGTCGGCGTTGGCGCCGGCGTCGATGAGCAGTTGCACTGCCTCCGTGCCCGGCGCGAATTCGGCGGCAAGGTACAGCGCGGTGCGGCCGTCGGCGCCCGCGTATTCGAGCGGACTGCCAGCGTCGAGCAGCAGTTGCAGCACCGCGAGGTTCGCTTCGACCTCGCACTCGTCGGCGCCCATTGCGGCACATTGCAGCGCGGTGAAGCCCTGCTTGTTCAGGGCGGCCAGGTCGGCGCCGGCCTCGATGCATGCGCGCACCGTGTCGACATCGGCATTGCGCGCCGCGTCGAAGATCTTCTTCGGATTCATGGCATCTCCCGTTGGTTTCGGGATTCTGCCGCACGCGCAAGAGGCGGACTTCGCCTGTCCGCTCCTGGCTGATAATCCGCGGCATGACTGCCCTGCGCCACACCCGCAACCTCGCGCGCCTCGTGCTGGCCTGGTTCGTCCTGTCGCTGGGCGTGGCGATCGCATCGCCCGTGATCCATCCGCAGGCGATGGAACTCGTGTGTTCGGCTGCCGGTGCGATCAAGGTGGTTGTCCAGACCGACGATGGCGCGCGCGAGCTCGGCGCCAGCCAGCTGGATTGCCCGATGTGCGTGCCCAACGGCGCACCACCGCCTGTTGCGCAGGCGATCGATCTCCCTGGCATCTTGCCGCTGGGCCACGCGGTCCAGTCGATTCCGGCCGCGCGTCTCGCTGCAGCCACCGCCGCGCCGTTGCCCGCGCGCGGCCCTCCCGCTCTCTGCTGACCCGCTTTCGATTCCGAAGCGCGTAGCGCCTGCACGGTCCTTCGACCATCGCGGCGAGCGCCGCTTCGTTCTTTTCCGCAGACAAGCCGGCGCCCGTTCGGGTGCCGCAGAGAGCATCCATGAAGAAGACCATTCCGTGGCTCGCGCTGGGCGCGGCGTTCCCCTGGCTGGCAACGCCGGCTCGTGCCGCCGACGAACAAGCCATGCTTCCCTCCGTATCGATCATGGCCACGCGCGACTCCGGCCTCCATGCACCGGTTGCCACCGGATCCAACCTCGATATCACCTCGTTCCAGACGCCAGCAAGCGTGAGCACCATCACGCGCGAGCAGCTCGACAAGCGCGGCGATGCAAGCATCGTCGACGCCGTCACCCGCTCCACGGGCATCAGCAGCCTGGCCCACCCCGGCAACGGCGGCTCCTCCCTCGCGGCACGCGGATTCACCGACGCCACTTCCGTGATGCGGCTGTACGACGGCACGCGCCAGTACGGCGGCGTTGGCGTGACCTTTCCGTTCGACACCTGGTCGATCGATCGCATCGAGGTTTTTCGTGGGCCTGCATCGGTCATCCACGGCGACGGCGCCATCGGCGGCGTGATCAACGTGATTCCCAAGAAGCCACGTCGCGGGCCGATCGAGAACGAGGTGCTGGCCACCATCGGAACCGACAACACGCAAAGACTGGGCTTCGGCAGCGGCGGGGCCCTCAACGACAGGCTGTCGTACCGCCTCGATGTCAGCGGCGACCGCTCCGACGGCTGGGTGGACAGGGGCGATTCGCGCAACCGGACGTTCTCGGGGGCGGTTCAACTCGACGTCTCTCCCGAGTTCAGCCTCCGGCTCAGCCATGCCCAGGGCAGGCAGAACCCGATGCGTTACTTCGGAACGCCGCTGATCAGCGGGCAGCAACTCCCGGTGCTGCGCGAGAAGAACTACAACGTCGGCGACAGCACCATCCAGTACCGGGACCGCTGGACCGAACTGGCGGCGCAATGGACGCCGAGCGCGGACACCACGGTGCGAAGCCGCCTGTACCGCATCGACAGCCAGCGCTACTGGCGCAACGCGGAGTCCTATGCCTACAACCCGCAAACAGGGCTGATCGACCGCTCCGGCAACACGCAGATCCGGCATGACCAGTCGCAGACGGGGAACACGACCGATGCGACGTTCAAAGGCACTCTGTTCGGGCTGAGGAACCAGGCGTCGGTGGGGTTCGACATCAACTCGAGCTCATTCACGCACACGAACAATACCTACGTCGGCTCGTCCCCGTCCGTCGACCCGCTGAACCCGATGCCTGGCTACTTCATCAGCGGTGTGCCCTTCATCCCTCGCTACCGCAACGAGGCCAGGCAGTCGGCGGTGTTCGCGGAGGATCGGCTCGAATTGAGCGATCGATGGTCGCTGGTCGCGGGCCTGCGCCACGACCACGCGCGCATATCGCACCGGGACCTGGCGGGCGGCACGGCGGCGTTCGACAAGTCCTTCTCCCACACCGGGTGGCGCATCGGGACCGTGTTCGAGATCGTTCCGAACCTTGCCCTTTACGCGCAGTTTGCCAAGGCCGCGGACCCGGTGAGCGGGCTGCTCATGCTGTCGCCGGTCAACAGCAAGTTCGATCTCTCCACGGGCAAGCAGGCCGAGGTCGGCGTGAAGCAGACCTTCTGGGACCAGCGCGGTGAATGGAGCCTGGCCACCTACCACATCACCAAGAACAACCTGGTCACGCGGGACCCGAACAACCCGGCGCAGAGCATCCAGGTCGGCCAGCGCTCGTCGCGCGGCCTCGAAGCCAACGTGGCGATGGCCTTCGCTTCCGGCTGGCAGCTGGATGCCAACGCGGCCGTGCTGCGCGCGCGGTATGACGAGTTCTCCGAAACGGTGCGGGGCGTTGCCGTTCCCCGCGCGGGGAATGTGCCGACCGATGTGCCTGAGCGGCTCGCGAATGTGTGGGTGAGCTGGAACTTCCTGCCGAAATGGACGCTGAGTTCGGGGCTGCGCTATGTGGGCAAGCGCTATGCGGACAGTGCCAACACCCTGACGTTGCCCGCCTACACCACGACAGACCTGGCGCTCCGGTGGCAGCTCACGCCCGACACCACGGTGACGCTTCGCGGCTTCAATGTCTTCAACAAGCGCTACTACACGACCGCGTACTACACCAGCACGCAATGGTTCGTCGGAGAGGGGCGCCGGGTTGAGCTGAGCGCCCATCACCGGTTCTGAGCGCAGGAGCCTCAAGATGTCGCTGGGCAAGCGTATGAAACGCCTGACCTACCTCGTCCACCGCTGGACGGGCATGGGGGCATGCGTGCTGATGGCACTGTGGTTCGTGAGCGGCGTGGTGATGCTGTTCGTGGGCTACCCGAAGCTCACGCCGTGGGAGCGGATGCGGGCACTGCCCGCGCTCGATCCCGCCCGGTGCTGCGTGCCGGTCGGCGTGGCGTTGTCCGCGAGCGGCGCAAGCGGACGCGCGCAGGAGGTCGTCCTGACCAGCGTGGGTGGACGGCCGGCTTACCGCGTCCGCGCGGCCGCGGGCGAATACCTGCTCGTCGACGCCGCCGAAGGGAGGCCGCTGCCGCCGGTCGATGCCCGTTCGGCACTGGGCGCGGCGAGGCTCTTTGTCGCCGGGACCGACGGCCAATACCTGGGCCTCGTCCAGGAGGATCGATGGACGCACTCGCGCGGCCTCGATGCACACCGCCCGCTGCACGTCGTGCAGATGGGTGACGCGGCGCACACGCTGCTGTACGTCTCTTCCACCACTGGCCAGGTGGTGATGGATGCACCGCGCGCGCAGCGGATGTGGAACCATGTCGGCGCGTGGCTGCATTGGGTCTACATGTTCCGCGACCGGTCTATCGACCCAGGCTGGAGCTGGATCGTGATCGTGCTGTCCGCCGTGTGCCTCCTCACATCGGTCACGGGGACGGTGACCGGCATCTGGCGTTGGCGCTTCAGTGGCCGCTACAAGTCGGGCTCCCGTTCTCCTTACCGCGAGTTCCATCTGCGTTGGCACCACGTGCTGGGGCTGGCCTTCGCGTCGATCGTCTTCGCATGGATCTTCAGCGGCCTGATGTCGATGAACCCGGCAGGTATCTTCGACGCCAGGGGGCCCCGTCCTGACATGGCGCAGTACCGCGGAGGCACCCCCGAGGCAACGCGCCTGGATATTCCCGTGGCTCGAATCCTCACGCTCCTGCAAGCCGCGCGCTTTGATGCAAGCGAACTCGAATGGCGGCTGCTCGACGGGCGTCCGTTCGTTCTTGCACGCAATGCCGCCAACGACACTCGCCTGGTCGTGCAGAAGGAGGGCCGGTATCGCGTGCTCGACCGATGGCCCCAGGCGGATCTCCTGCGTGCGGCGAGGCGGCTGCTTGCTGCGCCCATCCTGGTGCAGGAGGAACTCGACAGCTACGACGCGTACTACTACGAGAGACAGCCCGAGGCGATGATGGGCGCCGCACAGCGCCGTCTGCCGGTGGTGCGGCTTCGCTTCGGCGATCCTCACGACAGCTGGGTGTACCTGGACGCCCGAACGGGAGACGTGGCGCTGAGTGCGGACAGATCGCAGCGCGCGGGCCGATGGCTTTTCAGTTTCCTGCACAGCTGGGACCTGCCGGCCATGCTGCGTGCGGCGGCCTTGCGAGAGGCCGTGCTGATCGTCCTCAGCCTCGGGGGATTGCTGGTCAGCGTGACGGGCATCGTGATCGGGTACCGGCGCGTGTCGACCTGGATCACTCAAGCCAGGGCAGGCCGCGCCAGATGATTATTAATAGAAATGACTTGTTGGGTGGATAGATTGCGCGGTCCGCTTGCGTTTTCAAATCTTCATTCATCTCGCCATGCCGTCCCTCTCGTCTTTCAGCCGACCCTTTGCCATCACCCTGGTCGCGGCACTCTGCCTCTCGGCATGCGGCGGTGGCAGCGACGGCGGCGCCTCGTTTCCCATCGTCGGCACGCCGCCGGCCACCACGAACCCGCCCGCCGTTGCCGTCGCCGGTCCGCCGAAAGACCTGGGATTCACGGACACCGCACCGGTGCCCGATCAAGTTGCCGTGCCGCCCTTCGTCGACAACGCCGCGACCAACCAGCGCGGCGATGCACGCTATGCAACGAAGGAAACCAATGCCGGCGTGCGCGTGCTGGCCGGCTTTCTCGACTTCTGGCAACCCAGCACGCTGCTGGTCGACGCGGGCGTCTCGGCGCCTGCGCAGGGCAGCTTCCCGGCCATCGTTCCTTCGACGTGGAGCGGCATTCCGGGCGACGCCAGCGATGGCAAGATCCTCAACGCCGCAGTGCTGGGCAGCAACGTCCAGTACGTCATCGACGCCACCAATGCGCGCACCAGTGCGCAGGAGCTGGCCGCCTACCTGGACGACCGCCGCGGCAAGGGCTACAGCATCAGCGACGGCATGGGTCCGCTCACCAGCGCCTGGCGCGCCGCCACGCAGCAGAGCACCACCATCAATGGCATCGCCGCCGACGCCACCACCGTGCTCTACAACGACACCGGCAAGGACATCGGCGTGGCCGGTGCCGCCAACCCCACCTTCGGCACCGTGGTGGACCTGCTCAACAACATCGGCGAGAACGCCTCCACCGAGCCCGCCAAGCGCTATTTCAAGTACGCGCGCCCATGGCGCTGGAGCAGCAGCGTGAAGGTGGTGCCTGCGCTGGAGCCCGCCAAGAGCGGCACGCCCACCACCGACGGCGGCTTCGTGAGCGGCCACACGGCCGAGGCCGTACGCAAGGCGATTGCGTTCGGCTACGTCGTGCCGCAGCGGTTCCAGGAGATGGTGGCACGGGGCCTCGAGCTCGGCGAGAACCGCATCCTGTCGGGCATGCATTCGCCGCTGGATGTGATCGGCGGGCGCGTGCAGGGTCAGGCCGCGGCGGCCGCGAGCCTGGCCACCGGGGCCAACGTCGCGCGCAAGAGCGCGGCGTATGAGCAGGCGCAGTCGGTGCTGATGGCGGCCGTGGGGGCGAGCGATGCCGCCGCGTTCAACAGCTTTGCCCATTCGCAGGATGCCGCGGCCGACCGCTTCGCCGACCATGCCGCGAGCAAGGCCGACTACCTGCGCCGCCTGACCTTCGGCTTCAAGCCGGTGGCCGATATCACCAAGCCTGCCGTGGTGCCCAAGGGCGCCGAAGTGCTTCTCGAAACGCGCCTGCCGTACCTCGACGCCGCGCAGCGCCGCGTGGTGCTCAAGACCACCGCAGTGGCTTCGGGCTACCCGGTGATGGACGACCCCGAAGGCTGGGGCCGGCTCAACCTGTTCGACGCGGCCGACGGCTACGGCGTCTTCAACGGCGACGTGGTCGTGACCATGGATGCCAGCCTCGGCGGCTTCCATGCGCAGGACAGCTGGCGCAACAACATCTCAGGCGCCGGCAAGCTCACCAAGAAGGGCAGCGGCACGCTCGCGCTCGGTGGCAGCAACAGCTATGCGGGCGGCACGCAGCTCGCGGAGGGCACGCTGCAGGCGGATACCGCAGATGCGTTCGGCAAGGGCAATGTCTACGTCGGCGGCGGCACGCTGGTCTGCAACGCAGCTTCGACAGTCATGATGGCGGGCGCCTACACGCAGTTGGCGGGCACGGTGCTGCAACTGAACCTGGGCGGCGGCGGCGGTGCCGGCCGCCTGAACGTGGCCGGCGTGGCTGCCCTCGACGGAACGCTCAATTTGAGCTTCAAGCCCGGTTTTGCGCCCGGCGCGGGCGACACGCTCACGGTCATCAGCAGCGGTGCCCTGACCGGTCGGTTCTCGGCCATCAACGCGCCGGGCTTCAAGGTCACGCCGACCTATACGGGAACGCAGCTCATCGTGCGCTTCGACGCTTGATCTGGCGCTGGAACGCAGCGCAGCCCCGCCTTACGCCGGCGCCGCGCCCTGGGTCGCCGTGTAGACGGCATACAGCGACTGGCTGGCCGCCATGAACAGGCGGTTGCGCTTGGGGCCGCCGAAGCAGACGTTGCCGCAGACCTCCGGCAGCCGGATGCGCCCGATCAGCCGGCCTTGCGGCGTCCATATCGTGACGCCGCTGTAGCCCACGCTGCGGCCCGCATTGCTGGAGCACCACAGGTTGCCGTCGACGTCGGCGCGCACGCCATCGGGGCCGCACTTCACGCCATCGACCATGAAGTTGCTGAAGAGCTTGCCGTTGTGGAGCTTGTTGTCCGAGCCGACGTCGAACACGTACATGTCGCCCTTGCCGCCGGCGATGGTGTCGCCCGGTCCCTGCCCGGTGCTGACGACATAGAGCTTCTTGAAGTCGGGCGAGAAGCACAGGCCGTTCGGGTCCGGCACCAGGTCTTCGCCGGCGACCTGCGTGAGCGTTCCGCTCTTGTCGAGGCGGTAGACCGCGGTCGGCAGTTCGCGCTTGTACGAACCGATCTCGGGCGGCTGCCCGAGCTTCGGATTGAGCCGGCCGGCCTTGTTCGCGGGCCCGCCCGCGGCATCGACCGTGCCCTCGTAGAGCTGGGCGCCGTAGGGCGGATCGGTGAACCAGTAGCTGCCATCGGGATGCGGGACGATGTCGTTGGGCGAGTTGAGCCGCTTGCCGTTGAAGCTCGAGGCGAGGACGGTCACCGAGCCGTCGAGCTCGTAGCGCACCACGCGCCGCGTCAGATGCTCGCAGGACAGCTGCCTTCCCTGGTAGTCGAAGGAGTTGCCGTTGCTGTTGTTGGAAGGCGCGCGGAACACGCTGACGTGGCCGTCGTCCTCGCTCCATCGCAGTTGGCGGTTGTTCGGGATGTCGCTCCAGACCAGAAAACGGCCGACCGAATTCCATGCCGGTCCTTCGGACCACAGCGCGCCGGTCCACAGCCGCTGGATCGGCGCATTGGGCTGGCGCAGGCCATCGAACGCCGGATCGACGGTGAGCACGTCGGGATCGGTGAAGTAGGTGGTAGGAGCCCCGCGCGGGCTGAAGTCGCGCGGAGGCTGGGTGATGGTGCTCGGCGGCGCAGCCGGCCCGCCGGAGGCGGCCTGCGCGTGAGCCCATCGCGGCAGGACGATGGAGGCGCCTACCCCGGCCCCCACGCCGCGAAGAAGCCTGCGGCGTAGTACCGAACTATTCACTATCGAATCGATTTTTTCTTGTGCCACGACTCACTCCATGAAAACGATGGAAGAAGCGTTGGAGAACGCGAGCCCGCAAAGCCGGTCGCATGCTACGCGCTTCTCCAGCGCTGCACCAGATTGCATCACTGAAGGCGGTACTGATCGTCTAGAGCCGAGCTATTTCCGACCCGAGCCGGTCCAGGCCTTCTTCCGTTCCGCGGATGCGCTCGGCGACGAGCGGTTGTGTCAGCAGCTCTCAGAAAGGCGAATCCGGAAAGTAGTATTTGGAGGCGTTCTCTTTGGTGACCAGCACCGAGGGAATGATCGTCGTGGCGGGCATTGCGCTCCCCTTGATGCGGGCCTCGGCCGTGGCCTTCATGGCATCCGCGATCATGCTCGGCGCATAGGTCACATCGGCGCTGACGATGGGATCGCCATCCATGACCTTCTTGATGTAGTCCTTGGAGCCTGCCCCGCCCACGACGAGCTTCACGTCGCTGCGCTTGGCCTGGGCGATGGCCTTCTGCACGCCCACGGCCATGTCGTCGTCGGAGGCCCAGACCGCATCGATCTGCTTGAAGCGCGTGAGGTAGTCCTGCATGACCTTGAAGGCGTCGTCCCGGTTCCAGTTGCCGTGCTTGGCGTCGAGCACCTTGATGTTCGGGTAGGCCTTCATCACTTCGTTGAACGCATCGACGCGCTGGTTGTCGATGACCGTGGGAATGCCGCGCAAGATCACGAGATTGCCTGCGCCTCCCAAGGTCTTGGCCATGTACTCGGCGGCGACCTTGCCGAATCCGGGGTTGTCACCCGCGACGTAGGCGCTCTGCGCACTCGGGTCGGTCAAGCCCCGATCGACCACCGTCACGAACACGCCCTTGTTCTTCACCTGGGCCACCGGCTTGGTCAGCGGTGCCGACTCAAAGGGAAGAATCACCAGCGTGTCGATCTTGTTGACCGTCTGGAGATCCTGCACCTGGTTGGCCTGCTCCGTGGCGGAACCTGCGGTCTTCACGATCACCTTGGCGCCGGGGTACTGCTTTTCCAGTTCGGACTTGGTGCGATTGGCCCAGTACACCACGCCGCCGGTCCAGCCATGCGTTGCCGCGGGGACCGACACGCCCATCACCAGCTTGGTGTCGGCGAACGCCGGTGCGCCACCAGCCATCGCGCATGCGGCCAGTACGATGGAAGAGAAAATTCTTCTGTTCATGGATGTCTCCTTCTTTCATGGATCTTCGAGGCGGGAATGGCTCGCTGGCCCGACGGGCTGCGCGGCCGGAAGTTCATCGTCGCCCTCGTTGCAGGAAGGCCACGACGATGATCACGAAGCCCTGCACCGCTGCGTTCAGGTAGACGCTGATGATGCTGGTGAGGTTGAGGATGTTGCCGATGACCGACAGCAGCACCGCGCCGACCACGGTGCCCACGATGCGGCCGTGCCCGCCCTTGAGTGCGGTACCGCCGACGATCACGGCGGCAATGGCCTCGAGCTCCCAGAGCAGCCCGGTGGAGGGCGATGCCGAGCCCAGACGCGGCACGTAGAGCAGGGTGGCGACGCCCACGCAGATGCCCAGCAGCACATAGGTGCAGATCTTGATGCGGTTCACCGCGACCGCCGCGTAGCGCGCCACCTGCTCGTTCGAGCCGATGGCCTGCACGTAGCGGCCATAGCTGGTGCGGTTGAGCAGCAGCATCCCGGCCAGTGCCACCGCCGCGAACACCCAGATCGGGATCGGCACGCCCAGCCAGGCCCCGTAGTAGACCGGGCCGTAGGCATCGGCCAGCGTGTTGTCCAGCGTGAGCGCGCCGCCGTTGGAGAAATAGGTGAGATACGCACGGAAGATGCCCAGCGTGCCCAGGGTCACGATGAAGGGCTCGATGCGCCCCTTGGTGATGAGCAGCCCATGCACCAGCCCGAACGCGGCGCCCAGCGTCAATGCGACCGCCATGCCGGCCAGCACCGCGGTCCCCGGGCTGCCGGCAAGCGGCGCGACCCAGTTCATCACCATGATCACCGAACCGGCGATGAGGGCGGCCATCGAGCCCACGGACAGGTCGATTCCCCCCGAGGTGATGACGAAGCACATGCCCACCGCGATGATGCCGATGAAGGCGGTGCGCGTGAGCACGTTCATCGCGTTGTCCCAGGTCGCGAAGTCCGGGTTGAGCAAGCCGCCGGCGATGCACAGCAACACCAGGCCGATGACAGGACCCGCGTCGCGCAGACGTACGCGCAATTGCCTGGCGGCTTGCCGTGCAGACGCTGGCGCGGTGGGGTCGGGGAGACCGGCAGCAGTCTGCACGGAATCAGTGAGTGCCGGTGGCATGGGCGATAAGCTCCTCTTCGGTCAGGTGGTCGGCGTCCAGCGTGGCCTGCAGGGCGCCCGCGCGCATCACGGCGACGCGATGGCACAAGCCGATCAGTTCCATCAGCTCCGACGAGATGACGACCACGGCGCGGCCCTCGGCCGCCAGGCGCTGGATCAGAAAATAGATGTCGCGCTTGGCGCCCACGTCGACGCCGCGCGTGGGTTCATCCAGCACCACGACACGCGGGCCGGGCTGCAGAACCTTGGCCATGGCCAGCTTCTGCTGGTTGCCGCCGGAGAGCGCACCTGCCGTTGCATCGAGCGTGCCGGTGCGGATACCGAAATCGGACACGGCCCGCTCGAGCGCGCGGCGTTCGGAACGCGGATCGAGCCACGGCCTGGCATGGCGCTCCAGGTTCATCAGCGTCAGGTTTTCCTGGAGCGACATGTGGATGTGCAGGCCGCAGCCCTTGCGGTCTTCGCTGAGGTAGGTCAGGCCTTCGCGCGCTGCCTCGCGCGGATCGCGGAAGGCCACCACGCGCCCGCCGAGCTGCACCTCGCCGCCGGCGCGCTTGCGCAGCCCCAACAAGGATTCGAAGAGCTCGGTGCGACCGGCGCCGACCAGCCCCGCGAAGCCGAGGATCTCGCCCGGGCGCACGTCGAAGCTGACATCGCGCACCCAGCCCGGCAGCGACAGCCCGCGTACCGACAACAGGGGGGCGGCGAGCGGCGGTGCGAGGCGGGGCGGAAACATGTCCGACAGCTCGCGGCCCACCATGAGGTTGGCCATCTGGTGCCTCGTGTGCTGCGCCGTCTGCCCGCGCATGACGAAGCGGCCGTCGCGCATGACGACGATCTCGTCGGTCATGCGCTCCACCTCGTCGAGCTTGTGCGAGATGTAGACCACGGTCACGCCCTGAGCGCGCAGTCGCCCAATCAGCGCGAACAGGCGCTGCGTCTCCGATGGCGTCAGCGTGGCGGTGGGCTCGTCCATCACGAGCAGGCGCGCTTGGCGCGACAAGGCCTTGGCGATTTCCACCAGCTGCTTTTCGGCCACGATCAGGTCGCCCGTGCGGGTATCGGGGTCGACGTGCAGTCCCACCTCCTGCAGCACCTCGCGTGCGGCACGCCGCATGCGGCTCTCGTCGAGCAACAGGCCCCGGCGCAGCTCGCGGCCCAGGAAGATGTTCTGAGCGACCGTCAGGTCATCGGCCAGGTTGAACTCCTGGTGAATCAGCACGATGCCTGCGTCCTCGGCCTCGCGCGAACTGGCGAAGTGCCGCACCGCGCCGTCGATCTCCAGGCTGCCTGCGCTCGGGGACTCGTAACCCGAGAGGATCTTCATCAGCGTGGATTTGCCCGCGCCGTTCTCGCCCAGAAGCCCGACCATGCGACCGGGTTCGAGCTCGAAGCTCACGCCGTGCAGCACGCGCACCGGGCCGAAGTCCTTGACCACCTCGTTGAAGCGCACGCGCAGGCTCACGGGCGCACCCTCCCTGCGTCCGCCGCGAGGCGCTTCATGCCGTCACCTCTACCCACGCGCCGCCCCGGGAAGACGAGTGCACCGCCGCCTCGATGAACGCCATGCCGTGCGCACCGTCTTCGATGGTGGGGAACACGATGTCGGGCGGCAGCACCGAGCCATCGCGCGCAGCGCGCAGGGCCTGCGCGATCTCGGCGTAGACGGTGGCGAATCCTTCCAGGTAGCCCTCGGGATGGCCGGAAGGCAGCCGCGTCACGCGCGCCGCATCGGCGTTGGCCGCGGCGGTGCCGCGCGAGACGGTCTGCGACGGCTGCCCGTAGGGTGACCAGAGCAATTGGTTGGGGTGTTCCTGGCACCACTCGATGCCGCCCCGGCTGCCGTAGATTCGCAGCCGAAGGCCGTTCTCGTTGCCCGGTGCGACCTGGCTGGCCCACAGCATGCCGCGCGCGCCGCCCGCAAAGCGAAGCATCACCTGCACGTTGTCATCCAGCGCGCGGCCCGTCACGAAGGTGCTCAACTCGGCGCACAGCGACTGCGCCTGCAGGCCGCTGACGAAGCTCGCCAGGTGATAGGCGTGGGTCCCGATATCGCCGATGCAGCCTCCCGCGCCGGCACGCGCCGGGTCGGTGCGCCAGGCGGCCTGCTTCTGCCCCGTGGCCTCGAGCGATTCGGTCAGCCAGTCCTGTGCGTACTCGACCTGTACCACGCGGATCTCGCCCAGGGCGCCCTCGCGCACCAGGCGGCGCGCGTGGCGCACCATCGGGTAGCCGCTGTAGTTGTAGGTCACGGCCAGCACGAGCCCGCGCGCGCGCGCCAGCTCGCGCAGCCGCTGGGCCTGCGCCAGCGTGTTGGTCACGGGCTTGTCGCAGATCACATGGATGCCGGCTTCGAGAAAAACCTCGGCGGCCGATGCATGCTGGTCGTTGGGCGTGACGATGGCCACGGCCTCGATGCCGTCGGCGCCGCGTGCGGCTTCCTCGCGCGCCATGGCACGGTAGTCGGGGTAGGCGCGGGCCAGGCCCAGCGCATGCGCCGAACGCAAGGCCTTTTCCGGGGTGGAAGAGAGCGCGCCGGCCACCAGTTCGTAGTGGTCGTCCAGGCGCGCGGCGATGCGGTGAACAGCGCCGATGAACGCGCCTTCGCCGCCACCCACCATGCCCAGGCGGATGCGCCGGCCGCGCGCGGCGAAGCTTGCGTCGGAAGCGCCTTCGATGGTCATGGCGCTCTTTCCAGCAGGCCGAGCATGCGCTGCAGCTGTTGCGGGTCGGTGGCTGCACCGGCGAAATCGTCGAAGGCCTTTTCCGTCACGCGGATGATGTGGCGGCGGATGAACTCCGCACCTTCGGCTGCCCCGGCTTCGGGGTGCTTGAGGCAGCACTCCCACTCCAGCACGGCCCAGCTGTCGTAGTCGTACTGGGCCATCTTGGAGAAGATGGCGCCAAAGTCCACCTGGCCGTCGCCCAGCGAGCGAAAGCGTCCCGCGCGGTCGACCCAGGGCTGGTAGCCCGAGTACACGCCCTGGCGCCCGGTGGGACGGAACTCGGCATCCTTGACGTGCAGCGCTTTGATGCGCGAGTGGTAGATGTCGATGAACGCGAGATAGTCCAGCTGCTGCAGCAGGAAATGCGAGGGGTCGTAGTTGATGCAGCAGCGCGGGTGCTGGTTCACGCGATCCAGGAACATCTCGAAAGTCGTGCCATCGAACAGGTCCTCGCCCGGGTGCAACTCGAAGCAGACGTTGCAGTCGGCGTCCTCGAACGCATCGAAGATCGGCTTCCAGCGCTTGGCGAGTTCGTCGAACGCGGCCTCGATCAGGCCGGCGGGGCGCTGCGGCCACGGGTACAGGTAGGGCCAGGCCAGTGCGCCCGGAAAGCTCACGTTGCTCTTGAGGTTCAGCCGGCGCGACGCCTTGGCCGACAGCACCATCTGCTGCACCGCCCAGGCCTGTCGCGCCTTCGGGTTGCGCCGCACCGCCTCGGGGGCAAAGCCGTCGAAAGCCTCGTCGTAGGCGGGGTGCACCGCCACCAGCTGTCCCTGCAGATGGGTGCCCAGTTCGGTGATCTCGACACCGTTCTCCCGTGCCACGCCTGCCACCTCGTCGCAATAGGTTTGCGATTCCGCGGCCTTGTCCAGGTCGAAGATGCGCTTGTCCCACGAGGGGATCTGCACGCCCTTGAAGCCAAGACCGCCGGCCCAGCGCGTGATGGCGTGCCAGGAATCGAAGGGCGCGGTGTCGCTTGCGAACTGCGCGAGATAGATGCCTGGTCCCTTGATGTTGCTTGCCATGTGATTGCCTCTCGTGGTCCGGGTTTCAGAAATAGCCGCTGACCAGGTGCTCCAGCCGCTCCTGCTGTCCGGAGCGCGGCTGCGGTTCAGTGCCTTGGGTTTCGACATCGCGCGCCAGTGCCTCCAGCGAATGGTCGCCCTGCAGGATGGCGCGCCCGCGCTGCGTGTCCCAGCCCTGGTAGCGGGATTGCACGTGCCGTTGCAGCGCGCCGTCCTGCACCATCTTCTCGGCCACCAGCAGGCCGCGCGCGCACAGATCCATCGCGGTGGCGTGGGCCCACACCAGGTCGTCGGGCTCGATCGACTGGCGGCGCAGCTTCGCGTCGAAGTTCAGGCCGCCCTGGCCAATGCCGCCGGCCTTGAGCACTTCGTACAACGCACCCGCCACGTGCTGCAGGTTGTTCGGGAACTGGTCGGTGTCCCAACCCAGCATCTCGTCGCCGCGATTCATGTCCAGCGAGCCGAAGATGCCAAGCGCGGCGGACAGCGCGATCTCGTGCTCGAAGGTGTGTCCGGCCAGCAGTGCGTGGTTCTGCTCCAGGTTGACCTTGATTTCCTTCTCCAGTCCGTTCGCCTTCAGGAAGCCGTACACGGTGCCCACGTCGTAGTCGTACTGGTGCTTGGTCGGTTCCGCCGGCTTGGGTTCGATCAGGATCTGGCCGGTGAAGCCGATTTTGTGCTTGTGCTCGACCACCAGGTTCAGGAAGCGCCCGAGCTGTGCCAGTTCGCGCTTGAGATCGGTGTTGAGCAGGGTCTCGTAGCCCTCGCGCCCGCCCCACAGCACGTAGTTGTGTCCCTTGAGCCGATGCGTGGCCTCCAGCACGCTCTTCACCTGCGCGGCGGCGTAGGCGAACACGTCCGGATCGGGATTGGTGGCGGCACCAGCCATGTAGCGCCGGTTGCTGAAGAGATTCGCCGTCCCCCACAGCAGTTTCACGCCGGTCTCATCCATCTTGCGTTCAAACACGCCGACGATGCGCTCGAGGTTGTCGTTCGATTCGCGCAGCGTTGCCCCTTCCGGGGCCACGTCGCGGTCGTGGAAGGTGAAGAAGGGCGAGTCGACCAGGCGGAACAGGTCGAAGGCGACGTCGGCCTTGTGCAGTGCCTGCGCCATCGGGTCGCCGGCGCCGTGCCAGGGCCGCAGGAAGCTCGGGTCGCCGAAGGGGTCGCTGCCATTGCCGACGAAGCTGTGCCAATAGCAGGTTGCGAAGCGCAGCTGGTCTTCCATGCGCTTGCCCAGCACCAGTCGGTTCTTGTCGTAGTAGCGGTAGGCGAAGGGCTCGTTGGCGGTGGGCTGGAAGCCTTCGCCGCGAAATGCGATGGGCTGCTGGAAGGAGAAGTAGGAACCCCGCTTGGCGATCGCCGGGGGTGCTGGGTCGAGGGTCTGCATGAAGGGCGTTCTTCCTGAAAGGTTGAAGGAATCAAGCGGCCTGGGCCGTTGGAGAAAAAAGTGCCGGCGCCTGTGGCGCCGCCACCTGGCGTGCCAGGCCATACAGCGCTTGCCAGCGGCGATGCGCTTCGTCGTAGAGCGGTTGGCGGGCACGGTCGGGCTCGAAGCTGCGCAGTCGGCGCGGCTTGCCGAAGTCGCTGCCGCCGCCCGCCGCCGCGCGAGCCAGCCGGGCGGCACCGAGCGCACATCCGTGCTCGCCGCCCTCGACCTGATGCAGAGGCATCCCCAGCACGTCCGCCAATATCTGGCTCCACTGCGCGGAGCGTGCGCCGCCGCCGAGCAGATCGGCTTCGTGCAACTGCGTGCCGGATGCGGCGAGCGCGTCTCGTGCGTCGCGGAAGGCATAGGTCACGCCTTCCAGCACGGCCTGGGTCATGGCCGGCCGCTCGGTGTCGGCCGAGAGATGCAGGAAGCCGCCGCGAACGTCGACGTCGTTGTGCGGGGTGCGATCACCGCACAAGTAGGGCGCGAACCAGCACGACGACGGGCCTGTGTGGCGGTCGTCCAGTTCTGCGAGCAGCTGCGCCTCGGTCGTGCCGCTCACCCGCGCCCACCACGTCAGCGATGCAGCGGCCGAAAGCTGCACGCCCATCTGGTGCCACAGGTCGGGCACGGCGTGGCAGAAGGCATGCACACCTTGGTCGGCCGCCGGCGCGAAACTGGCGGTCGTGGCCCACAGCACGCCGGAGGTGCCGAGCGAGACAAAGGCATCGCCGGCCTTGACAGCACCCACGCCCACGGCGCCAGCGGCGTTGTCGCCTGCGCCGCCCGCGACGACCGGCACCTGTTCAAAGCGCCAGCGCATGACCCATTCATTGCGCAGGACGCCGGCCGGGTCCGTGCCTTCGACCAGGGCCGGCATCTGGGCTTCCGAGAGCCCGCAGGCGGCCAGCAGCGTGGGCGACCACCGGCGCCGAGCCACGTCCAGCCACAGCGTGCCCGAGGCGTCGGACATTTCCTCGATGAATTCGCCCGTGAACTTCCATCGCAACCAGGCCTTGGGCAGCAGCACCTTGGCGATGCGCGCGAAGACCTCGGGCTCGTGCTCGCGCACCCAGAGCAGCTTGGGTGCCGTGAAGCCGGCCATCGCGGTATTGCCTGCCAGCCGGCGCAACTCGAGGCCAGGGGCTTCCAGCTGTGCGCAGTGCGCGGCGCTGCGGCCGTCGTTCCACAAGATGCACGGACGAAGCACCTCGTCATTCGCGTCGAGCAGCGTGGCGCCATGCATCTGGCCCGAGAGGCCGATGCCGCGCACGGCCGCCAGGACGCGGGGGTGCTCGGCTGCCAGCTGGTCAAGGCAGCGCTCGGTGGCCTGCCACCATTGCTCGGGGTGCTGTTCCGACCAGCCCGCCGCAGGCCGCTGCACCGTCAGCGGCGCCGTGGCAGTGGCCACGGTGACGTCGCCGTCCAGCAGCAGCGCCTTCATGCCCGATGTGCCCAGGTCGAGGCCCAAGGTGATCACGGCAGGTTGTCCTTGAGGTAGATGTCGATGCGGATGCGCTCCTGATCCGCCAGCACCGGCCCCTTGGACCAGTGAGCCAGGGCCAGCCGCAGTGCGGAGCGAATCTCGTGGCCGGCGTCCTGGTTGATGACGGCGTCCATCGTGCCGTGCAGCAGGTCCGCGCGGGAGTCGGGCGTGAGCTCGTGGCCGACGAACACGGTCTCGAGCGCGCGGCCGGCGGCGCGAAGCGCGGCGGAAATGCCGCCGTTGCCGGCGCCCGCGCTGTAGATCGCGGCCAGGTCCGGGTGGGCGCGGAGCAGCTGGGTCGTCAGCGCTTCGTTGCGCGCGGGATCGTCCTGGCCTTCGACGGGCTGCAGGACGACCAGATGCGGGTGTTCCTGGGCCATCACCTGGTTGAAGCCGAAGTAGCGTTCCGCATGGTCGCGAAGCGACAGGCTGCCGAGGAGAACGGCCACCTTGGACGGGCGCTTGCCGACGAAACGGCCGATGAGCGTGGCCGCTGTGCGGCCGGCCGCCGTGTTGTCGATGCCCACGTAGTGCTGCCGAATGGAAGAGGGTACATCCGAGACCAGCGTGATGACGATCGTGCCGGCCTGCGTCAGCAGGTCGATCGCCGACCGAACCACGGGATGGTCCAGCGCCATCACCACCACGGCATCGCGGCGGCCCTTCTGCGCGAGCAGCGCCTTGGCCAGTTCAGCCGGGTTGAAGACGTCGACCGACAGGACCTCCGATTCGATGCGCTGGTCGCGCATCCATTCGGCATTGGCCTCGATCTGTTCACTCAACAACCCGACGAAGCGGTTGCTGCCAGCCGGCAGCAGAAACGCCACCTGCCGCGGATGGGCACGTGCCAGCCGGGCTGCGGCGGGATCCGGCCTGTAGCCCAGCCGGCGTATGGCCGCATGGACCTTGGCCACCGTGGCCGCGCGCACGCCGGGGCGCTGATTTACCACCCGATCGGCCGTCGCCAGACTGACCTGCGCGTCCAGGGCCACGTCTTCCAATGTGGCGCGTACCTTGAGAGAGGGTTTCGACTCCATGGCCGAAAGTTTGAGGTACGTACCTCAAATGCAGCATAGGTGCTTACACCATGTTCTTTTGGAAGGATGATGTGCGCACATCATTTTGTGCTCGATGCCGCGCCCAACGAGGCCGGCAAGAGCACGTTGGCGCGCCATCCGCGCGGCCTTATTCGAGCGCCACCGCTCCACGGCCGTGGAAGACCTGCGGCCTTGGGGGGAGGGCGGCGGTACGGCGCCGCAGGTCGAACTCGATTTTCTGATCGATGGGCAAAGCCACCGGCTCGTGAAGAGCTTTTTCGGCAAGAAGCGCTGCACCCCCGAACAGCGCCGCCAAAAATGCCGCACACCCTTCGGATTGACCAAGAAACTGCTCGGTATCCACAGCGATATGGCATCTCCTGCAGGGGAGGCAAACCTAGACTTGTTTCACCTCAACGCAGCAGGTCTACCATGATCTTCAAACCCAAATTCATCAGCTTCGACTGCTATGGCACGCTCATCAACTTCGAGATGGGTCCTACGGCCAAAGACCTGTTCAAAGACCGGATCTCGGCCGACCGGATGGCGGCGTTCCTGGACAGTTTCAAAGCCTATCGCCTCGATGAGGTGCTTGGCGAGTGGAAGCCGTTTTTCGACGTGGTGGAGAACTCCATCCAGCGTGCCTGCAAGGCACACGGCATCGAATGCCTCGCATCGGATGGAGTCGCTTTGTACGAAGCCGTGCCCACCTGGCAGCCGCACCCGAACGTGGTCGAGGTGCTGGAGGTGATCGCGCCGCACGTGCCGCTGGTGATCCTGTCGAACTCGATGACCGACCTCATCCCTTACAGCGTCGCGCACCTCAAGGCTCCTTTCCACGCGGTCTACACCGCCGAGGAAGCGCGCGCGTACAAGCCGCGCATGCAAGCCTTCGAGCACATGTTCGACCGGCTCGGTTGCGGGCCAGATCAGATGATGCATGTCTCGTCGAGCTTCCGGTATGACCTGATGACGGCCTCCGACCTGGGCTTCATGGCCAAGGCCTTCATCGACCGGGGTCACGAGCCTACGTCGACCGAATACGGCGTGAGCCGCTTGACGGATGTCCGCCAGCTTCCTGCGCTGCTCGGACTCTGATGCCCAGCCTTGACCCCCACCCTGGACCTCAGGGCGCGAGGCCCGAGGGACGCCCAAGCGAAGTTGCCGCGCTGAGCACCGCAGTGCCTAACATGGCGCCAGCCGAGGTGCAGGCGCTGGTGGCGCGCCTCTACGGCATCGACGGCAATGTGAAGTCGCTGGCCGGCGAGCGCGACCAGAACTGCGCCGTGGAGTCTGCCGACGGCACGCGCTACGTGTTCAAGATCAGCAACCCCTCCGAGCCCGTGTCGCTGGTCGATTTCCAGATCGCCGCCCTGGAGCACATCGCCCGCACATCGCCCAGCCAGCCCGTCCCCCGCGTCGTGCGGACGCTGGACGGCCGCACGCGCGACACCGTGATGTTGGCTGACGGCGCTCGAACCACCGTGCGCATGCTTACCTACCTGGAAGGCATCCAGATCCGGGAGACACCGCGCAGAGCCGCGCAACGCGTGGCGATGGGCAAGGGACTGGCCGAACTCAACCTCGCTCTGCAAGGTTTCACGCACCCCGCGGCCACGCACGACCTGCTGTGGAACGTGTCGGCCGCGCACCGTCTGACCGTGCAGCTCGACAGCCTCGTCGAAGGACCACGGCGCGCGCTGGCCCAGTCGTTCATGACGCGCTTCACCGATCACGTGCTGCCCCGCCTCGCGTCGCTCCGGGCGCAGGTGATCCACAACGACTACCACCTCTACAACGTGCTGGTCGCACCGGACGACCCGGCGCGCATCACCGGCATCATCGACTTCGGCGACATGCTCCATGCGCCGCTGGTCGGCGAGGTGGCAACGGCTGCCGCCTTCCACATGACCGGCAGTGCCGACCCGTTCGAGGGAGCGGCGCAATTCGTCGGCGCCTACCAGGCCGTTCTGCCGCTTACTGAACCGGAGCAGGACATCGTCGCCGACCTGATGGCGACGCGCCATCTCATCACGGCGCTGATCTCGGAGTGGCGCGCGTTGCGCTATCCCGAAAACCGCGCCTACATCATGCGCCACAACCCCGCGGCCTGGGAGGCGCTGTCTCAAATGGCAGACCTCTCCCACCACGAAGCGCGCGACCGCTTGTTGACCCCCGCACGAACTGGAACCTCCCTATGAAAACCACCGCTGACTTCAACATGGTCAACGCCTACATCCCCGGCCGTGCCAATGTCGGGCCCGCCACCGAGGCAATGATCGAGAGGCGCAATGCGCTGCTCGGCCCCGCTTACCGGCTCATGTACGAACACCCGCTGCACATCGTGCGCGGTGACGGCGTGTGGCTGATGGACCCGGAAGGCCGCCGCTATCTCGACGTCTACAACAACGTCACCTCGCTCGGCCACTGCCATCCCGCCGTGACCGAGGCGATCTGCCGCCAGGTGAATACACTCGCGACCAACACGCGATACCTTCACGACACGATCCTCGAACTGGCCGAGCGCCTGCTCGCCAGCGTGCCCGGCACCGACCTTGCCCACCTGATGCTGACCTGCACCGGCAGCGAGGCCAACGACCTGGCGTATCGCATCGCCAAGGTGCGCACGGGCGGCACGGGTGTGATCGTCACCGACACGGCCTATCACGGCATCACCGACGCCGTGTCGCAGTTCTCGCCATCGCTCGGGGTGACGGTCGCCCTAGGTCCTCACGTTCGCCTGGTGCCGGCGCCGCGCCAGTACCACGCCGAAGGCGCCGACCTTGGAAAGCGCTTCACGCGCGACGTCGAGGCGGCGATCGCCGACCTTCAGCGCCACGGCATCAAGCCGGCAGCCTTGATCGTCGATTCGCTTTTCACGAGCGACGGCATCCTGCCGGAGCCGGCAGGCTTCCTGAAGGGAGCGGACGAGGCAATCAAACGCGCGGGCGGGCTGTTCATCGCCGACGAGGTGCAGCCGGGCTTCGGCCGTACCGGCGAGCACATGTGGGGCTTCCAGCGCCACGGCCTCGTTCCCGATATCGTTACCTTGGGCAAACCCATGGGCAATGGCCAGCCGATTGCGGGCCTCCTTGCGACAGCCGATGCGCTGGCGGAATTCGGCAAGCACTCGCGCTACTTCAACACCTTTGCCGGCAACACGGTCTCTTGCGCAGCCGCCCTGGCGGTGCTGGAGACCATCGAACGGGAACGGCTGATGCCGCACGCAGCCCAGGTTGGCAAATTGCTGCTCGACGGCATTACCGGACTCGCCGCAAAGCACGAGGCCATCGGCGACGTGCGGGGGGCGGGGCTCTTCGTGGGCGTCGAGCTCGTATCGGACCGAACGACCCGCGCGCCGGAGCGCGGCCTTACCAGCCGGGTGGTCAACCTGATGCGCGACAAAGGCGTGCTGCTCAGCGCCTGCGCCCAGGGACACAACGTGCTCAAGATCCGGCCGCCGCTGGTGCTCTCGGCGGAACAGGCCGGCATGGTGATCGAAGCGCTGGACGAATCGCTCGCCGAGGCGCAGAGCGGGTAGCCCGAGTCGACTTGAACGTACGATGACGCCATGAGATCAGCAGTTTCGTTCGACCGGTTCGACCTCAAGATTCTTGTGCATCTCCAACGCGAGGGTCGCTGCTCGAACGTTGACTTGGCGGAGTCTGTGGGCCTCAGCCCCAGCCCGTGCCTGCTGCGGACCAAGCGACTGCAGGAGACCGGGCTGATCCGAAGCTATGGCGCCGAGATCGCCCTGGAAAAACTGGGCGACCATGTCATCGTGTTCTCGGAGGTCACCCTTGGCAGCCATCGGCCGCATGATTTCAGCAAGTTCGAGGGAGCCGTCGGGAAGTACGAGGAAATCGTCGAGTGGTACAACGTCAGCGGCGGCTACGACTACCTGCTGAAGATCGTGGCGCCGGGCGTCGGCTATTTTCAGTCGCTGATGGAAAGGATGCTGGAGGACGACATCGGCATCGAGCGCTTCGCCAGCCGGATCGTGCTGCGCCAGTCGCTGGGACGCCGCGGGTATCCGCTGGGCATCATCGCGACGAAAAAGCGGTGGGAGTGAGGGGTTGCGTTGCTGGCACAGCCCTCGCCGGCCGCCGGTCAGACCAGCAATTCACGTCGCGCAAATCGCACCAATCGGACTTCTCCGCCCATTCAGCCCGTGGCCGCGGGCGAACTTCAGCTGCGTGACACCCCATTGACGCGCAGGCGGAAGGGCTCGGTGGCGTGGGCCTGGCTCCAAAGCGGCTGTGCTGGTATCGAGGCGCCTCCCGGATGCGCCGCTGCCAGATGCGCTGAAGAACAGCAACCGGGCTGGGCCTCGACCGTCTGATCAACAGCGAGAAGACGCGCGACCCCGTGACTTGGGCCTGGCACCGGGCGCCGCTCTTTCGGCCAATGTCTCTTCGGCCTCGTGGTCCGCCATGTTGCGGATCACGTCCATGAACGCCAGCACGGCCGTGCTGGGGGGCTCGCCTTGCAGCGTGATCAGGCCGAAGTCGGGCATGCGGTTGGGGAGCTCGGCCGCGATGCGCGTCAGCAGCCCGCGCCGTACATACTTGTCCACCAGCGCGGCGGGCTGCAGCGACAGCATGGTCGTGCTCTGCATCAGTTCCAGCGCGAACAGAAACGACGGCGTCTCGACGATGCCCGAGGTGAGCGACAGGCCTGTGCTACGGAAGATGTCATCCGACACCTTGCGCAGCGCCGTGGATGTCGGATACAGAATCCACGGCCAGTTCGACAGTTCCCTCAGCCCAGGGACGTTCGGTCCGCGCAGCGGATGATGCACGCCTGCGGTGATCTGCAACCTTTCACCGGTCAGGTTTTCGTAATGGAACTGGTCGCGCTGAGATTCGTCGGTGAAACGGCCGATCATCACGTCGATCTTGCGCTCGGCCAACCACACGATCAGCTGGTCGCTGCTCTGTTCCAGCACCTTCACCACCAGCAGCGGCCGCAGGCGCTGCAGCTCGGCCACCGCCGCAATCAGCAGATGCGCCGCCGAACCCGAGATGGCGCCGATTGACAAATGGCCGTGCCCTCCCTGTTTCAGGGTGCTGAACTCGTCCACGAACTTGCGGTGGCCGTCCAGTGCCGAGTGCGCATAACGCAAGGTGAAGAGTCCCAGCTCGTTGGGTTGCATGTCGCGCGGCAGGCGATCGAACAAGCGCGCTTCCAGCATCTCCTCGATGTCCATCAACACCTTGGTGGCCGCCGGCTGCGTGATGTACATCTGCTCGGCAGTCAGGCGCAGATTGCGCGTCTTTCCCAGGATGTCGAGGAACTGCAGATGCCGGAAACGCAGACGCGAGACTTGCGCCAGCATCAGGGGTTTATCAGAGGTCTTGCCTGAACTCATCAGCATTTGGAATGGATGCTAGCGAAAAAGTCAGTGGACCGGCAGGGGGCCGTCACCTAGCCTTCGGGTCCATCAAGTACGGCCCGCAGAGAGCCGGCGAGTCGCGGCAAGGTCGCCGCACCCCGCATATCCCATTCCGGAGACATCATGAAATCAGATCATTGGCTCTGGCGGCTGCACTGCTGGCTGCATTGGCCGGCCCCGCCTTGCGCAGTTGGCGGCGGCCTGCGCTGGCTGCAGACCGGCGCCGCCGCGCTGGGCATGGCCCTGAAGTGCCGCCGCATCGCCGAACGCACGCCGCGCCACAACCATTGATCAAGCCCCAAGGAAATCTGAATGACTGCAACAACGACGGCCATGCCGGTGCGCACCGATGGCCTGCGCCAGGTGCTGCCGCAAGACGGCCTGGCCGGAACGCTCGTAGGTCGCGTCTGGCGTGCCGGCACGCCCGCCGGCCCGGCTGTGGTGGTGCTGCGCCCCGATGGCGTGTTCGATCTGAGCAAGCACTTCGCCACCATGAGTACGCTGCTGGAGACCGACCAGCCGGCGCAAGCCGTGCATTCGGTGGCCGGCGAGTTCCTGTGCAGCGTCGATGCGCTGCTCGACAATAGCAGGCCAGAAGGCCAGGACCCCGCCGTTCCCTGGCTGCTGGCGCCCTGCGACCTGCAGGTGGTCAAGGCCGCCGGCGTGACCTTTGCCGGCAGCATGATCGAACGCGTGATCGAGGAGCAGGCCGGCGGCGACGCCAGTCGTGCGCTGGGGCTGCGCAGTCAGGTCACTGCGTTGATCGGCACCAGCCTGTCCGACGTCCGTCCCGGCTCGGCCGAAGCGCTGGCGCTGAAGAACCTGCTGCAGCAGCAGAAGCTCTGGTCGCAATACCTGGAGGTCGGCATCGGGCCCGATGCCGAGGTCTTCACCAAGGCGCCGGTGCTGGCATCGGTGGGGCATGGCCAGGACATCGGCATCCGCGCCGAATCGACCTGGAACAACCCCGAGCCCGAGGTGGTGCTGGCCGTCAGCAGCCGCGGTGACATCGTCGGCGCCGCGCTGGGCAACGACGTCAACCTGCGCGACATCGAAGGCCGCAGCGCGCTGCTGCTCGGCAAAGCCAAGGACAACAACGCGTCCTGCGCTATCGGCCCCTTCATCCGCCTGTTCGATGGCCACTTCGGCCTCGACCAGTTGCGCCGCGAGACGGTGCACCTGCAGGTGACCGGCGACGACGGCTACACGCTGCGAGGCATCAACACCATGGCCAGCATCAGCCGCGACCCGGTCGACTTGGTGGCGCAGACGCTGGCCTGCCACCAGTATCCCGACGGCTTCATGCTGTTCCTGGGCACGCTGTTCGCTCCCACCGAAGACCGGGACGAGCCGGGCGGCGGTTTCACCCACAAGCTGGGCGACGTGGTCAGCATCCACAGCCACTGGCTGGGCAGCCTGAGGAACCGGGTGACGCATTGCGAGGCCGCACCGCCCTGGCGCTTCGGCCTGCGTGCCTTCATCGGCAACCTGGCCGACCGCGGCCTGCTGCAGGGAGCGCGGCTGTGACGGCCGGTCGCCTCATGATTCCTTTCAACCCAAGGAGACAAGCATGCATCTGACCATCGAACGTCGATCTGCGATAAGGCGCACAGGCGTCTGCCGCAGAGCCAGCCATCGAGAACTCTCCGATCGTCGGAATCACCAGGAGGATCGGGATCATGTTCAGCAGACTTGACTTCAAGCGTCTTTTGATTGCGCTGCCAACCGGACTTGTGATCGCGAACGCCGCCTTGGCGGCTGATCGGCCTGCGAACCCTGCCGATTGGCCGGGGCTGAAGGATGTGTACAAGAACTACTTCCTGATCGGCAGCACCAATCTCGACGCGCGCAACTTCGGCTCCGACGTGGTGCCGGGCGAAAACTCGGTCGCCGCCATGACCTTGAAACACTTCAACGCGGTGACGCCCAGCAACGCCATGAAGCCGGATTTCTGGAATGGAGGGATGAGCAATCCAACCCCGAATTTCCTTACCAATTTGACCTCGGGCATCAACGCTGACATCAGCGCGGCCAATGCGCGCGGCGTCAAGGTCACCGGGCACGTGCTGCTCTGGCACAACCAGTCGGCCCAATGGCCCGCCCCCAACGTCCTGACTTCGACTGGCGGATGGGAAACTCCGTGGGACTACGCAACGGCGAAGACGAGTTTGGAGCATTACGTCCGGACCGTGGCCGGCCATTTCGATCGGGAACCCTTCAAGGCCTACTCCTGGGACGTCGTCAACGAAGCGTTCAAAGACAACCCCGACAACCCCGCCGACTGGAGGAACGCCCTCCGAACTGGTTACAGCCCCGAGGAGCGGCCGGCCCGATGGGCCCAAGCCTATGCCAAGGGTGGGAAGAGCTGGGACTACATGTATGACGCTTTCTATTACGCGCGCCAAAACACGACGGCGATCCTGAACTACAACGACTTCAACGACAACGAGAGAGCCTCGAAGGCCACGGCGATCGCTGCGATGGTCAAGGAATTCAATGAACGGTACGCGGCGGAATCGGCCGCAGGCAGAGGGCGGATACTTCTGGATGCCAAGGGGAAACCCAGGCCGCTGATCGACGTCATCGGCACGCAGGGGCACTGGGACATGAGGCTCAACCTGGACGCCTTCGAGAGGACCATCAAGACCTATCTCGAAACCGGGGCGAATGTCGATCTGACCGAGCTGGATCTCGCGCCGACCCTGGGTCTGGACAAAGGCCAGCGGATTCAGAATGGCCCTGAAATGGAGGCCCTGTTCATGGAGCAGGGCATCCAGTACGCGAAACTCTTCAGCCTGCTCAAGGAGTACGCCGCCGGTCCGGGAGGTCGTCACCCTGAGTACAAGGGGGGCGTGCACCGGGTCACCTGGTGGGGGATGACGGACCCGGGCTATCACACCAACGGGTATCCGTGGTCTGGTGTCGGCCGACCGAAGGAGGCGTACTGGGCCACGACGAACCCGGAGCAGTACCTGATCGATGCGGGCTTGCCGCCGAACGGGGTCACCGCGACTTTCAGCTATGGCGGCGAATCCTTCAAAGCCCGGACCTGGGGCGGCAAGAACGCTCAGGCGATGCTCGACATCAACGTGCCGGTCGCCACGAAGAACGTCGTTTTCACCGCTGACAACGTCTCCCTGCCCACGGGGTTTGCCGTTGAGAGCATGAAGTTCAACCCGCCCGACTGCGCTGTGGTTCCCGGCAAACCCTGCCATGTGACGGTGACCGCGAGGGGGCCCGCACCGGCAACTGCCTATGCGGAGAACACGGCGACGTTCGTCCTGTCCTTTGGAAAGATGACCGTCGGGTGGATGGATGCCGCCAATGCACTGGAGGCACCCTTGTCCTATGCGGAAGTTCGCTTCAGCGACGGCGTGACTCCCTTCAAACAGTACAAGACCTCCTATGGGAGCGACGGCATGGCGAGAGCGTCCGGCGTCGCGGAAACGAAGGCTGTGCCGAAACATGGTCGCAACACGCTCGTCCTGTCATCGCAGGACCCGGTCGCCAACCCTTTCGGACTGCGGTTGCACAAGCATGCGGCGACGGAGAAAGCCTGGCGACTCGTCACGAGATTTGAACCCGGAAGGACGTACATGGTCGTGTCCGGGGAGTCGGCTTTCAACGGACAGACGCAGGCCGCTGCTTTGACCAACAGAAGCAAGCCCGCGACGGCGGCCTCGCCGGAATCGCTGTCGCGCACGCCTGTCATCCTCCGTGGCGACATCCTTCTGCCATTGCGCAATTCGAATGCGCCCGCGACTGAGCCCGCGCTGGCCCAGGACAACCTCAAGTTCGTCTTCGAAGAGGCGAAGAGCCCTGCCGCAGGGCCGTACGCCGCCCAGGAAGGGCACACGATGCAGAGCTTCATCCATGGCACCAATGCCTACCCGCATGTCGTGTTCAGGGGCAATGGAGCGAATGGCACCGTCGTGGCGGGTCAGCATTCGCTGATCACGCGACAGACGAACGGCCAAGAGGGTTCGCAGATCGCTGAGAGAGCGCTGGATCAGGCGGTCTGGTTCAACACGCCCATCGACCAGCAGACCGGCGAGATGAAGATGTTCCTGTTTACCGACAAGGACGGTGTCAAGCAACATCATGTTCTGAAGGAAGTGGACGATGGCGAGACGCCGAACAGGGACGCCGGGAACGCCATCAGTCAGCGGCAGGCGTCCGTTGGCGGGTTCGTCGCCATGCAGGCGGAGAGTCCCAAGGAGGGGACGAGTGTCAAGCTCTACGCCTACGACATCGAGCCCTACGCGTCGAACAATGAGCCGCCGCCGCCGACGACGCCGCCGACGACGGAGCCCCCTCCGGCGGTGATGCCGATCGCCTTCCCATTCAGCAGACGCGGCGGATCGCTCGACGCGGGCGACCTCGCGCTGGCGCTGGCCGGCCTCGCGGCGCTTGCGCTCGCCCGCCGCCGTCGGTCCTGAAGCGGTGAAGCCGGCGCCGAGGTCAGTCCTCGGCGCCGGCCCAGGCCCGCCGCAAGTGCGGCCACGCACCCTGCCAGAGGCAGAGCGCCAGTGCGCACAGCGCGCCGTACAGGTGCGCCTCGACCATCACCTCGCCGCCGATCAGCGCACGCTGCGGGTCCGAAGGCGGATGGAACATCTGCCAGCTGATGCGTGCGATGACGGCGACCAGGACGATCCAGGCCACGCGATCGCCGCGCCAGGCGCGCGGCACCAGCACCCAGATGAACAGCCCGTAGAGCACGCCCGAGAGGCCCGCGTAGTTCGTGGCCTGGGGCGATGCAGCCACCAGCAGAATCCCCACGCCGAGGGCCAGCACGACGATCGCGGCGGCCCAGGCGCACCCGCTGCGGGTGCCTGCCGCGAACGCGGCGCACAGCGCCAGCCCGCCGGCGTTGATCAGGCAGTGCGCCCAGCCGAGATGCACCGCATGCGCCGAGAGCAGGCGCCAGTACTGTCCGCCGAGCACGGCCGCGCGTTCGTAGCGCAGCGCTTCGTACACCGGCTCACCGCCCGCCTGCAAGGCCAGCACGAGGCAGGCGAGCGCGACGGGAACGAGCCAATTGGCGAAGGAGCGACGTGGGAGAGGTTGCACGGGGCGCGGCCCATTCAGAGATTGGGGTAATTTGCCGTGAGGCAGGATTGAAGGTACTCGGGGAATGCCTTGTTATGGCGGAATTGTGCGTTGGCTTGCTCCGGCCTCGAGCGAGTTCGGCAACATCGCGTGTGTTCTCCGATACCCATCGTCCAGGCGACGAGCGACTGAAACAGGTCGAAAGCCGCAGCAACTTGCACTGCTCTCACTCGCGCTTTTGTTGGTCCTCGGGTCCAACGACTGCTTGGTGCCAGACAGCGTGAGTGGGGCGCTCTCAACCACCGGCAATAGGGTGTTCTCGTGGCGCTGCGGGTGCTTTCAATGGCATACGGCGTGATGAAGTTCACATTATTGGAGCATGAGAACCCCTCCGGCACGGCACAGCTTGCACATGCACCATCCCATCTGGTGTGAACTGGTGTCCTGCCTGGAGCCTGTGCCAAATGTGCTCAGGCTCGGATGGACCTCGGTCGTTAGCCAAAGGCTGGTTGAATCTTCACCATCGACAATTAATATCTCCGTACCTTTCGTGCGTCATCGCACCGGACCAGGGTGGTTTGCGTCGGCAGGTCGTGGGAGCACCTACAGATCAAGTACTACGGTCGGACTGCAAGCGCGCGAGCAGCAAACCATCATCGTCTTGTTGCTCGCCCGCTCGGCCGCGGTAAGGATTTCGTCGTGGTGTTCGGGGATGCCCTCGAGCACACGCACCTCGCAGGAACCGCAGATGCCCTGGCGACAGGAATAGTCGACGTTCACTCCGGCCTGTAGAAGCGCGTCCAGTGTGCTCACTTCGGGTCCCACCATGACGCTGCGTCCGCTCTTGGCCAGGCGCACTTCGAAGCTTCCCGCATCAGGCGGCGGAGTTGCGACGCCGAAGCGCTCTACGTGAACGCGCGCAGGATCGATGTCCCGGGTCGCTTCGGCAAACGCATCAAGCATGCCCTCCGGCCCGCAGCAGTAGAAGTGCGTGCCTGGCGGGGCGTCGGCCACGAGCGCCCTCAAGTCGATGCGGCCAGCGCTGGCACTGCTGTGCAGGTGCACTTTCTCTCCCAGTTGCTGAAGCTCTCGCGCAAAAGGCGCGACCGCCGCGTTGCTGGCCGTGTAGTGCAGGCGCCATGGCCGGCCTTCGCGTTCCAAGGTCCTTGCCATCGGCAGCAGCGGTGTGATGCCGATGCCTCCGGCAACGAGCAGTGACGGGCCGTCATGGTCTGCCAGTGGAAACTGGTTCCGAGGCGTGGATATCTGAATCACGTCGCCGACACGCAGCCGGCCGTGCACATAGGCCGATCCACCTCGACTGCCCGTTTCACGCTTCACGGCCAGCACGTAGATTCCTTCGTCACCGCTGACCACGGAATAGGGGCGCGTCACACCGTCGGCAAGACGTACGTCCACATGGGAGCCTGGCGAGGCGGGCGGGAGCCGGAGACCCTCGATGTGGCGAAGTTCGATGCTCAGCACGTCCCGCGATTCGAGGCGCATGGCAGCCACTTGGACTGCGAAGGCGCTCCCAGCCTGACTCGCGCTTTTTTCTGCTTGTTCCTGCATTTCTTCTCGAGACCGCGGCCGCAACGGGCCGGTGGTCTTCAGCCTTCCTTACTGTTGCACCGCGAGGCCGGCGGCCTTGATGACCTTGCTGAACTTGGCCACGTCCTTCTCGAGCCACCTCCTGGCGTCGGAAGAGCCAACAAAGGTGGGTTGAACATCGAGATCGTTCAGCTTCCTGACGATGTCTGCGTCCTTCATCGCGGTCTGCAGCGCCGCCTCTAGCTTCGCGACCACGCTCGCCGGCGTGCCCGCGGGTGCCGACAGCGTCACGAGCTGTTCGTTGCCGTCCATCTCCGGGTAGCCCTGCTCGCCGGTGGTTCCGACCTGCGGCATGGCCTTCAAGCGCTCATGTCGTTGAACCGCGATGTTTTGGATGCCGTTGCCCTCGAAATTGCGAACGATCGAGCTGTACGGAAGGGCGCAGGCCTGTACCTCGCCCGCACGAAGGCCGGTCAGAGCTGGGGCAACGCCGTTGTAGGGCACATGGATGACGTTCAGGGCCGCTCCGGTCTTGGACTTCACCAGGCCCTTGAACATCTCCAGCTGCAGATGATTCAGCCCGCTCACGCCAGTCGTGCAGAAGCTCAGGCCGCCCGGTCTGTCGTGTGCCAGCTTGACCAACTCGGGCAACGTCTTCACTTGTGCCGACGAGTTGACGGCGAACAGCGAGGTATAGACGGCCACGCCGCCGAGCGGCGCGTAGTCCTTCAACTGGTACTCGAAGTTCGGCACGATGAGGTTCAGGAATCCGAACGCGGACCCGGACGCAATGAACAGGGTGTAGCCATCGGGCTTGGCCTGCGCGACATAGCGCGCTCCGACCGCGCTGCCTGCACCCGGACGGTTCACGACCAGCACCGGCTGGCCCAGCAGGTCGCGCAGCTTTTCCGCGAGCACGCGGGCCGTTGCGTCGAGGCTGCCACCGGGCGCGAACGGCACGATGATGGTCACCGGCTGCTTGGGGAAGTCCGTCTCGGCCGCTTGCCCATGGCCTGCGCCAAGGGCGACGACGCCGCCAAGAAGAAGGTTGCGGATCAGCGCCCGCGCGCCGAAGGGAAGGTGAGGGAATTTCATCGTTTGTCTCCTGGTCTTGTGTGTGGAAGCGCCGGGTGTCGCCGGGTCGCGAAACGCCGAGCTGACCTCAGGTGGCCGACAGGTCCTTCGGTCGTGCGGTGCTCATGAGCTCGTCCGACTCGGTGGGGTCGAGGCTTTCCGGCAGCACGGTCTGCGTGGCACGGACGCTGTACAGGTGCGGCATGTCAGGGCCCATGGGGCGCTGGCCATCCGCGCAAGCGAGCGCTGTGTCGATGAGCAACCGGCGCATTGCGACCACCGCACGGTCGCTGGTGCCGAGATGTTCGCGCGTCCTGTCCACGATGGGGCCGGCCGACTCGGCGACCATGGCGTCCTGGGCGCGAATGCCCGCAATGCCGGTGAAGGAAACGGTCTTCTGCTGCGCGCGGTCGATGAGGTAGTCGTTGTCCAGGCGTTCCGTCGGACGGGTGGTTCCGGGAATCACGCGGCGGTGCGCGTAGTCACCGTTGCGCCATGCCGTGAGCTCCTTGTCTTCCAGCGGGCGATCCGGCCGGAAGGTGGCACACAGCACCCAGCAGCGCTCATCGTTCATCGGCACCCACATGCGCACCAGCCGGGCTTCGGCCGGATGCGGAGGGATCATGGTGTAGAAGGGCAGCAGGAACTGGTTCAGGCGCCAGTAGCGCTGGCCCTCGTCGACGCGGCGCCCGTTGCAGGCCATGAAGCCTGATGGGCTCGGAACGATCTTCCAGAGCGGGGCTTTGTCATTCTTGAAGAACCGCCCGGTCAGCGCGCGATCGTCGTCGTTCGTCTTGTCGACCAGGCTGTGCAGGAAGCCGACATGCGCGCTGTCCAGTTCTCCCTCCATGGCCTGGGCGTAGTTGCAGTCCTGCTCCCAGCGAGAGACGTACACATGCGAGGAGGGCAGGCCGAGCCATTCGAAGTCGGGCAGGGGAGGCATCTTGTCAGTCTCGCCCATGTAGACCCAGAGCACGCCCCCGGCGATGCGCGCCGGATAGGCGCGAGCGCGCACCTTGCAGCGCATGGGGCTATCGGGCGCCTCGGTCGGCATGTCCAGGCACTGACCATCCACGCCGAACTTCCAGCCGTGATAGACGCAACGCACGCCGCCTTCCTCGTTGCGGCCGAAGAAGAGGCTGGCACCGCGATGCGGGCATTGCTGGTCGAGGACGCCGACGCGGCCCTCTGTGTCGCGAAACACCACAAGCGCTTCGCCGAGCAGCTGCAGGCGCACGGGCGGCTCGTCGGCGGCAGGCACCTCAGCCTCGGTCATGGCGGGTGTCCAGAAGCACCGCATCAGCTTTCCCATCGGGGTGTCGGAATTGGTGCGTGTGAGGAGGTCGTTGTTTTCTCTGCTGAGCATGATTGCGTGGGGTACCTGAAGGTGCGTGGAGGTGTCAGTCCGGAAGGTCGGCGTCGAAGGATTCGTCGCCCAATCTCGGGAGGTTCTCGATCAACGTGTGCAGGTCGGCGCGCAGGCGCTTGACCTGGGCCGCGCTCATGCCGTGCGTCAACCGGATCTCGCGCTGCTGCGACGTGCTGTAGAGCTCCTGCGAAAGCGAGCGGCCGGACTCTGTCAGGGTGATCGTCATCTCGCGTCCGTGGCGCGCCAGCGTGACCAGGCCTTGCTGGCTCAGGACCTGCAGACTGCGGCTGGCCGCGGCCTTGTCGACATCCGCGGCAGCGGCCACGAAGGCCGCGCTGCATTCGTGCTCCACGCCCAGCGCGAGCAAAAGCCGGTACTCCGTCGTCCCGATGTCCCAGCGCTCCATGTAGAAGCTCGAAGCGCTGCGGCTCAGTCGAACGGACAGGCTCGTGACGAGCCATCCGATGAAGTCCGTCGCGAGCGCCGGCAGCGGTCGATCGACGACCGGGTCGGACATCTCGGTCCGTCGCTGCGCCGCTTTGGGCGTGCCGTGGACACGGGAAGGACGCGCAGGCGCGGCAATGGTTTTCTTGGCTGGCATCGTGGGATGGAAAAAATATGCAGGATTGATTGTTGATCAATCAACGTTGATATGTCAACAATGCGAATTCGTGTGTCCGTTCCCGGAGTGAGTTCAACCCCGACGGCGGCACCGATATCCTGGCGTGGTGATCATTACCCGAGGTGATGGGATGCCGTCTGCAGGGAGAGCCCTGAAAGCATGCCGCTGCTGCGAGGCCTTCGGTGAGCGGTTGCGATCACGGGTGCGCGGCGGGCCCCTCGACGAACACGTCCGAGTGAAAGTCGCCCGCGTCGAGCCCGCGATGCCGCACCGCCGCGTCACGCACCGCGTTCACCATGGCCGGTGAGCCGCAGCAATACAGTTCGTGTCCCTTCAGGTCCGGGCACGTCGCCAGCAGTGCCTCGTCGGCGCGGCCCGCGAAGTCGACATCGCTCGCCGCGCCGTCGTCACTCAACGCGCTGACGAAGCGCATCGCCGGCCACTGCTTCTGCCAGCGTGCGACCGCGGGGCGCAAGTAGATGCCGTCGGCCTGCCGCGCCGCCCAGATCAGCGTGATCGGCCGATCGATTCGCCGCTTGAGCATGTCGTCCAGGATGGATTTGACCGGCGCGAACCCCGTGCCGCCCGCCACGAACACCAGGGGGCGCGTTTGATCCTCCCGCAGCGAGAAAGCGCCGAAGGGCAGCTCGATGTCGAGTAGCTCGCCAGGGGCCAGCTGCGGCACGCGCGCGCTGAAGGCGCCGCCGGCCACGTGGCGCACGTGCAGCGTGACGGCATCGCTCTCGTGCGGCGCATTGGCCATGGAATAGCTGCGTGTGCTGCCGTCGGGCAGAGAGAGCTGCAGGTACTGCCCGGCCCTGAACTTCGCGCGTTGCCCCGCGGGCAGGCGCAGCTGCAGCACCGACACATCGGGCGCGACCCGTTCGTTGCGGAACACCTTCGCGGTGAAGCGCTTGCGCGCGGCGGGTTCGATCCGGCGCATCGCGGTCGGTGCGATCTCGATGTCGCCGCGCGGCGCGCACATGCAGAACAGCACCTGGCCCGGCAGACAGGTCTCGTTGGTGAGGGTGCCTGTGCCGATGGCCGCCACTTCGCCGCGCACCACTGCGCCGGCGCAATTGCCGCAGACACCCTTGCGGCACGAGTAGGGCAGCTCGATGCCGGCGCGCGCGGCCGCATCGAGCACGCTCTCGTTGCCGGCGCAGTCGAAGGCGAGGTCGCTGTTCGCGATGGCGATGCGATGGCTCATGTCCTGCCTCCCGAGAGCAACGCAATGGTGCGCAGCACGGCTTGCGGTTCGGCGATGCCGCGGCCCGCGATGTCCATGGCGCTGCCGTGCCCGACGCTCGACAGCAGCGCATCGGCGCCGATGCTGAGCGCACTGGCCGCCTGCGGCGCAAGCAGCTTGACCGGGATATGGCCCTGGTCATGCAGCATCGCCACGTAGAGATCGTGGCCGCCGTGCCCACGCTGCGCCAGCAGCATGTCGGCGCCGGCAGGGCCGTCCACGCGGAGGCCTTCGGCGCGCAGTGCGGCGACGGCAGGCACCACGATGGCCGCGTCCTCGGGGCCGAACAGCCCCCCTTCCGAGGCGTGCGGATTGATGCCGAACACGCCGATCGACGGATCGGCCACGCCCAGCAGTGCGCAGGCTTGCGCACCCGCGCGGGCGGCGTGCGCAACCAATTCGGGTGTCAGCCGGTCGAGCGCGGTGCGCACGCTCTCATGCAGCGTGGCATGCACGATGCGCAGACCGCCGCCCACCAGCATCAGGAACACGCGGTCTTCGGACACGCCGCACACGCGCGCGACCAGCGACGGGTAGCCGCTGAACGCGATGCCGGCCTGGTGGATGGCGGTCTCGTGGTGCGGGCAGGCGACCACCGCATCGACCTCGCCGCGCCGGCACGCTTGCAGTGCGGCGGTGGCGGAGGCGACGGTCGAGGCGCCCGCCGCTGCATCGATGCGGCCGGGCACCGCGGCGCTCGCGGGCAGTTCTCCCGCGTTCACCAGCCGCCCGTCGCGCAGCAATGCCAACATGCCCAGCTGTGCCGCCGTGCGTTCGAACACGCTGGCCGGGCCGTAGAGCGTGAGGCGCGCGCGGTCGGCCTCGGGCAGCGCGGCGAGTGCCTTCAGCGCGATCTCCGGGCCGATGCCGTTCGGATCTCCGGCGGCCAGCGCGAGTTTTCGGGACGGGGCGCGCATGGTCACAGCGGCAGCGCGAGCAGCGTGTCGGTCACGGTGCTGTCGCATACCGCCACGCGCGACTGCAGGCGCAGCTGGCCGTCCTGCCGTACGAAGCGGTCCTGGTAGACGCCGGTGGCGAACACCTCGGTCTGCCCCGTGGCCATGATGCGCGCCACGAGGAAGGGCGTGCGCGCCTCCGCAGCCTCGGCATCGGTGTTCTGCACCAGCGGCATGCCCAGCAAGTGCCGGTAGCGCTGGCGTTCGTAGATGTTGGCTTCACGCAGCGCGGCGATGCGGTCTTCGAGCATGGCGCGCGAGTCGGCGTAGACGATGCCGGCCGCGAGGCCTTCGCGCTCGTTCTCGATGTGGGTGATGCGGTAGTGGCAGCCTTCGGTGAAGAAGCCGGGCCATTGCTCCAGCGCATCGCTGTCGATGGCATCGGCGTAGGCCGCGTTGAAGGCGCACAGCGCCAGCAGGTCGATCATGTGGAATCTCTCTTTGCTTCGCTGGACTCAGGCGCCCATGTGCTGGCGATATGCCTTCCAGAAGCCGCGGACCGAGGCCTCCGTGGCGCGGCCTTCGCCGGAGACGGCCGCATCGCCGCCCATCTCGACGACAGCCTCGTGGTCCGCCGCGCCCGCGATGCCGCGCTGCACGAAGCCGCCGACCGCGCCGTCCTCCATCGAGATGAAGCCCGCGGGCCCCACGAGGTTCGACTGCTTCAGGCGCACCTTGCGCTGCTCGGGCGTGTCGTCGGCGTAGCCGATGTAGGTCCAGTTCAGTTCGGTGCGCGCCGTGCCCTTGGGCAGCACCTGACGCACGGCCAGGCAGTTCTGGATCTGCTGCAGCACGAAGCCGGGGAACACCGAGAGGATCTGCAGCGTCACGCCGTCGTCGTACTCCTTGAAGCCGGCCAGCACGCTCGGATCCTTCAGGCGATAGCGGTCGTTGTCGGAGCGAAGGGCCTGCTCCTTGTACGAGGCATCCTTTTCCGCGGCTGTATCGATCATCGAGAAGCTCGCATGGTGGCCTCCGGTCTCGTCCACGATCACGCCGCCTTTCTGCGACAGGCGATTCAGTTCGAAGGTGGTGAAGAACATGTGCAGGAGGCTCGCGTGGTAGCTGTCCTTGACGTTCTCCACGTACAGCTTCCAGTTGTTGGGCAGCGCCTGCGTGAAGCGGCCGATGACCTCCACCGGCTTGTGCAGCACGCGCTCGATGCGCTGGCAGATCTCGTCGCCCAGGTACTCCTCGATCGAGGGCACGTCGCCGCTGAAGCTGCCGAACACGAGGCCGCAGTAGCTCGCGATGCGCAGCTTGCGCGGGCCGTGTGCTTCCTTGCAGAAGCTCGCGGGCATGCCGCCTTGGCCTTTCACGCCCTTCTCGAAGGCCACGCCCGTAAGGTCGCCCTGGCGGTTGTAGCTCCACGCGTGATAAACGCACTGGAAGTTGTCGCTGCGGCCCGATTTCTCGAGCGCGATCAGCGCGCCGCGGTGTGCACAGCGGTTCTCGAAAGCGTAGATCTCGCCGTCGTCGTCGCGCACCACCACCACCGGCGTCTCGCCCGCGAAGGTGGTGCGGTAGCTGCCGGCATCGGGCAGTTCGGCTTCCAGGCAGAGGTAGTTCCACACCGGGCCGCGGAAGATCCGCACCTGCTCGTCGGCGGCGAGCTGCGCGTCGCTGTACACCGCGAACGGAATGCGCGTGAGGCCGGCGCCGGACCAGTGGACCGGCTGGGGTTGGATGTCGTTGTGCATGGGGTTCTTCGCTGGGTCGCTTATTCCATGGTGACCTTGGCGGCCTGGATGACCTTGTGCCATTTGGCCGATTCGGCCTGGATGAACTGGCCGGTGCGCGCGCTGTCCCAGCCGCGTGGCTCGGCGCCCTGTTCCGCAAATTTCTGCTTCACGTCGGGCAGCGCGAGCGCCGCGGCCATCGCTTTCTGCGTGGTATCGATCGTGGCCGCGGGGGTGCCCGGCGGCGCGACCACCGCGAACCACGTCACCGCATTCATCGCGGGCAGCCTCTGCTCGGCGAAGGTGGGTACGTTGGGCAAGGCTTTGGAGCGCTGCTCGTCGGCCACCGCGAGGATGCGGACCTTGCCGGTGCGCTCGAACTGCAACGACGAGGAGATGTTGTCGAAGAACACATCGACTTGGCCGCCGATGAGATCGACCAGAGCGGGCGCGGTGCCCTTGTACGGTACGTGCGTCATCTCGGTGCCCGTGAGCTGCATGAAGAGGCTGGCCGTCAGGTGCGAGGTGGTGCCGTTGCCCTGCGAGGCGAAGCTCACCTTGCCGGGGTTCGCCTTCAGGTAGGCGATGAACTCGGCCACGTTGTGCACCGGCAGCTTGGGGTTGACCACCAGCACGTTGGGCACCGTGGCCAGCACGGTCACCGGCACCCAGCGCGCCGGATCGAACCCCAGCTTCTTGTACAGGTGCTGGTTGATGGCGATGGGCGCGGGCGGCGAGGCCAGCAGCGTCTTGCCATCGGGCTCGGCGCGGAATACCACGTCGGCGCCGATGTTGCCGCCCGCGCCGGTGCGGTTCTCGACCACCACGCCCGCGGGGTACAGGTCGCGCAGCTTGTCGGCCACCACGCGGGGCAGGATGTCGGCGGTGCCGCCGGCGGGGAAGGGCACGACCAGGCGTGCGATCTTGTTGTCGTTCTGCGCCTGAACCTGCGCTATCAGGCAGGCGCAGGCCAGCAGCGTAAGCGTGCGTCGGGCGAGTCTCTGGAACATTGTTGTCTCCGTGTTCCTCGTGCGTCGAGGGGATTCCAGTGTCTCTTTGCCTCTGCGCGTGCAACAAGTTAGATTTGCGCAATGCGCAAAAACCAAGAAAGTTCTCCCAGCGAGGAGGCCGCACCAGACAAGAACTTCGTGACCTCGCTGCAAAAGGGCCTCGACGTGCTGACCTGCTTCGGCCGCCAGCACAGCCGGCTCACGGTGTCGGAAGTAGCGCGGCTCACGCAGAGCTCGCCCGCGTCTGCCCGCCGCGCGCTGCTCACGCTGCAGACGCTGGGCTACCTGGACAGCGACGGCAAGCGGTTCTGGATGTTGCCCAAGACGCTGCTGGTGGCGCACGCATACCTTGCCTCACGGCCCGCGCCGTCGCTCGCGCAGCCGCTGCTCGATGCGCTGTCGGAGCGCACGCGCGAGTCGGCCTCGCTCGCGATGCTGCAGGGCGACGACGCGATCATCATTGCGCGCTCGACCGCGCGGCGCAGCCTGAGCACGGGGCTGGGCATCGGCTCGCGGCTGCCGGCGTATTGCGCGGCATTGGGGCGCGTGCTGCTCGCGGGCTTGCCGCCCGACGAAGCGGCGCGGCGCGTGCACGCCATGCCGCGCCCGCGCCTGAGCCTGCGCACCGTCACCGATGCGGACGAGGTGCTGGCGCTCGTCGCGCGTTGCCGCGAGGAGGGTTACGCCAGCAACGATGGCGAGCTTGAACTGGATGTGCGCTCGATGGCCGTGCCGGTGTTCGACCGCTCGGGCCAGGTCATGGCGGCGATGAGCATCGCCGTGCGCGCCGAGCGCATGACGCTGGCGGAGGTGCGCGAAACCTTCCTGCCCGCGCTGCGCAAGGCTGCCGGGAGCCTGGTGACGCGGCTGCACGCGGCGTGAGCTTCGTCACGGCACGCAAACGGGCCGCGCGCGGTGCGCCGCCTATTCCGCCTTGATCCCGGCAGCCTTCACGACCGGCGCCCAGTTGGTGATTTCGCTGCGGATGGTTACGGCGAACTCCGCAGCGGTGGAGGCGACGGGCTCGACGCTCAGTTCCGCCAGCCGCTGGCGCACCTCGGGCATCTGCATCACCTTGACAAGATCGCCCGAAAGTTTGGCCGCCACCGGCGCAGGCAAGCCAGCCGGTGCGACGAAGCCGAACAGGCTCTCGAGCGAGTAGCCGGGAATGGTTTCGCCGATGGTCGGATAGTCGGGGTAGATGCGGCTGCGGTGCGCATTGGTGATGCCCAGTATCTTGAGCTTGCCGGCCTTCACGTGCGGAAGGGCCGAGTCGAGCAGCACGAAGCCGACCGGCACGCGCCCGCTCAGCAGGTCGTTGTAGGCCGGTGCGCTGCCGTTGTAGGGGATGTGCACCATGCCCGCGTTGGTGCGCACGTTCATGAGTTCGCCTGCCAGCTGCGTTGCGGTCCCGATGCCCAGCGAGGCGAAGCTGATCGAACCGGGCTTCGCACGCGCCTTCTCGATCAGTCCTTTCACGTCCTCAGCGGGGAACGAGGGGATGGCCACGAGCGCGATCACCGGGAACCCCAGCAGGCTCAGCGGCGTGAAATCCTTGACCGTGTCGTAGGGCAGGTCGGTGCGCAGCGCTGGGTTGATGGTGAATGCGCTGATCACGATGCCGAAGGTGTAGCCATCGGCCGGCGCGCGGGCGATGGCCTGCGTGCCGACGATGGTGCCGGCACCCGGCTTGTTGTCGACGATCACGCTCTGCTTCCAGAGCTCGCCGAGCTTCTGTGCCATCAGCCGGCCGACCACGTCGGTGGCGCCGCCCGGCGGCAGCGGAACGACCATGCGCACGGGGCGGGCCGGAAAGTCGGCCGCGAGCGCATGGCGTGGCAACAGCGCCGAGGCGGCAATGGCCATGGCGGTGCGTAGCGCAATGCGGCGCAATGGCCGGGAAGGGTAAGGGGTCACGGTGTCTCCTTTGTTTTCAGATAGATCCACGGTCGCGCCTGCGCATCGCGGGCCTGGAACGCGTCGATCTCGGCGCTGCGGGCCAGCGTCAGTTCGAGGTCGTCGAGCCCGCGCAGCAGGCCTTCGCGGCGCCGCGCAGGCATGTCGAAGGGCAGCGCAGCCATCCCCGGCGCCTGCAAGGTGCACGCGCGAAGATCGACCTCCATGAGCGCCGAGGGCGATTGCGCCACCGCATGCGCGAGCGCCTCCACCTGTGCACGCGGCAGCTGCACCGGCAGCAAACCGTTCTGGAAGCAGTTGCCGTGGAAGATGTCGCCGAAGCTCGGTGCCACGATGCAGCGCAGGCCCAGTGCCATGAGCGCCCACACGGCGCCCTCGCGCGAACTGCCGCAGCCGAAGTTGTCGCCTGCGAGCAGGATGCGCGCCTCGCGGTAGGGTGCGCGATTGAGCACGAATCCGGGATCCTCGGTGCCGTCCGCGCGAAAGCGCAGGGCTGCGAGTGCGTGCGGTCCGAGCTCGTCGCGCGGCACGCCCCCGAAAAGCGGTTCGACGCGGATGATCGTGTCGGTGTCGATGTTGTCGAGCAGTAGCGGGGCGGCCACGGCGTGCAGCACGGTGAACGGTGTCATGCGCGTGTCTCCAGCGTGCGGTGATCGACGATGCAGCCCGCGATGGCGGCAGCCGCGGCCATCTGCGGGCTGGCCAGGTGCGTGCGCGCGCCCGGGCCCTGGCGTCCCACGAAGTTGCGGTTCGAGGTCGACACGGCGCGTTGCCCGGGCGGCACCGCCTCGCCGTTGCCGGCCACGCACAGCGAGCAGCCCGACTCGCGCCATTCGAAGCCGGCATCGCGGAAAACCTGATCGAGCCCTTCGTCCTCCGCCGCACGCTTGACGAGCTCGGAGCCGGGGACGACCCAGGCCTTCACCCCTGGGGCCACGCGGCGGCCCCGCACCACGGCCGCGGCCAGCCGCAGGTCCGAGATCCGCGCGTTGGCGCACGAGCCGATGAAAACCCAGTTGACGGGCGTGCCCGCGATCGGATCGCCGGCGCGAAGGCCCATGTACTCGAGCGCGGCTTTCTGGGTCGGGCCGGTTGGCGCGGGTACGACGTCGCCGACATCGAGAACATCCTGCGGGCTCACGCCCCAGGTGATCTGCGGACCGACGCCGGAGGCGTCGATGCGCACCTCGCGGTCGAACACCGCGTCGTCGTCGCCGCGAAGCTCGCGCCATTGCGCCACCGCCTGTTCCCAAAGCGCGCCCACCGGGGCATACGGGCGGCCGCGTAGGTAGTCGAAGGTGCGTGCGTCGGGCGCGATGATGCCGAAGCGCCCGCCCATTTCCACTGAGAGGTTGCACACCGTCATGCGCGCTTCCATGTCGAGTGCATCGATGGCCGGGCCCGCGTATTCGACCGCGCAGCCCGAGGCCCCCGTCGCGCCGAGGCGACCGATGGTATGCAGGATAAGGTCCTTCGCGCTCGCGCCCTGCGGCAGGACGCCATCGAACCAGATGCGCATCTGGCGCGGGCGCTGCAGCACGATGGTCTGCGTGGCCGCGACATGCTGAAACTCGGTGGCGCCGATGCCGAACGCCAGCGCTCCGAGGGCCCCGTGGGTGCAGGTGTGGCTGTCGCTGCAGACGATCGTGGCGCCCGGCAAGGTCAGTCCCAGTTCGGGGCCTACCACGTGCACGATGCCCTGGCCAGGTTGCCCGAGATCGAACAGCCGGATGCCTTGGGCGTGAGTCTCGTGGCGCAGATCCTTGAGGTAGCGCAACGCGTTGGCCGTGTGGCCGGTGCGCCCCGGGGCGGTGGAGACCGTGTGGTCGGGCGTCGCGAAGGTGAGTTCGGGGTTGCGCACGGCGTGCCCGCGCTGGCGCAGCGCAGCCAGCGCCTTGCTACCGGGGTCGCTCACCAGGTGGCGGTCCACATGCAGCAAGGAGAAGCCGTCGCCCAGGCCCGCTACCACGTGGGTGTCCCATATCTTGTCGAAGAGCGTGCGGCCTGCCATGCGTTGTCCCGTGGTGCTTTGGGCCGGTAAGGCCTGCTTGGTATTATTGTATTGACATCAATACATTTGGCAAGACCAAGTATTCCCAGCCGTTAAGATTTCCGAATGGACCTCAATCGGCAACCCGGCGTCGCGCTGCATCACCAGATCTCCACCATGATCGAAGACATGGTGGCCAGCGGCAGGCTGCGTGACGGAGACCAGTTGCCTACAGAAGAAGACCTGCGTGCGCAATACGGCGTGTCGCGCGTGACGGTGCGGCGTGCCCTGCAGTCGCTCGAGGCGCGGGGCCTGCTCAAGCGGCAGCGCGGCCGTGGCACTTACCTGTCTGTGCCATTCGCATCGGCGCCGCTGCCGATGCCCATGAACGCATTTCTCGAGGCCATGGCCGAGCGCCGCTCCCGTAGCACGCCCAGCGTCAAGGAATTCGGCTTCGTGCCCGCGCCGCTCGATGTGGCGACTGCACTGCAGCTCGAAGAGGGAGCGGTGGTACTGAAGGTGGTGCGTGTGCGGGTGACCGGGCGCACGCCGATCCTGCACAGCGTGGCCTACCTGACGGAGGACGTTGGGCGGCGTTTCGCCAAGGCCGACTTCGGCCGTGCCGCGCTGACCGAGCTGCTGCAGGCGGAGGGCATCCGCTACGACCGCATCGAGATGGTCACCCGCGCCACGCTGGCCGACGTCTCGCTTGCGAAGCTGCTCGACGTGGCCATCGGCTCTGCGTTGGTCGACGTGATGCGCATTGGCTACGACAAGAAGGGGAGGCCCTTCGAATTCCAGATTCTTCGCGGACCTTCAGACCGCTTCCACACGCACGTCACGATCAGAGGCTGATCTCCAGGGGCGATTTATATCGCTCGGCAGTGCAGCAGGATCGCAATCTGCCAGGACGCAGGCGGGCAATCGAGTCAGCAGCCGATAACCTGGCATTCCCGTGACTTTCGTTATCGCGCGCTGATCGGGAACTCGTCAACAGCACGGCAGTGCTCCTCGCTGCTCGCCAAAGAAAACCGTCGTAGTGCCACCTTCTCGTGAGTTGAGTGCATGTGTCGGTCCAACAGACAGTAAGGGGGTATTTACGTGCCTTTGGTTATCGTCGGTTGTTTCCTCGGCCCCGAGTTTCGGCGTTGCTCCGGCCTGCGTTCTTCGATGGTCGTAATAGTCCGGCGATCGCGCGGACAACCCGCCTCCTTGTGCTGGGAGCGAGTCGGGGACCGGGTATTCGTCCGCCCCCTATCGCGAACCGTGCAAGACGAAGGTCTGCCATCCCCGCATATGGTCGATGAAGCGTTCGCTCAACCCACGCTCGCGCAAGTACTCGGCAGGCACTGGAAGCCTTGGACTGTCGTACGTCGGGTTGGCCTTGACCTGCAGAGGAAAGTCCCGCTGAAGAATGCCAGCGCGGGCAATCAGCACGAAGTCGCAGCCCTCGTCCAGCAACTCGCCGGCACGCTTGGCACTCATGATCTTGCCGGCTGTCCCCAGGCGAACTCCCTTGCGAGGCAATTCTGTGAAAAGACTGAGCATGGTCCTGCCGCGGAATGGCCCTTCTCTGACGACCTGAGCTGAGTCCCACAAGGCCAGGTCAAGATAATCGATCAGTTCGCGATCGAAGATATAAGCGGTGACCTCGCGCAGTTCCTCCAGGCGCAACCCATACCGCTCGATCGACAGTCGCCAGCCAATCTGAAAATCAGGGCCGCATTCCCGGCGGATGCCTTCGATCACCTCCAGAGTCAGGCGCGCCCGGTTCTCGAGGCTCCCGCCGTATTTGTCCTTGCGATCGTTCAGGAACGGCGACATGAACTCCGAAAGGATCCAACCGAATGCGCCATGCACCGCGACGCCGTCGAACCCTGCCAGTTGCGCCCTTTTCGCGGCGGCGATAAAGCTGTCGCGGATCCGCTCCACCACGTCGGTCGAGATCGCCTGAATGCCCGGCAAAGTGTCACTGGAAGCAGGAGCTGGAATGCCCCCCAGCAGCGGGTTGGCGCGGTGGCCCGCGTGGTGCAGCTGAACCGCCGAGAGGCCACCACCGCTCCGAATGGTTGTGGCCATCCGGGTAAGGCCTAGCAGGTGCTCATCGCTGTGGATTCCCAACTGCCGCGCAAACGCAATGCCGCTCGCTTCCACGGTCGTGGCACAAGTCTGGATCAACGCGTAGCCACCTTGAGACAGCTGCTCCATCCAGAAATGGTCGTACACGGAGGCAGTGCCGTCGAGCTCGCTTTGCTGGTTGGTCAGCGGCGCCAGCATGAAGCGATTCCTCATCGCCGGGCCGTGCAGGAGAGTGAGCGGTTTGAAGAGATCAGAAACAGACACAGGAAAGCTCCAAAAATTGGTTAGAAATGCAGATCGGGATCGGGCGGCGACCGTTGACCAGCCGCACCCAAACTAGGACTGCGTCCGCGGCGGATGCAATCGCTCAAACGCGCAGCTACAAATGCCTTGAATTCGAGTGCGGCATGCGGCCGCGTGGAAGGAGACCGCCTTGGCCGCTCCTCCAACACCGTCGGATCAGCCTTTGATGTCGGACCTCTCGGCCTTTGAGAGGTCCCAGCCACCGCCGAGCGCTTTGACCAGATCAACGGTCGCGCGCGCGCGCTCACCCTCGAACTGGATGCGTGACTGGCGACTGCGCAAGCGGGTGCGCTCGGCATCGACAACGACCAGGTAGTCGACGTCGCCTTCGTCGAATCTCGCTTTGGCTGATTGCGCAACGCCGGACGATGCGTCTTCTGCTCCCCGCTGTTGCACAATTCGCGCGTCAAGGGTTCTGATCGAGACCAGAGAGTCCTCCACCTCGCGGAAGGCCTGGAGCACCGTCTTGCGGTACTCGGCGACCCTCTCCTCGTAGACGCCGCGCACGCGGGCCACTTCGGCGCTTCGCCTTCCTCCATCGAAGATTGGCATGCTCAAGACCGTTCCCACCAGGGGACCCAGCAGGAACGTGCGTTGAGACCAATTGGCTAGGTTTCCCAGGTCCGCCGACTCATAGCCCAGGGACCCCGTCAGCGAAAGCGACGGAAAGAACGCCGCTTTCGCAACGCCGATGCGGGCGTTTTCCGCGGTCATGGCGCGCTCGGCGGCGGCAATGTCCGGCCTGCGCTCCAGCAACGTGGATGGCATTCCCGGCGGAAGCTGAACCGCAACGTTCTCCAGAGGCCGTACCTCGACGGAGAACGCCGCTGGCAGCTTGCCCAGCAAGATCGCTAAGGCATGTAATGCCAGCGCATGTTGCTGTTCCAGAGCCAGTTGCTCTGAGCGGGCCGAAAACAATTCTGTCTTCGCCTGATCGACGACGTAAGGGGCCGCGGCGCCGACATCGAGCTTTCGCTCCAGCAGCGACGTAGCGTCTTCTCTCAACTTCACGGTGTCCCGCAGAAGGCGAAGTTCGCCTTCCAACTGCCGCAGGCTGAAGTACGTCTTGGCGACGTCGGCTTGGACGAGCAGCAGCATCTGGTGCGCCAATGCCTGCTGCCGGGCCGCATCGGCACGTGCGGCGGCGACCCCCGATGAAACCCTGCCGAAGATGTCGGCTTCGTATGCAAAGGAGACCTGACCGCGCCACAGGGTTTGCGTGGATCCCGGTGCACCATCCCCGCGCCCCGCAGCTGTACCGCTGATGCGCTGTCGAGTGGGACCGAACCCTACCCCCACTTCAGGAAGCCGCGCCGACTCGCTTTGCGAGATCAATGCGCGTGCCTGCTTGAGCCTTGCCATCGCGATGGTCACGTCAGGATTGACTTTGATCGCCTCCTCTTCGAGCTGCACAAGCACGGGGTCGCCGAAGACTTCCCACCATGGAGAGGGCGCCTGCTGATCTGCGGGCTCGGCCGGTCGCCATCGACCTGGATCTTCAGACGCCTGCAATGCGAGCGGATGGCCCGCGCACTCCGCGAACTTCTCAGGAATGTCGATTCCGGGACGATTCTCGACGGGCGTGAGGGAGCAGGCGGACAGCAGGAACAGACCGGCCGCTATGGCAAGTGCGGTTCTAGACATTCGAGCCGCTCGCTGGACCGCTTGAGTTCGGTAGGTCATGCCTGAACCTCCGGCTGCTGAAGTTCAAGGTGATGGGGAGCGATCGCAGGCGCCTCGTGGTGCGCTGCGGATCGAAGTGGCCTTCCTCCGCTGAGGGCCCGAACGGCCACGTAGAAAACCGGCGTGAGGAAAAGACCGAAGAGCGTCACGCCGATCATTCCGAAGAACACCGAGATGCCCATCGCCTGGCGCATTTCTGCACCTGCGCCTGTCGAAAGAACGAGTGGGATCACGCCCATGATGAAGGCCAGCGACGTCATCAGGATGGGCCGCAGCCGCAAGCGGCAGGACTCGATCACGGCCTTCAACGTGGACATCCCCGCCATCTCGAGCTCGCGCGCGAACTCGACGATCAGGATGGCGTTCTTCGACGCCAGGCCGACAAGCACGATGAGTCCGATCTGGGTGAAGATGTTGTTGTCGCCCTTCGTGAGCCACACACCGAGCAGCGCGGAGAAGATGCTCATCGGAATGATGAGGATGATGGCCAGCGGCAACGTCAGGCTCTCGTACTGGGCCGCCAATACGAAGAACACCAAGAGAACGCAGAGTGGAAGAATCCAGACCGCGCTGTTGCCGGCAATGATCTGCTGGTAGGTCAGGTCGGTCCATTCGAACGTCATCCCTGGTGGCAAGGTTGCAGCCGCAATCCGCTGGATGGCCTCCATTGCTTGGTCCGACGAGTAGCCCGGCGCCGGGCTGCCGCCCACGTCGGCCGACGTGAAGCCGTTGTAGCGGCTGACCTGGTCGGGGCCGTACGTCTGGCTGACCTTGGCGAACGACGCGAGCGGAACCATCTGCCCGGACTCGGCGCGAACGTGCAGTTGCCCGATGTCTTCCGGCTTGGAGCGGAACTGGCCGTCGGCCTGCATGCGCACCTGGTACACGCGGCCCAGGAAGTTGAAGTCGTTCACGTAGTAGGAACCAAGGAACGACTGCATCGCACTGAAGGCCGCTGGCGTATCCACACCCAGCTGCTGTGCCTTCGCGCGGTCGATGTCCACCTTGAGCTGGGGCGCGTTCACGTTGTAAGTCGAGAAGAGCGGGCCGAGCTCAGGCGCTTCGGACGCCTTTTTGATGAAGGCTTGTGTCGCCTTGTAGAGCTCGTCGTAACCCAGGTCCGCCCGGTCCTCGATCTGCAGCTTGAAGCCGCCCAAGGTTCCGAGGCCGTAGACCGGCGGTGGTGGAAAGATCCCGGTGAAGGCGTGTCCGATGCTGCCGAACTCACGGCCCAGGTCGGCCGCGACCTGGTCGGCGCTGATCCCCTTTCGCTCCTTGAACGGCTTGAGCAAGACAAATGTCAGCGCCGTGCTCGAGCTCTTGGTCACCCCATTGATCGAAAGACCGCTGTAGCTCGATGTTCCGAGGACGGCAGGGTGCTTGAGCGCCATGGCATTCATCTTGTTCATGGTCGCCTCGGTGCGGTCCAGCGTCGAGCCCTCGGGCAGTTGCGCCAGGCTCACGAGGTACTCCTTGTCCTGTGCAGGAACGAACCCACCCGGGACATGATCGGTAAGCCACCAGGTTCCCCCCAGCAAGAGCGCGTACACGACGAGCAACGCCCCCTTGTGCCGCAACAGACGGCCGACGCCTCCTCCATATGCCTCTGAGGTGCGGTCGAAGGTGCGGTTGAAGCGCCTGAAGGAGCGGCCAAACACCTTCTGGGTTACCCGGGTCATCGCGTCTGGTGCATCGCCATGTCCCTTCAGCAGCAAGGCCGACAGCGCCGGCGACAGCGTCAGCGAATTCACCGCCGAGATGAGCGTGGAGATGGCGATGGTGACCGCGAACTGCTTGTAGAACTCTCCAGTCAAGCCGCTGAGGAACGCCAGTGGAAGAAAGACAGCAGAGAGCGTCAACGCGATGGCGATGATGGGCCCGCTCACCTCGCGCATGGCCTGGTAGGTCGCCTCTCGCGGGCTTAGCCCGCGCGCGATACTCCGCTCCACGTTCTCGACAACTACGATGGCGTCGTCGACCACGATGCCGATGGCCACCACAAGGCCGAAGAGTGACAGCGTGTTGATGGAGTACCCCGCCAGCAGCAGGAAAGTGAAAGTACCGACGATCGAGATGGGAACCGCAATGAGCGGAATGATGGAAGCGCGCCAGGTCTGTAGGAAGAGGAACACGACCAGCACCACGAGCGCCACCGACTCCAGCAGCGTTTCGATGACCGCGTCGATGCCGGACTGGACTGCACGGCTCGGTTCATAGACGATGCGATAGACCACGTCTTCGGGAAAGTCCTTCTCGAGCTCCTTCATGGCCTTGTGCACGTCGCGGGAGATCTGAAGCGAGTTCGCGCCAGGTGATTCCTGCACTGTCACGGCGACGGCGGGCGCGTTGTCCAGCGTGGCGCGGATGCCGTAGTCTTCGGCTCCGAGTTCCACGCGCGCCACGTCGCCCAGGCGCGTGATCGCTCCACGGGCATCGGACTTGATGACGATGGCCTTGAACTCCTCGGGCGATTTGAGCCGGCCATCGGCGTTGACGTTGAGTTGGAAGGCGGTGTCCGCGGAGGTGGGTGAACTTCCGATCGTTCCGACAGCGGCCTGGATGTTCTGGCGTCGAATGGCGCTGGCGACATCGTTCGCACTCAGTCCCCGCTCGGCCAAAGCGGCCGGATCCAGCCAGACACGCATCGCATAGCCGCCGGGCCCCCAGATCGCCACGTCGCCGACGCCCGTGATCCGGGCCAGACGATCCTTCACGTGAAGGATGGCGTAGTTGCTGATGTAGTTGTTGTCGTAGGTCCCCTTTGGCGACACCATGTGCACGGCGATGGTGATCATCGGCAGGTTCTTGACCGCGGTCACGCCCAGGCGCTGCACGTCCTCGGGCAGTCGCGCCTGGGCTTGGGAGACGCGGGTCTGCACCAGCTGCTGGGCCCTGTCCGGATCGGTTCCCAGCTTGAAGGTCACGGTCAGGTACAGGTGACCGTCACCGCTGGCCTTCGAGTCCATGTAGAGCATGTCCTCAACGCCGTTGACAGACTGCTCCAACGGTGCCGCGACGGTTTCCGCGATCGTCTTGGCGTTGGCGCCAGGGTATTGCGCGTGCACCACGACCGATGGCGGAATGACCTGCGGGTATTCAGACACCGGCATGTTGAACGATGCTACGAGCCCTGCAAGGAGAATCAGCGCAGACAGGACGCCAGCGAAGATCGGCCTGTCGATGAAGAATTTCGAGATGTTCACGACCTGCCTCCGTTGGTGGCGCCGGCGGAGGCCTCCGGGGCCTCTGCAGCGACTGCGGACACCGACGCACCGGGGGATGCGCGGAAAGCGCCATCCACAATGACCTTGGCACCCGGGGCGAGCCCGCTGCGCACGACCCGCTGCGTTCCTTGCAGCACGCCGAGGTCGACGACCCGGCGCTCGACCTTGTTCTGCGCATTGACGACGAGAACATATTTCCGGTCCTGGTCGGTGCTGACGACGGCCTCGTCCACCAACACGGCGTCGTAGGGGGCACCGCCTTGCAGACGGATGCGCGCCCGCAGACCGGGAAGCATCTCGGGATTCACCTTGTCGATGCGCGCACGAACCCGCACGGTTCCCGACCGGGTATCCATCTGGTTGTCGATCGCTTCGATGGACGCCGCGTAGGGAAAGTCGGTGTCGGTGGCCAAACCGACCTTGACTACAGGCTGCGTGCCCGCCCTCAGCGAAGGGGCGATGATCTGGAGGTAGCTCTGCTCGTCCACGTTGAAGGATGCGTAGAGCTTGCTGTCAGAGACGATTCTGGTGAGCGGCGTCGCTTCCCCGCCTGCCGTCACCACATTGCCCGCGGTGACTTCCGCCCGGGAGATCCGTCCCGCAATAGGCGCGCGCACCTGGGTGTAGCTGAGCTGCAGTTGAGCTTGCGCGAGAGCGGCCTGCGCTCCCTTCAGTGACGCGGCAGCCTCGCGCGCCGCATTGTCGAGCGTGTCGAACTCCTTGCGCGCGATCGAATTCGACTCCAGCAGCCTCTGTCCGCGGGCGCGCTCCGTGTCTGCCAGCCGTTGCCGTGCTTCGGCACCTGCCAGGGTGGCCTGCGCCTGGCGCACCTGGGTCTCGAAGGGTGCTGGGTCGATGACGAAAAGAACGTCCCCCTGGCGAACATGCTGGCCCGGCTTGAAGTGCACCGCGAGCAGCGAGCCCGGTACCTTGGCGCGAACGTCGACGAGGTCCACGGCTTCGAGCCGCCCCGTGTAGTCCTGCGCATCGGACACCGAGCGCTGCAAGGCTGGCCGGTACTTGACGATGGGGAGTGCGGCGGCGGCTTGAGCATGCGCTTCGGAACCGTGTTTCCAAAACATGCTGCCAGCAACGACCACCGCAACGGCAGTCGTGACGATCGCCAGGTGCTGTTTCTTGAGGGTTTTCATGCGACGTGCTCTACAAAATTGAACGGTTTGCAGTCTGTGCGTGTGGCGCATGAAGATCGAGCCCGGAACCTGGGTTACTTTGTTGCCGCCGTTGGAACAATCACTTGTCGTCGCCACCTACCAATGGGATAAAAATGGAATTTCTCGCGGTGCAAGCCACACCTAGTTCCGTACCGTGCAATAGTGGCCCTACAAGGAGAGAAGCCCGTGGACCGCCTCCAGTCGATGCAGATCTTCGCCCGCGTGGTCGAAATGCACAGCTTCACTCGAGCTGCGGACAGCCTGTTCCTGCCCAAATCCCGGGTCACGCGAGCCGTGAAGGACTTGGAGAAGTTCTTGGGCGTGCGACTTTTGCAGCGGACCACGCGCCACATCAGCCTGACACCGGAAGGCACGCTGTACTTCGAGCAATGCAGGCGTTTGCTTGCGGACTTAGAAGGCGTCGAGTCCAGCTTCCCAGGACGAGCTGGGCAGCCTCGAGGCTGCCTGCGGGTCGATATGACGCTCTCGCTCGCGCGCTTGGTCGTCCTGCCTTGCATCAAGGACTTTCAGTCTCGCTTTCCGAAGGTCGAACTCACGCTGACGGCGTCTGACCGCACTGTGGAGCTCGTGCAGGAGGGTATCGATTGCGTCATTCGAGCGGGGACGCCCGAGGACTCCACCACACTCGTAGCAAAGCGCATCGGCTCGTTCGAATGGGTGACCTGCGCCTCGCCGGAATACCTGGCCCGTCACGGCACGCCAAAATCGCTGGAGGATCTGGCGAACCACGAGGCGGTTGGCTACCTGTCCAGCCGCACCGCGCGCACCCTGGATTGGAATTTCGAGGTGAATGGCGAGCACCGCAGCGTCAGGATGCGAGAACGTCTCATCGTCAACGATACGGATGCCTACGTGACATGCGGCCTCGAAGGCCTTGGGCTCATCCGTGCCGGGAGCTACATGGTGCGGCCCTACCTTCTGAGCGGCCGCCTTCGGCAGGTGCTTGCCGACTACGCGTCGCCGACTGTGCCGCTTTCGGTCCTATACCCCCAGAATCGTCAGTTGTCCCCGACCGTGCGAGCGTTCGCAGACTGGGTTGCAGAAGTCGTGCGCAGGGAGGAAGCCGGATGGCGGGTCGACTCCTACGAGTCCGCACGATGGCAAGCTTAGACCCAGGATACCCTGACGCTCGGTTTCATATGTCATGCGGCTGGTTGTGCACGCCGTTGTTCAGTCGCCTGAACATTCAATTCGTCGCCGGGGTCTTTATCGAGTGCTGGAACATGCTCAGAATTCGCGCTCAAGGTCGTGGGTGCGACGACGCTGTGTCGCTTGACGCTCAAAGCCACTTGGCGGGGAAAGGACGCGGCGAAGCCCATGGGTCGATCACCAGACCGCCACGAAATTCGACGAGAGGGCGCTTTGCGCGCCTTCGCGCGTCAGTCAAAAAAAGGAATCTTTCATGGCCGCGTATGACTACGATCTGTTCGTGATCGGAGGTGGCTCGGGCGGCGTGAGGGCCGGGCGTGTTGCTGCCGCGCTGGGCAAACGTGTCGCGATCGCGGAAGAGCACCGGTTCGGCGGCACCTGCGTCATTCGGGGCTGCGTTCCCAAGAAGCTTTTCGTGTACGCCTCCCAGTATCGCGAGCACTTCGAGGATGCTGCAGGGTACGGATGGAAAGTCAGCGAGACCACGTTCGACTGGGACACCTTGCTTGCCGCCAAGGACAAGGAAATCCTAAGACTCGAAGGCTTGTACCGGCGTGGGCTCGAGAGCAACGGCGCCCGGATCATCGACGACCGCGCCGAGTTGGTCGACGCGCACACCGTGCGCCTGGTGCAGACCGGCCAGACCGTCACCGCCGACAGGATTGTCATTGCCACAGGCGGCACGCCGAACCCCCATGCAGCGCTCCCTGGCCATGAGCTGTGCATCTCGTCCAACGAAGCTTTCGATCTTCCGCAGCTGCCGCGCTCGATACTGATTGCCGGCGGCGGCTACATCGCGGTCGAGTTCGCCAACGTGTTCCACGGCCTTGGTGTGGCTGTAACGCTCATCTACCGCGGCAAGGAGATCTTGTCGCGTTTCGATCACGACCTGCGCCAGGGCTTGCACAAAGCCATGGTCGACAAGGGCATCCGCATCGTTCTCACCGACGTCATGGAGAAGGTGGAACAGAAGGTTGACGGCAGTTTGTTGGTCAGAACGATGTGCGGCGAGTCGATCTCGGTCGACACCGTCATGCTGGCGCTCGGCCGCGAGCCGAACACGCAAGGGTTGGGCCTGGAAGCTGCCGGTGTGAAGGTGGATGGGCTTGGCGCGATCGTCGTGGACGATTACTCCCGCACAAATGTGCCCAACATATTTGCGCTGGGAGACGTCACCCACCGGGTGCAGCTGACACCCGTCGCCATCCATGAAGCCATGTGCTTCATCGAGGCCGAGTACAAGAACAATCCGACCTCGCCCGATCACGACCTGATTCCCACGGCCGTTTTTTCGCAGCCGGAGATCGGCACGGTGGGCCTGTCGGAAGAAGAGGCCGCCAAGAAGTATCCCGAGATCGCGGTCTATCGCGCCGAGTTCCGTCCGATGAAGGCGACGCTCTCGGGCCGCACGGAAAGGATGCTCATGAAGCTCATCGTCGACGCCGCAAGCCGCAAGGTGGTCGGCGCCCACGTCCTCGGTCACGAGGCCGGCGAGATGGTGCAGTTGCTCGGCATCTCCCTGAAGGCAGGGGCCACGAAGGATGACTTCGATCGGACCATGGCTGTCCACCCCACTGCAACCGAGGAACTCGTGACCATGTACCAGCCGAGCTACCGCGTCAGGGGCGGCGTGCGCGTTTGAACCTTGATGGCTCGAGTGCGCCTTGCGGCGCGGACCGCTTTCACCCGATTCGCTCAGGACCACGGATGAACAAATTTTTGGCGATGGAAGTGTTTGTCCAGGTCGTGGACACCGGCGGATTCACCCGCGCGGCCGAGAACATGAAACTTCCCAAAGCGACGGTGTCAACCTTGATCCAGTCGCTGGAAGGTTCGCTGTCGGTCAAGCTTCTGAACCGGACCACACGGCATGTCAGCGTCACCGCTGAAGGCGCCGCCTTCTACGAACGCTGCATGCGCATTCTGTCGGAGGTGCGCGAAGCCGAGGACTGCGTGTCTCAAACAAGGGGCAGCCCCGCGGGAAGGCTGCGTATCGACGCCCCCACCGGCCTGGCCAGCGAGGTGATCATTCCCGCGCTTCCCGACTTCGTCGAGCGGTATCCGGACATCCGGCTCGAACTGGGTTGCAGCGACCGGCAGGTGGACCTGGTCGAGGAAGGGGTAGATTGCGCGATTCGCGGAGGCCGTCGCCTGACCGATTCCAGCCTGATCGCGCGCCGCGTCGGCACGATGCACTACACCACTTGTGCATCGCCGGCCTACCTCAAACGCCATGGCCGGCCCATGCATCCCAACGATCTGGTACACCACAGCTGCGTCAATTATTTCTCCGCACGTTCGGGCAAGATGTTCGATTGGTACTTTAAGAAGGACGGCGAGAAGATCCAGGTCGCCTTGTCCAGTCACATCGCATTGAGCGACAGCTATGCGTACACGGCTGCAGGCCTGGCCGGGTTGGGTATCGTGCAGATGGCAGACTTCCTGATGGCGCCTATGCTCAAAGACGGGCGGCTCGTATCCGTCCTGGACGACTGGACCAACGAACCACTGCCGATCCACGTGGTGTATCCGCAGAACCGCCACCTTTCGGCCAAGGTGCGTGTGTTCGTCGAGTGGGTAGCGCAATTGTTCCTGAACCACGCCACCATGCGCTGACGAAGGGCTGCCACCCGCCGGCACAGGCAAGATACTTGCGGCCACCGGGACGAGGCCAAAGGCGCTTCCTGCAGCGGCTTACTTGCCGGGCAGTTGCTGATACGTTTCGACCACGCGGGCCGAATACGTGAGCGCCGCTCCGGCGTTCATCGCAATGGCCACGCCCAGTGCCTCGGAAACTTCCTCGAGCGAGGCGCCAGCCTCCGCGGCCTTCTTGGTATGCACGGCGATGCAGCCATCGCAACGCGTGGTGACGGCGACGGCGAGGGAGATTAGTTCGTGGATCTTGGGCTCCAGATGGCCAGTTTTTGCGGCGGCGTTGTCCAGGGCCGCCATCCCGCGCATCACGTCGGGACTTTGCTTGGCGAAATCGCCCACGCGCTCCAGCAGAGACGTCCGGTAGCCGTTCCAATCTTGCATCATGATTCTTGTTCCTTTTCTAAGGTTGTGGGTGCCGGCGCCAACCTGGCGTCCGGCGGGAATGGAAGAAATTTCGCTGTCCCAACTCACTGCGGGATGGCGCGGGTAGCGGCCAGCCGCTCAATCAAAGGCTTTGCTGCACATCAGCGTCTCGTAGTCGGTGTAGCCCTCAGCTCCCTGGCTGTAGTAGGTCGCCATCTCGTCCTTGGTCAACGGTGCGCCGTGGCGCAGGCGCCAGACCAGGTCAGGGTTGGCCAGGAAGGGACGCCCGAAGCTGATCGCATCGGCCAAGCCGCTGTCGAGGTCGGCCTTGGCGCGCGCCACGTCGTAGTCGCTGTTGAGCACCAGGGCGCCCTTGAAATGCCTGCGAATCTGAGGCGACAGTCTGGGGACGTCGGTTGCGCCAAATGTCCCGTCCGGGCCAGGCTCTCGCAACTCCAGGAAGGCGATACCGATAGCGTTTAGCATCTCCGCCGCGGCGGTGAACAGCGGCGCCGGATTGCTGTCGTCCACGCCGTAGCTTTCGCCATTGGGCGACAGGCGGACGGCAGTGCGATTGGCGCCCACCTCGTCTGCAACGGCCTGCGTGACCAAGCGCAGCAACCGCACCCGGTTGTCGATGCTGCCGCCGTATTCGTCGGTCCGGGCGTTGGTTCCGTCCCGCAGGAATTGATCGAGCAACTGGCCATTGGCGGCGTGGATCTGAACGCCGTCGAAGCCCGCGGCCATGGCGTTGCTTGCGGCGCTGACATAGTCGGAGATCAGGCTTGGGATCTCCTCGGTCGCCAGCGGTCTTGCGATTTCGAATGGCATCTTGCCTTCATAGGTGTGCGCATCTCCCGGCATGGCCGTGGCACTCGCCGATACAGGCTGACGGCCCGTCACGGCTGAGTGGGCCATGCGGCCCATGTGCCAAAGCTGCGCAAAGATGAGCCCGCCTTTGTCATGCACTGCCTGCGTGACGGGCGTCCAGGCCTTGACCTGCTCGGAGGACCACAGTCCCGGTGCATAGGGCCAGCCAACGGCCTGGCGCGAAATGCCAGTGGCCTCTCCGATGATCAACCCGGCCGTGGCGCGCTGCGCGTAGTAGTCGGCCATGATCGGCGTCGGCACATGGTCGCGGGTGGCGCGCGCCCGGGTCAGGGGCGCCATGAAGGTGCGATTGGACGCGTTGAGCGCGCCCAGCGCGATGGGATCAAAAAGTGTCGGCATGAAGGTTCCTCGGGAGGGCTTGGATTTCAGTCGTTCGCCAGCAGGCCTTCGGCTTGCAAAGCCGCGCGCACACTTGCCCGTTGCTCCATGCGTGCCATGAACTTCTGGATGGAGGCATAGCCGGTGACGTCGATCCTTACCCGCGACGGCCATGACAGGACGTTGTAGAGATACGCATCGGCGACCGAGAATTGCGCGCCCAGGACGTAGTCGTTCCGGGACAGGTGCTCGTCGATGTATTCGAACTTGCTGGTCAGGTTGCCATCCGCAAATCTTTTCTTCGTTACTTCATCGAGGAATGGCGAAAACATCACGGCCATGCCCTTGTGCAGATCGCTTGCCACGAAATTGAGCCACTCCAGCGCCGTGTAGCGCTCGCGGGTTCCGAAGGGTGGCAGGAGTTTGGCGGCCGGGTTCTTGTCTGCGATCCACTGCAGAATGACCGCCCCCTCGGTGAGCAGGTCGCCGTCGTCCATCTTCAGCACAGGGATGAAGCCCTTGGGCGATACCTTCAGGTAGTCGCCTTCGACCGTCGTCTTGGTTTTGAAGTCGACCTTGATCAGGTCGTACGCCTGTCCGGCCTCTCGCAGTGCGATTTGCGAAGCAAGCCCGCAAGAGCCAGGGGAGTAATACAGTTTCATAAAAAAAGCCTTGATGGTTGGAAAGCGCCGCTGGGTATGGCGGTCTGCTGGACTGGAAAATTGCCTAGATGCTTGGGGGCGCCGCGGGGATGTCCATGCGGCAGCTCCAAGGGCGAAGGCATCGCCCTGGGAGACACGGTTGAATCTTTGAGAGCCCGGACCAGGGCGCGCGACGCGTGCGGGTGGCGTGGTCGTGCAGCCTGGGGCTGGGAGCGCTGACTATTCGCCTTGCTGTATTGACTCGAAGTCCTTGGCGTCGTGGCGTTCGCGAAGGAAGGTGCCCGGCTCTCCGGCTACGCGGTTGACGACCCTGCCGCGCGCAACTGCGGGGCGAGTTGCTATCGCCCTGTACCAGCGCAGCAGATGCGTGTATTCCTCGACGGCCAGGAACTCGTGCGTGTTGTAGACGCCATAGAGGCTGCCTGGATACCACGGCCAGACCGCCATGTCCGCGATCGTGTACTGATCGCCAGCGAGGAACTCGTGCGTGGCCAGATGCGTGTCCAGCACATGCAGCTGCCGTTTGGTCTCCATCGCGTACCGGTCGATTGCATACTCGATCTTTAGCGGTGCATAGGCGTAGAAGTGGCCCAGTCCTCCGCCGACAAAGGGGGCCGAGCCCGTCTGCCACATCAACCAGTTGAACGTCTCCGTCCGCGCCCGACCTTCGGTCGGTAGGAATGCACCGAATCGTTCTGCAAGATGAACGAGGATGGAGCCGCTCTCGAAAACGCGCGTGACTGGATCCGTGGAGTGATCAACGAGCGCCGGGATCTTGCCATTGGGATTGATGCCCACGAAGCCGCTTCCGAATTGATCGCCCTTGAAGATATCGATCAGCCACGCGTCGTATTCGGCGCCCGGATGCCCGGCCGCCAGAAGCTCCTCCAGCATGATTGTGATCTTCTGTCCGTTCGGGGTGCCCTGCGAGTACAGCTGCAGAGGATGCTTGCCGACTGGCAACCCCTTCTCGAACCTGGCGCCGGAAACCTGGCGGTTGATGCTACCGAACGTACCGCCATAGTTGTTCTTCGGGCTCCAGACTTTGGCTGGAACATAGTCGGCAGGTTGATTTGGAACTTTGGAATCGGTCATCGGTTGCTCCGTGTGAGACAGGAATTCGGAATTAGGCGATCCGAGGCGGAGAATTCAATGGGTGAGCATCTAGTGACTTTGCATACCTTGATCGGTGCGTTACTCAGAAGGGTCGCAGTCACTCTCGAGTTACGTTGTCGGCACTGCCGGGTCGGCCAATCACGAGCGCAGCAGGGCTGAAATTGAGATCTCCTCAATTCAAGCCTTTTAAATACCCACCAATGGACGTTTAGCAGATTGACTGACTTCGGATCGCATGCAAAAAATTTTACAGAGACGGTTAAATTGATAAACCAGTTGAAGCCGAATTCACCGTTCATCCGGCGGAACAGTGCTAATGGCTATGCGGCAGGCTTTCGATCTCGGTGCGCTGGTCTTGACTTCGTAGGGTGCCCTCCGTAGGTGCATAAGCATTCGCAGAACGCGCGGCGACCGCCTCAAGAGAAGCAGGATTTCGCAAAATGTGGGCGCCTTTGGCATCTCGAAGCTCGAGCGCCGAGCCGGGACTTGCGTCTGGCGAGCCTGCTTCGCGCCACTGCAGGCTGCGCCGCCATCGCGTTGCACGAATGCGAGATCTACTTGCTCTTCGAGGTATCCCGGTACCGAGACGCTCAAGCCAATGGTCGTGGCCGGATCCGTCGGACGGCCAGGATAGGGAGTTCGCGATTACAGGTTGAGTTCTCTAGTCGTCGTATGCTGTTGGCTAGGACACGATTGATGAAATCATCGCTGGGTCTTTATGACGAGAGTGCGTGTTGCCGTCTGCGCGGCGGGCGGTGTTCCCCATTGGGCGGCTCACGCGCCAGGGCCAACGGTTTTTAACCAACCAACGGTAATAGGGTGTTCTCGTGACTTTCGTTATCGCAAGCTGAGATGTGAGACTGCACCAACTAGCGATAAGGGGGTATTTACGTGCCTGTGGTTATCGACGGTTGGGTCGCGGCGTTGGGCTTCGCGGCAGCGTATGCGCCGTGCATAGACACAAACGTGGCTTTGTGATGCTTTCACGAGATTTGCGATCGACGAACTCGCCTGGCGCTGCTAGGTCGGATGGTCGGGTACGCCGCCTCCCATGCGCGTTTCAAGCAATTTCAGTAGTGCACGCAGGGCTGCGCTGTTGTGCCGGCGCTGGGTGTACGCTGCGTAGAGCCAGATGTCACGGGGCATGAATTCCTTGAGCACTTGGATCAGGCTGCCGCGTTCTGTGTGCGGCTGAGCTAGCAACGCCGGCACACACACCGCGCCGATGCCGGCCAGTGCCACGGCGATGAGAGTGCTTGAGTCGTTTGCATCCATGCGTCCGTAGATCGGGAGGTTGTATGGCTCGCCATCAACTTCGAACGGAATGTGCGGGGCGCCCGCCGATAGCGAATAGGTGAGCACGTCGTGCCATCGCATGTCGTCGGGCATTTGAGGGATGCCGCGCCTGGCCCAGTAACTGGGCGTGGCGCAGAGGGTGAGTTCCACTCGTTGGAGGCGACGCACGATCAGGTTTTCGTCGCCGATGCGCCCGAACCTCAGGGCAATGTTGACACCCTCCTCCACGAGATCGACCACGCGATTGCCGATCTGTAGGTCGATATGGACATCTGGGTAGAGAGTCAGGAACTCGCTCAATAGGCTCGGGAAGCCGGTTTGCACGAGCCCATGAAGCCCCGCGACGCGCAGACGACCGTTTGGGCGTGAACCATGCGCCTGCAATTCGCTCTGCGTCGACTCGACCATCTCCATCAGCGGCGCGCTGCGAAGCTGGAGCAGCCTTCCAGCATCGGTCAATGTCACCGACCGCGTTGAGCGGTTCATGAGTCGTACGTTGAAGCGCGCCTCAAGCGTCGCGACATGTTTGCTCGCGCTCGCCTTGGAGATTCCCAGCTTGCCCGCTGCGCGCGAGAAGCTGCCGACGTTGGCGACCTCCAAAAAGGTCTTCAAAAGATTAAGCCCGTCCATCAAGCATCCCGCTCCGCTCGGACTTACGCAGTGGAATTTCCGTTCGCCCCATATTTCGCTTAAGAAACGCTCGGGCGTGCGCTAATGCACGGCATTCACGAGGAGCTCATCGGCTTCCCAGCCCCCGCCCAGCGCCATGAACACGGCGACTTGATCTTCTGCCAACAGGGCGTCGGATATCGCCAGAGCGGCTTCGCTGGCTGCCAGGGTGCGTTCCGCATCCAATGCTTCAAACTGAGCGGTCTTGCCGTTGACATAGAGGGTGCGTGCCTGCCGGGCGACGATGGCGCTTTGATCTCGCGCGGCCGAGAGCGCGGCATGACGTTCCAGCTCGTGGGCGTAGACATCGAGCGCCGTTTCCACCTCGCGCAGTGCCGTCAGTACGGTCCCGTCGAAGCGGGCAGCCGCAACCCGGGTGGCCGCCTCGGCCTGCGCGATGCGAGCGCGGGCAACGCCGGTGGTGGGTAGCGTCCAATTGATCAACGGGCCCAGGCTGTAGCTGAGCGTCTCCCGGTTTCCAAATCTTGCCAAGAAGCCCGCCGAGCTGGCCGAGAGGCCCAGCGACACTTTCGGGTAGAGGTCGGCTGTTGCTACGCCGATGCGGGCGGTGGCGACGGCCAAGCTGCGTTCCGCTTGGCGGACGTCTGGCCGCCGGCGCAAGAGCGCCGCGCCGTCTCCTACCGGAAGCAGTCCCGCCAAGCGCGGCGGCTGCTCGCACGTGGCCACTGCCGCAGGGAAGTCGCGAGGTGCTGCGCCGGTCAGTGTTGCCAACCGGTACAACGCGCCTTGGCGCTGGGCCCGAAGCGGCGGCAGCGCAGCACGTAGTTGTTCCAACTGGCCTCGCGCACGTGCAATGTCGATTTCCCCCACCTTGCCCGCTTGTTGAAGCCGCTCGGAGAGCCGGATCGCCTCTTCCTGCAGACGAACTGACTCCTGCGCTGCGCGCAAGCGATAGCCGCTTGAACATGCTTGTGCATAGGCATGTGCCACGCCGCCGGCCACGCGCACACGTACAAGATCCAACGCCGCCTGGGCAGCGCCGGTACCGGCTTCGGCTGCTTCGATGGCGCGGCGCAGTTGACCGAACAGGTCCAGTTGATACGACAGGGAAACACCCGCGCTGTATGTGCCGCGGCTGGGCGGTTCGTCGTCGCGCTGCATGAGGCTCAAGCCCGACACGTGTCCGAAGCCGGGCCCCCCGCTGGCTGTCAGCGTCGGCCTCTCATTTCCGTGCACCTCGGCCGCCAGCGCCTGGTCGCGTTCCAGGTTGGCCACGGCCTGCCGCAGCTCGGTGTTGTGTTCCAGCGCCTTAGTGACCAACGCGTCCAGTTGTCGGTCGTCATAGAGCCTCCACCAGTGCGGCGGCAGAGTCGTGTCCGCCGCATCGCCACCGGCAGATCGGAAGGTGCCCGCGGAGGCGGACTGCGTGAAAGACAGGGGGACGGGGGGCACGTAGTCCGGCCCCACGGGTGGGTGGGCACAACCGGTGAGCAGTGCGCTTGCCGCCGCGGCGGCGGCCAGGAGTCGGGACATGGCGTTCATCTGCGGTTTTCCGAAGTCCAGGCCGTGGTAGTCGTGCTCCGAGCAGTCTGGAGGATTTCAACGGTGACCGTCTGGCCTGCCACCAAACGCGCGCCTGAGGACGTCTGATCGAGCTTCACGCGCACGGGCACGCGCTGCGCAAGCCGCACCCAGTTGAACGTCGGGTTGACGCTGGGAAGCAGGTCGGCGCTGGTGCTGCGGTCACGGTCAGCGATCCCGGCGGCGATGCTTTCGACGGTGCCCTCGAGCGCAGGGCCACCCATGGGCGTGACTCGCACGCGGTCGCCCTGATGAATCCGAGCCAACTTGTTTTCCTCGAAATAGCCTTCGACATAGATGGAACCCGCGTCAACCAACGCCATCACGGGGTGACCGGCGCTCGCATAGGCGCCCTGGCGCAGGTCGAGATTGGTTACGAGCCCAGCGGTGGGTGCGCGCACCTGGGTGCGTTCCAGGTTCAACGTCGAGGTATTCAACGCGACCTGCGCCTGCCGCAACGCCGCTTCGGCCGCTTGAAGTGCGCCTTTGGCCTGGTCCACCTTCAGGCGCGACTGCTCGCGAGCTTCCAGCGAGATCAAATCGCCGAGGTCGGAATTGCGCTGGCTCTCGCGCTGCGCCTGTGCGAGCGTGATGCGCTGGTTGCTGATCGCGATGCGCTGCGTCTCGACGGCGGCCTGGGCCTGCTCTCGCGCCAGCTCGAAGCGGGCCTTGTCCACCGAGAACAGCAAGGCGCCAGCGGCAACGGACTGGTTGTCGTGCACCGCCACATTCGCGACCATGCCGGACACGTCAGGCGCGACTTGCACGACATTGGCCCGCACGCGTCCGTTGCGTGTCCACGGGGCGAGTTCATAGTGATCCCATAGGCGCCATCCCGCCCAGGCGGCTGCAGCCACCATCAGCACGGTGACCAACAGACGAACGACGGGACGGGCAAGACGGGAAGTTGAGATGGGCAAGGGGAGGGCGTGAGGTTTCATGGGTTGAAGCGGTCCGGATATCAGGACGAGGTGGCGGTTGCCCCGGTGAGACAAGCCAAGGCACTGAGCACCAGGACGTACAGCGCAAGGTCAAACAGGGCGGGGTGCCAGATCCATCGGTAAGCACCAACGGTGGCCAGCAGGCGGCGCATTGCCCAGGCACACGGCAGCGCGCCGGCTGCCAGCAGCAAAAGCCAGGGCAACTGCATGCCCCAAAAGTTGACTTCGATCATGGTTGGAGCGCGGCGGGAGCGGCTGGAAAGAGGTTGCGTCGAAGGCCCACGAGTGCCGCGACGGCAGGCCGCTCGGTGTCCGCGACCAGGGCATCGAGCAACAGCCAATCGATATGCGGCAGCAGCGGCGCATGACGCGGTGGTGCTCCTGCCACCTGGGCGCGGAAGATGAGGGCCAATTCCCTGAAGAGGCGGTTGACGGGTTCTCCCGGAAGGCGCCCGCGATGCCGCTGCAGCGCAGCGATGTCTGCCCCCATGCGCAGTTCGCGAAGCGCGCGGCGTGCTGCGATCTGGACCTCCTCGGGACCGTCAGGAGCGACGCGTGGCGCCAACAGCGCGATCCTGTCGAGCATGCGTGAGGCAAAGGCGTCTCGGGCGGATGCGTCCTGCGGATCGGCGGCCAGATCGGCGAGATCGTGCCACGTCGCGCGGCGTATGCGCCTGACCGTCCAGTCGCGCCCCACGCTGCGCATGAGCGCGGTGACGCGGGCCGCGATCACCGCACCCACGAACAAGGCCAGATTGGAACCGATGAAGCTCACCCAATCGGCGGTGGCCGTGTCTTGAAGGGCGAGCGTTCCGGCGACGCCGAAGAACATGCCAAGGGCCGACAGGGAACTGGCCGGTCGTGCCATGTAGCACCCGACCACCAAAAACACAGGCGCGATGCACAGCACCAGCATGCCGAAGTCATGTGCCAGCGGCATGACCCCCAGGACATAGAAAGCCGACACGGGCAACGACCACAACAGCGCCGTGATGAACTTGTGCATGGCAGGCACCGGATCGTCCAGGGTGGCGAAGAAGCTGCAAAACACGGCAGCGCCCATGGCCATGGCCGATCCGAAGGGCCAGCCCGTCGCAATCCACAGCGCGCACGAGAGGCAGGTGCCCAACACCGCAGTGATCGCCGACCGCAGCGCAAGCCCTCTGTCCAGGTGAAGCACCTTGCGACCCAGAGCCGCGGTGCGCCGCAACGCCACCGGGTTCCCGGCAATGCCAGCGTCGATATCGTTGCGCAACGTGGTGCAGGCATCCCAGTGCGCGACCAGGTCCTCCAGGCGGGTTGCCAGATCGATCCGCAGCGCGCGGATCCAGGGCGAAGCGGCCGGACCGTGTGCGATGGCGCGAAAGGCGGCGCGCGCTTCATCCACTCCCGCGTTCGTCGCGCTCGGCGCCAGCCAGCCCGAATGCTGCGCGAAGGTCGAGCCGATGTCATCCGGCACACCGCCTGTGGCGGTGCGCAGCGCTTGCAGGCAATCCTCCACCGCCGACAGCACCGGGGTGAGGGCGGCCAGACGGTCTTGCAGGGCGTCGATGGCGCCCCCGGTCCAGCGCAGATTGGTGTCAAAGGGCACATGCGTGGACAGCAGACGCAGTTGCGTGATGTCCAGGGCCAGCCGCTGGCGGTCCGCCGCCATTCGAGCATCCTTGGCTTCGATCGGTGTCTCGCGCAGCAGGTCGGTGAGCCATTGCCGCGCATCGCCAAGTGCGCGATCCATCACGCCAAGCAGGGACGGGGCCAGGCCGGCAGGAAGCGCGATGCTGTGGACCACGCTGGCACACAGGATGCCCAGCCCGATTTCAGTGACCCGTGCGACGGCCGTGTCGAACATCGCCGCGGGCGCTTCGACCAGAGGGAAGCCGATCAATGCGGCCGAGTAACCAGCCAGCATGAAGACGTAAGAACGCGCGCTGCGGTCCAGCAGCGACACATAGAGGCACAGTCCCACCCACAACGCCAAGGTCAGCGACAGGAGCTCCGGGGACCCGGACAGCGAAGGGACGAGCACCACGGTCGCTGCGCACCCCAGCAAGGTGCCCGCAAAGCGGTAGAGCGCCTTGGAGCGCACATGGCTGGCCAGAGGGTGGGCCACGATGTAGGCGGTCATCATGGCCCAGAAGGGCCGGGGCAGTCCGAAGCGGCTCGACAGGTAAAGCGCAAGCATGGCGGCGACGAAGCTCTTGAGAGAAAAGAGCAACTCCTGCCGAGAGAAACGCGGCAGCGCGATCACGCGGCGCCCCGAGAAGTCGCACGCGCACGCTTGCATGCGAAACGCGAGCGAGAGCGCAAACCGCAGACGGTGATGCTGGCAAAATCGCGAAGCCATTGGTGAGCGGGGCCGGCCAGCTGTGCCAGTTCCCGCGCCGGAATCGTTGGGCGCCGCAGCGTGCCGAAGCGCAGCGAGATAGATTCCGAGAGTGCGTCGCTGGCGGTGGTGCATGTCCGACGAATTGCGCCCATCAGTAGCGGGCCGATGAGAAGAATGAGCAGTGGCGGGGTCGAAACCGGCGCATTCTTATTGCGAATCATTTTCATGCGACGATGCTAGTGACCGGCACACGCGCCGAGAATTGCAAAGTTGGACGAATGACTTCTCTTTTCGGTCATCGCTGAGAAGGCGTGTCCTGGCAATGATGAGGAGCCTGCATCGACGCGGATGTCGTTCGACTCGGAGTGAGGCCTGAAGTGAGCCTTGCCCGTCATCACGTCCGACGGACAGGCGCTGCAGCGTGGCGGCGGTGCCTTCGGATCAGCAACTGGAAGAGTGGTCCACCTGCGCCCCTTGGTCGATCTCAACCGCCTCGAACAGAGCCATTCCAATGCACGAACAAGCCCGGTGGCGGGAGCAACACTAACTTTCTCAACATGCGAAGCGCAGAATTCGGTGAGCCAGGTCTGGACTACGAACCGTTAGTACCTGTGATGGCACTGCGCGTCGATGTGGCGGCGCGTGAGCGAGAGATCCCTGTGCACGAGCACCGGTCCGGCCAGCTCGTGATCGCACTGCGCGGTGCCGTCTCCTGCGAGGTGCCCGGTGCCCTATGGATGGTCCCACCCCAGGCGGGCGTGTGGATTCCCGGCGGTACGCCGCACAGCAACCGAGGAACGGCGAACGCGCAGATCTTCTACCTCTTCGTCGAACCTGGCGCTGCCCCCTTGCCGGATCGTTGCTGCACCTTGCGCATCAGCCCGATGCTCAGCGAGATGATTCAGTACCTCGCAGGATTGCCGCCCTTGTACGAAGCCGGCGGGTCGACCGATCGACTGGCGCAGGTGCTGCTCGACCAGCTGTGCGCGATGCCCACGGAAGAGATGTTCCTGCCGATGCCCGAGGACGCAAGGCTCAGAAAGATCTCAACGGCGATGATGCGCGATCCCTCCGATCGCAGGACCCAGACGAACTGGGCAAGCGAACTGGGCATGAGCGATCGAACGTTGAATCGACTGTGCACCTCGCTGACGGGCCTGAGTTTTGGCCGCTGGCGGCGCCAGCTGCAGATGATCGTGGCGCTTCGCGAGCTGTCCGGTGGCGCGACCGTCCAGCAAGTCGCCTATGACCTGGGCTATGAGTCGCCCTCTGCCTTCAACACGATGTTCAAGAAGGCTTTTGGAAAGCCGCCCGCCACCTACATCAACGACCGCTTTCGGGTCGGTGGATGATGCGCAATTTTATGTCAGCGCGTCGCCGCACACCGGCGGTCATCCCATCGACGCACTCACCTGTAGGCTCGGGCGTGGGTCACCCCACCGTCCACCACCAGGGTAGCGCCCATCACGTAGTCACCTGCACGCGACGCCAGGAAGATCGCCGTGCCTGCGATGTCCTCTGAAGTGCCGATGCGTCTGGCGGGGATGTGCTCGGACAGTTCGTCGCCGCGGTCGCGCGCGTTGCGGTTCATCTCGGAGGGAAACGCGCCAGGTGCAATGGCGCTGACCGCGATGTTGTCTTGCGCCAGGCGCAGTGCCATGCGCCGGGTCAGGTGGATCAAGCCCGCCTTGCTGGCGACGTAGGAGTAATTCTCCTGAGGGTTGAGCCCGATGCCATCCGTGGAGGCGATGTTGATGATCTTCCCCACACGCTCCTTGGCCGCGGCACGCAGCGGCTCGGACAGCGCCTTCGTCAGGAAGAAGGGTGTCTTCATGTTGAGATCGACCACCTTGTCCCAGCCGCTTTCGGGGAAAGCATCGAAGTCTTCTCCCCAGGCGGCACCGGCGTTGTTGACCAGGATGTCCAAGGTGGTCTCATGCCGCGCGTAGGCAGCGGCCAGGGCCTGGCAGCCGTCGATGGTGGAGACGTCGTAGGGCAGCGAGACGCAGTGTCCGTGCTTCGACAGTTCCGAAGCCGCCAGATCGCATGCCGCGGCCTTGCGCGCGCTGATGTAGACGCGTGCGCCTTGCGCCAGAAATCCCTCGGCGATCATGCGGCCAATGCCTCGAGAGCCACCGGTGATGAGTGCGGTGCGGCCTTGCAGAGAAAAAAGATCGCGCGTCAGCATTGCGATGCCTCGACCGTGGTGTTCTTGCCCATGTGAAATATCTCCTGTTTGATTTTTGACCGTCGATGACGTACGGGCCTTGATGAGAACGACACGGGAGCTCCGGTAAAACGCAGGCGGCCCGTGCTCCCCGGGCTGGCCCACCGGGGCGGTCCCAAAGGTTCGTGACCGCAAGCTCTGTGTACCGCTGTCTGCGGAACTGCTGCATCGGCAGTCCGGCGAGATCAGTCCACTTCGAGAAGGGCTCGTCTCACGTAGGCAGTGCCATCCAACAGCCGCCGAGCGGTTCGGGTGAAGTGCACTTCTCGGACCGTCCACTCGTCGTCGGCAGTGCGATCCACGTTCGCAAAAATTCCGATCACACCACTCGGATGGCCGATGCGGATGCGCGTCGGGCCGGCATGACTGCCTCGCGCCTCAGCCGGAGTCGTCCCTGCGATCTGTGCTGCCACGGAAAGGCAGACCGAGCCCCCGCCTGGAAAAGCCTTGTGCATCGCGCCGCCATTGAGAACCATGCGCGCAACGAAGTCGATCTCCGACGACTTGACGATTCGATCGCCGCCGATGGTTCGGTAGTCCTGCGCTTCGCCGATGAGGATCTGGTAAGGCGTGAGGGTTCCTGACGCTGGCAGGTTGCAACGATCGGCGGCCCAGCGCCTGACCTCCTCGGCCATCTCATAGATGTCGGAGTCGAGCTGACCGGGAAGCTCCGTGCCGGTGACGCCCAGATCCGCTGCTCGGATGAACACACATGCCGTGCCCACATCGACGATCGACACGGGTATCTCGCGACCGAGTTTGGAGACGTAGACCGAATCACGTGCCTGCCCGGTGGGCAGCAACCTGCCCGTGGTGGCGCCGCTGGTGCCTGAGTAATCCAATGCGACCTCGGCGCCCTTGGCAGGCACCCCATCCACTTCGGTGTCGCCTTCCACACGGGGCTCGCCGTGCGCACATTGCACCACCATGCGCAGAATCTTGCCGGTGTTGGTGTTGTGCACGCGGACCGTGGTGGCGGGCTCCTGCACGGGAATCAAGCGCTCCTGCAGCGCGTAGACACCGGTGGCCGACGAGATGTTGCCGCAGACGATCTCGAAGCTCACGCTGGGCTGGTCGATCCCGATCTGCACAAAGGTGTAGTCAATGTCTGCGCCAGGCCGTGACGGGGGTCCGATGATTGCGCATTTGCTTGTGAGGATGTCGGCGCCTCCAAGCCCGTCGATCTGGCGCACATCGGGGCTCCCGAACAGCGCCAGCAGGAATCGCTGCAGCGCTTGCGGATCGGATGGCACGTCACGCTGCGCGAGAAAAACAGCCTTGCTTGTGCCGCCTCGCATCAAGGTGACCGGAACGCGTATTTGTTCTTTCATTCATTCAGTATGCGCGTGCACATGGCGCCCGTCCTTGCAGTTTGGTTGCTCTCGATTTAGCAGAACTACACGGTTGACACTCTTTAGGAAGGCTAAAGAGTGACCAGCAGAAATCCAATGACCGGGCGGCCCCGGGTCAGCACACTTCCTGTTGCCGTGGCCATCGCCACCGGAACAGGAGACACCTTTGAAGATCATCAAGCGTACGGATTCCCACATCCGTGACACCCCCGGCGGCATGGTGCTTGTGGCCACACAGGCAGGCGGGCAGCCTCTCCAGTTTCCGCCGATCGAGTTCGTCCACAACGACCAGCCGATCGAGGAAATCGAGATCGGGCCAACCGGATCCCTCTACAGCTTCACTGTGGTCCATCCCGGCAAGGACAAGCTTGCCTATGGCCTGGCGATGGTCGACTTCGAGTCGGGGGTTCGCGCCTTCGGTCGGCTCTTGTTCGATGGAAGCCCGCCTGCGATCGAAAGCCGCGTGCGGGTGGTGTCATTCGCGTTGCCGGACGGCACACCCGACTACGCCTTCCAGGAGCAATGAAATGAAGCAACCAATGATCACCGGCGTGGGAATTACCGACTTCGGCCGCTTTCCGGAGTTCACCGAAGAGGCCATGGTCCAGTCGGCCATTCTTGATGCCCTGGAAGATGCCGGCACGCGGCTTTCCGAGGTACAGGCGTTCTACTGCGGCAACGCGCTCGGGGCTATGTTGCCGGGGCAGCGGGCACTGCGTGAACTGCATGCGGACGGGGGCGCGGTCTACAACGTGGACAACGCCTGCTCCAGCGGTGCGACCGCATTGAATCTTGCATTGCAGGCGCTCAAGGTCGGGCAGTACGACACCGTCCTGGTATTCGGAATGGACCATCTGAGCGGTCTCGGGGGCGGCCCATTGCAGCTGAGCCAACAAGACTGGAACAACAGGCGGGGCATGATCATGCCCGCCTTGTACGCCATGCGCGCTCGGCGATACATGCACGACCACGGGCTCAAGCTCGAGACGCTTGCGGATATCTCCGTGAAGAACCGAAAGCACGGTGTTCTCAATCCCATCGCCAAGTTTGCAAAGCTGGCGACCCTCGAGGAGATTCTTGCGTCCCGCCCGGTGGCTGAGCCGCTCACGCTGCTGCAATGCTGTCCCGCCGTGGTTGACGGTGCAGCAGCCGTCGTGCTCAGCACCAAGCCCTCCCAAGGCGTCGCAAAGCCGGTTCAGGTCCTGGCGTCCGTGGTGCAGTCCGGCTTGTTCGAAACCACGCCGGTCGATATGACGGAGGCCGAGATCACGGCGCGTGCCGCCAGGCTGGCCTATGAGCAGGCCGGTGTGGGACCCCAGGATCTCAGTCTGCTGGAAGTGCACGACGCCTTCACCATCTCCGAATTGCTCTACTACGAAGCACTGGGGCTTTGCGATCGCGGCGACGCGGCTGCGTTGCTGCACAGCGGTGCGACCGCCCTGGGCGGGCGGGTGCCTGTCAATCCGAGTGGCGGCCTTCTCGCGAAGGGACACCCGCCCGGCGCAACGGGTGTCGCACAGATCGTGGAAGTCTGCGAGCAGTTGCAAGGCCGCGCGGGAGCTCGGCAAGTGCAGGGGGCGCGAATCGGCCTCACGCAGGTGACTGGCGGCGGTATTTGGGGCGTGGATCACGCCGCCTGCGCCATCCATATTCTTTCGCTCTGATCGGGTCGACATGAACCAGACAAATCCAACCGCGCCTGCCTCGCTGCAAGGCCTCGTCGCCGTCGTGACCGGGGGGGCGAAGGGCATCGGCCTTGGCATCGCCCGCGAGCTTGCGCAGGGCGGCTGCCGCATCGCGCTGTGGGACTTCGACGAAGAAGCCCTGCAAACGGCCGGGCGCAGCCTTGCGAGCGCGGGGGTCGACGTGAAGACCTTCAAGGTTGACGTGAGCTCTATGGAGCAGGTGGAGTCGACCGTGGCCCAACTGCTGGCATCCCATACGCGCATCGACATCCTGGTCAACAACGCCGGCATTGGTGGAGACAAGCTTGTTTCCAAGATGGATCTGGCGTTCTGGAGCCGCGTGATCGAGGTCAACCTCCACTCGCAATTCATTTGCTCCAAGGCGGTCTTAACGCAGATGGCGGAAAACCGCTTCGGACGCATCATCAATATCGGTTCTCGTGCCTGGCTGGGCAATCGCGGCCAGGCGGCCTATTCCGCTTCCAAAGGCGCCGTGGTGAGCCTGACCCGCTCGCTGGCGCTCGAATATGCGCGCAAGGGCATCACCGTGAATGCCATCGCGCCGGGCATCGTCGAGACGCCGCTGTTTGAAACGCTCACCGAAGAGGTCAGGCAGGGTCTTCACAAGACCGTACCGATGGAGCGCATCGGCCAGCCGGAAGACATCGGTCGTGCCGTTCGATTCTTCGCGGAGCCAGGCTCCAGCTACGTCACGGGGCAGCTGCTTTACGTCTGCGGCGGACGCAGTCTCGGCAGTCCGTCGGTGTAGTGAACCAATGCGGATCCAAGAAGAACATCCAACGAGATCGAAGGTCGCATGCTCGCAAATGCATTGAGCGGATTGAAGGTGATCGACTTCACCCAGGTCATGGCGGGCCCCACGTGCACACTGTGCATGGCCGACCTGGGCGCCGATGTCGTGAAGGTGGAAGCCCCCACAGGCGATCTGTCGCGAGCGCTCTCGCCCTGGGTTCATGGCGAGGGTGTTCCCTTCCTTGCGCTCAATCGCAACAAGCGCAGCATCGTGCTCGATCTCAAGCAGCCGACCCACCGGCAAGCGGCGCTGCAGATGGTCGCGCAGGCGGACGTGTTGGTGGAGAGCTTCCGCCCGGGCGTGATGGAACGCCTGGGGCTTGATTACGCCACGGTGGCTGCGGCCAATCCGCGGCTGATCTATTGCTCCGTCTCCGCGTACGGTCAGCACGGGGCCGCAAGGGACCTGCCCGGGGTGGACGGCGTGCTGCAAGCCGTCAGCGGCCTCATGAGCGTCACCGGCGCGCCCGATGGACAGCCATGCAAGGTGCCGGTGCCCGTTGTCGATCTTGTCACGGGGTCCTTCGCGACCATCTCGATCCTGGCTGCCCTCGCGCAGCGCCAACGCACGGGGTTGGGCCAGCACGTGGAAGCAAGCATGTTCGCCAGCGCCATCGCGCTGCAGCATGTGAGCTTCGCGTCCTATTTCGCAGACGGCCATGTGCCCGGCCCGCAGGGAAACGCAGCGCCGTATTCGACGCCGAACGAGGCCTTGCGTTGCGCCGACGGGTGGATCATGGTGGCGGCCTATCACCCCGCGCGATGGCAGGCCTTGTGTGCCGCAATCGGCGCGCCTGAACTCGCATCCGACCCGCGTTTCGCTGACAACAAGAGTCGGTTGCAGCACCGCGAGGCGCTGTTGCGCCTGCTCGAAGCACGCATGCTTGCGCATCCCCGCGCCTTCTGGCTCGAGCAGTTCGCGGCCGTGGACATCATCTGCGGGCCGATCAACAACTATGCCGAGGTCGCGCAGTCCGCGCCCTTCGTCGACGCGGCGCTCACAGAGACCTTGCAGCATCCGGTTGCAGGTGCGTTGACGATGCCACGCAGCGTCATCGGTGCGGTTGGCGAGCGGCCTCGGGCGCGACGGTCCGCTCCCACACTCGGACAGCACACCCGAGAGGTGCTTGTCGAACTGGGCATGCCGCCAGAAAACATCGAGGCGGTCATTGCCGCCGACTCTCCTTCGAACTGAGACAAACCCATGCCCATCGTCAAGACAGTCCAGGATGGCGTCGCCATCGTCACCCTGAATCGGCCCGAAGCCATGAATTCCATCGACCCGGAATCCAACGAGCAGTTGCTCGCGATCTGGGACGAGATCTCAAGCGACGAGGGCATTCGCGTCCTCGTGCTGACGGGCGCGGGCGAGCGTGCGTTCTGCACAGGTGCAGATCTCAAGAAAACGATGCCGCCTGCCGACAGCGCAGCCCGGCAGGTCTTTCGCACCGGTACCCGGCATTCCAATTTCGGCACGCTGCAGACCGACAAGCCTGTCATCGCCGCGATCAATGGCTATGCCCTGGGCGGTGGACTGGAACTGGCTTTGCTTGCGGACATCCGCATTTGTTCCGACAACGCGCAGTTCGGCTTGCCGGAGGTGCGCGTCGGCAGCATCCCAGGCGCCGGGGGCACGCAACGCCTCATCCGCGCGGTGGGCCAGTCGGACGCGATGTGGATGCTTCTGACGGGCGAACGCATCGATGCCAACGAAGCGTTGCGGATCGGATTGGTCAGCAAGGTGGTTCCCCTTCCCGAGCTGCAGGAAACGGCGATCAACCTGGCGCGAGCGATGGCTGCCAATGCGCCATTGGCGATGACCGCTGCGAAGCGTCTGGCGATGACCGGACGGGAGCTGCCGCTTGCCGGTGGACTGGAACTGGAGCGCCAGGCCTTTGGAGTGCTGAGGGACAGCGAGGACCGACTGGAGGGGCGCCGTGCGTTCGCTGACAAGCGCGCCCCGGTCTTCCGCGGTCGCTGACTTTGCCTCGCGCAGAGGGCTCCAGCGTCGTGGGTCGACGCGCGCTCGAACCCCTCGAGTGGCCTCGTGCCGACGCTGCAACAACCGACGTGACCTCGCTGATTTTTCCTGGAGCAGCCCTTGAACAAACCGAGCACCGCCTGGCTCTACAGCCTCGCACTCATCGTTGCCGTGTCCTTCGGCACGTCGTCGGCCATCGCGCAGTCGGCCAGCCGACCGCCCGCAAGGATTCTTGTGGGCTTCTCGCCCGGCGGGACACTCGATGTCGTCACAAGGACGCTTGCGGATCAGCTGCATGAGCCGCTCAATCGCACGGTCGTGGTGGAGAACAAGCCCGGAGCCGGCGGAAAGATTGCGATCGATGCGCTGCGTGCCGCCCCTGCCGACGGAAGCGTGGCCATGTTGTGTCCTGACTTCCTGCAATCGATCTATCCATTCGTCTTCAACAAGCTCAACTACGCTGCGCAGCGGGATATCCTGCCGGCGTCGACGGTGGTCGAGTTTCCGATGGCGCTGGCTGTACCAGCGTCCTCGCCCGTCAAGACCTTTGCCGAATATGCCCAATGGGTGCGTGCTCATCCTGAGCATGCCAACTTCGGCCATGCCGCATCGGGAGGCCCGACCCATTTCTTGGGATTGCGGATCGCAAAAGTCATCGGAACACCGCTACAGGACGTGCCGTTTCAGGGCGCAGCCCCGATGATCGTGAACCTCGTCGGCGCCAATGTCGCAGCGGGTAGTTCAACGGTCGGAGACTTCGCACAGCACCACAACGCCGGCAAGCTTCGTGTGCTGGCAGTCACCTCTGCGCAACGCTCCCCGCTACTGCCTGCCGTTCCAACGTTCGGCGAGCTCGGCCGAAAGGAGCTCACCGCAGTGGGTGTATTGGCCATATGCCTGCCTCCTGGAACGCCCGCGGTCGTCGTCTCCGAATGGAGCACTGCGGTCCGAAAAGCAGTTGCAACCGAGCAGTTCGCGCGCAGGATCCGCACGCTCGGCTTTGTGGAGACGGGAAGCTCGCCGGCTCAGGCCCGAGCCAGGTTTGACGAAATGCGTGCCTTCTGGGAGCCAGTGGTCAAAGCTTCGGGATTCAAAGCTGACTAGCGCCGTGGCGGCTTGTGATCGCACACTGGCTGGACAGCAACTCGACTGAGGATTGCGGCGCCGGCGGCGAGGAGGAAGAGGCGCGACAGTGCGCTCATCGGCCGCAGGATCAGCCAGGGCCGTCGCTCGCGGCCGCGAGCAGAGGCACCAGGATATCGCTGATCGGCGTCGGGACGCCCCGAGCCCGGCCGCGGCGCGCAACGACACCGTTGCGGATATCCCATTCGAGCGGCCGCCCGGCTTCGCGATCCGTGAGGATGGAGGTGCCCATGTCCGTGGGAGATGCCTGGAACCTGTCGAGAATCTCCTGCGGCACCCCGTCGTCGAGTTCTGCACCCTCGGCTCGGGCCACGGCCAGGCATTCCCGCAGATAGGCAAGGGCGAGCGCGGCGATATCGGGCCGGCCGAACATGCCCGAGCGACGTTGCGTGAGCACCATGAGCCCGGCCACCGCGTTCTGCAGCAGTTTGCGCCAGGCCAGCGCGTGGAAGTTCGCGGCCAGCTCGACGCGGCAGCGTGTGCCCCGCAGCGCCTCGGCCGCCACGCGGGCGTGCGACGTGTCTGGCAGGCTCAGGCGCATGTCTGCGCGCAAGCGCACCGAGCCGTCGGCCTGGGCTTGCACAGGAAACCACACGACCGCGGGGACGATCTGCGCGGCCCGGGCATGCAGGGCGATCCGCTCCAACTGTTCGACGCCGTTCTGCAAAACGCACACGACGGTCTTCGGGCCACTCAACGCGGTGAGCCAGTCTGCCGCCGCCTCGATCTGCGTCGCCTTGACCGCCAGAAAGACCACCTCGACCGTCTCACCGATTTGTGCAGGGTCTACCCGCACCGGACCGGGCACGGTGATGAGGCGATCACCATCCTGAAGCGTCAGGCGCTCCCGAGGTGTGCGACCGCACAGCAACGGTGTGCGACCGGCTTCGTGCAGTGCCGCCGCGACCGCGGTGCCGATCGCACCGGGACCCACAACGGCGATGGATGCAGCCCTTGTTGTATTCATGAACACAGACTCCTTCGAGCGTTCCTTCAGCGTTCCGTATACGCCATGCTTGCGATCGTCACGGGCGCGATGTAATCTATTACCTATTATGAGAAAAGAAGGTAACACGGTTTCAGGCAACGCGCGCTTGTTGCAATGGATCGGAAGCATCCAGGCCCGAACCGGCGATCTGGCTGCCAGCGAGGCAAAGGTCGTCGAGCTCCTGCTCGCCGATCCCTTGTTCGTGGGCGCGAGCACGACTGCGCAGGTCGCTGCCCGCGCCGGCGTTTCGCCGCCGAGCGTGATTCGCGCCGCACGTGCGATAGGGTTCAGCGGTTTCACCGAACTGAAGATCGAAATCGCGCGTGCCCGCGGGACTACCGAGTTCTTCGCGCCATCCGACGTGCTCACCGCGGGTGCGACGACCGCTGCGGTGCTCGAGGCCTCGATCCGCGCAGGCACTGACGCACTGACCGCGCTCGGCGGAGCCCTGGAGCTGTCGGCGCTCGAGCGGGCGGTCAGCACCATCGAGCAGGCGCGCCAGGTGATCGCATTCGGAGCCGGTCCCTCCGCGACGGTCGCCGCTGATGCGGTTTTCCGACTGCGCGCAGTCGGCGTGACGACCATCGGCATCGCGGACCATCTGTCGGCAATGATCGCGACGCGGCTCCTGGGCCCTGGTGACGTCGTCATCGCCATCAGTTCGACCGGACGCACCTCGACGACGCTCGCCATCGCCGATGCGGCAGCTTCTGCCGGCGCCTCGCTCATCGCCATCACCAACCAGTACGGCACACCGCTGGCGACCCTCGCGAACATCGCGCTTGTCGTTGGCGGTGCGCCACTGACGGCCCAGATGGCCGCGGCCGGGAGTCGGCTGGCACAGCTCGTGGTGATCGACGCGCTGGTCGCGGCTGTCGCGCTGCGCGACCCGCAGCGCAGCCGCCGCGCGGAACGGGCGGGCATCGACCTGCCCGATATCGCCTGATGCTGCCCGGCACCGTCGCGATGATCCTCGCCGCGGCCGTGGCCCATGCGGTATGGAATCTGGCCTCGAAGTACAAGCGCGGTGATGCCTTGCTGTTCGTCTGCGCCTACACCTACGCTTCGGCGCTGCTGTGCGTCCCGATCAGCCTCGTCTTCATGGCGAATGGGCAGCAGGCGCTCAGCTGGCAGCTCGCGGCGGGCGCCGTCGTCTCGGCCGTGTTGCACACCGCTTACTCTCTGACCTTGCAGGCCGGCTACGAACGCGCCGAGCTGGGGGTGGTTTATCCGGTTGCCCGCGGCACTGGGCCGGTGCTGGCGATGCTGTTCGCGATTCTGCTCCTGGATGAACAGCTCACCGCGGCCGCGATGTTCGGCGCGTCGCTTGTCGTGGCGGGCATTCTCGTCGTCACCGGCAATCCGTTCAGGACCGGGAGCCGCCCGCTTCAAGGCTTGTTCTGGGGCGCCGCGACGGGGGCAACCATCGCCGCCTACACGGTCTGGGATGGCTACTCGGTCATCGCGCTGCACCTGGCGCCTGTGAGTTACTACGCGGCCACGCTGCTGCTGCAGAGCCTGATCCTGACCCCCAGTTTGCTGCGCCGGCGCCATCGCATTCGAGCGGCCTTCCGTGCCGACGCCGTGCCGATCCTCATCGTGGCTGTGTTCTCCCCGCTCGCCTACATTCTCGTTCTCACGGCCATGCTGAAGGCGCCGGTGGCGCTCGTCGCGCCCCTGCGCGAGTCGTCCATCGTCATTGGCTCACTCGTTGCATGCAGACTGTTTGGCGAGGGTCATCTCGCGCGCCGCATTGCCGGCGCGGTGATCGTGCTGGCGGGGATCGCGGCGATCAGCCTTTGACGCCTTCTTCGAGCCAGCTCTGCACGTGGTAACCGGGGCTCATAGGTGATGGCTGATACCCGTTGCTAACGAACAGAACGGATCCAATTTCTGAAAAGCCTCACTGGAGCCTCTGAGGCTTTCAGCGGATCGCAGACCAAGTAGTACCCGGACTCCGTTCTGGCGACGTGATCCACGGCAATGACGAGCCGCCCGCTGCGGATGTCGTCATCCACGTAGGCGCGCTGGGCGATGGCAACCCCCAATCCATCAGCCGCCGCCTGGTAGCACAGCGCGGCATTCGCCAACGTGATTCCATGCAGGCGCGGGGAATCTACAAGTTCAGCCGAACTGAACCATAGCGACCAAGCTTCCGGCCGCATCATCGAGTGCAGCAGGTTGGCTTGCAGCAGGTCTTGAGGTGTCTTCAGATGCCTGGCCAGGCTGGGTGCGCAGACCGGAAGAAATTCGTCGTCGAAGAGGTGGTCCAACTCGACATCGGTCCACTCTCCCATGCCATGCCGGATCGCGCAGTCAGCGCCCTCGAGCCTGATGTCGTCGGCCATTGCAATGGTCGAAATCTCGAGGTCGATGTCGGGGTGTTGCGCGTAGAAACCGTGCAGGCGAGGTACCAGCCATCGGATGGCGAGGCTGGGCGCCACTTTCAGCCGCAGCCGCTTGTCCAGCTGGATATCGACCACGTCATTGAGCGCATCGTTCAGGCGATCGAAAGCATCCGAGACGCGGTGGGCCAGTCGTTTGCCGACCGCGGTGAGTTCGATCTCGCGGCCAGATTTCTGAAACAGCTGCGCTCCGAGCCCGACCTCCAACTGCTTGACTTGCTGGCTGACTGCACCGGGCGTCACATGAAGCACCTGAGCGGCGCGCGTGATCCCCTTGGCGCGGCACACCGCATCGAACACGCGCAGCGGGCCCAGGAGCGCACGGAGACTGTGCATCGTGACCAAAGTGAAGGCGCAGCGAACTCAGCGCTCGCTCGAACCCGCCGCTGCGACCGTGCCGCTCGCGTGCTTGGCGGCCGGACGCTCGGTGAGGCAGATCATTGCGGCTGCAAGCAGCAGTCCCGCTGCCAGACAGAGCCATGAGATATAGCTGCCGGAAATGTCAAAGAGCCGTCCCGCGAGGAATGGCCCGATGCCGGCACCAATGGCCACCGTGGCATAGACGCCCCCGAAGAGGGTGCTGTAGAGGCTCAGCGGGAATCTTCGGCTCACCAGATAGGCTGCGAGGTCGAACTCCGCGCCGACCGCAAAGCCCGTCATGAGCAACCCGGGAAGCACCAGCGCCGGTTGGCCTGTTGCCAGAAGCAGCATGCCGGCGGCAGACAGCATGAAGAGCGTAGCCGACAAGCGCGCGGCATCGAACACGTCCAGCAGAAAGCCGGTGACGATTCGTCCGACGATGACCGCCACGCCAAGGATGCTGGCGAAACCGGCGGCGCGGTTCGGGGAAAGCCCGAGGTCGGTGAGCATCGGAACGACGTGCACGATCGTGCCGAAGATGCCGACCGAGCACAACAGGAAGACGGTGGCAATGCGTAAGAAGTGCGGATCGGCCAGCGCCTTCAGGTTACTTCCGGCCGGGGCACGGTGGCCCTTCTCTGCAGGGGCCGCATCCGCGCCCCGCAGGAAGTAGGCAATCAATGGCAAGAGGGCAAGGACAACGGCCGCAAGACCCAGGTAGGTGGCTCGCCATCCGAAATGGGCGATGGCCGGCGTGACGATCAGCGGAATCAGGATGGCCCCGACGCCGGTTCCGGTGATGGCGATGCCCAGGGCCAGTCCGCGTTGGCGAGAGAACTTGCCCACGAGGATCCTTGTGAAGGACAAGGGCGAGGTCGCGCCACCGAGCAGTGCCAGGACAGCGACCAGCGCCAGAAAACTGGCCAGGCCCTGTGTCCAAACGCCCAGAAGCAGGAGCGAGATCGATAGGCCCACCAGGGAGAGCAGGGTGACGCGTCGCGCGCCGTACCGGTCGATCACCTGCCCGATGAACGGCGCCGCGCATCCGAGCAGCACGCTGCTGATCAGCGATCCCAGGGACGCGGTGCCTCTGGTCCAGCCGAACTCGGCAGCGAGGGGCTTCAGAAACAGACCTGAACTGTAGAAGTACAGGGATGAGACGCCGCCGGCCAAGCCGAGGAAGCAGCCCAGGACGTAGCGCCAATGCTGCCGCAGTTCTGAAGGTGAATGAGGAGAGGGCGTCATGTGCCGATCCTTACGACGAAATGAAAGTGAACAGAGGAACAGCGGTCGTCACCCTCGCCAAGAAGAAACTCACAGCGCCGAGGTCACGTCGAACAAACGATGCGTTCGTCTTCAGCACTTCTGGATGCCGATGGTGCGGTTCAGCAATGCCTCTTCGCCGCTCAGCACCGCCGCAGACCCGGAGTAGGCGGCCAGGCCGCGTTCCAGCACGATCACGTTGTTGGAAAATTCGAGAACGACATCCACGTGCTGCTCCACGATGACGCAGCCTACGCCGAGCTGATCACTCATCCGGACAATGGCGTCCATCAACTCCTCGCGCACCATCGGCGCCAAGCCTTCGAGCGGTTCGTCGAGCAACAGGATGCGCGGCTGCCCGACGAGTGCTCGTGCCACGGACAGCATTTGCTGCTCGCCGCCCGACAGCTGCGTGCCTGCGTTGCGTCGGCGCTCCTTGAGCCGCGGAAACAGCGTATAGATAGGTGGCAGGGCAACGCTGGCCGAGCGTCCCTGCAGGCCCGACAGCAGGTTCTCCTCCACCGTCAACGAGGGAAAGATGTCGCGGCTCTGCGGCACGTAGCCCAGGCCGGCGCGCGCGCGTGCATAGGTGCTCGCGCTGCTGATGTCGTCGCCGCCGAAGTGAATGCGCCCCTTCATCAGGTCGGCCAGGCCCATGGCTGTCGCGAGCGTCGTGGTCTTGCCGGCGCCGTTGCGCCCGATCAGACCGAGGCGCTCGCCTTCGCGTACGCTGAAGCTGAGATGCTCTAGGACCGGCAGGCCGCCATAGCCTGCGGTGACGTCGTCGAACCGAAGTTCAATGGTGGGCTTGGGCATGACCGTCTCGTCCGAAATAGATTTGCTTGACCTGCTCGTTGGCAGCGACTTCCTGCGGCGTCCCCTCGACCATCACCGCACCGGCGACCAGGACGATGATGCGCGACGCGAACCGGAACACCAGGTCCATGTCGTGCTCGATCAGCAGGACGGACAGATCCTTGGGCAAGCTCCCAATGGCTTCCATGATGCGGCCGCCCTCTCCCTGCGGCACGCCTGCGCCCGGTTCATCGAGCAGCAGCACCTCGGGCTTCATCGCGAGTGCCAGTGCGATCTCCGCGAGCCGCTGCTCGCCCAGCGCCAGTTGCCCCACCACCCGGTTCGCATAGGGGTGCAGCCCCAGCATGCCGAGTGTCTCGTCGACATCTTCCTGCACTCGTGCGGAACGCGTCGGTGAGGGCCACCACTGCATGGAGGCCCGGTGCCGCTGCAACACGGCGACCTTGACGTTGTCCGCCACGGTGAGTTCCTTGAACAGGCGGCTGATCTGGAACGTGCGAACGATGCCGTTGCGCACGCGTGCGTGCTGCGGCAGCTGGACGATCGAGCGGCCGTCCAGCTGAATGTCACCCGACTGCGGGCGCAACGCCCCGCTCAGCAGGTTGACCAAAGTCGTCTTGCCAGCGCCGTTCGGACCGATCAATGCCGTGCGGGCTCCCTGGGGGAGGGACAGCGTGACGTTCTGCGTGACCGCCAGGCCGCCAAAGGAGTGACTTAGGTTATGAGTCTGGAGTCGGTGGGTCATCGTGCCACCCCACTGCGGCCAGACCGCTTGGTGTACATCACAGCGCGGTCCACCAGCCCGATCAAGCCTTCAGGCAGGACGATGAGTACGACGATCAGCATCGACCCGATGAAGAACAACCAGTGATAGGGGTTCAAGGTCGATGCGATGTGATGGATGGTCATGTACGCGACGGTGCCGAGCACGGCGCCCGACAGGCGGCGCGTTCCACCCAGAACGATCATGACCACGACACCGGCCGATGTCGTGAAATCCAGCATGAAGAGGTTGGCGACTTTGCTGGTCTGTGCTGTCAATGCGCCAGCCAGCCCCGCCACGATCCCGCCAACGGTGTAGACGGCCAGCAAGTGCAAGTAGACGCGCCCCCCCAGCGCCTGAACGCGTCCGGGATCCTGCCGGATCGCCCTGGCCGTCAGGCCGAACGGCGACTCCACGAGGTTCCTCAGCAGGAAGTACACGAGCACAAGTGCGCCCAAGGCATAGAAGTAGCCCGTGTGGCTCAGGAAGTTGAATTCCCAGATGCCCAGCAGGGGAGCGATGCTGAAACCGGCAAGTCCATCGTCGCCGCCCGTGAGCCACCTCGCCCAGTTGGCCAGTTCAAGCAGCAACTGGGCGACCGCGATGGTCAGCATGACCAGCGTCAGCTTGGTCGATCGCAGCATGACGGCGCCGCTCAGCAGCGCGATCACGCCGCCGCCCAGCCCGCCGAGCAGCAAGCCCACAATCGGGTCTGCCGTCAGGTACAGCGCCGTCCAGCCCGCGACGTAGGCACCGCTGCCGTACAACGCGGCCTGGCCCAGGGTCGCGATGCCGGCCTGTCCCAGCACGAGGCTCAGCGACAGCGCGAAGATGGACATGGTCGCCATGTTGGTGAGCAAACCCAGGTCCTGCGGGAACAGCACGAAGGCCAGCAGTCCCACCAGCATCAGCACGAGCTCTCCGCGCAGCTGCATCCACGGCCGGGCGCGAGACGGTGCGGGCACCGTCATGGGCGCACTGACCGCGCTCATGCGTGTCTCCCGAACAACCCTTGCGGTCGAACCAGCAGGACGATGATCATCGTCAGGAAAAACGCAGCGGATGCGAGCTGCGGAACCATGTATTTCATCGAAGTCTCCACAATGCCGAGCAGCAACGCTGCAAAGAATGAGCCGAACAGATTTCCGTTGCCTCCCACGGCGACGACGGCCAGGAGGATCACCAAGTATTTGGAGGCGTAGGTCGGCTCCATGGGCAGCAATTCCGCGCCGGCTATGCCTCCCAGTGCGGCGAGCGCTGCACCCATCACAAAAGTGGCGGCATAGATCTTCGTCGTGTCGATGCCGATGGCTCGTGCGATGGGCGCGTTGTCGACGGCAGCGCGTACCCGGATGCCAAAGGACGATTTGTCCACCGCCAGCCAAAGAACGCAGACCACAACGAGCCCACAGGCCACAACGATGAGGCGATGCCGAGGGATGGACCGAAAGCCAAGATCGACCGTGCCGTTGAACAGCTCCGGCAGCGCCACCGATGTCACCGTCGAACCGAACAGCAGATTCACCGCGGCGGTTGCCACGAACATCAGTCCGATCGTCACCAGCATCTGATCGAGATCGTCGCGTCGATAGAAGCGCCGAAGCAGGATGCGCTCGAACAGCAGCGCAACCAGCCCGACCAGGACGATGGCGAGAAAGAAGCCCAGCCAGATCGGCACGCCCAGGCATTGCGGGATCGTGGCTGCGAAGAAGCCGCCGAGCATCGCGAAGGCGCCATGGGCCAGATTCACCACCCGCATCAGGCCCATCGTCATCGACAGGCCCACTGTGATCATGAACAGGATCATCGCGTACGCGATCCCGTCGATCAGGATGCTGCTAAGAAGCGCGAGAGACATGCTGCAGACTCTGCGTTACTTGGACGCGTTCTGGGTGCGGCCGTAGTCGGGCTGCATCTCGAACGTGCGGAATTCCCGGTTGACGTAGCGTCCAGACGGGTCCTTTTCGACCACGCGCATGTAGACGTTCTGCACGAACTCGCGGGACGCCGGGTCGATCTTCACCGGGCCTCGCGGACTTTCCCAGGCGTGACCCTTGGCGCTGGCAAGCGCCTTGGCGCCGTCCCGCTTTCCATCCGTTGCCTTGACCATGTGATAGACCACATGCAGACCGTCATACGCGTTCGCAAGCTGAACGGTCGGAATGGCCTTGGGGGCAACCTCGCCGAGGGCCTTGATGACGGCATTGTTCAGCGCAGAGTTGTGCGTTGCCGAATAGAACATGCCCGTCTCGATGCCGAGAAGATCCGGGCCGATCGCTCTCAGCTGGTCCTCATCGGTCTCGGCAGTGCCGAGAAAACGCACGCCGGCCGCCCTCAATCCAGCCTCGTTGTATGCCTTGACCATCGCGTAGGTCGCGGGACCGCCTGGGGCAAAGACGTAGAGGGCGTCGGGCTTGAGCGCCTTCACGCGCTGCATCAGAGGACCAAAGTCGGTTGTCTTCAGCGGCGCGCGGATGGCCTCGAGCAGCTTGCCACCGCCGCTGACGAACGCCGTGGTGAAGGCCTTCTCGGCGTCCAGGCCGGGACCAAAGTCGCTGACCAGCGTGACAACATTCCTGACGTTCTTCTCCAGTGCGTACTTGGCCACAGGCACCGCCATCTGCGGCAAGGTGTACGAAGTGCGCAGCAGGAAGTCCGACTTGTCGAGAAGCGAGGATGTCGACGCGTTGAAGATCACGACCGGCACCTTGGCCTCCTGCGCGAGCGCAGCCACGGCCAAGGTGTCAGGAGTGAAATAGAGGCCGGCGATGTACTGGGCACCTTCCTTGACAATCAGTTCCTGTGCCAGTGCCTTGGCTTGCGCGGGGTTGATCTCCGGAAGGTCGCGATAGATGACTTCGATCGTGTGTTTGCCCACGGTCGTGCCATTGAGCTTCTGGTATGCCTTGGTCGCACCCTCCCAGGTTTGCCCCACGGCTGAAAACGGTCCGGACATCGGAGCGATGACGCCAACTTTGATGACGTCGGCGCGGGCCTGAAAGGCAATCGTCGCGAGTGAGACCGCCAAGGCGGCAACGAATTTGATGGTCATTCTTTTCTCCAAATAGTGGGGCGGGTCTGGCGCCGTGAGCACCAGGGGTTCGAACGAGGTGACGGACCTTCGAACGGGTGTCAGACCGAGGCGTTGTTTTCTGCCCTGGTGGTCGCTTCGAGCGCGACATCACGGGCCATCAAGGTCGCGTACTTCTGATTCATGTCGAACAGGTTGGCGTCGTGTGCCTGTGGCGACCGGTCGCCCACGCAGTCGGTCACGACGAGGGGGCGGAACCCGTGGCACATCGCGTCGACCACGCTGGCGCGGACACAACCGCTGGTCGTGCAGCCGGCAATCAGGAGGGTCCGTATGCCGCGCAGGGACAACCAGGCGGCCAGCGAAGTCCCGAAGAAGGCCGAGGGACTGGTCTTGCGCAGCACCAACTCTCCGGCCACCGGCTGCAGTTGCGGCACGATCTGGCTTTCGGGCGCATCCTCGCGCAGGGCAAGGATGGGAGGAACCTTGAGCGCGAAGATGTTGGCGTCGGCGCCATCGTCCTGGTACACGACCCGCGTGTGCACGACCGGCCATTGGCGCTGGCGCGCTTGGGCGAGAAGCCCGCGCGTGCATTCGATGGCGGGGCCGATGTTGCCGCCGCCGAACGTGAGCGGATCGGCGAAGCCATTGATGAAGTCGATGATCAACAGGCCGTAGGGCGCCATGGGCGCCACGGCATTGCCGAACCCTTGCTTCTGGTAGATGTCTTGATCGAAGCTCATTGGAAAGCCTCGTCGATCACCTTGCCGTCGCGAACCACGACGATGTCATCCAGCGCCACCGTGCAATTGCGCAGCGGAATGTCGAGGTGACAAGGCGTGGTGCGAGAGCCGCCGGCCTCGTTGTTCGGGCCCAGAGAGAACAGGAAATTGCCTTCGAACGAGCGCGCATCCTGGCCGGTCGTCGCTTCGCGGTCCATCAGCGACAGTGTGTGCCAGTAGCACCGCGGCTGCATCCCCCAGCCGATGTGCGCGATGGCGTAGGCCTCGGGGTCCTTGTAGGCTTCCATGAATTCGCGCAGCAGGGCGGCATCGACGTCACCTTCGATGCTGCGCACGAAGCCGCCGCTCAGATTCATCGTGATCTTGTCCGAGACGTAGTTCTTCTGCGGCAGCAGGATGTCGCCGCGATCGATCACGATGGTGCCGTCGCTGCCGCCTTCGTTGGCGAAAGTAAAGAGGAAGCCGCTCGGCCAGTGGTCCCAGCGCCCGGGTTCCTCGCAGAAACCGTACTCGGTGATGACCGGAAATTCGCCGAGCTGGAACGTCACGTCCGTGCCGGCCGGCGACGTCACGTGCATCCTCTTGGCCTTCTTGAGCAGCTTCGACGCGTCCAGCACGCGCTTGCGATCGGCTTCGGTGGGCACTGCCCGCACCAGGACCTCCGGCGGCTCTACGGCCAGGAGGATCTTCGTTCCCGACTCCAGGATCTCCATCTGTTCGGGCGAGAACAGCAGCAGCATCAAGTCCAGGACGAGGTCACTGTTCTTCATCGCCGCCAGCGCGGCCGGGTTGTTGGTCAGGGGCGTCGCGCCCAGGTAGTTCATCAGGTCGCGGCTGGTGGCCTTCTCCGCGTTGATGGGTTGCAACTCGATCCTGGTCACGATCGCGCCCGCGGCCTGCGCGGCGATCGTTGCTGTCTGGAGCGTCTGCGGGTGCGTGTGGGGGCCGCACAGAATGGAGACCGTCTGTCCGCGCTCCACTTTGCTGAGCTTCAGGACCTCGTCCCAGGCCTTGATCATCTGATAATCGCTGACTGCCATTTTTTCGTCCTTTGGAGTGAAGTGTCAGAACTGCAGCAGCGCCAGGTCTTCCGGGCTGCCTAGCTTGAAGAGCCGGCGCGCATTGCCATGGCACACCTGTGCCCGTGTCTTGTCGTCGAGAGGTGCGTCTTCGATGAAGGTGCAGGCCTCGGCGGTGGACTCGTAGGGGTAGTCCACCGAAAAAAGCACGGCCTGTGCCCCGAGCTCGCCAATGGCGCCCAGCAGGGCCGGTGCAGAGCACACGCCGGACGTGGTGATCAGGATGTTGCTGCCGATGTACTCGCTGGGTTTGCGCGCCAACTTGATGCCCGATGGATACGCGGCGAAACGGCTGTCGATGCGCCAGCGCTGGTACGGCAGGGCCTCCCCCATGTGGCCCAGCACCAGGGTCAGGCGCGGGAATCGGTCGAACACCCCGCCGAACAGCAGGCGCAACGCATGGCCCGCCGTCTCCACGCCCCATCCCCATGCAGCGCCCTGGAGCACCGGCATGCCTTCGAGCAGAGCCGGTGCCTGGCTGAACGCGTTGGGATGCAGATAGATGGGCACGCCGAGCGCCTGCGCGCGCTCCCAGAACACATCGAACGCGCCACCTTCGTAGTAGCGACCCAGGGTATGGCCGTTGATCATGGCGCCTTTGAAGCCGTGTTCGACGACGGTGCGTTCCAGCTCCTCAGCTGCGGCGGTCGGATCCTGCATGGCCACGTGGGCAAAGGCGCCGAAGCGTCGCGGATGGCGCGACACGCGCTCGACAAGGAACTCGTTGTTCTCGCGCGCTCGGCGGATGGCGGTGTCGCGATCTGCCTCAGCCTGTACGCCAGGCATCGTTTGCGACAGCACGACGTACTCGATGTTCCCTGCGTCCATCTCCGCAAGGCGCTGATCGTCGAAATCGGTCAGCCTGGCGTCGAGCTTGGCGACGAATTCGGCGGGCAGCGCTCGCGTGTATGGGGCTGAGTACGCGTCGAAGCCGGGGGCGCAGAAGTGCTCCTCCAGCGCGATCTTGGGGGTTGGATTCATGGTCTTCCTAGGTGGCCTCAGACGGGGTACGCCAAGGCGGTGTCGAGAATTTCCGTGTCGTGGATCACTTCACGGCTGGCAAGAAGCAGACGTTCGCCTTCGCGCACGAAGCGGTCGTGATAGACCCCTGCCAGATGCACCGTCGATGGGCCCTCCACCAGGGTCTGCATCAGGATGAAGGGCGTCTGGGAACTGATCGTGTTTCCCGTCTCTTGCAGTACGCGTGCAATCCCCAGCACATGCAGCATGTGTCGCGGCGCGAACATCTGCGAGTGCGCGACGGCGAGGGCGCGGTCGATGATCATGTCCAGACCCTCGCAGTAGATGAGTCCCACGGGCATGTTCAAAAGCGCGTTCTGGCGCGATGTCACGCGGTACGTCGCTTCCTGGCTGAAGAAGTCCGGCCAGCGTTCGACGTCGTTCGCATCCAGGGCCGCGCAGTACTCGACGTGAAACGACTCGATCTCGGCTCGCAGCTCGGCCGCGCGTCGGGGCGAGATGGTGGTCTTGGCGTAGGCGAGCCGATCCTTCATGCTGCTTTCTCCGCGACACGGATGTCCATCACGTCCCGGTAGTACTGGTAGAGGGAGCGGATACAGGACTCGGAGATGAGATTGCGTGCCGTGCCCTGGTGGCCGGCATCGAGCTTCACGACGTTGTTGTCCGTGGAAGAGTTGCGCAGGCCTTCCTGCACGAACTTCAAGGCCTCGTTGTCCTCGAGACCCAGGAAGCCGGCCGGGCCCATCAGATTGCCCTGACGCAGGCGGTGCCGTGTCATCTCCGGCGTGTCGTCCTCGTACCCGAACATCGTCCACTGCATCACCATGCTGTTCGGACCGTTCGGGATGATCTGGCGCACACCCATCGTGTTCATCTGGCGCTGAACGATGAGGTTCGGCCACATGGTCATCATGTTGGCGGACCAGGGCGACTTGAACTCCCGTACGTAGTCCAGGAACCGTTCGTCGCGCAACCGGAGGTTGTCGCTGAAGGAACGCATCTGCGCCTTGTCGTCGTCCGCGACAGTGGCATAGATCTCGTCCGGCTTGGCCGACGCCATGAAGCCATGGCGGCCATGCGCCTTGTCCGCGAACACGATCGACTTGATGCCGGGAACCAGCAGGCCAAACACCACGAGAAACGAATGCAGCAGCGTCGCGTGGTACGGGTCCTTGAGGTTCTCGTGGTACATCTTCCAGTTGCACGGAAGCTCGTTGCGGCAGTAGCCCAGGATCTTGAGTTTCTTGCCCGAGAAGGGGACGTCGAACTCTTCGACGATCTCCTGGGTCATGTACTCTTCCAGGGGCGGGGTCTTGTCGGAGTAGGTGGCGAACACCACGCCGTTGCGCGTGGCCACGCGCAACTGGCGGGTGCCGTGGTCGGCGTTCTTGAAGTCCGCCGGCATGCCACCGACCTTGTTGATGCCGCGCTTGAACGGAACGCCCTGCAGGTTGCCCTTGAGGTCGTACGACCACTGGTGGTAGGGGCAGACGAACTCCTTCGTATTGCCCTGGCTGGCGCGACAGAACTCCGCGCCGCGATGGGCACAGCGGTTCTCGAAGACGGAGATCGTGTGGTCCTCCGCGCGAACGATCACGACGGCCGTGGCGCCTACATAGCCGCGCTTGTAGTCGCCCGGGTTGGGAATCTCCGCTTCCAGGGCGACAAAGTTCCAGGTGTCGCCGCGAAAGATGCGCTCGATCTCCTGGTCATAGATCGCCTGGCTGGTGTAGACCCAGTCCGGAATGTTGTTCATGGCGTCCGCTGGCCAGACGCACTGTTCCAAGGGCGGGTTCTTTCGGGCATTCGTGATGCCGATGACCGCCTGCGATTGATACATGAAAGCTCCTTAGCTTTGAGAGAGGTGGTTTAAGCGGTGATGGCGACGTGGGCCTGCATCTGCTTGGCCCATGCGCGTAGAGGGATGGCGTCCCGTTGAAAGTCCTCCAGCTGCACGGGGCGCCCGCGTTCGAAGAGAGGGCGAACGGCTCGCAGATCGGCGCCTGCATTGATGGCGACGCCGTGCAAGGGGACAGAACCCCGATGGCCGATCCACAGCACCTTGTCGTCGGCCGGGTCGCCGCGGCGCACATATTCGAGATCGCTGGCCGGCAGGCCCAGCATCTGGATGTTGTGTTTCCCCTGGTCGGTCCAGAACCACGGCACCGCGGGTGCAGGAAGAGGCAGGCCCAGCATGGCGGCAGCGGCCGTGCGCCCCTGCTCGTTCGCGTTCTGCCAGGATTCGAGGCGCGTTGGCGCCGCCTGGCCTGGGCGGCGCTGGCTGGTGCAATCGCCACATGCAAACACGTGTGCGTCGCTGGTGCGGCAGGACGTGTCGACCAGAATGCCGCCGCCTGCCGCGATCTGCAGCCCCGCATCGCGCGCCAGCGCGTCGTTGGGCAACAGGCCGATGGCGACGACCACCTCATCCACTTCCAGCTCGCCGGTGCTGGTGCTCAGGCGCGACCGACCGGCCGGCAGTGAATGGATGCCGCTGCAGGACGCGCCGAGCAGGAGCGTTGCGCCCGCTGCGCGCATTCGCGATTCCAGCCATGCCGACGCCTCCCGCGGCACAAAGCGATCGAGCAGGGCTGTGGCGCGTTCGAGCACCGTCACCGACGCGCCTGCGGACAGTGCCGAGTGGGCGATTTCGAGGCCGAGGAACCCCCCGCCAAGAATTGCGACTTGCGGCTTTCCTTGAAGGGCTGCGCGCAGCCTGCGCGCGTCATTCAGGGTCCGGATGTAGTGCACACCCGGGCGGCCGGCCGGAACGGACGCGAGCGTGACCGCCTCGCCGCCGGTGGCGAGCAGGCAGAGCTCGTACCCGAGCACCTGCCCGTCCGCAAGGCGGACGTGCTGCTGCACAAGGTCCAGTGCAACGGCATCGCTGCCGCTGAGCAGGTCGATCTTGCTGCGCGCCCAGGATTCATCCGTGAGGACGTCGAGCCGGGGGGCGTCGGCAGCCATCAGGACGGCCTTGGACAAAGGCGGGCGCTCGTACGGTCTGTGGCGCTCCCGACCCACCATCGTGATGCGCCCGCTGTAGCCCTGCTCGCGCAGGGCGTGTGCCGCGACAGCCGCCGACTGGCCCGCACCAACGATGACGATGCCGCGCGAGGTCATTTGCCGGCAGGCGACCACACGTAGATGTGATCGCCCTCCCGCTTCACGGCATGGGTGCGCAGGTCCACGGTGACCGGCGCACACATCGCTTTGCCCGTACGAATGTCGAAGCGGCCCTGATGCAGGGGGCATTCGACACAACCGTCTTCCACGTAACCCTCCGACAGCAAAGCGGTGGCATGGGTGCACATGCTGTCGGTGGCGAAAAACTCGTCGTCGATGCGGTACAGCGCGACACCGTAACCAGCGACATCGACCGTCTTCGCTTCATCGTTGCTCAGCTCTTGCGCCGAGGCGACCTTGATCCAATCCATGGCTCCATCCAGTCGTTGAAAGATCCGAAATAAATACTCAGTGAACTGTCATATTAGTAGGATAAGTTGGTCTTTTCAAGTGCGGGTTTGTACTTGTTGGCACTGCACCAGAGTGGATGGAAACGCATCGGAAAAAGAGCGAAGAATGTGCATGTTCATTAGGTATGGCACCAAATGAGTGAGTTCATGGCGTCAGGGTTTTCATCAAGAAACGCTGCCTTCACACGCGCGGACAGCACGTCTATACTTCTGCATGTGTACTGTCATAAAACAGGAATGAGGCCGTGGGCGACGCGCTGACAACTGCGATGCGAATGGTGGGATTCGGCAGCTGAACATCTCGAATTCGCGCGCACATCGGGCGCGCCTGGTCGAGGTCATGGCTTCGCTCGGGGGCTTTCGATGAGTCAGCGATGCGGCGGCGAACGCGGCGCACGAAGTGCTGTCACGCGCCAGCTTCGCGGGACCATCGGTGCGCATGAGTGAGCAGCCACTGGGATCGCTGGGACAGTGCCGCCGTGTCGCACATCCTGTGCGGTGCACGGGGAAAATTAGTCAAGCAAAAGGAAACGCATGAACCAAGCAGACATTCCGGCGAGAGTGCTCAAACGCGAGGGCATCGGAGCCCGTGTGCCTCGCAAGGAGGATGCGCGCCACATGGTGGGCAAGGGCAACTTCGTGGGCGACTTCGTATTGCCGGGTCTGCAGGAGGTCGCGTTCCTGCGCAGCCCTCTGGCGCACGCCACCATCACGGGTGTCGAGATTCCGGAAGCGATTGCGGGGAAGGTGTTCTTGCGCGAGATGATGCCGGATGCGGCGGACATCGGTTCCCCTTCTTCGCTACCCACATACCAGTACTCGGCCTTGCCGCCACTGGCTTCGGGCAAGGTACGGCACGTGGGAGAGGCGGTCGCCATGGCTGTTGCGCCCACGCGTGCAGTGGCGGAAGACCTGCTCGAGGAGGTGCAGGTCTCCTATGACGAGCTGCCCGTCTACCACGGCGCGGAGTCCTCTCTTGCGGCGAAAGGAGACTTCCTCCACCCTGGGTGGAAAGACAATGTGTTTCTCACGCTGCGGGCCAATCGCGACTTCGATGAACTTGCCGCGAAGGCGGAAGTGAAGGTCAGTCGCACCGTCGAGCTGTCGCGTCAGTGCATCGTGCCGCTGGAGGGCAAATCGGTGCTGGCCTACTGGGATTTCCAGGCCGATCAACTCGTGGTCGTCAGTGCGACGCAAGTCCCGCACCTGCTGCGCGTCGGTATCGCCCAGCACCTCTCGATGAACGAGGAGGCGGTGCGCGTGGTATCTCCGGACGTGGGAGGCGCCTTCGGCTACAAGGGGCAGCTGTACCCCGAAGATCTGTGCATCGCCTGGCTGGCCAAGACGTACCGGACCCCATTTCGCTATCTTGAGGATCGGCGTGAGCATCTGATCGTCGGCGCCAACACGCGGCAGCATCACTACCAGCTCACTGCCTACGCGGACCGCACGGGAAAGCTCCTCGCGTTGGACGCTGTCATCACCATCGACGGCGGTGCCTATTCCTACTATCCCTTCTTCGTCGGTCTGGAGCCTGGTCAGGCAATCGGCAACCTGCCGGGGCCCTACACCTTCCGCGGCTATCGTTGCGAGACCCTGTGTGTCGCGACCAACAAGCCGGGCTTCATGGCCTACCGCGGCGTGGCGCGCACCGGCGTGTGCTTCGCGATCGAGCTCCTCATGGACGCCGTGGCGCGTGAAGTGGGCCGAGAGCCATGGGAGGTCCGCATGGACAACCTGGTCCCGGCCGCTGCCATGCCCTACGTCAACGTGGCCAACAAGCACTTCGACAGCGGTGACTTCCCCGCAAGCCTGCGCCGCGCCGTGGAGATGATCGGACTGGCTGCTGTGCGTGACCGGCAAGCCCGGGGAGAGCCGGACGGACGTCGGATCGGTTTCGGAACGGCAACCTACACGGAGCAGTCCGCGCACGGCACGACCGTGTTCGCCAACTGGGGATTGCCGGTGGTGCCTGGTTTCGATCAGGCGGTGGTCAGGATGACCGCGGATGGCGGACTGGAAGTGCGCGTCGGCGTGCACTCGCATGGCCAGGGCATGGAGACCAGCTTCGCGCAGATCGCCAATGATGTGCTGGGCATTCCTGTTGCCCGGATCCGGGTGGTGCATGGCGACACCGCGCTCACGCCCTTCTCCTCGGGGACCTACGCGTCTCGGGCCACCGTCATGTCCGGAGGCGCCATCTCGACGGCGTGCAAGGAACTGTTGCCTCGCATCCAGTCGATCGCCGGCTATCTCATGGGGGTGGACCCGCAGACCGTCGCGTTGGTCGAGGGGTTCGCGGTCGCCGGGGAAAAGTCGATTCCGCTGTCCCAAGTGGGCGGCGCGTGGTACCTCACGCCACAGGACCTGCCCGAGAACGTGCATCTCGGTGGACTGGAGGTTTCGCGTGCATACAAGCCCAGGGTCGACACGGGTACCTTCACCTATGCCACCCATGCGGTCGTTGTCGCCGTCGACACGCAGACAGGCGAGGTCGAGATCCTCGACTACGTCGTCGTCGAGGATTGCGGCACCATGGTCAATCCGATGATCGTGGAGGGGCAGACCATCGGGGGCATCGCGCAGGGCATCGGCACCGCGATGTACGAAGAAAGCCCATACGATGACCAAGGCCAGCCCCTGGCTTCCACGCTGGCCGACTACATCCTGCCTGGCGCCACGGAAGTGCCGCGCATCCGCATCGAGCACTTCGAGACCCCTTCGCCGCACACCGAGTTCGGTGCCAAGGGCGTGGGGGAGGGGGGCGCGATCGCGCCGCCCGCGGTGATCTTCAACGCCGTGAACGACGCGTTGCGGGGCACGGGCGCTGCCGAGGTGCTGATGACGCCCCTGACGCCACGCCGCTTGCTCAAGGCCCTCGAAAGCGCGAAGCCGCAACAGGAGCTCGTCAAATGAAGGCTGCGAAATTTGCATACACGCGGGTCTTCGACGTGGATGAGGCGATCCAGGTGCTGGCCAAGGGCGGCGGCACGGCCAAGGCGATGAGCGGAAGCCAGTCCTTCGGTCCCATGCTCAACTTGAGACTGGCGCGACCCGCGCAAGTGGTCGACATCGCCCATATCGCGGTGCTGCGCGCCGTCAGTCGCAAGGGCGAGTGGGTCGAGATCGGCGCTGCCGTCACGCATGCCGAGATCGAGGATGGTGTGTACCCGCCGCTGGCTGCGCATCCCATGCGCCAGGTCGCGGGTGGCATCGCCTACCGGGCCATCCGAAGCCGCGGCACCGTCGGAGGCAGCCTGGCGCATGCAGATCCGGCTGCGGACTGGGTGGTGACGCTCGCTGCACTTGGTGCCCGCATCGTGCTCAGGTCGCCGCGCGGCGAACGCACGATCGAGGCGGACGGCCTCATGCTCGGCGCCTATACGACCGTGCTCGAGGCTGACGAGTTGATCGTGGCGATCCATGTGCCATCCGAGACGCCGAGCACGCGCTGGGGGTATCACAAGGTCTGCCGCAAGCCTGGGGAATTTGCCGAAGCCAGCGCAGCGGTCTATTTCGATGTCTCGCGCAAGCGTGCACGCGTGGTTCTGGGGGCAGCGGACGGGCCCCCGATCCTCTTGGACGAGTTCGCGGCGGAAGTTGCCAGCAAGGGTGCGCAGGCTGCGGGGCGTGAAAAGGTCAGCGCGGCCATTGGCATCGCGCTTCCTGATCGCGACGTTATCGACCGGAAGCTCTTCACGGCCTGCGTCGAGCGCGCGCTCGAGCAGTCCGGTGTCTTTTCCAACCACAAGCCAGCGGAGTAAGAGACTTGAACCCCATCTCTATTCAGGTCAACGGCCGCGGCTTCAGCCGGCAGGCGGAACCGCGGATGCATCTTGGTGACTTCCTGCGGGACGAGCTGCGCCTGACAGGAACCCATCTTGGCTGCGAGCATGGCGTCTGCGGCGCATGCACGGTGCTCGTCAACGGGCAACCGACGCGCTCGTGCATCACTTTCGCCGTGGCATGTGAAGGCCAGGAGGTCACCACCATCGAGGGCTACGACGATGATGCGGTGATGCAGAGGCTGCGTCCGGCGTTCACGCGTCATCACGCACTGCAGTGCGGCTTCTGCACACCCGGCATGCTCACCACGGCGCGCGACATCGTGCTGCGTCTGCCCCACGCCGACGAGGCGCGCGTGCGCCTGGAGCTGTCCGGGAACCTGTGCCGCTGCACCGGCTACCAGGGCATCGTGGACGCCATCCTGGATGTGCTGCAACAGCAGCGTGACGCCCCCGACACGCAAGTCGAAAAGCTGCGGCAGACGCTGAGCCTGCCGCGAACCGTGGCACTGGGCCCGGTCACGACGCCGAGCCAGGCGCAGCCGCCAGCGCGTTCGACCGCCAAGCCGCCCACGGCGGATCCGGTGGCTGCCGCGGAAATGGCGGAGGTCGATCCCGTCGCGATGGCCAAGGCCAAGGCCAAGGGCAACGCGATCGAAGTGCATTTCGATGTGCCCTATCCCGCCGATCAGGTGTGGGAATTCATGGGCGACCTGCCTGCCGTTGCGTCCTGCTTGCCCGGTGCGACCATCGACTCGCACGAGGGAGAGCGGGTCAAGGGCACCATCGCGATCAAGTTCGGTCCGATGTCGGCGGCATTCGCTGGTGCAGCGCGGCTGGAGCGTGACGACGTTGCCAGGCGCGCAGTCCTGCGCGGTGCAGGCCAGGACAGCCTGAGCAAGTCGCGCACCCAGGGAGACATCACCTATCGCCTGGAAGCACTGACGGCGGGCAACACTCGTGTCCACGTGGACATGATCTATGCCCTCCAGGGTCCACTGGCGCAATTCTCGCGCTCCGGACTCGTGAAGGATTTCGTGCGCCGCATGGTCGCGGACTTCGGCAAACAGATCACGCGACGGTTGGGCGGGAAAACGGTTGCGTCCAATGAACCACAATCCACGGTTTCCGTCGCCGGGATGATGTGGAGCGTGCTCTGGAGTCGCATCCGTGGCTGGTTTGGAAAACCGCCGCAGCCCTGACATGGCTCGCTCCAGGTGCGATGAGCAAAACACGCGAGCGATTGGATGGTGCTTTCACCGCAGCTTCCAACGGGACGCTGGATCCTCGGATACGGGCGAGTGAGTGGATCTTTTTTGGAGTCTCAATGAGTTCCTTTCTCCATGGCTATCACGTGCGCGCGAACGGAGTGCGGCTGCACCTCTTGCGCTACGGTGGGCAGGGCCCTCGACTGCTCCTGTTGCCGGGAATCACGAGTCCTGCAATCACCTGGGGCTTCGTCGCCGAGCGATTGGCTCGGCACTTCGACGTCCATGTCCTTGACTTCCGGGGGCGCGGTCTGTCCTTCAGCGCAACGGGAATGGTCGCGAGCCTTGATGCCATGGCGGCCGATGTGCTGGACCTGCTGAATGTCCTGGGGTGGTCGTCCGTGACGCTGCTGGGTCACTCAATGGGCGCCCGCGTGGCGATTCGCGCCGCGGCGCGCGATCCGGGACGTATGGATAGGCTGCTGCTTGTCGATCCGCCCATGTCCGGCCCCGGGCGCCGGCCTTACCCAGTCCCCCTGTCTTGGTATGTCGAGTCGATCCAAATGGCTGTCAAGGGCATCACGGCCGAAGAGCTTCGCCCCTATGCACCCACCTGGTCAGACGAACAGTTGCAGCTTCGGGCCGAATGGCTTCATACCTGCGACCAGGATGCCATTGTCCAGGCGCATGCTGGCTTCCATGAGGACGACATCCACGCCGATCTACCCAAACTGCAGACGCCGGGCCTTCTGATGGCGGCCGGCCGAGGAGGGGTGATGCTGCCGGAAGACCTTGCTGAGATCGAGGCTCTCGCGCCTGGATTGTCGCAATGCACGGCCTTGAATGCCGGGCACATGATCCCGTGGGATGACGAGGAAGATTTTTATCGCTTGCTTGGTGATTACCTGAAGGTCGACCTGCGTTAGCGCAACCTGAAGCGCGGTTTGGTTTCCATTCACCCTCAAGGGAGTCGATAAACTCGTCGGCTGACACCTTCAGCGATCTCGAGATAATGACAAAGCGTTCTCCCGCTCAGAAAAAGACAGTCGGCTCGGCCGATGTGGCAAAGCAACCGGTCCTGGAGCCTTTCAATCCATTGCGCCAGGTCATGTGGCGTCGCCCGGGTTTCCTCATCCGCAGGCTGACCCAGATCGGACAGGCGATCTTTTTCGATCTATGCAAGTCCGAGAGCATCACGCCGCTTCAGGTCGGCATGCTGACAGCGCTTTCGATGAACCCTTGGCTGGATCAGAAAGCGATCGGTCGAGAGCTTTCGCTGGACAGGACTACGACGGCGGAAGTGCTCAAACGTCTCAGTGACAAGGGGTTGGTCGAAACCCGCGTCAACCCGGACGATCGTCGGTCAAGACTGTCGGTGATCACCACGGATGGGCTCAACCTGATCAACGACTTGCAAGAGAGCATTCATCGCTCCCAGGAACTGCTGATCGAACCGTTGTCGCCGGAGGATCGCGCTGTCTTCATGAGGTTGCTTGCGCAGCTTGTCGATGCACATGAAAAGAAGGAAAAGGAAAGCTGAGTCGCCGGATGGAGTTTTCGTCTTTCACAGGCGGATGAATTTCGGCGCACTGATTACTTTCAGCGCCCATATCCCTTGGTGATCGTTCGCAGCAGCTGCCGTCTTCGTGCGACTCGGTATCTCCGTGGATCGGTCTTCTGCTGATTTCTTTGGCTGTCCCTTGAGAGTCGTGGGAAGCCGGCCACGCCCCAGGCTCTTGGGAATTGGTTGACCGGTACGCAAGTTGTGTTTACTAAGTAATTTGGGACTGCTTTTGGAAGCAGGATTGAGATGAGCTACATCGCCCCCCTCAAGGACATGCTGTTCGACATCGAGCACCTGGCCAACATCGGCGAGATCGCCAGGCTGCCGGGCTTCGAGGACGCCGGCCTCGAAACCGCGCAGGCCGTGCTCGAGGAATGTGCGCGCTTCAACCAGGACGTGGTTGCGCCGCTGAACATCGAGGGCGACCGCAATCCCTCGTCCTTCAAGGACGGCCAGGTCACGACCACGCCGGGCTTCAAGGAAGCCTTTGCGCAGTACGTGTCGGGCGGCTGGCAGGGCCTGCAGCATCCGGCGGATTTCGGCGGCCAGGGCCTTCCCAAGACCATCGGCGCGGCCTGCGGCGAAATGCTCAACTCGGCCAACATGAGCTTCGCGCTGTGCCCGCTCCTGAGCGATGGCGCCATCGAGGCGCTGCTCACGGCGGGCTCCGACGAACTCAAGGCGGTGTACCTCGAGAAGCTGGTGAGCGGGCAGTGGACCGGCACCATGAACCTCACCGAGCCGCAGGCCGGCAGCGACCTTGCGCTGGTGCGCAGCCGCGCCGAGCCGCAGCCTGACGGCACCTACAAGGTCTTCGGCACCAAGATCTTCATCACCTACGGCGAGCACGACATGGCCGAGAACATCGTGCACCTGGTGCTGGCCCGCGTGACCGGCGCGCCCGAGGGCGTGAAGGGCATCAGCCTGTTCGTGGTGCCGAAGTTCATCGTGGGCAAGGACGGGTCGCTCGGCGAGCGCAACGACGTGCACTGCGTGAGCATCGAGCACAAGATGGGCATCAAGGCCTCGCCTACCGCGGTGCTGCAGTATGGCGACGGCATGGCGGCGAGCATCGCAGACAGCGCCGGACCCGGCGCTGTGGGCTACATCGTCGGCCAGGAGAACCGCGGCCTCGAGTACATGTTCATCATGATGAACTCCGCCCGCTATGCCGTGGGCATGCAGGGCATCGCGATTGCCGAGCGTGCCTACCAGCACGCCGTGGCTTATGCGAAAGACCGCGTGCAGAGCCGCCCGGTCGACGGGTCGATGAACGCGAGCGCGCCCATCATCCACCACCCCGACGTCAAGCGCATGCTGATGACCATGCGCGCCTACACCGAAGGCTGCCGCGCGATGGCCTCGGTGGCCGCCGCCGCCTACGACGCCGCGCACCACCACCCCGATGCCGAGGCGCGCAAGCAGAACCAGGCCTTCTACGAATTCATGGTGCCGCTCGTGAAGGGCTACAGCACCGAGATGAGCCTGGAAGTGACCTCGCTCGGCGTGCAGGTGCATGGCGGCATGGGCTTCATCGAGGAGACCGGCGCGGCGCAGTACTACCGCGACGCCAAGATCCTCACGATCTACGAAGGCACCACCGCCATCCAGGCCAACGACCTCGTGGGCCGCAAGACCGCGCGCGACGGCGGCCAGACCGCCAAGGCCATTGCAGTGCAGATCGAGAAGACCGAGGCCGAGCTGGCCAAGAGCGACAGCGCGGCCGCCGCGGCGGTTCTCAAGCGCCTTAAGGCCGCACGCGAAGCTTTCGTCGAGGTGGTCGACTTCGTCGCGGGCCAGACCAAGGCATCGCCCAATGCGGTGTTCGCGGGCAGCGTGCCCTACCTGATGCTCGCGGGCAACCTCGTGGCGGGCTGGCAGCTGGCACGCTCGCTGATCATTGCAGAGGACCTGGTGTCGCACAGCGTCGACGTGGACTTCATGCAGGCCAAGATCGCCACCGCGCGCTTCTACGCCGAGCACATCCTTGCCAAGGCGCCGGGCCTGCGCGACAGCATCGTGGACGGCGCTGAAAGCGTCACGGCGCTGCCAGCCGATATGTACTGACTGGAATGATTCGAAGGCGAAGTTCTTACTGCCAAGTATCAATTCCTCGTGCTTGATGAATGTCGACTTACTCCCGACGAACCAGGGAATTCATCGCGAGGTGTCCGTTCAGCGTAAGCAATGGGATGGACGCCCCCACCCATACCGGCATTCGCGTGCCACAGTGGAAGTGTCACCAACCACTTGAACCGAAAGGGGCGTCCACCATGAAGATTACGACTGTTGGCATCGACCTTGCCAAGAACGTGTTCCAGGTCCACGGCATCGACGAGCATGGCAAGGCAGTGTTGAAGAAGCAGTTGCGGCGCAACCAGATGGCTGCGTTCTTCGTCAACCTGTCGCCTTGCCTGATCGGCATGGAGGCTTGCGGCAGCGCGCACCACTGGGGTCGCAAGCTGCAGAGCATGGGCCACACGGTGCGGCTGATGGCTCCACAGTTCGTCAAGCCCTACGTCAAGACCAACAAGAACGATGCCGCCGATGCAGAAGCCATCTGCGAAGCGGTCGGGCGGCCTAACATGCGCTTCGTCCCGGTGAAGAACGTCGAGCAACAAGCAGTCCTGGCGCTGCACCGGGTCCGGCAGGGATTCGTACGGGCGCGCACTGCGCAGGCGAACCAGATCCGCGGGCTACTGGGCGAGTTCGGCCTCATCGTGCCGCAGGGCATCAGCCACATCGCCAAGCGTGTCCCCGAGCTGATCGAAGACGGTGCCAACGAACTGCCGGGTGCGTTCCGACTGCTCATCCAGCGGCTGCTTGATCACCTCAAGGAGCTGGATCGCCAGGTCGAGGAACTCGAAGACAAGATTCATGCATGGCATCGCAGCAGCGACCTCAGCCGCAAGCTGGCCATGGTCCCTGGCATAGGGCCGATTACCGCCAGCGCGCTGGTCGCATCGATCGGTGATGCGAAGAACTTCGACGGCGGCCGGCAGGTTGCTGCCTGGCTCGGCTTGGTTCCCCGGCAGCATTCCTCGGGTGGAAAGTCAAACCTGCTCGGCATGAGCAAACGTGGCGACACCTACCTGCGGACATTGTTGATCCACGGCGCGCGCTCGGTGATCTACCGCGTGAGCCAGCGGGCCGACGCATGCAGTTGGATCAGCTCAGTCGTCAACCGACGAAACAAGAACGTGGCCGCAGTGGCACTCGCGAACAAGAACGCGCGAATCGTGTGGGCGCTGCTTGCGCATGACAGGCAGTTCGACGCCGGCTACGTTCGCAGCACAGCGGCGGCCTGAGTCAGAATAACCAGCAACTACAACGTCAGGGAGAACAAACCACCGATTGCTAAGGCGATCATGAAGTGATGGCAAGACAGGTCAGACCGTGGTTGGCAAAGCCCGCGCCGGACGAGGCACCCAGAGTGCATGTAAGCGATCGAGGCGTCAACCAGCAAATCTCATCAGGGACAGCGGCTCAAAAGGCCGCGTCAAAGTCCGGATGTACGGGTGCAATCTTTACCTTCGAGTCGTTGCAGATTGAGAGCTTGGCATAGGGGGCGTCCATGTACGTCCGGGCAACTCGCCTTGACGACGAGTGCAGCGGTCAACGCTGCCGCCTAGGCGCACCGTGACAGAACGCACGGACTTCATGCACATCACGACGCTCGACGGTCGCAATGAAGCTTCAATCGCCGGCCTCAAAGAGTATTTGATGGAAGGACGCCATCTGAACAAGAACGATGAAAACTCGTTCGAAACTCCAGACGGTGGGCTTCAGCTGATGCGCGTGTAGTGGATAGCGGAACCCCTCAGCGCTTCGGCATGCGTTCCCGCGCTTACCCGACAGGGCTCACGTCTTCGTCGTCACCAGTGGTGCGAGGGCCGACGCGCTCGTCCGGGGCGTAGCCTTCCAGCGCCCGGACGCCGGCCTGCAGAGCATCGAGCCACATGCCATAAGGTTCGTCGGCCGACTCGAGCTCCGTCCACTGACTGGCGTCGTCGCCTTCTTCCATGAGCACCCAGTAAAAGTGCCCGGGGTCAGGCTCGTCAACATGGACGCAGATCCGACGCAGGTGGCTCATTCAGGCCTCTGCGCGAGATATTTCCGAACCGCGTCTGCCGAATTGCCGCCGGCCTCCACGGCGAATCGCAGCTGATCCTCCGTGCAGCCTAGGGTCTCCGTCCACGATCGCACCTCGTGCGGCTCATCCAAGGCGACCAGTTTGCGATCCAGTCCGGTCTTCTTCGGGTCGTCTGCCATTTCTTTGCTCCTGATGCCGCCGCGTCCCATTGGGCGCGTTGCCCCTAAGATGGTTGAATTGAAAGACTGGAGCCGTCACCGGGTGCCGCCTTTTCCCGGAGTGCTTCTCCTACGTCGGGCGTCTTGGACCCCGCCCGCCGGGCTTGTGGGGTCTGAAAGTCAGTCCGTCACGCGTTGGGTCAATATTTGGGCCATGAACAATCCGGCTCGTCGCGAACCAAGGAGAAGTTATGCCAATGAATTTCCTGCGCCGCATCGAGGACGCCTCGTTTCCCCTGGCCATCCATGACGAGGCAGACATTCAGTGCGCAGCTGTGCTAGTCGCTGCCGAGCTTATTGAAGCGAACCTCCCCGGTCCCGACGCCCCCGCCCGGGCCGCGGGGGCGTGATCCTGCGCATAACTCCGCAAGGGCGAGCAGAGCTCAACCGCGCGCGGGACCCACAACAATAAAAGGCGCAGGATCTCGCTGCACAGCAGACACGAAAAAGCCCGCACGAGGCGGGCTTGGAGATTTGGTCGTGAACTCTCACGCGGTCCACGGTTACGGCAAATTTTCACTTGCGGAAGCCACCTGTTGTTTTTCTCGTCGTAGTGACTTCGACGCGCCGGTGTGAGATTCGTCTTGACTGGCCAGTCAACACCCAAATCAAGTTGAGGCGAGGTTTGATTGTATCAGGGCTGGGAGTCGCTCCCACCGCCCGGGCTCAAGAGGTTCGTGGCTTCTTGCGGTGATTGGTGAGCGCCGTTCGTCCCATCCAGGTGATCCGCGCCACCCGGGCTCGCCTGTCCTCGTGGCCAGCCCGGGTGATCGTTGCATCCAGATAGCCGACAGCGTGCAGCAATTCGACGCACCTGATCTTGGCGTGATCCGCTTCCTCCAGAGGGAAGCTGGCATGCTCAATTTCTTGGAGGGAGTCGATGGGCAGCACGGCAGCGCTTTCGTCGGGCGTCCGAACGATCGCATCGATACTGCTGAACCGCCTGAGCCAGAGTGCCTGAAATATTCACCAGCTCGTGTCGGAGATTTCTTCCAGGGCGTTCAGCCCTTGGGCTCCAAGCACCCCTTGCTGTGTTGCCGCGGTGCCCGCCCGTCCGCAAGACAGGAAGGTCACAGCAACTGGAAGTCTCGGGTGAATTGCATCGAGGTTTGCATGGGCGCTGGCACGTTCACCATGCTGACCGGTGCGATCGGCGGCGCTGGCGCGCTGACCAAGACCGATGCCGGCACCCTGGTGCTCACGGCGAACAACATCCATAGCGCCTCCTGAAGGCCGCTCGCCAATGCCTGGAAGCTCTCGCCACCCAGGACGATGCACGCATGGCGCCAGCCGCTGTGCGCGAACGCAAACTGGTACAGCCGGTGCGGCAAGATCACCCCGACGATGGTGATGGCCAACTCGTCGCACACCGTGAAGTCCGACAGGCCGAGCCGGCCAGGCGGATGCTCCTGGGCGAAGAAGATCTCGCGCTCGCCACCGTGCTCGGCGCGCCACTGCCGCACTCTGCGCTGCAGGGTGCGCAACACCGCGCCGTCAAAGCGCTGTGGGTATCGAAGCTGCAGTTCCTCCAGCACCGTCACCGCCATCAGCCCAGGGGCCGCCTCCAGCATCGGCACGACCTCCGCCGCCCACACCTCGGTCAGCGGGTCGACGCGCGTGCGCCAAGTCCGCGCAGGCTTTTGGGAGGGCAGAAGAACCGTTGATTCGATCCGGCGCGCGCTGGCCACACTCACCCCAGCCTTGGCAGCCGCCACCTCCTGGCTGTGCTTGCCGCGCAGTTCCTTGTACTTGGTCACTTGATGATCCGATATGCGTTTGCCGGGCAAGGTGGCTGCCTCCTCTAGAGGCAATCCACTTTAAAACCCGACCGCAAACGCACCCCGGGCGCGCGCGTCAACCGCTCAGGATAGTTGTCGTCGACCGCTCAAGATAATTGTCGTCCGCCAGCCTCCAGAGCTCGCGATATGCCGAAATCTACTGCGCCCCGTTCTCCCTAGGCTTGGCTCGTTCTTTGGGCGGGAGTACGGGAGCCAATATCGTGTGAGCGAGTGTCAAGCACTCCCAGAATGGCATCTGAAAAGAACGAGATTCGATCATGTCGAACTCGAGTTCTGTGGCTTCCGCTCGATCTTCGAGTCGCTTCAGGAACGCCGCAGCGTGTCGCTCCATATGTGGAAGCGCAATGCCAATGGCCTCCGGTTCGAATGTGGCCACGGCGCAAAGATCGAACAGGTCGCGTGCCTTTGCTTCATTGCCACGATGCCACATCTTCTTAGCAATGACTTCTGCCGACGTTTCGACGCGGATTGGGCGCCCCTTGTAGTCGACGATCTCGAAGTTCGGCTCCGTCAGCGGTGCGCCGACCACAACATCGATCTCTCCAGCGTCGAGTTGCAGCTTGATGAACTGCGCGTTCTCTTCATACTCGCTGGTGAGATCCTCAGCGGGACCGCCGAAGCGCGGGTTCACATAGCCTAGGTACTGCGGGTCCGGCACAAACAGATCGATGTCCTTGCTGAATCGATGATCGAAGCGGAGCATCAGCACCGTGCCGCCTCCGAACGTCCAGGGTGGCTCCACAGTGACCTCTTCCAGATGGGACATGAGTCGTAGCGCCGCAGGCCAAAGCCTGCGCCATGGGCCCACGCGACTGAAATCGACCCTGGTCATTGCCACACGCGCCTGAAGCACTGGAGATCCTGCGCCAGGCGCCGCATCTGACTCCAGACCTGAGCGCGAGCAATCCCCTTCTCAAGGTGAAGTTCGTCGACCACTTTAGCAAGCAGCGACATTGGCGCTTCATCGAGCAGGACCTGAAGATGTGGCCGGATCTGCTCCGGCGTGTCGCCCCTGAGCAGTGCACGTTCCAACTGCCTGGCAGTCATCGCAGATCTATAACTCACGCTTGCAGTGGCCGCGGCGCGGTCCAGTGCCGATCTGCTCGGTCGGGATTTCTTATCAGCGGGGGAGGGCGTTGTCGCGCTCACGTGCATTGACAACCCGATGGAGTCCAGCAGCTCCTCTGCTCTCGTGATACTCAAGTTGCCGATGGACTGCTTCTCGACGGCGCTGATAGTCGAGCGTGAAAGGCCGCTGATATGCGCAAGGGTCTCCTGAGTAAGGCCCATCTCTGTACGGCGCAGGCGGACAGCATTGCCAATTTCGTGAAGAGTGGACATATGCATATTGTGCCAAGGACTGGCTCATATGTGCAATATATTGGACACGAAGGACGCGGGCGCTGTGTCGGCCCGATGCCCCGAACTGCATCCGTGTGCCTAGTGGAACGGCCGGCAGAAAGACTGAGGCCATCCTTGCCAATCATTTAAGCCGAAGGGTGCCTGGGGATTGCTTGGCAAGTGAAGACACGTGGGGCGCTCAACGGCTCGACGACCTAGAAGCTTTTCTGGCATTGCCCGCGTTGGCGCACGGCGGCACGGGTACAGGCAGATGACGGCAACTGGTTGGCAGGTCGAAGTAGGGATCAGCTCGCCGACGCACGCTCGACGGTTGCGCGGTCGGTGGACCTTGGCCGCCATCGTTTGCTGGGCGTCCACAAGCCTGCAGCCAACATCAACGCCCGAACAGCTGCTGAGCACGACTCCATGGCATTCCTGCAGCTTCTCGGCTGCCAGTGTCAATCCGAAGTCGGCGTAACGCTGGCGGATGATCGTGATGGCACGCTCGGAAATCCCTGGGGCTAGTTGCTCATCGCTGGGTTTCTATTCGGGCCAAACGCGACATTACTATTTGGGGCCTACAAATTTTCTAGATACAAGTTTAAGAGCGAGCTGCACTGAGAAGCGACCCCGGAACGCTGCGAGCCGAGGTCTCTTCTGGAGCTTGGCGCAACTACTTGCTCTGCGGCCAGCATCCTTTGCATACCGCTCCGGGGATGAGTCTGGCAACCTGGCTTGCGTTGCTGGATCCGTGAGTGGCGCAGTCTTGCCGGCGTGGTGAAACCATGCGCAATAGGACAAAAGATGTTGAATCGCAGCCATTGGGGGCGCTGCGGGAGCGCCGTAGTGGGCCTCAGGAGCGCACCTTCAATGAAGAGGACGCCCAACGGGGCCACCCGCGCATTGTTCGCTGCCGCCTTGGCGCTAAGGTCAAAGGACAAGCGTTCCGTTCGTTCCTTGCAGCCCAGTAGCGCATCGCCGCCTTGTACGAGTCGCGCGTGTGTTGGACTCGCCTTCGGCCATTAATTCGTGCGCGACTTCCTCAGCCATCTGTGAAAGTTGGCCGGGGCCTAGCAGCGCATGATCGCGCTTGAGAGGCGTCAAGGACCGATTCGACAGCCTTTCGGCTGGGGCTTCAGTGGATGCCATGAGCGACCTTGAAGCGCTGCGCCAGCTCCGACAGGTGCCGGTCCAGGGTCCATAGCCGTGCGCCAGGAGTGATGAGGGTCGATGCGAGTAGCGCCATGTCGACGAATCCGCACCCGAGCCCGTACAGTTTTTCGCGCTCGATCAGTTCCAGCACCTCATCCAGCGTTGCTTGATGGCATGTCCTCAGCAGGCTCAGACTGCCAAGGGCGTGCTCCCGCGGAGAAGGTGGTTTGCCACAGGCCAGCTCAGCGAGCACCAGCGGATGGGTCAAGGCGAAATCCGAGCCGACCAGGTGCGCGAGTGCGGCGTTGCCGCTGCGGAAATGGTCGACCCAAACAGACGTGTCTACGAGCACGCTCATGACGAGACAGGGTCGCTCCGACGACGCGGCACGTCCTTGATGTCGGGCGCCGCCCCTCCGAGCGCAATGAGGCGCTTGCCCGCCTGAACACGCACGAAGGTCCGGAAGGCTTCCCGAAAAATTTCCGTTTTGTCCATGTCCGGATCGGCCATTTCCAAGGCTTTCTCGAAAAGAGAATCTTCGATGGTGACAGTGGTGCGCATGATCGGCCCGAATCCATTTTGATGCAATATGACATCAATTTTATCATCTGAACGGCCGTTGCGAAAGCTGTGCCCGTCTTGTGTTTATGGTCCCGACTGTCCCCATTTTTTTGTGAAAACGTCGGAAGTTTTCGTCGCTGCAGGCGAACCTCCCAGAAAGCAGGGGCGCGAGTTCGGTTGATGTCAAAGGAATTACTAGAACCACATGTAGGGATCAACCGGAAACCTCAGTGGCAAACTGCCTGATCTTAATTTAACATAAGATACATTGTTTAATTTTCTTCGTGGCATTCCACACCGGGAAGTCCTTCCCGACGGCGCCGTCTTCGCATTCGAGCCCGCGGGAACAATAAATTGCAGACACTTTGGCAATAACTTCCGGACGGCTTTGCAATAAGCTCCAGACAGCCGCGCAAATCGAACAGTAAATTCCGGACAGCCGCGGTGAACGAAGGAGCGACTTGGCGCGCAAATGACGCCGTTCTGGGTTCGAGTGAGACTTTCGCGCTCGACCTAAGCACTCGCCGCGGAGCCGCCATGAGACTTGTCCTTCAACGCTGCGGCAAGTAGGCTTCGTGTGGCCTGATGCGCTTGCTCCTCGGACGCCAAACGCTGGCGCAACTGTTCAATGGTGGCGAGGCTTTCGGTGGGCGCGTTGCACCCCTCATCACGCGCGCGGGCCAATTCTTTCTCGGCGTGAAGTTTTCTCTCCTGTTCCTTCAGGAGGTCGGCAAGCGCTAGTCGTGTCGCAGAGCGCTCTTGCTCAATTTCCGAAAGCAGGCGCTTTTCGCGTTCTGCCGCTCGCTCCTCGGTCTCCCGATTTTCCGCCGCTCTCTGGGTCTCCCCCTGCGCGAGAGCGCGACGCTGTCGTTCTTGCTCAGCATGCGCCTGAGCGAGCTGGTGCTTAAGGCGTGCTGCTTCGCGCTCGCTCTCATGTTGCGCGCGCGCGGCATCTTCGAGCTGCTCCTGTACCGAGCGTAGGGCCTGATGAGCCGACACAAGCGCGCATTCCAGGTCACCGCGGGCTTGCGCGAAGGAGGCCTGTTCCAAACGCAGTTGTGCGCTTTGAGCCTCGAAGTACGCCCTGTGCCGTTGCTCAGCCGCTTGAGCGTCGGCTTCCCGACGCGCGAGTGCGTTGCGCGCCTCAGTTTGCGCCTCCTCCCAGAGCTTGCGCACAAACGTGTCCATGAAAGGGGGCATTTTTTGATCGTGCGCGACCTTGGGCGATTCGACCGCCACGGCAACATTTGCTGCGTTAGTTGGCGCAGCGCCCGGACCTTTGGTGAGCCGCGTGGCGAGTGTCGCGAACCAGCGCTCGAGCATAGGGCTGACGGTATTGGGCGAGCCGCCCCCAAGTTTCTGACGTACCCGCTCGATAGTGGGACGTAGTCCTTCCGTCAGCAGCATGTCTGCCGCAGCCCAAACCTGGTGCTCCTGGACCCCACGCGGCCCTCGACGTGCACTTTCGCCATCGCTCGTTGATCCTGAGGGCGCATGCGGCGGATTTGGGCTCGTGGAGTCCGAAAGCATGGGTCTAGGCGGGAAGTCAGTTGCCTTGGGTAGAGGCGTTCGATGTCCATCACCCGGCACCTCAGGGGTCCCAGGTGCCTCGGTCGCGCGGCTCGGCGTGCTCCCAAGATTGTTGGCGAACCGCTTACCCAGCACGCCGTACCAGCGCGTCAGCATTGGGCTGACAGTGTTGGGCGAACCACGCCCGAGCTTCTGGCGCACGCGCTCGATTGTCGGATGGAGTCCCGCGATCAGCAGCGCGTCGGCGGCGGCCCAAACACGGTGCTCCTGGATTCCGCGCGGAGTTGGGTGTGCGCCTTCGGCGTCGCTGGGAGGTTCCGAAGGCGCGTGGGGGGAACTCGGGACTGGTAAAACTGCGGACTCCACTGCCTCAGATTCGGCGCTCGAGGATCCAGGCGTGGCGGAGGAACGGGCCACGCCGCTCTGCTCGCCTCCATCAGAGGGCTCCGGCCGATCGTCATGCACACCGGGAGGTTGAGGGGCGATTCCAGATTCGGTGGGTGGCGGCGGGGTGTTCTCCGAGGCCATGCTTGCTCCAGTGCAATTAGGGTTCGACGATGGGGAGGACTCAATTTTTAATCCAGATGAGCGACTGGTGCTTCAGCATTTCGGCACTCTCGACCCTCACGCGAATTCGGTGATAGCCGTTCAGCTGGACGGAGGTCAAGCCGGGATACGGCCAGTTTTAGCTCATAAGCGCCAAAAATCATTAAGACTGACATGTCTATGCGAAATGCCTGGCTCGGAGCTGCCGCCGACTGTGCGGCGAAACCGCGAGCCGGCAAGTGGTTCACCCGTCTACTCGCCTGGTTTGTCGCTTGGCTCCACTCTGACTGCGCCAACTCATCGTGACTTGTAATTCGCGGCTTTCTGCCTTCAATCTTCCCGGTCAGGCAGAGGGCCGGCGTGCCGCAGCGCCGATCAATCTCACGGAGGCAGAGGCCGAAGCGCAACCCCCATGTCCCGCCAATGCTCCGGGTGACAGGTGAACAGCAGCACCTGGTGCCGCTGCGCCGCATCGAACAGAGCGCGCTTCATCTGCGCCGGCCGAGGCGCATCGCTGGGCACCAGCGCGTCATCCAGGATCAGCAGGGTCGGGCGCCCGCTTCCTGCAACAGGTCGGCATACGCGAAGCGGCTGTGAGCCGCAGCTGCTCGCGCGCCGAAGCTCAGCTCTTGCAGCTGCCCGCTCTCGACGGCGCCACCAGCGTTGAGGCGCGTCAGAGTGGCGGGCGCAGCCCGGCGTCCATGTGCATGGTCGCTCCGGGCACCAGCAGCGGCAGGTAGTGCTGCATGCGCGCCTGCAACGGCGCCTGCAGGCGGGGTCAGCGTCGCCTGGCGTTTCTCTTCGAGCTTGCGGCACAGCAGCGCGAGTGCATCGGCGCGGCGCTGCAGCTCGATTTGCCGGCGCCGCGCCTGGGCAAGTTGCCCCGCCACGGCCTCCCGCTGTTCTTCCAGGCCCTGCGCCCCCGGCCAGCTGCAGCGTGTTTTCGAGAACCAGCAACTGATCGTGGCGCAGATGGCTGCGTGTGAGCTGCTCGATACGGGCGGTCAGCGCCTCGACCTCGGCGCCCACCGTCAGCCATTGCTTGCTGGCCTGCGCATGGCGTTGCTGCCGGCCTGGGTCCGCGAGCGCGGCCTGCGCAGAGGCGAGTTCACGCTGCGCTGACGCGCTTGCTTCCTGAGCCGCCGATTGACGGCGCTGTGCCTCGACGAGCGTCTTCTGTGCGGCCTTTTCAGCCACTATCACGGCCTGCTGCGCGGCTTCGGCTTCCTCGATCGACAGGGCCGGTTCTGCCGCTCGCGGCGGAAGGCGTTCGAGCGCCGCATGCGCGGTGGTGCTGCGCGAGCTTGATCTGCGCGTCGAGATCGGCCGACCGCGACCGAGCCTCCGCGATGTCCGCTACGCCATGTGCCCGCAGTGCCGCGCCCAGTGCATCGCGGGCATCCCCGTGCGCGCGCGCAAGTGCCACTAGGTCGTCACCGCCCGGCGTAATGACCAACTGCCCGCCTCCGGGCAGGCGCAGCGTGGCGGGTGCGTCGATGAGCCGTTCGCCCTCCCCGCGCAACGCGTGGGTTTCGCTGCGCGCTTGCAGTTCGAGCGGCGCCTGGCCTTCAGGCACCACAAACTGCAACCGGGTGGCCACGGCTTGGCGGCGCAGATCGGCATCGCGCTCGCACGTACATGGGCCGCATGGCTGATGACGTCGTGAAAGCGTACGGGAACTCGATCTGGAGCATTGGGTGCTGACGTAGGGTCGTCCCGTATATGGGCACCTACCGACCATAAATTTGTAGGTCCCCGCTTACACTCCTGAGGCTGCTACACAACTTCTAGCAGTGAGGAGTTCCCGATGGGCTACCGCAACAAGACCTATATCGCCTTCGATGGCGACACGGACATGCACTACTACCGCCTCATGACGGCGTGGAAGGCAAATGACGGCTTCTCGTTAAATTTCCATGATGCTCATGAATTGAATACAGCACGAGATTCAAGTCAAGAAGAGAGCATCAAACGGCAGCTTCGCGAGCGGTTTGCAAATTCAAAGCTGCTAGTCGTTTTGATTGGTGAAAAAACGCGTCTTCTCACGAAATTCGTGAAATGGGAAATGGAGGTCGCTTTGAAATTGGGGTTGCCGATCATTGGTGTAAATTTGAACGGGAATCGAACGATCGATGCTCGTTGCCCGCCTACGATTAGAAGCGAACTCGTGGTTTACGTGCCTTTCAAGCACAACATCATTGAATACGCAATGGATTATTGGCCGTCTGAATTCCACCGGTTGCGCGGCGAGGGCAAGAGTGGCGATTATTATTATCTCGACCACGTCTACACGCAGTTAGGCCTGTGAAATACTTCTTTGAATCGATAAGAACGTGGTCGTATTGGCGTTATGCCTTGTTTTCGGGCGAGGCTATTGGCAAATTTTTGGCCGCGATGAGTGTGCTTTACTTGTGTGTCGACTTGGCCGATACGTTTGCCATTTATAAGAAGGATCAGTACCACTACTACGGCCTACTCATTCTGGCCTTACTCGCAGTCGTTTACGTGGTGTCTACGCGGAGACCTTTGTCACGCGTGAGCTACAAAATTCCGAGCAAGGATTTTTCCATAGAGGTTCGTATTGGTGATCTTTTCAACATTCCTGGCGAGGTCATCATCAGCACTAGCTCGACCTTTGATACCGATATGGCGTCGGGTTTAATTGCTGCGGCGAGTTTGCAAGGGCAACTTGCCACACAATTATTCAACGGCCAAACTGTAGAGATTGATCGTCAAATCGAGGCGTCGCTGGCTAAAGAAAGCTTCATTGTTAACGAGAATCGCCCTGGCAAAAAGAATGAATACCCAATAGGCACTGTCGCCAGAGTAAATGCGCACGGAAAGAATTTTTATCTTGTAGCTATGTCTCACATGGATGAGGAGCGAAATGCGCGCTCAAGCCTCAAGATTGTCGATGAGGCCCTTGAAAAGCTCTGGTTGAGTTTGGCGTCTAAAGCTGAAGTCGGCGATATAGTGATGCCACTGATGGGCACGGGCCGCGGCAGGGTTGCGTATCCTCGGAAAAAAATGATCGAGCGCATTGCTCAGTCTTTTGCGGATGCTTGTAGCGAACGCGCTTTTTCGAACAAGCTAATAATAGTTATACGTCCGGAGGAAGCTTCGAAATTCTCCCTCAACCTGTTTCAGGTTAGAGATTTTCTTGGACAAAGCCTTCACGCCTAGAGCTCCGCAGGTCGCTAGCGTCTGCGGGGACATATGACAGCCGCTACTCACTCTAGCTATTGGGGTATCGCACGTGGTGGTGAAAGGAAAGGTGACTAGCGAAAGTGGCACAGCACGTGTTGACGAATACTTCAAGCAGCTTCTTTGGGTCTGTGGGAATCGCAAGGCCCGGATCAACGCCCTTCAAGTAGTACGTGAGCGGCAGCAAAGCTTCCGCGTCTAGCTTGATCTCCAACCGGTGGCTGATCCTATTCCGCAGCGTATTCATGTGCTTGATCGCGGGGATAGGGTCGAATTTCTGATCCCGTACTAGCGTATCCCACTTCAAGAGGTTCATCCGCTGCCCAAAGGTCAGCTTGGCCTTTTCCCAATCGAGCCCTTCGATGGTTGCTTTCAGGTACTCGTCCATATAGTGCTCGATTACAAGATGGCACGTAAGGAAGTACCCGAGCAGTCCGTGGTCGATGTCCGTGATTCGCTTCCAGACTAATGAGCCGTTCTCGACGCCACTAAGCATGGGTGGGAGACGTGGGCTGTTGTTCTGGTTCATCCCCGACATCTTACTTAGTTAATAGCAGCGGCGGCCGGTTTGTCGGCTTCGCGCCAAGACAGGGTGATTCCTGCCTCGCGTGCCTTCTTGAAGACTTCAGGCGAGGGGCGCGTTTTAGTTGGCACGTTGGCTTTTTTTTTGCTCGGTTGTACGAGCCAATCCTGGATATGTCGGAGTAGCATCTGCGACGTCTGTACTCGAGTGTCGTGGCGATGGCCTAGTGGCGATCTGGCCGATAGCGGCTTAAGTTTTTTTAGAGCGGCGCCGATCTCCATTCCGAGACTGCACCTCAAATTAAGCCGCGCTCGTGAAAGGTCGAGCCGGAAAAGCCTCCCCGATCTGCCGTGCCCGCTTGACCTCATCGGTATGCAGGTAGACCGAGGTCGTCGCCACGGAGGCATGCCGCAGGTTGTCCCGCACGGTCGTCAGCTCGACGCCGCGCGCGAGCGCGTGGGTCGCATGGGTGTGTCGCATCCAGTGCGGCGTGGCGCGCTTGAGCTTGTCCGCGGTGGACGGACTCACGCCCTCCAAGGCCTGCGCGGCGTGGAGGAAGAAGCGGCGCATGACCGCCCACAAGCGCGACGCGCTGATGCCGGTGCCGTCCTCTGCCAGGCCGGGAATCAACGCGGTCTTCGGGTTCCAGCGCGGCCGCGTCACGGGTAGCCCCCGTTGCGCCAAGTACTGATCGAGCGCACCCCGCGCCAGCAATGGCAAGGCCACCTTCCCGTGCTTGCTGCCCTTGCCGACCACGTTCAGCCAGTCGTCGCCCTGCGCATCATGTTCGATGCTGCCCAGCCGGGCGTCGACCATCTCGCTCGGCCGAAGACCGGTTGCGTACCAGAAATCCAGCACGAAGCGCAGGCGCCGGGCGCCCTCCTCGCTCCACCCGCTGATCCACTCGATGCCGTCGGCGGTGGAGCGAATCAGCGTCCATTCGTGCTCCGTGAACACCCGGGATGCATCGAGCGCGCCGCCACGGCCCGTTCCCTTGACCTTCACGCCGGCAAAGGGATTGGCCAGCACATAGCGTTGCTCGATCAGCCAGCGATACAGCGCGCCGATCACGGACAGCGCATAGGCCACGGAGCGCGGCGCCAGCGGACCCTGGAAGGGCCGCCATTCCGCGGACGTGCGCGGCCGCGCGGGGCCGACCCAGCGCTCCCGCGGCGATGGGCGACGCAAGAAGGCGCGGTACGCGACGGCATCCTCGGTCGTCAGCGAGGACAGCGCCTTGCCGCGTTCCAGGATCGCCCACAGCATGAGCCGCTCGGCTTCCTTGCGGTAGGCGCGCTGCGTGGCCAAGGCATCCTGCAGGCCCAGCCAAGCCTGGACGGCCTCGTAGTCATTGCTGGCCGACAGGGTGCAGGTGGCCTGCGGCGCCCGGAAGGTGCCCCGGGAGCCATCGACCTCGTGCGGCACGACCAGGTGCTCCCACGGCGCAGTCTCGGTTCTCGGCACGACCACCAGCGCCCTCGCCCGTTCGGTCAGGGCCGGGTGAGCGGCAAAGAACGCCTCGATCTGGCGCGCGCTGCGTGCGCCCAGGCCGGGCACGGCGGCCCACCATCGGCGCCGGCGCGGCACGCGCACCGTCAGATCGGCCAGCGTCTGGATGCCGGCGTTTTGCAGGGCATGGGCGGCGCGTGTCGGCAACCAGCGGTCGACGGTGTCCGTCACCATCGGCGCCGGCAGGGGCAAACCCTGCAGCTTCTCGATGGCATCCCTGACCGCCCGGGCACGTTGCTCGCGTTCGGCCGCCGGGTGTGCGATCAGCGAGGCCAGGTCGTCGCGATGCCGCAGCCGCGCGTAGCCCGCCAGCTGGCGGCGGATCTCGCCCAGCATGGCGCGAGAGGACTGTCCTGTGGCCTTGCTTTCGCCGAGATATTGCACGACTGCGGCGCGCGCCGACAGACCCGCATACCAAGCGCGCAGCGCCGCCAGCTGCGAGGCGCCGGGGAAATCGCCATCTCCGGCCCCTGCCCCATCCACGGTGCGTACTTTCATGCCCTCCAGTTTACCCGCACGAACTTGCTATTGTGATAAGAAGAGTTATCGTGATAGCAGCATATCACTTCGCCAGATCAAGACTCCCACGAACTGTTGTCATGACCGTTCTCCTTATATCTTTCAAATGGTTCAACCTTCATTGCTCGAGGTGCTGCAAAGCACGTCGACCAGTGGACGGGTTGACTCGCCACCGCGCAGCCTGGGTCTCCTGCGAGCCCGAGCTCGAACCCCAGCACAGGGCGCGCGGTGGTGGTCTCTTTGTTGTGCTGCATCCCGAATGGTTGATCGAACACATTTCGTATTCATAAGGCTGGGAGCCGGAGAACTGTCATGAGTGAACCTGTCTACGTGGGTATCGATATCGCCAAGGCCAGCTTCGAGGTGGCCGCCAGTGGCGAAACACAAACCCTGAGCCTGAGCAACGACGAGGCCGGCCATGCCGAGTTGTGCCAGGTGCTCGTGCCGCTTGCGCCTCGTCTGATCCTGCTGGAGGCTACCGGTGGTCATGAGCAGAGCCTGGCGCTCGCGCTGGCGGCCGCTGGGTTGCGCGTATCGGTCATCAACCCTCGGCAGGCGCGCGACTTCGCGCGCTGCATGGGCAAGCTGGCCAAGACCGACCGCATCGACGCGTTGATGCTTCGCGGATTCGCCGAACTGCTCGACGCCCAGGGCCATGAGCCACGCGCACTGGCCGACTAGCAACAGCGCGAGCTCAGCGCCATGGTGCCCCGCCGACGCCAGCTGGTGGCCATGCTCGTGGCCGAACGCCAACGCCTTGCGCTGGCTCATCCGAAGGCCAAGGCCAGCATCCTGGCGGTCATGGATGCCATCGCCGCCCAGCTTCACGACATCGACGGCGAGCTGCGCGAGCACATGCGCGCGCATCACGCGGACCTGGTGGGCCTGGCGCCTGTCAACCGTGATTCGGGCACCTTGCGTGGACAGCGTCACATCTTCGGCGGCCGCGCGGAAGTGCGCCGCGTGTTGTACGTCGCCGCCTTGGTAGGCACGCGATTCAATCCCGTGCTCAAAGCCTTCTATGCAAGCCTGCTGACCGCAGGCAAGCCAAAGAAGGTTGCCTTGGTGGCATGCATGCACAAGCTGCTCGTCATTCTCAACGCCATCGCCAGAACCAGGCAGCCCTGGCGCGACGACTTTGCTGTGGCGGCTTGAGTTGGTCATACAAGATGGTTGCTGGAAGTGTTGAGAGCCCTATAGCGTTGCTCAACGTCATCCCCCTCGTAAAAGGGGGGTGTCCATCCCATTACTCCAAGCCTCACTGCATCAAGGCGATGTCGCCTGGGCGCCGTACCATCGGGGCGCGCTGCGCGGGAGGATCGGCACATAGCTTCGGGCCGAGCCGCGCATGATCAGCAGTGCGACCGTGTCGCTCTCTTTGATGGACCGGATCGCTGCATCGAAATCCGCCAGGCCGGCCACTTGCACATCGTTGACCGCTATCAGCATGTCGCCGTAGCGCAATCCCGCCCGCTGGGCCGAACCCGAGGCCGATTGCACAATGAGCCCGGGCTCCAGCAGGCTGATGCCCAGCACCCCCTTGCGTTCCGAGAGTTCGAGCCCGAAACGCGTCTCTTGCGCCAGGACACGCGCGGCCAACGGGGGTGCGAGGTCCGGTGGGGTTTCGGCCACGCCCACCTGCATCGCCAACAGCGCCTTGCGACGCCAGACCTTCAGGGCGAGCAGGCTGCCCTTGCGGGCTCCGGCGACGCGGTCCTGAATGTCGGCATAGGGCATCGCAGCAGCGCCGTCGACGGCCAGCACCACATCCCCGCTGCGGAGTCCCGACCGCTCGGCAGGGCTGTCCTGGTCCACGCGCACTACCAGCGCCCCCAAAGCGGTATCAAGACCAAAGGCCGGTGCCAGTTCGGCGGTCAGGGGCTGGACGCGGGCACCGATATGCCCCCGTCTCACACGCCCGCTGATGCGAAGCTCGTCGGCAATGTGCATCGCCGTGTCGATAGGCAGGCTGAACGACATACCGGAGTATCCCCCGTTGGGGGAGTGGGCCATCGAGTTCATGCCCACCACTTGGCCCCGCTCGTCGAACAATGGCCCGCCCGAGTTGCCCGGGTTGAGCGCGACGTCGGTCTGTATCAGCGGCACCCCGCTGCCACCCGGCAGGTAGCGCGGATTGGCGCTCACCACGCCGGCGGTCACGCTGCGCTCGAATCCGAAGGGAGCACCCATCGCGGCGACCCATTCGCCGGGGCACAGCGCGCTGCTGCGTCCGACGATGACGACCGGCAGGTCAGACGCCATGACTCGCAGCAGCGCAACGTCGGTGCGGCGGTCGATGCCCACCACCTCGGCGTCGAAGCGGCGCTGGTCGGCCGTGGTGATCGAGATCGCCTGGGCGCCGGCCACCGCGTGCGCGCTGGTCAAAAGGTATCCATCGCGACGGACTATGAATCCCGATGCGAAGCCGCGCCCTTCGCCCTGCCTCCCTTGCACCGGCGCCCCCAGCATCCAGCCCGGACCTCCTCCATCATAGGCAGGGGCCGTCACCGTCACGCTCACCACAGCGGGCGCCTGCTGAGCGGCGGCCACCACGAAGTCGGAGCCTTGGGACACCGGCGCCGCACGCTCCAGGCACGACCGTGGCTGCGACCAGGCGCTCGCTCCTCCCGCGAGCGCGCAGGCGCCCAGGGCCGCCATGACCGCGGCGCGCGCGAGCATCTTGGGTTTCATTCGGCGCGCCGGCAGGTCCGGAGGCCCCCTGAGCACGAGTTCGAACGCCCCCTTTCGCGCGAACGCAGCGATCTCCCCGGCAGCCTGGCCGAGCCGGTGTTCGAAGCGGCCACCGACGGCAAGCAGGATTTTCATGGCGACTCCTTCGATGGGGACATTTCCCACGTCCGAATGCTCGTTGCGACCCAGGAAGCCCGCCTTGCGCCAAATCAAGAATTCGACCGCCCGCCGCGAATCGGCAAGACATCGCCGGCGCTTGACGCAACGCAAGGCCGCGGACGGCCGCTCTCCAGATACTGATGGTCCTTTCCATCCCCAATTCGAGGAAGCAGCCATGACCGTCGTGGTCGCGATGCCAGGAAACGAACGGCTCGCCGAGGAGCTGGCCGCTCGACTCGGGCTTGAACGCGGCTCGGCCACGGTGCGGCGCTTTCCCGACGGAGAGTCTTACGTGCGCATCGGGTCGACGGTCAAGGGATGCGCAACGATCATCGCCTGCACGCTAGACCGGCCAGACGACAAGCTGGTGCCGCTGTTCCTGCTCGCGGCGGCGCTACGTGAGGCCGGTGCATCGTCGATCGGCCTGGTTGCGCCGTACCTGGCGTACATGCGGCAAGACAGCCGCTTTCAGCCCGGCGAAACGATCAGCGCCCGCCATGTCGCGGCCTGGATCTCGCGCCATGTCGACTGGCTCGTGACCGTCGACCCGCACCTTCACCGCATCCCGGACCTGTCGCAGGTCTACGGCATACCCTCTCGCACCGTTCATGCTGCGGGTAGCGTGGCCCAGTGGATACGCGCCCATGTGCGCAACCCTCTGCTGGTAGGCCCCGATGAAGAAAGCGCGCAATGGGTCCGCGACGTAGGGCAGCACGCAAATGCACCCTGCGTCGTGCTGGACAAAACGCGCCATGGCGACCGCGATGTCGAGATCTCGGTGCCGGATGTCGAACGCTGGCGCTTCCACACGCCGGTGCTGGTGGACGACATTGTTTCGACCGCCCACACCATGATCGAAACGACAAAGCACCTGCTCCGGGCCGGCCTCGCCGCTCCCGTATGCGTGGCGGTGCACCCGGTGTTCGCGCAGACTGCGTTCGAAGACCTGCGCGCTGCCCATGTGAGTGACATCGTCAGCTGCGACACGATCTGGCATCCGTCCAATCGGATCCCGCTCGCCCCGGCGATTGCCGCGGGCATCCTCATGTTTCTGCCCGAGGGCGCAGCTCATCAGCCGGGCTCGTGATGCTGGCCGAGTCCGCAAATCGTTGATCCACCTCAACACCGACCGGGCTTGCGTCGCACAAGATTCTCTTCAACCTGCAAGGAGAAACGGATGTCCTTCCTGTCGAAAAACATCGGCCCCCTCGACCGTACGGTGCGGGTCAGCGGGGGCCTGCTGCTCATTGTGCTCGCCGCCACGGAAATCATTGGCCTGTGGGGCTACATCGGCGTAGTGCCCCTGCTGACTGGAGTGATCGGCACCTGCCCGCTCTATTCGTTCCTCGGCGTTAGCACCTGCGCTCGCGCTGGGCGCTGAACGTACGGCTGCCTCCTATGTCCATGCTCCAGTGGCTTGCCGTCGCGCTAATCGCGGTGCTGATTTCCGCAGGGGTGTGGCTCGCGCTGAACATGTTTGTGTTCTGGATCACGCTCGACTGAGCGTCGGGAGGTGCGACCATGTGTCTGAACCTCCTTAGAGAACTGTCGGAAACGCGGTTGCCCTGCACCAAGGCCGACTCCGCGATGATCGACAGGTTGCGCTTGCTCGAGCCGCCGATCTGATCAAGGTGCTGATTCCGCCGGTGCACGTCGATTGCGACCATTGCCTGCGCCAGGACCCCGCCACCGTGCTCGACATCACGCCCCGCGGATGGGAGATCTTGCGCACGAACATGGTCGAAGACGAAGCCACTCCCCACGCCGCGGCCAAGAAGGCCGAGATTGAGCAGCGCGGCGCTGGATCTCGCGCAACTGGCCACCTGGTTCAACAGTTCCAGGGAGCGGCTCCGCCGCGGGATGCTCTCGCCTCAACGCGCGCCCGGCCGGCCTGATACCGACGATTGACACAGTGTTTCCGTCTGATGCGAAGCATTTATGCTGCGGCCAAGTTCGAAGTCTAGATTGATATGGCGCGAATCAAGTTTCCGAATGCAATGGCTCATGGAAACGCAAGCGCACAAGGAGATCGACATGAACACACTCAATGCATCCGACGGCTACGAACTGCGGTTTCATCCCTTGTTCGCCAATCACCGCGCCTTCGCCTTTCCTTGTGACGCGGTCGGCCGTGTCGACATGGACTCACTCAGCGAGCCCATGCTCAACAACTACCTGTATGCACGTGCGGTGATGGGGCTGGAGCTTTCATGGCCCGAAGTGCGCCTGAGTTCGTCGCACTAGCGCCGAAACAAGTGCCGGCAGCCGAAGCCGGACGGTCGGGGCCAAGCGCCTCTGCGGCGCCACGCCAAAGCGATTAACAGCGTGTCGGAGCCGATCAGCGCAGCATCCGCTGCGCGAAGCTTGAGCCAGCGCAAGCGCCGCCTCGGAGGTTTCTTCTAGCCTTGCTTGTCCTCAACCACTATGGAGTCATCATGAAACAAGGCTTTGGTAAAACCCGATGGATCGCGGCCGCAACCGTCCTCGCCGCGCTCACTGCATGCGGAGGAACACCAACACGCGAGAGCACTGGTGAGTACATCGACGACACCGCGATCACAGCGCGCGTGAAGGCAAAGCTGGCTACGGACGCCAAGGCCAGTGCAAGGGAGGTGAACGTCGAGACTTTCAAGGGCCGCGTCCAGTTGAGCGGATTTGCCTCGACCGTGGAGGAGCGGCGCCACGCCGCCGCAGTAGCCCGCACGGTCAAGGGCGTGACTGAAGTCGTCAACGACATTCTCATCAAATAGCACGAAAAACCCATCCTGAACGACGGTCGGCAGCATGAGTTCCGGCCGTCACCGGCTCCACGAATCCGGATGACGGGGATTGACCAGGAGCCGCCCCGCTTGCGTTGTCGGAAAACTTGGGTCTGAGGAGCGATGTGAAGCATTCGCAGAGACACAATGGAAGAACGATCGTCGTCCACGCACGACGTCGCGAGCATGGCCGCGGCTACACCTGGACCTACTCGGTCGAAGAGCTGCCCGGCATAGCAGGTTGCGGAAGCACGGCGAACGACTGTGATGCGCGAGAAAACGCGTTATCCCAGGCGATGTGCGCAGCTCGAAATGCCATCAATCAAACAGATGATCGCCGATACCGCGCGGGAGCATTCTGCAAGAGTTGACAAAGCGCTCCGGCTCCACGGGTCTTCGATGCCAGACTTGACTCGTCGCCCGTCGAGCGTCGCCAAGTACACCCAACCACCGTCATCAGATGAGCCAGACCCTCCTCGTATGGGCACAGTTCGCTCTGTGTGTCTCGGCCATCGGTTTGGCTGGTTTTCGCCTGGTCCGCTATGGCGACGCCATTGCCGCGTTGACCGGCTTGTCACGCAACTGGATCGGCATGATCCTCATTGCCACTGTCACCTCATTGCCGGAGCTCGTCACGGGCTTCAGTGCCGTCATGCTTGTGGACGCTCCTGACATCGCGGTTGGCGACGTACTCGGAAGCTGCGTTTTCAATCTGGCGATCCTTGCGCTGGTCGACCTGCTGCATCGCGACGGCTCCGTCTATTCGCGAGTCGGACCGGCGCATGTCTTGTCTGCGTCCTTCGGTGTGGTTCTGCTTTCCGCGGTGGGCCTGGCCGTGCTGTTGGCGCCTCATGACGCCATTCCCGTCATCGGACATGTGAGCGCTTCCAGCGTCGTCCTGTTGATACTCTACTTGGCCGCAATGCGGACGGTCTACCGACTGGAGCAGCGCGAAGCCATTGCACCGATGCAAGAACCTGTGAAGATGACATTCCGGCATGCGCTCACAGGTTACGTGATCGCCGCGTCGGTGATCGTCTCCGCGGGCATTTGGCTGCCTTTTGTCGGTGTCGATCTGGCCCGGGCCATGGGATGGTCGAACTCCCTGGTCGGAACGCTCTTCATCGCGTTCGCCACTTCGGTGCCGGAACTCGCCACCACGCTCGGCGCATTGCGCATCGGCGCCGCCGACATCGCACTGGGAAACCTGCTGGGCAGCAACCTGTTCGATGTGCTCATTCTGGTGTTGGACGACCTGGCTTACCTGCCCGGATCCATCTATCGCAACGTGGCGCAGGTGCATGCCGCGACGGCGATCACCGCGGTCATGATGAGCGGTGCAGTCATCGTGGCGTTGCTCTACCGCCCCACCACGCGTGTACTTCGCTCGATGAGTTGGGCGAGCATCTCGCTGGTCGCGCTGTACCTGATCAACGCGGCGGTGCAGTTCCGGCACGGCCAATAGCGATACTGGTGAACGTGCGGTCGCGCTGTTTGCGCGCGGCCGACCGTCAACGTCGAAGGACGAGTACCGGCACCTTGCATTGCGCCAGCACTTGCGAGGTGACCGATCCCAGCAGCAGCGCTCCGAGCGCCGAGTGGCCGTGCGAGCCTATGAGGATGAGATCGAAGTTCTCCTTCACCGCCATGTCCGCGACCACCTTGCCGGGCCGACCGACTCTGTGAATGATGGCCGGCTGCCACCCGCGTCGGGCGGCGAATTCGACAACGCACTGCAGCGCCCCCTCGGCTTCGCTCCGGTAGTAGGCCTGCGCCTCGGCCTCGTTCATGAGGCCGCGCACCCGCGGCGGCAGAGGCGGCACCACGGTCATACAAGTAATCTCGTGCGGCTCGCCGAGCCAACCGCCCTCTGCGCCCTGGTCCTGCGCGGCCAGGTAGTCCAGCATGTGGCGGGTGTATTCGCTGCCGTCAACCGCCATCAATATCTTCATGGTCATATCTCCCTCTGAGCATGGAAATGTGCGATCAGCAGCGCTCAGGCGACCACGACCGAGTCCACCGAAGCGCGAGCCGTCCGGCGGCGAACCCACTTTTCGACCTCCACCGCTGAAAAGACCATGACCGCGCAAGCCAGGCACAGTGCCAGTTCGCCGGCCGTCAGCGCCTCGGTTCGAAACACCGGCTGCAGGGCCGGAACGTAGATCACAGCGAGCTGGAGCACGAAGGTCGACAGCACGGCCCCCGCCAGCGGCAAATTGCTTCGCAGCCCTTGGCTGAATAGCGAATCAGTCTCTGAACGGATGGCCAGCACATGCCCCATCTGCGACAGCGTGAGCACCGTGAACACCATGGTCTGCCAGTGCATGCCCGTCTTCAGGGCCAAGGCCTGGACGCCGAGGCACAGTGTCGCGATCAGCAGACCGACCCACAGCGTGTGTTGCCAAAGCCCTCCGGCGAACACGCTTTCGCCCGGCGGACGGGGCGGCCGCCGCATGACACCTCGTTCGGCAGGCTCCGCGGCAAGTGCGAGACCGGGTAGCCCGTCGGTCACCAGATTCACCCAGAGGATGTGCAACGGCAGCAGCGGAATCGGCATGCCCATCAGCGGCGCAAGGAACAAGGTCCAGATCTCGCCGGAGTTCCCGGTCATTGCGTAGCGGATGAACTTGCGGATGTTGTCGAAGATGCGCCGCCCCTCGCGCACGGCCGCCACAATGCTCGCAAAGTTGTCGTCGAGCAGCACGAGGCTCGCCGCCTCCCGCGCGACGTCGGTGCCGCCCTTCCCCATCGCCACGCCAATGTCTGCCTGCTTGAGCGCGGGTGCGTCGTTGACACCGTCGCCAGTCATCGCCACGAACTGTCCATGGGCCTGAAGCGCCCGGACGATCCGGATCTTCTGGGCCGGGTCGACGCGTGCGTACACGCGCACGTCGCGGGCCGCGCGCTGCAACGCCGCGTCGTCCATTGCGCTCAGTTCCGCACCGGTGAGCGCCGAGGCATCGGCCCCGGCAATGCCGAGTTCGTGCGCAATGGCCAATGCCGTCGCCGGATGGTCGCCCGTGATCATCACCGGAGTGATCCCCGCGCTGCGGCAATCGGCCACGGCAGCCTTGGCCTGTGGCCGGGGCGGATCGGCCAGCCCTACGAGACCGAGCAGGACCATTTCCGACTCGACCGCGTCGGCAGGCCAGCCGGCGGGATCCTGCCCAAAGGAGCGGCGCGCCACCGCGAGCACGCGCAACCCTTGCGCCGCCATCGCTTGCACGGCGAATAGGGCTTCGGCACTGTCCAGCACGAGATCTCCCTGCGCCGACGCCACGCGCGTACAGCGCGGCAGCACCGTTTCAGGTGCGCCCTTGGTGACGGCGAACCAGCCTTCGTTCTCACGATGCAGCGTGCTCATGCGCTTTCGCTCGGAGTCGAAGGGCCATTCATGCAAGCGGGCATTGGCCCCGCGCACAGCAGCCGGGTCGAAACCGTCGGCTTGCGCGGCTTCGACCAGCGCGGTCTCGGTGGGGTCTCCCATCCACTCGCCTTGGGCGCCGATGCTGGCATCGGTACACAGCAGCACCGCACGCCAGATGGAGTCCCGGGAACCGCCGGCGAGGAGATCCACGACCTGGACCCGCATGCGGTTCTGCGTCAGGGTGCCGGTCTTGTCGGAGCAGATCACGCTGACAGAGCCGAGCGTTTCCACAGAAGGCAAACGGCGAACGAGCGCATTCACCTTCACCATGCGGCGCGCGCCCAGCGCGAGCAGCACGGTCACCACGGCTGGCAGTGCCTCTGGAATGGCCGCGACCGCCAGGCTGATGGCGGTCAACGCCATCAGCAGCACCGGCTCGCCCCGCATCACGCCGATGCTGAAGATCAGCGCACAGATGCACAACACCACCAAGGACAGCCGCTTGCCGAACGAGGCCAGGCGCAACTGCAGCGGCGTGCTCCGCTCGTCGGCGCCATGCAGCAGTCCGGCCACGCGGCCCAGTTCGGTCTGAGAGCCGATGGCTGTCACCAGCCCTTCAGCCCGGCCGTGCGTGACCAGCGTGCCCTTGAACGCCATGTTGAGCCGATCGCCCAGCGCCTGCGCATCGCCGGACAGATGCGCGGTGTGCTTCGCCACCGTGACCGATTCCCCGGTCAGCGTCGATTCGTCCACCCGCAATTGCGCCGCATCGTGCAGGCGAAGATCGGCCGGCACGAGATTGCCTGCCTCGAGCAGCACCACGTCGCCTGGTACCAGCTGGCTGGTCTCCAAGACCTGGGTGCTCCCCTCGCGCCGCACTGTCGCGTGCGGACTGGCCAGGCGCTTGAGCGCGTCGAGCGCGCGCTCCGCCCGCCATTCCTGGGCCAGGCCGATGACGGCGTTGAGCACGACAATGACCGCGATGGCCACCGTGTCCACCACATCGCCGATGAATCCCGACAGCAGCGCGGCCGCGATCAATACCAGCACCATGAAATCCCGGAACTGGTCGAGCACCCGCTGGATCAGGCTCCGGGGCGGCGACTCCGGCAGGCTGTTCTGGCCGTGAAGCGCCCGCCGCTTCAATGCCTGCTCGGCCGTCAGGCCCTCGCGAGGGTCGACTTCCAGGTGGGCGGCGAGAGCGGCGACGGGATGCAGGTGCGCATCGCGGACCAGGGTGGTGGCATCTTGCGGGTCGTTCATCCTCGCATCGTCCATGTTGCGGGCAATCAGGCCTTGAGAATGCGCAAACCAGGACTTGCCGGGCAATGCCCGGCGCCGGTGAACGAGAAAGCGAAGTCTGCGCACGTCTGTCCGGGCGCCCATTGAAAGCCAACCCGGCATCTGGCTCGATCGGCATGGTTCCGGCTTGATTCAGCGCAAGGCGTCAGCTGCATGCGATCACTACATTCGAGCAGATCGGCGGCACCCGGCGTGCACTGTTCGGGTAGTTGCCTAGTCCGGGCGAGGCGGCCGGAAGCCACTCGACGGGCGCCCGAACAAGTGTCGTCACGATGCACCCGACAGCGAACGCCATCCTATAGAGGCCCGTCATGTACAACTTCACCGTCGTCGATCCATCTTCCATCGGCGGCACCGATATCTGCGCCTGCGATGAAGATCCTTGTGAGACGGCGGTGGCCGAGCCCGCCAGCGCAGCGCACAGCATGCGGCTTCATATCGCCGAAGCGCCACTCAGCTGGGAAGTGACGATCGAGTTCGAAGACTTGCCGGCCGAGTCCTTCGAAGTCGAACTGGCCGGAAACAATGCCTACATCCTTCTGCGCGACGTCGCACCCGTCGCGCTGACGTTCCCGCATCCGATCGACGCAGCGGCCTCGATCGGTGAATGCGGCGATGGCATCCTGCGGTTGTCGCTCGGAAAAGAGCTTCCGCGGACACTCGGGCCGGTGATTCCGTGAAGCCGGAGCCGCCGCCTTTGCCCGCCTCGTCAACGGCTCGGGCCGGCCAGGGAAATCGCCGAGGAGTCCCTCATGAATGAAGCGCCCGATGAGCTGGACAGGACTCTGCATGCCCTCTGGGCGCGCTGGGTCGGAGGCATGTCGCCCGCCGCGCAGATGCTTGCCTGGTCGGACTGGGCCATCCATCTCGCGACGCAACCCGCGCGCGCAACAAGGGTCGCCATGGGCGCGGTCGTTGTCCAGGCGCCCGAGCCGACGCATGACCCGCGCCTGTCGGAAGAAGAATGGGACTCGTGGCCCTTCAGCCTGTACCGGCAAGCCCATGAGGCAACCATCCATCGCATGCACACGGTCCTTCATGGAGTGCCTGGCGTCGACCGCCACCATGAGCAACTGGTGGCCTTCATGGCGCGGCAATGGCTGGAACTGCTGTCACCCGCCAATTCGGCGCTGACCAATCCGCAGGTCCTGCGGAAGATCGCGGCCACCGGCGGCAGCAGCCTGGTGACCGGGGCTCTCCACTGGATCGAGGATGCCGGCCGCGCGGTCTCCGGTCTTCCGCCGGCCGAGGCCGGCGCATTCAGGCCCGGGCATGAAGTCGCGGTCACGCCGGGAAAGGTCATCCTGCGCAATGAACTGATCGAACTTATCCAGTACGCCCCGGCCACGCCGACAGTGCATGCCGAGCCGGTCCTGATCGTCAGCGCCTGGATCATGAAGTACTACGTGCTCGACCTCTCGCCGCACAACTCGCTGATCCGCTATCTCGTGGCGAAGGGGCACACGGTCTTCGCCGTGTCCTGGAAGAACCCGGAGGCGGCGGATGCAGCGCTCGGCATGGCCGAGTACTTGCGCCTGGGCGTCATGGCGAGCCTCGACGCAGTCGAAGCCGTGCTGCCTCAACGCCGGATCCACGCCGTGGGCTATTGTCTCGGCGGGACCCTCATGGCCATCGCCGCGGCGGCCATGGCGCGGGACAGCGACGACCGGCTCGCCACGCTCACCCTGCTGGCCGCGCAAGCGGACTTCACTGAGCCCGGAGAACTGGGCCTTTTCATCGACGAAAGCCAGCTGGCGTTTCTGGAAGACATCATGTCGCGCCAAGGCTATCTGAGTGCGCAGCAGATGGCGGCCGCTTTCCAGGTGCTGCGCCCCGGCGACCTGGTCTGGGCGCCGATGGTGCGCAGCTATCTGCTGGGCGAACGCGTGCCGGTGACCGACCTGATGGCTTGGAACGCGGACGGCACGCGCATGCCGTACCGCATGCACGCCGACTATCTCCGGGGCCTGTTCCTCGACAACGCCCTGGCGGCGGGCCGCTACCACGTGGAAGGCCGGCCTGTCTCGCTCGGCGATATCGATGTGCCGGTGTTCGCGCTCGGCACCCGTACCGACCACGTCGCCCCATGGCGCTCGGTGTACAAGATCAGTCTGCTGTGCGACACGGAGATCACCTTCGTGCTGACGGAAGGCGGCCACAATGCCGGCATCCTGAGCGAACCGGGGCACCCGCACCGCAGCCACCGATTGCTGAAGCGCCCGAAAGACGCCCCCTACGGGGCACCGGATGAATTTCTCGATCATGCGCAGGAGATATCGGGTTCCTGGTGGCCCTGTTTCGCGCAATGGCTCGCCGGGCATTCGGGACCGAAGCGCCGGCCGCCGGGCCTGGGCTCGCCAAAGCGCGGCTACCCGCCGATCAGCGACGCACCGGGTGCCTACGTCCTCGGGCGCTGAGTCCCCCGGGGCTGGTACTACCCAGGGCCGCCCTCCGCGCCGCGCCACCGCGCATCGATCGAAGCCATGTCGACGGTACTGTCGGTGCGCACCTCGATGGCCAGCGCGCGCTCGCGGGCGTCCAGCGGCTCGTGATTCGCCAGTTGCCGATCGAGCACCTCGGGATTCGCCTCGGAGGCGTCGGCTTCAGAGGCACTGCGTTGAAGGACGCGGTGCCGCAGCACTTCATCGCTCGCGCGGCAATCGAGTATCGAATACGGCACGCCCAGGTCGGCCGCGAGCAGTTCGAAGCTCCGGCGCTCTGCGGTGCGAAGGAACGCCGCATCCACGATGACAGGGTAGCCCGCGAGCAAGGCGGAGCGCGCGCAGTGCCGCAGCCGATCGAAGGTCTCGCGCGTCGCTTCCGGTGTGTAGATCTCGAAGCCCTGCTCCGCTGACCGCGCCAGCGGCCCGAGGCCGAAAAGGCGCTTGCGCTCCACGTCGGAGCGGATGCGAATCGCTCCCGCAAGCTGCAGCAGCTGGGAGGCGATATGCGACTTGCCCGAACCGGAGAAGCCGTGGGCAATCATCAGGCGAGCGCCTCCGCCGGGTCCTTGCATCAGTTGGCGCGCGCAGGCGGAGTAGTCCGTGCGGCCGCCGGTGCCACCCGCCGCTTCGCTCGTTGGGCCGAGGCCGCAGGCAAGGGCCCGCACCAGCGCGCGGTAGACCTCATAGAACGCCAACACCGGCAGGCCTTCGTAGTCGCCGTTGTGCTGCAGCCATGCATCCAGAAAGCGAAATGCCAGGCCGCGCCGGCCTCGCGCCTTCAGGTCCATCGTGAGAAAAGCGACATCGCTCATCACGTCGATCCAGCGCAGCGCCGGGTCGAATTCGATGCAATCGAAGGCAGCCAGCTCGGCGTCGATGCAAACGATGTTCCCGGCATGCAAGTCGCCGTGGCACTCCCGGATTGCGCCGCCGTGCTGGCGTGCGATCCAGGCCGCGTTCAGGTCTCGCGCCTTTTCGGCGATCCATCGTTGCACCGGCTCGAGCTGATGGTGCTCCCCAAGCGCGCGCAGCTGGTCGACGACCCGGGTTGCCGCCAGAACGATCTGGCCCGGCTCGCCGAAAAGGCCGGGCCTCGCGCGGTCGGCGCTGGCGTGCGATGCCGCCAGGCGCCGCGCGAAGCGGTCGAGCAGCGCCGGATCGAGGCCACCTGCTGCCAGCAGGCTGCGAAGCACCGCCGACTCGGGAAAGCGGCGCATGCAGACCAGGTGATCGATCGGTGCGCTTCCCTCGTCGCCTTCGTCACTCCCGATCCGCGGCGCTTGGGCCGTGCCGTACACCGGCACCACGCTCAGGTACAGCGACGGGGCAAAGCGCCGGTTGAGCCTCAGCTCCTCGTTGCAGAAGTGCTCGCGCGCCGCGACATCGGAAAAGTCGACGAAGGGAAGATGCACTGGTTTTTTGAGCTTGTACGCCAGCACCGGCGTCAGCAGCACCCAGGAGATGTGTGTTTCGACCAACTCGATCTCGCTGCCCGCTATCTGCCGCAGCTGTTCGCGCAGCGCCGTGACGAGCGTCGTGTCGATGGGTTCCATATTGGCTTCTCATGGCGTGCCCGCCGTCTTTCGGCAACGCGCCGGCAGCCCAAGCGGAGCGCGATCAGTGTGCCATCAAGACCGGCACGGTCATCTGCGTGAGAATTCGCCGCGTCGCACCGCCGAGGATCAGCTCACGCAGCCGCGAATGGCCGTAGCCGCCCATCACGAGCAGGTCGGCGCCAAGGTCCGAGACACGCGACAGCAGTGCATCGGCAACATCGATGTCCGTGACATTCCGCTCGAATGCCGCCTGGACGCCGTGCCGCGAAAGAAACCGGAGCATGTCGGCGGCGGATGGCTGACGGTCGTCGTCTTTCTCCTTCGGATGCCGGAAGGAAGCGATCGTTACGGAAGATGCGCACCGCAGTGCCGGCAAGGCGGCATGAAGAGCTACGGCCGACTCCCGCGAGCTGTTCCAGGCGACCACGGCATTCTTTGCGACGCCTTCGAAATGCCCGGCAGAGGGCACGATCAACACGGGCTGACCCACTTCCATCAGCACACGCCCCACGAGGCCGTGCACCGCAATGTCCCTCGCGTTCAGGGCGTCGTCCTGCCCCAGCACGACGAGATCGCTTGCGCGGCCGTGTTGCACCACGGCATCGACCGTCACCCCGTCGACCAGACGAACCTCGTACGAAACGGTGCCCGTCGCCGCGATGCTCTTCCTGAACTCCCGGCTGATGGTTTCGGCGCGCCGGCGCAGGTAGTCAGCCGACTCCGCGATGAAGTCGGTCATGCCCGTGGCGATGGCATCGGCCGGAATCACGCCGTCGTACAACCCCGTGGGCAGAAGCCCGACAAGATGGCCCTGATGCGCTCTGGCCCATGCGGCCGCGAGCGCTGCACGCGCAGGACTGCGGCTCGAATGATCGAGATGGACGAGGATGGTCTTGAAGTTCATGAGACGGTTTCCCGGTGTGTGGTACGCCACGCCTGCAGGTCTAGCCGTCGAGCGGCACGCCGCCGCCGAAGCGGCAGGCCCACTGGTCGCAAAGCTCCTTCTGCATGGCGCCCACGGCACGCTGCCAGGCTGCGAGCATCTCCCACTGCCCGCGCTGCGCATGCAGCATACTTTCGGCAACGGCCTTCTGCCAGTCCGCCACGGAACCGAGATAGCCGTCGTGGAGGAACGGGGTTTGAAAAGAAGTGCTGGGCATGGTGGATCTCCAAATGGAGGAGCATGCGAGTCCCGGCGAACGGAAACATTGACGAAGATCAAGCGGGGCACCTGCCATCCGTCGGCTGCGACGCTCAGGGCCTTGACGGCGCTGCGCGTCGAACGACACTGGACGAATGACCAATACCGCGCCGCCGGACGCCATCCTCGGTCTTGCCGTGGCGCTGGGCATCGGCTTGCTCGTCGGCATCGAGCGCGAGCGCCGCAAGGGAGTGGGTGATCATCGCGCAGAGGCGGGGTTGCGCACCTTCGCCATCGCTGCAGTGGCCGGCGCCGTGGCACAGCTTGTTCAGGCACCTGGCCTCGTACTCATCGGGGCGGGGCTGGTTGCATTGCTCGCGGCGCTGTCGCACTGGAAGAGCCGCTCGAACGATCCGGGCATAACCACCGAACTGGCGCTGTTCGCAACCTATTCGATCGGCGTGCTGTCGATCTCTTCGCCTGCGCTTGCGGCAGCATGCGGGACCGGGCTGGCCTTGCTGCTGGCTTCGCGAAGCCGCCTGCATCGGTTCGCAACGCAGCTTCTGAGCGAGCAGGAGCTGCACGACGGGGTTCTGCTGGCCGCACTCGCGCTTGTGGTGCTTCCGCTGATTCCCTCCGTTCCCATCGAGGTGCTCGGCGGCATCGATCCCCGGCCGCTCGCCGCGCTGGTGCTGCTGATCATGGCGATCCAGGCCGCGGGCCAGACCGCGATACGGTGGCTTGGCGTGCGAGCCGGAATTCTGGGTTCCGGCTTCCTGTCGGGTTTCGTCTCGAGCACGGCCACGGTCGCGTCGTTCGGCAGCCGGGCGCGCCGGCAGCCCGGCGAGACGCCGCTGCTCGCGAGCGGCGCCTCCCTGTCCGCTGTCGCCACCTGGCTGCAGGCGCTGATGATGAGCGCCGCGCTGTCTCCCAAGGCCGCACTCGCGCTGCTGCCCGCAGCCGCTGCGGGCGCGGCAGCTGCGGCAATCCTTGGGCTTCTGCCCGTTCTTTTCCGCAACACGGCCATGCCGGCCGAGACACCGATGCCCGGCCGAAGCGCCCTTCGTCCGCGCGAAGCGGTTTTCATCGGCCTGGCACTGGCGCTTGCCGCGCTGCTGGTCGGTACGGCGCAGCAGCACTTCGGCGATACCGGTCTGCGCGTCGGCGTCGCACTCGCCGCGCTGCTGGACGCTCACGCACCCGTGGTCACACTGGCGTCGCTGCATTCGTCGGGAACGCTGACGACGGCGCATTTCGTTCAAGGCGCTCTGATCGCCATCGCGGCGAACACGGTCACGCGCTGCGCAGTTGCCGTTGGTGCCGGTGGAGTAGCCTACGGGCTTCGCCTGGCGTCGAACCTGATTGCCAGCTTCGCAATCGCTGCCGGCACCGCTTACGGGCGCCAGGTCTACCTCGCGGGTTGATTTGAAACAGGAGGCTGGCCTGAGCCGGATTTGATCGAGCGCAATCCCTGGTGCGGCTCGCCGATCTACGCTTGATCATCGCTTTCTACGAGACTGCCATGAAACCCCAATGGATCGTTGTGACCAATGCCGCGCTGGCGCGCGTCTTCAGCCGCAAATCTGCGCTCGAGCCGCTGGTGCCAGTCGAGACCCTCACCCACTCGGAAAGCCGCCTCCGCGCCGGTGTGTTGGCGGCCGGCCGTGCAGGTCGCCAGGCCGCCGACAACAGCCATGGCGTCAACCAGTTCGAGCCGCGCAGCGATGCGCACCGGAAAGAGCACCGGCGCTTCGCCAAGGAACTCGCGCGGCGTCTGGACGAGGCGCTGGCCGCAGGCAAGTTCGGCTCGCTCATGATCTTTTCATCCAACCCCTTCATCGGCGAACTCAGCGCCCAACTGAGCAATGCGGTGAGCGAGCGGATCGAGGCCCTGCTCGACCGCGACCTTTCCCACGTGGGGATTGCCGAGCTCGAGCGGCGCATTGCCGTGCCCTCGGGCGGAAAGTAATGACGCTCGATTCGATACTTGTCCATCTGGACGGCACCGCCCGCGCAGAGACACGGTTGCGGATCGCTCACCGGCTCGCACAGGCCCACGAGTCCGCGGTGACGGCGCTCTTCGCGGTCACCCCTCCGGTGCTGCCGGTGCTGGCCTTGCCCGGCGGACTGCCGGCGATGCCTGTGCGAGGCCGTGTCGACCCGGATCATCGGGCACGCGCCCTCGCGATGTTCGAACGCGCCTTGCAAGGCAGCGCGGTCCGCAGCGACTGGCAGGAGCTTCGCGGCGAGCCGGTCGCCGATACCTTTGTGCGCCGCGCCCTGACCGCGGACCTCATGGTGCTCGGGCAGCGCGATCCGTTCGATGCCACCGGCTTCGATGTGCCCGGCGACTTCGTCGAGGCGGCGCTGCTCGGCAGTGGCAAGCCGGCGCTGATCGTGCCCTTCGCCGGCGAGTCATCGGTAGAGTTCGAGACGGTGCTGGTCGCGTGGCGCTTCACCCGCGAGGCAGCGAATGCACTGGCCACCGCCGCGTCTGTCCTGCGAAAGGCGGAACACGTGCACCTCGTCTGTGCCGCCGAAGAAAGCGCGGGCGACCAGGCTCGCGGAGCGGCAGCCGTTCGGAACTACCTCCTGGCGCACGGCATCAAGCGCGTCCAGGAACATCGCAGCCTCGACGGCCGGTATCCGGGCAAGGCCCTGCTGTCGCTCGCCGGCGGCGTCGGCGCCGATCTGGTCGTCATGGGCTGCTATGGCCACAGCCGGGCCAGGGAACTGGTGCTCGGCGGTGTTACGCGCACCGTGCTCGAATCGGCCACCCTGCCTGTCTGGATGGCTCACTGAGCCCCTCCGCGTCGGCGAGGGCGAACAGGTCCCGCAGCTTCGCGTTGTATCGCGCAGTCAAGGGATTCCTCATCGAGACCTGCGGTTTGTTGAAGGATCCATGTGAGCCGGACTTGCGCTGGATCAAGCCGCGCGCCGACGTCTGGCACTACATTGAACGCACCGACGGATCAAAGGCGAATGCCGGAAATCCAACGGTGGCAGTGAGGGTTCCCCTTCGGGGGAGTTCATGGTGTCGCTCCGACACCGTGGGGATGAAGGCAACCTCAGACTGCCCGGGCCGAAGGGCCCTGGCGGGGACCTTCACCAAGCCCGCCATCCGCGAGGATGGCGGGCTTCTTTTTTTCCGCGGGACTTCGGCCGCGGGCCGTCGCATTCGCCCTCGCGGCCGGCCGGTCATCGCAGCGAGGAGACCACGCGCTTGGTCTTGCCGCTGCGCCCGCAGCAGCTGCTCTCGCCGGAACGGCACTGAATGCGCACATCGCCTGCGCCCTGCGCCGCCAGGAAATCCCGGAGTATCCGACCCGCCCGGTTCAGCGCCGCTTGCGTATCGGCACCGCTTCGGCCGGTTTGCAGCAGCAACTCGCCGGGGCCCTGCTGCACCAGCTGGAAATCGAACAGGCCGGCCTCCTCTTCGAGCACGGTGCTCACCGCCAGTGGAACGATCTTCACCGGCGGCGCACCGCGGACGCCTCGAAAGACGAGCGTGTCGTCGTCGCGCCCCTCGACCTCGATCGCCGGAAGCCGCGAACCGCATGCACAGCGCGACGCCAGCAGCGTGACGCGGTCGCCCAGGTCGTAGCGGATCAGTGGCTGCACGTGGTTGGCCAGGTTGGTCAACAGCGTCGTCGTGCCGGCGCGGCCCGGTGGCACGGCCACGCCGTGCGCATCGACCGGCTCGAGAATCGCCCAGTCGCTGTTCAGATGCAGCACGCCGAGGCTGCATTCGAAGGCCAGCGACAGGAACTCCGAGGCGCCGTAGCTGTTGGCGACCGGACACTCGAACGCCTCTCGGACGAAGGCGCGCCTCGCGCAGGAAAAGCCTTCGCCGCCGGTCCAGATCTCTTGCAGCGAGACCGTCAACCGACCGGCGCGGCGCTCCTGCCCCAGCAGCACGGCCGCGCTCGGATAGGTGGCGAGCACCGTCGGGCGGAACGCGTTCAGTTGCGCGACCAGCGCGTCGATCGGCTGCAGGAAGGAGAAGCTGCGCAGACGGTCCGCCAAACCGGGCTGCAGCCGCCGCAGACGCTCAACGGACACCGTGCTTGCGAAATGGCCGCCGGTCGCGCCCACGAACGCGATGCGCTCGGCCAGTCCCCACGGATCCAGCCACCGCTGCAGCGGCCGAAGTACCGGTCGGCGCAAGGCCTCGAGGGCGTCGTACACCGCCATGGCCGCCGCATCCTGAACGAAGATGCCCGGCTCGCCGGTGCTGCCCGAACTCTCCCAGATCGTGTATCGGCCGAGGTAGGGCTCGGCGATCTTTGTGCGATCTGCAACGAAGCCGCGCAAGCTGCCCAAGTCGAGCGCCGGATCGGCCACCCAGGAGTCGAAGTTCCGCATCAACTCCCTCTTCTGCGCAACAGGCAGCGCTTCCAGCCTGGTGCTCGCCGGATCGCGGCCGGCGAACACGCGCCGGTACTGGGCCGATCCCGCGGCGGCGGCCGAGAAGAGAGATGCCAGCCGGCTGGCGCGGCGGTTCCGAAGCGCTTCGTCGGAAGCACCTGCGGCCAGGGACACGTCCGCTGCGGCAGCGCACGCCTGCCACGGATCAAAGACGGGCAGCATGGGGGGAGTTTCCGGGGTGGGCGAGGCGCATGGCGGTTCCTTGGAGCAGCGAGCTTGCGCGCATGGTGCGCTCGTGTGTTGACGTGCATCAATTTTCCCGACGCCGCTCGCGGTGCACCGTGGCATCGGGCCCGCTGCGCGCGCAATTGATGCAGCGCAAGAACGGCGGCGTTCGACTGCCTAGAGTGAATGCTCGCGCTGCTGCCCGCTCGCGGGCGGGTCCGGTGCGAAATCCAACCAACCTTGTGGAGCAAACCGATGAACGCACTGACTCGCCTTGACCGGCTCGAAAACCTGTTTCCCGACATGCTGCGCCGCTGGGCGCGGCCGCTGCAGCTGATCGACGACGTCGAACTGCCCGCCGACATCCGTGTCGACGTGAACGAGAGCGACAAGGAATACCTTGTCACGGCCGAGATCCCCGGCGCGAAGAAGGAGGACGTCCGCGTTTCGATCGACGGCAACTATGTGTCGATCTCCGCCGAGATCAAGAAGGACCAGGAGAAGAAGCATGGCCGCGCCCTAGTCACCGAGACCTATCGGGGCAGCGTGTCGCGTGGCTTCTCTCTGTCCAGCGAGGTCGACGAGAAGACCGCGGTGGCCAAGCTGGAGGACGGCGTGCTGCGCCTGACGCTGCCCAAGCGGGAAGGCACCGGCCGCAGCACCCTCGAGATCCAGTAGAGCGCGCCGCCGGACGCCGGCCGTGTCGCCGGCGTCCGGCCCGTTGCAGGTGAAGCCTCAACGCACCGCGCGCACCTTGACGCGCATGCCGTCGCGCAGCGTCGCGGGCGGGTAGACAATCACCTCGGCACCCTCGCCAATACCGCCGCGCACCCACGCCTCGCTGCCGTTGCGCCCACCGAACTCGATCGGCGCAAGCTGCGCTCTTCCGCCCTTCACCACGAACACGGCCATGCCGCCGCGGGGCTGCGGAAAGACCGCGCTCACCGGCACCCGCAGGACCGACGAGCGCGACAGCGTCACGATGCGCACGCCCACCCGGTAGCCGTCGCCCAGCGCCCGCCACAACTCGGGCGGCCCGGCCAGGTCGATCAGGACATTCACGCGCTGCTCCTCGATGCCCAGCGCCGACACCTTGGTGAACGCGGCCGGCTCGACGCCGCGCACGCGGCCCTCCAGCACACTCTCGCCGCCCCAGCGCTCGACCCGCACCGGCGCCCCGGGTCGCGTTTGCAGCGCATCGGTGGTCAGCAGCTCGGCCACGATCTCCAGCCGCCCGGTGTCGCCGATGTCAATCAGGGGTGCGCCGAGCATCACCGTCGTCTCGCTGGTCTGCGCCACGCGCAGAACGCGGCCGCTGACCGGGGAGCGCAGGGCAAAGCTTCCCTCGCTGGAACCGGGTGTGCGGATCGCGATCAAGGCGGCGCGCGCGGTGTCGCGCTCGTGCCCCGCCACCTGGCGCGACTGCACGGCCGCTTCAAGGTCCATCTGCGCGGCCTGCAGCGCCAGCCGGTCGGCATCGACCTTGGCCGGGGAGATGAAATTCTGCTGCGCAAGCTGCTCGCCACGGCGAAGCTCGATGCGCGCCTGCTCCACGGCGACACGCGAGCGCTGCACGCCCGCTTCGGCGCGCCGCACCGCCGCATCGGCGGCCTCGGCGCGTGCGGACTGCTCGCGCCGCGCCCGCTCGTCGAGCATGGGCGAGAGCGCCGGCGTGATGGTGGCGACCACGGCGCCGGCTTCGACCGCGTCTCCCTCGCGCAGCGCGATGCGGGCCAGCCGGCCCGCCAGCGGCGCGCTCAGGGCATAGCGGTCGCGCAGGCGCGTCCTGCCGTCCTCGAGGACGGCCTGTTCGTACGGCCCCATGGCGGCGCGTGCCACCTCCACGGCCAAGGGCCTTGGCGCAAAGGCCCAGAGCAGCGCGGCGGAGACCGCCACACCCACCGAGATCGATATCCACAAGGTTTTCTTTGAGATCACAGGGTTCACTCTCTCGTTTTCAGGGCCGAGACCATGTCGATGCGATCGATGCGGCGGCGCACGATCAGCGCGCTGGCCGCGGCGGCCAGCACCACGGCCAACCCGGCCAGGGCGTAGGTCCGCGCACGGATCACCACGGGAAACAGAAACTGGTCGGACTTCAGCAGCATGGCAATCAGGTGGACCAGGGCGTCACCTGCCAGCATGCCCAGCGGCAACGCGATGGCGATGCCGATCGCCATTTCCCCCAGCAGCAGGCCCGAGACTTCCGCGCGCGTGAAGCCGAGCACACGCAGGCTCGCCAGCTCCCAGGCACGCTCGGCCAGTGCGATGCGCGCGTTGTTGTAGACCACGCCCACGGCGATCACCGCGGCGAACAGCGTGAGCACCGTGCTCATGATCAGGATGTTGCGCGCTGTCACTTCCTGCATGTTGCGCAGCATCGTCGCCTTGCTGAACGCCCCGGCGGCGCGCGGCAGCCCCTGGACGGCCTGCAGCAGCCGCGCCTCGCTGCCCTGCTCCAGCGCGAGCAGGAAGCCGGTGGCGATGTCGCCCTCGCCCAGCGCGCGGTTCAGGGCCTCGCGGTTCATGTAGGCGTTCAGCCCCATCATCTCGCGCACGGTGCCGTCCACCCGCGCCTCGAAGGCGCGCCGGCGGCCCTCGTGGACCTCCACGCGCACCACGTCGCCCACGCGCAGCTCCAGCTTCTCGGCCAGCCGGTCGGTCAGCAGCAGGCCTTCGCCGTGCGGCATCGATTGCCGGCCGCTCGCGTCCATGATGCGCAGCAGTTCGCTGTGCATCGCGCCGCCCCGGATCTGCATGCGCTTGCGCAGATGGCCGTTCACCAGCGTCACCTGCACGTCGCGCAGCGACTCGTGCGCGAGCACACCGGGCAGGCGCCCCAGCTGCAGCGCCACGGCGTTGTCCGTCGGCTCCACGAGCCAGACGGAGACATTGCTGCGCATCGACAGGGTGAAGGTGCTGTCGACGATCACGTCGATGGCGTCGCGGAAGAAGTTGCCCATCACCACGATCGCCACGGCCGCCGCGACGCCGCCTATCGACAGGCCCGTGCGCACCGGGCGGCGCTCCATGTTGCGCAGAATCATGCGCAGGGCCGGACTGAGCCGCGCGATACCCAGGCGCTCGGCCAGCGTACGGCGGTAGCGGCCCGGCGCAGGCGGCCGCATAGCCTCGGCCGGTGTCAGCCGGACAGTGGCGGCAATGGCCGAAAGTGTGCCCAGCAGCGCAGTTGCCAATGTCACGCCGGCCGCCAGCAGCACGAGCCGCGGATCCATGCGGTGCTCGAAGTCCGCAAAGTGAAAGACCTCGGCGTAGAGGCCGACCAGGCGCGCGCCCAGCCAATCCCCCAGCGCAACGCCCAGGGCCAACCCCAGCGCGACGATCACGAGCACCAGGCTCAGGAAGTGGGCGGCGATCGTGCTGTTCGAATAACCCAGCGCCTTCAGCGCGGCGATCTGCTCGCGCTGCGTGGCGACAAGCCGCGCCACCACCACGTTCAGCAGGAACGCCGCCACGCCGAGAAAAATGGACGGCAGCATGATGCCGAGCACCCGCTGCTCCTTGATCTCGTTGTCGAGCATGGCGTGGGACACCTGCTCTTCGCGCGTACGCGGCGAAGCGCCGCCGAAGCGCGCCAGTGGCTGGGCCAGCGCGTCGGCCACCTCCGCGTCGGAAACGCGCCGCGCCCCCGCCGGCGCGAGCCGCACCGCGAGCGTGTTGAACGCGCCTTCCATGTCGTAGGCGCCGGCCAGCACCTCCTGGTCGACCCAGATGATGCCGAATCCGCGCTGGTCCGGCATGCCCCACAGGCCCGCGAACACGAACTCCGGCGACACTGCGGTGCCGACGATGCGAAGCTGCCGTTGCCGGCCGTTGAGCAGCGCGCCGAAGGTGTCGCCGGGCTTCAGGCCGCGCGCCTGGGCAAAGCCCAGCGACACCAGCGCATCGATGGCATCGAGTCCGCCCCCCCGCACGGCGGCCCCCTCGAACAGTCCACGCCCGGTCACGATGCTCACCTGGTTCAGGCGCGGCGGCACGGTGCGATCGATGCCGATCAGCTGGCCGAGCACCGGGTCATTGCTCGCGGGCAGCTGGATGCGCACGACGTGTTCGATGGTCGGCTGGACCTCGGCCACGCCCGCCACGCTGCGCAGCTGTTCGACGAGCGCAAGCGGCGCGCGCTTGACCGTGATGAAGACGTCCGCAAAACGCCCTTGCGCGTAGAAGACGTCGCGCGCGGCGGCCAGGGAATCGACGGCGGACAGGCTCGTGAGAAAGCCGCCCGCGCCGCTGGCCACCACCAGCGCGATCGTGAGCACCTGGCTCCACATCGTGCGCAAATCGCGCAGCAGCTTGCGGTCGAGTGCTCTCATGGCGCGCTACCAGGACAGTTCCGCCGGCGCAAGCCGATGCGCATTGCGCTCGATCTTCAGAACCCGGCCGTCGCCTAGCGAGATCACCCGATCGGCCATCCCCGCGATCGAGGCGTTGTGCGTGATCACCAGCGTGGTGGTGCCGAGCTCGCGGTTGACCCGGGCGATCACGTCGAGCACCAGCTTGCCGGTCGCATAGTCGAGCGCGCCCGTGGGTTCGTCGCACAGGAGCACCCGGGGCCGCTTGACGATGGCCCTGGCGATCGCCACGCGCTGCTGCTCGCCGCCCGAAAGCTGGGACGGAAAATGGTCGCGCCGCGCCGACAATCCGACGCGGTCCAGCGCGTCGTCAATCGGCATCGGATCGGTCGCGATGTCCGTGACCAGTGCCACGTTCTCGTAGGCCGTGAGGCTGGGAATCAGGTTGTAGAACTGGAATACGAAGCCCACATGCTCGCGCCGGTAGCGCGTGAGCGCCTTGTCGCCGGCAGCGATCAGGTCCTGTCCGAAGTAGTTCAGGCTGCCGGTGCTGGCCACCTCGAGGCCCCCCAGGATATTGAGCAGCGTCGATTTGCCGCTGCCGGAGGGTCCGAGGAGGACCACGAACTCGCCGGCCGTGATGTCGAGATCGACATCACGCAGCGCGACGACGTCGACATCGCCGGCGTGATAGATCTTTCCAAGGCCGCGGGCCCGGAAGACGGGGAGCGTTGAATCGGGGGACATGCGCCGATCCTCGGGCGTGATGCGCTCTCGCGTTCTGATCTTCGTCAACTCCGGGCACACCCGGATCGGAGCATGACGGGTGCCCGGAACCGAAGAGATTGGCGCCGGCGTAACCCGCGCGTGAATGCAGTGTGTCATTCACTCCAGTCGTGGCGAGGAGTTGACGGGCATCAAGGATCGCGGCGCCGCCGCCGATAGCCTGCGGGGGTCATGCAATCGACCCTGAGCCCCTCGGACAGTTCCGGCCTCCGCGCCGGCGGCGAGTTCCTGGCCGGCGATTTTTCGGCCATCCACGAACTCGCCTGTCGGCTGAAGGCGGCATCGCTCGCGGGCCGCACTGGCGACAGGCCGCTGGCCGGCAAGAACATCGCCTTGCTGCGCCTGCATCCGCCCGAAGCGGAAATGTCGGCGCTGCATCGCGCCGCGCTGGATCTGGGGGCGCGGGTGGCGCACGTGCGGCTCGGTCTCCCGATCGCCCCGGGCGGCACGCAGTTCCGGCACCTATCGCAGATGCTGGGTCGGCTGTATGACGCGATCGATTGCTCCTCCTTGACGCCTGCCGAAATGCAGCAGCTCGAGGAGCATGCGGGCGTACCGGTCTATGACGATCTCGAAGGCACCGATCATCCCGCATGGGCGGTGGCGAATCTGATGACGCTGTGCGAACACGGCTGCACGGCCGACCAGCAGGCTCGGACCGCCTGTCTCGGCGAGCATGCCGCCGAGCGCCTGCAGAACCATCGCTTCGCGTTGCAGGCCATCCTGCTCGCCACGATCGCCGGCCCCTGAGCCCGGTGCGTTCCTTGACCCGACCCTTGCGCCACGTCAAGCCCGCGCGGCGGCGCTGGCCCCACACTGGCATCGCCATGAAGACACCGAGAACCATTGAATTCACCGGCCCGGTGCAGTGCACGCTGCGCCGTCGATGATGGACGAATCGACCGCCCTCACGCTCGCCTGGCGCGAAGCGTACCGGTTCGCCGTCGATTTCGGGCCGCCCGGCAGCGCCGCGCTCCTGACCGACGTGAAGCCGCCGCTCGGAACCGGCGCCGGCCCTGATTCGGAGCAGCTGCTGGTGGCGGCGGTGGCCAACTGCCTGTCGTCGAGCCTGCAGTTCTCGCTGCGGAAATTCAGGAACGATGCGGTCCCCATGCGAACGCAGGCCGACGCCACGCTGGCGCGCAATCCCCAGGGCCGCCTGCGCGTGGCGGGCATCCAGGTCGCCATCCACCTGGGCGTGACGGCATCCACGCTCAGGCAGCTCGATCGGGCGCTGGCCCAGTTCGAGGACTTCTGCGTCGTCACGCAAAGCGTGCGCGCCGCCATTCCGGTCGAGGTGCACGTGCTCGACGGCAGCGGCGCCCTGCTGACAGCCTGACGAGAGCGAACCCAGTTGCGGGAGTGCACCATGACCTACGACAGCCTGAACATCATCCGCCATGAGCACCGCGCCCTCTCGGCCATGCTGCGCTCGATCAAGCTGCTCCTGCACGAGCACCGGCGCCATGGCACCCTGCCCGACTTCGACGCGCTGCAAGCCATGCTGTTCTACGTCGACGAATTCCCGGAGAAGCTGCACCATCCCAAGGAGAGTCGGCTGCTCTTTCCGAAGCTGCGCGGACGCAGCGCCCAAACCGACGCGGTGCTCGACCAGCTCGACCGCGACCACGCGCACGGCGAGTGCGCTATCCGCGAACTCGAACACGCGCTGCTGGGATTCCGCACGATGAGCGGGACCGTCCAGTGCGAGATGCGGCGCGACAAGTTCGAACAGCTGATGCGGCACTACGCCGACTTCTACCTGGCCCACATGCGCGTCGAGGAAACGCAGATCCTGCCGCTCGCCGAGTCGGTGCTCGACGCCGGCGAATGGGCCGAACTCGACGCCGCCTTCCTCATGAATCGGGATCCCCTCGCGGGCCACGAAGCCGACGAAGCCTACAAGCCGCTGTTCCGCACCATCGTCGGCGCGCTGCAGGACCGTGGCAACGTCGGCTCGGTGCTCGAGGCCTTCGCCGGTGCCGCGCTGCCGGTGTACCCGCCGCATCGCTGAGCCCTCACCGCTTTCTCACCTCCACAGGAAACTCATGCAAGATCGTGACGCACTCATCGTCGGTGCAGGACCCGCCGGGCTGGCCCTGGGCATTGCTCTGGCCGATGCCGGCTTCACCGCCACCGTGCTGGACGCGCAGCCGCGCGAAGCGCTGGCCGCCCCGGCCGAGGACGGACGGGACATCGCGCTGACCCACGCCAGCGTGGCCACCTTGCGCGCCCTGGGCCTGTGGCAGCGCCTCCTGCCCGAGGAGATCGGATGCATCCGCGAAGCACGCGTCATCGACGGCGACCGGCAGGACTGCGCGCTGAGTTTCTCGCCGCGCGGCCGCGGCACCGAGGTCCTGGGCTGGATCGTGCCGAACTATGCGCTGCGCCGCGCCAGCTTTGCAGCCGCCATGGAACGCCCCGGGCTGCAGCTGCTCGATCGTGCGCAGGTGCTTCGCGTCGCCGCCGGGCCCGGCCAGGTGCAGCTGACTGTCGAGACCTCCCCGGGCACGCCGCAGCAGCTGCAGGGCCGCCTGTTCGTCGCCGCCGACAGCCGCTTCTCCTGGTCGCGCAAGCAGCTCGGCATTGCCGCCGACATGCACGATTTCGGCCGCGTCATGATCGTGTGCCGGATGCAGCACGAGCTGCCGCATCACGACGTGGCCTACGAGTGCTTCGGCTACGAGCGCACGCTCGCGGTGCTGCCCGCCGTGGGGAATGTCTCGTCGGTCGTGGTGACCGCCGACGCCGCGGCCGCCGAGCAGCTGCTGCAATTGTCCGAAAGCGAATTCGCAATGCTCGTCGAGCGCCAGTTCCGCAGCCGCCTGGGCCGGATGCAGCTGATCGGAAAGCGCTTCCCCTACCCCCTGGTTGCCGCCTATGCCCGGCGCTTCGTGGGCCAGCGCAGCGCGCTGGTCGGCGATGCCGCCGTTGGCATGCACCCGGTCACGGCGCACGGCTACAACCTCGGCCTGCAGAGCATTGCCTCGCTCGTCCATGCGCTCTGCGAAGCCCGCGCGGCCCAGCGGGACATCGGCGACGCCGCGGTGCTGGCGGGCTACGAGCGCGCGCACCGCCGGGACTCGGCGCCGGTCTACCACGGCACGAATGCGGTCGCGAGACTCTATGCCAGCACCGGCACACCGCAGCGCCTCGTGCGGCAGCTGCTGCTTCGCGGCGCGCAGCATCTGCCGCCGCTGAAGGCGGCGATCACCGCGCGGCTCACGGGCCGGGGCGGGCTGCGATTGCCGGGCGCGGCGGTCTAGCGCTGGCGCGCGAAGCGCGCGGCCTGCGCAGATGACGCGCCAGCGACGCGTCCATCGTCCGGCCATGCGCTTCATGCCAGTCCCGCAACTGGCGCGCCATCTCCCGCAGCTGCGCAAGCCGCCCCTCGGCGGCATGCACCGCGCCTGCGCGCATCACCTCCAGCACCACGCGGTGCTGGCCCTCGTGATCCTTGCGCGCAGAGAAACCGGACGCGCGCATCCAGATGTCCTCGCATGCGAAGAGCTCGGCGGCATAGCCGAGCAGGTCGCGCCAGGCCGCCGGCAACGCAGCGTTGCCGGCCTCGTCTACCCGCGCCAGGCGCCTGGCGAATTGCTCGCGGGCCCGCTCCATCAACGGCAGGCCCAGCGGCATTGCATCGGATCGGTCCAGCACAGCCATGCAATCTCCTCTGTAGATAGCGCCCGGCCGCCAGGCTAGCGGGGGCCGGCGGCGGGGTCCTTGATCTCGCTCAACAACGATGGCGCACCTGGCCGGTGGTTCCACATCAGAACCAGGTTCACCATCACCGCCGAAACGATCGAGTAGCCGACACGGCTCGGCTCCACGAGCGCGAGCGCCGATGCCACGATCACGGCATCGCACGCCATCTGCACGGTGCCCGTGCTCCAGCCGTAGCGCCGCTGCAGGAACAGCGCCAGCACGCCGAATCCGCCGAGGCTGGCACCATGGCGAAACAGGATGAGCAGACCGACGCCGATCAGCAGGCCGCCGGCGATCGCCGCGAACAGCGGGTGTGCCGAGTGCACGCTGAGCACCCGTCCTATCACCTCGACGCTCAGCGACAGACCGGCAACGACGAGGATCGTCTTCCATGCAAACCGCAGGCCGAAAGCATGCCCGCCGAATGCGATGAAGGGCAGGTTCACGACGAGCAGGGTCCACCCCAGAGACCAGCCCGACGCATAGTTCAGCACGAAGGCCAGGCCGGGGAGACCGCCCGTCAACAGGCCGGCGCTGCGGAGCATGGCCAGCCCCAGGCCGACCAGCAGCACGGCCGTCGCGAAGCCTTGCGCGTCGTCCAGCACGGGGTGTGGCCGCAGGGGCCGGGCTGGCGGGTCTTGAGCCATGGTCCAGTGTGTCCTTGTGCATGCGCTTCCGCTTGATGTGGATCAAGCCCTCGAACAATCCCGCTTCTAAGCTTCGGTAGCCCTACAGGAGCCCCATCGTGCCGCAGAGCGCAACCGCACCGAAACAAGAACTCTCATCGCCATCTGCCACTCGAGCCGTACCCGCGAAAGCCTGGCGCGTGCTGGCAGTGAGCACGCTGGCATTCACCGTCTGCTTCATGGTCTGGATGATGTTCGGCGTGATCGGCATCCCGATCCGCAAGGCGCTCAACCTCAACGCGACCGAGTTCGGCCTGCTCACGGCCATGCCGGTTCTCACGGGCTCGCTGGTGCGCGTGCCGCTGGGCATCTGGACCGACCGCTTCGGCGGCCGCATCGTCATGACGCTGCTCATGGCCGCCACCGTGCCCGCCATCTGGCTGATGTCCTACGCCACGCAGTACTGGCACTTCATCGTGCTGGGCATGTTCGTCGGACTCGCGGGAGGCTCGTTCTCGGTCGGCACGCCGTATGTGGCGCGCTGGTTTCCACGCAGCCGGCAAGGCTTTGCGATGGGCATCTACGGCGCCGGCAACTCGGGCGCGGCCGTCAACAAGTTCGTGGCGCCGGCCATCGTGGTGGCCTTCGGCTGGGCCGTGGTGCCGCAGGTCTACGCGGCGATCATGCTCGGCGCCACGGTGCTGTTCTGGATGCTGAGCGCCAGCGACCCCGCGCACCTGGCGGGCAGGAGCGCCGGCTTTGCCGACCAGCTCAGGACGCTGAAGGACCCGCGGGTGCTGCGCTACTGCCAGTACTACAGCATCGTGTTCGGCGGCTATGTCGCCATCTCGCTGTGGATGGTGCAGTACTACGTCGGCGAATACGGCCTGGACATCCGCGTCGCCGCGCTGCTGGCCGCCTGCTTCTCGCTGCCGGGCGGCGTGCTGCGCGCCGCCGGCGGCTGGCTGTCCGACAGGTTCGGCGCGCACAGCGTCACCTGGTGGGTGATGTGGGTGTGCTGGATCTGCCTGTTCCTGCTGAGCTATCCGCAGACCGATCTCACGCTCCTCACGGTGAACGGCCCGCGCACCTTCCACATCGGCCTGAACGTCTACAGCTTCACCGCGCTGATGTTCGTGCTCGGCATTGCGATGGCTTTCGGCAAGGCCAGCGTCTTCAAGTACATCAGCGACGACTACCCCAAGAACATCGGCGCCATCAGCGGCGTCGTGGGGCTTGCCGGTGGCCTGGGCGGCTTCGTGCTGCCCGTGATGTTCGGCGCGCTGATGGACCTCACCGGCATCCGGTCGAGCGCCTTCATGCTGATGTACGGCGTCGTGTGGGTCTCCCTCATCTGGATGTACTGGACCGAAGTGCGCGCCACCCAGGTCATGGGTGGCAAGCGCGCACGGCCCTCGAACCTCAACCTGGAACCCGAATCATGAGCACCCGCACCATCGCCGTTCCCCCGGGAACAACCGGCGGCAGCGCCGACATCGCCGACTGGCGCCCCGAGGACGAGCAGTTCTGGGAAAGCACCGGCCGGCACGTCGCATGGCGCAACCTGTGGCTGTCGGTACCCGCCCTGCTGTGCGCCTTCGCGGTGTGGGGCATGTGGGGAATCATCACCGTGCAGATGAACAACCTGGGCTTTCCGTTCACCCAGGCCGAGCTGTTCACGCTCACCGCCATCGCGGGCCTGGCCGGCGCCACCATGCGCATTCCAGCGGCGTTCCTGATCCGCCTGGCGGGCGGGCGCAACACCATCTTCCTGACCACGGCGATGCTGCTGGCGCCGGCCATCGGCACCGGCATCGCGCTGCAGCACAAGGAGTGGCCGCTGTGGGTGTTCCAGCTCATGGCGCTGTGGTCGGGCGTGGGCGGCGGCAACTTCGCCAGCTCGATGTCCAACATCAGCACCTTCTTTCCCAAGCGCCTGCAAGGCACCGCGCTGGGCCTGAACGCGGGCATCGGCAACTTCGGCGTCACCACCATGCAGATCGTCATCCCGCTGGTGATGACCGTGGGCCTGCTGGGCAGCATCGGCGGCGAGCCGATGACGCTGCTCAAGGACAGCGGCTGGATCATGGGCAAGATCACCGCCGGCACGCCCACCTGGATCCAGAACGCGGGCTTCGCCTGGGTGCTGTCGCTGGTGCCGCTGTCGATCCTGTGCTGGTTCGGCATGAACAACCTGCGCACCGTCTCCCCCGATACCGGCGGCGTGATCCAGGCCTTCCTGAAGATCACCTGGCTGTACACGCTGTCGTTCGCCCCGGCGATCGCGGGCCTGTACCTGTACCTGCCGGCGCCCACGGGCCTGGGCCTGCTCAACATGTGGGTGGCCATGCCGCTGATCATCGTGGTCACGCTGTTCACCATGAAGCTCGCGGCGTTCGGCACGATGAAGGAGAACATCGCCAAGCAGTTCGAGATCTTCCGCGACAAGCACACCTGGTCGATGACGGCGCTGTACATCGTGACCTTCGGTTCCTTCATCGGCTTCTCGATGGCGCTGCCGCTGTCGATCGCGGTGATCTTCGGCATCAGCCACGTGCCCGACGCGGCCGGCGTGCTGCAGCACACGCTGAAGAACCCGAACGCGCCTTCGGCCTTCACCTACGCGTGGATCGGCCCCTTCGTGGGCGCGCTGATCCGCCCGGTGGGCGGCTGGATCTCGGACAAGGTGGGCGGCTCGATCGTCACGCAGGTGATCTCCGCGGTGATGGTGGTGGCCTCGGCCGCCGTGGGCTACGTGATGCTGCTGGCCTACAGCTCGCCCCAGCCGGAGCAGTATTTCCTGCCCTTCATGCTGCTGTTCGTGCTGCTGTTCGCGGCCAGCGGCATCGGCAACGGCTCCACCTTCCGCACCATCGGCGTGATCTTCGACCGCGCCAGGGCCGGCCCGGTGCTGGGCTGGACCTCCGCCATCGCCGCCTACGGCGCATTCATCGCGCCCGTGGTCATCGGCGCCCAGATCAAGGCCGGCACGCCGCAGTACGCGATGTACGGCTTTGCCGTGTTCTACGCGCTGTGCCTCGTTCTCAACTGGTGGTTCTACCTGCGCCGCGGCGCCTATGTGAAGAACCCCTGAGCCAGCCAATCGAACCCATACGAAAGACAAACGATGAGCCACTTTCTCGACCGCCTGACCTACTTCGCCCAGCCGCGCGAATCCTTCGCCGAGGGCCATGGCCAGGTCACCGGCGAAGACCGCACCTGGGAGGACGCCTACCGCACGCGCTGGGCGCACGACAAGATCGTGCGCAGCACGCACGGCGTGAACTGCACGGGCTCCTGCTCGTGGAAGATCTACGTCAAGGGCGGCATCGTCACGTGGGAAACCCAGCAGACCGACTATCCGCGCACCCGCTGGGACATGCCCAACCACGAGCCGCGCGGCTGCGCCCGCGGCGCCAGCTACAGCTGGTACCTGTACAGCGCCAACCGCGTCAAGTACCCGATGATCCGCGGCACGCTGCTCAAGGCGTGGCGCGAAGCGCGCAAGACACTCGCGCCCGTCGAGGCCTGGGCCTCCATCGTGCAGGACGAGGCCACGCGCCGCAGCTACCAGAGCGTGCGCGGCCTCGGCGGCTTCGCCCGCTCGGGCTGGGACGAGGTCAACGAGATCATCGCCGCCAGCAACATCCACACCATCCGCCGCTACGGACCGGACCGCATCATCGGCTTCTCGCCGATTCCCGCCATGTCGATGGTGAGCTACGCCGCGGGCAGCCGCTACCTGAGCCTGATCGGCGGCGTGTGCATGAGCTTCTACGACTGGTACTGCGACCTGCCGCCGGCCAGCCCGCAGGTGTGGGGCGAGCAGACCGACGTGCCGGAATCGGCCGACTGGTACAACTCCAGCTACATCATTGCCTGGGGTTCCAACGTGCCGCAGACGCGCACGCCGGACGCGCACTTTTTCACCGAGGTCCGCTACAAGGGCGCCAAGACGGTCGCCATCACGCCCGACTACTCCGAAGTCGCCAAGCTGTCGGACCTGTGGATGCATCCCAAGCAGGGCACCGATGCCGCGGTCGCCATGGCCATGGGCCATGTGGTCCTCAAGGAGTTCTACTTCGACAAGCGCACCGCGTACTTCGACGACTACGCGCGCCGCTACACCGACCTGCCGATGCTGGTGATGCTCAAGGCGCACACCCTGCCCTCGGGCGAAGAGGTCATGGTGCCCGACCGCTACGTGCGGGCCTCGGACTTCGACGACCGGCTCGGACAGCCGAACAACCCCGAATGGAAGACCGTCGCGCTGGCCGAGGACGGCCGCGTGGTGGTGCCGCAGGGCGCCATCGGCTTTCGCTGGGGCGCGGATGGCCGGGCCGATGCCGGGCAATGGAACCTCGAGGCCAAGGAAGCGGAGCGCGGCGGCGACGTGAAGCTCACGCTGTCGCTGCTCGACCAGCCAGGCGCCGCGGTGCAGACGGCTCGCATCGGGTTTCCCTACTTCGGCGGCATCGAGAGCGAGCACTTTCCGAACAACACGCAGACCGATGTGCTGGTACGCACGGTACCGGTCCAGCGTATAGCGCTCGGCGCCGAAGGCCAGGCCGCGCTGGTCGCCACGGTGTTCGACCTGCAGGCCGCCAACTACGGCGTGGCGCGCGGCCTGCCGGGCGAGATGGCCGCTGCCAGCTACGACGACGACACGCCCTACACGCCGGCATGGCAGGAAAAGATCACCGGCGTGCCGCGCGACCAGGTCATCACCGTGGCGCGCGAGTTCGCGGCCAACGCCGAGAAGACGCACGGCAAGTCGATGGTGATCATCGGCGCGGCCATGAACCACTGGTACCACAGCGACATGAACTACCGCGGCGTCATCAACATCCTGATGATGTGCGGCTGCATCGGCCAGAGCGGCGGCGGCTGGGCCCATTACGTGGGCCAGGAAAAGCTGCGCCCGCAGACCGGCTGGACCCCGCTGGCCTTCGCGCTCGACTGGATCCGCCCGCCGCGGCAGATGAACTCGACGAGCTTCTTCTACGCCCACACCGACCAGTGGCGCTACGAGAAGCTCGGCATGGAGGAAGTGCTGTCTCCGCTGGCCGACAAGGCCGCGTTCGCCGGCACGATGATCGACTACAACGTGCGCGCCGAGCGCATGGGCTGGCTGCCGTCGGCGCCGCAGCTGCAGACCAATCCGCTGCAGGTGGCGCGCGACGCGCAGGCCGCCGGCATCGACGGCGCCGCGTACACGGCGAAGGCGCTGAAGGACGGCACGCTGCGCATGAGCTGCGAGGACCCCGACCACCCGTCGAACTGGCCGCGCAACATGTTCGTGTGGCGCTCCAACATCCTGGGCTCCTCGGGCAAGGGGCACGAGTACTTCCTCAAGCACCTCTTGGGCACCACGCACGGCGTGCAGGGCAAGGACCTCGGGCCCGACGACGCCAAGCCGACCGAAGTGGTCTGGCACGACAAGGCGCCCGAAGGCAAGCTCGACCTGCTGGTGACGCTCGACTTCCGCATGAGCACCACCTGCCTCTACTCGGACATCGTGCTGCCGACCGCCACCTGGTACGAGAAGAACGACCTCAACACCAGCGACATGCACCCCTTCATCCACCCGCTGTCAACCGCGGTCGATCCGGCCTGGCAGGCGCGCAGCGACTGGGAGATCTACAAGGGCTTCGCGCGCACCTTCAGCGCCCTGTGCCCGGGCCATCTCGGCGTGGAAAAGGAAGTGGTGCTCACGCCGCTGATGCACGACTCGCCCGCCGAGCTGGCCCAGCCCTTCGGCGTGGCCGACTGGAAGCGCGGCGAGTGCGAACTCATTCCCGGCAAGACCGCGCCGCAGATCGCGGTCGTGGAGCGCGACTATCCCAACCTCTACAAGCGCTTCACCGCCCTGGGCCCGCTGCTCAAGAAGATCGGCAACGGCGGCAAGGGCATCGGCTGGAACACGGAAGTCGAGGTGGACGAACTCGGCAACCTGAACGGCCGCGTCACCGACCCCGGCGCCACCGAGGGCATGCCGAGCATCGACACCGACATCGATGCCTGCGAGGTCGTACTGCAGCTGGCGCCCGAAACCAACGGCCACGTGGCCGTGAAGGCGTGGAAGGCCCTCGGCAAGCAGACCGGGCGCGACCACACGCACCTGGCGATCTACCGCGAGGACGAGAAGATCCGCTTCCGCGACATCCAGGCGCAGCCGCGCAAGATCATCTCCTCGCCCACCTGGAGCGGCATCGAGAGCGAGAAGGTCTCCTACAACGCGGGCTACACCAACGTCCACGAGCTGATCCCATGGCGCACCCTGACCGGCCGCCAGCAGTTCTACCTGGACCATCCGTGGATGCGGGCGTTCGGCGAAAGCCTGGCGGTCTACCGCCCCCCGGTCGACCTGAAGACCACCAAGGACATCCACAACATCCGCAGCAACGGCAACAAGGAGATCCAGCTCAACTTCATCACGCCGCACCAGAAGTGGGGCATTCACTCCACCTACACCGACAACCTGCTGATGCTCACGCTCAACCGCGGCGGGCCGGTGGTGTGGCTGTCGGAAGACGACGCCAGGAGCGCCGGCATCGTCGACAACGACTGGGTCGAGCTGTTCAACATCAACGGCGCCATTGCGGCGCGCGCGGTGGTGAGCCAGCGCGTCAATCCGGGCATGGTGATGATGTACCACGCGCAGGAGAAGATCATCAACACGCCGGGCTCCGAGATCACCGGCACGCGCGGCGGCATCCACAACTCGGTGACCCGCATCGTGCTGAAGCCCACGCACATGATCGGCGGCTACGCGCAGCTGAGCTACGGCTTCAACTACTACGGAACCATCGGCACCAACCGCGACGAGTTCGTGGTGGTGCGCAAGATGAACAAGGTCGACTGGCTCGACACGCCCGCGGACGTCGCCACCGTGCCCGCCGCGACCGCGGCCTGAACGAGGTACCCACGATGAAAATACGCGCGCAAATCGGCATGGTCCTGAACCTGGACAAGTGCATCGGCTGCCACACCTGCTCGGTCACCTGCAAGAACGTCTGGACCAGCCGGCCCGGCGTCGAGTACGCCTGGTTCAACAACGTCGAGACCAAGCCCGGCATCGGCTACCCCAAGGAATGGGAGAACCAGGGCAAGTGGCAGGGAGGCTGGGTGCGCAAGCCCGACGGCTCGATCGAGCCGCGCCAGGGCGGCAAGTGGAGCCTGCTCATGCGCATCTTCTCCAACCCCAACCTGCCGCAGATCGACGACTACTACGAGCCCTTCACCTTCGACTATGAGCACCTGCAGTCGGCGCCCACGATGAAGGCGCCGCCGACGGCGCGCCCGCGCAGCCTGATCACCGGCAAGCGCATGGAGAAGATCGAATGGGGCCCGAACTGGGAAGAAATTCTCGGCGGCGAGTTCTCCAAGCGCAGCAAGGACGCCAACCTCGACAGCTTCGACGCGGTGCAGAAGGAGATGGTCGGCCAGTTCGAGAACACCTTCATGATGTACCTGCCGCGGCTGTGCGAGCACTGCCTGAATCCGGCGTGCGTGGCCTCCTGCCCCTCGGGCTCGATCTACAAGCGCGAGGAAGACGGCATCGTGCTGATCGACCAGGACAAATGCCGCGGCTGGCGCATGTGCGTCTCGGGCTGCCCCTACAAGAAGATCTACTACAACTGGCAAAGCGGCAAGGCCGAGAAGTGCATCTTCTGCTACCCGCGCATCGAGGCCGGGCAGCCCACCGTCTGCTCCGAAACCTGCGTCGGGCGCATCCGCTACCTGGGCGTGGTGCTGTACGACGCGGACCGCATCCAGGAAGCGGCCAGCGTGCCCGACGAGAAGGACCTGTACGAGGCCCAGCTCGGCATCTTCCTCGACCCGCACGATCCGGAAGTGATCGCGCAGGCCCGGCGCGATGGCATCCCCGAGGCCTGGCTCGAAGGCGCGAGGAAGAGCCCGGTCTACAAGATGGCGATGGAGTGGAAGGTGGCGCTGCCGCTGCACCCCGAGTACCGCACGCTGCCGATGGTCTGGTACGTGCCGCCGCTGTCGCCGATCACCGCGGCCGCCAACGCCGGGCACGTGGGCGCCAAGGGCGCGATTCCCGACGTCACGCAGATGCGCATCCCGGTGCAGTACCTGGCCAACCTGCTGACCGCGGGCGCCACCGAACCGGTGATCCGTGCGCTCGAACGCATGCTGGCCATGCGCACCTACCAGCGCGGCAAGCACGTCGACAACTTCGCCGACCCCGCCGTGCTGGCGCAGGTCGGCCTGAGCGCCGCGCAGGTGGAAGAGATGTACCAGGTGATGGCCATCGCCAACTACGAAGACCGCTTCGTGATCCCCTCGACGCACCGCGAGTACGCCGAGAACACCTTCGACATGAAGGGCGGCTGCGGCTTCTCGTTCGGCAACGGCTGCTCCGACGGCAGCTCCGAAGCCAGCCTGTTCGGCGCCGCCAAGCGCCGCACGATTCCGATCCACGCCAAGGTCTGACGCCGGGAGCGCAACAATGAAAACCCAACGCCACACCCTTCGCGCGCTCGCCCTGCTGCTCGGCTATCCCGATGCACAGGCGCGCGCCCTGATGCCCCAGCTGGCCGATGCGATGGACGCCGAAGCGGCCCTGTCGCCGGCGCGCCGCAAAGAGCTGCGGGCACTGGCCCGCGCGCTGGTCTCGGTCGATCCGATCGAAGCCGAGACGCAGTTCGTGGAGCTGTTCGACCGCGGCCGCAGCACCTCGCTGCACCTCTTCGAGCATGTGCACGGCGACTCGCGCGAGCGCGGCCCGGCGATGATCGACCTGGCCCAGACCTACGAGAAATGCGGACTGCTGCTCGGCCCACACGAAGTGCCCGACCACCTGTGCGTGGTGCTCGAGTTCGCGTCGACGCAGCCGCCGGCGGTGGCGCGCGCGTTCCTGGGCGAGATGGCGCACATCCTTGCGTCCATCTTCAGCGCGCTGCGCAAGCGCGAGAGCGCCTACGCGAGCGTGCTGGCGGCCGTCATCGAGCTGGCCGGCCACAAGGCCGAAGCGGTGGCGGTGGCCGACGACCAGCCGATCGACGAGAGCTGGGCCGAGCCCGTCGTCTTCGACGGCTGCAGCACGAAGGGCCAGGCACGGCCCGGCGATGCGCAGCCCATCCACATCGTCCGCAAGCCGGCAGCGGCCGCCGCCAGTGGAGCCCGCATATGAACGCCCTCGACAATTTCATCTTCGGCATCTATCCGTACATCTGCCTGAGCGTCTTCTTCATCGGCAGCCTGATCCGGTTCGACCGCGACCAGTACACCTGGAAGAGCGACTCCTCGCAGCTGCTGCGTGCCGGCCAGCTGCGCTGGGGAAGCAACCTGTTCCATGTCGGCGTGCTGTTCCTGTTCTTCGGCCACAGCGTCGGCATGCTGACGCCTCACTTCCTGTACGAGCCCTTCATCGGTGCCGGCAGCAAGCAGCTCATGGCGATGATCTCGGGCGGCATTGCCGGCCTCCTCGGCTTCGTCGGCGTCACGATCCTGCTGCATCGGCGGCTTTTCGACGAGCGCATCCGCATCAACTCCAGGACCAGCGACATCGTGCTGCTCGTCCTGCTGTGGCTGCAGCTGGCGCTGGGGTTGGCCACCATTCCGCTGTCGGCGCAGCATCTGGACGGCAGCATGATGGTGCTGCTGGCCGAATGGGCTCAGCGCATCGTCACTTTCCGCGGCGGTGCGGTGGAACTGCTCGAGGGCGCAAGCTGGGTCTTCAAGGCGCACATGTTCCTCGGCATGTCGATCTTCCTGATCTTCCCGTTCACGCGGCTGGTGCATGTCTGGAGCGGCTTCGCCACGGTGGGCTATGTCTTCCGGCCCTACCAGGTGGTGCGCAGCCGCCGCGCGCTGGCACCGCGCAAGCCCGCCTCGGCATCCGCCCCGAGTGTCGCGCCTCATTCGCCGCCGAAGACGGTGCCGGCCGGGTCCGTGGCCAAGTCGACGGGGGTGGCCTCGTGAGCGCCGGCGGATGCGGCGGCGGCGCCTGCCAGTGCCGCGAAACCGCGGCACCAGCGGTGGCTTCAGCCCCGGTGGCCATCGAGGCGGCAGCGGGCGAAGCTGCGACCGAGTCGGCATGCGCGGCGATCAACGGCGTTGCCCTGCACCTGCCGGGCGAGCGTCCGGACGAATACAGCCTGCGCGAGCTGGCCTGGGCCGAACTGCTGCGGCAGGAGGCCGTCGCACGCCGGCTGCTGCCGCATTCGGATGCGCACCTGGCACCCCGACTCGGCAACGGCGAACAGGCGGTGATCCAGCAGATGCTCGACGACGAGATCGAGGTTCCCGCAGCCAGCGAGGACGAATGCCGCCGCTACTACACGGCGCGAAGTGCGCACTTCGCCATCGGCCGCCGCGTGCATGCACGCCACATCCTGTTTGCCGTGACGGAAGGGATCAACGTTGCGGCGCTGGCCGCGCGCGCCGAGCAGGCCCTGCTCGAACTGCGCCACAGGGAGGCCGCGCCCACCCGCTTCACCGAACTCGCGCGGACCCTGTCGAACTGCCCGAGCGGCGCCGACGGGGGCGACCTCGGCTGGATCGGCCCGGACGATTGCGCTGACGAGCTCACGGCCGAGCTGTTCCACAACACTGAACGGCTCGACGCGCTGGGCCTGCATCCGCGCCTGGTCCACAGCCGCTACGGCTTCCACATCGTCGAGGTGCTCGCGCGCGATGCGGGCCGCCAGCAATCCTTCGAAGAGGTGAGCCAGCGCATCGCGGTGCAGCTCGCCCAGCAGTCGCGCGCCAAGGCCCTGCACCAGTACATGCAGCTGCTGGCCGGCCGCGCCGAGGTGAGCGGCCTGGTCCTCGAAGGCGCGGACTCCCCGCTGGTGCAATGACCGCACAGGAACCGGACGACCTGCTCTTGCGTCTGCGCAGGTTCCGCTCCGACTATTTCCCGCGGCACCAGCAGCGTTTCCAGGACCTGGTCGCCGAAGGCCAGCATCCGAAGACGCTCTTCATCGGCTGCTCGGACTCGCGGCTGATGCCCTACCTGCTGACCGGCACGGGCCCCGGCGAGCTCTTCATCATCCGCAACGTCGGCGCATTCGTGCCGCCCTGCGACGGATCGCACGGGCTGCATGGCACGGTGGCCGCGATCGAATTCGCGCTGCTCGAGCTGAAGGTCGAGCGCATCGTCGTGTGCGGCCACAGCCACTGCGGCGCGATCCGCGCGGCCTACGAAGGCGTGGCGGACGAAGCAGTCGCGCTCAAGTCATGGCTGCGGCTGGCCGACGAGGCACTGCTGCCGGTGCGTCCCAGCCCCGCCGCGCTGCGCCGCAGCGAACAACGCGCGGTGGTGCTGCAACTCGAGCGCCTGATGGACTACCCGATGGTGCGCAGCCGCGTCGAACGCAACGCACTCACGCTGCATGGCTGGCACTACGTGATCGAGGAAGGCGAAGTCCATGTGTTCGATGTGCAGGCGGGCGACTTCGTGCCGGCCTCGCTCGCCTCCAACGCCGGTACCGGCCCCTATCAACCTTATGTGGAACATGATGGATCGATCCTCTGACGAAACAGCAGCCGCTCTGCAAGCGCTTTCGCGCGATGCGGGCCTGCGCAACTGGCGCCTCAAGGGCGCCGAACGCCTTCCCGTGATACAGGGCGGCATGGGCGTGGGCGTGTCGGCCGGCGGGCTCGCCGGCACGGTCGCCGGGCTGGGCGGCATGGGCACGATCTCGGCCGTCGACCTGCGCCGGCTGCATCCCGACCTGATGGCCCGCACGGCCCACCTGAACGCCGAGCCGGACGCCGGGCAGCGCATCGATGCCGCCAACCTCGAGGCACTGGGCCGCGAGATCGCGCGTGCGCGCGAGCTCTCCGGCGGGCGCGGCCTCGTGGCCGTGAACGTGATGAAGGCGCTGACCGCCTACGAGGCCTACCTGCGCCATGCCATGGCCTGCGGCATCGACGCATTGGTGGTGGGCGCGGGCCTGCCGCTGGACCTGCCCGAGCTCGCGCGCGACCATCCCGAGGTGGCGCTCATCCCTATCCTCTCGGATGCGCGCGGCGTGCAGCTGGTGGTGCGCAAATGGGAGAAGAAGGGGCGCCTGCCCGACGCCATCGTGATCGAGCATCCCCGGCTCGCGGGCGGCCACCTGGGCGCGGCCAAGGTTGCCGACCTGCAGGATCCGCGCTTCGACTTCGACGTCGCCATTCCGCAGGTGCTCGAGTTCTTCAAGACGGCCGGCATCGAGGGCCGCATCCCTTTGATTGCGGCCGGCGGCATCGGCAGCCTGGAGGACATCCGGCGCCTGCAGGGCCTCGGCGCCGCGGCGGTGCAGCTGGGCACCGCGTTCGCGGTGACCACCGAATGCGATGCGCATCCGACCTTCAAGCAGGTGCTGGCCGACGCCCGGCCCGCCGACATCGTCGAGTTCGTCAGCACGGCGGGCCTGCCCGCACGCGCGGTGCGCACACCGTGGCTCGACAAGTACCTGCGGCTGGAGCCGCGGCTGCAGCACAAGGCGCACAAGAAGGAAAGCTGCACCATGCGCTTCGACTGCCTGGCGCACTGCGGCCTGCGCGACGGCACCCCGAGCTGGGGCCAGTTCTGCATCGACAAGACATTGGGGCACGCGCTGGAGGGCCACCTCGACCGCGGCCTGTTCTTCCGCGGCGCGGGGCCGCTGCCGTTCGGCAGCGAGATCCGTTCCGTGCGCGACCTGATGCGATGGCTGCTCGGCGGCATCCGGCCGGACGGCCTGGCCGGGGAGGCCGCGGCATGAAGCGCGAAGACGCCAGGAAAATGGAGCCGCTCCCCGTGCAGCCCATCAGCCGCGACGTGCTGCATGAAAAATACCTGAAGCCGGGCGAAGCCGACGTCGAGGCCCTGTTCGCGCGCGTGGCGCGTGCGCTGGCCTCGGTCGAAGCCGAGGAAGAACGCGCGCCATGGGAGGCGCGCTTCCTGGCCAACCTGCGCGCCGGCGCAATCGGCGCCGGCCGCATCATGAGCGCCGCCGGCACCGAGCTGGAGGCCACGCTGATCAACTGCTTCGTGCAGCCGGTGGGCGACTGCATCCAGGGCCAGGACGCCGGTGGCTACGCAGGCATCTACGAGGCGCTGCGCGAAGCCGCCGAAACCATGCGCCGCGGCGGCGGCGTCGGCTACGACTTCTCGCGCATCCGGCCGCGTGGCGCGCAGGTGCGCACCACCGCATCCACGGCGTCGGGCCCGTGCAGCTACATCGACGTGTTCGACCGCTCCTGCGCCACGGTGGAGAGCGCGGGCGCGCGCCGCGGCGCACAGATGGGCGTGCTGCGCATCGACCATCCCGACGTGCTGGACTTCATCACGGCCAAGCGCACCCCCGGGCGCTGGAACAACTTCAATGTGTCGGTGGCGGTGAGCGACAAGTTCATGCGCGCCCTGGCGGACGACAAGGAATGGCCGCTGGTGCACAGCGCCAGGCCGGGTGCCGACCTGATCGCGCGCGGCGCGGCCCAGGCCGGCGATGGCAGCTGGGTCTACCGAACCCTGCCGGCGCGCGATCTGTGGGACCTGGTGATGCGCTCGACCTACGACTTCGCCGAGCCCGGCATCCTGTTCACCGACACCATCAACAACGACAACAACCTGCGCTACTGCGAGCACATCGAGGCGACCAACCCCTGCGGTGAACAGCCGCTGCCGCCCTACGGATGCTGCGACCTCGGGCCGATCGTGCTGACGCGCTTCGTGGACCATCCGTTCGGCATCGGCGGTGCGGCGCACTTCGACTTCGCGCGCTTCGGCGAAGCCGTGGCACTGCAGGTGCGCGCGCTCGACAACGTGCTGGACCTCACCTTCTGGCCTCTGCCCCAGCAGCGCGCCGAAGCCATGGCCAAGCGCCGCATCGGCGTGGGCTTCACGGGCCTGGGCGACACGCTCGCCATGCTGTGCCTGCGCTACGACCAGCCCGAAGGCCGGGCCATGGCGGTGCGCATCGCGCGCTGCCTGCGGGATGCGGCCTACGCCGCCTCGGTGGCGCTGGCGCGCGAGAAAGGCGCCTTCCCGCTGTTCGACGCGGAGCGCTACCTGGCGCGCGGCACCTTCGCCAGCCGCCTGGACCCGGCGCTGCAGGAACAGATCCGCATGCACGGCATCCGCAACAGCCACCTGGTGTCGATCGCGCCCACGGGCACCGTGAGCCTGGCGTTCGCCGACAACGCCTCCAACGGTATCGAGCCGGCGTTCTCGTGGAGCTACCGGCGCAAGAAGCGCGAGGCCGACGGCAGCACCACCGAGTACGACGTGGAGGACCACGCCTGGCGCCTGTACCGCTTCCTGGGCGGCGACACCGAACGGCTGCCGGCGTACTTCGTCTCGGCCCAGTCGATGCCCGCGGCCGGCCACCTGGCCATGATGGAAGCGGTGCAGCCCTTCGTCGACACCGCCATCTCGAAGACGGTGAACGTGCCCGCCGACTATCCCTACGAGGACTTCAAGGGCCTCTACCTGCAGGCCTGGACCGTCCGCCTCAAGGGCCTGGCCACCTACCGGCCCAACAGCATCCTGGGCTCCGTGCTGGAGGTCACGCCGGCAACGCAGCCGGAGGCTCGCCCCGCCGCCGACAGCGCCGCGGCCGACCCGATGCGCGCAATGATCGAGAGCCGGCCGAAGGGAGCCCTGGATGCCGTCGCCGAAAAGATCGAGTACTGGACGCAGCAGGGGCGGCAGACGCTCTACCTGGTGGTGTCGTTCCTGCCGCTGGCCGACGGCCGCGAGCGGGCCGTGGAATTCTTCATGCCTGTGGGCCAGAGCGGCGAATCGCAGCAATGGATCACCGCCAGCATGCGGCTGCTGTCGCTGGCCGCGCGCGGCGGTTTTCTCGAACGCGCGCTCGCCGACATGCGCAAGGTCGCCTGGGACCGGGGGCCGGTACGCCTGGGCCACCACGCGAAGGCTGACGGCACCCAGGTGCCCATGTGGCACGACTCCGAAGTGGGTGCCATCGCCTATGCGATTCAGCAGTTGATCGCGCGCCGCGGCGGCCAGGTGTCTGCGGCGCTGGACGCGCCGACGCCATCGGTTGCCGCCCCTGTTCCCATGGCGGGTGCCAAGTGCCCCGGATGCGGCGCCCACGCCATGATCCGCAAGGATGGCTGCGACTACTGCACCCAGTGCGGACATCTGGGGAGCTGCGGATGAGCCCGGAGACTTGCGCGCCGGCCGATCCGCCCATGACTGCGCGGCAACTCGCCGCGCTGCTGCATGCGCGACGCACCGTGCTGCCCAAGCGGCTCGGTACGCCAGGGCCTGGTCGCGCCGAGCTCGAGCAGATACTCGGCGCCGCAGCCTCGGCCCCGGACCACGGCGGCCTGGTGCCATGGCGCTTCGTCGTCGTTCCGCTGCCGCAACGCGAGCAGCTCGCCGAAGTGTTCGCGCAGGCCCTGCTGCAGCGCGACGCCGCAGCCACGCCCGAGCAGTTGGGCCAGGCGCGCGAGAAGGCTTTTCGCGCACCGCTGCTGATGCTCGCAGTCGCCCGAACCGGCCCCGGCAACGAGGAGATTCCGGCCACCGAGCGCATCCTGTCGGCCGGATGCGCCATCCAGAACATGCTGCTGGCCGCCACCGCCCTGGGCTACGGCTCGGCACTGACCTCGGGCAAGGCGCTGCAGTCGGCCGGACTGCGCACCCTGTTCGCGCTGGACGATCACGAAGAGCCGCTCTGCTTCATCAGCGTGGGCTCGGTGATGGCCCAGAAGGCCGGTCCGGCGCGGCCGGCCATCGAGCGCTATGTCTCCGAGCTGGGCCCCACGCGATAAAGCTGACGCGGATCGAGCTCGCGCAGCTTGCGATAAAGCGTATTGCGACTGATGCCCAGGCAGCGCGCAGCCTCCGAGAGGTTGCCGCCGCTGGCCTGCACGGCCTGCTTCACCGTTCGTCCTGATTGCGCCCGCAGATCGACGGCGTCGTCGATTGCGCCGCGCATCGTCGCTGCGCCGCGCAGGTCGTCGACCAAATCGTCTGGCAAATGGAGCCAATCGACCATCGTATCGCTGTCGTCGAGCAAGGCGCATGCGGTGCGCAGCGCGTTGTTCAGCTGACGAAGGTTGCCCGGCCAGCGGTAGCGCGACATGGCGGATGCCAGGTCGGGCGCAATCCGAAGCTCGCGATCGGGGAGGATGTCGCGCAGCATTCCGGCCACCATCTGCAGCTTGTCTTGCCGCTCGCGCAACGGCGGCAACTGCAGCGTCAGGCCGTTGAGCCGGTAGTACAGGTCTTCGCGAAAGCGCCCTTTCTCCATCTCGGCGCGCAGATTGCGGTGGGTGGCGCAAACCAGCCTGAAATCCACGGCGACCGGTTTGCCTCCCCCCAGCTGCATCACCTGGCGATCTTGCAGAACGCGAAGCAGCCGCGTCTGCAGAGCCAGCGGCATGTCGCCGATCTCGTCGAGAAGCAGCGTGCCGCCGTCGGCCTCGCGGATGCGGCCGGGTGCGCCGTCGCGGCCCGCCCCGGTGAAGGCGCCCGGCCGGTAGCCGAAGAGTTCGGCCTCGATCAGCGTCTCGGGCAGCGCAGCGCAATTGACCGCAACGAACGGTCCCCCGCGACGCGTTCCGCTCGCGTGAACGGCTTTGGCGAACACTTCCTTTCCGACGCCGGATTCGCCCAGCAGGAGTAACGAGATCGGCTTGTCCACCACGCGTCGCGCGCGACCGATTGCCGCCTGCATGACCAGGTCTCCCGTGTCCAGCTGCGCAAGGGCGTCGGCCGGCGCCGCTGCATGCGGGCGGGCGATGCTGCCACCGTGGCTTGCGGCCAGCACGCCGCGGCTCGCCTCCACCCGGACCCAGAGCACGCTTCCGTCATGCCGGCGCACCGTCCGCGGCGCGGCAGCGGGACGGCGGCACCAGTCGCAAAGCATCGTAATGTCCAGCTGCAGCACCCGCTCGATGGTGCTGGCGCCCACGTCGGCTCGCGAGAGCCCCAGCATCGCCAGCGCTGCCGCGTCGGCGCCAATGAGCCAGCCGTCGTCGGACAGGGCCAGCAGGCCTTCGGTCACGCTGCCGATGCCCTCGGGCTGTGCGTGCAGCCGCAGACGCAGGCTTGCGGCGTGGCGCGTGTCGAACAGCTTCTGCTCGATCGTGCGCGCCGCCAAACGCACCAGGCCCAGCGTGTGGCGGTGGTAGCTGCGCCGGTCCCCCGAAATATCGAGCACACCGAGCACGCGGCCGCCGGGGTCGACGATCGGAGCGGCAGTGCAGGTCAGGAAGCCGTTGCGTTCGAGGTAATGCTCTCCGCCGTGCACCTCCACCGGCACGCCATCGGTCAGCGCGGTGCCGATGGCATTGGTGCCGCGCCACTGTTCGTGCCAGTTGGCGCCCGGCCGCAGCGCCACGCGCTGGGCACGGCTTGCGAAGCTCGCATCGCCCATGGCCCGCAACAGCGTGCCCTGCGCATCGGCAAGTATGACCATGCTGCCGGTGTCTCGCATCTGCTCGAGCAGGAACTCCATCATCGGCTGGGCGTGAGACGCCAGTTCGCGCTGCCGGTCCAGTGCCCGCACCAGTTGCGCTGCGGAGGCATGCGGTGCACCGGGAACGCGGCCCGCCGGGACCAGGCCGAAGCCGCGGCTGCGCTCCCAGCTGCGGCGCAGCGAAGCGTCGATCAGGCCGTCCGCGACCTCGCCGGCACCCAGCAGCTGGAGGCGCGCTTCGCGCAAGCGCGAGTCCCGCGTTCGAGCGACGAGAGAATGAGCATGCATCTTGTCTCCATGCGGGCTTTGCGAGCCTCGGTATGTGCTGTTGCCGGCTTCCGTCCGGACAACAGGCGATGTGTCTGCAGGTGGTTGAGCGCGTATGCGGCACCGGACTGTCCCGTTTCGTGACAGGTGTTCACCGCAAGGCGCCTCTTGCACAGTCTCGCGCCTGGAACTGACGCGGCTCTTGCGCCAGATCAGGGGAATTGCCGCCCAACCCGGGTTGGCACGTCACGTGCGATACGCCATCCCGGGTCCGCACAGCATCCGGTTGGCGCGGTCGCCATTTCAGCCTCAACAGACGGAGACACAAGACCATGCAATACGCCAATCCCAACACCCCGGGCGCGAAGATCGACTTCAAGCCCGCCTACGACAACTTCATCAACGGCAAGTTCGTGCCGCCGGTGAAGGGCCAGTATTTCGATGTGATCACGCCGATCACGGGCAAGCCCTACACGCGAGCGGCCCGCTCCGGCGCGGAAGACATCGAGCTCGCCCTCGACGCGGCCCATGCGGCTGCGGACCAATGGGGCCGCACATCGCCGGCGGAACGCGCCAACGTGCTGCTGAAGATCGCCGACCGCCTGGAGCAGAACCTCGAACTGCTTGCCTATGCGGAGACGGTGGACAACGGCAAGCCGATCCGCGAGACGCTCAACGCGGACATCCCCCTCACGGTCGACCACTTCCGTTACTTTGCCGGTTGCCTGCGGGCGCAGGAAGGTGCACTGAGCGAGATCGACGAGAACACCATCGCGTACCACTTCCACGAGCCGCTGGGCGTCGTGGGCCTGATCATCCCGTGGAACTTTCCGATCCTGATGGCGGCCTGGAAGCTTGCGCCGGCCATCGCCGCGGGCAACTGCGTGGTGCTCAAGCCGGCCGAGTCGACGCCCGTCAGCATCATGGTGATGGCCGAGCTGATCGCCGACCTGCTGCCGCCGGGCGTGCTCAACATCGTCAACGGCTACGGCCGCGAAGCGGGCATGGCGCTGGCCGGCAGCAAGCGCATCGCCAAGATCGCGTTCACCGGCTCGACCGCCACCGGCCGCGTGATCGCGCAAGCCGCGGCCGGCAACCTCATTCCGGCCACGCTGGAGCTCGGAGGCAAAAGTCCCAACATCTTCTTTGAAGACGTGGCCGGTGCGGACGACGACTTCTTCGACAAGGCCATCGAAGGCCTGGTCCTGTTCGCCTTCAACCAGGGCGAGGTCTGCACCTGCCCCTCGCGCGCGCTGATCCAGGAGTCGATCTACGACAAGTTCATGGCGCGCGCGCTGGAGCGCATCAAGGCCATCAAGCAGGGCAGCCCGCTGGACACCGAGACGATGATGGGCGCGCAGGCGTCGGCCATGCAGATGGACAAGATCATGACCTACCTCGAGCTCGGCAAGCAGGAAGGCGCGCAATGCCTGATCGGCGGCGGGCGGGCCGAGCTGGGCGCCGAACTGGCCGGTGGCTACTACATCCAGCCCACGCTGTTCAAGGGCCACAACAAGATGCGCATCTTCCAGGAGGAGATCTTCGGCCCCGTGCTCGCCATTGCCACCTTCAAGACCGAGGCCGAGGCGCTGGAGATCGCCAATGACACCCCCTACGGCCTGGGCGCCGGCGTGTGGACGCGCGATGGCAGCACCGCCTACCGCATGGGCCGGGCCATTAAGGCGGGCCGCGTGTGGACCAACTGCTATCACGCCTACCCGGCGCACGCCACCTTCGGCGGCTACAAGGAGTCCGGCATCGGCCGCGAGACGCACAAGATGATGCTCGACCACTACCAGCAGACCAAGAACCTGCTGGTGAGCTACTCGCCGAAGAAACTCGGGTTCTTCTGAGGTTCGGGCAAGCACGCGAACAAGGGCGGCGCGGCCGCCTTTTTCTTGGGTGCAATGCGTGGGAGAGCGACGCCAATGGATGCCCCTCGGACCATCGAATGTTGAGCGGGATCAACAACCGAAAGGTGCAGGCTGCGCAGAATGACTCAAGGTCTGCGCGAGCGCGGACACCCTGATCTGCCTTCCTCCTTCCTGCGCGCCGCGCCTTGTCCTCTCTACAACTGATGCTTGCCCTCCTGCGCGGTGCTTTCACCGCTGTGCTGCTCGGCGCGAACACCCTGCTCGCGTTCACGTTGATGGTGCCGCCGGCACTGGTCAAGTTGCTCGTGCCGGTCGACAGCGTCCGCACGGGCTGCGACCGGGTGCTGAACACCTTGGCCGCCGCGTGGGTGGTCGTCAACAACGCGTGGATTTCGCTCGCGTGCCCGACACCGTGGCAGATCCGGGGCATCGAGGGCCTGAACCGCCGCGGCTGGTACCTGATGTCGAGCAACCACCAGAGCTGGGTCGACATCCTGGTGCTGCAGCGCACCTTCCATCGGCGCATTCCCTTTCTCAAGTTCTTTCTCAAGCGCGAGCTCATCTGGGTGCCGGTGATCGGCCTGGCCTGGTGGGCGCTCGACTTTCCGTTCATGAAGCGCCGCCGGGGTCGGGGATCGGGGCCGGGGGATCTGGCAACGACCCGGCGTTCCTGCGAGAAGTTCAAGCGCGTTCCGACGGCGGTGATCAATTTCGTCGAGGGCACGCGCTTCACCGCAACCAAGCATGCCGCGCAGAACAGCAGCTACCGTCATCTGCTCGAACCCCGGTCGGGCGGTCTCGGCGTGGCGCTGGCCACCATGGGCGAACAATTCGAGGCGATGCTCGACGTGACCATCGTGTACCCAGAGGGAACGCCCAGCTTCTGGGCCCTGCTGTGCGGCAACGTGGGGGCCGTCACCGTCGATGTGCGCCAACGGGCCATTCCGCCCCATCTGCTGGGCGGGGACTCACTGAGCGACAAGGCGCGCCGCCAGCGCATCCGCGGATGGCTCGAGGCTCAGTGGAAGGACAAGGACCGTCTGATCCAGGGACTGTTGGATGCGCGCCGCGGTGCTCAAAAATAGCCCCGCGGCGTCGTCAGCCGAACTGCACCGGCCGGCCTTCGGTGTCGAGTGCGAGATAGCCGCCGAAGACGCCGCTTCGCACGCTTTCGACCATTGCCTGCAGCGCGCTGTCGATGCGCGCCGGTGACGGCGGCTGGCCGTTCGCGCCGGACAAGCCGGCTGCGAACATCACCCGCCAGGACAAGCTGGTGCGGCGCGATTCGGCCACCAGCGCGGCAAAGGTAGTGAGCTCTGCAACGCCTTTCTCCACGCACGCCACGGGCGTCAGCGTGCCGCCTTGCCCCGCCTCGAAACGGGCGCGCTGCGCCGCATCGGCGTCGCCGGGCAGCTCCGCTTCGGTAAACACGAACAGCAGGCGCTGCGGTTCGGGCTGGGCCGCAGCCGCCTGCAGCAGTTGGTCGAAATGAGATGAAGAAGGAGAAAGCATGCCGCGAGCGTCGCCGCTGCCTTCGCTCCTGATGTTGATCCAGATCAACCTGCGCCGCACACGCCTTCCTAGCATAGGTGCATCTGAAATACACCTTTGAAGCCCAGTCGCTCCCAGCAGGAAAGACCCATGAAATCTGCAGTTGCCTCCTCCTCTTCCATCATCGATGTCCGCAAGCTCGAGCCGCGCTTTCGCCACGCGCACATTTTTTCGACCTTCGCGGCCCTGGATGTCGGGAGCGCCATCGAGCTCGTGAACGACCACGATCCCCAGCCGCTGCACGCGCAATTCCAGTCGCAATGGCCTGACCGGTTCGCCTGGAACTCTCTCGAAGAGGGCCCATCGGTCTGGCGCGTTGCCATCACCAAGGTGCCGGCTTTCGACACGCATGCGAGCGGCGGCTGCTGCGGTGCATGCGGCGGCGCCGAACGCCGTTGATTCTGTTTTTTTGAATCAAGGAAACCCCATGAAAAACAACACCCGGTTGTGGCGCTGGCTCGCCTTCATCTTCGTGCTGTCGTTCGGTGCGCTCGGTTATCTGGGCGTGCAGATCTACCTGACCGCGCCGCCGATTCCGAGCGCGGTCTCCAGCGCCGATGGCGAGGTGATCTTCACCGGCGAACAGGTGCAGCGCGGCCAGCAGGTCTGGCTGTCGGCGGGCGGACAGCAGCTGGGCTCGGTGTGGGGTCACGGCGGCTACGTCGCGCCCGACTGGTCCGCCGATTGGCTGCACCGCGAGGCCGTGTCGCTGCGCAATCGCCATGCCCAGGCCTATCGCAGGGACTTCGACTCGCTGAGCCCGGCGGATCGCGGTGCGCTCGCGGCCACCGTGGTCGAGGAGATGCGGCGCAACACCTACGACGCCGCCAGCGGCGTGATCACCGTTTCAGCCGACCGCGCGCAAGCGATCCGGGAGGTGGCAGCGCACTATGACGCCTTGTTCGGCGACAGCAGTTCGCTCGACACGCTGCGGGGCCAATACGCCATGACGCCGGGCACGCTCCCGGAGCGCGCCGACCGCCAGGCACTCACCGCCTTCTTCTTCTGGACCTCATGGGCTGCGGCCACCGACCGTCCCGGCGAAACGGGCCTGAGCTACACCAGCAACTGGCCGCACGAGCCGCTGGTGGGCAACACCATGACCAGCTCGGCCGCGGTGTGGTCGATGGTCAGCATCTGCCTGCTGCTGGCGGCCATTGCGGCCATGCTGTGGCTGCACGGCAGCCACAAGCACGAAGCCGAAGCGCAGCCGCCCAAGGCGGACCCGCTGCTGGGCGCCGTGGCGACGCCCTCCATGAAGGCCACGCGCAAGTATTTCTTCGCGGTGATCGGACTCATGCTGCTGCAGATTGCGATGGGCGTCATCACGGCCCACTATGCCGTCGAGGGGGATTCGTTCTTCGGCCTTCCGCTGGCCGAGCTGCTGCCTTACGTCGTGAGCCGCACGGTGCACACGCAGGTCGGCATCTTCTGGATCGCCACCGCATGGCTGGCCACGGGCCTGTACATCGCGCCGCTGTTGTCCGGCCGCGAGCCCAGGCTGCAGAAGCTGGGGGTGGACGTGCTGTTCTGGGCGCTGATCGCCATCGTGGTCGGCTCCACTGTGACCGGCTGGCTCGGCACCCTGCAGCACCGCGGCGTCGACTTCAGCTTCTGGATCGGCAACCAGGGGCTCGAATACACCAGCATGGGCCGCGTCTGGCAGGTGCTGCTGTTCGTGGGGCTGCTGTTCTGGGTCTTCCTGCTGGGCCGCGCGCTGTGGCCGGCGCTGGTCAAGCCCTCGGAATCGCGCGGCCTGATCGCGATGGTGTTCCTGTCGGCTACCTGCATTGGCGGCTTCTATGCCACCTCGCTCACCTGGGGACAGCACACCCATTACTCGATGATCGAGTACTGGCGCTGGTGGCTGGTGCACCTCTGGGTGGAAGGTTTCTTCGAAGTGTTCGCCACCGCCGTGGTCGCGCTGATCTTCACGCGCCTGGGGCTGGTGCGCACCGAGAGCGCCAACCGCGCCATCATTGCCGAGACCATCGTGTTCCTGTTCGGCGGCATCCTCGGCACGCTGCACCACCTCTACTTCACCGGCACGCCGACCTCGGTGATCGCCGTGGGCGCCGTGTTCTCGGCGCTCGAAGTGGTGCCGCTGACGCTGATCGGCCTCGAGGCCCTGCAGACCTACCGCCGCTCGCAGGCCATGCCCTGGCTCGCCACCTACAAGTGGATCGTCATGTGCTTCGTGGCCGTCGGCTTCTGGAACACCATCGGCGCCGGCGTGCTCGGCTTCGCGATCAATCCGCCCGCTTCGCTCTACTACGTGCAGGGCCTCAACATGACGGCCGCGCACGGTCACGCGGCGCTCTTCGGCGTCTACGGCATGCTGGGCATCGGGCTGATGCTGTTCTGCCTGCGCGGCCTGTACGAGCGCCAGCTGCATGCCGACCGGCTGCTCAAGCCCGCGTTCTGGAGCCTCAACATCGGTCTTGCGATGATGGTGTTCCTGTCGCTGCTGCCCGCCGGCATCTACCAGGCCTGGGCCAGCGTCACGCAGGGCCTGTGGTACGCACGCTCGGCCGAGATCGTGCACTCCCCCGTGATGGAGACGCTGGTCTGGATGCGGGTGCCGGGCGACATCGTCTTCGCCGTAGGCGCGGTGCTGCTCGCGGCCTATGCGCTGCGCCTGCTGCGCCGTCCGGCGGCGCAAGCCGCGCCGCAGGCGGGGGTGCACCCGAAGGGCCGCAAGGGCCTGGCCGTGCAGGCGGGCCGCGTGGCCGAACAGTGACGCGACGCCGTTGCAGCCATGAAGCTCACCGCCTTCACCGACTACAGCCTGCGCGTGCTGATCTACCTGGCCGCGCAGCCGAAGCGCCGCGCCACCATCGGCGAGATCGCCGCCTCCTTTGCGGTGTCCGAGCATCACCTGACCAAGGTGGTCCACTTCCTGGGCAAAGAGGGGTGGCTGGCCAACGTGCGCGGCAAGGGAGGCGGCCTGGCGCTCGCGAAGCCGCCCGAGGCGATCAACATCGACGACGTGGTGCGTCGCACGGAGACCGGTGCGTTCGTGGAATGTTTCGGGGAAGGCGGCGGCGCATGCCGCATCACCGGCGTGTGCCGCTTGCAAGGAGTCCTGGGCGAAGCCGTGGCGGCGTTTCATGCGGTGCTGCAGCGCTACACGCTGGCCGACCTCGTCCACAACCGGGAGGCACTTTCCATGGTGTTCCTGGCAGGCCGGATCGGCGTTTCGCAACCCGAACGGGAGAGCGCGTGATCTCCGTTCTTCACCGCGCGCCGACGGGCGGCTGGATTGCCGCGCGCGCGCTGTTCGGTGCGCTGGCGGGCGTGTCGCTGGTGGGAGGCATTGCGGGCGGGCTCTGGCGGCTCGGCGTCGTGGTGCCGGACCCGCGTGCTTTCGCCTGGGCCGGCCAAGTGCTGCTGGTGCACGGCGCGCTGATGATCTGCGGCTTCCTGGGCACCGTGATCGGCATCGAGCGGGCCGCGGCCGTCAACCGGCGCTGGGCATTTGCCGCGCCGCTGGCGTCGGGCGCCGGGGCGCTTTGCCTGGTTCTCGGGCAGCCGGCCGCCGGCGCATGGCTCGGCGTGGCGGCGGCGATGTCTTTCCTGGTGGTCAATGCGTTGGTCGTGTGGCGCCAGCGCGCGGCGCACACGTTCCTGCTGTCGGCGGGCGCAGCCGCGTGGGTGGTCGGCAACCTTCTGTTCGCGCTGGGCCACGACGGCAACGCCGTCTTTCCGTGGTGGTTCGCCTTTCTCGTGATGACGATTGCGGCCGAGCGGCTCGAGATGACGCGGCTCATGCGCCGATGGCCCGCCGCCAGCGCCACGCTGCCCGCCGTGCTCTCGCTGCTGCTGGCAGGCGCCGCATGGTCGGGCGCGGTCCCGCGCGCGGGTGGACTCCTCTATGGCGCGGCGCTTGCGCTGCTTGCCGTGTGGCTGGTGGTGTTCGACGTCGCGCGGCGCACGGTGTTCACGCACGGCGTCAGCCGCTACATGGCGGTCGGCCTGCTGGGCGGCTATGCCTGGCTCGGGATCGCCGGCGCGGCATGGGCCGCGGCGGCGATCGGATGGCCGACCCGCGACGTCGCGCTGCATGCGCTCGGACTGGGCTTCGTGATCAGCATGGTGATGGCGCACGCACCCGTCGTGCTACCGGCCGTCGCGCGCATCAAGCTGCGCTTCGGCGCCTTCTTCTACCTGCCGCTGGCTGCGTTGCACTTCTCGCTTTTCGTGCGGCTGGTGCTGGGGAGCTTCAGCGATCCGCTGCGCGCTGCCGGCGCTTCGCTCAATGCGGCGGCGATCGTCTTCTTTGCCGTCACAGTGGCCGGCGCGGCCGTCGCGTGGCGCATTCAACATGGCGCCGAGGGCGCCCGAAAGGCCAGATGATGGCAACCTTCATTCCGCTCGAACCTGCACAGTCCCCTGCCGCCCATGCGCCGGCCTTTGCGCTGTGGCAACTCGGCTTCCGCCCTTTCTACCTGCTTGCCAGCGCCTTCGCGGCGCTGTCCATCGCGCTGTGGGCGATGCAGTTCGCCGGCTGGCTGCCCGGCGCCTACCTGCAGGGGCCGATGTGGCATGCGCACGAGATGCTGTTCGGCTTCACGCTGGCGGTGATCGTCGGATTCCTGTTTACCGCGGTGCGCAACTGGTCGGGCCGGCCCACACCCGCCGGCCTGCCGTTGGCAGCGCTGGTGGCGCTGTGGGTGGCGGGCCGCATTCTCGTGCTCACGCCCTTCGCCTGGACGGCCGCCGTGGTCAACGCGGCGTTTCCGCTGGCCTGCGCGGTGGCACTGGCCCGCCCGCTGGTGGCCGCGGGCAACCGGCGCAACTACTTCTTCGTCGGATTGCTGCTGCTTCTGGCGGGCGCCGCGCTTGCCTTTCACCTTTCGGCGCTCGGCGTGATCGAGGTGCCGGCATGGCTGGGCATCCAGGTGGCGCTGGATGTGCTGCTGTTCATCATGGCCGTGATGGCGGGGCGGGTGATTCCGATGTTCACCAACAACGGCATCTCCGGCGCCGGCGCCACGCGGCATGCGCTGGTCGAGAAGATCGCGCTGGGGTCGGTGCTCGGGCTGCTGCTGGCCGACGCATCGGGCCTGCCGCCGGCCGTGGGAAGCGCCGTCGCAATGCTTGCGGCGTTCGCGCACCTTGCGCGCTGGCTGCTCTGGCGCCCCTGGAAGGCGCCGGCCAACACGCTGGTGCTCGTGCTGCACGTGGCCTATGCGTGGATTCCGGTTCACCTCGCGTTGCGGGCGCTGGCGCTGCACGGCCTGGCGCCTGCATCGCTCGCCATTCATGCGCTGACGGTGGGAGCGGCCGGCGGGCTCATCATCGGCATGATGGTGCGCACGGCGCGGGGCCACACCGCGCGCGTGCTGCGGGCAGACCAGGTCGACACCGCCTGCTTCGTGCTGGTCCTGCTGGCCGCGCTGATCCGGGTTCTTCTGCCGCTGATCTCACCAGCCCACACCGTTGCCGCGGCGCTTTTTTCCGGAGCGTTCTGGAGCCTCGGTTTCGGCCTCTATGCCGTGCGCTATTGGCCCGTGCTGACCAGGCAGCGACTGGACGGCAAGCCCGGCTGAGCGACGGCCGCGGAGCGGCCTCGACTTCGACGCTACAGCGCGCTGAGGAGTGCGCGAAGGGTTTGGCCGGCACTCAAGCGGACCAGCGCCACTCCAGGATCTCCGGCATGTCCTCGCCATGCTGCGTGATCCAGGCGCGGTGCTCGAGCAGGCGGTCGCGCAGGTGCTGCTTCGCATGGCCGGCCGTGTCGCGCAGACGCGGCACGCGGTCGATCGCGGCGGCCGCGAGATGGAACCGGTCCAGTTCGTTGAGTACCGTCATGTCGAAGGGCGTGGTGGTGGTGCCTTCTTCCTTGTAGCCGTGCACGTGGAAGTTGTCGTGGTTGGTGCGCTTGTACGTCAGGCGGTGGATCAGCCAGGGATAGCCGTGGAACGCGAAGATCACCGGCTTGTCGCTCGTGAAGATCGAGTCGAACTCCGCGTCGGCCATACCGTGCGGATGCGCCGAAGGCGACTGCAGCGTCATCAGGTCGACCACGTTGACCACGCGCACCCTGAGCTCCGGCACCAGCGTGCGCAGCAGGTCGACCGCCGCGAGCGTCTCCAGCGTCGGCACGTCGCCGGCACAGGCCATCA
>NZ_CM174443.1:4917500-5400870 GCF_023667525.1 Variovorax sp. MSC1_012 | reverse complement strand
CTGATGCCGCAGCTCGGCGCCTTCCTGGAGCCGCGCTTTGCCGCCGCGCTGTCCTCGGTGCTCGAGCTGACGCAGGCGCTGCGGCCCTGAGCCGCACGCCCGTTCGCATTCACAGGTAGTTGAACAGCGCAATGCTGTGCAGCCTCGCGAAGGTCTGTTGCGTGGCCTTGAGCGAGGTTTCGCGCTGCAGGTACTCCGAGATCGCGCTGGCCGGGTCCAGGTCCACCAGCTCCGAGAGGTAGGCCTTGTCGATCAGGCCGCGCGAGGCGCCGCTGGTGTCGAGCGCATCGAGTTCGTTCATGCGCGAGCCGACCGACGACATGACCGTGAGCACGTTGTCATGCGCATTGGTGATCTTGACGTTGAAGGTGCTCAGCGCGTTGAGCAGATCGGCCTTCGCCGCATCGCCGTTGCCGGACAGCGGCTGCCTGAGCGCGGTGACCAGCTCGCCGATGGCGGCGAACACGTCGGTGCCCGCGTTGCGCGCGGTGGCCACCTGGAAGGTGTCGCCGTCGGCCGGCGCGCCGCTCATGGTGATCTGCAGGCCGCCGAACGAGATGGCCGCGCCGGCCACGTAGGGGCCCGATGCGGCCACCACGGGCGGTGTGTCCTGCGTGGCCACCGTGTAGTTGCCGCCGCTGAAGCTGATCACGAAGTCCTTGCCGTAGTTGGCCGCGCTCGCATCCGTCACGCCCACGGAACCGAAGACGCCGGAGCCGGTGTTACCCGCGCCCGCCGAGCTCACGTAGCCTGCGCCGCCCTGCACCGACTGGAACACGCTGCGTCCGTCGTCCGTGGTGGACATCTGGCGCGACACGTCGATCTGCATCAGCCGCTGGCCCTGGTCGCCCATGTACTGGATGCCGCCCGCCCCCCCCACGAAGGGCTGGCTCGCGCCCTTGAAGCCGGCGAACAGGAACTGGCCGTTGCCGTCGTCGGCGTTGGCCACGTTCACGAGCTGGTCCAGGTTGCCCTGCAGCGTGGTGGCCAGCGAGGCGCGGTCGGCATCCGACAGCGTGCCGTTGCCCGCCTGGACTGCGAGCGTCTTCATGTTCTGCATGATCGAGGTGGCCGACTTCAGCGCGGTCTCCTCCTGCGAGAGCGAGAGCATCGCGCGGCTGCGGCTGGTGGCGTACTGCGCCGACTCCGCCATCGACTGGCTCACGCCCAGCGCGCGCGCGGCGGCCACCGGATCGTCGGCGGCCGTCAGGAACTTGGTGCCCGCGGCGAGCTGCTGCTGGATGCGGAACAGCTGTTGCTGCTGCGAACCCAGCGAGCTCATGCTCTGGGCGTAGAAGGATTGGGTGCTGATGCGCATCGCGACTCCGTAGGTTCTTCTTCAATAACGGCCGGCTCAGCCGCGGATGCCGAGGATCGCGTCGAACATGGTCGATGCGGTCTGGATCACCTTGGCATTGGCCTGGTACATCTGCTGGTACATCAGCAGGTTGGCGGTTTCCTCGTCCTGGTTCACGCCCGAGATCGAGTCGCGGCTCGCGCGGATCTGGCCCGTCACGCTTTCCTGCGTTTGCTCGGCCACGCGGATCTCCATGGCGCGGTTGCCCACCTCGCTCACCAGCTTGGCGAAGGCGCCGTTGAAGGTGGAAGTGCCGCCGTCCATCGCGGTCTTGCGCTGCAGCGCGCCGAGCAGCAGCGCGTTGCTGCCATCGGACACGCCGCCGGCGTTCTTGCCGATGGTGAAGGTGTCGCCCTGCGCAGGCGCGCCGGTGAGCTTGACCTCGATGCCGTCGAAGCGGATGGAAGCGCCCGCGGTATAGGGCACGGCCGCGCCGGCGGGATAATTGGTGGAGCTGCCATCGGTCAGCGTCACCGTGACTGCGGAGGTCGCCGGAAAGCCCGACAGCGTGTTGCCCGCGGCGTCGTAGGCGAGCGTGACCGCCCCGGCCAGCGGCGTGGCCAGGTAGCCCGCATCGACCACGGCCGGGCTCAGCGCGCCGGTGCCCTTGTTGCCGACCGCCTTGCCCGTGGCCAGCGGCGACGCGGCCGCCACCTTGGCCGTGTCGCGCACCAGCACGTCCATGTCGCGCGCGCCGGTGCGCGTCGGCTGCACCAGGAAGGAATCGCCGGCCTGTGCGGTGCCGCTGGCCACCGCGAGGCTCACGCCGTCGAAGCTGGCAGGCAAGCTGGTGAAGTCGCCCATCGACTGCTTGTCCGACAGCCGCGTGACGCTGTAGGTGAGCGTGCCCGCCACGTCCTTCACCTGCACCGAATAGTCGCTGGTCGTGAGCTGCGAGGTATCGGCCACGCTGGCGCCAAGCACCATGTCGCCCGCATTGCGCGCATTGGAAAACACGCCCGGCGCGGCTTGCGAGAAGAAGTCGGTGCCCAGCACGCCGTTCAGGTCGACACCCAGCTTGTGCTGGTCGTTGAACTCGCTGCCCAGCGCCATGGCCAGCCGGCCGACGGCGTTCTGCGTGCTGGTGAGCGTCTCGGCGCGGAAGGCCAGCAGGCCGCCCAGCGATCCGCCGCTGAGCACATCGTCGTTGAGTTCGGACACGGTGCCGGTGAGGCCGACCAGCGCCACCGCCTTGCGCGTGGGGTCGGCGGCGGACGAAACGGCCTGCAGCTGCGCGGCCCGGTCGCCCAGCACCAGCGTCTGGCCGTTGCCGATGAAGACGTTGTACTGGCCGCTGTCCTGCTCCAGCACCTTCACGCCCACGATCTTGCCGAGCTCGCTCACGAGCTGGTCGCGCTGGTCCATCAGGTCGTTGGGCGGCTGGCCGCCGGCCATGGCACCGAGCTGGCTGATCTGCTGGTTCAGGCTCGCGATCTGCGTGGCATAGGTGTTGATCTGCGCCGTGCTGCCTTCGATCTGGTCGTTGACCGAACTGTTCAGGTCCGTGAGGTACTGGTCGGTGGAGCGGAACTTGTTGGCCAGCGTCTGCGCCGCGCTGATGAGCTGCTGGCGCGCCGCCGGATCGGCTGGCGTGTTGGCCACGCCCTGCACGCTGGCGAAGAAGCTCTGCATCAGCGGCGTGAGGCCAGCGGTCTTGTCGGCCAGCAGCGAGTCGATGCGGTTGATCTGAGATCCGTAGCTGGCGAGCGCCGCGCCCGCGGCTTCGGCGCCGTTGAGCTGGGCCGTGAGATAGCTGTCGTAGCTGCGCTGAACCGTGGTGACGCGCGCGCCGTTCCCGATGAACCCCGCGCCGGTCGTCGTGCCGCCGTTCGACGACACCAGCGCGGTCTGGCGGCTGTAGCCGGCGGTGTACACGTTGGCCGTGTTGTGGGCCGTGGTCATGAGCGCGGATCGCGCGACGCTCAGGCCGGACAGGCCCGTTTGGAACATCGACATGAGGCTTTACCTGTAAAACGTTTTCTTGTTGGCACCGGGCATCGCTTGCGATGCCTGCTTCCTGTCTATCGGCAGGCAGCGCGAAAAATGAAGTCCCCGGTGGAACATTTCGGCTGGCTGCGCTTTCAGGCGGCGCAGCGGAACACGCTGACCGACTCGACCAGGCTCGCGGCCTGCTCCTGCATCGATTGCGCTGCAGCCGCTGCCTCTTCGACCAGCGCCGCGTTCTGCTGCGTGACCTGGTCCATCTGCGCAATGGCCTGGTTCACCTGCTCGATGCCGGTGCTCTGCTCCTGGCTCGCCGCCGTGATCTCTCCCATGATGTCGGTCACGCGCTTCACGCTGTCCACGATCTCGTCCATCGTCCGGCCCGCTTCGGCCACCTGCCGGCTGCCGGCCTCGACCTTGTCCACCGAGTCGTCGATCAGGCCCTTGATTTCCTTGGCGGCTGCGCCCGAGCGCTGGGCGAGGTTGCGCACTTCGGAAGCGACGACTGCGAAGCCTCTTCCCTGCTCGCCTGCACGCGCGGCTTCGACAGCCGCATTCAAGGCCAGGATGTTGGTCTGGAACGCGATGCCGTCGATCACGCCGATGATGTCGACGATCTTTTTCGAGGACGCATTGATCGACGCCATGGTGTCGACCACTTGCCCCACCACGCCGCCGCCCTTCACGGCTACCTCGGAAGCCGAGAGCGCGAGTTGGTTGGCCTGGCGCGCGTTGTCCGCGTTCTGCTTGACGGTGCTCGTGAGCTCTTCCATCGAGGCCGCGGTCTGCTCGAGCGAGCTCGCCTGCTCCTCGGTGCGCGCGGAGAGGTCCCGGTTGCCCGCCGCGATCTGCCCCGATGCAGTCGCGATCGTGTCGGTGCCCTGGCGCACTTCGCCGACCACCTTGGCCAGGCTCTCGTTCATGTGCTTCAGCGCCTGCATCAGCTGGCCGGTCTCGTCGCGCGAACCGGCCTCGATGACCGAGCCGAGGTCGCCACTTGCCACCGTCTCAGCCACCTTCACCGCGCGGCCCAGCGGCTGCGTGACGCTGCGCGCGATCAGGAAGGCGCAGGCCGCGCCGATCAGCAGCGTGAGCGCCGTCAGCACGATGCGCAAGTTGAAGCCTCGCTCGTTGGCCTCGTCGATCGCATGGCTCATGTCGTCGATCGCCTTGCGTTCGAGCGCCAGCAGTTCGAGCACGCGGCTTTCGTAGGCCTTGGCAGCCGGCTGGAAGGTGTTCTTGAAAACCGCCTCCGCTTCGCCCGGCGTGCCGCCGGCCTTGGCCTTCTGCACCGCGTCCTTGGCGGCCTGGTACTTGGCCCGCAGCTCGACGATGGACTTGAAGGTCGACTTCTCGACGTCGGTCACCAGCAGGGCCTCGACTTTGGCCATGGTTTCCCCGCCCTTCTTGACGCTGTCGGAGATGACATCGGCAAAGGTGACGGGAAGCGTTTCGTCGGTGGTCCGGGCAATCATCGCGGTGCGCGCGATCGCCGAGTAGGTCAGCACGTACCAGTCGGAGATGAGCCGCTCCTTCGCGAGCGGGCTCTGCATCATCAGGCGCGTGGCCTCGGCATTGCTTCGGGCGTTCACCAGGGCGAACGCGGCCGAGACCAGGGTCAGCGCGAGAACCAGGCCGAAGCCGATGGCCAGGCGAGTCCCGATGCGCATGTTGGAAAGGAAGTTCATCGTTGAATACCAAATGGGAGTGAAGGAGGCGCGCGGCCTCAGATGGGCGCCACCTCGGGCGCGTGGTAGTGGACAGGGCTGGTTTGCCGCAATGCGGTTGCGGCTTGGCGCGGCGGGCCGTCCAGCTTGAACACGCTCACGGCTTCCACCAGGCTGGCCGCCTGCTCCTGCATCGACTGCGCCGCAGCGGCTGCTTCTTCCACCAGCGCCGCGTTCTGCTGCGTCACCTGGTCCATCTGCGCAATCGCCTGGTTGACCTGCTCGATACCCGTGCTCTGCTCCTGGCTGGCCGCCGTGATCTCGCCGATGATGTCGGTCACGCGCTTCACGCTGCCCACGATCTCGGCCATGGTCTTGCCGGCTTCGCCAACGAGGGCACTGCCCATGTCGACCTTGCCGACCGAGTCGTCGATCAGGCCCTTGATTTCCTTTGCCGCTGCGCCCGAACGCTGGGCGAGGTTGCGCACTTCGGAAGCGACGACCGCGAAGCCGCGGCCCTGTTCACCGGCACGCGCCGCTTCGACGGCTGCATTCAAAGCCAGGATGTTGGTCTGGAACGCAATGCCGTCGATCACGCCGATGATGTCGACGATCTTCTTGGACGACGCATTGATCGACGCCATGGTGTCCACCACCTGGCCTACCACGTTGCCGCCCTTCACTGCCACTTCGGAGGCCGACAAGGCCAGCTGGTTGGCCTGGCGCGCGTTGTCCGCGTTCTGCTTGACAGTGCTGGTGAGCTCTTCCATCGACGCGGCCGTCTGCTCCAGCGAGCTGGCCTGCTCCTCGGTGCGCGAAGAAAGATCCTGGTTGCCCGCGGCAATCTGGCCCGAAGCCGTGGCGATCGCGTCGGTGCCCTGGCGCACGCCGCTCACCACCTTGGCGAGGCCGCCGCGCATCGATTCGACGGCCCGCGTGATGACGCCGATCTCGTCGCGGCGCTCGGACGACAGCGGCCGGGACAGGTCCCCCTGGCCGATGGCCTGCACATGCTCGCTCAGTACGCGCAGCGGCCGCACCATGCGCCGGATGAAGACGATCAGCGCCGCGCCCAGCAGCAGCGCGGCCAGCGCCATGAAGCCGCCGAGCAGGCTCATCTCGCGGTAGAGCTCGGCCATCACTTCCGAGGCGGGAATCTCCGCCACCACCAGCCAGCCGGTCGCATCGCTCCTGCTCACGGACGCATAGCGCCGCCCCGCCTGCACCGGCAGGAGCACCGCGGGTGCATCGTCGATCCACGCGGCGTCCTCTCCCTTCAGGCGTGCAAGCCACCCTGCCGGATCTGCGCCCTGCAGGACCTCGGACAGCTTCTTGCCGGCCGTCGACGGATGAAACACGAGCGTCGCGGCGGCGGGGTCTGCGCCCGGGTTGACGATGTAGAGCCCGCCGGTATCGAAGATCCGGCTCTGGCCCACGGCTTCGCCAAAGGAGGCCTGCTGCTGCGAGATGTCCAGGCCGATGTAGAGCACGGCAACGACCTGGCCCGCGGCATCGCGCACCGGCTCGTAGACCGTCATGAAGGGGCGCCCGAACAGCATGACGCGGCCGACGAACTTCTTGCCCGAACGCAGCACCGGATACGCGGCGCTCCTGCGGTCGAGCAGCGTTCCGATGGCGCGCTCGCCGTTCTCCTTCTTGACCGAGGTCGTGATGCGGCGGAAGTCTTCGCCCTGCGCCACGAACACCGTGGCGTTGGCGCCGGGGAAATCCCGCGCGAAGGCGTCCACCTCGCTCGTGCTCGCGCCATTGATCGGCGTGCCGTAGCTGCTCACGATGCCTTGGGCAGCATCTTCGACAGCGAAGGTGGCCGCGAACTGGCGCCGGAAGACGCCATACGCGTTCTCCGCGGTCAGCTGCATGGTGCGGTCGAAGATGTCGAGCGACCGCGCAATCGCTTCGGCCTTGGCATTGGCGTATTGCGCGGCACTGCGCTGCTGCTGCGCGGAGCCGATCGCATAGAACGCCGCGAGCAGGAGCACCGTCATCAAAAGGATGGCGAAGGCGGCCCTGACGGTGAGCGTGCGCGCCAGCGAGACGAAGGGGCGCATTGGCTGGGACGAGTCCGTGGCTGCGGCTTTCATCAGAGTTCTCTCCTGTGGGGTGGATGTGTCTAGAACTCGGTCCAGTCGCCTGCGGCGCCGGCGGCGCCACCAGCCAGGGTCAGCGGCGGGGCGGAGGCCATGACTTCCTTCTTGCGCGGCTTCGCGAGTGGCCGGGCCGGCACGTCGGGCGTGCGCGGTGCCTGCGCATGGAGGGTTTGCGCCCCGCCCTCGAGCCTGAACACGCTCACGGCTTCCACCAGGCTGGCCGCCTGCTCCTGCATCGACTGCGCCGCAGCGGCTGCTTCTTCCACCAGCGCCGCGTTCTGCTGCGTCACCTGGTCCATCTGCGCAATCGCCTGGTTGACCTGCTCGATGCCCGTGCTCTGCTCCTGGCTGGCCGCCGTGATCTCGCCGATGATGTCGGTCACGCGCTTCACGCTGCCCACGATCTCGGCCATGGTCTTGCCGGCTTCGCCGACGAGGGCGCTGCCCTGGTCGACCTTGCCGACCGAGTCGTCGATCAGGCCCTTGATTTCCTTTGCCGCTGCGCCCGAACGCTGGGCGAGGTTGCGCACTTCGGAAGCGACGACTGCGAAGCCGCGGCCCTGTTCACCGGCACGCGCCGCTTCGACGGCTGCATTCAAAGCCAGGATGTTGGTCTGGAACGCAATGCCGTCGATCACGCCGATGATGTCGACGATCTTCTTGGACGACGCATTGATCGACGCCATGGTGTCGACCACCTGGCCCACCACGTTGCCGCCCTTCACCGCCACTTCGGAAGCCGAGAGCGCGAGCTGGTTGGCCTGGCGCGCGTTGTCCGCGTTCTGCTTGACAGTGCTGGTGAGCTCTTCCATCGACGCGGCCGTCTGCTCCAGCGAGCTGGCCTGCTCCTCGGTGCGCGAAGAAAGATCCTGGTTGCCCGCGGCAATCTGGCCCGAGGCCGTGGCGATCGCGTCGCTCGACGTCTTGATCCGCACCACGACTTCGGTCAGCTGGTCCTGCATGCGCTTGATCGAGAACAAGAGGCTGCCGGCACGGGCCGAGCGGGCCTGCACGCTTTCGCTCAGGTCGCCATTGGCGATGCGGCCGACCACGTCGGCGGCGTAGCCGGGCTCGCCGCCCAGTTGCCGCGCCAGCAGCCGTGCCACCACCACGCCGAGCCCCACGCTGATGGCGATGCCGGCCAGCGCCATCAGCACCATCAGCAGCCGGGACGTCTTGAACGTGCGTGCGGCGTCCTCCATGCTGTCCCTGGCCTGCTGGTCGCTGTAGGCCACCATGCGCTGAAGCACTTTCTCCAGCGCGCGCGATTCCTTCAGCAGCTGCTCGCTCTCCTGCGGCACGCTGCCTTCGAACTGCGAGCTGTCCAGCGACTGCTTGGCGATGAGGTCGGCAAAATCGGCCAGGTGCTTTCGCAGCGGCGGCATCAGGCGCTGGTACTGCTCGCTGAGTTCCCGGCCCTCGGGCGTCTCTTCGAGCACCGGCTTGACCTCGGCCACGTTCGATTCGAGCGCCTTCACGGCGTTCTTCAATTCCGTGAAGCCGGTGTTGCGCTCGCCCTTGGTGCCGGCAGACAGCAGGCCCATCTGGGCGCGGCTCGCGTCGAGCAGGTGGATGTTGGCCGCCTGCACGGCCTTCATCGCGCGCAGGTCGTGGCTGTAGAGGTTTTCAGTCGAGGCGTTGATGCGCCCCATGTGGAAGATGCCGAGCCCGCCGACCGCGGCACCCACCGCCGCGACCACGAGAAAGCTGAGAACCAGCTTGGCGGCGACACGAAGCTCCAGGAACCATTTCATTTTGCTTTTCCTGCGGTGCGTGTCAGAACTCGGTCCAGTCGCCCGGCGCGGCGGCCTGGGCCGCGGCGAGCCTTGGAGCGGAACGGGTACCGGCTGCGTGGCGGGCCGCTGCCGGCCGGGCGGGCGCCTTCAGCGCAGGCACCGCCTTGCGCGGCGGCAGCGCCGGCTGGACGCGGGCCTGCATCTGAACGAGCGGGCGCGGCGCGTTGTCGCTGTCGAGCTTGAACACGCTGACCGACGCCACCAGGCTCGCGGCCTGCTCCTGCATCGATTGCGCTGCGGCGGCCGCTTCTTCCACCAGCGCCGCGTTCTGCTGCGTCACCTGGTCCATCTGCGCAATGGCCTGGTTCACCTGTTCGATGCCGGTGCTCTGCTCCTGGCTGGCGGCCGTGATCTCTCCCATGATGTCGGTCACGCGCTTCACGCTGTCCACGATCTCGTCCATCGTGCGGCCCGCTTCGGCCACCTGCCGGCTGCCGGCTTCGACCTTGTCCACCGAGTCGTCGATCAGGCCCTTGATTTCCTTGGCGGCTGCGCCCGAGCGCTGGGCGAGGTTGCGCACTTCGGAAGCGACGACTGCGAAGCCTCTTCCCTGCTCCCCGGCTCTTGCCGCCTCGACGGCTGCGTTCAAAGCCAGGATGTTGGTCTGGAACGCGATGCCGTCGATCACGCCGATGATGTCGACGATCTTCTTGGACGAGCTGTTGATCGAGCCCATGGTGTCCACCACCTGGCTGACCACGCCCCCGCCGCGCACGGCCACTTCAGAAGCGGACACCGCCAGCTGGTTGGCCTGGCGCGCGTTGTCCGCGTTCTGCTTGACGGTGCTCGTGAGTTCTTCCATCGAGGCCGCGGTCTGCTCGAGCGAGCTCGCCTGCTCCTCGGTGCGCGAAGACAGGTCCTGGTTGCCCGCGGCGATCTGGCCCGAAGCCGTCGCGATCGCATCGGTGCCGTGGCGCACTTCGCCCACCACCTTGGCCAGGCTGCCGTTCATGCCCTTGAGCGCGTGCATCAACTGGCCGGTCTCGTCCTTCGTCGTCACGTCGATGCGGCTGGTCAGGTCGCCGGCGGCCACCGCTTCAGCCACCTCGACGGCGCGGCGCAGCGGGTGCGTGATGCTGCGCACCAGCAGCCATGCGAGCACCAGGCCCAGGCCCAGAGACAGCGCACCAAAGACGACCAGCATCATGCTGGTGCTGGCGCGCATCTTCTTGCTGCGCTCGGCCGCAGCGTCGAGCAGCGCGCGTTCCGTATCCACCATCTGCTGCACGCCCGCGAGATAGCTGCGCGAGGTGGGCTCGAAGCGTTCGTTGAAGATCCGGTTGGCGCCTTCCACGTCTCCCGCCAGCTTGGCCTTGCTGACCTCCTCGCGGGCCGCGAGGTAGGCCTTGCGCAGCTCGCCGACCTTGTCGTACACCGCCTTCTTTTCGGGCGTGTCCATCTGTTCCTCGATGAACTTCTGCAGCTCGTTGGTCTCCTTGATGGAGAGCGCCGTGGCCGGCGCGAAGTAGGCGATCAGGCTCGCATCGCTGCTCTTGGCAATGGCCGCGGCGCGCTGGACGCCCGAGGTGGTGTTGCGCAGCCAGTCGGCGCCGGCGCGCTCGGTCTTGATGTTCTTCTCGACCATCGCATTGATTTCCTCGCCGAGCTGCTGCAGCTTCAGCACGGCAAGCACGCTGCTCGTGAGAGACAGGGCGAGGATGACGCCGATCACGACGGCCAGCCGCTTGCCGATGGAAATATTGCTCAGAAACATGCTCATCACTCCAGAAGATCAGGAAAGGGCAGGCACGCAACGCGCGCACCTGCCGCAGGAAAGGGTTGTGCGCGCCCGCCTCAGGCAGCGATCTTTTCGACCAGGCCCATCTCGTCGCTGGACATCAGCCGGTCGATGTCCACCAGGATCAGCATCCGCTCGTCCAGCGTGCCCAGCCCGATCAGGTAGTCGGTGTCCAGCACCGAGCCCATCTCCGGCGCCGGCTTGATCTGTTCCGCGCTCAAGGTGATCACGTCCGACACGCTGTCCACCACCATGCCCACCACGCGCCCGCCAATGTTCAGCACGATCACCACCGTGAACTGGTCGTAGCTGGGCGTGCCCAGCCTGAACTTGATGCGCATGTCGATGATCGGGACGATGATTCCGCGCAGGTTCACCACGCCCTTGATGTATTCCGGTGCGTTCGCAATGCGCGTCACCGCGTCGTAGCCGCGCAGCTCCTGCACCTTCTGGATGTCGATGCCGTATTCCTCCTGGCCCAGCGTGAAGGAAAGAAATTCCAGCGGCCGGCCCGGCCGCGTCGGGGCGGTGTTGCGGCTGTCGGTGGTTTGTTGGGATGTTGTTGTGCTCATCGGATATCTGTCGCTGTTGGCTAGAACTCTGGCCACCCGCCACCGGCTGCGCCGGCCATGGCCAGCTGCGGGGACGCGGGGGCTTCGTGGGTCTTTTTGCCCGGTACGAGGCGCCGGGACTGCGGGGCGGTTTCGGCCGGCCGCACCGCCTTCGGTGCAGCGACGGAGGCGCGGCCGGCTTCGAGCCGGAACACGCTGACCGACTCGACCAGGCTCGCGGCCTGCTCCTGCATCGATTGCGCTGCAGCGGCTGCCTCTTCCACCAGCGCCGCGTTCTGCTGCGTCACCTGGTCCATCTGCGCAATGGCCTGGTTCACCTGTTCGATGCCGGTGCTCTGCTCCTGGCTCGCCGCCGTGATCTCTCCCATGATGTCGGTCACGCGCTTCACGCTGTCCACGATCTCGTCCATCGTGCGGCCCGCTTCGGCCACCTGCCGGCTGCCGGCCTCGACCTTGTCCACCGAGTCGTCGATCAGGCCCTTGATTTCCTTGGCGGCTGCGCCCGAGCGCTGGGCGAGGTTGCGCACTTCGGAAGCGACGACCGCGAAGCCTCGGCCTTGTTCACCTGCGCGGGCCGCTTCCACCGCCGCATTCAAGGCCAGGATGTTGGTCTGGAACGCGATGCCGTCGATCACGCCGATGATGTCGACGATCTTCTTGGACGAGCTGTTGATCGAGCCCATGGTGTCCACCACCTGGCTGACCACGCCCCCGCCGCGCACGGCCACTTCAGAAGCGGACACCGCCAGCTGGTTGGCCTGGCGCGCGTTGTCGGCGTTCTGCTTGACGGTGCTCGTGAGCTCTTCCATCGAGGCCGCGGTCTGTTCGAGCGAGCTCGCCTGCTCCTCGGTGCGCGAAGACAGGTCCTGGTTGCCCGCGGCGATCTGGCCCGAAGCCGTCGCGATCGCATCGGTGCCGTGGCGCACTTCGCCCACCACCTTGGCCAGGCTGTCGCGCATGGCCTGGACCGCATGCAGCAGGCTCGCCTCGTCGCCGCGCTTCAGGTCGATGCGGACCGCCAGATCGCCCTCGGCGATGCGGCGCGCGATGCCGGCCGTGACGATCGGTTCGCCGCCGAGCTGCTTCAGCAGGCCGCGCGAGATCGCCCAGCCGAGCGCGAAGAGTGCCGCTGCCAGCACCAGCGCACTGATCGACAGGCCGATGGCCCGGCTCATGATCGTGGCCTGCACCGTGTCCACGTAGACGCCCGAGCCGATGATCCAGCCCCAGGGCTCGAAGCCCTTCACGTACGAGACCTTGGGCACCGGCTTGTCGCTGCCCGGCTTGGCCCAGAGGTAGGGAACGAAGCCCGCGCCGTTGGCCTTGACGGTGTCGACGAACGCGACGAACAGCCGCTTGCCGGTGGCATCCTTGTTGGACGAGAGATCCTTGTTCTCGAGCGCCGGGCTGATCGGGTGCATCAGCATGCGCGGCTGCATGTCGTTGATCCAGAAATACTCGCTGCCGCTGTAGCGCAGGCCGCGGATCGCCTGCATCGCCTGCTCCTTCGCCTGCGGCTCGGTCAGCGTGCCCTTGGCGGCGAGCGCGTGGTAGTGGGCCAGCAGGCCATGCGCGCTTTCCACCACCTGGCGCACGCTGGCCTGCCGCTCTTCCAGGATGAGCTTGCGCTCCGAAACCAGGAAAAGGGCCGTCAGCGCCGCCACGCCCACGATGGCGCTGGCCGTGAGCAGCCCGAGCTTCTGCCCGATGCTGAGGGCGCGCGGATTCAAGCGGTTGAACATGGTCTCTTCCTTGGGTGGATGTCTTTTGTGCGGTGTTCTGTCCACATGTCTATCGGCATCCGCGCGCAAGACTTGAGGCCTTCAGCTCACAATTCCGTCCAATCGCCATTTGCCGTGCCGGCGGCGACGGCCAGCTGCGGGGCAGCGGCGGCCTTGCTCTTGCCGGCCGGCGCCGGCCGCAGGGCCTTCGGCGCGGCGAATGCGAGCTCGGGGCGAGGGGCCTGTGTTCCATCCAGCCTGAACACGCTCACGGCTTCCACCAGGCTCGCCGCCTGCTCCTGCATCGACTGCGCCGCAGCGGCTGCTTCTTCCACCAGCGCCGCGTTCTGCTGCGTCACCTGGTCCATCTGCGCAATCGCCTGGTTGACCTGCTCGATACCCGTGCTCTGCTCCTGGCTGGCCGCCGTGATCTCGCCGATGATGTCGGTCACGCGCTTCACGCTGCCCACGATCTCGGCCATGGTCTTGCCGGCTTCGCCAACGAGGGCACTGCCCATGTCGACCTTGCCGACCGAGTCGTCGATCAGGCCCTTGATTTCCTTTGCCGCTGCGCCCGAACGCTGGGCGAGGTTGCGCACTTCGGAAGCGACGACCGCGAAGCCGCGGCCCTGTTCACCGGCACGCGCCGCTTCGACGGCTGCATTCAAAGCCAGGATGTTGGTCTGGAACGCAATGCCGTCGATCACGCCGATGATGTCGACGATCTTCTTGGACGACGCATTGATCGACGCCATGGTGTCCACCACCTGGCCTACCACGTTGCCGCCCTTCACTGCCACTTCGGAGGCCGACAAGGCCAGCTGGTTGGCCTGGCGCGCGTTGTCCGCGTTCTGCTTGACAGTGCTGGTGAGCTCTTCCATCGATGCGGCCGTCTGCTCCAGCGAGCTGGCCTGCTCCTCGGTGCGCGAAGACAGGTCCTGGTTGCCCGCGGCGATCTCGCCCGAGGCCGTGGCGATCGCATCGGTGCCCTGGCGCACGCCGCTCACCACGGTGGCCAGGCTCGCATTCATGTTCTTCAATGCCAGCATCAGCTGGCCCGTCTCGTCGCGGGACGACGATTCGATGCGGCTGGTGAGATCGCCGTCCGCCACCGTCTGTGCCACGCGCACGGCCTCGTTCAGCGGCCGCGTGATGCTGCGCGTCAGGAGCCATGCCAGCACGCCGCCGAGCAGCAGCGCAACCACGGCCAGCACGATCACGTTGGCGCGGCCTGCACGGTTGAGCCCGTGAACGGCCTCCGCTGCCTTGTCGATCCGCTCGGCCTGGTGCGTCAGCATGCCGCGGATGCTCGCGTCGTAGACATCGAGCATCGGTACCAGCTTGTCGTTGGTGAGCGCTGCCGCCTCGTCCTGCTTGCCTTCGGCCTTGAGCTTGAGGATGGCGTTGCGCAAGCCCACGTACTGGCTGCGCTTTTCCTTGATGTCGGCGCTGATCGCCTGCTCCTCGGGCGAATCCAGCATGGCCTCGAGCTTGGCCTGCGTCTCGGAGATGCCCGCGCTGGTCTTGCTCATCTGCTTCTGCAGGTAGGCCTGGACCTCCGCATCGTTGCTCTTGACCAGCGCGAAGGTGCGCACGCTGTTGCTGCTGGTGTTGAGCAGCCAGTTCGCGGCCAGGCGCTCTTTCACGAGCGAGCGCTGCACCATCTCCTGCACCGCGTCGCCCACGCCCTGCAAACGGAATACGCCGATGCCCGCGATGCAGGCCATGAGCGCCAGCACCAGCGCAAAGCCGATGCCCAGGCGCGTGCCGATCTTGAGGTTCTTCATGTCGATTGCTCCGTGCGCGCCGTCTCAGACGACCTTCTCGATCAGGCCCATCTCGTCGCTGGACATCAGCCGGTCGATGTCCACCAGGATCAGCATCCGCTCGTCCAGCGTGCCCAGCCCGATCAGGTAGTCGGTGTCCAGCACCGAGCCCATCTCCGGCGCCGGCTTGATCTGCTCCGCGCTCAAGGTGATCACGTCCGACACGCTGTCCACCACCATGCCCACCACGCGCCCGCCAATGTTCAGCACGATCACCACCGTGAACTGGTCGTAGCTGGGCGTGCCCAGCCTGAACTTGATGCGCATGTCGATGATCGGGACGATGATCCCGCGCAGGTTCACCACGCCCTTGATGTATTCCGGTGCGTTCGCAATGCGCGTCACCGCGTCGTAGCCGCGCAGCTCCTGCACCTTCTGGATGTCGATGCCGTATTCCTCCTGGCCCAGCGTGAAGGTCACCACCTCGAGCCGGCTCGAGGTGGCAGGCGCCGCGGCGCCGCGATGTTGTGGGGGGGTCATGATCTCTGCCATATAAATTCCTTCAGCTGAACTTCTGCATGATGCGAACGAGCTTCTGCCCGTACTGCGGATCGGTGGCGTAGCCGGCCTTCTGCAGGCCGTGCGCGGCCTCGGCCGGTGTGTCGGCGGCCAGCACGCCGGCGTAGCGCGGGTTGCGCGTAATGAACCGGGCGTAATCGGTGAAGGCCTCGTCGTAGGACGCATAGGCCCTGAACTTCGCGCGCACGCGCTGCGGTTCGCCGTCCACGTATTCGGTCGTGGTGGTCTCCACCACCGGACCCTTCCAGCTGCGGTCGGCCTTGATGCCGAACAGGTTGAAGCTCTGGGTGCCGTCGTCGGCGCGGATCTCGCGCTTGCCCCAGCCCGATTCGAGCGCGGCCTGCGCGAGGATCAGCGGCGCGGGCACGCCGCTGGCCTCGCTCGCCACCTGCGCGGAGCCGCCCATGCGCTGCACGAAACTGTCGACGCTGCCTTGCAGCGAGGCCACGGCGCCCGCGGCGGAGCGGTCGCTGTTGCGCTGGTAGATGCCCAGGTCCACCGATGCCGCCGATGGCCTTTCCGGTGCGGACGGCGATGGCGACGAGCCGAGCGGAATACCCGACTGCGGCGTGAGCGCAATCCCCGCGCGGGGCGCGAGCGGCATGCCTTCGCTGCCGCTGCCGTCTGTTTCGCCCGAGGGCGCCGCGCGGCTGAGCTGCGCGAGCATGGCCTCGGCCAGGCCCACGCCGCGCCCCGAGAGGTTCTGCGCGAGCTGCTGGTCAAGCATCGACAGGTAGATCTTCTGGTCGCGGTTCTCCAGCAGCCCGCTCGACGGCGTCGCCTCGCGCATGCTCTTGAGCACCATGTTCATGAACAGCGCCTCGAACTGCCGCGACACCTGCTTCAGGCCCTCTTCGGGCGAGCTGCGCACGGTGTAGCGCAAGGCATCGACGCCCTGCACGTCGAGTGCAAGGCGCTGGTCCAGCGCGCCGCTTCTGCTTTCCGTGATGGCCATGGCGGTGCTCAGATGATCTCGAGCTCGGCGCGCAGCGCGCCGGCGGATTTCATGGCCTGCAGGATCGACACCAGGTCCTGCGGATTGGCGCCCAGGCTGTTCAGGCCCTTGATCACGTCGGCCAGCGAGGCGCCGCCGCGCACCATCTGCAGCGCACCGCCGCCCTGGCTGATCGAGATCTGCGAGGTCTGCCCGACCACCGTGGAGCCGCCGGAAAATGCGTTGGGCTGGCTCACCACGGGCTCGGTGTTGATGACCACCGAGAGGTTGCCGTGCGCCACCGCGCAGTCGTTCACGCGCACGGCCTGGTTCATGACCACGGAGCCGGTGCGCGCATTGACGACCACGCGGGCGACCGCCTGCGTCGGCGTGACTTCGAGGCTCTCGAGCCGCGCGAGAAAGCCCACGCGCTCCTGCGGCGCAGGCGCCCGCACCTGGATCACGCGGGCATCGAGTGCCTGCGCGGTGCCCGGTCCGAACTGCCGGTTGATGGCGTCGGCCGCCAGCTGCACCGTACCGAAATCGGAGCGGTTGAGTTCAAGCGTGAACGTGCTTTCGCCGCCCACCGGCGCCTCGACGCTGCGCTCCACCAGCGCGCCGGCCGGAATGCGGCCCGAGCCGAGCTGGTTGACCTGCGCCTTGCTCCCGTTGGCCGACGCGCCCGCGCCGCCGACCACCATGTTGCCCTGCGCGATTGCATAGACCTGCCCGTCGACGCCCTTGAGCGGCGTCATCAGCAGCGTGCCGCCGCGCAGGCTCTTGGCATTGCCCATCGAGGACACCGTCACGTCGATGTTCTGGCCGGGCCGCGCGAACGAAGGCAGCGTGGCCGTGACCATCACCGCCGCCACGTTCTTCAGCTGCATGTTCACGCCCTGCGGAATCGTGATGCCCAGCTGCTGCAGCATGTTGTTGAGGCTCTGCGTGGTGAACGGCGTCTGCATCGTCTGGTCGCCCGTGCCGTCGAGCCCGACCATCAGGCCGTAGCCGATCAGCGGGTTGTCCCGCACGCCCTGGATGCTCGCGAGCTCCTTCAGCCGTTCGGCCTGCGCCGGTGAACACAGGGTGATGGCGCATAGCGCCGCGAAGCCGATCAACGAACGCATATTGCGGAAAAAATTCATGGTGGTATTCCCTTTCGTGGATGCCGCGGAACCGGCTTTGCCGGGCCGCTGGCGTCGCCCCCGGCGAGGGGGTTGGCGTAGCGACACGAAGTGCGCGAAGACCGGGGGTGAGTCATCAGAACGGCATGACGTTCAAGAAGAAGCGCTGCATCCATCCCATGTGCTGGGCCTCGTCGATGTAGCCCTTGGCCGTGTATTCGATGCGCGCATCGGCCACCAGCGTCGAAGGCACGGTGTTGTTGCCCGAGACCGTGCGCGGGTTCACCACGCCCGAGAATCGGATGTATTCGGTGCCCTGGTTGATGCCCATCTGCTTCTCGCCGCTGACCAGCAGGTTGCCGTTGCGCATCACGTCCACCACCGTGACCGTGATCACGCCGTTGAAGGTGTTGTTGGCGTTCGCGCCGCCCTTGGCGTCGAGCTTGTTGCCGCCCGACAGCTTGGCGTCCTGCCCGTCGAGCAGCGAGCCCAGCAGCTTCGGAATGCCGGCGAAATCGGCGGCCATGCTGCCCGTGCGGCTTGCGGACGCACCCGAGTTCTTGCTCGCATTGACCCGCTCGCTGATGACGATGGTCAGGATGTCGCCCACGTTGCGCGGCCTGCGGTCCTCGAACAGCGCGCTGCCGCCGGGACCGTCCTGGAAGATCGCTCCGTTCGCACGCCGCGGCATCGCGCTCATGCTGCTCTCCGCCCGCGCTGTCATCGGCTGGTGCACCAGCGGCTCCCGCGGAACCTGCGCGCACCCCGAGGCCAGCACGGCACCCAACGCCAACAAGAGCCCGTGCCCCCTTCCAGGAACACCGCGGAACCGGCTTCGCCGGGCCGCTGGTGTTGCCCCCGGCGAGGGGGTTGGCGAAGCGACACGAAGTGCGCGAAGACTGGGGGAGGTCATAACTGCGCCAGACGCTGCAGCATCTGGTCCGAGGTCTGGACCGCCTTGCTGTTGATCTCGTAGGCGCGCTGCGTGGCGATCATGTTCACGAGCTCTTCCACCACGTTGACGTTCGAGGCCTCCACATAGCCCTGGCTCAGGATGCCCGCGCCGTCGATACCGGGGTTGACCTGGTTCGGCGCGCCGGAGGCATCGGTTTCCGCATAGAGGTTCTCGCCCTTGCTCTGCAGGCCGGCCGGGTTCAGGAAGGTGGCCAGCTGCAGCTGGCCGACCTGCACAGTGTTGGTCTGCCCGGCCTGCGTGATCGACACGATGCCGTCGCGGCCGATGGTGAGGCTGGTGGCATTGGCGGGCAGCGTGATGGCCGGCTGCACCGGAAAGCCGCTGGCCGTGACGAGCTGGCCGTCGCGGTCGGTCTGGAACGAGCCGTCGCGCGTGTACGAGGTGGTGCCGTCGGGCATCAGCACCTGGAAGAAGCCGCCGCCGTTGATGGCCACGTCGGTCGGCTTGTCGGTCTTGGTGAGGTTGCCCTGCGAGTGGATGCGCTCGGTCGCGACCACGTGCACGCCGGTGCCCACCTGCAGGCCCGAAGGCAGCCGGGTCTGGTCCGAGGTCTGGCCGCCGACCTGGCGCAGGTTCTGGTACATCAGGTCCTCGAACACGGCGCGGCTTCGCTTGAAGCCCGTGGTGCCGACGTTGGCGAGGTTGTTCGACACCACGTCGAGTTGGGTCTGTTGGGCATCCAGGCCGGTCTTGGCGATGTAGAGCGAGCGCATCATGGCGAAAAATCCTTGGGAAGTTGGGTGGTTGGGCGCTGGCTCAGCCGTACGCCAGCAGCTTGTTGGCCGACTGCGCGTTCTCGTCCGCGCTGCGCATCGACTTCATCTGCATCTCGAAGCTGCGGGCGTTGGCGATCATGGCCACCATGGCCTCGACGCCGTTGACGTTGCTGCCCTCGACCGCGCCGGTGGTCACGGTCACGGCGGCATCGGGCTCGGCCGGCGGCAGGCCCTCGCGCATGCGAAAGAGGCCGTCGGCGCCGCGCACCAGGTCGGCCACGGGCGGGTTGACCAGCTTCAAGCGGCCCACCTCGGCGATGCCGATGGCCGGGTCGCCGGCACCGCGTGCGGTCACAAGGCCGTTGGCCGCGATCGCGACGGTGGAGCCGGGCGGCACCACCAGTGCGCCGGCATCGCCGGCCACGGGCAGCGAGCCCATGGTCGTGAGCTGGCCTTCGGCGTTCACCTGCAGGTTGCCCACGCGGGTGTAGGCCTCGCCGCCATCGGGCGTCTGCACCGCGAGCCAGCCGTCGCCGTGGATGGCGACATCGAGCGCGCGGCCGGTTTCCGTGAGCGGACCGTGGCTGAAGTCGGCGCCCGGCGTGGTGGCGACCACGTAGGCGCGCGTCGGCGCCTCGGCGCCGCCGGTCACCGGCACCGCGCGAAAGCTGTTGATCTGCGCGCGGAACCCGGGCGTGGAGGCGTTCGCCATGTTGTTGGCGACGGAGGCCTGCTGCTCCATGGCCTGCTTGGCGCCGCTCATCGCGACATACAGCATGCGGTCCATGGGCGGCTCAGCGGATGTTGATCAGAGTCTGGACGACCTGATCCTGCGTCTTCACCGTCTGCGCATTGGCCTGGTAGCTGCGCTGCGCGACGATCAGGTTGACGAGCTCGGAGGTCAGGTCGACGTTCGACGCCTCCAGCGCGCCCGAGGCGAGCGAGCCCTGCTTGGTGCCCGCGCCCGGCGTGCCGGTGAGCGGCTGGCCCGAGGCCAGCGTTTCGCCCCAGACGTTCTCGCCCATCGGCTCCAGCCCGTTGGGGTTGGCGAAGGAAGTCAGCACCACCTGGCCCATCAGCGTGGTCTGTTCGTTGGAGAACTTGCCGGTGATGGTGCCGTCGGGGTTGATCGAGAACGAGGTCAGCGTGCCGGAGGTGTAGCCGTCCTGCTTGAGCGTCTTGATCTCGTTGATGTTGCCGAACTGCGTGGTGCCCGAGAGGTCGACCGTGGCGTTAAGCGCCACCGAGCCGTTGCCGAAGTTCATGGCCGGCAGCGTCAGCTTGCCGCCGGTCGGCGTGAGCAGGTTGCCGTTGCCGTCGAAGCTCATCGTCGAGATCGGCGCGCCGCCATTGAGCGCGGTGCCGTCGGCCGCGCCGTACACGTCCCAGGCATTGGCGCCGGTCTTCACGAAGAAGACGCCGAGCTCGTGCGGATTGCCGAGCGAATCGAACACCGGACCGAGCGCGTTCGAATAATTGAAGGTGGCCGAATCGGTCGCAGAGAACGGCGTCTTGGTGGGCACCGTGCCGCGCGCGTCCAGGTTGAAGGTGGCGTTGATGGCGGTGGTCGCCTTCGGGCTCATGGCCGAGGTCTGGACCTGCAGCGGGCCCGGCGTGCCGCCGTCCAGGCCGCCCGTGGCGGAGACGCCGTAGCCCGTCAGGCGCAGGCCCGCGGCATTGACGATGAAGCCGTCCTTGTCGCGCGTGAACTGGCCATTGCGCGAATACATCACCTCGCCGCTCGGGCTGCTGAGGCGGAAGAAGCCGTCACCGTTGAGGATCGCCACGTCCAGCGGCCGGCTGCTGGTCTGCACCGAGCCCTGCGTGAAGTTCTGCACGATGCCCGACACCGCCACGCCCAGGCCGACGCGCGAGCCCGCATATACGTCCTGGAAGGTCGCCGCGCCGGACTTGAAGCCGACCGTGCCGGAGTTGGCGATGTTGTTGCCGATGACGTCGAGGTTGGCGGCGGCCGCGGACAGGCCGCTGATGCCTTGGGAAAAGCCCATGATCGAATCCTTGTTTCAGTGCAATGAAGAAGAAAAAATGGCCTGCGGCGCACGGGCCGCTGCCGATGAGAAGCTGCGCGGTGAGTGCTCAGAGGAACATGCGCACATCGGCCAGGCCGATGCTCTGGCCCGACATCAGTTCGAGCGTGACGCCGCTGGCGCCCTGCTTGACGGCGGCCACCTGCGAGAAGACCAGCGAAGTGGCCTCCACGCGCGTGCCGTTGTTGGCGGCCGAGACGCTGAAGCTGTAGGCGCCCGCCGGGGCCGTGGTGCCGTCGTCGGCCTTGCCGTCCCAGGTGACGGCGTTGACGCCCTCGGTCATCGAGCCGAGCGTCAAGGTGCGCACGGTGTTGCCTGCGGCATTGACGATCTTCACTTCGACGGTGCCGGCGGTGGCCGGCAGTTGCACCGCAAAGGGCACGGCCGCCGGCTCCTCGCCGGCCTTGGGCTCGGAGGTGCTGAGGGCATTGCCGGGCGACAGCACGTTGTAGCCAATGAGCGATGCCGCCTGCAGCACCTGGTTGGCGCCGGTCTGGTTCACCAGTCCGCTGAGCGCGGTGTTGAGCCGCTCGATGCCGCTCACGGTGCTCATCTGCGCGAGCTGCGACGTGAGCTCGGCGTTCTCCATCGGGTTGAGCGGGTCCTGGTTGTTGAGCTGCGTCACCAGCAACTTGAGGAAGCGCTGCTCGCTGTCCGCCTGCGAGACGTTGCTGCCGCTCGATGCGGCCGAGGCCGCGTTGAGCCCGGAGATGGAGGAGGTGTCGGAGATGGCCATGGTTCTTGTTGGGATGTGGAGGGTTACTGGCCGATGCTCAGCGTCTTGACCATCAGCGTCTTGGCGGTGTTGAGCACCTCGACGTTGGCCTGGTAGCTGCGCGAGGCGGAGATCATGTTGGTCATCTCCTCGACCACATTGACGTTGGGCATGGCGACGTAGCCCTTGGCGTCGGCATGCGGGTTCTTCGGGTCGAAGACCATCTTCAGCGGCGAGGGGTCCTCGATGACGCCGGCCACTTTCACGCCGCCGATCTCCTGCTGGCCCGAGGCGGCCACTTCGAAGACCACCTGCTTGGCGCGGTAGGGCTTGCCGTCGGGGCCGGCCACACTCTCGGCGTTGGCGAGGTTGCTGGCCGTCACGTTCATGCGCTGCGACTGCGCGGCCATGGCGGAGCCCGCTACGCTGAAGATGTTCATGGAAGCACCGGGATGCGGCATGTGCGGCTCCTTCTTGCTTATTGCGCGGCGGAGAGCAGCGACTTGATCTTGGCGCTGACCACCGTGAGGTTGGCTTCGTAGCGCAGCGCGTTGTCGGCGAAGTTGATGCGCTCGGCATCCATCTCCACCGTGTTGCCATCGATGCTCGATTGGCTCGGCACGCGGTACAGCAGGTCGCGCTCGGGCATCGAGGACGGCGCATCGGCCTGGATGTGGCGCGCCGACGTGGCGGCCATCTGCACCGGCTGCTGCGCTGCGCGGCCGTGCTCGACGGCCTGCGTCAGGCGGCTCGCGAAATCGAAGTCACGCGCCTTGTAGTTGGGCGTGTCGGCGTGGGCGATGTTGGCCGCCAGCACTTCCTGGCGCTGCGTCCGAAGGTTCAGTGCTTCGCGGTTGAAGCGAAGCGCCGCATCCAGCTTGTCGATCATGTGTTTCCATCTTTCGAGGCGTCGCGTCCCTGGCGGGGCATGGCGACAGATGGAAAGCGAGTCTATGCATGCACTGCGTTCGCAATGGCCCGAACAAAGGGGCATTTGGCGTGCACTTCGAATCTTCGGATCCGGGGTGGCTTCCTAGAATTGCCGGGCACCCATCATGGAAAAAATCTCTTGCCGCCCGCACCGCCTGAAGCTCGTGCTGCCTGCCCTGGCGGCAGGGTTGAGCGCGGCAATGTCCGTGGCCGCAGCGCCGCTCGCGGGCGATGCCCGCGCCGCCGTCGACAGGTTTCTGCAGGCCCAGACCGCCGGACTGCCGGGCAAGGTCGGCATACGCGTCGAAGCGCCGGCATCGGGCCCGCTGCCCGCTTGCGATGCGCTCGAGGCCTTCCTGCCGCGCGGCGCCGCGGTGTGGGGCCGGGTGTCGGTCGGCCTGCGCTGCCACTCGGAGCTGAAGCCCTGGACGCGCTACGTGCTGGCCCGCGTGGCGGTCGAGGGGCGCTACTTCGTGGCCGCGCGCAACATCGATACCGGCCAGGCCCTGGGCGCCAGCGACTTCATCGCCCGCGACGGCGACCTCACCGCGCTGCCGCGCTCGGTCGTGACCGACCCCGCCGAACTGCAGGGCGTGGTGGCCGCCAACCGAATCGCGGCCGGCGCGCCGCTCAGGCGCGAACTGATGCGCGGCGTGGCCGTGATCCAGCAGGGCCAGACGATCAAGGTCGTTGCCGAAGGCCCGGGCTATGTCGTCAGCACCGAAGCGCGGGCGATGAGCAGCGCCAGCGCCGGCGCGGCCGTGCGGGCCAAGACCGCGGATGGCCGCCTGGTCAGCGGCGTGGCCGACGAGGAAGGGCAGATCCGCCTGCCGCAGTAGCCGCATCCAATGTCGCAATGCGCACTGCCCTAAAGTTCTGGCCCGAACTGCCGATACACCAGGCAGCCCTTTGAGGAACCATCTTGAAAATCGATCCATTCGCCCCTTCGGCCACACCGCTCCCCCGAACGAACAAGGGCGCATCGTCCTCGCCCGCCAGCGGCGCCGACGCCGTCCAGGGCGGCAGGAACGCGGTGCAGCTCTCGTCGGCCCAGGTGCATTCGATGCCCGAGGCACCCAACGCCGACTTCGACGCGGCGCGCGTCGCCTCGATCCGCGAGGACATCCGGGCCGGGCGCTACGAAATCCACCCCGACCGGATCGCCCGCGGCCTGCTCGCCAGCGTGCGCGAACTGCTCCACGAAAACGGAAAGCTCTGAGCGCCATGCTGGTTCACCTGTTGGCCGAAAAAACCTGTGTCGAGGAATTCCTGTCGGTGCTGGAGCAGGAGGCGCAGGCCATGAAGAACGGCCTCTTCGCCGAACTGCCGCTGCTCACCGGGCGCAAGGCCGGCCTGCTGGACCGCATGGCGGCACTCGACCAGGCGCGCGAGTCGGCCCAGGTGGCGCGGGGTTTCGAGCCCGGGCGCGCGGGTGCCGATGCCGCCGCCGCGGCAGACGGCGAGGCCTCGCTCGCCGCCTGGACGGCGCTGGTCGAGCTGGCGCAGCAGGCCAAGGCCTGCAACCGCCGCAACGGCTCGATGGTGTACAGCCAGCTCGACTTCACGCAGGACGCGCTGCACTATCTGCAGGCCAGTGCGCAGCCCTTCTACGGGCCGGACGGCATCCGCAAGGCCGCCAGCGCCGCGGGAACGCGGCTGGCGGTGGGCTGACCCGCAAAACTACTTGCGGGTCTTGCCCGACTTGGGCGGCGCCTCGAACAGCTCCGAGAAGAACGACGGGTTCACCTCGCCCGAGTCCTTGGCCGGGGGACTCGGCTCAGCGGACGGAAGCTCCTGGAAGTCCGACGACGCGAAGTGCGGCGGCACATACACCCCGTGCTCGTCCCGCCTGACCAGGCCGCGGCGCTCCAGGTCGCGCATGGTCTTGTTGACCTGCATCCTGGAAAGCCCCGAATAGGAGGCGATGACCGACTGGGTGATGCGCTTGTCGTAGCCGCCGTCGGTGCCCGGGGCCAGAACGGTGAGCTCGTGCAGGATGCGGCTGATGAGCCGCTCCGACGAGGCCGATGAAATCTGCCGGATCTGCCTGCGCAGCACCGTGGTGCGCTTCATCACCACGTCGAGCAGGCCCATCGTCACGGCCGGATAGCGGTCGCACAGCGCCTTGAATTCAAGCGTGGGCACCAGGTACAGCGAGGTGGGCAAGGCCGCAACCAAGGTCGCGCCGGCCTGGTAGCGCTCCTCGATCAAGGCCGAGTTCAGGAAGAAGTCGTCCTGCCGGATGAAGTCGGTCGTGACGTCGCCGCTGTCTTCGCTCCCCTGCACGACCACCCGCAGCAGGCCCGTGGCCACGCAATAGATGCGGTCGGACCACTCGTCCGCACCCAGCACGACTTCGTTGCGCCGGTAGGACCGAAGTTCGATGCGCTGAACGAAGGCTGCGCGCTCCTCGGGAGGAACGCTGGCAATAAGAGGATGCAAATACATCTGTACCGTCCATGGGGCTGCCTTGCCGCATATTGGCTCAAAGCGGCTGCCTGCAACTCTTTCCGCTCTCCAAATGTGAATATTTACCAGATGAGATTCATATACTAACAGTCAGTAACATCTGGACACGCGACATCATCGCATGACTTGGCGAAAACTACTTGCGCCAGCCGTCCGAGATCAGCCATTGACTTGTACCGCAGGCGACAACGAGCGCCGCGTACGTCGCCATCGCGCCGTCGCGGCCTGTAAGGATCACGCCGCCCAGCAGCACCAGCGCTCCCACGCCTGAATTGATCGCGCCCTGGGCCCACCATGTCCTGCCGCCCGCCTTGCGCCGGAAGACCCGGCCCATGAGCGCGCACAGGAAACCGACGGTCAGCGCGGGCGCCACGAAGTTCAGCAGGTGATTGAAAAGATCCAGCAGGGACATGGGTAGGAATGGGTATCGGGGGCCGCCGGATAAAGACAAGGGCGCTCGCGGCGCCCTTGTCTTGTGGAGTTGCATGCGGCCAAACCCCTCGGCGGCCGCACGGCTCCTGCTGATTTTATAATCAGTGGATATGTCAGTCTGGACACTGGGCCTGAACCACACGACCGCGCCGCTCGATCTGCGCGGTCGTTTCGCGTTCGCGCTCGATCAGCTGGCACCCACGCTGCAGAGCCTGCGCAGTTCGTTCGCCACCGGGCGCCATCCGCAGGTCGAAGCCGCGATCATTTCCACCTGCAACCGCACCGAGATCTACTGCGCCGCCGAGCATGCCGCGCTCGATCACACGGTCGGCTGGCTGGCCGAGAGCGGCGGCGTCGCGCCCGCGCTGCTGCGCTCGCATGCCTACACCCTGCACGACGACGAGGCCGCGCGCCACGTCTTCCGCGTGGCCAGCGGGCTCGATTCCATGGTGCTCGGCGAAGCCCAGATCCTCGGCCAGATGAAAGACGCCGTGCGCGCGGCCGAGACCGCCGGCGCGCTCGGCAGCACGCTCAACCAGCTGTTCCAGCGCTCCTTCGCGGTCGCGAAAGAGGTGCGCACCGCCACCGAGATCGGCGCGCATTCCATCAGCATGGCCGCGGCGGCCGTCCGGCTGGCTGGCCAGCTGTTCGAAGACCTGCACCAGACGCGCGTGCTGTTCGTCGGCGCGGGCGAGATGATCGACCTGGCCGTCACCCATTTCGCGGCCAAGGACCCGAAGGCCATCGCCATTGCCAACCGCACGCTCGAGCGCGGCGAAAAGCTGGCCTCGCGCTTCGGCGGCGAGGCGATGCGGCTGGCCGACCTGCCGAACCGGCTGGCCGAGTTCGACATCGTGGTGAGCTGCACTGCCAGCACGCTGCCGATCATCGGCCTGGGCGCCGTCGAGCGCGCACTCAAGGCCCGCAAGCACCGCCCGATGTTCATGGTCGACTTGGCCGTGCCGCGCGACATCGAGCCCGAGGTGAAGGCGCTCGAAGACATCTACCTGTACACCGTGGACGACCTCGCCCAGGTGGTGCAGCAGGGCCAGGCCAACCGCCAGGCCGCCGTGGCGCAGGCCGAAGTCATCATCGACGCCGGCGTGCAGAGCTTCATGCACTGGCTCGGCCAGCGCGGCACCGTGCCGCTGATCCAGCAGCTCAATGCCCAGGCCGACGAGTGGCGCGCCGCCGAAATGGCCCGTGCGCGCAAGCTGCTGGCCAGGGGCGAGCCGGTCGATGCGGTGCTCGAGGCCATGTCGCGCGGGCTCACGCAAAAGCTGCTGCACGGCGCCATGGCCGAGCTGCACGCGGGCGACTCCACATCGCGCGAGCACACCGCGCAGACCATCTCGCGCCTGTTCCTGCGCAAAGAGCGTTAGCGACGCTCGCCAGCGGCCCGGCTTTTCGGCCGCAGTCCTACATGCGCCCTGCCGCGGCACCGCGGCGCCCTCTCCCATTTTTCCGAGCTCCTTTCCGCCGTGAAGACCTTTCTGCGCCACCAACTCGAACGCTACGCCCAGCGCCTGGGCGAACTCGACTTCCTGCTTTCGCGCGAAGACATCATGAGCGACATGGCGCAGTACCGCACCATCTCGCGCGAGCATGCCGAGATCACGCAGATCGCGGGCCGCTACGAGCGCTACAAGCAGCGCGAAGCCGACATCGCCGGCGCGGCCGAGATGCTCGACGACCCCGACATGGCCGAGATGGCCCGTGAAGAAATCGCCGCCGCGCAGGCCGAACTCGTGCAGCTCGAGGAAGAGCTGCAGCGCCTCCTGCTGCCCAAGGATCCGGACGACGCGCGCAACGCCTTCCTCGAAATCCGCGCGGGCACCGGCGGCGACGAGTCGGCGCTGTTCGCGGGCGACCTGCTGCGCATGTACACGCGCTACTGCGAGCGCGCCGGCTGGCGCTGCGAAGTGGTGAGCGAGAGCGAGAGCGAGCTCGGCGGCTACAAGGAAGTGGTGATCCGCATCGCCGGCAACGATGTTTTTGGCCGCTTGCGCTTCGAATCGGGCGGCCACCGCGTGCAGCGCGTGCCGGCCACCGAAACCCAGGGTCGCATCCACACCAGCGCCTGCACCGTGGCCGTGCTGGCCGAGCCCGACGAAACCGTGGCGGTGCAGATCAACCCGGCCGACCTGCGCATCGACACCTACCGCGCGAGCGGCGCCGGCGGCCAGCACATCAACAAGACCGACTCGGCCGTGCGCATCACGCACATTCCAACCGGCATCGTGGCCGAGTGCCAGGACGACCGCAGCCAGCACCGCAACAAGGCCAAGGCGCTGCAAGTGCTGTCCGCGCGCATCCAGGAAAAGGACCGCAGCGAGCGCGCCGCCAAGGACGCCGCCATGCGCAAGGGCCTGATCGGCAGCGGCGACCGCTCCGACCGCATCCGCACCTACAACTTCCCGCAGGGCCGGCTCACCGACCACCGCATCAACCTCACGCTCTACAAGCTGCAGGCCATCATGGAAGGCGACCTCGGCGACGTGCTGGACGCACTGCGCGCCGCGCGCGAAGCCGAGCAACTGGCCGAGCTCGAATCGAGCCTGCCGGCATGACGGCCACGGCCACCACCCCCTCCACCGTGGCCCAGGCGCTGGCCGCGGCCGTGGCGCTGGGCGTCGACCGGCTCGACGCGCAATTGCTGCTGCTGCATGCGCTGGGCCGCGCGCCGAACGACCGCGCCTGGCTGCTGGCGCACGACACCGACGCCGTTTCCGATGCGGCCTGGTCCGCACTTTCGGCGCAGCTGCCGCGCCGGTTGGCGGGCGAACCGGTGGCCTACCTGCTCGGCGAAAAGGAATTCCACGGCCTCGACCTGCAGGTGGATGCACGGGTGCTGGTGCCGCGCCCCGACACCGAAACGCTGGTCGACTGGGCCCTGCAATGCCTCGAAGGCCGCAAGGCGCCGCAGGTGCTCGACCTGGGCACCGGCAGCGGCGCGATCGCGCTGGCGCTGCAGCATGCGCGCCCCGACGCGCAGGTCGACGCGGTTGATGCCAGCGCCGATGCTCTCGCCGTCGCCGAGGCCAATGCGCAGCGCCTGGGCCTGCCGGTGCGCTTTCGCCAGGCCCACTGGCTCGACGGCGCGGCCGGCGGCTACGCGGTCATTGCGAGCAATCCGCCCTACATCGCAGCCGGCGACCCGCACCTGCCGGCGCTGCAGCACGAGCCCCTGGCGGCGCTGGTGGCTGGGCCCGACGGACTGTCCGACATCCGCCAGATCGTGCGGCAGGCCCCCGCGCACCTTGCGGACGGCGGCTGGCTGCTGCTCGAGCACGGCCATGACCAGGCCGCGGCCGTGCGCCAGCTGCTCGAAGCGCGCGGCTTTGCGGAAGCGCAAAGCCGCGACGACCTTGCCGGCATCCAACGCTGTTCCGGCGGGATCTGGCGCACGGTGAAATAATCCCCCCAAGCCCATTTTTCAGGAGTCCCTATGTCCGACGCCCAGCAACGCATCGACGATCTCGTCAAGACCAACGACCTCGTGCTCTTCATGAAGGGCAACGCCAGCTTTCCGATGTGCGGCTTCTCCGGCCGCGCCATCCAGATCCTCAAGGCGGTCGGCGTCGACACCAGGACGCTCAAGACCGTCAACGTGCTCGAGGACGACGGCATCCGCCAGGGCATCAAGGAATACAGCAACTGGCCCACGATCCCCCAGCTCTACGTGAAGGGCGAATTCGTCGGCGGCTCGGACATCATGATGGAGATGTACGAGTCGGGCGAGCTGCAGCAGGTGCTGGGCGGCAGCAGCAACGCGGCTTGATTTCCGCGCCCGCCATGAGCCACGACCACGGCCATGAGGGCAAGGCCGCGCCGGCCTGGAAGCACGACGGCGTGTGCGTGATCGCGGCCAACCAGCTCGACGCCAACACCGCCCAGACGCCCGGCATGAACCGGGCCGCGGCCATCAACTTTGCGCGCGTCGGCGCGCAGAAGCTCTGGGCCGGCACCGTCACCATCCATGCCGACGCCAAGACCGGCGCCCACCACCACGGGCACCTCGAATCGGTGATCTACGTGGTGCGCGGCCGGGCCCGCATGCGCTGGGGCGAGAAGCTCGAGTTCACGGCCGAGGCCGGCCCGGGCGACTTCATCTACGTGCCGCCCTACGTGCCGCACCAGGAAATCAACGCCAGCGCCACCGAGTCGCTCGAATGCGTGCTGTGCCGCAGCGACGGCGAGGCGGTGGCGATCAATCTCGATATCGAACCGGTGGAAAAACCTGAATCGGTGCTCTGGGTAGACCCGACCCATCCGCACGGCGGCGTCTGATCGCTTTTCCCGGGCCGAGTCATGGCACCATGGCATTCTTCGCCGTGCCACCATGACCCTCACCCAAAGCCTGCTCATCATCGTCCTGCTGATCGCGATGAGCGCGTTCTTCTCCCTTGCCGAAATCACGCTGGCCGCCTCGCGGCGCCTGCGCCTGCGCCAGATGGCCGACGAGGGCGATGCGCGGGCCGAGCGCGTGCTGCGCGTGCAGGAACAGCCGGGCCACTACTTCACCGTGGTGCAGATCGGCCTCAATGCGGTGGCGATCCTCGGCGGCGTGGTCGGCGAGGGCTCGCTCAGCCCCTACTTCGCGCGCTTCTTCGAGGGCTGGATGAGCGTGGAGGCCTCGGCGAACGTGGCTTTCCTGTGCTCGTTCGTGATCGTCATCGCGGTGTTCCTGGTGTTCGCCGACCTGTTCCCCAAGCGCCTGGGCATGAGCGACCCGGAGCGCATCGCGGTTCGCATGGTCGGCCCGATGCTGGTGCTGATCACCGCCTTCAAGCCGCTGGTGTGGTTCTTCACGCGCTCCACCGACATGCTCTTCAAGCTGCTGGGCATGCCGCTGGTGCGCGACGACAAGATCACCTCGGCCGACATCCTGGCCATGACCGAAGCCGGCGCGCGCGCGGGCGTGCTGGCGGTGCGCGAGCAGCAGGTGATCGCCAACGTGTTCGAACTCGACACGCGGCTGGTCAGCAGCGTGATGACGGTGCGCGACAACATCGCCTGGTTCCTGCACGACGACCCGGAATCGGTGCTGCGGGCGCGCATCGTGGCCGAGCCTTTTTCGGCCTACCCGGTGTGCGACGGCGACATCGACCATGTGCTCGGCTATGTCGACGCCAAGGAGATGTTCCAGCGCGTGCTCAGCGGCCAGCCGCTGGCCTTCGACCAGGGCCTGACGCTGCACAAGGCGCTGGTCGTCCCCGACCGGCTCTCGCTCACCGAGGTGCTCGAGCAGTTCCAGCAGGCGCATGAAGACTTCGCGATCATCGTCAACGAATACAGCCTGGTGGTGGGCGTGATCACGCTCAACGACGTGATGAGCACGGTGATGGGCGACCTCGTCTCCTTGCCCGACGAGGAGCAGATCGTGAAGCGCGACGAGAACTCGTGGCTGATCGACGGCGTCACGCCGATCCAGGACGTGCAGCGCGCGCTGCACATCGACGAGATGCCGCATCCGGACGACTACGAAACGCTGGCCGGCTTCCTGATGGTGATGCTGCGGCGGGTGCCCAAGCGCACCGACAGCGTGAGCTGGGGCGGCTACACCTTCGAAGTGATGGACGTCGACAGCTACCGCATCGACCAGGTGATGGTGACAAGGACTTAGCTCGAAAGACTTGGCTCGCCCCCAGTCTGCGCGCACTTCGCGTCACGCGCGCCAACCCCCTGCCGGGGGGCAATACCAGCGGCCCGGCAAAGCCGGTTCCGCGGTATTCCTGAAACAGATATTCAGGCTGCCGAGCGGTCCCGCTCGCGTTCTCGCGCCTTGTCGTCGTAGGCCCAGAGGCGCTGGTTCGCGAACACGGCGTTGGGGTACGGCGCCTTGCCGCGGCTGCCGTTGTAGCGCCCGAGGGTCATGTACAGGTCGCCGTTCTCGCGGTCGAGGTAGTGGCGCAGGATCACGCAGCCGAAGCGCAGGTTGGTCTGCATGTGGAACAGCTTGGCGGGGTCGCTGTCGCCGATCACGCGGGTCCAGAACGGCATGACCTGCATGTAGCCGCGCGCACCGGCGCTGGACACCGCAAACTTGCGGAAGTTGCTCTCGACCTGGATCAGCCCGAGCACCAGGCTCACGTCCAGGCCCGAGCGCTTGGCTTCATACCAGACGGTCTGCAGGAATTCCTTGCGCGTGGGCCAGTCAGCAATCTTCTTCTTGAGGCGCTCGCTCATCTCGCCCAGCCATCGCAGGTAGGTCAGGCGGGCCTCGGTGCTCGAGAACTCGGGCACCGGCGGCGCCTTGTTGTGCACGGCCGAACTCAGCGCGGTGCGCACCGAGTCGATCAGCGGCTCCTCGATCTGCGCGCCGGCATGCGCGGCCTGCGGCAGCGACAGCGCCGCCAGGGCGCCCACCGCCGCGGCGCCGCCCATCAGGCACCGGCGTCGCGAGAGGCCGCCCTCCAGGCTCATTGCGCGAGCTTGCCGGCGATGAATTCGGCGATACCGGCCGCGGGCACCTTGGTGGCCGCCGTGTCGCGGCGGTGCTGGTATTCGAGCTGGCCTTCCTTCAGGCCGCGGTCGGAAATGACCACGCGGTGCGGCACGCCGATCAGTTCCCAGTCGGCGAACATCGCGCCCGGGCGCTCGCCGCGGTCGTCCAGCAGCACGTCGACGCCGGCCGCGAGCAGCTGCTCGTACAGCGCTTCGGCCGCCACCTTGACCTCGGGGCTGCGGTCCATGCCGATCGGGCAGACCACCACCGTGAACGGCGCCAGCGCGTCCGGCCAGATGATGCCGCGCTCGTCGTGGTTCTGCTCGATGGCGGCGGCCGGCAGGCGCGTGATGCCGATGCCGTAGCAGCCCATCTCGAGGAACTGCGGCTTGCCGGCTTCGTCGAGGTAGGTGGCGTTCATGTCCTTGCTGTACTTGGTGCCGAGCACGAATACGTGGCCCACCTCGATGCCGCGCTCGATCGCGAGCACGCCCTTGCCGTCGGGCGAGGCGTCGCCGGCCACCACGTTGCGCAGGTCGGCCACCAGTTCGGGCTCGGGCAGGTCGCGGCCCCAGTTGACGCCGGTCATGTGGAAGTCGATCTCGTTGGCGCCGGTGATCCAGTCGGCCATGACCACCACCTCGCGGTCGGCCACGAGCCTGACGGGCTTCTTGAGGTTCAGCGGGCCGAGGTAGCCGGGCTTGCAGCCGAAGTGGTCGTCGATCTCGGTCAGCGTCGCGAAGCGGAAGCCCTTGTCCAGGCCCGGCACCTTGCCGACCTTGATCTCGTTCATGTCGTGATCGCCGCGCAAGAGCAGCAGCCAGACCTGCGAACCCCTGGGGTTGCCGGCCTCGTCGACAACGTCCGTTGCCAGCACCAGCGACTTGACGGTGGTCGAGAGCGGCACGCCGAGCAGTTCGGCCACGGCGGCGCAGGTGCTCTTGCCCGGGGTGGGCGTCTTTTCGAGCGCCTTGGCCGCGGCAGGGCGCGGGCCGGCCGGAGCGAGCGCCTCGGCCTTCTCCATGTTGGCCGCGTAGTCGCTGCCGGGGCAATAGACGATGGCGTCTTCGCCAGTGGCGGCAATCACCTGGAACTCTTCGCTCAGGTCGCCGCCGATGGCGCCGCTGTCGGCCGCCACGGCGCGGTAGCGCAGGCCGAAGCGGTCGAAGATGCGGCGGTAGGCATCGGCCATGACCTGGTAGCTGGCCTTGGCCGCGCCCAGGTCGCGGTCGAAGCTGTAGGCGTCCTTCATGATGAACTCGCGCCCGCGCATCAGGCCGAAGCGCGGACGGCGCTCGTCGCGGAACTTGGTCTGGATCTGGTAGAAATTCTTCGGCAGCTGCTTGTAGCTTCGGATTTCCTGGCGCGCGATGTCGGTCACCACCTCTTCGCTGGTGGGCTGGACCACGAAGTCGCGGTCGTGCCGGTCCTTGATGCGCAGCAGCTCGGGGCCCATCTTGTCGAAGCGGCCGGTCTCCTGCCAGAACTCGGCCGGCTGCACCACGGGCATCGTGAGCTCGACCGCGCCGGCGCGGTTCATTTCCTCGCGCACGATCGCCTCGACCTTGCGGATCACGCGCAGCCCCATCGGCATGTAGGTGTAGATGCCGGTGCCGAGCTTCTTGATCATGCCCGCGCGCATCATGAGCCGATGGCTCGCGACCTCGGCGTCAGCGGGCGCTTCCTTGAGGGTGGAGACAAAAAATCGGGAAGCTTTCATCGGGATCGCGCTGGTGGATTCAAAAATCGTGGGGAAGACGGATGCCGGCGGAGAGACCCTCCGGGAACCCGCTGGCCTCGAACTGGCCGCTTGCCGTGTGCAACCCGGCATGCATAATCGACTCAGTTCAAAAATTGGGGTTTGATTATGCTCGACCGGGACGGCTTCAGGCCCAACGTCGGCATCATCCTGCTCAACCAGAGAAACCAGGTTTTCTGGGGCAAACGCATACGCACGCATTCCTGGCAGTTTCCGCAAGGCGGCATCGACCGCGGCGAAAGTCCCGAGCAAGCCATGTTCCGGGAACTGCACGAGGAAGTCGGACTCCATCCGGAGCACGTGCGCATCGTGGCCCGTACCCGTGACTGGTTGCGCTACGAGGTGCCGGATCGGTTCATTCGCCGTGACGCACGGGGCCACTACAAGGGCCAGAAGCAAATCTGGTATTTGCTGCAATTGATCGGTCACGACTGGGATCTGAACCTGCGCGCGACCGACCACCCCGAATTCGACGCCTGGCGATGGCACGATTACTGGGTGCCACTCGATGTGGTCGTCGAATTCAAACGCGGCGTCTACGAGATGGCACTGACCGAGCTTGCTCGCTACCTGCCGCGGCAGGATTTCCGCAACCGCTTCCTGCGCAGCAACGTGCGCGCCCGGGAGTTCGAGCGCCACACGCCCGATGGCGGCGCGCCCGCGGGGCTGGACCTGCCGCCCGGCGGCAGTTTCGATCCGCATCCCGACATTACTTCTGCGAGCGATGACCCTTCCCCTCTTCCCCATAACAAAGCGCCCTTCCTTCCGTCGCAGCGCTGAGGGCGCCCTGCTCGCCGTGTGCCTGACCCTGCTGGCGGGATGCGCATCGGGCACACACGACACGGACAACCCCGACTGGGCGCAGGCCGGCATGCAGCCAGCGCCCAAGCGCTACGAGACCGACGCCGAATGGAAGGAAACCGAGGCCCCGCCCCCGCCCGCCTTCGACGAAAAGCGCCTCGAGCCGATCGCGATGCCGCCCTACATGAGCCTGAAGTTCGGCGTCGATCCGAAAACCATCGCCATCACCCGCGACGGCATCGTGCGCTACGTGGTGGTGGCGCAGAACCGCGACGGCGGCGGCGTCAACGCGTTCTACGAAGGTGTGCGCTGCTCGACCGGGGAAATGAAGAGCTACGCCCGCTACAACAACGGCGCCTGGCAGGAAACGAAGACACCGGAGTGGAAGCGCATCAGCGACCTGAATTCGCGCTACGCCTCGGCGCTGTCGAGCCAGGCGCTGTGCCGCGGCAATGCGCCGCGCAATTCGGTCGGGGATATGGTCCAGAACCTGCGCAACCCGATTCGGGAAGTGCAGTAGCGAGCCGGCGGGGCCCGGCGCCCCGCCTTCATCAGCCGCGCATCAGCACCATGTTGTCGCGGTGGACCATTTCCGGCTCCGCCACATAGCCCAGCAGCCGCTCGAACTCCGACGAGGGCTTGCGGCACAGCAGCCGGGCCTCGACGCTCGAGTAGTTGGCCAGGCCGCGAGCGAGTTCCACGCCATCGGCATCGCGCACGGCGATCACGTCGCCGCGCGAGAACTCGCCCGAGACGCCGGTCATGCCGATCGGCAGCAGGCTCTTGCCCTCGGCGCGCACCTTGGCCGCCGCGCCGGCATCGACGGTGACCGCGCCGCGCAGCTGCAGGTGGTCCGCCATCCAGCGCTTGCGCGCCTGGTGCTTGGCGGTCTGCGCCACCAGCAGCGTGCCGATGGATTCACCGCGCACGAGGCGCAGCAGGGCGTCGGGCTCGCGGCCCCAGGCGATCACGGTGGAGGCGCCCGAGCCGGCCGCGCGCTTGGCCGCGAGGATCTTGGTGATCATGCCGCCGCGGCCGAGGCTGGAGCCCGCCCCGCCCGCCATCGCTTCGAGCGCGGGGTCGCCGGCCGCCGCCTCGTGCACGAACTTCGCGTCCGGGTCCTTGCGCGGGTCGGCCGTGTAGAGGCCCTTCTGGTCCGTGAGGATCACCAGCGCATCGGCTTCGACCAGGTTGGCCACCAGTGCACCCAGCGTGTCGTTGTCGCCGAACTTGATCTCATCGTTGACGACTGTGTCGTTCTCGTTGATGACCGGCACCACGCCCAGCCCGAGCAGCGTGACGAGGGTCGAGCGCGCATTGAGATAACGCTCGCGGTCGGCCAGGTCGGCATGGGTGAGCAGCACCTGGGCGCTGCCGATCTGGTTCTCGCGCAGCTTGGTCTCGTACATCTGGGCCAGGCCCATCTGCCCGACGGCCGCGGCGGCCTGGAGTTCATGCACCTCGTGCGGCCGCGTGCGCCAGCCCAGGCGCTTCATGCCTTCGGCAATGGCGCCGCTGGACACCATCACGACCTCGCGGCCGCCCTGCACCAGCACCGCCAGCTGCCGGCACCATTCGCCGATGGCCGCCTCATCGAGACCGCGCCCCTCGTTGGTCACGAGGCTGGAGCCCACCTTGACGACGATACGGCGGGCATCCCGCAAGGCAGTGGATCCGGAGTTCGAGGTCATGGGGGGCGTGGCGGTCGTGAATGCGGCGTGCGGAGCGTCAGGTGGAGGAAGAAGAGGTATCGGGCGGCAGCTCGACAAAGCGCGGGTCGACCTCGACCGGCACGTGTTCCGCCGCATGCTGCGCCTTGACCTGCTGGTACACGGCCTGCACCAGGTGCTCGCAGCCTTCGCGCGTGAGCGCGGAGATCTCGAACACCGGACCCTTGAAGCGCAACCGCTTGACGAAGTCCTTCACGCGCGCGGCGCGCTCGTCCACGGGCACCATGTCGAGCTTGTTCAGCACCAGCCAGCGCGGCTTTTCGTAGAGCGCGGCGTCGTACTTCTTGAGCTCGCCGACGATGGCCTTGGCCTGGGCGACCGGATCGACGGCATCGTCGAACGGCGCCATGTCGATCACGTGCAGCAAGAGCCGCGTGCGCTGCAGGTGGCGCAGGAACAGGTGGCCGAGGCCCGCGCCTTCGGATGCGCCCTCGATCAGGCCCGGCAGGTCGGCCACCACGAAGCTCTGCTCCGGGCCGACTCGCACGACACCGAGGTTCGGGTGCAGCGTGGTGAAGGGATAGTCGGCGATGCGCGGGCGCGCGTTCGAGATGGCGCTGATCAGGGTCGACTTGCCCGCATTCGGCATGCCCAGCAGGCCGACGTCGGCGAGCACCTTGAGTTCGAGCTTGAGGCTCTTCTTCTCGCCCGGCCAGCCCGGGGTCTTCTGGCGCGGGGCGCGGTTGATGGCGCTCTTGAAGCGCATGTTGCCGAAGCCGCCGTCGCCGCCCTTGGCGATGGTGACGACCTCGCCTTCCTTCAGCAGCTCGTACAGCACTTCGCCGGTCTCGGCGTCGCTGATGATGGTGCCGACGGGCATCTTCAGGAGGATGTCGTCGCCCGCGGCGCCGAACATGTCGGAGCCCATGCCGTGCTCGCCGCGCCTGGCCTCGTGGCGGCGCGAGTAGCGGAAGTCGACCAGGGTGTTGAGGTTGGAATCGGCCACCGCATAGACGTGGCCGCCGCGGCCGCCGTCGCCGCCGTTCGGGCCGCCGAATTCCTTGTATTTTTCATGACGGAACGACACGCAGCCGTTGCCGCCATCGCCTGCGGCGATGTCGATGAAGGCTTCGTCGACGAACTTCATGGGGTATCCAGTGTACAAATGAAGAAGCCCCGACAAAGCGGGGCTTCGAGCTGATCGAAGTGACTCGGGCTTATGCCGGGGTCACGTTGACCATGTGCTTGTTCAGTGCGCCCTTGACGCCGAACGACACGTGGCCGTCCACCAGTGCGAACAGCGTGTGGTCCTTGCCCACGCCGACGTTCACGCCGGGGTGGAACTGGGTGCCGCGCTGGCGCACGATGATCGAGCCTGCGCTGATCAGTTCGCCGCCGAAGGCCTTCACACCGAGCATCTTGGGCTTGGAATCGCGCCCGTTTCGCGTTGAGCCGCCGCCTTTTTTCTGTGCCATGGAATCTGCTCCTTAGCCGGCGATCGCGCCGATTTGCAGTTCCGTGAACTGCTGGCGATGGCCTTGACGTTTCTGATAGTGCTTGCGACGGCGCATCTTGAAGATGCCGACCTTGTCGTGCTTGCCGTGCGACAGTACCGTGACTGTCACCGTTGCGCCGGACACCAGGGGCGTACCGATCTTGATTTCGCTGCCGTTGCCGACTGCAAGAACCTGATCGATCACGATTTCCTGGCCTACATCCGCAGCAATCTGTTCTACTTTAATTTTTTCGCCGGAAGCAACGCGATACTGCTTGCCGCCGGTTTTTATGACCGCGTACATGTGAACCTCTTAAGGAATGAGCTCTACGGCGAATTCCGCAGAGCCCAAGATTCTAGCACGGTTTGCACGCGCTAACATGGTTTGAGCCGGCGGGCCGCCGGGACGACGCGCGCTCCTCCCTATAATCTGCGCCTTCCGGCCTCGTGCCGCTGTCACTTTCGCATTCAGACGCGCCGCGCGCAAACGCCTTGCCAGTCCACGCCGCCGATACCTCCCCCACCGCCACCGTGCTGGATTTGATCGCCGGCGACATGGTCGAAGTCGACCGTGTGATCGCGCAGCGCCTCGACACGGGCGTGCCCCTGGTCAGCCAGGTGTCGAAATACATCATCTCCGCGGGCGGCAAACGCCTGCGCCCGGCACTGCTGCTGCTCATGTCGGGCGCGCTCGGCTACACGGGCGAGCAGCGCTTCAACCTGGCGGCGGTGGTGGAGTTCATCCACACGGCCACCCTGCTGCACGACGACGTCGTGGACGAATCGACCCTGCGGCGCGGGCGCCCGACCGCCAACGAATCGTTCGGCAACCCGGCCAGCGTGCTGGTCGGCGACTTCCTCTATTCGCGCGCCTTCCAGATGATGTTGGATGCAAACAACATGCGCATCATGCAGATTCTGGCCGAGGCGACCAACGTGATCGCGGAAGGCGAAGTGCTCCAGCTGATGAACATGCACGACGCGACGCTGGACGAATCCGCCTACCTGCGCGTGATCCGCTCCAAGACCGCCAAGCTTTTCGAGGCCAGCACGCGGCTCGCCGCCGTGCTGGCGGGCGCCACGCCCGAAGTCGAGGAAGCCTGCGCCACCTACGGCCAGGCCCTGGGCACGGCCTTCCAGGTGATCGACGACGTGCTCGACTACGCCGGGGATGCGCACGAAACGGGAAAGAACGTGGGCGACGACCTGCGCGAAGGCAAGACCACGCTGCCGCTGATCTTCGCCATGCGGCGCGGCAGCCCTGCGCAGGCGACGCTGGTGCGTGCAGCCATCGAGGCCGGCGACACTGCCCAGTTGGGCAAGATCGTCGAAATCGTCCACGCCACCGGCGCCCTGGAGGCCTCGCGCGCGGCCGCGGCCGACGAGGCAAAACGCGCGATTCACGCATTGCGCGACTTTCCCTCCAATTTGCATGCCGACGGTTTGCTACAATTGGCGGCTCAGTTGCTTGAGCGACGTGCCTGAACACCTCACAAGAGTTGGCAAGGACGAATTCTCTTTTTTTGCAACCAATCGGGGTGTAGCTTAGCCTGGTAGAGCGCTACGTTCGGGACGTAGAGGCCGGAGGTTCGAATCCTCTCACCCCGACCAGCCTTTGGCTGGCACAAATAATGCCCGTGCCTGTTGCTGCGTAGCGATTTACAGGGACGGGTCGTTCAGCGATGATCGTGAAGCACTTTTTCACATCTCTTGCAATTCGCTGAATGGCTGCTGCCGAACTTCCTGTTAAAGAAAACACGCAAATCGCCCTGCCGGGCCTTGCGCGTGCCTTGGTGTCGGCCGGCAAGCTCCCTGCGAAGACCGCGGAAGACATCTACCAAAAGTCGCTGAGCGGCCGCACCAGCTTCATTGCCGAGCTGACCGGCAGCGGCGCCGTCTCGGCCGCCGACCTCGCCCACACGCTTTCCAGCGCCTTCGGTGCGCCGCTGCTGGACCTGGACGCCATCGACCACCAGCGCCTGCCCAAGGACCTGCTCGACCCGAAGCTGTGCCACGCCTACCGGATCGTGGTTCTCAGCAAGCGCAACAACCGTCTCATTGTTGCAACGGCCGATCCGTCAGACCAGCAGGCGGTGGAAAAGATCAAGTTCGCCTCCCAGATGGGCGTGGACTGGGTCATCGCCGAATACGACAAGCTGTCGCGCATGATCGAAGCCGCCGCGGTCACCGCGGCGGAAACCATCAACAGCATCGTCGGCGCCGAGTTCGAGTTCGACGACGTCACCGCGGACACCTCGGGCGATGCCAGCGAACAGGCCATCGCCGAGGTCGAGGACGCGCCGGTCGTGCGCTTCCTGCACAAGATGCTGCTCGACGGCGTCAGCATGCGGGCCTCGGACATCCACTTCGAGCCGTACGAGCACAACTACCGCGTGCGCTTTCGCATCGACGGCGAACTGCGCGAGATCGCGAGCCCGCCCACGCTCATCAAGGACAAGCTGGCCTCGCGCATCAAGGTCATCTCGCGGCTCGACATTTCCGAGAAGCGCGTGCCGCAGGACGGCCGCATGAAGCTCAAGATCGGGCCCGACCGCGTCATCGACTTCCGTGTCAGCACGCTGCCCACGCTGTTCGGCGAGAAGATCGTGATCCGTATCCTGGACCCGAGCAGCGCGCGCCTGGGCATCGACGCCCTGGGCTACGACGCCGACGAAAAGGAGCGGCTGCTGCATGCGATCGGTCGTCCCTACGGCATGGTGCTGGTGACGGGCCCCACCGGTTCGGGCAAGACGGTGTCGCTCTACACCTGCCTGAACCTGCTGAACCAGCCCGGCGTCAACATCGCAACGGCGGAAGACCCTTCCGAAATCAACCTGCCGGGCGTGAACCAGGTGAACGTCAACGAGCGCGCGGGACTCACCTTCGCGGCGGCGCTGCGCGCCTTCCTGCGGCAGGATCCCGACATCATCATGGTCGGCGAAATCCGCGACCTCGAAACCGCCGACATCTCGATCAAGGCCGCGCAAACCGGCCACCTGGTGCTCTCGACGCTGCACACCAACGACGCGCCGACCACGCTCACGCGCATGCGGAACATGGGCATTGCACCGTTCAACATCGCCTCCAGCGTGATCCTCATCACGGCGCAGCGGCTCGCGCGGCGCCTGTGCCACATGTGCCGTGCGCCGGCCGACGTGCCGCGCCAGGCGCTGCTCGATGCGGGCTTCAGGGAAGAAGACCTCGACGGTTCCTGGAAGCCCTATCGGCCGGTCGGCTGCGCGGCGTGCAGCAACGGCTACAAGGGCCGGGTCGGCATCTACCAGGTGATGCCGATCTCGGATGCCATCCAGGCCATCATCCTGCGCGACGGCAGTGCGCAGGACATTGCGCGCCAGTCCGAGGCCGAGGGCGTGCGCTCGCTGCGCCAGTCGGGATTGCGAAAAGTCATGCAAGGGCTCACCTCACTCGAAGAAGTGGTGGCGGTCACCAACGAATAACGAACACACTGCAAGAAATCGGAGATCGAATGGCAACAGTGGCATCCACCCGCACCTCGAACACGCTCAAGGAATCTGTCTACGAGTGGGAGGGCAAGGACCGCAATGGCAAGCTGGTGCGCGGCGAGCTTCGGGCCGCCGGCGAGAACCAGGTGCAGGCCGCCCTGCGGCGCCAGGGGGTTCTGGCGTCCAAGATCAAGAAGCGCCGCATGCGCTCGGGCAAGTCCATCAAGCCCAAGGACATCGCGATCTTCACGCGCCAGCTGGCAACCATGATGAAGGCCGGCGTGCCGCTGCTGCAGTCGTTCGACATCGTGGGCCGCGGCAATGCCAACCCGAGCGTGGCCAAGCTGCTCAACGACATCCGCAGCGACGTGGAGACCGGCACCTCGCTGTCGTCCGCCTTCCGCAAGTTTCCGAAGTATTTCGACAACCTCTACTGCAACCTGGTGGAGGCCGGCGAAGCGGCCGGTATTCTGGAAGACCTGCTGGACCGCCTGGCCACCTACATGGAGAAGACCGAGGCCATCAAGTCGAAGATCAAGTCGGCGCTGATGTATCCCACCTCGGTGGTCGTGGTCGCGTTCGTGGTGGTGGCCATCATCATGATCTTCGTGATCCCGGCCTTCAAGCAGGTGTTCACCTCGTTCGGCGCCGACCTGCCCGCGCCCACGCTGTTCGTGATGGCCATGAGCGAATTCTTCGTCTCCTACTGGTGGCTGATCTTCGGCGTGATCGGCGGCGGCACCTACTTCTTCCTGCAGGCCTGGAAGCGCAACGAGCGCGTGCAGCGGGTCATGGACCGCGCGCTGCTGCGCGTGCCGATCTTCGGTGCCCTGATCGAGAAGTCGTGCGTGGCCCGCTGGACCCGCACCCTTGCCACCATGTTTGCAGCCGGCGTTCCGCTGGTCGAGGCACTCGACTCGGTGGGCGGCGCCTCGGGCAACACCGTCTACGGCGACGCCACGGCCAAGATCCAGCAGGAGGTCTCGACCGGCACCAGCCTCACGACGGCCATGACCAACGTCAACCTGTTCCCCTCGATGGTGATCCAGATGACGGCCATCGGCGAGGAATCCGGCTCCATCGACCACATGCTCGGCAAGGCCGCCGACTTCTACGAGTCCGAGGTGGACGACATGGTGGCCGGCCTCTCGAGCCTGATGGAACCCATCATCATCGTGTTCCTGGGCGTGATCATCGGCGGCATCGTGGTGTCGATGTACCTGCCCATCTTCAAGTTGGGCCAGGTCGTTTGATGCTGGTGTCGCAGGAGTTCGACGCCGCTTTCGCCGGCGTCCTGGGGTTGCTGGTCGGCAGTTTTCTCAACGTGGTGATCTACCGCACCCCGGTCATGATGTACCGGGGCTGGCTGGCCGATGCCGTGGCCAACCTGATGTCGTCCAAGGACGTTCCCTCGCTCTGGACGCTGGTGTTCGGGCCGAAGGCGCAGCCGCCGGCCGGCCTGGAGGCCGCGGCGGACAAGGCGGCCGTGGCCATCGAGGCGCTGCCGCCGTTCGATCTGACCCGGCCTGCCTCGCGCTGCGGCGCCTGCGGCCACAAGATCCGCTGGTACCAGAACATCCCGGTGCTGAGCTACCTGGCGCTGCGGGGCCGCTGCGCCGCCTGCGGCACGCCGATCAGCCCGCGCTATCCGCTGGTCGAGCTGGTGACCGGCGCGCTCTTCGCACTGTGCGCCTACCGCTTCGGACTCACGCCCACCGGCGCGCTCTGGGCGGCGTTCGCGGCCTTCCTGATCTGCCAGTTCCTGATCGACTTCGACACCCAGTTCCTGCCCGACGCGCTCAACTATCCGCTGCTCTGGCTGGGGCTCGTCGGCGCGGCCATGGGGTGGACCGGCGTTGCGCTGAGTTCGGCGGTCTGGGGCGCCGTGTTCGGCTACCTGAGCCTGTGGCTTGTGTACCATGGCTATCGCCTGGTCACGGGCAAGGAAGGCATGGGGCATGGCGACTTCAAACTGCTGGCGGCGCTCGGCGCATGGCTCGGGGCCGACTACCTCATTGCCATCATCCTCGTCTCATCGCTGGTGGGCGCCGTGATCGGCCTCACGCTGCGCCTGGTCGGGAAGCTGGCGCACAAGGACATTCCCATGGCCTTCGGTCCCTTTCTTGCCGGTGCCGGCCTGGTCTGCCTGGTGGCGGGCCCGGAGCTCGTGAGGCAATGGATTCCCTTCGCCTTCCCGCTCGGCGCATTCGCCCGCTGAGGAGCGCGTGATGCGGCGCATCGGCCTCACGGGCGGCATCGGGAGCGGCAAGAGCACCGTTGCCGCCATGCTGGTCGCCGAAGGCGCCGTGCTGGTCGACACCGACGCCATCGCGCGCCGCATTGCGCAGCCCGCGGGCATCGCGATGCCGGCCCTCGAGGCCGCGTTCGGCAGCGGAGTCATCGCGGCGGACGGCGGACTCGACCGTGCGGCGATGCGGCAGCTCGTGTTCGCTGACAGCAGCGCCAAAAAGCGCCTCGAATCGATCCTGCACCCGCTGATCGGTGCCGAGACGGAACGCATGGCCTCGGACGCAGGCCCGGACGCGGTGGTGGTCTTCGACGTGCCGCTGCTGGTCGAATCCGGCCGCTGGCGGGCCCTGGTCGACCGGGTGCTGGTGGTCGATGCCACCGAGGAAACGCAGCTGCGGCGCGTCGTGGCGCGCTCCGGCTGGACGCCCGACGCCGTGCGCGCGGTGATCGCCCAGCAGGCGCCGCGCAGGCTGCGCAGGGCGGCCGCGGACGCGGTCATTTTCAACGAGTCGCTCTCGCTGGAGGAACTCGCTGCAGAGGTCCGGAGTCTCTGGAAGCGGTGGGTTCCGCCCGGCACGCGATAATCCGAGACTGGCCGCCAGAGCGGCCGCACAACGACCAAGACAAAAAAGGCGCTCGCCGGAGTGCCCTCACCTCCTGCGATGCTTTTCAATTCGTATCCCTTCATTTTTGTCTACTTCCCGCTGGTACTGATCGGGTTCTTCCTGATCGGCAAGCGCAACGCCCGGTCCGCCGCGGGCTTTCTCGCCCTGGCCTCGCTGTTCTTCTACGGCTGGTGGAGCGTCAAGGCGCTGCCGCTGCTGGTGGCGTCGATCTGCATCAACTACTGGTTCGGCCTGCGCCTGTCGCCCGCGCCGGGCCGGGACGACCGCAAGCGCAAGTCGCTGCTGGTGCTGGCGCTGGTGGTCAACCTGGGCGTGCTCGCGGTCTTCAAGTACGCCAACTTCTTCGTCTCGAACGTGAACGACGGGCTGGCCGCGGCGGGCCTGTCGCAGATCCCGATGCTGCACATCGTGCTGCCGATCGGCATCTCGTTCTATACCTTCACGCAGATCGCCTTCCTGGTCGACTGCTGGCAGGGCAAGGTGCATGAGCGCAGCTTCATCCACTACGTGCTGTTCGTCACCTACTTTCCGCACCTGATCGCGGGCCCGGTGCTGCACCACGCGCAGATGATGCCGCAGTTCGCCAATGCGGCCACCTACCGGCTCGATCCCAACAAGGTGGCGCTCGGCATTGCGATCTTCACCTTCGGGCTGGCAAAGAAGCTGCTGATCGCGGACCCGATGGGCCAGTACGCCGACATGATGTTCAACGGCGTGCACAAGGGTATCGATCCCACGCTCTACACCTCGTGGTTCGGCGCGCTTGCCTACACGCTGCAGATCTATTTCGACTTCTCGGGCTATTCGGACATGGCGGTCGGCCTGTCGCTGTGCCTGGGCGTGCAGCTTCCGCTCAATTTCCGTTCGCCCTACAAGTCGACCAACATCATCGAGTTCTGGCGGCGCTGGCACATCTCGCTGTCGAACTTCCTGCGCGACTATCTCTACGTGCCGCTGGGCGGCAACCGCAAGGGCCCGGCGCGGCGCTACCTGAACCTGTTCCTCACGATGCTGCTGGGCGGCCTCTGGCATGGTGCCGCCTGGACCTTCGTGATCTGGGGCGCGCTGCACGGCGTGTTCCTGATGATCAACCACCTCTGGAACGCCAAGGTGCGGCGCAACATTCCGGCAGGGCCGGTCGCGCACGTGCTGGGCTGGTTCCTGACCTTCCTGTGCGTGGTGCTGGCCTGGATCGTGTTCCGCGCCGATGGCGTCCACACGGCCATGGCCATCTACAAAGGCATGCTCGGCCTGCACGGCGCACCGCCTTCCGCGTTCAGCGAGCTCGGGCCGGTTCCGTTCCGCAAGCCCGAGTTCTTCCAGACCATGCTCGTGGGCATCGTCATCTGCCTCGCACTGCCGCCGACGATCACGCTCGAGCGCTGGATTCCCCACCCGAAGGCGGTGGCCGGCCAACGCGTCATGGCCTGGTGCTCCTCGGCCGTACTGGCGATCGGCACCTTCGCGCTCTTTGCCTGGTGCGTCTCGAAGCTGGGCAACTACAGCCCGTTCCTCTACTTCCAATTCTGATTCGACATGACGACGCCCGCGAAAGTCTGGCTGCGGTTCTTCCTGATCGGCTACATCGTCCTGATGGCGCTGTGGATCGTTTCGCTCACCAGCCCCGTGCCTTACGGCGACCTCACGCGGATCGGCCGCCTGTCCGAGCGCGAATTCGGCTGGACCGCACCGCCGCCCAAGGTGGACCCCGCCTACCTGAAGGGCACACCCGTCGACCAGGCCGACATCATGGTGATCGGCGACAGCTTCTCCATGACCTTCCGCTGGCAGTCGGTGCTTGCCAAGGCCGGCTACCGCGTCACGACCACCTACTGGGGCCAGTACGAGAACGCGCTGTGCAGCGACTTCGACCAATGGATCGAGCGCACGGGCTTCAAGGGCAAGCTGATCATCATCGAGAGCGTGGAACGCCTGCTCGGCGACCGCACCAAGGACAGCATGAAGTGCCAGAAGATGATCCGGCCCTACGACGCCATGGACCATCCGCTGATCACGCCCGACGAAACCGTGCCGAGCCCCGCGCCCAACTGGAATGTGCAGTTCCTGACCGGCATCACGACCTACTACAACACCTGGAAAGCGAAAAAGTCTGCAACAGACGTCTACTTCGACTGGAACACCTGGGTGCGCCCGGTGCCCGATGGTTGCAAGCTCTTCTCCCACCGCCTGTGCGACAAGATGCCCTTTTTCGCTGAAGATGACGACAATGGGCCGCTGACCCCTGCGCATCTGGAATGGATGAAGAATTTCACAAAGGCGCACAGCAAGCTTCCTATCATGTGGATGGTGATTCCCAACAAGACCACCGTGTACCTGAAGCCCGATTACTCGAAGGATTTCGAAACCGGGTTCCGCACGTCCGGGCTGCCAGGACCGGATCTCTACGCGTTCACGCGCGAGAAGCACACGCAGATCCACGACTTCTATTTTTCGAACGACACCCACATGTCCATGCATGGCCAGCTCGCGCTGGGAGAACGCATGCTCGCGGCCGTGCGCGAGGTGGTGCCGACGCCTCCCTCGAAATCGCCCTGAAGCTATGATGGCTCGACAGGAAAGCTATAGAACCGCGTGATCCTCTACGAGTACCCCTTCAACGAGCGCATCCGCACCTATCTGCGGCTGGAGCACCTGTTTCGCCGCCTCGGCGAACTGGTGCCCTCGGAGTCCGCGCTCTCGCACCACTACGCACTGGTCACGATTTTCGAGATCATGGATGTCGCCGCGCGCGCCGACCTCAAGGCCGACGTGATGCGCGATCTGGACAAGCACAAGAACGTCTTCAACAGCTACCGCGGCAATCCAGCCATTGCCGAGGCCGTGCTCGACCAGGTGGTCGGCCAGCTCGAGCGCAATTTCGCCACGCTCAATGCCGTTGCCGGCAAGGCCGGCCAGTCGCTGACGGAGAACGAATGGCTCATGAGCATTCGCAGCCGCGCGGGCATTCCGGGCGGCACCTGCGAATTCGACCTGCCTGCCTACTACGCATGGCAGCATCGCAGCACGGCCAGCCGCCGCGCCGACCTCGAGCGCTGGTCGGCCACGCTCTCGCCGCTGGCCGAATCCATCTACCTGCTGCTCAAGCTGCTGCGCGATGCCGATGTGCCCTACAAGGTCATCGCCACCGGCGGACAGTTCCAGCAGAACCTGCCGCAAGGGCGCAGCTTCCAGCTGCTGCGCCTGCGCATCGATCCGCAGCTGGGGCTGATTCCCGAAATCAGCGGCAACCGGCTCATGGTGTCGGTGCGGATGATGCGGCATGAAGCCGACGACCGCCTGCACCCGAGCAGCGACGACGTCGCATTCGAACTCACGCTCTGCGCCTGAGCCGCCGGCTCGTCTCCAGGGCGCGCACCGCAGGCAAGCACGAAGGTTATCCATCCCATGAGCGACGTGAACAAGATCGGCGAGCGGATCGTCCGCTGCCCCTCGTGTGGCGGCGACAGTGTCTACGCCGAACGCAATCCTTTTCGCCCGTTCTGCAGCGCCCGCTGCAAGGGCATCGATTTCGGCGCCTGGGCCAGCGAGGAGTTCCGGATGCCGGCGGAAACGCCGGCCGACGACGAGCCCTTCGGCGATCCGAAGAAGGTCCAGTAGGCGCGCTACGGCTGGGGCGCGAGCAGGACGCCGTCCAGGTAGTCCGCGTATTGGCGCACGTAGGCCGGGCGCAGATGCTCCCGGTCCTTGTAGACCGGTGCATCGTCCGGCGTTGCCCTCAGGCACTGCCCACCGGTGCAAAGCCTCGCCATCACATCGATGGGCTCCGCGCCGCTCGCCCGCGCCAGCGCCTTCAGCTGCTCGTTGAGCCGCGCCTGGTCCGGCGGCAGGGGCGCCGTGGGCGTGCTGTGGAGGGCCACCATCCGGCCCATGCGGCTGCCTTCGATGAGGCGCCGCGGCTCGAACTCGGGGCCGCTGGCGTTGTCCAGCAGCAGGTAGACCTTCTTCTTTTGCCGCACCAGCTCGGCCAGCAGCTTCTCGAGCGAGGCCAGCGAACGGCCGAGGCCTTCGCCGCCGTTGTTCACGAGGTAGGCCGCATCGCCTTCGCGAAAGTAGAACGGCAGCGGAAAGTTGCCCGTGAAATAGCAGTTCCAGCAGGCCCCGACCACCACCGTGTCGATCCGCGGATCGAGCGCCAGCGCCAGCATCTCGCTGCGCGCCTGCTCGCAGCCCGGGTTGCCTTCGGCGACCATGCCGGGCACCGGCGGGCAGGCGCCATAGGTCGAGAAATACGTCGTCGCCATGCGCGCGGGCGCGCTGCCCGCGAGCGCCAGGGCGCGGGGCGCGTACTGCAGGATGTGGCTGTCGCCGATCAGCAGGACCGGGCGCGGCCCGCTGCCTACGCGCTTGACCGGATAGGGCCCGATCTTCTGCTGCTCGAAGCCGGCGTAGTAGTTGTCGTCCACGGTGGCATCGGTCACCTTGCGCAGCAGGTCACTGCCGTTGCGCGGCGGCATGCCGCCCAGCGCCAGCAGGCCGGCGACCGCAATCGCCATGCTGCCGGCCACCAGCGAACGCAGCATGCCGACCTGGGTTCGCGCCCGGGTGAAGCGCTCGACGAAGCGATAGGTGAGCCAGGCCAGCGCCACGCTCGCCAGCACCAGGCACGCACGGATCCACGCGGCCGGCTCGCCCTCTTCCACGATGCGCGCATACACCAGCAGGGGCCAGTGCCACAGGTAGAGCGGATAGCTGATGAGCCCGATCCACACCATCGGCCGGCTCGCGAGCACATGCCTGTTGAGCACGCCCGAAGGCCCGGCCGCGATGCAGCTTGCCGCGCCCAGCGTGGGCAGGAGCGCCCACCAGCCCGGAAACGCCTTGTCGCTGCGGGTCATCACGAGCCCGAGCACGATCAGCCCCACGCCCAGGCAGGACTGCAGGTGGCTGCGCCAGGCCGGTGCCGGCGCCTTGCCCGTGGCCTTGAGGCGCATGCAGGCCAGGATGCCGCCGACCATCAGTTCCCAGAAGCGCGAAGCGGGCGAAAAGAAGGCCGCCGTGCGAAACGGATGGATCGTCAGCACGTTGACCAGGAACGACGCCACCGCGAGCACCCACAGCAGCCGAAGGACCGGCCAGCGCCGGCGCCAGGCCAGCGCGAGCAGCATGGGCCAGAAGATGTAGAACTGCTCCTCGATGCCCAGCGACCACAGGTGCAGCAGCGGCTTGGTGTCGGCGGCTGTGTCGAAGTATCCGGCCTCGCTCCAGAAGACGAAGTTGGCAATGAAGGCCGCACCGCCCGCCGCCTGCTTGCCAAGCTCGGTGAACTCCCTGGGCAGCAGCGCATACCAGCCGAAGGCGAGCGTGGCCAACAGCACCAGCGTGAGCGCCGGAAAGATCCGCCGGATGCGCCGCGCGTAGAAATCGCGGTAGCTGAAGTCGCCTGCCGCGTGGCTCTGCAGGATGATGGTCGTGATCAGGAAGCCCGAGATCACGAAGAAGATGTCGACCCCGATGAAGCCACCAGGCAGCGCATCGGGAAACGCATGGAAGGCAAGCACCGAGGCCACCGCCACGGCGCGCAGGCCGTCGATGTCGGGGCGGTACTTGGGGTGCATCATGTGGTGCTTCAGGCCCGCGGCGCCGGCTGCACGCGCCCGCCCGCCCGCGCGGCCCCGTCCATCAGGCCAGCGTCGAGACCGCCAGCGCCGCCGAGGCCGGCAGGCCGCGCTCCTGGGTCAGCCACTCGAGCACCGGCAGGGCGCCCGGCAGCACCGGCGCCACGTCCAGCGGCAGCTGCTGCCAGCGCATGGCCTGGCCTTCGCGCATTTCGAACTCTCCGCTCCAGGCCGTGACCTTGCACCAGTGCAGCCGCACCAGCGCATGCGGATAGTCGTGCTCGGTGATCTTCCAGACCTCGGCCCCCGCGATGGTGATGCCGAGTTCTTCGTGCAGCTCGCGGCGCAGGGCCTGCTCCACCGTTTCGCCGGCCTCGATCTTGCCGCCCGGAAATTCCCAGAAGCCCGCGTAGGCCTTGCCCTCGGGGCGGGTGGACAGCAGCAGCGCGTCGTCGGCCGGCCGGATCAGCACGCCGACGGCCACCTCGGTGTGCTTGCGGCCCTGGCCTTGGCGTTGCGGCTGTCCGCTCATGCCGTCGCCCGCCCGGCGTAGTCCCGCGCGAACTGGTAGGCCACGCGACCGCTGCGCGAACCGCGCTCCAGCGCCCAGACCAGCGCCTCCGGCCGCGCCGCCTCGATGGCGGCCTTGTCGACGCCGAACGACGACAGCCACTGCGCGACGATCGCCAGGTATTCGTTCTGGCTGAACGGATAGAAGCTGACCCACAGGCCGAAGCGCTCGGACAGCGAGATCTTTTCCTCGATCACCTCGCCGGGATGGACTTCTCCGTCCTCGGTGTGGGTGTAGCTGAGGTTGTCCTTCATGTACTCGGGCAGCAGGTGGCGCCGGTTGCTGGTCGCGTAGATCAGCACATTGGGCGTGGCCGCGGCAATCGAGCCGTCGAGGATCGACTTGAGCGCCTTGTAGCCCGGCTCGCCCTCGTCGAAGCTCAGGTCGTCGCTGAACACGATGAACTTCTCGGGCCGCTGCGACACCACCTCGACGATGTCGGGCAGGTCGGTGAGTTCGGCCTTGTCGACCTCGATCAGCCGCAGGCCCTGCGGCGCATAGGCCTGCAGGCAGGCGCGGATGAGCGACGACTTGCCCGTGCCGCGCGCGCCGGTCAGCAGCACGTTGTTGGCCGGCTTGCCTTCGACGAACTGGCGCGTGTTGCGCTCGATCTTTTCCTTTTGGACGTCGATTTCCTTCAGGCTGTCGAGTGCCATGGCGGCCACGTGCTTGACGGGCTCGAGCACGCCGTGGCCCGAGCTGCGGCGGCGGTAGCGCCAGGCGATCGACGCGTTCCAGTCGGCGGGTGCCGCCAGCGGCTGCGGCAGGATCGATTCGATGCGGCCGATCAGCTGTTCGGCGCGCTCGATCAGCTTCTGGAACTGTTCATTCATGACCTGTAGTCGGCGTTGATCGTGACGTATTCGTGGCTGAAGTCGCAGGTCCACACGGTTTCGCTGGCGTTGCCGCGGCCGAGGCCGATGCGCACCGTGATCTCGCTCTGCTTCATCACGCGCTGGCCGTCTTCCTCGCGGTACGACGGGTTGCGCCCGCCCTTGACGGCCACGTGCACGTCGTCGAGGAACAGGTCGATGCCGGTCTGGTCGAGGTCCTCGATGCCCGCGTAGCCCACGGCCGCGAGGATGCGGCCGAGGTTCGGGTCGCTCGCATAGAAGGCCGTCTTGACCAGCGGCGAATGTGCCACCGCGTAGGCCACCTGCCTGCACTCGGCGGCATTGCGGCCGCCTTCGACCTGGATGGTGATGAATTTGGTGGCGCCCTCGCCGTCGCGCACGATCGCCTGCGCGAGCAGGCGCGCGACGTTCTGCATGGCGTCGACCAGGGCCTTGCCTTCGGGCGAATCGAGCGAGGTGATGGCGGCGTGCGTGGCCTTCTGGGTGGCGATGACCACGAAGGAATCGTTGGTCGAGGTGTCGCCGTCGATGGTCACGCGGTTGAACGAGGCGTCGGCCAGCCGCCTGGCCAGCGGCTGGATCAGGGCCGGATCGATCTTCGCGTCGGTCGCCATGAAGCCCAGCATGGTCGCCATGTTCGGGCGGATCATGCCGGCGCCCTTGCTGATGCCGGTAATGGTGACGGCGGCGCCGCCGATCTGGACCCGCTGGCTGAACGCCTTGGGGATCGTGTCGGTGGTCATGATGCCTTCGGCGGCACGCGCCCAGTGGTTCTCCGAAGCGTCGGCCAGCGCGGCGGGGAGGCCGGCCTCGATGCGGTCCACCGGCAGCGGCTCCATGATCACGCCGGTGGAGAACGGCAGGATCTGCTCGGGCGCGATCTCCAGCTGGCGCGCGAGCGCAATGCAGGTGGAGCGGGTGCGCATCAGGCCGTCTTCGCCGGTGCCGGCGTTGGCGTTGCCGGTATTGATGACCATGGCGCGGATGCCGTAGTTGGCTGCCAGGTGGTCGCGGCAGACCTGCACCGGCGCCGCGCAGAAACGGTTCTGGGTGAACACCCCGCCGACCGCGGAGCCTTCGTCGATCAGCACGACGGTCAGGTCCTTGCGGTTGGCCTTGCGCACACCCGCTTCGGCCACGCCGATGCGGACGCCGGGCACCGCGAACAAGGCGGCAGGATCAGGAGCGGACAGGTTCACGGGCATGGCGGTTTCTCTTCTCGGGAGTTTCTGGTCAGCTGAGCTTGCCGTGGCAGTGCTTGAATTTCTTGCCGCTGCCGCAGGGGCAGGGGTCATTGCGGCCGACGCGCGCAAACGCCGCGGCCTCGGCGCCGAGCGTGCCCAGGCCCAGCCCCGCGGCCGCGATGCGGCGCTGGTTTTCCTCGTCCAGGCGCACCTCGACCTCGCCGGTTTCGGTGGGCGCGCTGTAGGTGATGTTCGACACGTTCTCGCCGCGGCTCTCCAGCGCATCGGCAGCCTGCTCGAGCTGCTCGCTCGACTGCACGCGCACCGTCATGAGCTGGCGCGTGACTTCGTTCTTGACCGAGTCGAGCAGCTGGCCGAAGAGCTCGAAGGCCTCGCGCTTGTATTCCTGCTTGGGCTGCTTCTGCGCATAGCCGCGCAGGTGAATGCCCTGGCGCAGGTAGTCGAGCGAGGCGAGGTGCTCGCGCCAGTGCGTGTCGATGCTCTGCAGCAGCACCATGCGTTCGAACTGGGTGAAGTTTTCCTGGCCGATCAATGCCACCTTGGCATCGAAGCTGTCGTTGGCGGCCTTGACCACCTTCTCGACGATGTCCTCGTCGCCCACGGCCTCGGCCGCCTCGATGTCCTTCTTCAGGGGCATGTCGATGCCCCATTCGCTGGAGAGCGTCTTCTCGAGGCCGTCCAGGTCCCACTGCTCCTCGACCGATTCGGCCGGCACGTACTGCCGCACGAGATCGGTGAAGCAGCCCTCGCGCAACGCCTCGATCTGCGCCGTGAGGTCGCCCGCGTCGAGGATGTCGTTGCGCTGCTGGTAGATCACCTTGCGCTGGTCGTTCGACACGTCGTCGTACTCGAGCAGCTGCTTGCGGATGTCGAAGTTGCGCGCCTCGACCTTGCGCTGCGCGCTCTCGATGCTGCGCGTGACGATGCCCGCTTCGATGGCTTCGCCGTCCGGCATCTTGAGGCGGTCCATGATCGCCTTGACGCGGTCGCCCGCGAAGATGCGCATCAGCGGGTCGTCCAGGCTCAGGTAGAAGCGCGAGGAGCCCGGGTCGCCCTGGCGGCCCGAACGCCCGCGCAGCTGGTTGTCGATGCGGCGCGACTCATGGCGCTCGGTCGCGATGATGCGCAGGCCGCCCAGCGACTTGACGAACTCGTGGTCCTTGGTCCATTCGGCGCGCACGTGCGCGATGTCGGCCTCTTTGGTCGCGTCGTCGCGGCCTTCGTCGTTCTCGATGGCCTCGATCATCTTCTCGATGTTGCCGCCCAGCACGATGTCGGTACCGCGGCCGGCCATGTTGGTCGCGATGGTGATCATCTTCGTGCGGCCGGCCTGCGCCACGATGTCGGCTTCGCGCGCATGCTGCTTGGCATTGAGCACCTGGTGCGGCAGGTCCGCCTGGGTGAGCAGGCCGTCGATGATCTCGGAGTTCTCGATCGACGAGGTGCCCACCAGCACGGGCTGGCCGCGCTCGTAGCATTCGCGGATGTCCTGGATGGCCGCCTCGTACTTCTCGCGCGTGGTCTTGTAGACGCGGTCGAGCTGGTCGTCGCGCTTGCTGATGCGGTTCGGCGGAATGATGACCGTCTCGAGGCCGTAGATTTCCTGGAACTCGTAGGCTTCGGTGTCGGCCGTGCCGGTCATGCCGGCCAGCTTGCCGTACAGGCGGAAGTAGTTCTGGAAGGTGATGGAGGCCAGCGTCTGGTTCTCGGCCTGGATCTGCACGCCCTCCTTGGCTTCCACGGCCTGGTGCAGGCCGTCGCTCCAGCGGCGGCCCGTCATCAGGCGGCCGGTGAATTCGTCGACGATGACGACTTCGCCCTGCTGCACCACGTAATGCTGGTCGCGGTGGTACAGGTGCCGTGCACGCAGCGCGGCGTTCAGGTGGTGCATCAGCGTGATGTTGGCCGGGTCGTAGAGCGACGCGCCTTCGGGCAGCAGCTTGAATTCGCCCAGCAGCTGCTCGGCCTTCTCGTGGCCGTCCTCGGTCAGGAACACCTGGTGGGTCTTCTCATCGACCGTGAAGTCGCCCGGCACCGTGACGCCCTCGCCCGTGCGCGGATCGGCCTCGCCTTCCTGCTTGGTCAAGAGGGGCACCACCTTGTTGATGGCCAGGTAGAGGTCGGTGTGGTCTTCGGCCTGGCCGCTGATGATCAGCGGCGTGCGGGCCTCGTCGATCAGGATGGAGTCCACCTCGTCGACGATGGCGTAGTTCAACACGCGCTGCACCCGGTCGCCGGGCTCGTACACCATGTTGTCGCGCAGGTAGTCGAAGCCGTACTCGTTGTTGGTGCCGTAGGTGATGTCGCTGGCGTAGGCCTGCTGCTTTTCCTCGCGCGGCATCTGCGGCAGGTTGATGCCCACCGTGAGGCCCAGGAAGTTGTACAGGCGGCCCATCCACTGGGCGTCGCGGTTGGCGAGGTAGTCGTTCACCGTGACCACGTGCACGCCCTTGCCCGACAGCGCGTTCAGGTACACCGGCAGCGTGGCGGTGAGGGTCTTGCCCTCGCCGGTGCGCATTTCGGCGATCTTGCCGTTGTGAAGGGCCATGCCGCCGAGCAGCTGCACGTCGAAGTGGCGCATCTTCATGACGCGCTTGGAGCCTTCGCGCACGGTGGCGAATGCTTCGGGCAGCAGGGCGTCGAGGGTTTCGCCCTTGGCGATGCGGTCCTTGAACTCCTGGGTCTTGGCGCGCAGCCCATCGTCGCTGAGCTTCTCGAATTCGGGTTCGAGCGCATTGATGCGCTCCACCGTCTTGCGATACTGCTTGAGGAGCCGGTCGTTGCGACTGCCGAAAATCTGGGTCAGGAAGTTGGTTGCCATTGGCGTGGAGATGGGCGTGCACCTGACCAGGCAGGCACTGCGACCGGATTCCCTAAGATATGGTGAAAGCAGTTGGGCGCATCTTCTTCGAATGCAAGCTCCGAAGAAGGCAAGCGGCTCCAGACCGGATCTGCCGGCGCAAGCGTCGGCAAACCGGGCATTTTAGCTGCCCTTGTCCCACCCTCCGGATTACCCATGAATCGCCGCTCCGTCCCCCCCTTCACGCTGCAGCAGGCCGCCGAAGGTTCGCCCACCCTGGCGAGCCTGATCGCCCGTGCGCGCGACGCGAACGAGCGGCTGCGGGCGGTCGAGGGGCTGATCCCGCCGGCCATGCGCCCGGCCGTGCAGGCCGGCCCGGCCGAGGGCGATGTGTGGTGTCTGCTGGTCAACGGCAGCGCGGCCGCCGCCAAGCTGCGCCAGCTGTCGCCGATGCTGGTCAGCCGGCTGCGCAGCAAGGGCTGGGACGTGAACACGATCCGGATCAAGGTGCAGTCCGGGCGCTGAGCGAAAAAGCGGCCGCCTGCGCGAACGGCCGGGCGGCCCCGCCTATTGCGGCTGAAGCCCGATGCCGTGCGCCACCTTCTGCCAGCGCTCGGCCTCCGATCGCATGAAGGCTCGCAGCTCGCCCGTGGTGGACCCCTTCAGCTGCACGCCGAGCACCGCCATGCGCTCCTTCACCGACGGATGGTCCAGCGCCGCGATCGCCTCGCGCCGCAGCCGCTCGATCACCTCCAGCGGCGTGGTGGCAGGTGCCACCAGCGCCCACCACTGGTCGATTTCCATGCCCTTGAGCCCGCTCTCCGCCAGCGCGGGCACTTCCTTGAGCCCCGGAATGTTCACACGCTGCGCGCTCGTCACCAGCAGCGGGCGGATCCGGTTGGCGCCCATCAGGCTGGAGCCGCTGGCCAGCGTCGCGAAGTGCCCGGCCACCGTGCCCGCCGCCACGTCGGTGAGCGCCGGCGCCGAACCGCGATAGGGAACCATGTTGAACCTGATGCCGGTGCGGCTCGCCAGCAGTTCGGCCGCCAGGTGGCTCACCGTGCCGGCGCCGCTGTGCGCGATGGCCGGCGGCATCGGCCGCGCGGCCGCGGTCTTGACGAAGGTCCTGAAATCGCGGCTGTCGCCGTCCATGCCCGCGAAGAACACGAGCGGCGAGGTGCCGATCATCGTCACCGGCGTGAAGTCGCGCAGCAGGTCGTAGGGCAGCCGCGCCGTCACCGCGGGCGCAATGGCGTGCGGCAGCTCGACGATGGCCAGCGTGTAGCCGTCGGGCGCGGCCTTGGCCGCTGCCTCGGTGCCGATCTGGCCGGCGGCGCCCGGCCGGTTGTCCACGATCACCGAGCTGCCGATCGTCTGGCTCATGCGCTGCGCCATGGCGCGCGCAATGGCGTCGGTGCTGCCGCCGGCAGCCCACGGCACGATCAGCTTGATGGGCTTGTCGGGAAAGGCCGCCCAGGCGCGCTGCGCCGTGGCGGCGAAGAGGGCGGCCGAACCGGCAGCCAGGAAGGCGCGGCGTTGCATTGCTTGCATGGTTTCGATTCCTTCTGGGTGATTCGGACGTTCAGGCGGCCTGGTCGGGCCAGCTCGGGTCGCGCGAGGCGTTGGCGGTGAGCATCAGCACCACGTGGGCATCGCCGGCAATGGCGTTGCCCTCGCGCAGTTGGCGCAGCGCGTCCAGCCCGGCCGCCGCGCACAGTTCGGCGCTCACGCCGGCCGCCGTGAGCTTTCGCCGGGCCGCGCGGGCCTGGTCGTCGCTCACCACCACCGCCCCGCCGCCCGTGGCGACGGCGGCCTGCCACTGCAGGAAGGTCACGGTCGCGCCGGCGGTGGAGAACTGCGCGGTGTGGCCGGGATACGCGCCGTCGAGCGCCTCGCCGGCCAGCACGCGCGAGAGGCGCGCAAAAGGCTCCACCAGCCAGAGCCTCGGCAGGCGCGAAATGCGCCCCGCGGCCAGCAGGTCGCGAAAGCCCGCGTAGATGCCCCAGGCCAGGTCGCCGCGCGCCGTGGGAATCACGACGTGATCGGGAAGGCCGCCCTCGTTCAGGCACTCCAGCGCAATGGGCTTGTAGCCCTCGATCGCGAGCGGTGCGCTGCCCAATGCGGGCAAGCGGTAGTTCGTCAGCGCGAAATAGCCCGGATGCTGCGAGCGCTCGCGCACGAAGGCCCAGCGGCCGGCGTTGTCGGCAAAGGTGTAGCGCCGCGCCCCCAGCGCATCGAGCTGCCGCGCGTAGGCGGCGGGCAGGCCCTCGTAAGTGGCCACTTCGCAGCCCAGGCCCGCGGCCCACGTATAGTGCGCCGCCGAAACCGCGGCATTGCCCGACGAGGCCAGCACCAGCGTGTGGGCGCCGAAGTCCAGCGCCTGGGCCACGCCCACCGCAGTCATGCGGTCCTTGTGCGAGCCAGTGGGGTTGCCCGATTCGTCCTTGAGCGCGAGGCGTGCCACGCCGAACTCGCGAGCGAGCTCCGGCATGTCAAGCAGCGGCGTGCCGCCCTCGCCCAGCGTGAAGCCCGGTTCGTAGGGCATCGGCAGGGGGCTGCCGCTCTCAGGCAGATAGCTGGCGCGCAGCCCGACATGGATGCCCACGCCGCGGCAGGCCGGACAGCCGTCGTTCGCCAGCGTGAGCGGATAGGGAGCATCGCAGCGCAGGCACCGCAAGCCCTGCAGCCGGGGGTTTCTCATCGGGCGCGGCGGACGGGCCCGCGCGGTGCCTCGCGGATCGGCGGACGGCTCGGAAGGCGAAGCGAGCTTGAAGTGGAGTAGGGGCGCAGGCATGTTCAGGCGGTCCTGGGTGGGGAAGTCGTGCCGAAATCTTAGGCATCTGCAAATAAAATCATCTAGCTTGAAATACTCAAGCGATAAGAAAACTTATCGATGCGCTTCACCGAGATAGAGACGTTCCGGGCCCTGATGCGCGCCGGCTCCACCCGCAAGGCCGCGGCGCTGCTGCATGTGACGCAGCCCGCCATCAGCCAGTCGCTCAAGCGGCTCGAGACGCAGGCCGGCATGCTGCTGTTCCAGCGCACCGGCGGGCGGCTGGTGCCCACGCCCGAGGCGCACGCGCTGTGGACCGAGGTCGAGCGCGTCTTCATCGGCATGGAGGCGATCGAGCACCGCATGCGCAGCCTGCGCGACTTCGGCACCAACCAGCTCGAGCTCAGCTGCTATCCGGCCTTCGGCCTGGGCTTCATGCCGCGCGCACTGGAACGCCTGAAGGCGCAGCGTGGCGACAGCCCCTGGCCGCAGGTGTCGCTGCAGGTGCTCAGTTCCAAGGACGTGCGCGATCGCGTGGCAAAGGGCGTCTCCGACTTCGGCCTGATGGCCGACGAACTGCCGCTCGAAGGCATCGATCATTCGACCTTCGCGCGCTTTCCCGGCGTGGTCGTGATGCCGCAAGGCCATGCGCTGGCGCGCTTCAGGCGCGTCGAGCCGGAACAGCTCGCGCAGGTGCCCTTCCTGGCGCTGAACCCCGAGGATCCCTCGCACCGCGGACTCGAGACCGCACTGGCCGCGCGCGGCACTGCGCTCCAGGTGATGGTGCAGACGCCCTACGCCGCCAGCGTGTGCGAGATGGCTGTGCGCGGCCTGGGCGTGGGGCTGGTCAACCCGATCACCGCGCTCGACTACGCGGAGCGCGGGCTCGTGGTGCGCCGGCTCTCGGTCGACGTGTTCTTTTCGTGCGTGCTGGCGCTGCCCGCGGGCAAGGTGCTTTCCACCACCGCGCGCGACTTTCTTTCGCTCATGCGCCGGCAACTGGCGGAAGACGAAAAACGCATCCTGCGCTACCTGCGCTGAGGCCGCGCGCGCCTCTCTCTGCTACTTCCAGCCGAACTCGTGGTTCAGCCCCACGACGAAGCCGCACACGCCACGGGGCCCCGTCCTGGAGGCGCTCACATCCACGCTGACCTGCGGCGTGAGGCTGAAGCGCCCGCCGACGCGCGAGGTCCACACACCCGATGCGCGGCTGCGCTCGACGATCAGCGAGACCTTGCCGTCGAGCGCCCACTCCGCCGCCAGCCCGCCGCGCGGCGTGCGCGTGCCGGTTCCGGTGGCCCAGTCGGCGCCGAGGTTGGCGTGGACCTGCAGGCTGTCCGCCGGGCGCCATGTGAACGGGAGCACCAGCTGCCCGCCGGCGCGGCCGCCGCGCCTGAGGTCGAACACGGCGCCGAGCGACAGCGCCGCGCTCAGCGGCGCATCGGCGGCGGATCCGAAGAAATTCCATTTGAGCTGCGGACCCGCAGTGACCGAGTGCACGCCCTGCGCCGACAGCCTGTCGGCGTTGAGTCCGAGCTCGACTGGCCCGACACGGCAGGACGGCCCGATGTGCAGCCCGTTCACCGGTTCTGTGCCGGTGCGGCCCCACCAGGCTTCGTACTGGCATTGGCCCGCGTCGAGGGTGCCGGCATCGTCGACGTCGAAATGGCCTGCCGCGCGCGCACCCGCGCCTGCCAGCAGGCAGGCAGCCACCAGCGGCCAGGCGGCTTGCGGCCGTCGAATCGTTGTTGTTCTGCGTCTGTTCTTTTTCATCGCCAGCATCCCGAGGACCCGGCATTCTAGGGATGGCAAAAGTCACCGCGGCGGCGGCGCCCGCAGGGCCGATTGTCAGATCTCGAACTGCGGCTGCAGCTCGCGGATGCGCTTGATGGCCACGCCGGCGGCGGCCGTTCGGGTCTCGACGCCGAGCTTCACGTACACCCGCTCCAGGTGCTTCTTGGCGGTGGCGGGGCTGCTGCCGAGGATCTCGCCGATGTCCTTGTTGGTCTTGCCCTTCACCACCCAGTAGAGCACTTCGGCCTCGCGCGCCGTGAGCTTCAGGCTCAGGCTCATGGCCTCGATCACCGCGGTGTCGGAAACCTCGCGCATGACGATCATCCACTCGTCGCCGTCGTCGTCCTGCCCGGTCTGCCGATGCAGGCGCAGGCTGAGGCTGCTTGCGCTCGGCGTTCCAGCCCCGCTCGGCACCTGGGGCTGCCCGGCGGCGCCCTGCACGATCGAAAGCGCCGGCGGCTCGATGCCCTGCTGCCTGGCCTCGGGCGCATGGCGACGCAGCCATTCGAGCACCACGGGCGGCGTTTCGGGCGCGCGGGTGTCGCAGTAGCGCTGCAGCAGCTCGCGCGCGAGCGCCGTCTGCCAGATCAGCTTGCCTTCGGGCAGGCGCACCGTGATGCTCGCGTAGCCGAAGGCGTCGAGCGCATTGCGCGCCTGGCCGGCCTGGCGCGCGTCCTGCCGCGCGCGGCGGGCGCCCTGCAGGTGCACATTCATGCGGGCCAGCACTTCCTTGGGCTTGATCGGCTTGGTGACGTAGTCGACGCCGCCGGCCTCGAGCGCGGCCACGAGGTGCTCGGTCTCGGTGAGGCCGGTCATGAAGACGATCGGGATGTGCGCCGTCGCGGCATCGGCCTTGAGCCGGCGCGCCACCTCGAAGCCGTCGATGCCCGGCATCATCGCGTCGAGCAGCACGATGTCGGGGCGCGCCTGCGCGGCGCGCTGCAGCGCCTGTTCGCCGTTGGTGGCAATGAGCACGGTGTAGCCCGACTCGTCGAGCGCATCGTGCAGCACCGCAAGGTTGTCGGGCACGTCGTCGACGATCAGCACGAGGTCGCTGTTGGCGCCCTGTTCCCGCAGCGTTCTTGCAAGTGGTGTGGTTTCCATGGGACTTGTTCTTCTTCAGGCCGCGCTGACTGCGGCTGCCAGCGCCCGGCTCATGGCCTCGAACTGGAACTGGCGCGCTAGCACGCGCTGCGCCTCGGTCCAGGCCAGGCATTCGGGCTGTTCGGCGTCGATTTCGTCGAGCTGGTTCATGATGCCGCGAAAGTAGCCCAGGCTCACCGCTTCGTCGAGCGCGCGCAGTCTCGAAAGCGATGGCGCCTGCATGGTGCGCGCCGCGGCGGCGGGCGCCGGTTTTGCGGCGGTGTCGGTCCATCGCAGGCCGAGCCGGCGCTCGAGCCAGTCGAGCAGTTCCGTGTGGCGCACCGGCTTGACGAAGAAATCTTCGGGCGCAATGCCCACGTCGTTCTCCAGGCCCTTGTCGAAGGCATTGGCCGAGACGATGGCCACGCAGGCATCGGCCAGGCCGAGCCTGCGCGCGCGGCGGATCGTCTCCCATCCGTCGATGCCGGGCATCGCGAGGTCGACGAACATCGCGTCGGGCCGCAAGCCGGCCGCAATGAGGTCGAGCGCATCATGGCCGCTGGCGGCGCTGCGCAGCTCGAAGCCGAGCGGCGCCAGCACATGGCCGAGCAGCTCGCGGTCGGCCTCCTCGTTGTCGACCACCAGCAGCCGCCGGCGCGGGCCTTCGTAGCCGCGCCGCGCAGGCTGCACCGGCGCCGGCCGGCCCGAGGCGCCGGCCGCGTCGTGCACGCGTGGCAGGAAGAGCCGCACGCAGAAGAGCGAGCCTTCGCCGGGTGTGCTGCGCACCTTCATCTCGCCGCCCATCAGGTCGGTCAGCATCTTGGCGATGGTGAGGCCCAGCCCCGCGCCGGGCGTCGCAGCCGCGGCCGCATCGCCGCGCGTGAAGGGCTCGAAGATGCGCTCGATGTCCTCGGCCGTCATGCCGGGGCCGGTGTCCTCGATCTCGACCGAGGCGAATTCGCGCGCATACGACAGCCGCAGCGTCACCTCGCCCGCGGCCGTGAACTTGATGGCATTGCCCAGCAGGTTGATGAGGATCTGGCACACGCGCTTCTCGTCGGCGCGCACCACCTCGGGCAAGCTGCCGGTGGTCTCGAAGCGGAACCGCAGGCCCTTATCGGCCGCCTGCAGCTCGAACATGTCGGCCAGCTCGCGCAGCGTGTCGGCAAAGCGCATGGGCCTGGCATGCAGCGTGAGCTTGCCGGCCTCGATGTGCGCAATGGCCAGCGTGCCCTCGATGAGCGACAGCAGATGCTCGCCGCCGCGCTTGATCACCGCCACCGCCTGCTGGCGGTGCGGCGGCACGGACGGGTCCTCACCCATCAGCTGCGCGTAGCCCAGGATGCTGTTGAGCGGGGTGCGCAGCTCGTGGCTGATGGCGCTGATGTAGCGGCTCTTGGCCTGGTTGGCCTGGTCGGCGGCGCGCCGCGCCTCGTCGGCCGCGAGCTTGGCCTGCTCGGCGACTTCGCGCGCTTCCTCCGCCGTCTGCTTGGCCGACTGCAATGCCCGGTCGGTCGCGCGGTGCAGTTCGATCTCGCGCATCAGCAGATGGGTCTGGCGGTTCGATTCTTCCTGCGCGACTCTCCGGCTCTGGTGCGCCAGCACCAGCCACCAGGCCACCACGCCCGCAATCACCAGCAGCGCCATGTACGCCTTCAGAAAGCCCGAGCGCAACGCCGACTGCTGCACGCCGGCCAGCGCCTCGGCCACCTCGGACTGCGACTGCGAGGCCAGCTGCAGCGCGCTTTCGCCCAATGCACGAAGCTCCTGCTGATAGAGCACGCCGAACACCACCGCCAGCACCGGCACGATGATCAGCATCAGCAGCAGGAAGTGTCCGAGACCGGTGTCGAGATAGCGCCAGCTGAAGCGCGGCAGCAGCCAGCGCAGCACCGAGGACCATTGCGCCGACAGGCTCGCATGCGGCTTGCACAGGTCGCCGCAGCGCGCGTCGAGCGTGCAGCACAGCGAGCAGATCGCGCCCTGGTAGGCCGGGCAGTGAGCCATGTCGGGGCCTTCGTACTCGCGTTCGCAGATCACGCAGTGCTGCACCTTGAGGCGCTGGTAGCTGCCATCGGCGTCGCGCTCATCCACGTCGTTCTCCACACGCGCCCAGCGAACCGCGCGCGGGCCCGAGGCCGGCGCAAAGGCGACCGCACCATGGCCCACCGAACCCCGCGCCAGGTAGTACTTGCCACCAGTCGCCCAGGCGATTAGCGGCGAAACCACCAGCGCCGTGCCCAGCGCGATGAGCGCCGAGAAGGCCTGCGCGAGCGGCCCGAAAACGCCCAGGTGCGCGGTGATCGACAGCACCGAGGCCAGCGCCATCGCGCCGACGCCCACCGGATTGATGTCCCACAGGTGGGCCCGCTTGAACTCGATGCCTGGCGGCGACAGGCCCAGCGGCTTGTTGATGACCAGGTCGGCCACCACCGCCATCATCCAGGCGATGGCGATGTTGGCGAACAGGCCGAGCACGTCGCCCAGCGCCTCGAACACGTTCATCTCCATCAGCATGAAGGCGATGAGCGCGTTGAACACCACCCACACTACGCGCCCCGGATGGCTGTGCGCCACGCGCGAGAAGAAATTGCTCCACGCCAGCGAGCCGGCATAGGCGTTGGTCACGTTGATCTTGAGCTGCGAGATCACCACGAAGAGCGCGGTCGCGGCCACGGCCCAGCCGTAGTTCGGAAACACGTACTCGTAGGCCGCCAGGTACATCTGGTTGGGATCGACCGCGCGCTCGACCGGCACCATGTGCGTGATCGCCAGGTAGGCCAGCAGCGCGCCGCCCAGCATCTTGAACACGCCCAGCACCACCCACCCCGGCCCGCCGGCCAGCACGCCGGCCCACCAGCGCCGGGCGCCCGCGGCGGTGCGCGCGGGCATGAAGCGCAGGTAGTCGGCCTGCTCCCCCATCTGGGTGATCAAGGCAATGCCGACGGTCAGCGCCGCGCCAAACAGGTGCAGGTCGAAGCCCTTGGCGCCCGCCTTCACCCCGTTGTAGTGCACGATGCCCGCGAACGCACCGGGATCGCGCACCAGCACGAAGACAAAAGGCACCACCAGCATCACCAGCCAGAGCGGCTGCGTCCACAGCTGCAGCCGGCTGATGACCGACACGCCGTGGGTCACCAGCGGAATCACCACCAGCGCGCACACCAGGTAGCCCCAGACCGGCGGCACGCCCAGCGCGAGCTCGAGCGCATAGGCCATCACCGCCGCCTCGAGCGCGAAGAAGATGAAGGTGAACGAGGCATAGATCAGCGAGGTGAGCGTGGAGCCGATGTAGCCGAAGCCCGCGCCGCGCGTGAGCAAGTCCATGTCGACGCCGTAGCGCGCGGCATACACGCTGATCGGCAGGCCCGCCAGGAAGATGATGAGCCCCGTCGCCACGATGGCCCAGAACGCGTTGGCAAAGCCGTACTGCACCAGCAGCGTCGCGCCCACCGCCTCCAATATCAGGAAAGACGCGGCCCCGAAGGCCGTGTTCGCCACGCGCCATTCGGACCACTTGCGAAAGCGCTGCGGCGTGTAGCGCAGCGCGTAGTCCTCGAGCGTCTCGCTCGCCACCCAGCTGTTGTAGTCGCGCCGCACCTTGACGATGCGCTGGGGCGCGTCGTCGGGGCTGGGGGTGGCGGCGTCCGGGTTCACACCGTTTCGGTGCATCTTTCGTGCCATCCATACGTCTTTTGGCGAACACCGGCACGACTGTTGCAAAGACGAAGCCTGCCCAATAATGGCCGACCTCCCCGCCACCCGAAGCCGCCTCCCATGGAACTGACCCCGCGCGAAAAAGACAAGCTGCTGATCTTCACCGCAGCGCTGCTGGCCGAACGCCGCAAGGCGCGCGGGCTGAAGCTCAACTATCCCGAAGCCGTCGCGCTGATCTCCGCCGCCGTGATGGAAGGCGCGCGCGACGGCAAGAGCGTGGCGGCGCTGATGAGCGAGGGCCGCACCGTGCTCACCCGCGCCGACGTGATGGACGGCATCGCCGAGATGATCCCGGACATCCAGGTGGAAGCCACCTTTCCCGACGGCACCAAGCTGGTCACCGTCCACCAACCCATCGTCTGATTCGCCCTCCGGAACAAGAAAGCCTGCCATGCGCCACAACGCTTCCAAGACCCTTGCCCTCATTGCCATGCTGCTGCCGCTCGCGGCCGGCGCCCACACCGGCGCCGACGGCGGCGTGCACCACGGCTTCGCCACCGGCTTCCTGCACCCGCTGACCGGTGCCGACCATCTGGCGGCCATGGTCGCGGTCGGCCTCTGGAGCGCGCTGGCCGCGCGCCGCGCCTGGCCCGACCTGCTATGGGCGCCGCTGGCCTTCGCGGGCATGCTGCTCGTGGGCGCGCTGATGGGGCTGGCGGGCGTGCAGCTGCCGGCGGTCGAGCCGATGATCGCGGCTTCGCTGCTGGTGCTGGGCCTGCTGGTGGTCACGCGCATCCATCTGCCGGCCGCAGCGGCCGCGGCGCTGGTGGGCGTGTTCGCCGTCTTCCACGGCGTGGCGCACGGCCACGAACTCGCGGGCGGGCAGGGCGCGGCGTTGACACTGGCAGGCATGGTCGGCGCCACCGTGCTGCTGCACCTGGCAGGCATCGCGCTCGGCTGGTCGCTGCGCCATGCCAATGCCTGGCTGCCGCGCGCGGCGGGCGCGGCCGTGGTGGCGCTGGGCGCCACGCTGCTTTCCCAGGCCCTCGCCTGAAAGGCGCCGCCACCATGATTCCCGGCGAACTCATCACCGACGACGCGGGCGAGCATACGCTCAACCCGGGCCGCCGCACGCTCACGCTGGTGGTGCAGAACACCGCCGACCGGCCGATCCAGGTCGGCTCTCACTACCACTTCGCCGAAACCAACGGCGCGCTCGGCTTCGACCGCGCGGCCGCGCGCGGCATGCGGCTGAACATCGCCTCGGGCGCCGCAGTGCGCTTCGAGCCGGGCCAGCAGCGCACGGTCGAGCTCGTCGATTTTTCGGGCGACCGCATCGTCTACGGCTTTCGCGGCCTCGTTCAAGGGAAGCTCTAAAAAATGGCCACCATCGGGCGACGCGCCTATGCAGAAATTTTCGGTCCCACCGTGGGCGACCGGGTGCGGCTCGCCGACACCGACCTGCTGATCGAGGTCGAGGCCGACTACACGCTGCGCGCCGGCGGCTATGGCGAGGAAGTGAAGTTCGGCGGCGGAAAGACCATCCGCGACGGCATGGCGCAGTCGCAGCGCACCAGGGCCCAAGGTGCGGTCGACACCGTGCTGACCAACGCGTTGATCCTCGACCACTGGGGCATCGTGAAGGCCGACATCGGCCTGAAGGACGGGCGCATCGCCGCCATCGGCAAGGCCGGCAACCCCGACGTGCAGCCGGGCGTGGACATCGTCATCGGCCCCGGCACCGAGATCATCAGCTGCGAGGGCAACATCGTCACGGCCGGCGGCATCGACAGCCACATCCACTTCATCTGCCCGCAGCAGATCGAGGAAGCGCTCGCCTCCGGCATCACCACCATGCTGGGCGGCGGCACCGGCCCCGCCACCGGCACCTTCGCCACCACCGCCACCCCCGGCCCCTGGCACATCGAGCGCATGCTGCAGGCGGCCGACGCGTTCCCGATGAACCTGGGCTTCCTCGGCAAGGGCAATGCGAGCCTTCCCGATGCGTTGCACGAGCAGATCGAAGCCGGCGTCATCGGGCTCAAGCTGCATGAAGACTGGGGCACCACGCCTTCGGCCATCAGCAATTGCCTGGACGTGGCCGACGCCACCGACACGCAGGTGGCGATCCACAGCGACACGCTCAACGAATCGGGCTTTGTCGAGAACACCATTGCCGCTGTGGGCGGCCGCTCGATTTGCGCCTTCCACACCGAAGGCGCGGGCGGCGGCCATGCGCCGGACATCCTGCGCGTGGTGGGCGAGGAGAACTTCCTGCCCTCCTCCACCAACCCCACCATGCCCTACACCGTGAACACGCTCGACGAGCACGTCGACATGCTCATGGTGTGCCACCACCTGGACGCCGGCATTGCCGAGGACCTGGCCTTTGCCGAATCGCGCATCCGCAAGGAAACCATTGCCGCCGAGGACGTGCTGCACGACCTGGGCGCGATCAGCATGTTCAGCTCCGACAGCCAGGCCATGGGCCGCGTCGGCGAAGTGGTGCTGCGCTGCTGGCAGACCGCGCACAAGATGAAGCTGCAGCGCGGCAAGCTTCCCGAAGACAACGAGCGCAACGACAACTTCCGTGCCATGCGCTACGTGGCCAAGTACACGATCAACCCCGCCATCTCGCACGGCATTGCGCACGAGGTGGGCTCGATCGAGGTCGGCAAATGGGCCGACATCGTGATCTGGAAACCCGCCTTCTTCGGCGTGAAGCCCTTCACGCTCATCAAGGGCGGCACCATCGCCATGGCCGCCATGGGCGATCCCAACGCGTCGATCCCCACGCCGCAGCCGGTGCACTACCGCCCGATGTTCGGCAGCTACGGCGGCTCGCTCGCCAGGAGCTCGCTGACCTTCGTCTCGCAGGCCGGGCTGGCCGCGGGCATCAAGGAACGCTACGGCCTGGCAAAGCACCTGAGCGCAGTGAAGAACATCCGCAACGTGCGCAAGAAGGACCTGGTCCACAACGGCTACACGCCCAAGATGGAGATCGATGCGCAGACCTACGCGGTGCGCGCCGACGGGCATCTGCTGACCTGCGATCCGGCGGTGCAGCTACCGCTGACGCAGCGGTATTTCCTGTTCTAGATGCCGCAGGCCTCAGGCCGAACGGGGCGCCATGTGGCCACGGATCCAGCTGGCAAAGCTGCTTTCGTCCATGGCGCTGGCGGCCAGGTCGAGCATCACCAGCGTGGCCTCGGCCTGCGTCGCCACCAGGCGCTGGCCGTTCAGCGCAAGGAACAGACCGACGGACAGGAAGGCCGCGCGCTTGTTGCCGTCGACGAACGGATGGTTCTTGGCCAGTCCCACGCCGTAGGCCGCCGCGAGGTCGGCCACGTCGGGCGATCCATAACTCACGAGGTGGAGCGGGCGTGCCAGTGCGGACTGCAACATCGTTTCGTCGCGCAGGCCCGAGGCCCCGCCGTGCTCGGCGAGGCTTTCATCATGCAACAGTATCAGGGTGCGCCCGTCGATCCAGCGCCAGGCGCTCATTTGGCGAGCTGGTGGAAGGTGTCGCGGAATTCGCGCATGAATTCGCGGCCCAGCTTCAGCTGTTCTTCGACATCGGGGTCGTACGGCGTCAGGGTGACGCCATTGGCGGCCTCGGTCAGGAACAGCGTATCGCCCTTTTCCACCTTGAGCCGCGCCAGCACTTCCTTGGGAAGAATCACCCCCACGGAGTTGCCGATCTGGGTCAATTTGAGTGCCGACATGAAGGGCTCCAAAGTTATAACAGACGTTATATTATCGGCGTCTTCCCGTTGAAAGCAAGTCCCCATGCTCACCGCCAACAAACTCATGCCTCAAGGCCGCGGCCTTGCGCCCGTGCTGCTCAAGCGTGCCGCCACCATCGAACTCGACTGGGACGTGCGCCAGAAGAGCCGCTTCGACGCCACCGATTCGCAGGGCCGGCAGATCGGCGTGTTCCTGCCGCGCGGCACCGCCGTGCGCGGCGGCGACGTGCTGGTGGCCGAGGACGGCTCGCTGGTCCGCGTGATCGCGGCGCCGCAGCCGGTGCTGCGCATCACGCATTGCACGGCCCACGGCACGCCGTTCGACCTGACGCGCGCGGCCTATCACCTGGGCAACCGGCACGTGCCGATCGAGCTCAAGCCCGACCACCTGAAGATCGAGCCCGACCATGTGCTGGCCGACATGCTGCGCTCGATGCACCTGATCGTCGTCGCGGTCGAGGAAGCCTTCGAGCCCGAGGGCGGCGCCTATGGCTCGCAAGAGCATTCGCACGGCGCCGGCCACGACCACGCGCACGACCATGGCCACGCGCACGGCAGCAGCAAAGGCCCGAAGCCGCTCGTGCTCGCACCGGAACTGCTCGATGAGCATGACCATTCGCACGATCACGGCCACGGCCATGACGAGCACTCTCACTGAAATGAGATCGACTCGGTGCGTTGTGCGTCATTCGGGGCGCGATCACGCCGACGGTGTGCGCGGCGAAGCGAATGTCCCCCGGCCTGCGGCCTCCTCCTTGATTTCGCTGCGCAGAGCACACCATCGACGCGATCGTTATCCAGAGCAGTCGTTGATCGTCCGCGAACCGACAGCGTGCCCAGGTGCACAGGGCATCGGGTGCTCCCCGCAGCGAAATAAAGGGGGAGGCCGAAGGCCGGAGGACATTCGCGGAGGGGAGTACCCGGTGGCCTGTGCACACGCCCTGAACAAGAGCGTTCACCACACGCACGCCCGAACACAACGCCCGGCAAAGAGCTGACATGCCCGACCCCCATAGCCTCCTGCAGCTCATCTGGCTCGCCTCCCCCGCCCTGCCCGTCGGCGGCTTTTCCTATTCGGAAGGCGTCGAGGCGGCCGTCGAATGGGCCGGCATCGATTCCGAAGCCAAGGCCATCGAGTGGCTCTCCGACCAGTTGCACCTGAGCTTCGCGCGCGGCGACCTCGCGCTCGTGGCGCAGGCCATCCCGGCCTGGCGCGCGGGGGACGCAGCGCGCATCCGCGAACTCAACACATGGGTGATGACCACCCGCGAATCGGCCGAGTTCTTCCTGCAGACCGAGCAGATGGGCCGCTCCTTCGTCGAATGGCTCAAGCTGCACCACGACGACACAGCTGCCGTTTTTGCCGGCCTGCCCGCAAGCTATCCCGTCGCCTTTGCCTTCGCCGCGAGCCGCACTGGCGCCTCCGCGCACGACGGCTGCCTGGCCTTTGCGTTCGGCTGGGCCGAGAACATGGTGGCCGCGGCGGTCAAGGCCGTGCCGCTGGGCCAGAGCGCGGGCCAGCGCATCCTGGCGCGGATGGCCAACGAGATTCCCGCCGCTGTCGAGCGCGCAATGCAGCTTGGCGACGACGAGCGCCAGGCCTTTGCGCCCCTCCTGGCCGTGCTGTCGGCACGGCATGAAACACAATACTCGCGCCTCTTTCGAAGCTGACCGAACCGGACACCCCTCATGACCTCCGCCCTGCACCACATTCCCCACCGCACCAAGAAACTGCCGCCGCTGCGCGTGGGCATTGGCGGCCCGGTCGGCTCGGGCAAGACCACGCTGCTCGAGATGCTCTGCAAGGCCATGCGCGACAAGTACGACCTCGTCGCCATCACCAACGACATCTACACCAAGGAAGACCAGCGCCTGCTGACCGTGGCCGGCGCCCTGCCCGCCGAACGCATCATGGGCGTGGAGACCGGTGGCTGCCCGCACACCGCCATCCGCGAAGACGCCTCCATCAACCTCGAGGCCATCGACCGCATGCTGGAGGACTTTCCCGATGCCGATGTGGTGTTCGTCGAATCGGGCGGCGACAACCTCGCGGCCACCTTCAGCCCCGAGCTGTCGGACCTGACGATCTACGTGATCGACGTGGCGGCCGGCGAGAAGATTCCGCGCAAGGGCGGCCCCGGCATCACAAAGAGCGACCTGTTCGTCATCAACAAGACCGACCTCGCCCCCTACGTCGGCGCGAACCTCGACGTGATGGAGCAGGACACGCAGCGCATGCGCCGCCAGCGGCCCTACGTGATGACCAACCTCAAGACCCACACCGGCGTGGCCGAGGTGGTGGCGTTCATCGAGAAGCGCGGCATGCTCGACGCGGCCTGAGCGAGCCGTTTACATCAAGAACCTGCGGCGCAAGCTCGGCGCCGTCACGCCGTCGCACGACTGGATCCGCTCCGTCTACGGCGTGGGGGTTGCGTGGGAGGCGCCGGGGCCGGGCTGAGCGTTTCCCGCCAGCGAATCGATCAGCGCGCGCGAAGCGGACGAGAGCCGCCGGTGCGGCGCATAGATCACTGAAAACGGCCGCGTGCGCCCGCGCGCCTGCGCCAGCACCTCGACGGCCCGGCCCTGCGCAACAAGGTCGCGTGCGATGAAGTCGTAGGTCTGGCAGATGCCCATGCCGCTCAGCGCCAGCGAAACCACGCCGAGCACGTCGTCCGACACCTGCAGGGCGCCATGCGGCAGCCAGTCCACGTCGCGCCCCTGCTCGCGCAGCAGCCAGGGCGACACGCGGCCGGTGCTCGGCATCACGAAGGGCAGGCAGCTGTGGCGCGCGAGTTCGGCGACGCTGCCCGGCGCGCCCGCGCGTTCGATGTAGCCCGGTGCCGCGAGCAGGCACATTGGCGCGTCCTCGAGCTTGCGCGCGACAAGGCCGCTGTCGGGCAGCTGGCCCAGCCGGATCGCGAGGTCGTAGCCCTCGGCCACGAGGTCCACGTTGCGGTTGGTGATGCTCAATTCGACGCGCACCTGCGGATGCTGCGCGGAAAACCGCTGCAGCAGCGCCGGCAGCCGGTGGTGGCCGTAGGTGGTGGGCACGCTCAGGCGCACGCTGCCCGCCAGCGCGTCGCCCTGGCCCTGCATCGCCCGCTCGGCATCGTCGATCAGCGCAAAAGCCGCGCGCGACTGCTCCAGGTAGGCGCGCCCCTCTTCGGTGAGGCCCAGGCGCCGCGTCGTGCGGCGCAGCAGCTGCACGCCAAGCCGCGTTTCCAGCCGGGTGATGGCGCGGCTGAGCACCGACGGCGTGGTGGCCAGCGCCACGGCAGCGGCCGTCATGGAGCCCTTCTCGACCACTGTGACGAAGGTTTCCACATCTCCCAGGTGATCGAATCTTCGCCCCATATTGTCTCCTGAAGAACTAATGTTTTCCTTGGGCGCCAGTTTATCGCCTTGGCAACCATCAATACAGTCGACTCATGACTTCCACCACCGCATCCCCCTCCGTTCTACGTCCCCTCGCCGCCGCTGCGCTGCTCGGCCTTTGCGCACTCGGCGCCCAGGCCGCCAACGTGCTGGTCGTCCTGTCGGACTCCGATCACCTCGACCTGAAGGACGGCAAGGTCTTCGCCACCGGCTTCTACCTGAACGAGTTGATGCAGCCGGTGAAGCTGCTGCTGGAGGCCGGCCATCAAGTGACTTTCGCGACGCCGCGCGGCGATGCGCCCACGGTGGATGCGTCATCGGTCGACAAGATGTACTTCGACGGCGACGTGTCCGCCATGGAACTGCACAAGGCGCTGCTCGACAAGCTGAAGCTCACCTCGCGCACGGACTCGCCGGTGATGAGCCTCTCGCGCGTCGCACAGATCGGCTACGCGCATTTCGATGCGGTCTATGTTCCGGGCGGCCACGCGCCCATGCAGGATCTGCTCACCAGCCCCGAACTGGGCCGGCTGCTCGCGGACTTCCATGCACGCAACAAGACCACGGCGCTCGTGTGCCACGGTCCGATCGCCCTGCTCTCGACCTTGTCCGATGCGCAAGGCTTCACGACCCGGTTGGCGGTCCGCGGCACCGTCGAGCAGCGCCCCAAATGGATCTATGCCGGCTATCGCATGACCGTGATCAGCAACCAGGAGGAAGAACTGGCCAAGGGACTGCTCCAAGGTGGCGTGATGAAGTTCTACCCGCAGACCGCGCTGCAGCAGGCCGGCGGCGCCTACAGCAGCAACAAGGTCCCGTTCACTTCGAACGTCGTGATCGACCGTGAGCTCATTACCGGCCAGAACCCCGCCTCGGCGGTTGGCGTGGCCAACGAAATGCTCAAGCGCCTCGCGAAATAACCCGCACCCACAGGAATACCCATCATGGACATGCAGCTCAAGGGCAAGACGGCCATCGTCACAGGCGCCACGGCTGGCATCGGACTGGCCATCGCCCGTACGCTGGCTCGTGAGGGCGTATCGGTCACCCTCACCGGTCGCAGCCGCGGCAAGCTCGACGCAGCAGCGGCCGAAATCCTCGTCGCCGCACCCGGCAGCGAAGTGAGAACGGTGGTCGCCGACCAGAGCACTGCCGAAGGCGTGGCGGCGCTGATCGAAGCGCAGCCGGACACGGACATCCTCGTGAACAACCTCGGCTTCTACGAGGCCAAGCCCTTCGCCGAAATCACCGACGAAGACTGGCGTCGCATGATCGAGGTCAACCTGATGTCGGGCGTGCGCCTGTCGCGCCACTATTTCCCGCGCATGCTGCAGAAGAACTGGGGCCGGGTGATCTTCATGTCGAGCGAGGTCGGCGCATTCACGCCGCCGGACATGGTGCACTACGGCGTCAGCAAGTCGGCGCAGCTCGCGGTGTCGCGCGGCATGGCCGAACTGACCAAGGGCACGGGCGTCACGGTCAACAGCGTGCTGCCCGCGGCCACCCGCTCCGAAGGCATCGTGGACTACCTGCGGCAGACGGCACCGCGCGCCGGCATGACCGATGAGCAGATCGAAGCCCATTTCTTCCAGACCTACCGGCCCAATTCGCTGATCGCCCGCATGATCGAAGCCGACGAAATCGCGGCCATGGTGGCGCTGCTCGCCAGCCCGCTGGGCGCGGCATCCAACGGCGCCGCGGTGCGTGTCGAGGGCGGCTCCTTCCGCTCGATTCTCTGAATCGGGTGCCGGCCGCGCTGCCAGGGCGCCGCGGCGCGGGCTCCTGCCCCTGGCTCGCGATTAGGGGCGGCAGCCCAGCTTCCTTGCTTGTAGCGCCCACACCCGCGAACTAGACTGAAATGCGAAGGCACCCGCAGTGCCGGGGGCCAAGGAGTCGGCCATGTACAAGCGTATTCTCGTCGCCACCGATGGCTCTTCGCTCTCCGAACAGGCGGTCGCCACCGCCATCGACCTGGCCCTGCTGGCGGGTGCCGAGCTGGTCAGCGTCACCGTCACGCACCTCCAGCCCTATGGCTATTTCGAAGGCTCGATGGTGCTGAACCAGCGCGAAATCGAAGCCTCGCAAGAACAGGTGGAGCAGTCCGCCCAGCGTCTGGTCGATGCGGTCAGGAGCGCCGCCATCGCCAAAGGCGTGCGCAGCGCGCAGGCCATCGTCATGAAGTCCAACCAGGTGGCCGAAGCCATCATCGCGACAGCCAAGAACCAGCAGTGCGACCTGATCGTGATGGCCTCGCACGGCCGGCGCAGCCTGGCGCGGCTGCTGATGGGCAGCGAGACGCTGCACGTGCTGACCCACTCGCACATTCCGGTGCTGGTGCTGCGATAGAAGCCTGATCGAAGCGCGCTCGAAGTGAAATTTTTCACGATCGGGCGCCGGCATCGGCCGCCCCTCGTGAACGCGCCGCCCCCGGGGCGACTCACTCCCTGGCTGCCATCCGCAGCTCGCGCAGGGCTGCGGAAGGTACAGTGCCCTGCAATGGCTGCATTGCGCAAGGGCCGTCTCAAGGGAGTGAAAATGAAATCATCGATGTTTCCCCGCGCCGTGGGCTGGGGCTTGCTTCTCCTGTCGGCCCTGGTGGCGCTGTGCATCGCGGTCGCCTTGAGCTTCGACTGGAACCGCGCCAGGCCGTGGATCAACCAGCGCGTGAGCGAAGCGACAGGCCGCCCGTTCGCGATCCGCGGCGACCTGGTCCTGCAGTGGAATCGCCCCGAAGCCGAAACGGGTTGGCGCCGCTGGGTGCCCTGGCCCAGGCTGAGCGCACAGGACATCACCCTGGGCAATGCCGACTGGGGCAAGACCGGCCCGCACCTGGCCGAGATCAGGCAGCTGACTTTCTCGCTGAACCCGCTGCCCCTGCTGAACCGCACGATCCGCATTCCCACGCTCGAACTCGCCGGTCCGGTTCTTTCTCTCGAACGCACCGCGGACGGCAAGAACAACTGGACGCTGGCAGCTGGCAACGCGGAGCCCTCGAGCTGGAAGCTCGACCTGCAGCGGCTGGTGCTGAGCCATGGCACGGTGAAGCTCGCCGATGCGACGGAAAAGCTCAACCTCAAGGTCGACATCGACAGCCTGCCCAAGGAAAGCGCCGAAGGCTATGGCGTCGGATGGAAGCTCAGCGGCACCTTCCGCCAGACGCCCGTGCAGGGAAGCGGCAAGGCCGGCGCCGTGCTCTCGCTACAGCAGGACACGAAGCCCTACCCGCTGCAGGCCGGCGTGCAGATCGGCGCCACGCGCATCGACATCGCCGGCACGCTGACCAAGCCCGATGCGCTGGCGGCGCTGGACCTGCGGCTCAAGCTTTCGGGCGCGAGCATGGCGCACCTGTACCCGATCACCGGCATCACGCTGCCCAACACGCCTCCGTTCAGCACCGAAGGCCATCTGGTCGGCAAGCTCGACAAGGCCGGCGGACGCTGGCTGTACGAGAACTTCAAGGGCCGCGTGGGCGCCAGCGACATTGCGGGCACGCTGGAATACATCTCGCAGCAGCCGCGGCCGCTGCTGCGCGGCCAGGTGCAATCCAACCAGCTGCGGCTGGAAGACCTGGCGCCGCTGATCGGCGCCGATTCGAACGCGAGCAAGGCCAAGCGGGGAGCCGCGGCCGTCCAGCCGGCGGGCAAGGTGCTGCCGGTGGAGAAGTTCGACACCGCAAGCTGGGGCAGCATCGATGCGGACGTCAAGTTTGCCGGTCGCAAGATCTTCCATGCAAAGGACCTGCCCATCGACAGCCTGGTGGCGGATCTTCACCTGAAGGACAGCGTGCTCTCGCTCACGCCATTGAGCTTTGGCGTGGCGGGCGGCACCCTGGCGGCCACGGTCAAGCTCGATGGCAGCCAGAACCCGATCCGCGCCAACCTGCAGCTCTCGGCGCGCCGGCTCCGGATCAAGGAACTCTTTCCGACGCTGGACACCATGCAGGCCAGCCTGGGCGAAGTCGGCGGCGACGCTGCGCTGTCCGCCTCCGGCAACTCCGTCGCGGCCTTGCTGGGCACTTCGAACGGCGAGGTGAAGGCGCTGGTGAGCAAGGGCACGATGAGCAAGTTCCTGCTCGAGGCCATGGGGTTGAACATCGGCAGCGTGGTGGCGACCCAGCTGTTTGGCGACAGGCAGGTCCAGCTGAACTGCCTGGCGAGCGACTTCAAGGTGACGCAGGGCGTCATGCAGACGCGCTCCTTCGTGCTGGACACGGACGAATCGGTCATCAACGTGAGCGGGCTCATCGATCTTTCCAGGGAACAGCTCGCGCTGGAAATCCAGCCGCGGAACAAGGCGCTGCGCGTTCTTTCGCTGCGCTCGCCGCTGTACGTCAAGGGCACCTTCAAGAACCCCGACGTCGGCGTCGACAAGGGCGCCGTGGCGCTCAAGCTGGGTTCGGCGATTGCGCTGGGCGCGGTGGCGCCCGCTGCCGCGCTGCTGCCGCTCTTGAACATGGGCTCGCAGGAGTTCGCGGAGTGCGCGCCGCTGGAGGCTGCCGCGCGCCAGAAGCCGAAGGCTGGCAGGCAGCCCAGGGCACGCTAGCGGCGCCGCGGGCCTGCTGCCCGCAAGGGGCTTTCTATTTTGCGAGGTTGGCCTGGACCGCTCGCTGCGCCAGGCAGGCCTGCGTTGCGCGATGCGTTGCGAGTCCGAAGCACTGCGCCTCGGCCCGGCGGGCAAGCGCCTCGAGCGATCGGCGTTCCTGCGCCGCCGAAACCTGGAATTCGACCAGCCACTTCATGACGATTGCCATCACGATCAGGAAGCCGACCAGGGCGGCAATCAGTGTTGCGCGCCAGTCCTGGATGCGGAAGATCGACGGTTGGGGCTTGTTCATCGTTGTCGTTGCGAATCGGCAGAAGAACACTAGCGCGGAAGCTCCGGAAAGAGCCACAGGCTCAAGCCGAGAATGAGGCCCGCTCCGAGCGACACGATGGCTGCGGTCACGAACAGGGCCGCGGCAACGATGTTCGGCACACGCATGGCCATGGCCAGGAAGGAAATGGTCGCCAGAACGTACAGGAGCACAGGCAGCAAGGCCAGCCAGGCCGGCCGCGCGGGCGGTGGAGCCGGCTCGTCCGGACTCAGGTCTCCGAGGAACGGGCTAAGCATGGAATTCCTTTCCATGAAAGACCGCACGCAATTCGGCATCGCTCGCGGGGGAAAGAATCACCTGCGAACGCCATCCGCTGACAGCCGACCGCGAAAGCGCCTCCCGCGCGTGGGGCAGTTCGGTCGGATGCGCCATGAAGAACACGTGAACGCGCTGGCCGAGCGCACTCCACACGTCGGCAATGAGCGCCACGACCTGCGCTGCATCCGCGTGCAGTCCAAGAAGAATGGCATCGAAGCGCCGTCCTTCGCGGGCGGCGTTGATCAGGCCATGAAGATGCTCGAAGGAGGCGTGGTCGATGCCGATGGCTTTCAGCGAACTGCCGGTGCACATGCGTTGCAGGGCGTCGGAGTCCACGAGCGCGATCCGGTTCTGGCGGAGCGTGTGTGCAGATGTCATTGAGGTGGCGGCTTCGTGTTCCCGGCCGGAATCGGGCTTGCGGTCCGGGAACACCGGGTCAGCAGTTGCCCTTCTTGGCTTGTCCAGGAGGGCAGAAGCCGCCCTTGCCGGGCCCTGGCCCCGGGTCCACCACGACGCAGGCGCTCAGGAGCAAGGTCATTGCAAACGAGAAGATCACGGTGGCGGCGGTTTTTTTCATGCGGACTCCTTGGTTGAAATTGTCAGGCGCTGCTTCGGATGGGCGCCTTGGCCGTCAGCGAGGCCACAAGATATGTGAACTACTAACATTTAGACAGGAAATGCTTCACGATCGACTTTGGTTTACGTGAGAAACAGTAACCAACCCCCCGTTCTGCCTAGTACTTCACGAATGCGGGAAGCGGACATCCGTCACAGGTCCGCAGATTTAGAAGCACATCTGCAGGCCCGGGCGGGAATCTGGCCGCCGCATTCGGTCAAACTCGGGTACGACCATCCGTGGTTTTCACAAATGTTCTATCGAAAGGAATTCCTGTTTTGAACAAGACCGAACTCATCGCCGCCATCGCAGAAGACACCAACCTCAGCAAGGCCGACGCCGGCCGCGCCTTCGACTCGGCGCTCGAACAACTCTCGCGCGCCCTGGTGCGTGGGGAGACGGTGCAACTGATCGGCTTCGGCACCTTCAGCGTGGCCGACCGTGCCGAGCGCACCGGCCGCAATCCGTCGACCGGCGAGCAGATCACGATCAAGGCGAGCAAGAGCGCGAAATTCGCGGCAGGCAAGGCGCTGAAGGACGCCATCAACCAGGGGACCTGACCCCGGGGCGCTCATCAAGCCTGAGCGCCCTGCCACCCTCCGCCCACCGCCTTGTAGAGGTTGACCATGTTCACGGCCTCCTTGAGCTGCAGCTCGATCAGCTGCTGCTGCTCGGCATAGAGCTCGCGCTGGGCGTCCTGGCTCGCGAAGTAGTCTTCCAGGCCGCTGCGAAAGCGCGTGCGCGCAATGTTCGCCACCTTCTCCAGCGCCTGCACGCGGGCCTGCTGCGCCTCCAGTTGCGGGCGCAGGTGGTCATCGGCGATCAGGGCATTGGCGGTCTCGCGGAATGCCATTTGCGCCGCATGCTCGTAGGAGGCCATGGCCGCTGCCAGCCGCTCCTCGTTGGCCGTGATGTTGGCCGAACGGCGGCCCCAGTCGAACAGCGGCAGCGACACCCCCAGCACCCCGGCCCAGCTGCTGTTGCCGCTGCTCAGCAGCGTCGACAGCTCCCGGCTCACGCCGCCCGCGAGCGCGGTGAGCGAGATGGTCGGCAGCATCGCGGCCTTGGCCGCGCCCACGCCCGAATTGGCGGCCTCGACACGCGAATAGGCCGCCAGCAGGTCGGGCCGGCGCTGCAGCAGGCTGGACGGCAGGCCCGCCGCCACCTGTGCCGTGGAGCGCTGCGGCCAGGGCCGGGCGCTGCCCGTTTCGGGCGACACCGGCTGGCCGACGAGCACGTTCAGCCACTGCAGATCCTGCGCGACGCGCATGCGGAATTCTTCCTGCTTCACGCGGGCGTTCTGCAGCAGCGACTGCGCGCGGTAGACGTCCAGCTGCGCCGCGCCGCCCACCGCCTTGGCGCGCCCGATCATGTCGGCATTGGCGGCCAGGCCTGACTCGTTGGCATTGGCCAGCGCGAGCAGGGCGCGGTCGGCGCGCAGCGTGAGGTAGGCATTCGACACCTCTCCCACCAGGTTCATGTGCGCAGCCGCAAAGTCCTTGTTGCCCGCCTCGGCCAGCGAGCCGGTCTGCTGGGTCGCGCTCTGCTGGCGGCCGAAGAAGTCGAGCTCGTACGACGTGACACCGGCCTGGATGTCGAAGCTGCTGGACACCCGGCCATCGGTCGGCACGTTGCCCAGCGGGCTGAGCGAGCCCTGCGGGGTGGTCTGCGCCCGCTGGGCATGGCCCGACAGGCCGATCTGCGGAAACAGCGAGGCGCGGCTGCCGGCATACACGGCCCGGGCTTCGCGGGCACGCGCGGCATAGGCGCGCAGGTCGCGGTTCTGCGCGAGGGCGGTGGTGATGAGCCCGCGCAGTTCGTCGTCCTGCACGAAGCTGCGCCAGTCGACGGGTTCCGCGTTCGGCGCCGTGGTGCCGGCCGGCCATTGCGAAGGCACCGTGAGGTCGGGCTGCTTGAGCGGCGGCGTGAGATTGCATCCGCTCACCACCAGCACCACGCAGGTCGCCAGCACCAGCAGCAGCAGCCGCAGGGCCAGGCGCACGAAACCCGCGCCGGGAGAGCCGAAGCCCGCGCTCGCCAGCAAGGCCGAGGCGGCCTTCCATGGCCGCACCTGGACCGCGACGTGGCTCGGCGGCACGTTGAACACGTGGCTCACCAATTGCTCGCGCTGGGCCTCGGTGCCGGCGAAGCGCAGCTCGGCGCCCGCGGAGCTCCTGGCGGCCAGGCGGGCCGGGAGCCATCCCACCGGTTCGACGTAGACCTCCAGCGGCTGTCCCACGCGCAGGCGTTTCAGCGGGGCCTTGGCTTCCAGCAGCGCGCCGTCGGCCGCGATGTTGACGAAGCGCGATTCGCCCTCGCCCGCCGCGGTGCGCACCCGGGTGCGCGCGCGCCAGGGAAAGCGCTCTTCCTGCTCCGGCCGCGGCAGGTCGACGCAGGCCATGAGCGCAGCCAGGCAGAGCAGCAGTGCGATGCCGGTCCACACCAGGTTGAGCTCGTCGCCCGGCGTGAGCGCCTCGCCGCTCAAGGCGACCGACGCGCCGCCGAGCTGCAGCGCCAGCAGAAGCCCGCCGAACATCGCGACCAGCTTCCAGTGCACGACGGTCTTGGTGCGGTCCAGCCCCTTGTTCGTGACCTTGAAGGGCCGCCCGAAGGGCCGCAGCATGGCGCTGGCCAGCGTGCTGGTGACGGCCATGGCCGCCACCAGCTGGCTCACCTCGCTGAACACGGGCAGGCAGCGCCGCCCGCTGATCCAGTAGCTGTAGGCCCAGAACATCATGAGCGGCGGCAGCCCGTAGGCCGCGAAGGCCTGCGGCGTGGCATGGAACACCGAGACCCCGGCATACCAGTAGAGCGCGGGCGCCAGCATGACCATCGCCATGAACGGCTTGCCGAGCCAGTGCAGCAGCCCGTGCAGGAAGTGCATCCGCGCCGGGAAGCTGAAGCCCCGGCCGCGCAGCGGGCCGTCGGGCAGCAGCGCGAGCTGCACCGTTCCCAGGCACCAGCGGCTGCGCTGGTTGATGTAGTCGATGATGCTCTCGGCCGACAGGCCGTTCGACAGCCGCTCGCCGAGCCAGCGCGTGATGTGGCCGTGCCGCAGCAGCAGGTAGGTGGTGTGGATGTCTTCGCACACGCTGCCCACCGGAAAGCCGCCCGCGGCGGTGATCAGGTCGCGCCGCACGATGAAGGAGGTGCCCACGCAGAAGGCCGAATCGGCGGCATCCTTGGCGGGCTGCAGCACATCGAAGAACACGCGCTGCTCGTCCACCCAGCTGTCGGTGGCGCGCAGGTTGTGCTGGATGGGGTCGGCGTTGTAATAGAACTGCGGCGTCTGCACCAGCCCGACCTTGCGGTCCGCGAACAGGCCCAGCATGCGGTAGACGATCTGGCGCTGCGGCGCGAAGTCGGCATCGAGCACCAGGATGTAGGGCGCATTGGTCACGCCCGCCGACAGCCGCAGGCCGTTGTTGAGGTTGCCGGCCTTGGCATGGCTGTTGTCGGGCCGGCGCGCGTAATGCACGCCCTTGCGTTCGCAATACTCGCGCAGCCAGTCGCGCCGGGTGTCGTCAAGTATCCACACGTTCAGGTTCGGGTAGTCGATGGCCTGCGCGGCGATGATGGTCTTCTCCAGCACGGCCAGCTCTTCGTTGTACGTGCAGATGAAGACGTCCACCGCCGGTACCTGCGCGCCGCGGCCGCGCAGCAGCGCTTCGCCGCGGTCGGCCAGCTGGTGGTTGTCGCGCCGCCGGACCAGCATGTGGATGGACATCAGCGTGTAGACGATGGCCGTCAGCTCGAAGCACAGGAACACCCAGGCGAACAGGGTCTCGAAGCCGAGGTCCGAAGGCGGCATGGTCGCAACCACGCGCCAGACGGCATAGCGCATCAGCAGCAGCGCGGTCAGCGCGCCGAACAGCACGCGGTGGGAGGTGCGGTCGATCCGCCCCCACGTCATCAGGAGGAGGGCCAGGCCCGCAACGAGTGCGTTGAGCTGGAACTCCGGTGTGGCGATCAGGTGGGACATGGTGGCGTAGCTCCTGTTGCGGCGGTCTTGCCGGTGAAGGGGTTGAACCCCGTGGCGGCCAGCGCGATCCAGGCAGTCGCGCCCAAGTGTGGCCAGCGGTAGTAGAAGAAGTCGGCCCCGGTCGAGTCGGGGCCGATGGCCAGCCCGGTCGATATGCGGGCACTGGGAGTGGCGTAGTACAGGCCGTTGCCGGCACGCTGCGACGCCAGCAGCTGCCACAGGGCCTCGGGCGCCGCGCCCTTGCGCGCCACCAGCGTGGCGGCCGCCTGGGCGGTGCCCTCGGTCCAGATGCCATCGGGGCTGCGCGAAAAGCCGTAGCCTTCGCCGAAGCGATGGTGCTTCTCCACCCAGTCGAGCCCCCGCATCCAGGGGCAGGAACCTTCGGGCGCCGCCAGCAGCGGCCACAGCTGGGCATCCAGGCCGGAGCCGTCGGTGGCGATGGTGGCGCCGTCTTCCTTGGTGCCGATGTTGAAGCGCTGCTCCGATGCGTTCCACATGCGGTTGACGAAGTCGAGCGCGGTGCGCGCCTGCTGGCGCTCGGCTTCGGCCTGCCCGCCGGCGCGCCTGGCCGCCCAGGCGGCCGCCATTGCGATGTCGATGTTGTGCTCGGTGGATTTCCAGGTCTGGGCGCGCTGCGCGTTGTCCCAGCCGTACCAGCCGCCGCTGTAGCCGTCGGGCGCGTTGCGCGCGCGGGTGCGCTGCTCGATCCAGCCGAGCAGCCGGCGTGCGCCCGCCAGGTAGGCGGGCGAGGGCTCGGCCTCGTTCAGGTTCAGCAGCAGCAAGGCGGCCCAGGCCACGTTGCCGGTGGCCGTGCTCACCTGGTAGGCATCGGCGATCCACTGGTTCTTGGCCGTATCCCAGCGCCCCGGCAGCGCGGCCTTTTCCTCGGTCATCGGGCCGGCGCGGTAGGCGTTGCGCACGCGCCCGTCGGCTGTGTTCGGGTCGCGCTCCATCGCGCGCACCACCGCATCGCCGATGCGCCGGGCCGAGGCCGCGTCGTTGCAGGCCAAGAGCGCGATGCCGGCCAGCGCGTTGTCATAGGTGAAGGCGGCGCCCGCCAATGCGGGTTCGAGCGGCGTGCCCTGCTTCGGATCTGCGACGCGGTAGCTGGCGAGGAACAGCGGTCCGGAAGCCGCGCCCTTCTGGTCCTCCGCAACCGCCCGCCGCAGCCCCTCGCAGCTTTGCCGCGCGAGCGCTTGCTGGGTGGCGCTGCCGGCTTGCGGGCCGGCCGGCTGGGCCACCGCTGCGCACATCGGCAAGGCCAGTGCCATCGATGCGGCAATGCAGGACGCCAGGGGCCGGGAAAACGCGAAGACCAACATGGTTCTGTTCCGATGCGGATGGGGGTGCATTTGCGCCTGCGCTCAGGACCTGAGGCTGGCCGACACCACCTTGCCGGGCGCGCACATGTTGCTGCCGCCGTCCGGCGGAGCTTCCTGCGGCTCCTTGCCTTCGATGCGGGCCACGGCATAGATGGAGCCCTGCTCGGCATAGGGGAACGGCACGCTGTAGGTGCTCTGCAGCGCGTCCGAGGCCACGGGCAGCAACTGCTCCACGCGCGCCGGCACGGGCCTCGCGGATTCGGCGAGCTTCACGTCGAGCACCGAGCCGATGCCCAGCCGCTTGGCCACCCGCGCCGGAAACACCGCCACCACGCCGAGCCGGCTGCAATCGGTCACCCGCACCAGCGAGGCACCCGCCGTGACGTACGCGCCTTCGGGTGCGAGCACGGAATGAACCTGCCCCGCCTGGGACGCCTTGATTTCGTAGAAGGACAGCTTCTCCACGCGGCGGCGTTCCTCTTCCTCGAGGTCCCTGACCTGCTTGAGCTGCTTGAAGATGGCGGTGGCGTCCTGCTGGGCGCGGCCGACGCTGTTGCGCAGCGCCTCGCGGCGGCTGGCGAGCGTCTGGAACAGGTTGCTGCCCCCGGTGCCCACGAAGGCCCCCTGACCGGCACTCGCCACGGTCTGGGCCTGCCCCGCAAAGGACTGCTCCGCCACCGCGGCATTGGCGCGCGCCGTGTTCAGCTGCGCCATGGACGAGTTCATGACCTGCTCGCTGATCGCTCCCTGCTCCAGCAGGGCCTGATTGGTGCGGACCTTGTTTTCCTGCTCTTCCACCACGCTGTGCGCCACGTCGCGCTGCCGCCGTGCGATCTGCCAGGCTTCCCAGGCCTGCGCCAGCGAGGCCTCGCGGTGCACGCCGGCCTCCTGTCCGACCGACCTCATTTCCTGGTTGTCGGACTTGTACTGGTTGCCCAGCTGGGCCAGCTGGCTTTGCAGCGCGAGGTGCTGCGACCGCAGGGTGGTGAGGATTTCCTGGCTCACGGTCGGGTTGCGCACCGTGGCCACGATGGTGCCGGGCTCCACCTTGTCGCGCGCATGCACCGCCATCTGCGACACCACCCCGGTGATCGGCGAAGTGATCAGCGTCACGGGCGCCTGCAAGACGGCGCGGGTGGCCTGCGAGGACAACAGCGGCTGGACCAGCGTGGCGACCATCAGCCACAGCACGAAAGCCAGCAGCGCATAGGCCGCCAGCTTGGGGACGAAGGCGCCCGACTGCCGTCGGCGCCGAGAACCAGCGCCGGGGACACGGCCGCCCATGGCACCAGCGATGCGCCGCTGGCACTGAGAAAAGAGAACCGAAGCCGGTTTTGACACACGCATAGCCACCTCTCGTGAGAACCAGATCGCGCCGCAAGGAGCGGCGCGACATTAGATTGAAGGACCCGCCCGCAGCACACGGACGCCGAGCCACGAACTCGCGTCCGCATGTTGCGATGCAATATCAAGGTACGTCCAAACCCCCGGTCAGGACTGCTTCGGTGCGAAACAAGATGTGCTGAATTCACATTTCGACAACACCAGAAGTCGGGAAAAAGTCCTACATTGGTGTCGGATTACGCGCAATTGACCACAAAAGGCCGCATTGGGCATGCGGAGGGGTCCAAGAGCCGGGTTTCCCCTGGGAAGGCCAGGGCGCAGGGTGCCGCAACCCGGCGTGGCGGGCACCCCGTCATTTGAACGCGAAGCCGCGGGAATGTGGCTGCGGGGAAGATTCAGTAACGATACCGATCGTGTCTGGTCCGGGTTCAGCCCGCTTCGCCGAGCACCCAGGCGCGGAAAGCAAGCACCCGGGGGTCCTGGCCGCTGCTTTCCGGGTAGACCAGGTGATAGGCGTATTCCCCCGCCACGCTCACGCCGATGTCGAACGGCCTCACCAGCCGGCCCTGGGCCAGGTCGTTGGCGATCATGGCCAGGTCGGCAAGGCCCACGGCACCGCCTTCGATGACCGCCTGCACCACATGGCTCGAATCGGGAAAGGCAAGGCAGCGGCTGTCGTCGAAGTCGCGGATGCCGGCCTCCTCCATCCACATGCGCCAGTTCGGCCAGACCATGCCGTCGGTTTTCCAGTCGAGGTAGCACAGCGTGTGGTGGAACAGGTCCCGGGGGTCCTGCAGCCGGGGGCCGGTTTCGAGCAGCCGGGGGCTGCAGACCGGCACCACGACCATGTCGAAGAGGCGATCCGACAGCGCGTGCTCGTATTTCCCGTTGCCGAACCGGATCGCGATGTCGACGTCATCGGCGTCGAAGTCCCGTATCTGGTCGGTGATGTCGAACATCAGCTCCAGGCCCGGATGGGCGGCCCTGAACCGCGGCAGCCTGGGCATGAGCCAGTTCGCGGCGAACCGAGCGCTCAGCGAGATGCGCAGGTGCGCCGAGCCCCGCGTCATTCGGCGGGCGCGGCCGGCGGCGCGCTGCAGGCTGTCCAGCGCATCGGCTGCGGCCTCGAACAGCACCGCGCCGGCCGGCGTCAGCTGGATGCTGCGGCTGCTGCGCGTGAACAGCACGACGCCCAGCTGATCTTCCATTTCCTTGATCTGGTAGCTGACCGCCGCCGGCGTCAGCCCCACCTCGTCGGCCGCGCGCGTGAAGTTCAGGTGCCGCCCGGCGGCCTCGAAGGTCCGCAGGGCCCGCGTTCCCGGCAGCATGCGCTTCATCATCGATCTTCAAGCCCTGTTTGATGATCCATCGAGAACTACTCGTTTCCCGAAAACCGTTCACCCCGAAATGATCGAGCGCATCGACGACAACAACTTCGGAGTGAATGAATGTCAGCTTGCCCCACCCCGCACTGGCCCGCCCGGCTGTGGATTGCGCTTCTCATCTTCAGCGGCGTGATTCTGCTCGACGGCCTGGACATCTCGATGATTGCCGTCGCAATTCCCGAGATCCAGCGCGAGTTCGGAATCAGCGCGGCCACCGCGCAGTGGTTCGTCGGCGCCTACATCCTGGCCTTCGGCGGCTTCCTGCTGCTGGGCGGGCGCTGCGCCGACCTGTTCGGCCGCAGGCGCGTGCTGGTGGCCGGACTGGCCGTGTTCGCGCTGGTGTCGGTGTTCGGCGCCTTCGCCGACGACGCGTTCCTGCTGATCGTCTCGCGCTTCGTCAAGGGCATGGCCGCGGGCTTCACCGGGCCGGCAGCCATGTCGCTGCTGGCCACGACCTTTGCCGAAGGCCCGCAACGCAACCGGGCGTTCGGCATCTTCAACCTCTTCGAAGCCTCGGGCTACTCCTCGGGATTGCTGATCGGCGGCCTGCTCGCGGCGCTGGACTGGCGCTACATCTTCATCCTGCCGATCCCGATCGCCGTGCTGCTGCTGTTGGCCGCGCTGCGCTTCCTGCCGCCCGATCCGCCGCGCACCAGGCGCATGCGGCTCGACATCGGCGGCGCCGCGGTCCTGGTCGCGGGGATGCTGCTGCTGGTCTTCACGCTGGTTTCAGCGGAAGAGGCCGGCTGGGCGTCGCTGCGGACGATCGGCGGATTTGGGCTGTCGGCGCTGCTGCTGGCCGGCTTCCTCGCCATCGAGCGCAGCGCGAGGCAGCCGCTCGTCCGGCTGGGCATCTTCCGCAACCGGCGCCTGGTGGCCGCCAATGCGAGCGCGGCTTTCCTGTATGGAGGCGCCATGGGCTTTCAGTTCCTGATCGCGCTGTATCTGCAGAACCTGCAAGGCTGGAAGCCGTGGCAGATGGCCCTGGTGCTGCTGCCGGCGGGGCTCATAGTCGTGCTCATCGGGCCCAGGATCGGCGCGCTGATCGAAAGGTTCGGCGTGACCCGGGTGCTGCTGGCCGGGCTCGCGGCCTTCATCCCCTGCTATCTGCTGATGCTGCGCATCGGCCCCGAGCCGGACTTGTGGACCGTGCTGCTTCCCGCTTCGGTGCTGTGGGGCGTCGGCTTTGCGCTCAGCATCTCGGCGCTGATGGTCGCGGGCACCAGCGGCGTGGCCGACCATGAGCAAGGGCTGGCCGCGGGGCTTCTCAACAGTTCGCTGCAGGTGGGCGGGGCCTGCGGCCTCGCGGTGGTGACCGCGGCCATTGCGCCGGGAACGCAGTTGGCCATGCTCTATCCGGGCGTGGGAGTCATCCTGGCATTTGCTGTTCTGACACTGCTGGTGCAGCTGATACGGGATCGCCGCGACGCCTTGCCACGCACATCAGCGACAGCGCGCTCGTAGGCGACGAAGGCCGCCGGCCGGACAGCATGTTGCCCAGCCGGTATTTCCATTGCGCCGGTCCCACCACGCCGCGCAGCGCATCGGCACCGATCTGGTGGTTGTGCGGGTAGACGCGCACCTCAAAACCCAGCGGTTCCAGCGTGGAGTGGAAGAATTCCTTCGTGACCCCGTCGCCCGGCTGGTGATGGACCTCGGTCCGCAGCCCCCACGACTGCTGGCTGCCGGTCTTGTGAAAGCCATGCCCGATCGCCCGGTAGACCCACAGCCGCGCATCCCACATCAGCTTGGCGAGGCCCTTGTAGTCCCAGGCGGTGAGCTGCGGATCGTGGTCGGTGACCAAAAGGCCATGCGGCTTCACCAGCCGCGCCCCTTCGCGCAGCACCGCAGCCATGTCGTCGCAGTGGTGCAGCGACGCATTGATGGCGACGATGTCCGCCACCTGCGAGCGAAAAGGCGTGTAGGCCGCATCGGCCAGCACCGCCGTATAGCCCAGCTTGGCCGCCAGTTCCAGCGAGCCAGGCGCCACGTCCACGCCGATCAGGAGCCGCGGCTTTCCACCGAGGGTGGCAAAGATATTGCCCGGCCCGCAGCCCAGGTCGATGACCACCTTGTCCGTCCAGTCGCCGGCAGCCGCGAGCCACCGGCTCTTGAAATGCGCATCGCGGTGGCAGAAATCCAGGTATTCCTGGGCCCACTGCATGTTTCCAAAATAGGTGGCATTGGCGGTTATGGCGTCGGTTTTGCGTTCGAGGCCCGATTCGAAGTAACTCCCCGAGCGCTTCAAGCTCGCGTGAGGCAATAAGATGTCTCCGATCATTTTGAATCCTTCAAAAATCTGGGCCGGCATTGAGACAAGTTATTCTTAAGAATTACATGACTTTCGGTTCCACAGTTAATATTTTTAATACGCTTACAAGCTGCGTTATTTAAAAACTGACCTATTGGCTACCTCATTTGGGTGATATCAGGCATTGATATTCGCCGTCATCGGCCAATGAATGCAGCCACCCCGTCGCGGAATGCCTGGCTGCCATACACCTCCTCGATCAGGTCATCGTCATCCAGCCGCTGCTCGACGACGATGCGGCGGATGCTCTCCTTCACGGCCTTGTGCGTGACCGGCGACAGCGCCATGAGTCGCTCTGCCAGCGCATGGGCCGCCGCATCCAGTTCGCCCGCCGCACAGGCGGCATGCACATAGCCGCAGGCCAGCGCTTCCTGCGCCGTCAGGTGGTCGGCCAGCAGCAGCATCCGCTTGACGCGCGGCACGCCCAGCGCGGCCTGCAGCCGCGCAATGTTGCGCGACGACAAGGTGTTGGACAGCGTCCTGGCAATCGGCGCGCCGAAGCGCGACGCGTCGCTGCAGACCCGGAAATCGCAGGCCGTGGCCAGCGCCAGGCCGCCGCCGACGGCCCAGCCGTCGACCACCGCCACAGTGGGTACCGCGATGCGCTCGACCGCATCGATGACGCGCTCCACGAAAGCCTCGTAGGCAATGCCGTCGCGGCCTTCGCGGAAGTCCTTGAAATGGGCGATGTCCGTGCCCGAGATGAAGGACTTGCCGCCCGCCCCCTTGAACAGCACGCTGCGCACCGCGCCATTGCGCGCGCATGCGCCGATGTGCTCCAGCAGCGCCTCGTACATCTGCCGCGTCATCGCGTTGTGGCGTTCGGGGCGATGGATCACGATCTCGGCCACGCCCGACGCATGAACGCCGAGCCGCACGCATTCAGCTGAACTCACGAGGCCTCCGCCGCGCCGGCCGGCATGTTGATCTCGGCCAGGATTTCCTCGTTGTGCTCGCCCAGCAATGGCGGGTGTCGGCGCACCTGCTGCGGGGTACCCAGCAGCTTGACGGGAAAGCCGATGTTCTTGACCTTGCCCTCGATCGGGTGATCGATCTCCATGCACATGCGGCGGTGCGTGCCGTGCTCGCCCTCGAAGGCCTCCGGATACGACAAGATGGGCCCGGCGGGGATGCCGGCGGCCAGCATGGCGTCGATCCAGTCGGTGCTGTCCCGCTGGCCGAACTCCCGTTCGAGCGCCTCGATCAGCGCCTCGCGGTTCTTCAGGCGAAGCGAGACGCTGGCGTAGTCCGCGTGCAGGGCCAGGTCCGGCCGCTGCAGCAGTTCGCACAGCCGGGTCCAGAGCTTCTGGTTGGTCGCGCCCATCACGAAATAGCCGTCGCGCGCCTTGACCGCCTGGTAGGGCGCGCTCATCTTGTTGCTGGTGCCCAGCGGTGCCGGCGGCACGCCCGTGCCCCAATACGCGGACATGTCCCAGACCGAGAAGGCCATGGCCGCATCGAACAGCGAAGCGTCGATGTGCTGGCCCACGCCCGACTTCTGCGCCCCGATATAGGCCGCGAGCAGCGCGTAGGTGGCAAACAGCGCGCAGCCGATGTCGGCCACCGGCACGCCGGCCTTGACCGGCTTCTCGCCGGGATAGCCGGTCACGCTCATCACGCCGGACATGGCCTGCGCCATCAGGTCGAAGCCCGGCCGCTCGGCCCACGGGCCGCTCTGGCCGAAGCCGGAGATGCTCACGTACACGATCTTCGGGTGGATCTTCTTGATCGACTCGTAGTCGATGCCAAGGCGCTGCACCGCGCCGGGGCGGTAGTTCTCGACGATCACGTCGGCGGTCCGGGCCAGCTTGTAGAAGGAGGCGCGGTCCTCCGCGTTCTTGAGATCCAGCGTCAGCGAGCGCTTGTTGCGGTTCATGTTCAGGAAGCCCATGCTGTCCGGCCCCTTCATCTTGAAGCCCATGGCGCCGCGGGTCTGGTCGCCGCCCGGCGGCTCGACCTTGATCACGTCGGCGCCCAGGTCGGCCAGCAGCATGCAGGCGAACGGCCCGGCCATGACCTGGCTCACGTCCAGCACCCGGATGCCCTGCAGCGGCAGTTGTCTTGCGTGGTTCATTTTTTCAGCCCTCCTCGGTGACCTTGGCGGTGCGCACCACGTCGCCCCATTTTTTGAACTCGGCAGCCATGAACGCCGCGAACTTGTCGACTGAACCGCCGCCGTCCTCCACGCCATAGCCATCGAAGCGCGCAACCACATCCGGCAGTGCCAGAACCTTGTTGATGTCGGCGTTGATCTGCAGGGCCAGGTCCCTGGACATGTCCCTGGGGCCGACCACGCCATACCAGCTGGAGACGTCGAAGCCCTTGAAGCCCTGCTCGTCCATGGTCGGCAGCTCCGGAAAGCCCTTGGCCCGCTGCAGGCGCGTCTGGACGATGCCCGTCATCCGCCCGGCCTTGACCTGTGCGGTGGCCGCCGTCATGGTGTCGAAGCTGTAGTCGATCTGGCCGCCGATCAGGTCCGTCTGCATCGGCCCCGAGCCCTTGTAGGGCACGTGGATGCTCTTGACGTCGGCGGCCATGTTGAACATCGCGGCCGCCAGGTGCTGCACCGATCCCGTGCCGGAGGAGCCGAAGCTGATCTTTCCCGGGCTCTTCCTGCACTGCTCGACCACCTCCTTGACCGAGCCGGCGGAATTCTTCGCGCTGGTCACCAGGATGTGCGGCGTGGCGCCAACCATGGCAATGGGCGCGAAGTCCTTCAGCGGGTCATAGCTGATGCTCTTGAAGATGTGCGGCGAGATGGCATGCGTGTTGACGTGCGCCATCAGCAGGTTCACGCCCTCGGTGAAGCGGGTGCGCGCAAAGAAGTCCGCGGCCAGCGCGCCGGTGGCGCCGGGCTTGTTCTCGACCACCACCGAGCGGCCCCACAGCTCCGAGAGCTTCTGCCCCACGATGCGGGCGAACACGTCGGTGCCGCCGCCGGGCGCCCAGCCCACGTAGATCTTGACGATGCCCTTGGGCAACTCGGCGGCTCCCAGGGCCCAGGGTGCGGCCAGCGCACCGGCGCTGGCCGCAATGAAGTCTCGGCGTTTCATCATGTCGTGCGTCCTCTGTCTCTGTCGTAGTAGTGCCGCTACTCTCCCGTAGCGCAGAGGACGTCGCAAGAACGTGGAATGCATGCCTGGCTTCGTGATCCGCGAAGCCGCGGCCACGGGAACGCTGCTTTCTTCTAGGTACTGGTGGCGATCAACTGGGCCACCACGTTGCGCAAGGTCTGCTCCTGCGCATGGCCTTCAACACACGACAGCACATAGGCACGCTGGTGCCAGTCGCCCTGGATCTCGGCCGAGCCCAGGTCGTCCTCCGGATGGAAGCTGCGCAGCACTTCGGGCGGCATCAGGCCCACGCCCAGGCCATGGCGCACCAGCGCCAGCATCGTGTCGAAGCCGCTGGTCGAGAAGTTGTTCGGGAACGACCGGCCGCGGCTGCGGTAGGCCCCTTGCAAGGCCGACAGGATCGCCGAGCCCTTGCCCAGGCTCACGACCGGCAGGTCCAGGAAGTCGTCGATGCCCACCGGCCCCTCCGCCGCAAACCGGAAATGCCGGCGGCTGTACACGAGGACCAGCCTGTCCTGCCGGTAGTCGAACTTCGGCAGGTCCAGGAATCCGCTCTTCTTCTCGTAGATGCCGACGTCGATCACCTTGTCGCGCAGCAGCTGCTGCACGATCTTGCTGTTCTCTTCCAGGATCTTCAGTGTGATCTGCGGGTAGGCGTCACGCAGCCGGGCGATGTCCTTCGCAAGGAACTGAATGATGGCCGCCTTCGGCGCGCCGATGAGGATGCGCCCGTCCTGCCCGCGCCCCAGCACCTGGGCATCGCCCTCGAGCCGGCCGATGAGGTTGTCGATCTGCCGGATGTGCGCCATCAACCGGCTGCCGGCCTCGGTGATCAGGACGCCGTGCGGCACCCGCTTGAAAAGCCTGGCGCCCAGCTGCGCCTCCAGGTCCGTCACGCGCTTGGACGCAGCAGCCACAGCCAGGCTCAGCCTGTCGGCGGCCCGGGAGATGCTGCCTTCCTCGGCGATGCACAGGACGAGTTGGACGGTGGTGGAGTCGAGCTTCATGAGGTGAGGGCCAAGGCGCGGCAGATCCGAGGCGACCGGCGATCTTCCAGGCTCTCATCATCCCGTACTCCTTGCTAGTAAATTGTTGCCAAGTCTGTAATATTTAAATAATCAGCCATTTTGCAAGCAAAAAGAGCTTCTCAATTAACAAAGTTATTTGCAAACACAAGTCTGCCACCAAAGACGTAATAGACGCGCGCCAACCCTCCCTCTATGATCTTGAAGTTCAACAGGGAGAACTCATGTCCGCAGAGACAAACTCAATAGCGCGTGCTCAACATTCGGAACCGACCATCACGCTCTATGGTCCTGTCGCGGCAGGATGGCTTGGAAAAATCAGTTTTCCAGACCCCTACGATCTTCATTTTTCTATAGTCATAGATGATGCATACAATGGCATCAAAGTAATTGACGGGCAACCATCAATAATGGAGGCTGGTTATCAAAATTTCTTTTTAATCAAAACAAATCGCTACGAGAACGCGCTCCCTGCTGAGGTAAAGGTCCGCATCCCCTTGGAACCACCGTCAAGCATGTCACGGCGAGAGTTTGCTCAAAAAATAATTGATCGATCACAGAAGTTCTCGAGCTATGTAGCCCCTTACTCGTTCCCGAAAAACCTAAGGGAGTCGAAAATGCGTTCCGGCGAATACAATAGCAGTTCGTATGTCGCAGGATTACTCAGAAGTGTAATGGGGTATGTGCCACCGCATTACTTCAAAGGAGAAGCAATAAGGTGAAGATCAGCTGGCTTCTTCCTGTCAACGTGCTTTTGTGGGGGATATCGATCCCCGCAATGAATTACAGCACAATGGCCTTAAGTGCACATCGAATTGCCAAAGTGCCCGATGCCGCCCTGCCCATATTTATTCTGGTGCTTTCTCTTTGGGCCGGGTTCATTTATTGGCGCCTTGTTCCGGCGATGCAATCCCCATATCAAAGAATTGTCGTTCTGGTGCTCTTTGTCGGCACGATGTGTTTAGTCGGACTAGGAGCACTTTGGGTGGCTTTTGTGGTTGCAGTTGCGACCTTTGGTTTGTGATTCACCCGCGCTGCGCGCCGTCGGAGCTGCCCGGGGCCGGAATCGAACCAGCCCATGCCAACGACGACAAGGTAACGCCAGCAACCGCCGAGCCGTCATTTCACGGAAAGACCAAAGAGGTCATCCACGACGGCATGGGACCGGTTGAAGTCTGCGGCCGTAAAAGACAGCCCGAAAGTCTTTTCTCATGCCCACTTGAACCTCGAATCGCGTCCCCGGCTTGCACGGTTAGTTATGACCGATATGTACTACCAAATGTGTACAACTCTGCGCCATGCCGTCCTCCAAGATACCCATCACAGAGAGCGAGTTCTCCACCAGTGCGGTGGATAAGACGGTGGAAAAGCCTGTGTGCATCGCCGAAAGAGCGTTGCCGCGCCTGCGCCGCGACACTGCGCCTGTAAAAGCGGCACCGCATCCCGGAAGACGAGATGCCGCTGGCATCGAGGACCGCCTTGAGCAAGCCGGGCCGTACCTCGGACACGAGCGACTCAGCAGAACGAAATACCAATCTGCGTAGAGACTATCAGGACAAACGTGAGCACCCGCCCGTGGGCGCACAGCTCCGAAATACGCATCGCTTCTGCGTGATGGCCGCGGGAACTCACTGCTGCAAATTCCCGAAGTTGATCGCCTTGGCGAGTGCGTCGCCATAGTTGTCGTGCAGATATTTTTTGCACGCATGGCTCATTGACCAGCGGCTGCGGTTGGAACCTCAGCCGGCGGAGAGTGTGAGATTCGAACTCACGGACGGTTGCCCGTCGGCAGTTTTCAAGACTGCTGGTTTAAACCACTCACCCAACTCTCCGGAACCGCTGATTTTATGCCGACGCCGGCCCCTCAATCCTCGGGCAGGAAGAGCGATTGCAGGTCGCTCAGAAAATCCAGCCCGCGCTCGGTGGGCCACACGCGATACAGGTCGCGCGCGACAAGGCCCTTGCGCTCGGCCTCCTCCAGCCCTTTTTGAATGCTGGTCATGGCAAGCCCGGTGCGCTCGCTGAACTGGGGCAGCGTGAAGCCTTCCTTCAGGCGCAGCGCATTGAGCATGAACTCGAACGGCAGGTCGGCCAGCGCCACTTCGTCGCTTTGCGCCACCGCGGCGCCGGCGCGGGCGTTGTTCATGTACAGGCGCGGTTCGCGGAAGCGCACCTGGCGCACGATGCGATGCGCGAAGCTCAGCTTGCTGTGCGCCCCGGCGCCAATGCCCAGGTAGTCGCCGAACTGCCAGTAGTTGAGGTTGTGCGCGCACACATGGCCGCTGCGCGCATAGGCCGATACCTCGTAGCGCGACATGCCGCTGGCGGCGGTTCGCTCGGTGATGCGGTCAAGCATGGCGTAGGCCAGGTCGTCTTCAGGCAGGACCGGCGGAAACTTGGCGAACCAGGTGTTGGGCTCGATGGTCAGGTGGTACACCGAGATGTGCGGCGGCGCGAGCGCCAGCGCCTGGGTCAGGTCGGCGTCCAGCCCATCAAGCGTCTGGCCCGGCAGCGCATACATCAGGTCGAGGTTGAAGGTGTCGAATGCGCTCGCGGCTTCTTCCACGGCGGCAATGGCCTGGGCACGATCGTGCACGCGGCCCAGCACCTTCAGATGCTCGTCGTTGAAGCTCTGCACGCCCACCGAAAGCCGCGTGACGCCCGCGCTGCGGTAGGCGCGGAAGCGGTTGCGTTCGAAGGTGCCGGGGTTGGCTTCGAGCGTGATCTCGCACTCGGGCGCCAGCTTGAGGCGGGCACGCACGTCGCCGAGCAGGCGGTCGATGGCCTGCGGCGAAAAGAGGCTCGGCGTTCCGCCGCCGATGAAGATGGTGTGAACGGTGCGCCCCCAGATGAGCGGCAGCGCGGCGTCCAGGTCGGCAATGAGCGCGTCAAGATACGCCGCCTCGGGAATGCCTTCGGCCTCGGCCTCGCTGGTGGCGCGCCACTCGTGCGAGTTGAAGTCGCAGTAAGGGCACTTGCGCAGGCACCAGGGCAGATGGATGTAGAGCGAGAGCGGCGGCAGCGCCGCGAGCTGCAGCGGGCCGGGCCGCATCCAGTGCAGCACGTCGTTGGCCTGCGGTGCGCCGGTGGGCTGCACGGGCTGGATGGGTACGACAGAGGCCATCGCTCAGAACCAGCGTTCGCGCATCAGGGCCAGCATGGCCTTGGCCGCCTGGCCCCTGTGGCTGTGGGCGTTCTTCACCTCGGGCGGCAGCTGGGCAAAAGTCTTGCCGAAGCCGGGCAGGTACATGACGGGATCGAAGCCGAAGCCGTTGTCGCCGATCGGCGCCTTCGTGATTTCTCCCACCACGCGGCCCACCGCGATGAGCGGCTCGGGGTCGTCGTGCCCGCGCAGCGCGACCAGCGTGCTGACGAGCGCGGCGCGCCGGTTGGCGACGCCGTCGAGCTGCTCGAGCAGCGCCTTGACGTTGTTGGCATCGCCCTTGGCATAGCCAAACTGCGTGGCATAGAAGGCGGTGTCCACGCCCGGCAGGCCGTCGAAGGCGTCGACGCAAAGGCCTGCGTCATCGGCGATCGCCGGGAGGCCGGTTGCGGCGCTGGCATGGCGCGCCTTGGCCAGCGCATTTTCGACAAAGGTGCGAAACGGCTCCTCGGCCTCGCCCACGCCCAATGCCGATTGGGGCACGAGCGTCACGGCCAGCTCCGCAAACAGCTGCTGGAGCTCGGCAAGCTTGCCGGCGTTGTTGGAAGCCAGGACCAGTTTCATCGCCATCAACGATTACTTCGAAACGAGGGACTGCTGCTGCAGCACGATCAGTTCGCCAATGCCCTTCTCGGCCAGGCCGAGCAGCAGGTTCATCTCCTCGCGCGAGAAGGCCGCGCCCTCGGCGGTGCCCTGCACTTCGACGAAGTGGCCGGCGCCGGTCATCACGACGTTCATGTCGGTATCGCAGGCGGAGTCTTCGGTGTATTCGAGGTCGAGCAGCGGCGTGCCGGCGACGATGCCGACGGAAATGGCGGCCACGTGGCCCCTGATGGGCGACGCGGGGATCGTGCCGGCGGCCAGCAGCTTGTTGACGGCGTCCTGCGCAGCGACGAATGCGCCGGTGATGGCGGCGGTGCGGGTGCCGCCGTCGGCCTGCAGCACGTCGCAGTCGAGATGGATGGTGCGCTCGCCCAGCGCGGCCAGGTCGAACACGGCGCGCATCGAGCGGCCGATGAGGCGCTGGATTTCCTGCGTGCGGCCGCTCTGCTTGCCGCGGGCGGCTTCGCGGTCGCTGCGCGTGTGGGTGGCGCGCGGCAGCATGCCGTATTCGGCCGTGACCCAGCCTTCACCGCTGCCGCGCTTGTGCGGCGGCACGCGCTCTTCGACCGAGGCGGTGCACAGCACGCGCGTCTGGCCGAATTCGATGAGCACCGACCCCTCGGCGTGGATGGTGAAACCGCGGGTGATGCGCACCGGGCGCAGCTGGTCGGCGGCACGGCCGCCGCTTCGTGTGAAAGCAGTCATTTTTTATGAGAGGTACGTGGAACAAAAAGCGCAGACGGCCCGCAAGCCGAAGCAACCAGGCGATCAGGTTTTCTTGGCGGCAGAGCGACGAATGGCTTCGTTGATTTCGGCAATCGAGCGCTCGATGGCGTCTTCGTCGAGATCGTCGAGGGCATCGAGTTCGCCGTCCGCGGGCATGCCGGCCTGGATGGTGGAGGCAAAGACGCCGTCGTCGATGGTCTCGGTGGACACGCCGCGGTCTTCGCCCGTCGAATCGGGCATTTCCCATTCGAGGGCGATGAGCGTGACGTTGTCGCTGTGCGCACCGCCCTTGCGCAGTGCCATTTCGGCCAGGTCGGGCGCGGCGTCGGACACCGGCTTGTCGGAAGACAGCGTGTGCACGATGACGGCGTCGTCGAGCACGCCCCAGACGCCGTCGGAGCACAGCATGATGCGGTCGCCGCGCTGCAGCTGCAGCGGGGCCGAAATATCGAACAGCGGCGTGGTCGGCGAGCCCAGGCAGGTGAGCAGAAGGTTGCGGTTGACCGGCATGTCCGCGCCGTGCGGACGCGGGCGCTCGGCATGCGAATGGTCGCGCGTGCGGGTCAGCAGGCGGCCGTCGCGCACCACGTAGAGGCGCGAGTCGCCGCAGTGCATCCAGGTGGCCGTGGTGCCCTGGAGCAACGCCGCGACGACGGTGGTGCGCGGCGTATCGAGCATGGCCTTGTGGCTCGCGTAGCGCATGATCTGCTGGTGCGCCGCCATGGCCGATTCGGCCAGGAAGGCCTTGGCGTCCTTGACGGTGGGGCGGGCTTCGCGCTGGTAGAGGGCCGCGATGGTCTGCAGTGCCAGCTGGGCAGCAACCTCGCCTTCGGGGTGGCCGCCCATGCCGTCGGCCAGCACGAAGAGGCCCGACTCCCGCGTGTAGCAGTAGCCCATGCGGTCTTCGTTCTTGAGACGGCCGCCCTTGCGGCTGACCTGGAATACCGAGAATTTCATGCCGGACGCGTGGTAGGTGCCGCCGCCCTGGGCAGGGCCTTCTTGTCGAAGGAGCGGATGTTGTCGAATGAAAGCCGCACCTTTTCGCCGACGGTGAGCTTGGTGTAGCGGCGCTCGCCTTCACGGCTGAGTTCCTTTTGCAGCGCAAAGACCGACTGCGGACGCGAGAGCGGATCGAGCGACATGCACCATTCGACCACCTCGATGAGGTTGTCGGAGTACACGCCGCGCAGGCGCGACAGCGACAGGCTGAGCCGGTCTTTCTCGATGCGGCGCGGAGCGTCGTTGGGCGGATAGCCCTGCATGCAGGCGTAGATGCAGGCGCCGATGGCGTAGATGTCGGTCCAGGGGCCCATCGACGAGTCGCGCCGGTACATCTCGGGTGCGGCAAAGCCGGGGGTGTACATGGGGCGGATGAAGATGCCCTCCTTGCTCAGCACCTCGCGCGCGGCGCCGAAGTCGATCAGCACCGCCCGGTCGTCGTCGGTGACGAAGATGTTGGCGGGCTTGATGTCCAGGTGCAGCATCTTGTACTGGTGCACGATGCGAAGGCCGCGCAGGATCTCGTCGAACAGCGACCGGATGGTCGATTCGCGGAAGACCTTCGGCCTTTTCAGGTCGCGCGCGGTCACCACGAAGTCCTGCAGGGTGGCGCCCTCCAGGTAGTTCATGACCATGTAGACGGTTTCGTTCTCGCGAAAGAAGTTGAGAACGCTGACCACCGAGGCATGCGAAATCTGTGCGAGCGAGCGCCCTTCCTCGAAAAAGCTCTTGAGGCCGAGCCGGTAGAGCGAGAGCTTTTCGGGCGCAACTTCGGGCGTCAGTTCACCCGGCCCGCGCGTTGCGAGCGAAGATGGCAGGTATTCCTTGATGGCAACCTGCTGTCCGCTGGGGTCTATGGCGAGGTAGACAACGCCAAAACCGCCTGCGGAAAGCCGGCGAACGATGCGGTAACCGCCAATGACCGTATCGGGCAGCAGGGGCGAAGGCTTGACCTTTGACATAATCCGGGAGTTTCGCCCGAAGGCGATGGTGCGGCAAGCGAACGCCATGCCGACGCCTCGGTGCTTGCAAGCAAAACCATAGTGAGGCGCAATGCCAGTTTACAGCATGACCGGCTATGCCAGTGGCCAGAACGGCCCCGCCGGCAGCCACTCCGAAGCCGAAGCACGGCCTGCCGCCGCGGGCCGTCTCGGGGTCGAAATCCGCTCGGTCAACAGCCGCTTCCTCGATCTCACCTTCAAGTTGCCGGAGGAACTGCGCCAGCATGAAACCGCGCTGCGCGAGCTGCTCACGGCCAAGCTCAAGCGCGGCAAGGTGGAGGTGCGCGCCGCCATCGAGAACACCGCCCAGGCGGGCGTCGTCGAGCCCTCCGTCAAGCTGCTGCAGCGGCTCAACGGCGTGCAGGATGGCATCAAGGCCTGGCTGCCCGGCGCCCGCGAACTGAGCGTGGCCGACGTGCTGCGCCTGGCCGGCGGCGACAGCGCCGCCCGCGGCGACTGGGGCGGTGACCTGCTCGAGGTGACCGGCAAGGCACTGGATGCGCTGATGTCGGCCCGCCAGCGCGAAGGCGCGCGGCTCGCCAAGATGCTGGAAGCCCACCTGGCCCAGCTGCGCACCCTGGTCGAACAGGCCGGCCCGCTGATTCCGCAGCTGGTCGAGCAGCAGCGCGCACGTTTCCTGGAGCGCTGGCAGGAAGCCATGGGCCTGACCGGCGGCACCCTGCCCGAGGCCGCCCAGGACCGTGCGCTGACCGAGGCCACCGCCTTTGCCATCCGCATCGACGTGGCGGAAGAGCTCACGCGCCTGAATTCGCACCTCGACGAGATCGAGCGGCTGCTCAAGAAGGGCGGCGAAATCGGCAAGCGGCTGGACTTCCTGATCCAGGAGCTGCATCGCGAGGCCAATACACTGGGCTCCAAGTCGGCCGCGCTGGACCTCACCCGCATCGGCGTGGACATGAAGGTGCTGATCGAGCAGATGCGCGAACAGGTACAGAACATCGAATGAGCGAGCGAATGGACTATCCAGGCAACATCTTTGTCGTTGCGGCACCCAGCGGTGCCGGCAAATCGAGCCTGGTCAAGGCGCTCATGGAGCTGGACACGGCCGTCCAGCCCTCTGTTTCCCACACCACCCGGCCACCGCGCGGGCAGGAAAAGCACGGCCGGGAGTACTTCTTTACCTCGCCCTCCGAATTCGACGCCATGATCGCGGCGGACGGCTTCGTGGAGTGGGCCCATGTGCACGGGCACCGCTACGGCACCTCCAAGAAAGCCATCGAGGAGCGCATCGCCCAGGGGGCCGACGTCATCCTGGAAATCGACTTCCAGGGCGCCATCCAGATCCGCAAGACCTTCGCCAACGCCGTGATGATCTTCATCCTGCCGCCCAGCTGGGAAGAGCTGCGCTCCCGGCTGGAGCGGCGCGGCGAAGACAGCGCGGCCGTCATCGAGCTGCGCCTCAAGAATGCCGCCGAAGAGATGGCCCGGGCGGGGGAATTCGACTTCGTTATAATCAACGAGTTATTTGAGCGCGCGCTTTTCGATCTCAAGGCGATCGTCCACGCTCAGCGGCTTCGGTATTCTGCACAGCGCCGCGCACGTGCCGACACATTCGCCGCCCTGAACATCCCCTGATTTCCTGCTCACCGACCGAAAGAATCCATCATGGCCCGCATCACCGTCGAAGATTGCCTGCTTCAGATCCCCAACCGCTTCCAGCTGGTTCTTGCCGCCACCTACCGTGCGCGCATGCTGAGCCAGGGCCATGCACCCAAGATCGAAAGCAAGAACAAGCCCGCCGTCACGGCCCTGCGTGAAATCGCCGAAGGCAAGATCGGCCTTGAAATGCTCAAGAAGGTGCCGGGCTGATCGTTGTTTCTGACGCAGCCCTGCAACGAAAAGGCACCGCAAAGCGGTGCTTTTTTTACGTCTGGACGCGTCCATAGAGCGGTCACGCTAAAGTGGTAGCCATGAGCGCGGTTGCCAAACATCAGTCCCATGCCCCCACGGGGGGCACGCACAAGCCGAGTCCGGCGGCGCTGAATGCGGCTGCCGCGAGCTTTGCCGCGCTGACCGCCAGGCTCGACTACCTGAGCCCCGAAGACACCGAGCTGGTCCGCCGCGCCTACCGCTTCGCCGACGAAGCCCACCTGGGCCAGTTGCGCAACAGCGGCGAGCCCTACATCACCCATCCCATTGCCGTGGCGGCGCAATGCGCCGAATGGAAGCTCGACGCACAGGCGTTGATGGCCGCCCTGCTGCACGATGCCATCGAAGACTGCGGGGTCACCAAGCCCGAGCTGATCGAGCGCTTCGGCGCGCCGGTGGCCGAGCTGGTCGACGGGCTCACCAAGCTGGACAAGCTGCAGTTCAATACCCGCGAGGAAAACCAGGCCGAGTCATTCCGCAAGATGCTGCTGGCCATGGCACGCGACGTGCGCGTCATTCTGGTCAAGCTGGCCGACCGCACGCACAACATGCGCACGCTCGACGATGCGCCGCGCGAGAAATGGGCCCGGATCTCGCGCGAAACGCTCGAGATCTACGCGCCCATCGCACACCGGCTGGGGCTGAACCAGACCTACCGCGAACTGCAGGAACTGTCGTTCCGCCATCTGAAACCGTGGCGCTATGCCACGCTGTCCAAGGCCGTGGCCAAGGCGCGCGGCCGCCGCCGCGACCTGATCCAGAAGGTGCAGCGCGAGGTCGAGACCGCCTTTGCCAACGCCAACATGACGCTGCGCATCGCGGGACGCGAGAAAACGCTCTATTCGATCTACCGCAAGATGGAAGAAAAGCACCTGAGCTTCGCCCAGGTGACCGACATCTACGGCTTTCGCCTGATCGTGCCGAACGTGATCGCCTGCTACACGGGCCTCGGCATCCTGCACCAGATGTACAAGCCGCTGCCGGGCAAGTTCAAGGACCACATCGCGATCGCCAAGCTCAACGGCTACCAGTCGCTGCACACCACGCTGGTGGGGCCGGCCGGCGTGAACGTGGAGTTCCAGCTGCGCACCGAGGCCATGCACGTGGTGGCCGAATCGGGCGTGGCGGCGCACTGGCTCTACAAGGCGGCCGAGCCGAACGCGGCCAGCAACGACCGGCTCGGCACCAAGTGGCTGCAATCGCTGCTCGACATCCAGGACGAAACGCGCGACGCCGCCGAGTTCTGGGACCACGTCAAGGTCGACCTGTTCCCCGATGCGGTCTACGTCTTCACGCCGAAGAGCCAGATCCTCGCGCTGCCGCGCGGCGCCACGGTGGTCGACTTTGCCTACGCCATCCACAGCAACATCGGCGACCACACCTCCGCGGCACGCATCAACGGCGACCAAGTGCCACTGCGCACGGAGCTCAAGAACGGGGACGTGGTCGAGGTCATTACCGCGCCCGTGTCCACGCCCAATCCCGCATGGCTCGGCTTTGTGCGAACCGGCCGGGCGCGCTCCAAGATCCGCCACTACCTGAAGACCCTGGCCCATGCCGAATCCGAAGGCCTGGGCGAGAAACTGCTGGCCCAGGCGCTGCGCGCCGAAGGCCTCAGCAAGCTGCCAGCCGAGGACGCCGAGCACCAGGCGCTGTGGGAAAAGCTGCTGCGCTTCACCGGCAACCGAACCCGCGCCGAACTGCTGACCGACATCGGCCTGGGCAAGCGGATTGCCAGCATCGTGGCAAAGCGGCTGGTGGCCATGCTGTCCGAACTCGGCGAGCGGCCCGATGCGCTGCTGCTGAGCCGCGAGCGCTTCATCTCGCACGAGACCATTTCCCAGGGCGCCGTCACGCTGGATGGCAGCGAGAACTCGTCGGTACGCTTTGCGCTGTGCTGCCGGCCGATTCCGGGCGACGAGATCGTCGGCTACCTCGGCCATGGCGAAGGGCTGGTCGTGCACACCGAGTCCTGCGGCGTGGGCCAGCGCCTGCGCCACAAGGACAGCGAGCGCTTCTTCGCGGTCGAGTGGGCGGACGAGCCAACCCGCACCTTCGAAACCGGCGTGGTCATCACGGTGCGCAACGACAAGGGCGTGCTCGCGCGCGTGGCCGCGACCCTGGCGGACGCCGAAGCCGACATCACGCACGTCGAAATGGCCGACGAGACGCCGCAGGATTCGACCGACCTGCGCTTCGTGATTGCGGTGCGCGACCGAACCCACCTCGACAGCGTGCTGCGCGCCGCGCGGCGCACGGCCTCGGTGCTGACCGCCGCGAGGACGGTTCCCGCGCCCTGACCGGCGGGGAGGAAAGCTAGCGCGCCGTGCCCGCGCCTGATGGCGCCGGATAGCTGACCGACAGCAGCTCGACCTCATGGGCGCCGCCCGGCGTCACGAGTTTCACCACGTCGCCTTCGCGCGACTTGAGCAGCGCGCGGGCAATCGGGGAGATCCAGCTGACCTGCGACTGGGCGCTGTCCGCCTCGTCGATGCCCAGGATCGTCACGCTGCGCTCGTCGCCCGTTTCGTCCACATAGCGCACCGTCGCGCCAAAGAAGACCTGGTCGCTGCCGTGATGCACCGAGGGATCGGTCACTTCGGCAATTTCGAGCCGCTTGGTGAGAAAGCGGATGCGTCGATCGATTTCCCGCAGCCGCTTCTTGCCGTAGAGATAGTCGCCATTCTCGGAGCGGTCGCCGTTCTTGGCGGCCCAGTGCACCGCCTCGACGACCTTCGGCCGCTCTTCGTCCATCAGCTGAAGCAATTCATCGCGCAGCCGGGCATAGCCGGCCGGCGTCATGTAGTTCTTGCTGCCGCTCGGCAGTGCGGGGGCGGTGCTTTCGCCGCCGTCGTCGTCACCGTCGGTATCGGTTTCCTTGGTGAATGCTTTGCTCAACTTGGTAGAACCTCTGGTCTCAAGGAAGGGATGGGCTTTTCACCGTATTTTCAACATTCGCGACAGGGTGCGCAGCGGGGCCGTCACGCGCCACGAGTTTGAGGCCCGCAACGCCGTGCATTGCGCTTCCAGATCCGAGGCGCGCAATCTCGCCCGCTCCAGGTCCTGCGCGAGAACAGCCTGGCTGCGCCGGGATTCGGCCAGTTCATGTTGGCGCGCATCGCGATCGGCGATCGCCGCGCTCAATTGATACTGACAGGCCGAGCGGCCGGCGATGGCCTCGTCGAGCTCGCGCTGCTGCTCGGCGCGGCCAGCCATCGCCTCGTCGAGTTTCCGCTGGAGAGCCGCACGCTCGGACACGGCCTTGTCCAGCTCACGCTTGATCGCCACGCGATCCAGGGTGGCCTGGGAAGGAAATTCGACGATGCCCGGCGCCTGCGCGGTGTGGGCAGCAATCTCCCTGCCCACGCGGACCTTCGCCGGCACCGCCGTCTCCCGGTGGGCCGACAGCGCCCGCTCCCTGTCGAGCTTCGCGCCGAGGACCGGATGCAGCTTGTCATAAAGGTACGCGGGGTCTTCGACGAGACGCGGGAAGTCGAGCATCACCAGCGGCACGTCGTGTTTGACCAGCGTGTGCATCAATTCATGAAAGCCCAGCGCAAGAAGGCGTGCTTCGTCAATCGGGTTGAGCGAATAGACGATGCCGCCCGGCGTGGTCCCCCACGACTCCCAAAGCCGGCAATCGTCCGGCAGGCCCTCCATGGCATACCGCGCGCGCAACTCGTTGACCACGCGGCTGGTGGAGGCTTCCACGATGCTGCGCATCGGAAAGATCACCGCATCGAGCGCGATGGACGGGTCCGCGAGCAGGCGCGTGGCATAGGCATGCAGCCAGGGCGACTTGATGACGTAGGGCAGATCGGGGTTGTCGAACGGCAGGTCCTCGAGGCCCGCGTTGGCGTCCTCGTTGTAGGTGTTCGCTGCCGGATGCCTTGCAAGATGCGTGTCCAGCCCGCAAGCGGCCAGGTACTGAACGAGGAATGTCGTGCCGGCGCGCCCCGTGCCGGCAATCATCAGGTGGTTTTTTCTTGCAGGCGTCATTGATGCAGCGTCCGGGTTGGCGCCGCTCCTTCCAGCGAAGCCATGATCTGCTCCACCGCGGCCGCGACATCGCAGCTGGAAGTGTCGACTGTGAGAGCAGGGTTTGCCGGGGCTTCGAAGATGTCGGACACGCCGGTGAAGCGCGCGATCTCGGCCCGCCGCGCTCGCGCATACATCCCCTTGGGGTCACGCTGCTCGCAGACGGCCAAGGGCGCGTGCACGAAGACTTCGTGGTACGAAGGGCCGACGATCGAGCGCGCGAGATCCCTGAGCGCCTGCAGCGGTGAAACGACGGCAACGATTGCCACGATGCCCTGCTCGTTCAACAGCCGCGCAACGTGGGCAATGCGGCGGATGTTCTCGTGGCGGTCTTCCGCGCTGAAGCCGAGCCCGCGGTTCAGCCCCTTGCGGACCTCGTCTCCATCCAGCCGCACGGCACCCACGCCCTTGGCCCGCAGCATGGGCTGCAAGGCGGCAGCGATGGTGGACTTTCCCGCGCCGGACAGCCCCGTGAGCCAAATGACGGGGGGCGGCCGCAGTGTTGTCGAAGCAGGACGAGCGTCTGGATTCTGCAACTGTTCTGGCATCGAAAAACAGATCTGGCCGAGCGCGGTGCCCCAGGACAGGGGCTCACCCGGCGTGAAGGAAGACGAAGGTTCTCAAGCGGCCCGTTTTCTTCCGGCTCCTCCGGTGAACAGCAAGAATGCCTCAACAGCACCCGAAGGTCGAGAGCGTCTGGCGCAGAACCGATCGCATCGCACGGAGCCCCGGAACGGGAACATTGCCCGTGATCTCGTCGAACGGAAAAAGATTCCGCAGAGAGCCGCGCAAAAAGAAAAAGGGTTAGGACACGTAATGTCCTAACCCTTCAAAGAGTGGTGCGGCTGGCAGGAATTGAACCCACGACCCCTTGGTTCGTAGCCAAGTACTCTATCCAACTGAGCTACAGCCGCACAGCTATCGATTATAGCATCCATTTTTGGCCCCTGGCGGACCAAGCTCAGAAATGAATGCAGGTGGTAGGCCGTGATGGGCTTGAACCATCGACCAACGGATTATGAGTCCGCTGCTCTAACCAACTGAGCTAACGGCCCACGAGAGGCCACGATTCTATTCGCGGCGTCGCTTACTTGCGGTGGCTCAGCGCATTGCTGACCAGCCGCGAGGTGATGTCGACGATCTGGATCATGCGCTCGTAAGGCATGCGGGTCGGGCCGATCACGCCCAGCGTACCCACCACCTGCCCGTCGACTTCATAGTTGGCGCTGACGATGGAAAGCTCCTCGATCGGCACCACCTGGCTTTCGCCGCCGATGAAGATTCGCACGCCCTCGGCCTTGCTCGACACGTCGAGCAGCCGCATCAACTGCGCCTTCTGCTCGAACAGCTCGAAGGCACGGCGCAGCTGCCCCATGTCGCTGGAAAAATCGGTGACGGAAAGCAGGTTGCGCTCGCCGGAAATCACGACGTCGTCTTCCTGCGCCTCGGTGAGGACTTCGGAACTGACGTTGACCGCCGCCTGCATCAGCGCGGCAATTTCGCCGCGCAGTTTTTCGACTTCGGACTGCAGGCGGTCGCGCACCTGCTCGATGGTGAGGCCGGCATAGTGGGCATTGATGTAGTTCGATGCTTCCACCAGTTGGGACTGCGTGTAATCGGCCTCCGGAAAGATCACGCGGTTCTGCACGTCGCCGTCGGGCGAGACGATGATCACCAGCAGCCGCCGGTCCGAGAGCCGCAGGAACTCGATCTGCTTGAAGACCGAGGCGCGCCGCGGTGCCATGACCACGCCGACGAACTGCGAAAGGTTGGACAGCAGGTTGGCCGCGTTGGCAATCACCTTCTGCGGCTGGTCGGGAGGCAGGTGGCTCGGCGCATTCATGTGCTCGCGCTGGGCGGTGAGCATGGTGTCGACGAACAGCCGGTAGCCGCGCGCGGTGGGAATGCGTCCGGCCGAGGTGTGCGGGCTGGTGATCAGCCCCAATCCCTCGAGGTCGGACATGACGTTGCGGATGGTCGCGGGAGACAGGTCAAGGCCCGGGGCGCGCGACAAAGTCCGCGACCCGACCGGCTGGCCTTCGGCGATATAACGCTCGACCAGCGTCTTGAGGAGCAACTTGGCACGGTCGTCCAGCATTGCAAGATTTTAGTGTTGTAATTTGTAGATGACTTCCCGCTTTCGTCACGTCGCGCTGATCGGCAAATACCAGGCTTCAGGCGCCCGGGCGCAGGCCGATGCCCGCGACGGCGTGATGGAAGATATCGGCGCCTTCCTGGAATCGCAAGGGTGCGAGGTGTTCGTGGAAAAATCGGCGGCCGAGGAGGCCGATACGGACGCCAGCGTCGGCGGCCGCTACCAGCCGCTGAGCGTCGAGGAAATCGGCCAGCGATGCGATCTGGGACTGGTGGTGGGAGGCGACGGAACCATGCTGGGCATCGGCCGGCAACTCGCGTGCTACGGGATTCCGCTGATCGGCATCAACCGCGGCCGGCTCGGGTTCATCACCGACATCCCGCTGGACAACTACCAGGCCACGCTGATTCCCATGCTGGCCGGCGAATACGAGGAAGACCACCGCAGCCTCATGCATGCGCAGGTCATGCGCGACGGCGCCTCGGTCTTCGATGCGCTGGCAATGAACGACGTGGTGGTCAACCGCGGCGCCACCTCGGGCATGGTCGAGCTGCGCGTTTCGGTCGGCCGGCATTTCGTGGCCAACCAGCGCGCCGACGGCTTGATCATCGCTTCGCCCACGGGTTCGACGGCCTATGCGCTCTCGGCCGGCGGCCCGCTGCTGCATCCGGCGGTGCCGGGCTGGGTGCTGGTGCCCATTGCACCGCACACGCTGTCGAACCGCCCCGTGCTGCTGCCCGACGCCGACGAGATCGTGATCGAACTGGTGGCGGGGCGCGACGCCAGCGCCAATTTCGACATGCAGTCGCTGGCATCGCTCGCGATCGGCGATCGCGTGGTGGTGCGCCGCTCCGACTTCCGCGTGCGCTTCCTGCACCCGCGCGGCTGGAGCTATTTCGACACGCTGCGCAAGAAACTTCACTGGAACGAAGGGGGCTCCTGAAATGGCGCTGCGACGCATCGCATTGCGCGACTTCGTGATCGTGCGATCACTCGAACTCGACCTGTCGGCAGGCTTCACTGTATTGACCGGGGAGACCGGCGCGGGCAAATCGATATTGATCGATGCGCTCCAACTGGCGCTCGGCAACCGGGCCGACGCGGGCGCGGTGCGCGAAGGCGCCGAGCGGCTCGACGTCAGCGCCGAATTCGACGCCGACCCGGCGCTCGGGGCTTGGCTCGACGAGGGCGGGTTCGAAAACGGCGACGCCCTGCTGCTGCGCCGCACCGTCGACCTGCAGGGCCGCAGCCGCGGCTGGATCAACGGCAGCCCGGCCACCGCCACCCAATTGCGCGAGCTCGGCGACCGCCTGCTCGACATCCACGGCCAGCATGCATGGCAGAGCCTGACGCGGCCCGAGGCCGTGCGCGGTCTGCTCGACGCCTATGCCGGCGTGCGCACCGATGCGCTGGACGCAGCCTGGCAGATCTGGCGCCAGGCGCTTTCCGCGCTCGACCATGCGCGCTCGGCCCAAGACTCGCTGCTGCGCGAACGCGAGCGGCTGCAATGGCAGATCGCCGAGGTCATGAAGCTGGCGCCGGCCGAAGGCGAATGGGAAGAGCTTTCGACCCAGCACGCGCGCGTCTCCAATGCGCAGGCGCTGATCGACGCGGCGCAGGGCGCGAGCCAGGCGCTCGAAGACGACGACAGCGGCGCGCTCGCCGCGCTGTCGCGCGCCGTCACCCTGCTGCAGCACTGCGAGCACATCGAGCCCGAATTCCGCGCCCTCGGCGAAGTGCTGGCCTCCAGCGTCGCCCAGGCTTCCGACGCCGCCCACACGCTGCACAGCTACCTGCGCGACGCCGAGGCCGATCCGAAGCAGCTGGCCGAACTCGACGAGCGCATGGGGCTGTGGATGTCGCTCGCGCGCCGCTACAAGCGCACGCCGGACGACCTGCCGGCGCTCCTGGCCGGCTGGCAGGCCGAGTTGCAGGCGCTCGATGCGCAGAGCGATCTCGCAGGCCTGGAGCGCGCCGAACAAGGCGCGCAGCAGGCCTACATGAAGGAAGCCAAGGCGCTCGCCAAGGCGCGCAAGCTGTCCGCCCCGCGCCTGGCCGAGGCGGTCACGCAGGCGATGCAGGGGCTTGGCATGCAGGGCGGGCGTTTCGAGGTCGAGCTGCTGCCGCTGGCGCAGCCGGGCCGCGCCGGTCTCGAAGACGTCGCCTTTCTCGTGAGCGGCCATCCCGGAAGCACGCCGCGCCCCATCGGCAAGGTGGCTTCGGGCGGCGAGCTCTCGCGCATCGCGCTGGCCATTGCGGTGACCACCAGCCAGCTCGGCGCCGCGCAGACGCTGATCTTCGACGAGGTCGATGCCGGCGTCGGCGGGGCCGTTGCCGAGACCGTGGGCCGGCTCATGAAGCAGCTCGGGCGCGATCGCCAGGTGCTGGCGGTCACCCACCTGCCGCAGGTTGCTGCCTGCGCCGACCACCACCTGGTGGTGGCCAAGCGCCAGACGACGGCAGCCGGCCAGGACGGCCCGCGCACCGAAAGCGGCGTCTCGCGGCTCGACGACGACACCCGCGCCCGCGAAATCGCCCGCATGCTCGGCGGCGAGAAGCTTTCGCAGACCTCGCTGGCGCATGCCCGCGAAATGCTGGGCCACAAGACTTCGGCGGCGCTGTGATGGACCTCGACCTGGTGCTCATCACCGGCATGTCGGGCTCGGGCAAGTCGGTGGCGCTGCATGCGCTGGAAGACGCCGGCTACTACTGCGTCGACAACCTGCCGCCCGAACTGCTGACGGCCTTCATCGCGCTGCAGCACGAGCAGCAGGCCACGCGCGTGGCCATTGCCATGGACGTGCGCAGCGGCGTGTCGCTGCCGATCGTTCCGCAGCAGCTCGAGGCCTTGCGGCAGGACGGCGTGTCGCTGCGCTCGCTTTTCCTCGACGCGACCACCGACGCACTGCTGCGGCGCTATTCGGAAACCCGCCGGCGCCATCCGCTGTCGCGCCAGGAGGGCCGCAACGACGTGCCCGAACAGGAGCGCGTGCTGGTGCAGGCCATCGAACTCGAGCGCGAACTGCTGGCCGACCTGCGCGACGGCGCCGACGTGATCGACACCAGCCTCATCCGGCCGGCCCAGCTGCAGAGCTACATCAAGGCACTGATCTCGGCGCCGCAGAGCAGCGCGTTGACGCTGGTGTTCGAATCCTTCGCCTTCAAGCGCGGCGTGCCGCTGGACGCCGACTACGTGTTCGACGTGCGCATGCTGCCCAATCCGCACTACGTGCCCGCGCTGCGGCCACTCACCGGCCGCGATGCGCCGGTGGTCGAATGGCTGCGCGAGCACGACGACGTCGCGCGCATGTACGACGACATCGAGCAGTTCCTCTCGCGCTGGCTCGACGCGCTGGCGCGGGACCATCGCAGCTACGTGACCGTGGCCATCGGCTGCACGGGGGGCCAGCACCGCTCGGTGTTCCTGGTCGAGCAGCTCGCACGCGCGTTCGGAACCCGCTGGGTCGCCCTCAAGCGGCACCGCGAACTCGACGCGAGCTGAGCTCGCGTCCGCCGGCTAGTCCGCGCTGCTGCTCTCGAGCAGCTTGCGCATCGGTGCCGGCAATCCCAGCCGGCCCCACTCCTGCGCATCCACCCAGCGCGCGGCATCGCCCTGCGGCTGGCTGCCTTGCAGCAGCACCGGGTGAAGGTGCAGGTCCTTGTGGGTCAGCACATGCACAAAGGGCGGCAGGTCCCGTGCGCCTGCCAGCGCCGCCGGCGGCAGCGCGGCCAGCAGCTCTTCGCGGCTCTCGAACACGGGCGGGCAGTAGAGCCCGGCCCAGATGCCCTTGGCCGGCCGCTTCTCGAGCCAGACGCGGCCTTGCGCATCGCGCGCGAGCAGCGCCCAGAGCGACTGGGCACTGCGCTTGAGCTTGCGCGTCTTGACCGGGTAGCGCTCCGGCTGGCCTTCGCGCAGCCCCACGCATGTCTTGTTCAACGGACAGATCATGCAGCTCGGCTTGCGCGGCAGGCAGACCGTGGCGCCCAGGTCCATCACGCCTTGCGTGTAGCTCGCGATCGCTTCCTTCTGCTCGGCCGGCGGCAGCAGCTGCGTGGCCCGGTCCCACAGTGCGCGTTCCTGCGCCGACGAGGACATGTCGCCGCCAAAGCCGAGCACGCGCGTCAGCACGCGCTTGACGTTGCCGTCGAGAATCGCGACCCGCTCGCCGAAGCAGAAGGCCGCGATCGCCGCGGAGGTGGAGCGGCCGATGCCGGGCAGGGTCTCGAGCTCGGCGGCCGTGCGCGGAAACTCGCCGCCGAAACGCGCCACCACCTCCTGCGCGCAGCGGTGCATGTTGCGGGCGCGGCTGTAGTAGCCCAGGCCGCTCCAGAGCCCGAAGACCTCGTCCTCGGTGCCGTCGGCCAGCGCCCGCACGGTCGGAAAGCATTCGAGAAAGCGCGCGAAGTACCCGAGCACGGTCGAGACCTGTGTCTGCTGGAGCATGACTTCGGAGAGCCACACGCGGTAGGGATCCCGCGTGTTCTGCCACGGCAGCGCGCTGCGCCCGTGGCTGCGCTGCCAGGCCACGACGCGCTCGGCAAAATCGGCCGGCGCCTGCGGCTGCACGGCCGCAGCCGGCACCGGACGATCAGGCCGCCGCACGCAGTTCGCCGACGGCGGCAGCGGCTGCCGGCCTTCCCTGTTGGGCAATGGCCGAGGTGAATTCATGGAGCCGAAGATGCAGCTCGGCCAGGCTGCTTTCTTGCTGGGCCAGTTCGAGCAGGCGTTCGTCGAGGTTGCCTGCCGCATTCTGGATGCGCTCGATCGCCTCGATGCGCTTGCTGAAATTGCGGCGGCGCTCTTTCAGCTGCGCATCGATCTGGGCGCTGGCGCCCTTGCTCCAGCGTTCGACCTCGGTCATGGCCGCTTCGTTGACCAGCCGCAGGCGGCTTGCGAGCGCGCGCACCAGCTTGTCGCAGAAGTCCGCCTGCGCGAGCTTCAGCAGATTGCCCACGCCCAGGTAGTGGATGTGGCTGCGCTCGATCTGGCTGAGCTCCTGCTCGAAGCTCGTCAGGTCGGGCTCGGCGGGCGCCTGCAGCGTGAAGCCCTGCTCCGCATTGAGCTGGCGGAAGGTGGCGTGCAGCATCGACTGGATCTCGGCCGTCGTGGCCTGCACTTCGCGCAGGTTGTTGCGCAGCGAGTCGAAGGTTTCGCCGTACACCTTGCGCACGTTGAACTTGACGCCCGGTCGCTTGAGCGCGGCCGAAAGCCGCACCATGTCTTCCTTGAGCGCGGTGCGGCCGAGCACGGCGTAAACCTCGCGCAGCAGCTTGCCCTGCACCGAACGCAGCGCGAGGATGCGCGTGTTGCTGCCCTCGAACTCGGTCTGTTCCTGGTCGATGCGCGCGCGCATGTGCCGAATGACCGACACGTTCTTGCCGCGCAATCCCTGCAGTTCGAGCGCCTGCTCCGACAGGTCGCGCTGGCGCACTTTCAGGATGCGCTCGGCCTCGGTCCGCAGTGCCACCATGCCGGCATCCACCGCGAGCCGCAGCATGGTTTCGCGCTTGCCGAGCACGCCTTCCGCGAGCAGTGCCTCGAAAGCCGGCAGCCGGCTGGCGTCGAGCAGCCGCGCATCGCGCTGGATCTTCGCCTGCAGGCCCTTCTGCGCCGACACCGGCAGCACCTGCACCAGCGGCACCTCGAGGAACTTGGCCGCGACCTCGCGCTGGCGTTCGATCTGGAGCTCGATCTGGGCGGGCGTGCTCAGCGAGTCCCACATCGTGTCGATCTTGTTGAGCACCACGAAGCGCGTGTCGCTGCCTTCGCTTTCGGTGACCAGGTGCTCGCGCCAGATCGACAGGTCGGAGCGCGTCACGCCGGTTTCTGCGCCCAGGATGAAGACCACGGCATGCGCCTGCGGGATCAGGCTCACCGTGAGCTCGGGCTCGGCGCCGATGGCGTTCAAGCCCGGGGTATCGAGGATCACCAGCCCCTGCTCCAGCAGCGGATGCGGCATGTTCAGGATGGCGTGGCGCCAGCGCGGAATCTCGACGCGGCCTTCAGCGTCCTGCACGGGGTTGTCGTCGGGCGTCTCCTCGTTCCAGAAGCCCAGCGCATGCGCCTCGTCCTTGCTGACCCAGCGCACTTCGGCCACCTTGCTCATGGCCTGGGCCAGCTGATCGGCATCGGCCACGTCGATCGCGATTTCGGTCCAGCGCCCGGCCTTTTCGCGCCAGTGCGTGAGCGAATGGGGTTCGAGGCGGGTCTCGATCGGCAGCAGCCGCAGCTTGGGCGACAGTGCGGCGTCGTAGCCCAGTTCGGTCGGGCACATCGTGGTGCGCCCGGCGCTGGCCGGCATGATGCGGCGACCGTAAGCGGCGAAGAAGATCGCGTTGATGAGCTCCGACTTGCCGCGCGAGAACTCCGCTACGAAGGCCACCATGACCTTGCTGGTGCGGATCTGCAGCTCGAGGCCGCGCAGGCGCTCGGCCACCGCCTGGTCGAGCAGCTCGTTCTCGGTCAGCCAGCGGGACAGCCACTGCAGGCGGTGCGCGAAATTGCTTCGCCAGGCACCGTGCTGATCGAGTTGTTGATTGAAAGAGCGGCTCAAGGGGAATATGTAAGAAATAACTTACAAATATAGCATTGCAAACTGGGAGGCAACCGATTGCAGGATATGCCAACCCGGCGCCTAGGACACTATTTTTGACAATTCGGGCAATAGTAAGTGGAACGCTGCCCTTGGCGCAGCAGCCGGATCGGCGTTGCGCAGACCCGACAGGGCTCGCCGGCCCGGCCGTAGACCGTGGCCTCGAGCTGGAAATAGCCGTTCTGCCCGTCCACATTGGAAAAGTCGCGCAGCGTGCTGCCGCCCTTTTCAACCGCCCTGGCCAGGATTTCGCGCACGGCCGCATGGAGCCGGGCCGCCCTCGGCCGGCTGATGCGCGCGGCCGAAAGCGTGGGCCGGATGCCCGCCTGGAACAGGGCCTCCGACGCATAGATGTTTCCAACGCCCACCACCACGTCGCCCGCGAGCAGCACCTGCTTCACCGCCGCCTTGCGCTTGCGAAGACCGGCGTGGAACGCGTCCAGGTCGAAAGCATCACCCAGCGGCTCCATGCCGAGGCCGCCGAGCAGCTTGATGGCCCACGGCGCGGCCTCGTCCTCCACATAGACCACGGCACCGAAGCGGCGCGGATCGTTCAGCCGCAGCGTGCCGAGTTCGGTCACCAGATCGAAGTGATCGTGAACGCCTGGCAAAGGAAGCGCCGCATCGAAGCGCAAGCTGCCCGACATGCCCAGGTGCAGCAGCAGCAGGCCGCGGTCCAGGTCGATCAGCAGGTACTTTCCGCGCCGGCGTACCTGCAGCACGCGGCGACCGACCAGCGCCTCGGGCACGACCATCAACGCCCAGCGCAAAGGTTTGCCGATGCGAACCGCATCGATGCGTGCACCGGCAATGCGCTCGGCAAAACCGCGCCGCGTCACTTCGACTTCGGGAAGCTCAGGCATGAATAAAAACTCCGGGCTGCGACGAAGCCCCACGCAGTGCTCGCTCAAAAGCTTGGATTATTATGGTTCGATGATTCCATCGCTCCGCCGACACCGCCTTGCGGCGGCCGCGTCTTTCGTCGTGTTGCTGGCTTGTGCCGCCCAGGCGCAAACCTCCGATCCCGCCGCGCCCAAGAGCCCGGCCCCAATCATCGAACGGCCAGCACCATCCCGGCCGGGCACGAGGCCGGCAACGGTGCCGGCGGCTGTCGCCGCAAAGCCGGCCGGAGAACCGAATGCGCAGCCCTCGGCGCTGACCGCCGAGCTGTTCTACGAAATCCTGATGGGCGAGATGACCGCGCGCTCCGGCGATCCCGGATCGGGCTATGCGCTGGTGCTCGACGCAGCCCGGCGGCTGCGCGACGGCAAGCTGTTCCAGCGCGCGGTCGAGATCGCACTGCAGTCGCGCTCCGGCGACGCGGCGCTCGCGGCCTCGCGCGCATGGCAGGAAACGCTGCCCAACTCGCGCGATGCACGGCGCATCGAACTGCAGATATTGATCGCACTCAATCGCATCGGCGAAACGGTGGAGCCGCTGCGGGCCGAAATCGCGGCCACGCCGCAGATCGAAAAGCCGATTCTGATGGCGGTGATCACGCGCAACTACTCGCGCGCCTCCGACAAGAAGCAGGCCGCCTCGGTGGTCGAGCAGGCACTGGTCGACGAGCTCAAGAGCCCGGCCACCGGCGCGCTGGCCTGGGCCACCATCGGCCGCATGCGGCTGAACGCCGGCGACACCTCGGGTGCCCTGGACGCCGCGTTCAAGGGCCAGCAGATGGACCCCGCCTCCGACGCTCCGGCCGCCCTCGCGCTCGAAATGATCGACCCCGGCCAGCCGCTCGCGGAACCGATCGTCACGCGCTACCTAGCCAACAACCCCAAGGCGCCGCCCGACCTGCGCATCGCCTACGCGCGCGTGCTGGTCGAGAACCGCCGCTATGCGGATTCCACCGCGCAACTGCAGGCGCTCACCGCGTCGCGCCCCGAACTGGCCGAGCCCTGGCTGCTGCTCGGCAGCCTGCAGGCGCAGGCCCGGCAGGACGCGGCGGCCGAAACCTCGCTCAAGCGCTACATCGAGCTGGCAGCCAACCAGAAAGACCCGGACGACCGCCAGCGCGGCACCACCCAGGCGTACCTCGTTCTCTCGCAGCTGGCGGAGCGCCGCAAGGACTTCACGGCTGCGGAACGCTGGCTCGCACGCGTCGACAGCGCCGACGAGCTCGTGGTTGCGCAGACGCGCCGCGCGGGCCTGCTGGCGCGCCAGGGCAAGCTGCCCCAGGCGCGCGAACTCGTGCGCGGCCTGCCCGAGCGCACGCCCGAGGACAAGAAGCAGAAATTCCTCGCCGAAGTGCAACTGCTGCGCGATGCCAAGCAATACCAGGCGGCCTACGACATGCTGGCGCAGGCCTCCGCCGCCGCCCCGAACGACAGCGACCTCGTCTACGACCAGGCCATGGTGGCCGAGAAGCTCAATCGCCTCGACGAAATGGAGCGGCTGCTGCGCAGGCTGATCGAGCTCAAGCCCGAAAACCAGAACGCCTACAACGCGCTCGGCTACTCCTTTGCCGATCGCAAGATCCGCCTCGACGAGGCCCGCACGCTGATCCAGAAGGCCGTGCAGCTGGCGCCGGAAGACCCCTTCATCGCGGACAGCCTGGGCTGGGTGGAATTCCGGTTGGGCAACACAACCGAGGCCATCCGCATCCTCGAAGCGGCCTACAAGACCCGGCCCGATCCGGAAATCGGCGCGCATTTCGGCGAAGTGCTCTGGTCGGCGGGCCAGAAGGACCGCGCCGTCACGATCTGGAAGGAAGCCCTGCTGAGCGACGCCGAGAACGAGACCCTGCAGGAAACGCTCAAGCGCCTGCGGGTCAAGCCGTGAGCGTGCCCGCCCCCCGGCTGGCCGACGGCGGCCGCCGCGCCCTCCTGCTTGCGGGCGGAGCCTCGCTGCTCTCGATCGCCGGCTGCGCCCAACTGGCGGGCGGCTCCTCCGCGCCCAGGAGCACGGACAGCTGGAGCGGCCGCATGTCGCTGCGCATCGACAGCCAGCCGGTGCAGACCTTCTCCGCATTGTTCGAATTGCGCGGCTCTCCCGAAGCGGGCGAGCTCTCGCTCACCAGCCCGATCGGCAGCACCCTGGCCCAGCTGCACTGGTCGCCCGGCGAGGCCCTGCTCAAGAACGGCAGCGAGGTACGGCGCTTCGACTCGGTCGATGCATTGATCGAGGCCGCCACGGGCGCTGCCATACCGGTCGGCGCGCTGTTCGGCTGGCTCGCGGGCCGCGAGGAGCGCGTGCCGGGCTGGCGGCCCGACCTCGCGCAGGTCGCGAACGGCCGCCTGCAGGCCACCCGTGAGTCTCCCGGCCCCACGGCGGACCTGCGCATCGTCTTCGAGCGGTCATGAAGGCGATCTACGACCTTCCCGCACCGGCCAAGCTCAACCTCTTTTTGCACATCACCGGCCGGCGCGAAGACGGCTACCACCTGCTGCAATCGGTCTTCATGCTGATCGACTGGTGCGACACGCTCCATGTCGAGCTGCGCAGCGACGGCCAGCTAAGCCGCGAAGACCTCACGACCGAACTTCCGCCCGACGACCTCGTGCTGCGCGCGGCGCGCGCGCTCCAGGCGCATGCGGCGCCCGGCCAGGGCGCCCACATCGGCATCGCCAAGCAGGTGCCGGCGCAGGCCGGCATGGGCGGTGGCTCCTCGGACGCCGCCACCTGCCTCCTGGCGCTGAACCGCCTGTGGGGGCTGAACCTGCCGCTCGCGCGCCTGGCCGAGATCGGCGTGAAACTCGGCGCCGACGTGCCGTTCTTCCTGGGCGGGCGCAATGCCTGGGTCGAGGGAATCGGCGAGAAAATCAGGCCCGTGAAGATCCCTCCCGCACGATTCGTGGTGGCCAAGCCACCCCAGGGACTCGACACCAAGCTAATTTTTTCTGCGTCCGACCTTCAACGCGCCACTCCTGTTGCTATAATCTCGGGCTTTGCTGCAGATAGCGAACAGCTTGAAGCCCCAAACCCCGAAAGCAGCGCTTTCAAGGTTTTCGACTTCGGCCACAACGACCTGCAGCCGGTTGCCCAGCGGCTTTGCCCCGCGGTCACCGACGCCATCGAATGGCTCGGCGCCCAAGGATTGAAAGCCCGGATGACTGGCTCCGGAAGTTCGGTTTTCGCGAAAATGCCGCAAGAGCCGCAAGAAGCGGAACTGCCAAAAGCCCCACCAGGCTGGCAGGTTCGCCAATGCAGCAACCTGGCCGTTCATCCACTTTGGGGATGGGCGACCTGAAGATAATCGGGTCGTTATGGATCCGATGCGACATATCGGTTTGTGGCGAAAGCCATCGACCCGTGTAGGGGAGTCGCCAAGCTGGTTAAGGCACTGGATTTTGATTCCAGCATGCAAAGGTTCGAATCCTTTCTCCCCTGCCAAATTCTTCAAACTGCGGCCCACCGGCCGCAGTGCTTCTTTTGCAGCATGCCCGCTGCAATAATCGGTGGCTCACGGGCCGCCACGACTCAAACTCTTTGGCGGCTTCCTAAAAGCCAATTCGCACTGCCGGGACGCGCTCATGCAGGCTAATCACCCTGATTTCATGGTTTTCACCGGCAATGCCAATCCTGGCCTCGCCGCAGAAATCGCGCAGAACCTCGGTACCTCGCTGGGTGCCGCGCGCGTTGGACGCTTCTCCGATGGCGAAGTCACCGTCGAGATCAACCAGAACGTCCGGGCGCGCGATGTGTTCGTGGTGCAGTCGACCTGCGCACCGACCAACGAAAACCTGATGGAACTGCTGATCATGGTCGACGCGCTCAAGCGCGCCTCGGCCGAGCGGATCAGCGCGGTGATTCCCTACTACGGCTATGCCCGCCAGGACCGCCGCCCGCGTTCGAGCCGCGTGCCGATCTCGGCCAAGGTGGTGGCCAACCTGCTCGAAACGGTGGGCGTCGAGCGCGTGCTCACGATGGACCTGCACGCCGACCAGATCCAGGGCTTCTTCGACATTCCGGTCGACAACATCTATGCGTCGCCGGTGCTGCTGGGCGACCTGCGCCAGAAGAATTACGAAGACCTGATCGTGGTCTCGCCCGACGTCGGCGGCGTGGTGCGCGCCCGCGCGCTGGCCAAGCAGCTGAACTGCGACCTCGCCATCATCGACAAGCGCCGTCCCAAGGCCAACGTGAGCGAGGTCATGAACGTGATCGGCGAAATCGACGGCCGCAACTGCGTGATCATGGACGACATGATCGACACCGCCGGCACGCTGGTGAAGGCGGCCGAAGTGCTCAAGGAGCGCGGTGCGAAAAGCGTCTACGCCTACTGCACGCACCCGATCTTCTCGGGCCCGGCCATCGAGCGCATCACCCACTCCGCGCTCGACGAAGTGGTCGTGACCAACACCATTCCCCTTTCCGACGGCGCCCTGGCGTGCGGAAAGGTCCGCCAGCTCTCCGTGGCACCGCTGATCGCCGAGACGATCCAGCGCATTGCCAAGGGCGAGTCGGTGATGAGTTTGTTCTCGGACCAGGACAACCTGTTCTGATCTGGGCAAAAAGCGGGCGCCACCTTCCTTTTTTCGGAATGGCGCCCTTGTTGAACCGGAGTCGCACTGGTCGCGGTGGACTCTCACAGGAGTTGTTATGAAATTCGTCGCTTTTGAGCGCGCCAAGCAGGGCACGGGTGCGAGCCGCCGTCTCCGCATCTCGGGCAAGACGCCCGGTATCGTCTACGGTGGTGAAGGCCAGCCCCAGCTGATCGAGCTCGATCACAACGCGCTGTGGCACGCCCTCAAGAAGGAAGCCTTCCACTCGTCGATCCTCGAAATGGAACTCGGCGGCGCCACCAGCAAGGTGCTGCTGCGCGACGTGCAGTACCACCCGTTCCGCCAGCTGGTGCAGCACATCGACTTCCAGCGCGTCGACGCCAAGACCCGCATGCACATGAAGGTGCCGCTTCACTACAAGGGTGAAGAAGAGTCCGACGCCGTCAAGCTCGACCACAACCTCGTGACCCACGTCATGACCGAACTCGAAGTCAGCTGCCTGCCGGCCGACCTCCCCGAGTTCATCGAAGTGGACCTCTCGGGCCTCAAGAAGAACGCCACGCTGCACGTGAGCGACATCAAGCTGCCCAAGGGCGTGAAGTTCGTGAGCCACGGCAAGCTGAACCCGGTCATCGTGTCGGCCGTGCCGCCGCTGGTCGCCGAAGAGGTGGCACCCGCCGCTGAAGGCGCGGCACCTGCCGAAGGCGCCGCACCGGCTGCCAATGGCAAGCCTGCCGCCAAGACGGCAAAGCCCGCCGCGAAGAAATAATTTCTCTCGCGTCCCTGCAGAAGGCCCGCCTCGTGCGGGCCTTCTGCTTTTTGGGCGGCGAGATAATTCCCCTCATGATCAAGCTGTTTGTCGGCCTCGGGAATCCGGGGCCTGAATACGAAGCCACCCGGCACAACGCCGGCTTCTGGTGGATCGACGCCCTGGCGCGCGACTGGAAGCTCAACCTCGTGCCCGAGCGCAGCTACCACGGCCTTGCGGCGCGCGCGAACATCGACGGGCAGAGCGTCTGGCTGCTGGAGCCGCAGACCTTCATGAACCTGTCGGGCAAGTCGGTGGGCGCATTGGCCCGCTTCTTCAAGATCGCGCCCGAGGAAATCCTCGTGGTGCACGACGAGCTCGACGTGGTGCCCGGCCAGGCCAAGCTCAAGTTCGGCGGCAGCCACGCGGGCCACAACGGCCTGCGCGACATCCATGCGCAACTGGGCACCGGCGACTACTGGCGCCTGCGCCTGGGCATCGGACACCCCGGAGTGAAGTCGGAGGTCATCAACTGGGTGCTCAAGAAGCCGCTCAAGGAGCAGCGCGAAGCCATCGAGGACGCGATCGTGCGCACGCTGCACGCGGGGCCCGCGCTGGTGGCCGGCGAAATGGAAAAGGCCACCTTGATCATCCACACGAGCAAACCGCCCCGGCCCAAACCGCCGCGGCGGGAGCCCGGCGACGGAGGCACGCCCGCTACCGCCTAGTCAGCCGGCCACGAGAGCGCGGGAGAGAAAAGAAAAGGGAGAGAAAAGAAATGAAAAATAAAACCAGGGCCAGGAAAGCGGGTGCCGCTTTGCTCTTGGTGGCTTGCGGCACTTTCTGGATGCCCGCAGCGGCGCAGGGAAGGTCCGAGACCTACCGCTGCGGCAACACCTACACCGACCGCCCCTGCGAAGGCGGAAAGCAGCTGGCGGTGGACGATGCGCGCACCGAGGCGGACCGCCGCGCGGCGGACGCCGCCACGCGCAGGGCCGAGCAGCGCGCCGACCAGCTCGAGCGCATCCGCCTGTCGCAGGAAAAGGAGGCCTATGAGCGCAGCCGCCGCTCGGCGCACGACGCCCGGCAGGCTGCCATGGCCGAACGCCGGCTCGCGTCTTCCGAACAGCAGGCGCGGGCACGCGCCCAGAGACTCGGCGCCGAACCCCGCAAATCGAGCCCGCGCTTCAGCGGTGCGGCCAACGACAGGCCCGCCGCCGCGCAAGGCAGCAGCCGCAGGAAAAAGCGCAACGATTCAAGCGCCGGCTGAGGGCGCCTGCGGCTGGGCAGCTGCGGCCCTTGCCTTGGCCGCGGCGAGCCGCTCGAACTTCTGCCAGAGCGTTTCGCGGCTTTCCACGTGGGCCGGGTTGATCGGGATGCACGCCACCGGGCACACCTGCACGCACTGCGGCTCATCGAAGTGGCCGACGCATTCGGTGCACTTGTGCGGGTCGATCTCGTAAAACTCCGCGCCCATGTAGATCGCATCGTTCGGGCACTCGGGCTCGCAGACATCGCAGTTGATGCATTCGTCGGTGATCATGAGGGCCATACCCGATTATCGCGAACAAGGCACGGTTGTTGCACGAGTCGGGTTATGCTGCGCCCCGCCCCATGAGCCTGTTCATTCTCAAGCGCCTCGCCACGCTGATCGGTACGCTGATCGGCGCCTCGGTTATCGTCTTCCTCGTCCTCGAGATCCTGCCCGGCAATGCCGCGCAGATGCTCATGGGGCCCGACGCCGCGCCCGAGGCGGTGGCCGCCCTGGCCGCCAAGCTCGGCCTCGACCAGCCGGCCTGGACGCGCTACTGGCACTGGATCGCGGGCCTCCTGACCGGCAACCTGGGCGACAGCTACGCCTACAGCTCGCCGGTGCTCGACCTCATCCTCGAACGGCTGGCGCTGACCGTGCCGCTGGCGCTGCTCGCCATGGCCTTCACCACGGTGCTCGCGCTGCTGGTGGGCGTGACCGCGGCCGCGCGCCACAACAAGCTCGGCGACGTCGGCCTGATGGGCCTCACGCAGGTGGGTATCGCCATTCCCAATTTCTGGTTCGCGATCCTGCTGATCCTCGTGTTCTCGGTTCAGCTGCAGTGGTTCTCGGCCGGCGGCTTCGAGGGCTGGGGCGAGGGCATCTTCGCAGGCCTCAAGTCGCTGCTGCTGCCGGCCCTGTCGCTGGCGGTGGTGCAGGCCGCGATCCTCGCGCGCATCACGCGCTCCGCCGTGCTCGAGGTGATGCGCGAAGACTTCGTGCGCACCGCGCGTGCCAAGGGCGTTTCGCAGCGCGCGGTGCTCTGGACCCATGTGCTGCGCAACGCGATGATCCCGGTGGTCACCGTCATGGGCATGCAGTTTTCCGAACTGCTGGCCGGCACCATCGTGGTGGAGAACGTGTTCTACCTGCCGGGCCTGGGCCGGCTGATCTTCCAGGCCATCAGCAACCGCGACCTGATCGTGGTGCGCAACTGCGTGATGCTGCTCGCGGCCCTGGTGGTCATCGTGAATTTCGTGGTCGATGTGCTCTATGCCGTGATCGATCCGCGCATCAAGGCGAGCGACATATGAGCGCCGTGCCCATTCCGAGCGCGGCGGCGCTCAAGGTGCCGGGGTTCTGGCGCCGCGCGCTCCGGCACCGCAGCTTCGTGCTCGGCGGCGTGCTGACGCTGCTCCTGCTGCTGGCCGCCGCCCTCTCGCTGGTGTGGACGCCCTGGTCGCCCTACGAGATGGACATGGCCAGCAAGCTCAAACCGCCCTCGGGGGCGCACTGGCTGGGCACCGACATCTTCGGACGCGACGTGGCCTCGCTGCTGCTGGTGGGCGCGCGCGCGTCCATCCTGGTGGGCGTGATCGCGGTGGGCATCGGGCTTGTCGTGGGCACCGCGCTGGGCCTGCTCGCCGCGGCGCGGCGCGGCTGGGTCGAGGAAGCGATCATGCGGCTCACCGACTTCTCGCTCGCGTTTCCGGCCATCCTGTCGGCCATCATGATGACGGCGGTGTTCGGCGCCGGCATCGTCAACGCGATCATCGCGATCGGCATCTACAACATCCCGACGTTTGCACGCATCACGCGCGCCTCGGCCAACGCCATCTGGTCGCGCGAATATGTGGCGGCCGCGCGGGCCTGCGGCAAGGGGTCGTTTGCCATCACGATGCAGCATGTGCTGCCCAACATCTCGGCCGTGCTGATCGTGCAGATCACGATCCGCTTCGCAATCGCCATCCTGGCCGAGGCCGCCCTTTCCTACCTTGGCCTGGGCACGCAGCCGCCGCAGCCCTCGTGGGGCCGCATGCTGAGCGAGGCGCAGACCATGATGTTCCAGTCACCGCTGCTCGCGGTGTTCCCCGGCATGGCCATTGCCATGGCGGTGCTCGGCCTGAACCTGCTCGGCGACGGGCTGCGCGACCTGCTCGACCCCCGCCTTGCGCGCGCCCGCTAAGCGATATGCCCCTGCTCGAAGTCAAAGACCTGCACGTCGAACTGCAAACGCAGCGCGGCCCCGCCGAGGCCGTGCGCGGCATCGGCTTCACGCTGGAGCGCGGCGAAACGCTGGGCATCGTGGGCGAATCGGGCTGCGGCAAGTCGATCACGGTGATGTCGCTGATGGGGCTGTTGCCGTCGACCGCCAAGGTCAGGGGCAGCATCCGCTTCGACGGCACCGAGCTCGTGGGCCTGGGCGAGAAAGCCATGTGCCAGATCCGCGGCAACCGCATCGGCATGATCTTCCAGGAGCCGATGACGGCGCTGAACCCGGTACACACCATTGCGCGCCAGGTCGGCGAGCCGCTGCGGCTGCACCGCGGGCTCACGGCCGCCGAAGCGCGCAAGGAAGTGCTGGCGCTGCTCGAGCGCGTGGGCATTCCCGATGCGGCTTCGCGGCTCGATGCCTATCCGCACCAGTTCTCGGGCGGGCAGCGCCAGCGCATCGGCATTGCCATGGCGCTGGCCTGCGGCCCCGACCTGCTGATTGCCGACGAGCCCACCACCGCGCTGGACGTCACCATCCAGAAGCAGATCCTCGAACTGATCCAGGGCCTGGTCGCGGAGCGCGGCATGGCGCTGATCCTGATCTCGCACGACCTGGGCGTGATTGCGCAGAGCGTCTCGAAGATGCTGGTGATGTACGGCGGCAGCGTGGTCGAGAGCGGCCCGACCGAAACCGTGTTTGCCGAGCGCGCGCATCCCTACACACAGGGCCTGTTCGCGGCGCGGCCGGCGCTCGGCGCGCCGCGCGGCATTCGCCTGGCCACCATCCGGGGCAGCGTGCCCGAACTGGTCGACCTGCCGCCAGGCTGCCCTTTTGCAGGCCGCTGCAAGTACACGGTCGATGCCTGCCACACGATGCGGCCGCCGCCCACCGTGCTGCGGCACGAGCACGCGGTGCGCTGCATCCGGCTCGAGGAAATTGCCGCGGAAGGCGCGCTCGAATCATGAACCAACCCGCCAGCACGCAGCCCCTGCTCGAGGTGACGGATCTCGTGCGCCACTACGCGCTGCCGCGCGAAAAGCTCTTCGGACCGCCGCCGCTCGTGAAGGCGCTCAACGGCGTGAGCTTCAGCGTCGCGGCCGGCCGCAGCCTGGGCATCGTGGGCGAATCGGGCTCGGGCAAGTCGACCATCGCGCGCCTGGTGATGGCGCTCGACACGCCCACCTCGGGCAGCGTGCGCATGCTGGGCCGTGACCTGCACCGGCTGCCCAAGGGCGAGCTGCGCACGGCGCGGCGCGATTTCCAGATGGTGTTCCAGGACCCGTATGGCTCGCTCGATCCGCGCCAGACCGTGGCACGCATCGTGGCCGAGCCGCTCGAAGCGCTGGCCGAAACCAGCCGCGCCGAACAGCGCGAGCGCGCCTCCGAGGCGCTGGCCGCCGTCGGCCTGCGCACCAGCGACATGGACAAGTACCCGCACGAATTCTCGGGCGGGCAGCGCCAGCGGATTGCGATCGCGCGCGCGCTCATCACGCGGCCCAAGCTCATCGTGGCCGACGAGCCCGTGAGCGCGCTCGACGTGTCGGTGCAGGCGCAGGTGCTCAATCTCATGCAGGACCTGCAGCAGCAGTTCGGCGTGAGCTATCTGCTCATCAGCCACGACCTCGCGGTGGTGAACCACCTGTGCGACGAGGTCTGCGTGGTGTGGAAAGGCAAGATCGTCGAGCAGGGGCCGCCCGGCGAACTCTTTCGCAATGCGCAGCATTCCTACACGCGCACGCTGCTCGACGCGGTGCCGCGCACGCCCGCCGGCGGCACGCTGCTGGCAGCCTGAGCCGCCGGAAAGACAGGCCCTCGGTCTCCCTCGGCGACATTGCCGCCCCTCTTCGCCCTCTTCTCACGCCGCCCCGGACATCCGGGAACGTCCCGAGGAAAAAGCACCCGCGCGGCCCAGCGCCAAAGCCTGCGCTGCGAGAGAATGGCTCGCTGCCGCGCGTGGCATCTTTCGTGCTGCGTGTACTTCCTTCGTGCCGCCGCGCCTCCATTCGGGGCGCGCCGCGCATGGGAGGCAGCCATTCGCATCCATCGTTTTTCCGGAGATCACAACGTATGTTGAACCGTCGCACCCTCCTTGCCACCGCCGGCGCCACCGTGGCGCTGGCCTCTCCCATCGCCGGCATGGCACAGGGGCGGAAGGACGCCATCGTGATCGGCATGGCGCTCGAGCCGCCAGGCCTCGACCCGACCGCCGGCGCCGCGGCCGCCATCGCGGAGGTGGTGCACTACAACATCCTGGAGACGCTCACCAAGATCAACGCCGACGGCAGCGTCACGCCGCTGCTGGCCGAAAGCTGGGAAGTCTCGCCCGACCTGAAGACCTACACCTTCAAGCTGCGGCGCGGCGTCAAGTACCAGAACGGCGAGCCCTTCAACGCCAGCACCGTGAAGTTCGCCTTCGACCGCGCCGGCAGCGAGAAGAGCACCAACAAGGACAAGCGCACCTTCGCGAACCTGGCCACCCAGGTGGTCGACGACCACACCGTGGTGGTCATCAACAAGGAAATCGACCCCGACCTGCCCTTCGTGCTGGGCCAGGCCACGGCCGTGATCGTCGAGCCCAAGAGCGCCGACGGCAACGCCACCAAGCCGGTCGGCACCGGCCCCTACAAGCTCGACAACTGGGCCAAGGGCTCGTCGATCACGCTGAGCAAGTGGGAGGGCTTCCGCAGCCCGGCCACGGCCAGGATCAACAAGGTGACCTTCCGCTTCATTTCCGACACGGCCGCGCAGGCCGCCGCGCTGATGGCCGGCGACGTCGACGTGTTCACGCGCATCGGCACGCGCGCGGTGCCGCAGTTCAAGATGAATCCGCAGTTCCAGGTGATCCTGGCAGGCTCGCGCGCCAAGACCATCCTGTCGATCAACAACAGGAAGAAGCCGCTGGACGACGTGCGCGTGCGCCGCGCCATCCTCGCAGCCATCGACCGCAAGGCCGTGATCGAAGGCGCGGCCGACGGCTTCGGCGTGCCGATCGGCAGCCACTACGTGCCGGGCGCTGCGGGCTATGTCGACACCACGGGCGTCAATCCCTTCGACATCGAGAAGGCCAAGAAGCTGATGGCCGAGGCCGGCGTGAAGACCCCGCTCGAACTCACCATGACGCTGCCGCCGCCGCCCTACGCGCGCCAGGGCGGCGAGGTGATCGTGGCGCAGCTGGCCAAGATCGGCATCACGGTCAAGGTGCAGAACGTGGAGTGGGCGCAGTGGCTCAGCGGCACCTACGGCAACAAGGACTACGACCTGTCGATCGTCTCGCACGTCGAGCCCTTCGACCTTGGCAACTACGCCAAGCCCGACTACTACTGGGGCTACCAGTCGAAGGCCTTCAATGCGCTGTTCGACAAGATCAAGGCCACGGCCAACCCTGCCGAGCGCAACAAGCTGCTCGGCGAAGCGCAGAAGATGCTGGCGGTCGACGCGGCCAATGGCTTCCTCTACCAGCCGCAGTTCCCAACCATCGCGAAAAAGAACGTGAAGGGCCTCTGGAAGGAAAACCCGATCTTCGTGAACGACCTTTCGGCGCTGTCGTGGGGATGAGTGCCGACGTGTCATCATCTTCTTCACTGAACGAGCTTTCCGCCCAGGAACTCTCCGCCGCCTACCGCGACAGGCGCCTGTCGCCGGTGGAGGTCACGCAGGCCGTCATCGCGCAGATCGAGCGCTGCGAGCCCAAGCTGCAGGCCACCTGGCTCTTCAGGCCCGAAGCCGCGCTCGAGCAAGCGCGCGCCTCGGAAGCACGCTGGCAGCGCGGCGACGCGCTCGGCCCGCTGGACGGCGTGCCGGCCACCATCAAGGAAAACATCGCGACCCGCGGCGATCCGATGCCGGCCGGCACGGCCGCCGTCGACCTGAAGCCCGCGGCCGCCGATGCACCGCCCGCCGCGCGCCTGAAGGAAGCCGGCGCGGTGATCGTGAGCAAGACCACCATGCCGGACTACGGCATGCTGTCTTCGGGGCTCTCGAGTTTTCACACGCTGGCGCGCAACCCCTGGGACCTGAGCCGGACCCCCGGCGGCTCGAGCGCCGGCGCGGGTGCGGCGGCCGCCGCGGGCTATGGTCCGCTGCACATCGGCACCGACATCGGCGGGTCGCTCCGGCTACCCGCGAGCTGGTGCGGCATCTTCACGCTCAAGCCGAGCCTGGGCCGCATTCCGATCGATCCCCCGTACATGGGCCGCGCGGCCGGCCCCATGACGCGCAGCGTCGGCGATGCCGCGCTGATGATGCAGGTGCTCACCAAGTCCGATGCCCGCGACAGCATGAGCCTGCCGGCGCAGGACATAGCCTGGGAGAGCTTCGACGTATCGCCCGACCATCTTCGCGGCTTGCGCATCGGTCTGCTGCTGGACGCGGGCTGCGGCCTCGCAGTCGAGCCAGAGATCCAGGCAGCGGTCGAGCATGCGGCGCGCCTGTTCGAAAAGGCCGGTGCCATCGTCGAACCCATGCAGCCGTTCATGTCGCAAGCCATGCTCGATGGCATGGACCACCTGTGGCGCATGCGCTCGCTGGTGGACATGAAGGCGCTGCGCCCCGACCAGCGCGCCAAGGTGCTGCCCTACATCCGCGAGTGGGCCGAGAGCGCGGCCGAGTTCAGCGGCGAGCACGTGTTCCGCGGCTTCAGCCAGTTCCATGCGACGCGCGTGGCAACGGTGCAGGCCTGCGCGCGCTTCGACTACGTGATCTCGCCGGTGTCGCCGAACATGCCCGCGGCCGCGGAGGCGCCTTCGCCCACCAACGATCCGCTGCGGCCGCTGGAGCACATCGGGTTCACGGTGCCGTTCAACATGTCGGAGCAGCCGGCTTCCTCGGTGAACTGCGGATACTCGGCGAGCGGGCTGCCGATCGGGCTGCAGATTGCCGGGCAGCGCTTCGACGACCTCGGCGTGCTGCGCGTGTCGCGTGCGTTCGAGCAGATCCGGGAGCCGCAGCGGCCCTGGCCTGTGGCGCCTTGAACAACAGCGCCTGAACAAAACAGCAGCGCCAAGAATTCAAGTCGCCGCGTAGCGCCCCGGCTTGTGGTTGACCCATAGAAAAAGCCCCATCACCACCGCAGCCAGCACCGACCACCCCACGCGCTGCGGCGGGATCACCAACAACGCGAGCAGCACCACCGTGCAGTCGATGCCGATCTGCATCTTGCCGGCGGGCCAGCCGCGCTTTTCCTGCAGGTACAGCGTCAGCACCGTCGCACCGCCCAGGCTCGCGCGGTGGCGCGCGAGGAACAGGCAGCCGGTGCCCAGCAACAGGCCGCCGAGCACCACTGCGAAGGCCGGGTGCAGCGAATCGATCGATATGTAGCGCGGCGCCCAGTCGGTCATCACCGACAGCAGCGCGATCGCCGAGAAAGTCTTGACCGTGAAGGCTCGCCCCATGTGGCGCCATGCCAACCAGTAGAACGGCAGGTTCACCAGGAAGAACAGCTTTCCGAAGCTCACGCCCGTGGCGTAGTGCAAGAGAAATGCGACACCGGCCGTGCCGCCCGTGAGCAGCCCCGCCTGGCCGAACAGCATCATGGCAATGGCAACGAACAGCGTGCCCGAAAAGATGGCCTGCGCGTCGTCGAAACGCGAGTGGCGCAGCAGTTCGGGCCGCGTGGCGGGTTGTTGTGGCGCATCCATGGCGGACCTGACGCAAATCCCGCGCCACCCGGCGGCCTCAGACCAGGTGGGTTGCCAGCATCTCCCGCGCCCGCGTCACGAACTCGGTCTCTCCGCGGCGCGCGGGCAGGAACTGGAACACGACCCGGGGCAGGGCCGGCAGGCCGTGCGGCGGCGCGAGCCGGGCGACCCCTTCGCACACCGCCGATTCGTTGAGGCAGGCCACCCCCAGCCCCGCGGCCAGTGCCGACTGCAACCCCGCCACGCCCGACGCCACGTGCGCCAGCACATACGGCACGCGCCGCCGCCGCAACAGCGCCACCGTGTACTGGTGCAGCGAGCAGGTGTCTGGCAAGGCCAGCAGCCGAACTGGCTCGCCGCGCGCGAGCCGCATGCCGGCCGCGCCGAGCCACGCGAGCGATTCGCGCCGGATCACCGGAGCCTTCGCACCCGGTTCGGGCGATGGCGATGCCCCGGCGATGCTCATCGCCAGCCCCACGTCGAAATCGCCGTGCGCATAGGCGGCCCGCAGCGCGTCGCTCTTCATGATGCTCACGTGCAGCCGCACCTGCGGATAGCTCTCGCCAAGGCGCCCCAGCAGCCGCGTGAGATCGCCGGGACGAAAGTAGTCGGTCACGCCGAGCCGCAGTTCGCCTTGCAGGGTCTCGCCATGCAGGTCGCGGAACGCCTCGTCGCTGAGCGCGAGGATGCGGCGCGCATAGGCCAGGAGGCGCGTGCCGGCCTCGGTCGGCGCCACGCCGGCCTTGCTGCGCGTGAGCAGCGACTGCCCTGCCCGCTCCTCGAGCTTGCGGATCTGCTCGCTGACCGACGACTGCGACAGGAAGACGCGCGGCGCCGCGGCCGTGAGGCTGCCGGCATCTATGACCGCGGCCAGGGTGCGAAGCTGTTCCAGATCGAAGGTCTGCATGGCTCATCCATCCGTATTTCCGATGGATTCCATCATATCTTCCTGCTTTTCCGATTTCATAGGAATCCCCACAATAGCTCCATCGTTCACTTATTCCTTCACGGAGTTCCCTATGCCGCACATCGTTGTCCACCTCTCGGGCGCGCCCGACGCCCAGCTCACGCGCAAGACGGTCGACGTGGTCGCCGAACTGACCCAGAGCGTGCTCGGCAAGCAACTGCCGGTGATCGCCGTCACGGTGCAGTACATCGCCGCCGACACATGGTTCATCGGCGGGCAGTCGCTGGCCTCGCTCGGCAAGTCGGCCTTCCACCTCGACATCAGCATCACCGACGAAACCAACACCAAGGCGGAAAAGGCACGCTACCTGCGCGAGGTGCATGCCGCCATGGCGCGGCTGCGGCCCGACCTGCACGAGGTTTCGTACATCCACGTGATCGACGCCCGCGGCGCGGCCTACGGCTACGGCGGAAAGACGCAGGAGTACCGCCACCAGCAAGCGGGCGTTTGAAGCCCGCGTCAGGGCATGGCACCATCCGGCCATGCCTCCCGCCACCCTGCACGCCGACAGCTTCGGCAATCCGCTCACGCTCGACGATGCCGCCAGCCTGCCGCTGGTCGAAGACTTCGTCATGGGCTTCGTGTCGACCGAGGCGCGCGCGGTCAACCTGCTGGCCCTGGCCGACAGCGACGCGAGCCCCCTGGTGCAGGCCTATTGCGCAACGCTGCACCTCTTCGCGGAATCTCGCGACGCCGCGGCCAATGCGCGGCCCTTTCTTGCCAAGGCCCGCGCCGCATCCGAACGCGCCACGCCGCGCGAACGGCGCTACATCGCGGCCATCGAGGCTTGGGGCCAGGGCGACATCGCTCGGGCCATCGCCCTGCACACGGAGCAGGCGCGGGAGCATCCGCGCGACCTCGTGTCGGTGAAGCTGGGGCAATACCACTGCTTCAACACCGGCGACTGCCCGGGCATGCTGCGGCTCGCACTCGCTGCGCTGCCGGCCGCGTCCGACGTGCCCTACGTTCACGGCATGGCCGCCTTCGGCTACGAGCAGTGCCACCTGATGCGCGAGGCCGAGGCCAGCGCGCGCCGCGCCGTCGGCATGTGCCGCAAAGAGCCGTGGGCGCACCATGCGCTGGCGCATGTCATGCTCACCGAAGGCCGGCTCTGCGAGGGGCTGGCCTTCATGCAGGGCGTGAGCGACACCTGGAGCGGGCTCAACTCGTTCATGGTCACGCACAACTGGTGGCACGTGGCGCTGTTCCTGATCGAGCTCGGCCGCGACGACGAAGCGCTCGCGCTCTACGACCGCGAGGTGTGGGGCGTGGTGAAGGACTACTCGCAAGACCAGATCGGCGCCGTCTCGCTGCTGGCGCGCTTCGAGCTCGCGGGCATCGACGTGGGCGAGCGGTGGGACGACGTGGGCAGCCATCTGCTGCAGCGCACGGCCGACCATGTGCTGCCCTTCCTCGACCTGCAGTACCTGTATGGCCTGGCGCGCGCCGGACGGCCCGAAGCCGATGCGCTGCTGCACAACATCGAATCCCACGCGCCGCGCGCGCCGCTCTCCACGCGCTCCGCCTGGCAGAGCGTGTGCGTGCCGGCCGCGCGCGGGCTCGTTGCCCATGCACGCGGCGATTTCGCTTCCGCCATCGAAGGACTCGGCAGCGCCGTGCCGCGCCTGGTCGAGATCGGCGGCAGCCATGCGCAGCGCGACCTGTTCGGGCAGGTGTACCTCGATGCGCTCGTGCGCATCGGCAGCCAGGCCGCGCTCGCGGGCGCCCAGGGCATCCTGCAGCAGCAACTCAACGGCCAGCCCGAATCGCTGCGCCTTCGGCGCCAGGCCGGCGAGGTCTATGCGCGGCTCGGCCTCGAGCCGCTGGCTTCGTGCATCCAGGAAACCGGCCGCTGAACAGAGCTGCCTTGCCTTGTCCGCTCGGCCGGCTCAGCTCTTCTTCAGATGCCGCCGCTGGTCGTAGGTCGGCTGCGGCGGCAGGTCGGCCAGATGCCGCGTGTCGGCCCAGTCGACGATCTCGATCACGTCGGGCATGGCCGGGTCGGCAATGCGGATGCGGTTGAAGCCCGCGTTGGGAATGTCGCTCTGGCGCGGCCCGCTCAGGCTGAGCCCGCGCGCGGTGCGCCACACCATGTCGAGCACGCCGCCGTGCGTGACGACCACCAGCCGCTGCCCCCGGTGCGCGGCTGCCAGGGCGCCGATGGCCGCGACGATGCGCGTGTGGAATTCGCGCGCCGTTTCGCCTTCGGGCATGGCGTGGTCCTCGCGGAACTCCAGCCATTGCTCCCAGGCGCGCGGATGCAGCGCCTGGATCTCGTCGGCTCGCATGCCTTCGACAATGCCGAAATACTGCTCGCGCAAGCCCGCCGACGTGACCACCGGCAACGACAGCTGCTGCGCGGCCGGCGCGGCGGTCTGCTGCGCGCGCATGAGGTCGCTGCTGATAATGTGCTGCGCGGGTTCGCTCGCCAGGCGCAGGCCGAGGCGGCGCGCCTGCTCGTGGCCGATGTCGTTGAGCGGCACATCGGCGTGCCCCTGGAAACGCAGCTCGCGGTTCCAGGCGGTTTCGCCGTGGCGGATCAGGATGAGTTCGGTTGCGGAGTCGGGTGGAGGCGTGGGCATGGAACGCCCATTCTCCACTGCGTGCGTGACGCTCAGGAACTCGATGGCTGCATCTGTTGCAGGGCCGCCACCTGCAGCTCGAACGGGGCCGGACTCGCCGTGCCGGCGATGGCGCAAAATCCGGCCATGCCCCACCTTGTCCTGCTGCCCGGCCTTGCCTGTGACGAGCGCATCTGGGAGGCCCAGCTTCCCGCGCTTGCGCCGCTGTTCGAAACGCGCGTGAGCGATGCCCACATGCGGCACGACACCATCGAAGCCATGGCCGCTGCCGTGCTGCGCGAGAACCCCGGCCCGCTCCTGCTCTGCGGCGCGTCGATGGGCGGCATGGTTGCGATGGAAGCCGCGCGGCAGGCGCCGGATCGCATCGCGGGTCTCGCACTGCTGGGCACCAACGCACGGCCCGAGGCGCCCGAGATGTACGAGCTGCGCGAAAGCGCGATCGAACTGTTCGAGCGCGGCGAACTGCGGGACGTGATCGAGCCGAACGTGGTGTTCGCCTTCCATCCGGCGCAGGCCGCCGACGAGGCGCTGGTGCAGCGCTATGTCGAGATCGTGCTGGACGCCGGCACGCAACAGCTCATCACCCAGAACCGCGCGGTGATGCGGCGCCCCGACGCGCGCACCCACCTGCCCTCGCTGCGTGCGCCGGTGCTGCTGGTGTGCGGCGATACGGACCGGCTGACCCCGCCCGACTGCACGCGCGAGATCGCGGCGCTGGTGCCGCATGCCGAAGTGGTGTGGGTGCCGCAATGCGGCCACATGCTCACGATGGAGAAGCCCGCGTCCGTGAATGCGGCGCTGCTCGGCTGGCTGGCTCAGTGGAGCTGACCGCCGGTTTCGGCCACGTCCTTTTCAACGGCCAGGGCGGTCGCCACCGAGATGCGCAGCGCCTCCACCATGGTGGCCAGCGACATGCTCGGCACGCCGGGAAAACGCGCCGCCTGCTCGGGCAGGTAGGGAATGTGAATGAAGCCGCCGCGCAGCCCTGCTGCCGGATGCGTGGCGATGCGGTGCATCAGGCCGTAGAAGATGTGGTTGCAGACGAAGGTGCCGGCCGTGTTCGAGACCGCCGCCGGAATGCCGGCCGCGCGCAGGTCGCGCACCATGGCCTTGATCGGCAGGGTCGAGAAATACGCGGCGGGCGCGCCGGGCACCACGGGCAGGTCGATCGGCTGGCGGCCGGCGTTGTCGGCGATGCGGCCGTCGTCGATGTTGATGGCCACGCGCTCGGGCGTGATCTCGGCGCGGCCGCCGGCCTGGCCGATGCACAGCACCAGCCGGGGCTGCAATTCGTCCATCGCACCCGCAAGCGCCTCGATGGCCTGGCCGAACACGCAGGGCATCTGGCGCGCATGCACGGTGGCGCGGCCGCAGGTCCAGCCGTCGAGTGCGCGCACGGCCTCCCATGAGGGGTTGAGCGCTTCGCGGTCGAACGGATCGAACCCGGTCAGCAGGACATCGGTTCGCTGCGCCACGGCTTGAATCAGGCCGTCGCGCGAACCGCGATGCCCTCTTGCTGCAGGCGCTCGCGAATGCGGCGCGCAAAGGCCAGCGCGTGGGCGCCGTCGCCATGCAGGCACACGGTCTGGGCATTGACCGGCACGATGCTGCCGTCGATCGCCTTGACCTTGCGGTCGCGCACCAGCGAGAGCGTCTGGGCGAGGGATTGCTCCTCGTCCTCGATCAGCGCACCGGGCTGGCTGCGCGGCACCAGGCTGCCGTCGGGCATGTAGCCGCGGTCGGCGAAAACCTCTTCGACCGGCGTGAGGCCGGCGCGGCGCGCGGCGTCGATCATGCCGCTGCCCGCAAGGCCGAAGAACCGGAGCGAGGGATCGAAGCGCCGCACCGCTTCGCAGAGTGCGTCGGCGAGTTCGGGCTCTTTCACCGCCTGGTTGTAGAGCTGGCCGTGCGCCTTCACGTGCGAGAGCTTGCCGCCCTCGGCCTTGGCGATCGCGGCCAGCGCGCCGACCTGGTAGAGCACATTGGCCACGATCTCGTCGGGCGGCAGGTGCATGGTGCTGCGGCCGAAGTTCTCGCGGTCCGGGAAGCTCGGATGGGCGCCGATGGCCACGCCGTGCTCGATGGCCCAGCGCACGCATTGCCGCATGGTCTTGGCGTCGCCCGCATGCCAGCCGCAGGCGATGTTGGCCGAGCTCACGAGGCCGAGCAGTGCTTCGTCGCTGCCGGCGCCTTCGCCGAGGTCGGCATTCAGGTCGATTTGCATGGGGTTGATTCCTTCTTCAAGACGGGCCGGCACGTCGGGGCGAGCCGGCGCGCCTGCACTGCTCGCACAGTCTATGCCGGTCTCGTCCAGCCCGCTGCCGCCAGCCCTTGCGCGACCTGCGCAAGATAGCGCTGCTGCTCGGCCCAGGCTTCGAGCGCGGCGGCCATGTCGACCTGCACCAGCCGCAGCCGGCCGTCCAGCGGTGCCTGCGCGAGCTTCCACAGGTCGGCGCGGATCACCACGCCGATGCGCGGATAGCCGCCGGTGGTCTGCGCGTCGCCCATCAGGATGATCGGCTGGCCCGAGGGCGGCACCTGGATCGTGCCGGGAATGACGCCCGACGAGAGCATGTCGGCGGTGCGCCGGCGCTTGAGCTCGGCGCCCGCGAGCCGGCTTCCCATGCGGTTGCTCTGCGCGGTGATGCGCCAGCGCTCGCTCCAGAGCAGCGCGTGCGAGGCCACGGTGAACTGGTCGAATTCGGGACCGGGCAACACGCGCAAGGCGATGGCCGAATCGCTTTCCTCGGGGCCCCAGTCCGGACCGCGCAGGCCGAACGGGCGCCGGGCGAGTTGGGCGGCATCCAGCGGCATCGCGCCCAGCGGGAGCCGGTCGCCCTTGCGCAATGCGCGTCCCTGGTGGCCGCCGAAGCCGGCCTTCAGGTCGGTGCTGCGCGAGCCGAGCACCGGCGGCACTTCGATGCCGCCCGCCACCGCGAGCCAGCTGCGCAAGCCAGCCTTCTTCACGCCGGCTGCGTTGGCGCCCGCGAGCTTGAGCGTTTGCCCCGCAGCGACAGGCACGCTCCAGCACGGCCAGAGCGGCGCGCCATCGAGCCGGGCGCCGAAGCCGTCGCCCACCAGCGCGACGCGCGTGGCGCTCTCGAAGCGGATCTCGCAGCCGCCCATGGTGAGCTCGAGGCCGGCCGCGCCGTCGGCATTGCCGACCAGCCGGTTCGCCAATGTGAGCGCCAGCACGTCGAGTGCACCGCCGGGGCAGATGCCGAGCTGGCGGTGCCCATGCCGTCCCAGGTCCTGCACCGAGGCCAGCATGCCGGGCTTCTGCACCAGCATCATGTCTGCACGCTTTCGACGACGAAGCGCACGTGGTCCCCCGGACGCAGCAGTGTGGGCGGCTCGGCCGACGGATCGAAGAGTTCGAGCGAGGTGCGGCCGATCAGCTGCCAACCGCCCGGCGACACCAGCGGATAGATGCCGGTCTGCTCGCCGCCGATGCCGACCGAGCGCGCGGGCACCGCCGTGCGCGGCTCGGCGCGGCGCGGCGTGGCAAGCTCGGGCGGCAACCCGCCCATGAAGGCGAAGCCGGGCAGAAAGCCCAGCAGGTAGACCACGTAGTCGGCCGCGCTGTGGCGCCGCACCACCTCGGCCGGGGTGAGCCCGGTGTGCGCCGCGACATCGGCCAGGTCAGGCCCGTGCTCGCCGCCATAGGCCACCGGAATCTCCACCCTGCGGCCCTCGACGGCCGTGGCCGCGAGCCGCGGCCAAGCCTCGTTCACGCGCGCCATCAGCGCCTCGACATCGATCGCGGTCGGATCGAAGGTCAGCGTGAGGTTGTTCATGCCCGGCAGCACCTCGCCCACGCCGGCCCATTGCTGCACCTCGGCACCCAGCGCCCAGATCTGCTGCTGCTGCGCCAGCGTGGCGGGCGGCGCCAGTTCGCAAAGCAGCGCCGCATCGCCCAGCGGATGCAGGCGCGGCAAGGGAAGTCGGCTACTCACGACCGAGGCTGCGCACCTTGGCTGCGAGCTGCTTCTCCACGTCGGGCGAAACGAACTTGTGGACCTCGCCGCCGAGCATGGCGATCTCGCGCACGAAGGTGCTCGAGATGAACTGGTACTTGTCGCTGGGTGTGAGGAACACGGTTTCGACGTCGGGCATCAGCGAGCGGTTCATGCCCGCGAGCTGGAATTCGTAGTCGAAGTCGGTCACGGCGCGCAGGCCGCGCACCATCGCCTTGCCGCCGCGCGCCACCACGAAGTCGCGCAGCAGGCCCGAGAAGCTCTCGACCGTGACCTGGTCGCTGTAGGGCTTCACGGCCTCGCGCGCCATCTCCATGCGCTCCTGCAGGCTGAACAGCGCCTTCTTGTGGTGGCCGGCCGCCACCGCGACGATGACCTTGGAGAAAAGCTGGGTTGCACGCCGCACCACGTCCTCGTGGCCGAGGGTGATGGGATCGAAAGTGCCGGGATAAACCGCGATCACGTTGCTGGCCATGGTTGCTTCTTCCTCATGCAGCCGGTGCGGCTTGTTCGGCGGATTATGCAGTCCCGTTTGCAGCCTGCCGCAGCAAGTGAGCGTGCACCGCCCCTGCCTTGAGGTAACGAAAACCAACAAGGCCGAGCGCGGCCAGCTCCTCGTCGCTCCAGCGGCGCGGCGCCTCCAGGTAGACGGCGCCGCCGGTTTTCATGGCGCGCGCGGCGGCCCGCAGTGCGGGTTCGTAGAGGGCGATGCTCTCGAAAGGCGGATCGAGAAAGACCGCATCCAGGCTGCCCGCGGGCGCACGCTCGAGCGCGGTGAGCCCGCTGCCGCGCTCGATGCGCACGGCCTCGGCCGAGAGCTTGGCCTTGGCGGCCTGCAGCTGAGCCACCAGCGCGGCGTCCTGTTCGCAGAGCAGCACGCTCGCGGCACCGCGCGACGCGGCCTCCAGGCCGAGTGCCCCGGTACCTGCGAAGGCATCGATGCAATGCCAGCCCGGCAGCTCGCCGCCGCCGGCGCCCGCGATGCTCGCGAGCCAGTTGAACAGCGTCTCGCGCACGCGGTCGGGCGTGGGGCGCAGGCCCGGCTTGTCGGCCACCGAAAGGCGGCTGCGCTTCCACAGGCCGCCGATGATGCGCACCTCGCGCGGCAGCGATTTCAATCTTGGTGATGGCGACGGAGACGGCGTCGAGGGGGAGCGCCTGGCGGCTGCGGCTTTCTTCTGGGGCATGCGGCAAGCTTAACGCCGCACGCCGGCTCAGACCCCGAGCAAGGCCCGCCGCGCCACCAGCGCGGCAAGCAGCAGCATCGTGCCGCCGATCAGCGCATCGAGCATCTGCCAGGCGCGCGGGCGCGCAAACACCGGCGCCAGCCAGCGCGCACCGAAGCCCAGTGCCGAGAACCACAGTGCGCTCGCAATCGCCGACCCGGCGACGAACCAGGCCTTGAGCGCGCCACCGTACTGGGCGCCGGTGCTGCCCACGAGCAGCACGGTGTCGAGATAGACATGCGGGTTCAGCAAGGTGAAGCCCGCCGCCTGCGCCAGCACGGCGGTGCGCGAGAGCGACACCCCCTGGGCCTTTGCCTGCAGCGCGCCGGGCTGCCGGGCATGCCACAGCGCGCGCAGCCCATAGGCACCCAGGAACAGCGCACCCAGGCCGGCGAGCGCGGTGGCGAATGCGGGCCGTCCTTTCAGTGCCTGCGCCATGCCAGCCACGCCTGCCGTGATCAGGATGGCATCGCTGGCCGCACAGAACAGCACCACGGCGCTCACATGCTCGCGCCGCAGCCCCTGGCGCAGCACATAGGCGTTCTGCGCGCCGATGGCGACGATGAGCACCAGGCTCATGAGAAACCCGTTGACGAATGCGGTGGAGATTTGTTCGATGGCCATGGCGCCAGCTTGCCGCTTCGGCTGCATTAATTCAAACTAAACTTCCTAAGCCATATTCAGTTTTTCTAACCCCAGCGAACCATGCTCGACTACGCCGCCCTGAATGCATTGGCCGCCGTGGTGCGCGAAGGCAGCTTCGAGCGCGCGGCCCGCGCACTGAACGTCACGCCTTCGGCCGTCTCGCAGCGCGTGAAGCTGCTCGAGGAGCGCACGGGCGGCGCGCTGCTGATGCGCGGCCAGCCCTGCATCGCGACGGAAGCCGGGCAGCAGCTGTGCCGGCACATCGAACGCGTGGGCATGCTGGAACACGAGCTGCGCGAGGCGCTGCCCGCGCTCGGCATGGGTGGCCGAAGCGGCGAGGGGGCCGAGCGGGTCACGGTGCGGGTGGCGGTGAACGCCGACAGCCTGGCCAGCTGGTTCATGGCTGCCGCCGCAGCCTTTGCAAGGCAGGAAGAATCCGCCCTGCTCGACCTGACCGTGGACGACCAGGACCACACCGCCGAGCGCCTGCGCAGCGGCGCGGTGCTGGCGGCCGTCACCGCGCTGGCGCAACCGGTGGCCGGATGCAACAGCGAGGCGCTGGGTGCCATGCACTACGTGGCCGCCGCAAGCCCGGAATTCGTCGAGCGGTACTTCGCCAAGGGCGTGGGTGCGCGCACCCTGGCCCATGCGCCGAGCCTGGTGTTCGACCGCAAGGACCGCCTGCAGGCACGCTGGGTGCGGCGCATCTGCCACCGCAGCATCGAGACGCCGCGGCACTGGCTGCCCTCGGCCCAGGGTTTCGTCGAAGCGGCGCGCGCCGGCATGGGCTGGGGAATGCTGCCGGCCAGCATGGCGGCCGAGGCGATGCGCGCGGGCGCACTGGTGGAGCTGGTGCCGGGCTCGACGCTGCAGGTGCCGCTCTACTGGCAGCAGGCGCGCGCCGCGCCGCAACTGCTCGAGCGCCTCAAGGCGGCGGTACGCACGGCCGCCGGAAGCGGCGCGCACGCCCTGCGCTGAAAAAGCGCGGCCTTATTTGCCGCCCACCACCACCGTCACCATGCGCTCGGGCTGCAGCTTGCGCGCGAACGCGGCCCGGACCTCGTCCGCCGTGACCGCGTTCATGCGCGCGGTCCAGGTGTCGAGATAGTCGAGCGGCAGGTCGTGCCAGGCGATGTTGGCCACATTGCCGATGAGCTTGCGGTTGCTGTCCAGCAGGAGCGGAAAGCCGCCGATCAGGTTGTCCTTGGCGGCCTTGAGTTCGGCGGCGGTCGGGCCTTCGGCCACGAACCTGGCGAGCACGTCGCGCGAGACCTTCACGGCTTCTTCAGCCTGGTCGGGGCGCGTCTGGAAGCCGATGCGGAAGGCACCGGCGTCCAGCCCCGGCGCAAAGCCGCTGTAGACGCTGTAGGCCAGGCCGCGCTTCTCGCGCACTTCGTTGGTCAGCCGCGAGACGAAGCCGCCGCCGCCCAGCACATAGTTGCCGAGCGTGAGCGCGAAATGGTCCGGGTCCTTGCGCGGATAGCCGGGCTGGCCGATCAGCACGTGGGCCTGGGCCGAAGCGAAAGGAATGCGCTCGTCCTTGGGCGCGCCGAGCGCGGCCACCGGTGCGATCGCCGGCAGCGGCGTGCACGCCTCGGGCCCGGGCAGCCGGGAGAGCAGCGCGGTGGCCATGGCCTCGGCCTCGGCGCGGGTCACGGCGCCCACGATGCTGAGCTTGGCACGGCACGGCACGATCAGCTGCTGGTAGCGCTGCCGCATGGCGGCGGTGTCGATGCGCGCGAGCGTGGCTTCGGTGACTTCCTGGCCGTAGGGATGGCTGCTGTAGACGCTGTGCGCAAAGGCACGGCCCGCGATGGTCGCCGGCTTGGTGTTGGCTTCCTTCAACGAGGCATTGATGCGCTCTCGCTCGCGCTGCCAGACGTCGTCGGGAAAGGCCGGCTCGCCGATCTCGCGCGAGGCCAGCGCCACCACCTTGGCAAGCAGGGCCGGGTCGGACAGCGTGCGCAGCGAGTAGCTGGCGCGGTCGGTGCCGGCGCTGGTGTCGAACTCGGCGCCCAGGTCGGCCCAGGCTTCGCCGAGCGCGTTCTCGTCGAGCGCCGGTTCGCCGTTCTTTCCGGCGCGAACGCCCTTCTCGACCATGGTCGCGGTCGCGCTGGCCAAGCCGGCCTGGCCCGCCGGATCGCGCCGGCTGCCGGCGTCGAAATCGATCTGCACGTCGACGATGGGCAGCGCCTGGGTCGACACCAGGTAGATCTTGGCGCCGCTCGCGAGCGTCCAGTGCTCGATCGGCAGCGCGGCCTGTGCGGCGTTCAGGCCAGCGAAGACCGTGGCGGCCGCGAACAGCGCGGAGCGCAGGATTTTTTTCATGGGGGTCATTGAAGAATCCAGGCCTTTCAGCGCAGTTCGCCCTGGGGGGCGGCAAAACCGCGGCCGCGCGGCCTGGCTTCGAGCGGCAAGGGGCGCAGTGTGGCCACGGTGAGCTGGTCGTCGCCGAAGTATTTGGCGGCCACGGCCTGCACCTGGGCCGGCGTCACGGCCTGCAGCTTCGCGACGATGCGCGCGCTGGTGTCCAGCGGCAGTCCCTGCACCCAGTTGCTGCCGAGCTCGCGGGCCTGCGCCATCACGGAGTCGCGCTTGTAGGTCTGGCTCGCCACCCACTGCGTCTTGACGCGCGCCAGTTCGGCTTCGCTCACGCCTTCCTTCGCGACACGCGCCACCTGCGCGCGCAACGCGGCCTCCACCGCTTCGGCGCTCTTGCCGTGGGCCGGCACGCCCACCAGCATGAACAGCTGCGGCCCGCGGCCGGCCAGGCCTGAATAGGCACCGGCCGAATCGGCCACGCGGTCGGGGCCCTGGGTCAGGGCACGGTCGAGCCGTGCGCCCGTGTAGCCGTCGAGCACGGCCGACAGCACTTCGAGCGCCCACACGTCGCTGTCCGCGGCATCGATGCTTTCCAGCTGCGGAATGCGGAACGCGAGCGACACGTAGGCCTGCTCGGCCGGCGCCTTGAACTCGATGCGGCGGATGCCGCGCTGCGCAGGCTCGGTACGCGGCTTGCGCGCGGGCACGGCGCGCGCGGGAATGCGGCCGTAGTACTTCTCGGCCAGCGCGCGCACCTGGGCCGTGTCGACATCGCCGGCCACCACCACGGCGGCATTGGCCGGCACGTACCAGCGGCGGAAGAAGGCGCGCGCGTCGTCGGGCGTCATTGAGTCGAGGTCGCTCATCCAGCCGACGACGGGGCGGTGGTAAGGCGAGGCCGTGAAGACGGCCGCGTTCTGCTGCTCGCCGAGCAGTGCGCGCGGCTGGTCTTCGGTGCGCAGCCGCCGTTCTTCCTTGACCACCTCGATTTCGCGCTTGAACTCGTCGTCGGACCACTGGTTGTTGGCGAAGCGGTCCGATTCGAGCTTCATGACCTGCTCCAGGCTGGCCACGGGAATCTGCTGGTAGTAGCCCGTGTAGTCGCGCGTGGTGAAGGCATTCTCCTGGCCGCCCAGCGCCGCCACGCGGCGTGAGAACTCGCCGGGCTTGATGTCCTTGGTGCCCTTGAACATCATGTGTTCGAGCACGTGGGCCACGCCCGAAGTGCCGTCGACCTCGTCGACCGAACCCACGCGAACCCAGAGCATCTGCACCGCGGTGGGTGCGCGCCTGTCGGGCTGCACCAGCAGCGTCATGCCGTTGGCGAGGGTGAATTGCTGGGGAGCGGATGCCGCCGCGGCGGCGTCGGATGGAGCGGCGGTGGATGGAGCGGCGGAAACCGGTGTGGACTGGGCCTGCGCAGGCATGGCCCACGGCGCGCAAAGCGCCATTGCCAGCACCGCACCGGACGCAGCACGGCGTGGCGAGGGGTGTTTCATAGAATGGGTCGGATTGTAAAAAGCTCCCGATGTTCAGTTTCTTCAAGAAAAAACCACCTGCCGAATCCCCGGCCGCGCCGACGCCCTCACCGGCCGCCGAGCCGGCACCTGCGCCCGAGCCCGCGCCTGCGCCCGCTGCCGCCCCTGCGCGCTCGGTGTTCTCCCCGTCGAGCTGGTTCGGCTCCAAGCCTGCCGCGGAGGAAGCGGCGCCTCCGCCTCCAGCCCCAGACACGGCGCCCCCGTTTGTGCCCCCTCCGCCGCCACCCGCGGCCGCGACACCAGCCGCCCCCGCGGCGCCGAACCTCGCGCCTGTGCCTGCTGCACCCGCGCCTGCCGTTCCGGCCGTGCCCCCGCCCGCCCTCGTCACCGAGGCTGCCATGCCGGCCGAGCGCAAGGGCTGGTTCGACAAGCTCAAGACCGGCCTGCGCAAGACCGGCACCGGCATCCAGGCGGTGTTCGTCAATGCGCAGATCGACGAAGCGCTGTACGAGGAGCTCGAATCGGCGCTGCTGATGGCCGATGCCGGCGTCAAGGCCACCGAATACCTGCTCGACGACCTGCGCGGCCGCGTCAAACGCCAGATGGCGACCGATGCGGCGCAAGTGAAGCGGCTGCTGGCCGATGCCATCACCGACCTGCTCCAGCCGCTCGAAAAGCCGCTGGTGATCGGCCAGTTCACGCCGACGGTGATCATGGTGGCGGGAGTCAACGGCGCCGGCAAGACCACCTCGATCGGCAAGCTCACCAAACACCTGGCCAGCGAAGGCGCCTCGGTGCTGCTGGCCGCGGCAGACACCTTTCGCGCGGCGGCACGCGAGCAGCTGCTGGTCTGGGCCGACCGCAACACGGTCGAGATCGTGAGCCAGGAAGGCGGCGACCCGTCGGCCGTGAGCTTCGACGCGGTGACCGCGGGCAAGGCGCGCGGCAAGGACGTGGTGCTGGTCGACACCGCCGGTCGGCTGCCGACGCAACTGCACCTGATGGACGAACTCAAGAAGATCAAGCGCGTCGTCACCAAGGCCGACGCTACCGCGCCGCACGAGGTGCTGCTGGTGATCGATGGCAACACCGGGCAGAACGCCCTGGCGCAGGTCAGGGCCTTCGACGAGACGCTGGGCCTCACCGGCCTGGTGGTGACCAAGCTCGACGGCACCGCCAAGGGCGGCGTGCTCTGCGCCATTGCACGGGAGCGGCCGATCCCGGTCTACTTCATCGGCGTGGGCGAGAAGCTGGAAGACCTCGAAACCTTCAACGCGCGCGAGTTCGCCCTGGCGCTGCTGGGTTAAAAAAAGCGGCCCCCGCTTGCGCCGAGGCCGCTTTCGCTTTTTTCTTTCTTTTTCTCTCCCTTACCCCTGCTATTTGCTCCGTGCGCAGAGCACGCGCCGCACCATGTCGTCGGCACGGTCAGGGGCCGAAAGGCCCCGTGGGAACACAAACTACCGCCCCCGTGCAATTGGTGGGCTTGTAATAGAAGATCTTGCTGGTACTTCCGACGCTGAGCGGTCCCAGAAACCCGAAGTTCCTTGCGCCCTGAGCGTTGGCCTGCGTGATCAGCGCCGCCATGGTGGGCTGCGTGTCCAGTGCCTCATAGCTGAACGTCGCCGATTGCGACAGGTCCTTGACATAGGTCTGCGCGCCTCCGTCCGTGAAGCTGGCCAGCCCGCGGAAACGGAAACCGCGCGAGCCCTTTTCGTTGAACTGCGCCATCCCTTCGGCTTCGCCGCTGGTGAGCTCCCCCAGTTCGTACCCGTAGGTGGCGTTGCCGGTCGTGTCCTTTTCGAACACGGACCTGGCTTCGCCTCCGAACCGGAAGAAAGCCGCTGTGTTGTAGTAGCCCTGGCTGCCCAGCGCGTTCGCTTGCGCCAGATAGTCTGCTTTGCTTCCCGGCATGGGATCGGCACGATAGCTGTACGCGGCATTGGAATCACTTTCCTTGCGATACAGAAAGAAGGCCGCGCCATTCACACTCAGAGGGCCAACCCAGCGGAATCCTCTGGCACCGGCCTCGTTGGCCTGGGCCAGGAACGCCGCGCTGTCTGCCGTTTCTGCCTTGACCTCGTAGGTGTAGTTCGCATCGGCGTACTTCACGAAGACAGAGGCGCTTTCAGTAACCGTGCCGTCGGTCGCCCCCAGCGGGCTCAGAAAGCGAAAGCCGCGGGCGCCCTGCGATTGGAGCGTTGCGACGAAAGCATCAATGTCGGCGGAAGGCGGCAACGCCTCGTACATAAAAGTGTGAGTGGCAGGAACTGGAGCCGGGGCAGGCGCCGGAGGGGGCGCGGGCGGAGGCGGGGGCGGTGGCGGAGGGGGCGGCGGAGGCGGTGCGCCCCAGCCAGGCGGCAGCGTGCCACCGCCGCCTCCTCCACCCCCGCCGCAGGCCGCAAGGGCCAGCATGGTGGTCGTTGCGATTGCTACCGCTGCAAGCTTAAATCTCATTCGGATTCCTCCCTGATCGATGTGTGTTTGCGACCCATGGAAGGTACGTCCGGGGGCTTGGCAGCCACCAGTGCCAAAAGTCATGACATCGCCGGCAACGCCTCGGCAACTCACGGCAACAGATCCGAAAGTATTAGATTCCGCCCCGCTCCGGGCTTGCCGCCCGGGCCATCATCCGGAACAGCGAATCGGTGGCCACCGGCTTGAACAGCACGGGAACCCCGGATTCCCGCACGCGCAGCAGCCTGTCGGGCGAGGTCTCGCCGGTGATCAGCAGCAAGGGGATGGTGGGTCCGCCCTGCCGTCGGCCGCTCAGGCGCAGGCCCACATCCAGCCCATCGACGCCATCGGCCAGCCGGTAGTCGCACATCAGCAGCTCGAAAGGCCGCCTCTCGCTGCTCGCCTGCTGCAAGGCGGCGGCGGCGGCGGCTTCATCCGCGACGGCGAGCGCGTCGATCGAATGCGAGCGCAGCAGGCCCGTCATGGCTTCCCGGATTTCCGATTCGTCGTCCAGCAGCAGCACCCGCGCGGGCAGTGCCGGCGCCGCTCGCCTGGGCGGCCGGTGTTCCTGCTGAGGCGCCGCAGCGTCGGGCGGGAAAAGTCCGGCCAGTGCGCCGGCCTGCGGCGCGACGGCCGGCAGCACGACGCGGAAATGGGTGCCGCGCCCCAGCCTCGAATGCATTTGCACCGGATGGCCCAGCAGGTGCGAGAGCCGCTGCACGATCGACAGGCCGATGCCCAGCCCCCGCGAGCGGTCGCGCCCCGGGTTGTCGATCTGGTAGAACTCCTCGAAGATCCGGTTCGACTGCTCGGGCGCAATGCCGATGCCGGTGTCCCGCACCTCGATCCACACGAACTCCCCGCGCTCGCGGGCCGTCACGGTCACTCCGCCGCGCGCGGTGTATTTGAGGGCGTTGTCCAGCAGGTTGGACAGCATCCGATGCAGCAGCTGGGGGTCGCTGCGCACCCACAACCCGCTGGCGCGCACGCGCAGTTGCAACTGCTTTTGCTCGGCCTGGGCCGAGAAGGTGTGGTTGAGCGGCAGGAACAGAGCATCGAGCTGGACCGCCTGGAGCACAGGCGTGACCACGCCGGCGTCCAGCCGGGAGATGTCGAGCATGATGTCGAGCGAAGCGCCCAGGGCATTGACGGCGCGCATCAGGCGCTGCGCGTTCACTTCCTCCGGACGGCCGCGCAGCTCGTTCTCGAGCGCAGCGCCGAAGAGCGCAATGGCGTGCAGCGGCTGGCGCAGGTCATGGCTGGCACTGGCCAGGAAGCGGGTCTTTTCCTGGCTGGCGCGCTCGGTGGCGGCAATCTGCTCTTCCAGCCGCACGGCCAGGGCTTCCTTCTCGAAGCGCAGGACCAGCGAATCCGCCAACAGCCTGTGCTCCTGCACGCCGACGCGCAGCATGAGAAACAGGTAGATCGAGGCGAAAGCCGCGAGAAAGAGGTGGATGGAGTCGCGCTGCCACGCCAGCGCAATGATCAGCCCGCCCATCATCGGCAGCGTGTGGCCGAACAGCGCCGCCTTCAGCGGCCGCAGGGACTGCACGGCCCGGGCGCAATTGCCCATCATCACCACCATCAGCGCGGCGGTGACCGGCAGGTTGCCCGCGGGCACGAAGATCCATGGCGCCAGCGCATCGGCAAACCCGAGCAGGGTCACGATGCGGGTGATCCTGCGCGCCCACCAGGCGCTGTCCGCCGCCGGAACCGACGGATTCCAGCGCGGCGTGAAGTACATGCCCATATACAGCGTCAGGTGCAGCACGACGAAGGGCAGCACCATCGGGTCGCCCAGCTGCAGGTACATGAACGTGCCGAGTACCAGCACGAAGACGACACGGGCCAGGAAGGTGGCGTTGTAGTTGAAATAGACCGACGCCACGTGCTCGCGCAGCACGCGCTGGTTCAGCGGCGTGTCGGCCATGCGCGGCGGGCTCAACGCAGGCTGCTGATCAGCTGCGCACGCGAACGCACGCCGAACAGCAGCAGGATGGTCGATACATGGTTCTTCACCGTGCCTTCGCTCAGGTTCGCGAGCTGTGCGATTTCCTTGTTCGCCTTGCCTTCGAGCACCCATTGCAGCACCTGCATCTGGCGCGGCGTGAGTTCCTGCCAGGCGCTGGCCTGCGCCGATTCGCCGTAGCCGCCGGGCACCTTGGGCATCGTGGCGGGAGGGAGAACTTCAGACGCGTCGGGCTCGAGCAGGCCGCAGGCGCGGATGAATCCCACCACCTCCTTCAGGTCCGCCGACTTGGGAAGAAAGGCGCTCGCGCCCAACGCCACCGCCCCCTGTGCCAAGGAGGTGTTGCCGGTGCCTGACAGCACCACGATGCGCGCGGACGGGTGGCGCAGGCGAAATTCCGCGAGACCGCTCAGCCCATGGGTATCGGGCAGCGCCAGATCCAGCAGCACCAGGCGGATCGACTCGCGGTGCTTCTCGTAGAGTGCCAGCGCCTCGGCCGCGCTGGCGGCCTCGAAGACCTCGATGCCCGCCCCCGAAGAAGCGGTCTGCGCCTGGATCAGCGCGCGCACGCCGAGCCGCAGCAAGTCGTGGTCGTCCACCACCAGAATGGCACCTGGCGCCTGCGCGGGCGTGCCGTTCGCCAGAAGCGACGGCGGCGGGTTGGAGGAAGATTCGAGCGAGGCCACGCGGTCGATCTTAGCGAGGCCCCATCCGCGCAACAGTGCACTAAGTCATGGCGCGGCCGCCACATTCAGGTGGTGTTCGCTCCTGTTTTCATAGCACTTGCCATCCACCGTAGGCGGGAGCACCATGCGCTACCCGCCGCATCGAACGGCGTTTTGGAGACAACCATGATGCACACCGCCGATGCCCCGCTGGCAGCGGGCGAGCGCAAGGTCGACCGGCTGCTGGCCCACTATGGCGAAAGCCACCGCCATCCGACCAACGAGCTGATTCACTTCGCCGCGATCCCGGCCATCATGCTGAGCCTCGTCGGCCTGCTGTTTGCGCTGCACCCGTGGGTCGCCTACCTCTTCGTGGCGGCCAGCCTGGTCTACTACGCGCTGCTCCGCGCCCCGGCGTTCCTGCTCGCCATGCTGGCTGGCACGGCCCTGGTGCTGGCGCTGGTCCATGCAATGGGAAGCCTTGTACTGCCGGTTTCCGCCGCCATCTTCGTGGTGGCCTGGATCTTCCAGTTCATCGGCCACAAGATCGAGGGCAGGAAACCTTCTTTCTTCGAAGACATCCAATATCTTTGGGTGGGGCCGCTGTTCGTACTCTCGAAGCTGTTTTTGCGCCTCGGTATCCGCTGGTGATCCCCAGGTCGGACGCCGCCGCAGGCCGGATCACCGTCCGGCTGACAGCTTTGGCTATCGGTGCGATAGAAACTTAGGGGGAACCCTTGGTTTAGCACTCCCTCTAATCGAGTGCTAATATGCCCAATACAAAGGAGTTTCCCCTGATGACCACGCTGTCTGGAGCCTCTGCCAACCAGCTCGCCGTCGCCAATCCATGGTCGATGGTGCCGCCGCTGGGCAACCTGGATGCTTATATTTCGGCCGCCAACCGCTTGCCGATGCTCACGCTCGAAGAAGAGCAGGGCTTCGCACGCCGCCTGCGCGACCACAACGACCTCGAAGCGGCCGGTGCGCTGATCCTCTCGCACCTGCGTCTCGTGGTTTCCATTTCGCGCCAATACCTGGGCTACGGGCTGCCGCACGGCGACCTGATCCAGGAAGGCAACGTCGGCCTCATGAAGGCCGTGAAGCGCTTCGACCCCGACCAGGGCGTGCGGCTCGTGAGCTACGCCATGCACTGGATCAAGGCCGAGATCCACGAGTACATCCTGAAGAACTGGCGCATGGTCAAGGTCGCGACGACCAAGGCCCAGCGCAAGCTGTTCTTCAACCTGCGCTCGATGAAGCAGGGCTTCAAGGCCGACTCGGCCGCGGCCGACAACGGCACGCACCGCGATACGCTGAGCCCCGACGAGGTGTCGCAGATGGCGACCCGGCTCAACGTCAAGCCCGAAGAGGTGCTGGAAATGGAAACCCGCCTGTCGGGCGGCGACGTGCTGCTCGATCCGGGTCCGTCGGACGACGGCGACGAGGCCTTCGGCCCGATCGCCTACCTGGCCGACGCCACGCAGGAGCCGACTGCCCTTCTCGAGTCGCAGCAGCGCGACCGGCTCTCGAGCGACGGCATCGCCACCGCGCTCGAAGCGCTGGACGAGCGCAGCCGCCGCATCGTCGAAGAGCGCTGGCTCAAGGTCAACGACGACGGTTCGGGCGGCATGACGCTACACGACCTGGCAGCGGTGTACGGCGTGAGCGCCGAGCGCATTCGCCAGATCGAAGTCGCGGCCATGAAGAAGATGAAGAAGGCGCTGGCCGACTACGCCTGACCGCCGCGCTTCGCCAGAACAAGCCCGGCCGCGCGCCGGGCTTTTTCATGCCTGCCTGACCAGCGTCCGCAAGGCCCGCTTGGCGATGTAGCGGGTGGCCGGCGTGTCCGATTCGGCCAGCCAGCGCGCGCAGAGCCGGTCGACCCATTCGGGCTGGGTCTTGCTCGCGTCGTTGAGCCAGTTGGCCACCGAGTTCTGCACATAGCGGCTGGCGTCGGCCCGCAGCGGCTCCAGGAGTGGCTGCGCGCGCCAGGGCTCGGCCTTGAGCGCGTCGATCTGCGCGCACCAGACGCCGCGCGGACGCGTGAGTTCGCTGGCAAAGCGGCGGATGTTCGGATCGGCATCGGCCGTCCACGGCTGCAGCAGCGCGAGCGATTCGTCGAGCGAGGCGATGACCGCGTCGCGCACCGCCATCCAGGCGATTTCCCGCACGCCGAAATGCGGATCGGCGGCAAAACGCCGCACCGCCTCCAGCTGCGCCGCGAGCGACAGGCCCGAGAGCGTGACCCACTGCGCAGCCCAGCAGCGCGCCACGTCGCTTGCGTGCGTGGCCAGCCGGTGGGCAACGGCGTCGCGCTCGGCATGCAGCGCCGCCAGGTCGTAGAGCGCGCGCGCAATGTGGCCGTGCCGCTGCATCGGCTTGAACGCGCCGAGCATGGCAATGGTGTCGGCCAGCCGCTCGCTGGCCGGATCCAGCCCGATGTGCCCCGCCACGCTGCGCGCGAGCCGCGGCAGCTCGAGTGCCATGAATTCGTTGAGGTTGACGGTCTCGAGCAGCCCGTCGTTGAGCGCCTGCAGCACCTCGGGCGGAATGAGCGCGATGCGGAAGGCGCCCCTGCGCGCCTTCAGGTGCTCGACGGAGGCCAGGGCAACGGCGGCGTCCATGGGCGCGCGGTCAGGACTTGAGCAACGCCTTCACGTCCGACACCATGGGCGCCACGCCGGCGCCATAGCGCGCGTAGAGCCGCAGCCGGCCGTCGGTGTCGTAGACGAAGCTGGCGGCCGAATGGTCCATCGAATAGCTCGTGGGGGTCTTGCCCTCGACCTTCTTGTAATAGACCTTGAAGTCCTTGGCGACCTGGGCAAGCTGGTCTGCCGTGGGAATCAGCGCGACGAAGCCCGGGTCGAACGCGCCCATGTAGGCCTTGAGCACCTCGGGCGTGTCGCGCGAGGGGTCGACCGTGACGAACAGCACCTGGAGCTTGTCGCCGTCGCCGCCGAGCTGCTGCTTGACCTGTGCCATCTCGGTCATGGTGGTGGGGCAGACGTCCGGGCACTGCGCATAGCCGAAGAACAGCACGACCACCTTGCCCTTGAAGTCGGCCAGTGTGCGCAGCTTGCCGTCGGCATCCTTCAGCGAGAAGTCGCGGGCATAGTCGGCGCCCGTGATGTCGACCGCATTGAAGCTGGGCTTGGCTTCGCTGCAGGCCGAAAGACCGAGGCCCAGGGTGGCGGCCATGCCGGCCCATCCCGCACCGCCGGCAATCAGTTGGAGGGCATTTCGCTTGTTCATGGGCACGGGCATTCGGTCAATCAGCGGAGATAGTGGTCGATGAGCAGTGCCGCGAACAGCACGCTCAGGTGGATCAGCGAGAACCGGAAGGTCTTTCGCGCCAGCGCATCGGAGTAGTTGCGCCAGAGCGCGAAGGCGTAGCCCGTGAAGCCGATGCTCACGCCTACCGCCACCGCCAGGTAGAGCCAGCCGCTCATGCCGTAGATGAAAGGCATCAGGCAGGCCGCGAACAGGATGAAGGTGTAGAGCAGCACCTGCAGCCGCGTGAACTCGTTGCCGTGCGTGACGGGCAGCATCGGCAGCCCGGCCTTGCGGTAGTCCTCGACGCGGTAGAGCGCGAGCGCCCAGAAGTGCGGCGGGGTCCACAGGAAGATGATCAGGAACAGGATCAGCGCCTCGGGGCCCACGTCGCCGGTCATCGCGGCCCAGCCCAGCACCGGCGGCATCGCGCCCGAGGCGCCGCCGATCACGATGTTCTGCGGCGTCAGCGGCTTGAGGATCACGGTGTAGATCACCGCATAGCCGACGAAGGTGGCAAAGGTCAGCCACATGGTGAGCGGATTGACCTGGAACCACAGCAGCGCCGAACCGGCCGCGCACAGCAGCGCCGAGAACACCAGCGCCTGCAGGTCGCTGAGCTGCCCGCGCGCCGTGGGGCGCCAGGCGGTGCGCTTCATCTTGGCGTCGATCCCCTTCTCGACCAGGCAATTGAACGCCGCCGCCGCTCCCGCCACCAGCCAGATGCCGATGCAGGCCAGCACGGCGCGCTGCACGTCGGCCCACGAGGGCAGCCCGGGCACGGCCAGCACCATGCCGATGAGGGCGCAGAAGACGATCAGCTGCACCACGCGCGGCTTGGTCAGCGCATAGAACTGGCGCAGCACGTTGGCGGTGCTTGTCTGCTGCACGGAAATCGGCGTGCTCACGCGGCGGCCTCCCTCTGGTTGTTGTGTGGGGCGCCGGGCGCCTTGTCCGTGTCGTGTGCGATCTCAGCCACGGCCCCGCGGCGGCTCTCGCACAGCGCCCATGTCAGCACCACGGCCAGCGCCGCGGCGCCCCCGGTGTGCAGGACCGCGGCGATCAGCGGCCAGCCGAGCAGCACGTTGCCCAGGCCGGTGGCAAGCTGGAGCAGCGCGAGCCCCGCGAGCCAGTGCGCCTGCGGCCGAAGCGGCGGAGTACGGCGCAGCTGCCACGCGAGCAGGCCCAGCGCGGCGAAGACGGCGTACGCCATCAGCCGATGCACGTAGTGGATGGCGGTGAGCGCTGAAAAATCGAGCGGCACGCCATTGCCGGTCACGCCCAGGTGGCGCCAGATCTCGAAGCCCTGGGCAAAATTCATCGGCGGCCACCAGCTGCCTTGGCAGGTCGGAAACTGGGTGCAGGCCAGCACCGCATAGTTGGTGCTGACCCAGCCGCCGAGTGCGATCTGCAGCAGCAGCAGGGCCGAAGTGGCGATCAGCCCGTTGCGCAGCGCAGGCGACACGGGCGTTGGCAGGCGGTCGGCAGCGGCCTGCCGGTAGCGCACGGCCTGGATGCACAGCAGCACCAGCAGCACCACGGCGCCCAGCAGGTGCAGCGTGACGATGGCAGGAAAGAGCTTCCAGGTGACCGTGAGCGCGCCGAACGCGCCCTGCAGGCAGACCCAGACCAACGTGAGCGCGGGCCACCATGCGCTGAGCGTGGCGTGCTCGCCGCCCGCCGGCGCGGGCAAGCGGCGCTGGCGCCGCCGCACGATCCAGGTGGCGCCCGCGAGCGCGAGGATCAGCACGCCGACACCGGTGGCCAGGTAGCGATGCACCATCTCGACCCAGGCCTTGCTGTGCGTGACCGGACCGGTCGGCTGGGCCGACTGCGCCATGGCGATCTCGTGGCGCGCGCCCACCGGGCTCGCGTTGCCGTAGCAGCCCGGCCAGTCGGGGCAGCCCAGGCCCGAATCGGTGAGCCGGGTGAAGGCGCCGAACAGCGTGAGGTCGAAGGTGAGGAACAGCGTCAGCACGGTGAGCGCATGCAGCCGGCGCGCGGGTCCGGCACCCGCGTTGCGGCGCCACACCCACACCAGCGGACCGAGCGCGATCAGCACGCCGGCGGCCATCAGCCAGGCGATGGGGGTGAGGTCGTAGAGCGAGCCGGTGTTCATCATGCGGTGCTAGCGTCCGGGCTCGTCCCAGGAGGCGGAGGCGCGCAGCAGGCGGTCGAGGTCGCGCTTGGCACGGCTGGCGCCCGCGGCGTCCATGCGGGCCGGAAAACGCATCATCCAGTTGCCCATCGGATCGACCACGTACAAGTGCTCGGCCAGCCCGTGGCCCGGAACGGGCGCGAGCCACTTGGCCAACTGCTCGGCCGGCACGCGCAGCACGGTGGCGCCGCGCAGGCCGTTGTCCAGCCGCGCCGGAACGGGCGCCGCATCGCTCACGAGCCAGACGCGGTCGAGGCGGTCCTTCTCGCGGCCCAGGCTTTCGCGCAGCTGGCGCTGCAGATAGAGCTGCTGTTCGCAGAGCGCGTCGCAGGCCGCATCGGCCACCGCCACCAGCAGCCACTGGCCCTTGAGCGTGGCAACGTCGACCGGCGCACCGTTGCGGTCCGTCGCGGTGAATGCCGGCAGCGTGCGCTGCGGATCGATGAGCTCGCCGTAGACGCTGCGCCCCTCGGGCCGAATCACGTAGTAGGTGAAGTACGACGCGATGACGGGCGCGGCGCACATCAGCATCACGGCAATCATCTTCCAGCGTCCGACCACCGTGCGGCGGCCCTCGGCGCCGTCGAGCGCCTGGTTGGGCGACGGCATCGAGTGCACCGTCAGGCCCAGCGGTTCGTCAGAGGCTGCGTTCATCGCGTGCGCGGCGCCGCGAGCGGCGGTAGGGGGAAATGATTTGGAACCAGACATAGAGGATGACCACGAGGGCGGAAAGCCCGAACCACTGGAATGCATAGCCGTAGTGCTTCTCCAGACCCAGAGCCGGGGCCGGCCAGTCGCGCTGCAACCCCTCGGAAGCGGGGCCGACCTGCTGCAGCGACACATCGGTTCGCAGCGGCAGCTTGGTTTCGGCGCGGAACGCTTCCAGGTCGAGATTCTGCCGGATGGGCGAAGACCCCGCGGATTCCGGTGCCGAGGCGGCTGCGGCCGGCTTGCCGAGCTCGAACAAATGGCCCGGCGGCGGCTCGATCAGGCCCGCGACTTCGACGATGCCCGTCGGCGTCTCGACCGCGCCCAGCTGCGTGCGGTCGTTGAAATTGCGCTGCACCCAGCCGCGTTGGATCATCACGGCCTGGTCGCTGCCTTCCAGGGCGAACGGCGTCAGCACGTAGAAGCCCGGCACGCCATGCATCTGCCGGTTGTCCAGGTAGACCGTCTGGGGCGTCAGCCAGAGGCCGCGCAGCCGCACGGGCCGGTGCAACTCGCCGGCCGGCGCCTCGAGCGCCAGGAACTCGGCCTGGGACAGTGGCGGCTTCTGCTTTTGGGCCTCGATCTCGGCCTGCAGCGCCTCCTTCTGCGCGGCGCGCGACAGCTGCCAGCGTCCCAGCGACACCGTGGCGGAAAGGGCCAGCACGGCGGCCAGCGTGACCAGCAGGAAGCGGCCCCGCCTCGGCCTCGACCGGGCGGGGTGAAGGGGTTGCGGCGTCACTGGAGTGGATGAGGCGTGCGGCCGATAATCGGGGTCATGAAATATTTCATCGCCCTGGTTTTCGTGGGCATCTTCGCGAGCCTTGCCTTCGCGCTCTTCTACATGCTGAAAGACGGGCGCAACGGACGCGCCAAGAGCGGCGGCATGGCGCGCGCGCTCACCTTTCGGATCGGTCTCTCGGTGTTTTTGTTCCTCTGCATGCTGCTGGCCTGGAAATTCGGCTACATCCAGCCCACCGGGCTCCCGCTCGGCAAGTAGATGGTGCTCGTTCCACGAGAACCATGAAAAAGGCGCCTTCCGGCGCCTTTTTTTCTGCATGCCGCGGAGTTCGCTCAAAGCCAGTACACCAGCATGTAGAGGCCGAGCCACACCACGTCGACGAAGTGCCAGTACCAGGCCGCGCCCTCGAAGCCGAAATGGCGCTCCGGCGTGAAGTGGCCCTTCTGCAGGCGCAGCGTGATGAACAGCAGCATCAGCATGCCGATGAACACGTGCAGGCCGTGGAAGCCGGTCAGCATGAAGAAGGTCGAGCCGTAGGCGCCGGAGCTGAGCTTGAGGTTCAGGTCGGTGTACAGGTGGTGGTACTCGTAGCCTTGCACGCCCAGGAAGAGCACGCCGAGCAGCACGGTGAGCCACATGAAGCGGATGGTCTGGGCGCGATGGCCGGCACGCAGCGCGTGGTGGGCGATGGTGAGCGTCACGCCCGAGCTCAGCAGGAGCGCGGTGTTGATCGTGGGCAGCCAGAACGGGCCGACGGTCTGGAAGGGCTCGACGATGTCGGCCGGCGAACCGGTGACGCCGGCTGCAACGCTGGGCCAGACGGCCTTGAAGTCGGGCCAGAGCAGCGCGTTGTCCAGGCTGCCGAGCGCCGGCAGCGAATGGGTGCGGGTCCACCACAGCGCGGTGAAGAAGGCACCGAAGAACATCACTTCGGAGAAGATGAACCAGCTCATGCTCCAGCGGAACGAGAGGTCGATCTTGTGGCCGTACTGACCGCTTTCGCTCTCGCCGATGGCGGTGCGGAACCACACGAACAGCGTGGCGAGCCACGCGACCATGCCCGCCAGCAGGGACCAGGCGCCCCACTGGTGGCCGTTGATCCACTGGCCCGCGCCGAGAATCACGAAGAACAGGCCGGTCGCGGCCATGACCGGGTAGGCGGACGGCCCGGGCACAAAGTAGTAGGGCGTGGTGCCGTGGGTGGTTGAACTCATATCAGCTCCTGGCTTTCTTTCTTCTCTCGATTCGATGGGTTCTGGATGTCGTGGGCCACGCGGACCGGGTTCAGGGCGCCACCACGTAGCGCACCAGCAGCACCAGGCCCACGATGAAAACGATGACCGCGACAAAAGCCACCGCGATGATGTGCAGCGGGTTCAGCTTGGCCAGGTCGTCCTGGTAGGCGCTTTTCTTGCGCACCCCGAAGAACGACCAGCAGACGGCCTTCACCGTGTCCCACAGCGTGGCCTTGGGCGGGGTGTTCGGCGCGGTCACGAACGGGGCTCATGGGCAGCATTCGAAACAGCGGCCACCGGGGCCGCGGGCGTCTTGCCGCCGACTTCGAAGAAGGTGTAGGACAGCGTGATGGTCTTCACGTCCTTGGAGATCTTCGGGTCGATCACGAAGGCGACGGGCCACTGCTTCTTCTCGCCCGGGTCGAGCGTGTATTGGTTGAAGCAGAAGCACTCGAGCTTGTTGAAGTACGGCGCGGCCTGCTGCGGCGCATAGCTCGGGATGGCCTGCGCCGCCATGCGGCGGTTCTGCACGTTCTGGAATTCGTAGACCACGGTGTTGAGCTGGCCGGGGTGCACCTGCATCGTCCGCTCGGCGGGCTTGAAGTCCCAGAGGCCGCCGCGCACGTTGGAATCGAATTCGACCGTGATGGTGCGCGTGGTGTCGACCTGCGTGTTGTCGGGCACGCGCACGTTCTTGCCGCCGCTCGCGCCGCCCGGCACCTCGAGCTCGTTGAGCGCGAGGATGTTGATGCCGGTCATTTCGCAGATGGCGCGGTAGAGCGGCACCAGGGCATAGCCGAACGCGAACATGCCGCAGGTCACCACGGCCAGCTTGCCGACCATGCGGACATTGGCGCGCTTGATGCGTTGACCGAGGCTCATGATGCGGACGGCTCCGTTGGCTGCTGCTTCAGCGTCCGCCGAACCAGATCATGCGGACCAGGAATCCGAGAAAGAACAGCACCGCGATGGAGGCCAGCGTGAGCCCCATGCGGCGGTTGTTCCTTTTCTGTTCGGGCGTGGTCATCGTGGTCATGCAAGCCGGCGGCCTGGTGCCGTTCAGCCGATCACCTTGGTGGCGGTCGGATCGAGCTTGGGCGGATTCTCGAAGGTGTGGAAGGGTGCCGGCGACGGCACTTCCCACTCGAGGCCTTCAGCGGCTTCCCAGGGCTTTTGCGATGCCTTCTCGCCCTTGCCGAGCATGGTCGGCAGCACGATGAAGAAGAAGAAATAGACCTGCGCAAGACCGAAGGCGAACGCACCGACCGATGCCACCGCGTTGAAGTCTGCAAACTGCATCGGATAGTCGGCATAGCGGCGCGGCATCCCCGCCAGGCCCAGGAAGTGCATCGGGAAGAAGGTGACGTTGAACGAGATCAGCGACCACCAGAAGTGGATCTTGCCGCGCGTTTCGTTGTACATCACGCCGGTCCACTTGGGCGCCCAGTAGTAGTAGCCCGCGAACATGGCATAGAGCGAGCCGGCCACGAGCACGTAGTGGAAGTGGGCCACCACGTAGTAGGTGTCCTGCAGCTGGATGTCGATCGGGGCGATGGCCAGGATGAGGCCCGTGAAGCCGCCCATCGTGAACACGAAGATGAATCCCACCGCGAACAGCATCGGGGTCTCGAAGGTCATCGAGCCCTGCCACATGGTGGCGATCCAGTTGAAGATCTTCACAGCCGTGGGCACCGCGATCAGCATGGTCGCGTACATGAAGAACAGCTGGCCCGTGACCGGCATGCCGGTCGTGAACATGTGGTGCGCCCAGACAATGAACGACAGGATCGCGATCGACGAGGTGGCGTACACCATCGAGGCGTAGCCGAACAGCCGCTTGCGCGAGAACGCCGGCACGATCTGGCTGACGATGCCGAAGGCCGGCAAGATCATGATGTAGACCTCGGGGTGGCCGAAGAACCAGAAGATGTGCTGGTACATCACCGGGTCGCCGCCGCCGGCGGGGTTGAAGAAGCTGGTGCCGAAGTGGCGGTCGGTCAGCGTCATGGTGATGGCGCCTGCGAGCACGGGCATCACGGCGATCAGCAGGTAGGCGGTGATGAGCCAGGTCCAGCAGAACATCGGCATCTTCATGAGCGTCATGCCGGGGGCGCGCATGTTCAGGATGGTGACGATGATGTTGATCGAGCCCATGATCGACGAGGCGCCCATGATGTGCATCGCGAAGATGCCGGCGTCCATCGAGGGGCCCATCTGCAGCGTGAGCGGCGCGTAGAGCGTCCAGCCCGCGGCGGGAGCGCCGCCAGGCATGAAGAACGAGCCCACGAGCATCAGCGCGGCAGGGATCAGCAGCCAGAAGCTGAAGTTGTTCATGCGCGCGAACGCCATGTCGGATGCGCCGATCTGCAGCGGGATCATCCAGTTCGCAAAGCCGACGAAGGCCGGCATGATGGCGCCGAACACCATGATCAGGCCGTGCATGGTGGTGAACTGGTTGAACAGCTCGGGGTTCACCAGCTGCAGGCCGGGCTGGAACAGCTCGGCGCGGATCAAGAGCGCAAGCACGCCGCCCACCATCAGCATGGTGAAGCTGAACAGCAGGTAGAGCGTGCCGATGTCCTTGTGGTTGGTGGCGAACACCCAGCGGCGCCAGCCGGTGGGCGCTGCGTGGTGCTCGTCGTGTGCGTGGCCGTCGTGGGCGTGACCGTGGGGGTCGAGGACTGCACTCATTTCGTTGTTCCTTGCAATTTCTTCGTCGCGGGGCGCTTGGGCACGGTCACTTGGCGCGCAGGGCCAGAACTTCGGCCGGCTGCACCAGCTGGCCCGTCTTGTTCGACCAGCTGTTCTTGGTATAGGTGGCGACCGCCGCGAGGTCGGTGTCGCTCAGCTGCTTCCAGGAGGGCATCGCGCCATTGTTCTGGCCGTTGAGCAGCACCAGCAGCTGCACCTTGTGGTCCGCGTCGATCACCTTGGCGCTGGCGTCCAGCGCCTTGATCGGGCCGGCGCCCTTGCCGTTGGCCTGGTGGCAGGCCGCGCAGTTGGCGGCATAGACCTTCTCGCCGCGCGTCATCATGTCGGGCAGGGTCCAGACCTTGCTCGGATCGTCGAGCTTGGCCGCGGCTTCCTTGCGCTTGCCATCGACCCAGGCCGTGTAGTCGGCGGCCGAGACCACCTTCACGTGGATCGGCATGTAGGCGTGCTCCTTGCCGCAGAGCTCCTGGCACTGGCCGTAGTAGTCGCCCACGGTTTCGGCGCGGAACCAGGTGTCGCGCACGAAGCCGGGAATCGCGTCCTGCTTGATGCCGAGCTGGGGCACGGCAAACGCGTGGATCACGTCGTTGGCGGTGGTGATGATGCGGACCTTCTTCTGGACCGGCACCACCAGCGGGTTGTCGACCTTGAAGAGGTAGTCGTCGGGCATGGCGCCCTTGGCGCCGGCGTCGGACATGGCGCGCTGCGAGCTGTCGAGCGTGGAGATGAAGGCCAGGCCCTCGCCTTCGCCGTTCAGGTAGTCGTAGCCCCACTTCCACTGGTAGCCGGTGGTCTTGATGGTGAGGTCGGCGTTGGTGGTGTCCTTCTGGGCCACCAGCACCTTGGTGGCGGGCAGCGCCATCACGATCACGATGATGAAGGGCACGATGGTCCAGATGACCTCGACCACCACCGATTCATGGAAGTTGGCCGCCTTGTGGCCGACCGACTTGCGGTGCTTCCATATCGAATAGAACATGACCGCGAACACGGCAACGAAGATGACCGTGCACAGGATCATCATCACCGTGTGCAGGAAATGCTGTTCCTGCGCAATCTTGGTGACGCCCAGCGGAAGATTCAGCTGGCGCACCGAGGGGCCGCCGGGCAGATCGTTGACTGCGTGCGCCGCGCCGCTGAAAGCCGCGCCGGCCGCCAGCAACAGATTCGCCGGCCTGTACTTATTGCGCCAAATGCTCTTCATCGTGTTCACGTTTCTTCAATTTTTTTCAACAAACCCAACCGTGCAGCGCCGCGCGAGCCCTCAGGCGCCACGCAACGCCATGCGAATCTCGCGCGCCAATGCGGCTCGCAATTCCGGGCGTACATAGCGCCCCACCCTGACCGATCGACCCTGACCCGAGACCTCGATCAGCGAACGATCGCCGGCCTGCGGTTCGATCCGCACCTGGTGCGGCAGAAATTCCGTGCGCTCGTAGTCTCCACCGTTCTCGAGCTCCACCACCAGCCGGCCGCCCTGCAACGCAATCCGTTCTCCATCGGTTGCGTGCCGTGCGTACAGCATGAACGCGAAACCCACCGCGGCCAGTTCGAGCCAGGCAAAAGGCAGAACCAGCGGCGCACCGAGCATCCAGAAGACCGCGCCGATACCGAGCGATACCACGCACAGCGAGGCGTAGAGCCAGCCCAGCTGGCTCGGCGTCACCGAGCAATTACGCTTCAGGAACCAGTGGATGTTCTGGCCTGAAACGGTGGCAAAACGAAACACGGAATTCGGCACGGGCGAGTTCAGCAAATCGGTGCGTCGACGGCTGCCCAGCCCCTTGTCTCCAGAGGATCGGACAGACCTCGTTCGCGGAACACTACCCGCGAGTTTCACGCAACGGCGGATTGTAGCGGGTAGACACAGGCGCCCGGTCGCGGATGCGCAGCTGGCCGGGCGCGCCGGTCAGGCGCCGGGCCGACCGCGCTGCAGCATCGAGCGCATCTCGCGCAGCGACACCGCGCTCTCGGCCGAAAGCGCCACGCGCGGCGCGGGCTTGAAGGCATGGCCGTAGATGACCTCGAAGGTCAGCGCGATGCGCCCGCCGCCCTCCTGCGCCGGTGCCAGTTCGGGCAGCGCATGCTTCAGCGCCTGATGCCATGCCTTGCCGCGAAGCGCTTGGAAGCGCGCCGGATGCAGGTTGCGCCCGAGCGTGCGCAGCTCGGCCAGCGCCGCTTCGGGCGTGGCCCAGGTGAGCACGATGCGCTCCATGTCCATCACCGGCTCGGCGAAGCCGGCATGCACCAGCATGTCGCCCCAGTCGTGCATGTCGGTGTATTCGTGGCCCGCGGCCGGCCAGCCCAGGCGCGCATGCAGCGCCCGCAGCTCGCGCACCGTGTCGGGGCCGAGGCACGAGAACATCAGGAAGCCGTCGGTCGCCACCAGCCGGTGCCAGCGCGCGATGAGTGCCTCGGGGTCGGCCGCCATGTGCAGCGACATGTTGGCCCAGAGCAGGTCCACGCCGTCTTCGGGCGGCGCATCGAAGCGCAGCTTGCTGCCCTGCCAGCGGCGCGCGCTCCACCAGGGCGCGGCCAGCGCCTCGCCGGCCGCGGCGGCCAGCTTCGCTTCGGGTTCGATCACGAAGCAGGCGGCTTCGCGGTAGCGCCGGGCCACCAGCTCGTGCGCCTCGAGGCCGCCGCGCAGCGGCGCCCAGTCGGCCCAGGTGCGCGGCTGCGCCTTGATCCATTGCAGCCGGTCTTCCATTCGGCGGCCGATTTCCTCGTGCAGCCAGGGCGAGCCGTCGGCGGGCGCGAGCCGGCTCCAGCGTGCGGCCGCCGTTGGATCGATGGTCGGCGGTCTTCTTGCGGGGTCGGTGGCCATGGGGCCGTGAGTATATTGAGCCCATGTTCAGCCGTTGGGCCGATCGGCCTTTGACCTCTCTGCTCGCACGGCTGCCCAGCCAGTGCGAGGTGTGCCGCGCATGGCCTTCACGGCGCATCTGCGATGCCTGCGTGACGCGCTTCGCGCCGCCGGCCGCGCGCTGCGGCAGCTGCGCCCTGCCGGTGCCCGAGGGCGTCGCCCGGTGCAGCGAATGCATGCGTGATCCGCCGCCGCTCGATGCCTGCTTTGCAGCCTGCACCTATGCGTGGCCGTGGCCCGATTGCATCGCTCAATTCAAGTTTCACGGCGAGGCCGGCTGGGCCGGGCCGCTTGCCACGCTGATGCGCAGCGTGCCGTGGGTGGAGCCGGCGCTGGAGCAATGCGACCGGGTGCTGCCCATGCCGATGGCACCGGCCCGGCTGCGCGAGCGCGGCTTCAACCAGGCGCTCGAACTGGCGCGCCGGCTCGCGCCCGCCAAGACCGACGCGGCGCTGCTCCTGCGCACCCGCGAGACGCCCGCGCAGAGCGGCCTCGCGCGCGCCGAGCGCCTGCGCAACCTGCGCGGCGCCTTCGCGGTGGAGCCCCTGCGCGCCCACGAGCTGCAAGGCCGGCGCGTGGTGCTGGTCGACGACGTGATGACCAGCGGCGCCTCGCTGTTCTCGGCCGCCGCGGCGCTGCGGCTGGCCGGCGCGGCGCACGTCACGGCCCTGGTGTTCGCGCGCACCGATCCGCCGCATTGAGCAGCGCGACAATCGGCGCATGTTCCATATCGTCCTGGTCCAGCCCGAAATCCCGCCGAACACGGGCAACGTGATCCGCCTTGCCGCCAACACCGGCTGCACGCTCCACCTGGTCGAGCCGCTGGGTTTCTCGATGGACGACCGCCTGCTGCGCCGCGCCGGGCTCGACTATCACGAATATGCCGAAGTGAAGCGCCACGCCGGCTGGCAGGCGCTGCTCGAGGCCGAGCGGCCGGCCGCCGAGCGCATGTTCGCGCTCACCACGCGCGGCACGCGGGCCGTGCACGACGTGCGCTTCCAGCCGGGCGACTGGCTGGTGTTCGGTTCGGAGACCAGCGGCCTGCCGCCCGCGGTGCGCGAGGGCTTTGCCGAACCACAGCGCCTGCGGCTGCCGATGCGCGAAGGACAGCGCAGCCTGAATCTGTCGAATGCCGTGGCGGTGACCGTCTTCGAGGCCTGGCGGCAGAACGGCTTCGGCTGAGCGGAGGACTCAGCGGTAGCGGCGCACCACCGACTCGGCCACGCAGGCCGGCTTGGCCACGCCTTCGAGCTCGATCGTGGCTTCCCAGGTCATCTGGATGCCGTCGTCGGCGATCGGCTCCGCCGTGAGCAGCTTCATGCGTGCGCGCAGCCGCTTGCCCACCGGCACCGGCGACATGAAGCGCACCCGGTTCAGCCCGTAGTTCACGCCCATGCGCGACTCGACCACATCGAGGGCCGTCTCGAAGAAACGCGGCAGCAGCGACAACGTCAGGAAGCCATGGGCGATCGGCCCGCCGAAGGGCCCGGCCTTGGCGCGCTCGATGTCGACATGGATCCACTGGTGATCGCCCGTGGCCTCGGCGAACTGGTTCACCTGCTCTTGCGTGATGGTGATCCAGTCGCTCACGGCAACTTCCTGGCCGACGCAGGCCGCAAGATCCTGAAGCGTCTGGAATGTCTTTTTGGTCATGCGGCGCATTCTGGCGCGAAGGCCGCCGGCCTGGCTGTCGGCCTTGCGACAGCCGCGATCCTCAGCCTTCCAGCCAGTCGCAGATCGGCTGCCACTGCGCCAGGTCGCGCTGCACCCGGCCCGGCGCGATGTCGAACAGCGTGAGCCCGCGCGCCGCGAGCTGCACGTAGTTCTGCGTGTCACGCAGCTCGCCCAGCACCGGCACGCCGAGGCTGGCGATGAACTCGTGCAGCCGGTCGGCCGCCAGGGTGCGGGCGTTCACGCGCATGCCCACGAGGCTGATCCGGGTCTTATCGGCGCGGCGCTGTTCCTTCAGCCGGTCGAGGAAGTCGCGCGTGGCGTAGATGTCGAAGATGCTCGGCTGCAGCGGCACGATCACCCGGTCGGCCAGCGCCAGCACCTCCTTGAAGCGCCAGCCGTGCAGGCCGGCGGGGGTGTCGAGCACGGCATGCGTGGTGCCGCGCGGCGGCCGCACCACGGCACTGTCACCGGTGGCTTCCCAGGTGGCGATGGTCCGCGCCTGCGGCGGGCGCAGGCCGAGCCAGAGGCGCGAGGACTGCTGGCGGTCCACGTCGCCCAGCATCACCGCATGCCCGCGGCTCGCAAAGTAGCCCGCAATGTTCGTTGCGAGCGTCGATTTGCCCACGCCACCCTTGGGATTGGCGACCAGAACCACCGGCATAGCATCTCCTCCAGAGCTGGAAAAACCTCCGCATCGTAGCGACACGCGGTGCGCTCGGCCCCGGCAAGCGCCAAACCTGCGCTATGTTCGCGGCATGACGACAACAACATCGGCCGCCGGCGACACCGGCGGCATCTACGTGCTCGCTGCCCATCCGCACTGGCGCGACTCGCGCGTGAACCGGCGCATGCTGGCCGCCGCGCGCGGCGTGCCGGGCGTCGATGTCAACGACCTCTACGGCAGCTATCCCGACTTCGCGATCGACGTCGAGGCCGAACACGCCCGGCTCGCCAGGGCCAGCCTGGTGGTGCTGCTGCACCCGATCCAGTGGTATTCGATGCCGGCGCTGCAAAAACTCTGGCTCGACGACGTGCTCAGCTACGGATGGGCCTACGGTCCCGGCGGCACGGCCTTGCAGGGCAAGGATTTCTGGCTGGTCGCCACCACGGGAAGCCCCGAGGCGAGCTACCACCCCCAGGGCTATCACCGCTATTTCTTCGACGCCTTCCTGCCGCCCTACGAGCAGACCGCGGCGCTGTGCGGCATGCGCTTCCTGCCGCCGCTGGTCTTGCACGGCGCGCGCAGCGCCGCCGAGGACGAAGTGGCGGCGCACGTCGGCGTGTTCGCCCAGCGGCTCGGCGGCTACCCGCAATGGCCCGAGCTCGAGGAGCTCGACGCCTGCGTGGCCTGCCCGGTGCCCGAAACCGACCGCCCGGCCGAAGCCGATGGACTGGACGAGGCGGCGTCCGCCGCCAACGAAGAACCGAACAACGAAAAGGGCATGGCCTGAGCATGGAACACGCACCCGCCTGGCTGACCAACAGCCTGATCTACCTGGGCGCCGCCGTGCTGGTGGTGCCGCTGTCCAGGGCCCTGGGCCTGGGCTCGATCATCGGCTACCTCGTGGCCGGCATCGCGATCGGTCCCTGGGGGCTCGGGCTCGTCTCCAGCGTGGAAGACGTGCTGCATTTCGCCGAGTTCGGCGTGGTGCTGATGCTGTTCCTCGTGGGCCTGGAACTCGAACCCAAGCGCCTGTGGAACCTGCGCCGGCCGATTTTCGGCTGGGGCGCGGCGCAGGTGCTGAGCTGCGCCGCGGTGCTGTTTGCCGTCGGCTGGGCCGCGGGTGCCGAATGGCGCGTGGCGCTGGTGGCGGCGCTCGGCCTGGCGCTGTCTTCCACGGCCATTGCGCTGCAGGTGTTCGGCGAACGCAACCTGCTGAAAACGCCCAGCGGCCAGGCGGGCTTCTCGATCCTGCTGTTCCAGGATGTGGCGGCCATTCCGATCCTCGCGCTGCTGCCGCTGCTGGCCGGCGCCACGGCGGCCGAGCAGTCGCTCAGCGGGCTGGACCGCACGCTCGAGGGCTTGAAGATCGTGGGCGTGATCGCCGGCATCATCCTCGGCGGCCGGCTGGCCTTGCGTCCGCTGCTGCGCTGGATCGCGCGCAGCGACACGCCCGAGATCTTCACCGCGGCGTCGCTGCTGCTGGTGGTGGCCATCGCCGCGCTGATGCAGTTCGTGGGCCTGTCGATGGCGCTGGGCGCCTTCCTTGCCGGCGTGCTGCTGGCCGAAAGCGAATACCGGCGCGAGCTCGAGACCGACATCGAGCCCTTCAAGGGCCTGCTGCTGGGCCTGTTCTTCATTGCCGTCGGCATGTCGATCAACTTCGGCGTGCTGATTGCGAGCCCGGGGCTGATGGCGCTGCTGGTGGTCGGCTTCATGGCCATCAAGCTGGCCGTGATCTACGCGCTGGCCAAGGCCATGGGCCTGGCCTACCAGGAGCGGCCGGTGTTCACGCTGCTGCTGGCGCAGGGCGGCGAGTTCGCGTTCGTGGTGTTCCAGGCCGCGGGGCCCGACGTGCTGCCGCCCGAGACCACCTCGCTTTTGATCGGCGCGGTGGCGCTGTCGATGCTGCTGTCGCCGCTCTTGCTGGTGCTGCTCGACAAGTTCGTGCTGCCGCGCTACAGCCGCAACAACAGCACGCAGCTGGAAGAAATTTCAGAGCAGCAGGACGCCAAGGTGCTGATCTGCGGCTTCGGGCGCTACGGCCAGATCGTGGGCCGCATGCTGATGTCGCAGGGCCTGCGCGTGACGGTGCTCGACCACGACGCCGACACCGTCGAAGGCCTGCGCCAGTTCGGCTTTCGCGTTTTCTACGGCGACGCGACGCGGCTCGACCTGCTGCGCACCGCGGGCGCCGGCACGGCCAAGGCCATCGTGGTGGCGGTGGACGACATCGAGCAGTCGCTCAATATCGTCGACTTGGTGAAGGAGCACTTTCCGCAGGCCCGCATCATCGCGCGGGCCCGAAACGTGACCCACCTCTTCCAGCTGCGCGACCGCGGCGTGACGGATGTGGAGCGCGAGGTGTTCGAGTCGTCGCTGCGCAGCGCGCGCAGCACGCTCGAGGCACTGGGCTGGCCCGCCCACGAGGCGCGCGAGACGGCCATGCGGTTCCGGCGCCGCAATCTCAAGCTCAGCGACGAGATCTACCCGCACTACAAGGACCGCGCGAAGCTGATCGCGGCCAACAAGGCGGGCCGCCAGCAGTTCGAGGAACAGATGGCACGCGAACGCGAAGAACGGCAGCGCCGCTCGGGTCGCGACTGGAACCTGATCGACGAAAAAGAAGAGGCGGACGCGTAGCCCGCCCTGAGCCCAGCCTGCTGACGCTCAGCCTTCCAGCTTCAGCAGCCGGACCGCATTGCCCTTCAGGATGCCCGGCATCACCTCGGGCTTGAAGCCGGCGGTCTCGAAGTCCTTCATCCAGCGGTCGGGCGTGATCAGCGGGTAGTCGCTTCCGAACAGGATGCGGTCCTTCAGCAGCGTGTTGGCGTACTGCACCAGCTGCTTCGGAAAATACTTGGGGCTCCAGCCCGACAGGTCGATCCAGACGTTCGGCTTGTGCGTGGCCACGCTCAGCGCCTCGTCCTGCCAGGGGAAGCTGGGGTGCGCCATCACGATCTGCATGTCGGGAAAATCGATGGCCACGTCGTCCAGGTGCATCGGGTTGCTGTACTCCAGCCTGAGGCCCCCGCCGCAGCGCATGCCCGAGCCGATGCCGCTGTGGCCGGTATGGAAGATGGCCGGCAGCTTGTGCTCGGCAATCACCTCGTACAGCGGCCAGGCCATCTTGTCGTAGGGGTGGAAGGCCTGCACCGTCGGGTGGAACTTGAAGCCCTTCACGCCGTGCTCCTCGATGAGCCGGCGCGCCTCGCGCGCACCCATCTTTCCCTTGTGCGGATCGATGCTCGCGAAGGCGATCATCATGTCGCTGTTCTTCTGCGCGGCTTCGGCGATTTCCTCGTTCGGGATGCGGCGGCGGCCCATGTTCGATTCGGCGTCGACCATGAACATCACGAGGCCGATCCTGCGTTCGCGGTAGTAGGCCACGCTCTCGGCAATGGTGGGCCGGCCGCTGGAGCCGAAGTACTTGTCGGCGGCGCGGTCGTATTCCTCGCCGTAGTTGTCGAACGGATTCCAGCAGCTCACTTCGGCGTGGGTGTGGATGTCGATGGCGATCAGGTTCTGGTGGTCCATGTCGTTGTCTCCAGTACGGGTAAGTCCCTAGGGATCGGGGTGCTCAAGTGCCTTGAATTGATTATTTATCATAACCATAATCCAACTCACACACGAATGCAATCATGACCAATCCCGACCTCCAACTCGACATCCGCGACGACGTGGCCATCGTCCGCCTGACGCGCGGCGCCAAGCGCAATGCGCTCTCGGACGGCCTGATCCTCGCGCTGCGCAACACCTTCGAGACGCTGCCTCCCTCGGTGCGCGCCGCGGTGCTCGACGGCGAGGGCCCGCACTTCTGCGCCGGCCTCGACCTGAGCGAGCTGAAGGAGCGCGACGCCGGCCAGGGCATGCAGCACTCGCGGCTGTGGCACGGCGCGCTCGACCTGATCCAGCACGGTCCGGTGCCGGTGATCGCCGCGCTGCACGGCGCGGTGGTGGGCGGCGGCCTGGAGCTGGCCAGCGCCTGCCACATCCGCGTGGCCGACCGCAGCACCTTCTATGCGCTGCCCGAAGGCTCGCGCGGCATCTTCGTGGGCGGCGGCGGCTCGGTGCGCATTCCCAAGCTGATCGGCGTTGCCCGCATGACCGACATGATGATGACCGGCCGCGTCTACAACGCCGAAGACGGCGAGCGCGCCAACTTCGCGCAGTACCTGGTCGACGAAGGCACGGCCTTCGACAAGGCTTTCGAACTCGCGAAGCGCGTGGCCACCAATGCGCCGCTGACCAACTACGCGCTGATGCATGCGCTGCCGCGCATCGCCGAGCAGTCGGCCGACCACGGCTTCTTCACCGAGGCGCTCATGTCCGGCATCGTGCAGAACGCGCCCGAGGCCAAGGCGCGCGTGCGCGACTTCCTCGAAGGCCGCGGCGCGAAAGTGAGCAAGGAATGACCACCATCCGATACCGTCCGCTGGCCTTCGGCGTCACCCGCGCCGTGCTGCGCCAAGGTGCGCCGGGCACGCAGTACCTGCGGGCCGAGACACCGCTCGCGCCCTACCGCGACCGCATGACCGACCGCCTTGCGCACTGGGCCGAACAGGCGCCCGAGCGCACCTTCATCGCCCGCCGCGAACGCTTGGCCGACGGCAGCACCGGCGACTGGCAGCGGGTGAGCTACGCCGAGGCGCTGCAGAAGGCGCGCAACATCGGCCAGGCCCTGCTCGACCGCGGGCTGGATGCGGAGCGCCCGGTCGCGATCCTGAGCGAGAACGGTATCGAACACGCGCTGATGGCGCTCGGCTGCCTCTATGCGGGCGTGCCGTACTGCCCGGTGTCACCGCCCTACTCGGTGGTGAGCCAGGACTTCGAGAAGCTGCGCCATGTGCTGGACACGCTCACGCCGGGCCTGGTGTTTGCTGCCGACGCCGCGCGCTTCGGCCGTGCCATTGCCGCCACCGTGCCCACCGGGACCGAAGTGGTGATCGCCGAGGGCGCGCTCGAGGGCCGCGACTTCACCTCGTTCGATGCGCTGGCCGCCACGCCGGCCACGCCCGCCATCGATGCCGCGATGCGCGCCACCGGCCCCGACACCATCACCAAGTTCCTCTTCACCTCGGGCTCCACCAAGATGCCCAAGGCGGTGATCAACACGCACCGCATGTGGTGCGCCAACCAGCAGCAGCTGCGCCAGTCGATTCCCGCCCTGGGCGAGGAGCCGCCGGTGCTGGTCGACTGGCTGCCCTGGAACCACACCTTCGGCGGCAACCACAACGTGGGCATCGTGCTGGACAACGGCGGCACGCTCTACATCGACGACGGCAAGCCCACGCCCGGCGGCATGGCCGAGACGCTGCGCAACCTGCGCGAGATCGCGCCCACCATCTACTTCAACGTGCCGACCGGCTTCGAGGCCATCGCGCACGCCATGGAAACCGATGCGGTGCTGCGCCGCAACCTGCTGTCGCGCGTGAAGATGTTCTTCTACTCGGGCGCCGCGCTCTCGCAGCCCGTGTGGGACAGCCTGCACCGCACGCAGGAGTCCGAAGTCGGCGAACGCATCGTGATGGGCACGGGCCTGGGCATGACCGAGTCCGGCCCGTTCGCGCTCTACGTCACGGGGCCCGAGGTCAAGTCGGGCGACGTGGGCCTGCCCGCGGCCGGCATCGAGCTCAAGCTGATCGAGGTCGACGGCAAGACCGAGGTGCGCTACCGCGGCCCCAACATCACGCCCGGCTACTGGCGCGCCCCCGAGGCCACGGCCGAAGCCTTCGACGAAGAGGGCTTCTTCTCGACCGGCGATGCGGTGAAGTGGATCGACGAGTCGAATATCCACCGCGGGCTGCGCTTCGACGGCCGCATCGCCGAAGACTTCAAGCTCGCCACCGGCACCTTCGTGAGCGTGGGGCCGCTGCGCGCCAAGATCATCGCGGCCGGCGCGCCCTATGTGCAGGACGCGGTGCTGACCGGCATCAACCTGAAGGAAGTCGGCGCGCTGGTCTTCCCGACGCAGAAGGTGCGGGAACTGGCCGGCCTGCCCGCCGAGGCAAGCATGCAACAGGTGCTCGAAAGCGCACTGGTACAGGCGCACTTCCAGCAGGTGGCCAACGCGCTGGCGGCCATGGGCACCGGCAGCGCCAACCGCATCGCGCGGCTGCACCTGATGGCCGAGCCGCCTTCCATCGACAAGGGCGAAGTGACCGACAAAGGCTCCATCAACCAGCGCGCCGTGCTCAAGCACCGCGCAGCGATCGTCGAGGCGCTGCATGCCGACACCCTGCCCTTCATCCTGAAGCCCCGCTGAACCACCACTCGAGGAGACACACACATCATGAAGATCGAAGGACAAGCCGCACTCGTGACCGGCGGCGCATCGGGCCTGGGCGAAGCCACCGCACGCGAACTGGCGCGCCTGGGCGCCAAGGTGGCGGTGCTCGACCGCAATGCGGAGCTCGCTGCCAAGGTGGCTGCGGAAATCGGCGGCGTCGCGTGCGTATGCGACATCACCGACACCGACAGCGTCAATGCCGCGCTCGACAAGGCCGAGGCCGCGCACGGCACAGCGCGCATCCTGATGAACGTGGCCGGCATCGGCAGCGCCAAGCGCATCGTCGGCAAGGACGGCAACCCCGCGCCGCTCGAAGACTTCGTGCGCGTGGTCAACATCAACCTTGTCGGCGGCTACAACATGGCGCGCCTCTTCGCCGCCCGCTGCGCCAAGCTCGAGGCATTGGACAACGGCGAGAAGGGCGTGATGCTCTTCACCGCCTCGGTCGCGGCCTTCGACGGCCAGGTGGGCCAGCAGGCCTACAGCGCGTCGAAGGGCGGCCTGGTCGGCATGACGCTGCCGATGGCGCGCGACCTCGCGCAGCACGCGATCCGCGTCTGCACCGTGGCGCCGGGCCTCTTTGCCACGCCGCTTTTGATGGAACTGCCCGAAGCGGTGCAGCAATCGCTCGCCGCATCGATCCCGTTCCCGCCGCGCCTGGGCAAGCCTTCGGAATTCGCCGAGCTGGCCTGCCACATCGTGACCAACGGGCACCTGAACGGCGAAGTCATTCGCCTCGACGGCGCCCTGCGCATGGCGCCGCGCTGATTTTCAGCCCCAGCAAACAGAGCCCGGAAGACAAGGAGACAACACCATGACCAACAGACGCCAATTCGTGCAGGCACTCGGCGGCGCAGCCGCGCTCGGCGCCCTGCATCCGCTTGCCGCACTCGCCCAGGCCGTGCAGCAGGCCAAGATTTACTATGGCTTTCCGGCCGGCAGCGCGGGCGACAGCGTGGCGCGCCGGGTGGCCGAGAAGCTGGGCGACACGCCCTATTCGAAGATCAACGCGGTGGTCGAGAACAAGCCCGGCGCGGGCGGGCGCATTGCGCTCGACACGCTCAAGGGCTCGCCGGCCGACGGCTCGGTGCTGTGCCTCGCGCAGGCTTCCGCGCTGTCGACCTATCCGCACATCTATACCAAGCTGAGCTACGGCCTCGCCGATTTCGCGCCGGTTTCCATCGGCGCCGTGATGACGCACGGCCTGGCCGTCGGCCCGATGGTGCCGGCCAGCGTGAAGACGCTGAAGGACTACATCGCCTGGGCCAAGGCCAACCCCGGCCAGGCCAGCTACGGCTCGCCGGGCGCGGGCTCCACGCCGCACTTCCTGGGCGCGCTGCTGGCCCTGAACACCGGCACCGACCTGCGCCATGTTCCCTACCGCGGCTCGCTGCCGGCCATCAACGATGTGGTGGGCGGGCAGATCGCATCGAGCATGACGCCGGTCGGCGACTACCTGCCCTTCGCCAAGGCCGGCAAGCTGCGCGTGCTCGCCACCTCGGGCGCGCAGCGTGCGGCCTACCTGCCCGACGTGCCCACCTTCACCGAACAGGGCTTCCCGGAAATCGTGGCCGACGAATGGTTCGGCTTCTTCGCGCCGGCCAAGACGCCCGCCGCCGTCATCGCCGCCGCGAGCACGGCGATCCAGGCCGCGCTCAAGGACAAGGCCGTGGCCGAGGGCCTGCTGTCGGTCGGCCTGGTGGCCCACGGCTCCTCGCCCGAGGAGATGAAGAAATCGCTCCAGTCCGAGTACGAGCGCTGGGGCCCGCTGGTCAAGAAGATCGGCTTCACCGCCGAGTCCTGATACGCCCATGGATTACCGGCCCCGCCCCGAAGACAGCCGCTTCATCCTGAACGCGGTGCTCGACGCACCATCGAGGCTGCGCGCGCTGCCCCCCTTCGCCGAGGTCGACGAAGCGCTGCAGCAGCAGGTGCTCGAGGAAGCGGCGCGCTTCGTGGCCGAGGCGGTGGCGCCAATCAACCGCGGCGGCGACGAGATCGGCTGCCGCTTCGCCAACGGCGAGGTCAGCGTGCCACCCGGGTTCCGCGAGGCCTACCAAGCCTTCGTCGATGGCGGCTGGCCCGGCCTGTCGGCCGCGGCCGAAGACGGCGGCCAGGGGCTGCCGGCCGTGCTCGAAGCCATCCTCTACGAATGGCTGAGCGCGGCGAACCACGGCCTCACGATGGCACCGGGCCTGCTGCACGGCGCCTATGCCTGCCTCAAGCACCACGGCAGCGACGAGCTGAAGGCGCATTACCTGCACAAGATCGCCACCGGCGAATGGCTCGCCACCATGTGCCTGACCGAAGCCCACGCGGGCAGCGACCTGGGCCAGGTGCGTACGCGCGCCGTGCCGCAGGCCGACGGCAGCCTGCGCGTGAACGGCGGCAAGATCTTCATCTCGGGCGGCGAACACGACCTCACGCCCAACATCGTGCACCTGGTGCTGTGCCGCATGCCCGATGCGCCCGCCGGTCCCAAGGGCCTGTCCCTGGTGCTCGTGCCCAAGGTGCTGCCCGACGGCACACGCAATGCGGTGCACTGCGAGCGCATCGAGGAGAAGATGGGCCTGCACGGCAGCCCCACCTGCACGATGCGTTTCGACGACGCCACCGGCTGGCTGGTCGGCGAGCCGGGCCGCGGCCTGGCCGCGATGTTCGTGATGATGAATGCGGCGCGCCTGCACGTGGCGCTGCAGGGCATCGGCCTGCTCGATGCCGCCTGGCAGAAGGCCGACGCCTATGCGGCCGAGCGCCGCCAGATGCGCGCCCCCGGCGCCGTGCCCGCCAGCCGAGGCGCCGAAGCCGCGGACCTGATCGCCGAGCATCCCGCGGTCCGCCGCATCCTCGATACCCAGCGCGCCTGGATCGATGGCGCGCGCACGCTCGCCTACCGCAGCGCGCTGATGCTCGACGTGGCCGCGCACGACGCCGACCCCAAGTCGCGCGAACGCGCGCAGCGCTGGTGCTCGCTGGTCACCCCCGTGCTCAAGGCCGCCTGCACGCACCAGGCCTTCCATGGCGCGAGCGAATGCCTGCAGGTGTTCGGCGGCCACGGCTACGTGCGCGAATGGGGCATCGAGCAGATCGTGCGCGATGCGCGCGTGACCATGATCTACGAGGGCACCAACGAGATCCAGGCCATCGACCTGCTGGTGCGCAAGGTGCTGCCCGACGGCGGCGCCGGCATGTCGGCCGTGCTGCTCGAACTGCGCGACGCGCTCGACGCCTCGCGCGACGCCGACGCCGACGTGCAGCGCCGGCTCGCGCAGCTGCGCTACCTGGGCACCACCATCGCGATGGCCGCGCATGCCAACCCCGTGCTGCCCTACGAAGTGGCTGACGACTACCTGCGCGCGGTGATGCTCGCGATGCTGGCCTGGGCCTGGGCGCGCATCGATGCGGCGGAGGCATCGGATGCCGAGCGCGCCGCCAGGGCCCGTCCTGCTGCGGCATTCCGGCGCTGGGTGCTGCCCGAATTCGACATGCGGCTGGCCATCGTCAAGCGCGCCTGCGAAGGTGTCGCCATGACGCACGACGCCGCAAAAACTCCGGCCGCCGCGGGCTGACGGAGCCCGGCCGGGCCGGCCTCGGGTTACGCTCGGGCCATGCCCCGTCCATCCAAGAACAGTCCCGCCAAGGCTGAGCCGGCAACGGCCGGCAACGGCAAGTCCGACCGGCTCGATGCCCGCATGCTGGAAGCCCTGGTCGGCTACAACGCGCGCCGCGCCTGGCTCATCGTGAGCAGCGTGTTCGCCGAGCGCATGGCGCCGTACGGCCTCAAGCAGATCGACTTCTCGGTGCTGTCGCTGCTGGCGCACAACCCGGGCGCCACCTCGCGCCAGCTGTGCAACACGCTCGACATCCTGCCGCCCAACCTGGTGAGCCTGGTCGCCACGCTCGACAGCCGTGGGCTCATCGAGCGCCGCCCGCATCCGCACGATGGCCGCGCGGTGGGGCTGCACCTCACCGAAGCGGGCGAAAAGCTGATTCGCGAGGCCGAGCAGACGGTGACGCAGCTCGAGGCCGACGCCAGCGCCCGGCTCACGGCACGCGAGCGCGAAACGCTGATCCGGCTGCTGCAGAAGATCTATCTGTAGCCTCGGCCGCCCAGGCTAGAGCCCCCGCTCCACCATGTCGATCAGCCGCTGCCCCAGCGCATGGCTGGACTGCGCATCCATGCCCTTGAGCGGTCCTTCGATGATCAGCAGCGCCAGGCCGTGCACGGCCGACCAGGCCAGGTATTCGGCATTCGGACGGTGCGAAGGGGCGAGCGCGCCCGCTTCCACGAGCCGGTCGATCGCGGCGCCCAGCAGCTGGAACGGGTCCTTGCCGCTTGCGCCGGCCCTCGCCGGCCCCACCTCGCCCTCGGCGTCTTCCGACGACACCACGAAGGCGGTGCGGAACAGGCCCGGCTCGGCCTGCGCAAAGCGCAGATAGGCAGTACCGATGGCCCGCACCTGGGCCCGCGCGAAGTCGACGGGCGGCTGATCGCGGGGCAGCACCGCCAGCTCCTTTTCCATGGCCCCGGCCGCCGCCGACAGCGCAGCCGCACGCACCGCCAGCAGCAGCTCCCGCCGGCTCGCGAAATGGCGGTAGGCCGCGTTCGGCACCACGCCCGCGCGCCGCGTCACCTCGCGCAGCGCCACCGCGTCGGGGCCGCCGTCGCGCGCCAGCTCGATGCCGGCGTCGAGCAGCGCGCGGCGCAGGTCGCCGTGGCGGTAGGTGCTGCGAGCCGCGGGCGGGCTGGGGGCTGGCGGGGCGATGCGGGGGCTCATCGGAAATCTCCATGTGGACAGTGTCCATTATGTCTGCTATTCTTTGTGGACGGTGTACACAAACTTAGTTATTCCGTATGCGCGCAGCTCTCTGCGCATCCTTTCATCCTCAGCCAAAGGAATTGCCATGAAAGTCCAGTCCTATCTGTCCTTCGAAGGCCGCTGCGACGAAGCGCTCGCGTTCTACAAGAAGGCGCTCGGCGCCGAAGTCGTGCAGCTCATGCGCTACAGCGAGGCGCCGGAAATGCCGCCATCGGCGGATGCCGACGCCAGCTGCGGCGGCGGCGCGCCGGCGGCCGACAAGGTGATGCACGCGGTGGTGCGCATCGGCGAAACCGAACTGATGGCTTCCGACGGCCGGTGCTCGGGCCAGCCGGAATTCAAGGGCATCATGCTGGCCCTCACCGCTTCCACCGACGCCCAGGCGCGCCAGTGGTTCGATGCACTGGCCGACGGCGGCCAGGTGATGCAGCCGCTGACGCCGACCTTCTTCAGCTCCAGCTTCGGCATGCTCGCGGACCGCTTCGGCGTAGGCTGGCTGCTGGTGGTGCACGCCGGCCAGTAGTCAATCGCGACGGTCCGCCCGCCCCCCGCTCCAGGAACACCTTCATGCTCAAGAAAATCACCCTCGCCATCCTCGCGCTGATCGCGATCGTGCTCATCTACGCCGCCGTCCGGCCCGACACCTTTCGCGTCGAGCGCACGGCGCGCATCGCGGCGCCGGCCGTGAAGATCTTTCCGCTGATCAATGACTTCCACCGCTGGGGCGAGTGGTCGCCCTACGAGAAGCTGGACCCGGGCATGAAGCGCAGCTTCGGCGGCGCACCCGCCGGTCAGGGCGCAACCTACGCGTGGGAAGGCAACGACAAGGCGGGCGCAGGCCGCATGGAAATCGCCGAGTCCACGCCCTCTTCGAAGATCGCGATCAGGCTCGATTTCATCAGGCCCTTCGAAGCCCGCAACATGGCCGAGTTCACGCTGCAGCCGCAGGGCGGCGAGACACAGGTGACCTGGGCCATGCACGGCCCGAGCCCCTACGCCGCAAAGCTCATGGGCATCTTCTTCAACATGGACCAGATGATCGGCAAGGACTTCGAAACCGGCCTTGCCAACCTCAAGACAGCTTCCGAAAAGTAACCACCGAAAGGAAACACCATGTCTCCCATCCACGCTTACCTCACGTTCGACGGCAACGCAGCCGAGGCCATGCGCTTCTACGAGAAGACGCTCGGCGGCACCATGCAGATGATGATGACCATCGGCGAAGCACCCGATACCGAGCAGATGCCGGCCGATGTCAAGAAGCGCATCATGCACGCGTCCCTGGCCTACGGCGACGGCATGCTCATGGCTTCCGACACCATGCCCGGCCAGACCTACGAAGGCATGAAAGGCTTCGGCGTTGCGCTGACCCTGGACACCGTCGCCGAAGCGCGCCGCGTGTTCGATGCCTTCGCCGAGGGTGGCACCGTCTCCATGCCTTTCGAGAAGACCTTCTGGGTCGAGGGCTTCGGCATGGTGACCGACCGCTTCGGCACGCCCTGGCTCATCAACGGGGGCAAGCCGCTGGTCTGACCCGGCCCGGCCCATCCGCAATTTGGAGGAATCGTTCTTCATGACCGACACACTCGACAACAACCGCAAGCGCTGGCTCGCACTGATGGTGCTGTGCCTGGGCGTGCTGATGATCGTGCTCGACACCACGATCGTGAACGTGGCGCTGCCCTCGATCCGCACCGACCTCGGCTTCACCGAGACTTCGCTGGTGTGGGTGGTGAACGCCTATATGTTGACCTTCGGCGGCTTCCTGCTGCTGGGCGGGCGGCTGGGCGACCTGTACGGCCACCGCAGGCTTTTTTTGATCGGCCTCGTGCTGTTCACGCTGGCCTCGCTGGCCTGCGGCGTCGCCAACTCGCAGGCGCTGCTGGTCGCGGCGCGCGCGGTGCAGGGGCTGGGCGGCGCGGTGGTCTCGGCGGTGGCGCTCTCGCTGATCATGAACATCTTCACCGAGCCGGCCGACCGTGCCAAGGCGATGGGCGTCTACGGCTTTGTCTGCGCGGGCGGCGGCAGCATCGGCGTGCTGCTGGGCGGGCTGCTCACGAGCACGCTGAGCTGGCACTGGATCTTCCTGGTGAACCTGCCGATCGGCGTGGCCGTGTATGCGCTGTGCATTGCGCTGCTGCCCTCGGCGCGCGGCCACGCCCATGGCGAAAAGCTCGACGTGGCCGGCGCCGTGGCGGTGACGCTGTCGCTGATGCTCGCGGTGTACGCCATCGTCAACGGCAACGAGGCCGGCTGGCAGTCGGCGCAGACGCTCGGCCTGCTGGGTGCGGCAGTGGTGCTGATGGTGCTGTTCATCGCCATCGAGGCCCGGGTGCAGCATCCATTGATGCCGCTCGGCCTGTTCCGGCTGCGCAGCGTTTCGGTCTCCAACGTGGTGGGCGTGCTGTGGGCGGCGGCCATGTTCGCGTGGTTCTTCATTTCCGCGCTCTACATGCAGCTGGTGCTGGGCTATACGCCGATGCAGATCGGCCTGGCGTTCCTGCCGGCCAACCTGATCATGGCGCTGTTCTCGCTGGGCATCTCGGCCAGGCTGGTGATGCGCTTCGGCATCCGCAGGCCGCTGTCCGTGGGGCTGTGGCTCGCGGCCATCGGGCTTGCGCTGTTCGCGCGGGCGCCGGTGAACGGCAGCTTCGTGGTCGACGTGCTGCCGGGCATGCTGCTGCTGGGCCTGGGTGCGGGCATGGCGCTGAACCCGCTGCTGCTCGCGGCCATGAGCGAGGTGAGCACTACCGAGTCGGGCCTGGCCTCGGGCGTGGTCAACACGGCCTTCATGATGGGCGGCGCGCTCGGGCTCGCGGTGCTGGCCAGCGCCGCCGTTGCGCGCACCACGTCGATGGAGGCGGCCGGCGCAAAGTTGGCGCTCGCGCTCACCGCCGGCTACAACCTCGCGTTCCTCATCGGCGCCGTGTTCGCGGCCGTGGCGGGACTGCTGGGGGCCGTGCTGCTTCGCACCGCATCGCCAGGGTCCACCCAGAACAACGAAGACAACAACAGCAAGGGGTCCGCGGCATCCGCAGGCACGGCCAATCGTGCGGCGGCATCCTGAGGGTCCGCCTGGCGGGCGGCCCCTTTTTCTTTCCTTTCTTCCGTTTATCTCAAGGAGACTTCCAATGGCTCGCTATGTCGATGGTTTCATCGTTCCCATTCCCTCGAACAACGTCGAGGCCTACCGCAAGCTGGCGCGCAAGGCCGGCAAGATCTGGATGGAGTACGGTGCGCTCGAATACGTGGAATGCGTGGCCGACGACGTGAAGCCCGGCAAGTTCACGTCTTTTCCGCAGAGCGTGAAGCAGAAGGCCGACGAAACCGTGGCGTTCTCGTGGATCGTCTACAAGTCGCGCAAGCACCGCGACGCGGTCAACGCCAAGGTGATGGCCGACCCGCGCCTTGCCTCGATGGACCCCAAGACCCTGCCCTTCGATGGGAAGCGGATGATCTTCGGCGGGTTCAAGTCGATCGTCGAGTTCTGACCTGGGGCCCCGGCCTCAGGCGAAGAATCCGTCGTAGACGAGCTTGAGGCCTGTGAGCAACATGCCCAGGTACACGAAGCGATAGAACCACGTCGCATCGATGCGCCTGGCAATGCGAATGCCCACCCACACGCCGAGCGGCGCCAGCGGCATCAGCGCCGCCGAAGTGGCCAGCGTGCGCAGGTCGATCAGGCCGAGCCATGCATAGGGAATCCACTTGCTCAGGTTCACCACGAAGAAGAAGTACGCCATGGTGGCGGTGAACACCACCGGCTTGAGCCGCAGCGGAATCACGTAGGCATTGATCGGCGGCCCGCCGGCATGCGCAATGAAGCTGGTGAACCCCGAGACCGCGGTGAGCGCCGCGCCCACCGCGCGCGAGGGCAGCGGATCGTCGGGCTTGGGCGGAAACGCCAGCCGCTGCGCAAGGAACAAGAGCGTGAACACGCCGACGATGCCGGCCACGGTGTGGGCCGAGAGCGTGCGGAAAAGCAGCGTACCGATCACCGTGCCGAGCAGCCCGAAGGGAATCAGGAACTTGAGCAGCGCGCGGTCGAAGTCGTTGCGGAAGGCGGCCAGGCCGAGCAGGTCCATCAAGAGCAGCAACGGCATCAGGATGGCCGCGGCCTGCGGCACGGTGACCGCCAGCGCCATCAGCGGCACCGCCAATGAACCGAAGCCGGCGCCGAAGCCGCTCTTGCTGATGCCCAGCAGCAGCACGGCGGGAACGGCCACCGCATAGAAATGCGGATCGGTGATGAGGGGAAAGACCATGGAGAAAAGGAGCGGCGCAGAAAAAAGCCCGCTGTGTCGCTGTGTACCGGGCGGCGGGCTATCCGAGCGTAGCAGGATGACGCGGGCCATGCGCCGCCGTCGGAAATTGTGCGTAAACGCACATACCGGCGCGCGGCGGCTGCGCACACTGCAAGCGCAACCGCCGCCCTGCGCGGCGACCCCTCCCATTTTTTCTCAAGGATCCGCCATGAACACCCAGGCCGCAGCCGCCAACGCCGCGCGTACGCCGATCGCACCTTCGCAGGCTTCCTCCGCCTTCTCCCCCGCCACGCTGGACGATTCCGGCAAGCTGCTGCTGCGCGTGGCGATCGGCGTGCTCGTGCTGCTGCACGGCATCTTCAAGATCTCGGCCGGCGTGGGCTTCGTGAGCGCGATGCTGGTGAAGGCCGGCCTGCCGGGCGGGCTGGCCTACCTGGTGTACGTGGGCGAGATCGCGGCGCCGCTCTTCATGATCGCCGGCTTCTGGACCCGCGCCGCCGCCGGCGTGGTCGTCATCAACATGCTTGCGGCCTTCGGCCTGGTGCACATGGCCGACCTGTTCGCCCTGACCAAGCAGGGCGGCTGGGCGCTCGAGCTGCAGGGCCTGTACCTGTTCGGCGCGCTCGCCGTCGTGCTGCTGGGCGCGGGCCGATTCAGCCTCGGCGGCCTGCGCGGCCGCTGGAACTGAGCCTCGGCCGGCTCAGCAGGTGTCGCCTCGCACCTGCGAGACCATCGCCTCGAGCCGGGCTACGTCGGCCACCAGCAGGGCCTTGCCGTCCTTCTGAAGCACGCCGCTGCGCGCCAGCACGTTGAGTTCGCGGGTCACCTGCTCGCGGTTGGTGCTGATCTGGCTAGCCAGGGCCGCGTGCCTGGGTGCCGGCTCCAGCCGCGCCTGGTTGTGTGCCACGCCCGCGGCCCGCGCAAGGCGCAGCAGCTCGGCATGCAGCCGGTTCTGGACACCCAGCGTGCTCAGGTCGATCACGCGCTCCGACAGCTGGCGCACCAAGGACGCCAGCCGCTGCATCACCCGCTCGGCCACCAGCGGCTCCTCGCGCAGCAGGCCCAGGAAGGCAGCGCGGTCGAGGCTGGCAAGCACGCTCGGCAGCAGCGTGACCACGTCGGCCGAACGCGGTCCGCCGTCGATGGCGGCGATGTCGCCGAAATGCTCGCCGGCCTCCGAATCCCTGAAGGTCACCTGCCGCCCGTTGGCCGCATAGGTGGTCACGCGGACCCGGCCCGAAACCAGCAGGAACACCTCGCCCTGCTGCTCGGCACGCAGCAGCAGGGGCTTGCCGGCCTCCACGCTGTGCCACAGGCATTGCTGCGCGAGCAGGTCGAGCCGCTGGTCTGAAAGGCCTTCGAACAGCGCGATGCGGCGCAGCGCGAGGCTGGAACGGGGAGTGATTGGAGTGGGGGCCATGCCGGTAGGTAGGGGCGCGCGCATTATGCTCGGGTGCCCTTCGAAGCCATTCATGGACAGACGCTCCCCACCCATCGCCCGGCTGCCGAAACCGCCGACCCGGCGCAACCTCCGATGGACGAGCGGGTTGGTGCTGATGGCCTATGTCACGGCGCACCTCCTGAACCATTCGCTGGGCATCGCCTCCTTCGCGGCGGCCGAGGCGGTGCTGCGCAACGTGCAGCTCTTCTGGCACAGCCTGCCGGGCACGCTGCTGCTGTACGGCGCGGCCGGCGCACACCTCGTGCTGGCGGTGGCCGCGCTGTGGGAGCGCCGCACGCTGCGCATGCCGCCGCTCGAGGGCCTGCGCGTGCTGCTGGGTTTTGCGCTGCCGCTGCTGCTGGCCACCCACCTGACCGCCATGCGCGGCGCCTATCTCGCCTACGGCATCGAGGGTTCCTACGTCCGCGTGGTCTCGGGCCTGTGGAGCCTGCCAGGCGCCGGCGCGCAGTTCACGATGCTGCTTGCAGCCTGGACCCACGGCTGCCTCGGCATCCACTTCGCGCTGCGGGCACGGCCAGCCTACCGCCGCTTTTCCCCTCTGCTGCTGGCCATTGCCGTGGTGCTGCCGCTGGCGGCGATGATGGGCTTCGTCTCGATGGGGCGCGAGTTCCAGTGGACCGGCGTGCCGCCCGCGGTGCTGCCGACTCCGGCCGAGGGCCGTGCGCTCGACACGGCGGAAGGCCGCATCAAGCTCTTCTATGCGCTCGGCCTGGCCGCCCTGCTGGCGGCCTACGCGGCGCGCAACTGGTTCGGGCGCCGCGCGCGCGGGGCGTCGATCGCGCTGCGCTATCCCAGCCGCACGGTGCACGTGCCGCGCGGCTGGAGCGTGCTGGAAGCGAGCCGATCGCACGGCATCGCCCATCTCTCGGTGTGCGGCGGGCGGGCGCGCTGCTCAACCTGCCGCGTGCGCGTGCTCGGCCCCGCACAGCACACGGACCCACCCGACCGCGACGAGCAGCGAACGCTCGACCGCGTGCGCGCCCCCGGCGGCGTGCGGCTGGCCTGCCAGCTGCGCCCGCGAGGCGACATCGAGGTCATCCCGCTGTTCGCGCCCGCAAGCCACGGAAGGCAGCCCGCGCCGGCCAGCAGCTTCGGCCGCGAGCGCGACGTGGCCATCCTGTTCGTGGACCTGCGACGCTGGTCGGGGTTGGCGGAGGGGCAATGGCCCTTCGACCTGGCCTATGTGCTCGACCGCTACTTTGCCACCGTGGGCGCCGCGGTGCGTGAATGCGGCGGCGTGCCGAACCAGTTCATCGGCGACAGCGTGATGGCGATCTTCGGGCTCGGCACCGACCTGCCCACCGCATGCCGGCAGGCGCTGCGCGCGACCGAACTGATCGGCCAGCGCATGGACGCGTGGAGTGAAGGCTTCGAAGCCCAGTTCGGCCACCAGCTGGACTTCGGCATGGGCCTGCACGCCGGGCGCGCGGCCGTGGGCGAGGTGGGCTACCTCGACACCACCACCTTCACCGCGATCGGCGAAGTGGTCAACACCGCGAGCCGGTTGCAGGACCATTCCAAGACGGCCGCATCGCGACTGGTGGTCTCCGTGTATGCCGCGCAGCAGGCCGGCTTCGCGCATGCGGGAGGGCAGGTCGAGATGCTGGCCGTGCGCGGCCGCTCCGAGCCGATCGCGGTGATCTGCTGCGATTAGCAGCCATCGGCACCCGCGGTGCGCTTCAGGCCGGCGCCACCGTCACGGTCGCCGTGTCCGGCGCTTGCGTGATGAGGTAGCGCACCGGCAGGAAACGCTCGATCACCGCACAGTTGGTGCGCGTGTGCTCGGTCACTTCGCTGCAGGTAAAGGCGCCGCCGCGGCCGCTTTGCCATGCCGCCAAGCCCTGCAGCAGGGCCAGCTGATCGGCAAGGTGCGGCCCGACGGCTGCCTGGCTTTTCTGGAATTCGCGCAGCGCCTTCACCAGCCCGTGCGCCACCTGCTCGGCGCTCAGCGACTTTTCGCCGAAAGCCGTGAAGACCTCGGTGACATGCTCGTACGTCAGCGTGGCAAGCAGCGCGTTGCCGGGGCCCTCGTTCTGGCGCGCCGTTCCGGTGCGCAGCTGCTCGCCGGACCATCCCATCGCCTTGCCCAGCGTCTCCAGTTCGCGCGCAGCAATGTGGCGCGCAAGCCCCGGTGCCAGGCACTCCGCATGGCTCGACAGGAGCGCGCCGCGGCTCATCAGATCGAAAGACCGCAGCCCATCAACGGCCGGCACGATGGTCGCTTCGACTTCCCCGCCGCCGGCCGGATAGAAACCGCAGCGGCGCAGCACCAGCTGCAGGTCCGCGCCCAGGCGGCGCACCAGCGGTGCGAAGGCGCGCTCCAGAAAATGGAAGGGCGGCGCCATCGGGTTGTGCGTGCCGCCGCTCAGGTGCAGATGGCTCGGCGCATCGGCCAGCAGCAGCGGCGGCAGCACCGTCTGCAGGACCAGCATGCAGCTGCCCGCGCTGGCAATCGCGAAGCGGTACTCGCCCGCGCGCACCGGCCCGGGCACGAAGCGCAGCGACTGCGAGCCGAGCTCGGCCCCCTCGACCTGCGCGCCGCTGATCTGTGCCGCGGCGTTCACGCAGGCCAGGTGCTGGCGCATCAGGCCCGGCTTGGCGCGGCCTGCGCGAATCTTCTCGATGGCTACGGGCTGGCCGGTGGCCACCGAAAGCGCCAGGCTGGTGCGCAGGATCTGCCCGCCGCCCTCGCCTTGAGAACCGTCGAGTTCGATCATGCGCGGCCTCCGTCGACGCGCAGCACCGTCTCGCACAGGAACGCATCGAGTCCCGCGTTCTCGGCCTGCGGCAGCGGCGTGATCGGCTCGGCCGCGTGGGCTGCCAGTTCGGCCTCGATGAACGCATGGATGCCCGGCCAGCGCGGGCTGGTCGCAGCCTCGCCGGCGCGCATCTTCACTGCGAGCAGCGCGTTGATCTCCTCGATCAGCGCGGCGTCGTGCACGGCATGGAGCGTGCGCTGCGCCAGCTCGGCGAAGCGCATCGGCGGCGCACCGGCCTGCGTGCGGATCCACCGCGCCGCCAGGAGCGGACGCAGCACATAGAGATATTTCTTGTAGCGCACCTCGTCGGCCTGCAGATGCTCGCGGAAGTTCTTCTTCGCCATCGAGGTGTAGTGGTGCCAGCCGCGCGCATTGGAGAACATCGCTTCCGAGAGCGCGCGGAAACGCGGCATCGCGGCCGCGTCGTCGCGGTACACCACGGGCGAGCGCAGCCATTCGAGCAGCGTGGGGTTCGACTCGCGCATCAGGCCCAGCGCCTTGCGCAGGTCCCAGCCGTTCACGTCGAGCTCGCCGCTGATCGGCAGCTCGATCACGTCGCGCCGCGGCGTCACCGTGAGGTACCACGGCAGGCGGTTCACGTAGATGAAGCGCACGTCGTAGTCGCTGTCGGGCGAGGCAAAGCCCCAGCCGCGGCTGCCGGATTCGCAGGCGAACAGCACCGTGACGTCATGGCGCGCCTCGATGTCGCGCAGGGCCTGCATGATCTGCGCGCGCATGGCGGGATCGATGGGGTGGGCCGAGCGCAGGAGCTCTCCGGATTTTTCTTCTTGTGCAGTCATGGAATCAGCGTTGCCGCTTCGTTCGGTTTCTTGTTCGTTCACTTCAGGCCGGCCGCGAGAGCGCGCACCTTGCGAGCCGGCAGGCACGGCAGCGCACCGCCGTGCTGTTGATGTTGCCCAGCGCCACCTCGTACCACCACTTCTGCTGCTTGGCCGTCCACACTTCGTCGGCACCGCAGTCGCGGCAGGTGAAGGCCTTGTCCACGTAGAACGTGGGCAAGAGCCCGTAGGTATTGTTGTGGGCGGCCAGCAGCGCCGTATCGGCGACCACCAGGCCGGCACCGCTCACGGGCCGCGCGCCCGCGGACTGCCGCTGCTCGGCCAGCCGGCGTGCAGCGCGTTCGAGGCGGTGCGCCTTGATCTCGGCGCGGCGCTGCTTGTTGCTTTTCACGGCCTATCCCTTCACACACACCACCTGCTTGAGCGTGTAGACCACCTCCACCAGGTCCTTCTGCGCCTCCATCACCGCGTCGATGTTCTTGTAGGCCATCGGGATCTCGTCGATCACGTCGGCGTCCTTGCGGCATTCCACGCCTTCGGTCGCGGCGATCTGGTCGGCGATGGTGAAGAGCTTCTTCGCCTTGGTGCGGCTCATCTTTCGGCCCGCGCCGTGGCTGCAGCTCATGAAGCTCTCGGGGTTGCCCTTGCCGCGCACGATGTAGCTCTTGGCCCCCATGCTGCCCGGGATGATCCCGAGCTCGCCAGCCTTGGCGCTCACCGCGCCCTTGCGCGTGACGAGCACGTCTTCGCCGAAGTGCGTCTCGCGGCTCACGTAGTTGTGGTGGCAGTTCACCGCTTCAACGTGCGCCTCGAAAGACTTGCTGATGACCTTGCGCGCGGCCGCGACCACGCGCTGCATCATCACCTCGCGGTTGGCGCGCGCGAACTTCTGGGCCCAGCCCACCGCGCGCACGTAGTCGCCGAAGTACTTGGCGCCTTCCTCGAAGTACGCCAGGTCTTGATCAGGCAGGTTGCGCTGGTGCAGTTCGGCGTCCTTCTTCGCGAGTTCGATGAAGTGCGTACCGATGGCATTGCCCACGCCGCGCGAACCCGAGTGCAGCATGAACCACACGGCGCCCGCTTCGTCGAGGCAGACCTCGATGAAGTGGTTGCCGGTACCCAGCGTTCCCAGGTGCTTGTGGTTGTTCGTGTTCCTGATGCGCGGGTAGTCCTCGCAGATCAGGTCGAACTCATCCACCAGCTGGGCCCAGGCGGCATCGGTTTCGTCGGGCGGCGTTTCCCACGATCCCTTGTCGCGGCCCATGCGCCTGGGATTGCTTCCGTGCGGCACGGCCTTTTCGATGGCCGAGCGCAGCGGGCCCAGGTTGTCGGGCAGATCGCGCGCATTGAGCGTGGTCTTGCACGCCATCATTCCGCAGCCGATGTCCACGCCCACCGCGGCCGGGATGATGGCCTTGAAGGTCGGGATCACCGAGCCCACGGTGGCGCCGATGCCGTAGTGCACGTCGGGCATGGCCGCGATGTGCTTGAACACGATGGGCAGGCGTGCCGCGTTCTCGAGCTGCTTCTGCGCCTCGTCTTCGACCGGGACGCCGTTCGTCCACATCTTCACGGGGACGCCGTTGGCTACTTCGTGCAGTTTGTAGTTCTGTTCCATTTCTTCTCTCTCTTCCATCATTCGTCTTTCCATGCTTCTCAGGAACCGTTCGGCCGCAGCGTCACAAGTCCGTTGAGCACCTGGTCCAGGCCGCCGACCACCGAGATCTTGTCGATCCGCTCGGCCACGCGTTCCAGCGTCTCGAGTTCCTTCATGCGCAAGGCGACGGGGTTGCCCTCCATCACCTTGGCGGTGTTCAGCAGCGAGCGCGTGGCCGCGGTTTCCTCGCGGCGGCGGATCACGTTGGCCTGCGCCGACTTCTCGGCCTCCACCACCTGCGCGAGGATGGTCTTCATCTCGCCCGGCAGGATGATGTCCTTCACGCCCACGCTCTCCAGCACCACGCCCGAACCCTCGAGCCGCTCGCGCACCTGCGCCAGCACCGTCTGGTCGATGGCCGACTTGTTCTCCAGCAGTGCGTCGAGCGTCTGCTCGCCCACCGCCGCGCGCAGGCCGAACTGCAGTTCGCGATAGACATGATCGGCCGGCTTGGGCATCTGCGCCAGGGCCTGCCGCACATCGGCAAAACGCCACACCGCCGACAGGTTGAGCCGCAGCCCCACCTTGTCGCGAGTCAGTATTTCCTGCCCGCTCACTTCGGCGATCTGCGAACGCAGGTCCACGCTGGTCACCGCCACTTGGCGGTTGAAGCGCCAGAAGCCGTGGTTGCCCGGCGGCAGCAGCGCTTGCATCTGTCCTTCGAGCGTCAGCACACCGGCGTGGAACTCTGGCACCTGCACCAGCAGCACGCCTTCGAGCCCTTGCACCGCACGCGGACGCAGCGCCACGCTCTGCAGCTTGGCCAGCAGTTCGGCCGGCAGCCGCGCATCGGCCGCCACGTCGATCACGTCGATGCGCTGCTCGCGCAGGCCGCGCCAGTAAAGTTTGCGGGTGGCGGGCGGCAGGATCTGCACCAGCACGCCGTCTTCATGGCGCAGGCCGATCTCGGTCTCGCCCAGCGACACCTGCACGAATTCGCGCCGCACCAGTTCCGGCTCGCGCGCCAGGAAGTAATCGGCCAGCTCGTGGTCGAAGACCGGCTCGGCCAGCGAGAAGCGCTCGATCTGGACGGTGTCGAAGCCCGTGTACACGCGGTGCTTTCCCGCGGCGTACAGCCCATCGAAATCGCCGTTGCGCAGCAGCAGCGCGCGTTCGTTCTTCTTCACGGTGAATCGGGTGAATCCCAGCATTTTTTCTTCCTCTCTCTTCTTCTTCGCTCGGTTGTCGTTCGTCTTCGTTGCGTATCGGGGCCCACGAAGTACAGGCGGCGGACACCGTGGCTTGCGAGGTCAGCCGTGCAGCGGTCGACGGGCCGGTGCGGTGGCGCCGCCGCGGGGGCTGCGCCATCGCCTCCTTCTGCGTCGATGGCTGCATGCGGTTCCTTGCAGAACGCGCGATGCGCAAGCCGCCTGCACTGGCACGGTGTCGCTCGGCCGGGCCCCTGCCCTGCGCCTTGCTCCGGTGTGCCGGGGCGGTGGGGCTTTCGCCCCCATCAAAGCGGCGGTGCGAACACCGCCGAAGGTTGTTTGCGGGAATCGAACCCGCCACGCCGCGTGGTTAGCACGGTGCTCCACCATGAGCAGACTGGAACAAGTCCAGTGACCAGCACAGTTCAACAGCGGCATACCGCGGACCCAAGAACAGGTCTGGCCTGCGGCACCGGGCCGCTGTCATGCGGCACCTGGGAGCGGATGAACTGCATCCGGACGGACTCTCTCTTGCAGCGAGCGTGCCAACCTTGGGCCAGGCCGGCAGAAAACGAGCGGACTACGACGCAAGTGATTGATGGGAAAGGGAAATTTCTTCTTCTCCGCGTGTGACACGGCACCATTTCGTTGCTAGCATTCCGTCAGTTTTTAGAAATCAAGCTAGCCTTTTATCCAATCAATGAAAAAACCCATCGTCGTCATCGGCTTCCTCGGCACCCAGCTCGACGCCGGCCAGGGCGCGGGCCGCTGGAACAAGTGGCGCCCCACGGTCTCGCTCGCGCAGCACGACGACATGGTCGTCTCGCGCATGGAGCTGCTCTACACGCTCAAGCACAAGGCGCTGGCCGAGGTGGTGAAGGCCGACATCAGGGCCGTGTCGCCCGAGACCACGGTCAACCTCGTGCCCTTCGACCTCGCGGACCCCTGGGATTTCGGCGAGGTCTACACCCGCCTGTACGACTGGGCGCGCGCCTACACCTTCGACACCGAGCGCGAGCAGTACTGGACGCACATCACCACCGGCACGCACGTGGCGCAGATCTGCATGTTCCTGCTGTCGGAATCGCGCGTGGTGCCGGGCGTGCTCGCGCAGACCTCGCCGCCAAGGAAGCAGCGCGAAGGCGAGGCCGGCAAGTGCACGCTGATCGACCTGGACCTGTCGCGCTACGACGTGATCGCGCGGCGCTTCGATGCGGAGCAGCGCGACGCGGTCGCCTTCCTGAAGAGCGGCATCGCCACGCGCAACGCGCGCTTCAACGCGCTGATCGACGAGATCGAGCGCGTGGCCGTGCGTTCGCGCGCGCCGATCCTGCTGGTGGGGCCGACGGGCGCGGGCAAGTCCTTCCTCGCGCGGCGCATGTTCGAGCTGAAGCAGGCGCGCCACCAGATGAGCGGGCCCTTCGTCGAAGTGAATTGCGCCACGCTGCGCGGCGACGGTGCAGCCTCCACCCTGTTCGGCCACAGGAAGGGCTCCTTCACCGGCGCGGCGAGCGACCGGGCCGGACTGCTGCGCACGGCGAACCAGGGCGCGCTGTTCCTCGACGAGATCGGCGAACTCGGGCTCGACGAGCAGGCGATGCTGCTCAAGGCCATCGAGGAGAAGCGCTTCTTCCCGGTGGGCGCCGACAAGGAAGTGGAGAGCGACTTCCAGCTGATCGCCGGCACCAACCGCGACCTGCGCAGCGACGTGGCCGAGGGGCGTTTCCGCGAAGACCTGTTCGCGCGCATCAACCTCTGGACCTACAACCTGCCCGGCCTCGCACAGCGGCCCGAGGACATCGAGCCCAACATCGACCACCTGCTGGCCATCCATGCGGCCGAGAACCACCGCGTGGTGCGCTTCAACGCCGAGGCGCGCGCAGCCTACCTGCGCTTCGCGCAGAGCGGCGAGGCGCTGTGGTGCGGCAACTTCCGCGACCTCTCGGCCAGCGTGACGCGGCTGGCCACGCTGGCGGACGGCGGGCGCATTCCGGTGGCGCTGGTCGAGGCGGAGATCGAGCGGCTGCGCTGGCTCTGGAACCGCGAGGGCCCGGCAAGGCGAAGCGCAGGCGCTGCCGACGTCGACCTCGGCAGCCTGCTCGGCGATGACCGCGCGGCCGCGCTCGACCTGTTCGACCGGCTGCAGCTCGAAGCGGTGGTGCGCGTGTGCCGCGACTCGCGCAGCCTGTCGGATGCGGGGCGGCAGCTCTTCCAGGCCTCGCGCGCGCAGCGCAGCGTGGTGAACGATGCCGACCGGCTGCGCAAGTACCTGGCCAAGCACGGGCTCGAATGGAGCCGCATTGCGGCGGGCTGAGCTATCCTGCGCCGGGACTGCCACATTCCAACCAAGGAAAGAAGGAAACCCATGTCGCTGACACTGCTCCTGCGCTGCAACGATCTGGCCCAGACCCAGCGCTTCTACGCCGATGTCCTCGGCTTCGCGGCTGCGCATTCGGCGGAGGGCACCCTGACGGTCGAGAAGCAGGGCGGCAAACTCATCTTCACGCAGCAGGACCTCTGGCAGAGCCCGCCCGCCTGCTCCGGCACCTTCTATTTCGCCGTGCCGGATGCGGCGGCCTATTACGCCGCCGTCAAGGACAAGGCCTCCATTGCGTGGCCGCTGCAGCAGATGCCTTATGGCTCCAGCGAGTTCGCAGTGGTGGACTGCAACGGCTACCACCTTGCATTCCAGCAGCAGCTGGCCTGAGCGGCCGGTCCGCAAGACGCTCCGCGCGGCCGGGCACCACGGAAAGCAAGCACTCCCCATGAGCTGGAAGCTGGCCTTGTTCGCCGCCCTGCCCGCCTTCCTCACCGGCTGCGTCCAGTCGATGTTCTATTACCCCGACCGCGTGCGCTACGAAACGCCCGACGCGCTCGGGCTGCGCTACGAGGCGGTGCAGTTCGCCAGCGCCGACGGGACGCGCCTGGCCGGCTGGTTTCTTCCTGCCGCGGGCCGCAGCAACCCGAAGGAGGCCAGGGGCACGGTGGTCCACTTCCACGGCAACGCCCAGAACATGAGCGCGCACTGGCGCTTCGTGGCCTGGCTGCCGAAGCAGGACTTCAACGTGTTCGTGTTCGACTACCGCGGCTACGGCGAATCGGCCGGCAAGCCGGAGCCCAAGGGCGTGTTCGAGGATTCCAGCGCCGCGCTCGACCACGTGCGCTCGCGCGGCGATGTCGACCCCGGGCGCCTCCTCGTCTTCGGCCAGAGCCTGGGCGGCGCCAACGCGATTGCGGTACTGGGCTCGGGCAACCGGGCCGGCGTGAAGGCGGCGGCCATCGAATCGACCTTCTATTCGTATTCCTCGATTGCGAACGAGAAGCTCCCGGGTGCCGGACTGCTGGTGGGCGACGACTACGCCGCATCGAAATACGTCGCGGCCCTTGCACCCATTCCGCTGCTGCTGATCCACGGCACGGCCGACCGGATCATTCCGCATTCCCATTCGCGGCGCCTGCTGGAAGCCGCGCGCGAGCCCAAGCGCCTGCTCGAGGTGCCCGGCGCCGGCCACCTCGAGCCGATGACCGAGCGCTTCGGCGCCACCTGGCAGCAGGCGCTGGTGGAATTCTTCGACGCCTCGCTGCGTCCACGCCAGCCATGAAGCATTTCGACGAAACCGCCACCCGCGAGCCGCTGGACTTTGCGCGGCTCGTGCCCGCGCTGCGCGCAGCCTTCGCGGCCGAGGCGCACGTGCCGCCGCGCCATGTACACCCCATCGAGACCGCCGGCGCCGACAGCAAGGGCACCGTGCTCATCATGCCGGCGTGGAGCGACGCGGGCTTTCTGGGCATCAAGACCATCAACGTCTTTCCGGGCAACAGCGCGCGCGGCCTGCCCGGCCTGCATGCGACCTATGTGCTGTACGACGCGCGCACCGGCGTGCCGCTGGCGATGATGGACGGCAACGAGCTCACCGCGCGCCGCACGGCCGCCGCATCGGCGCTGGGTGCCTCGTTCCTGGCGCGCACCGATGCACGCCGCCTGCTGGTGCTGGGCACCGGCCGCGTCGCGCGGCTGCTGCCCGCCGCGCATGCGAACGTGCGGCCCGTCGACGAGGTGCTCGTGTGGAACCACCGGCCCGAAGGCGCCCAGGCCCTGGCCGCGCAATGGCGCGCCGAAGGGTTCAACGCGCAAGCCGCCACGGACCTCGAAGCGGCCGTGCGCCAGGCCGACATCGTGAGCTGCGCCACGCTGGCCACCGCGCCGCTGGTACGCGGCGAATGGCTGGCGCCGGGCTCGCACCTGGACCTGATCGGCAGCTTCACGCCCGCCATGCGCGAGGCCGATGTGCGCTGCTTCGAGGGCGCGCGCACCTTCGTCGACACCGCCGAGGCGCTGCAGAAGGCCGGTGAACTGCTCGACGCCATCGCGGCCGGCACGCTGCGCGCCGATGCGGTGCAAGGCACGCTGGCCGCACTTTGCCGGGGCGAACGCGCGGGCCGTACGGGCAGCGAAGAGCGCACCATCTTCAAGGCCGTGGGCAGCGCGCTCGAAGACCTGGCAGCCGCCACGCTGGTCTGGCAGCACGCCGAATCGACGCCGGCCTAAGGCTTAAGGCCTAGAAAACAGCGGCCGACGGCACGCGGAGAGAGCCATTTACCGACAGACACATACGTCATGCAGCGGATGGCACGCCTCTTGCGCCAACGTTAACCTGATGCCCATATCCAAAGGCCCGGAGGCCCGCCCCATGCTCACCATTTTTCAGAAAGCCACCATCCTCAGCAAAGCCGGTTTCGAGGTGCCTGCCTGTCCGGCCGAGGATGCCTCGGCCACCTCGGCCAGCGCGGTGTCCCAGAAGATGCACGACTGGGCCAAGGCCATCGAGACGCTGTACGTCAGCTACGTGGCGGCCCGCGCGGCCAAGAGCCTGCGGGATGCCGAGGAATCGCGCCAGACCGACATGCTGCGGCGGCTTTCGCTGAGCGCCTGGGCCGCCTGACAGGCAGGCTCGGCCGCTCGCTCCCCGCCCGAGCCGCGTCAGCGCTCAACCGAAAGTGAACGCGTAGGCCTGCGCGCCCGCGTCGAGAAACTCGATCTCGAACAACCGCTCCCTGCCGCCCGCCGTCTGCCGCACCAACTGATACAGCTTCTGCGCATCGATCACGCCGTGGCCCTGGGCATCGGTGTCGAAGCCGTGGTCCGCAAGCGGCGGCTTTCCATCCACCAGCACTCTGAAGCGCACCGGCTTGCCATTGGCCGCCGGACCCAGCACCAGGTGCAGGTCGCGTGCCTGGAAGCGATAGGCGATGCGGCCGTTGGCGCTATTCAGCACGGCGCGCTCGGCCTCCACCGTCCAGTCGCCGGCCAGCGACCACTGGTTGGTGCGCAGCGCCGAGGCCGCGGGCTGGTAGGCCTTCGCGCGGTCCCGCGCGATGCCGCCGGGCGAGGCAAAGCCGTGCGCGCGCTCGTGGCCCAGGTAGGTTTCGCCGGACAGCGGCGGCTCGGCGCCGGGCGCGGCCTGGGTGCCCTGCCCGAGCGGCGCCACCAGCCCCGCGGCGATGCGGGTCTGCCCCGCCTCGGCCAGCAGCTGCTGGATGACCTGCTCGGCCTTGTCGTAGCGGTTCTCGCCGAACTGGTGGTGGCGGATGCGGCCCTCGACATCGATGAAGTAGAACGCGGGCCAGGCCTGGTTGTCGAAGCCGCGCCAGATCGCAAAGTCGTTGTCCAGCGCGACCGGAAAGCCGATGTCCAGGTCCTTGACCGCCTTGCGCACGTTGGCCGGCTTCTTCTCGAACGCGAACTCCGGCGAATGCACGCCGATGACCACCAGCCCCGCGTCCTTGTACTTCTCGGCCCATGCACGAAGGTAGGGCAGCGTGCGCAGGCAGTTGATGCACGAGTAGGTCCAGAAGTCGACCAGCACCACCTTGCCGCGCAGGGCCTCGGGCGCGAGCGGTGCGGAGTTGATCCATTCGGTGGCGCCGGCCAAGGAGGGAAAGCGGCCTTCGACCCTGAGTTCGCGCGCGGGCGGCGGGGCCGCGCGGTTGTCCGACACGCGCACGAGGCCCGCGTCTTCGCGCAGCGCGACCGGTTCCGGCTGCGGCTTGCCTGGCCTGATCCTGTCCACCAGCGCCTGCTCCAGCGCCGAGGTGGTGCCCACCGACAGGCGGGCGAGCAAGCCGGTGTCCAGCCCCAGCGCAATGGCGCCCACACCCACCAGCACGGCCGCGCCGGCGGCACGCCGCACCCATTCGCCGGTATGCAGCGAACGCTTCATGACGAAGAACAGCCGCCCGCCGAACAGCAGCGCGGCCGCGAGCGAGGTGCACGCGCCGGCCGCATAGGCCAGCAGCAGCAGCGAGGTGCCGACGCTCGCGCCATTGAGCGCCGCGCCCGTCAGGATCAGGCCGAGGATCGGCCCCGCGCACGGCGCCCAGAGCAGGCCCGTGCCCACGCCCAGCAGCAGCGGAGAGAACCCGGATGCCGACGCCGCGCCATCGCTGCCGCGCGGCTCGGACATGCGGATGCCCAGCGCCACCAGCGGCCGGCTCAGGCGGTCGGCCACACTGGGGAACAGCAGGCTCAGGCCGAACAGCGCGAGCAGGGCGATGGCGGCGTGGCGCCCATATTCGTTGAGCGTGACGATCCAGCCGCCGCCCACTGCCGCCAGCGTGGCGACGGCGGCAAAGGCCAGCGCCATGCCCAGCAGCATCGGCAGGCCATGCGAGCGGAATGGACGGTCGGCGCGCGCAAACACGAAGGGCAACACCGGCAGGATGCAGGGGCTCAGGATGGTGAGCACCCCGCCCAGGTAGGCAATGAGGAGGATGAGCATGATGTGGGGTTGTCGGTGGCGAATCAGTCTTGGAGGGTGGTGCGGGCGGGCGCGGCGGCCAGCGCGAGCCGGGCCTCGAGCCCGCCTTCGGGACGGTTCTTCAGCGTGAGCTCGGCGCCCATGGCCATGGCCAGCTGGTGCGCAATGGCCAGGCCCAGCCCGGTGCCGCCGGTGCTGCGGTTGCGCGAACTCTCGACGCGGTAGAAGGGCTTGAGCACGGCATCGAGCTCGTCCGGCGGAATGCCGGGGCCGTTGTCGAGCACGCTCAGCACCAGCCGGCCGTCTTCTTCGGCATGCACGCGCAGGCGCACCTCGCTGCCGAACTTGAGCGCGTTGTCGATCAGGTTCATCAGGATGCGGCGCAGCGCATGGGGGCGGCTCACAATCGGCGCGCCGGCCTTGCCTTCGAGCCGCACCTGCTGGCCCACGTCTTCGTAGTCGGCCACCATGCTCTCGAGCAGCGCGTCGGCATCGATGCGCAGCGGCGGCTCCGCGGCACCGTGGAGCGTGCGCGCATAGGTCACGCCTTCGCGCACCAGCGAGTGCATGGCGTCGAGGTCCTGGCGGAATTTCTCGCGGTCGTGCTCGTCGTCCATCAGGTCGGTGCGCAGCCGCATCCGCGTGATGGGCGTCTGCAGGTCGTGCGAGATGGCCGCGAGGATCTCGACGCGCTCGGACATGTAGCCCGCAATGCGCTGCTGCATGGCGTTGAAGGCGCGCGCCGCATGCGCCACTTCGGTGGGGCCCTCTTCCGCGAGCGTGCGGCCCTTCAGGTCGGGGCCGAGCCGGTCGGCCGCCTCGGAAAGCTGCGCGAGCGGCCGCGTCACGAGGCGCACCGCATACCAGGCACACACGGCCAGCACCAGCAGCTGGAGCACGAGCAGCCACATCACCCAGCCCGACACCGGCATGCCCACGCGCATTGCATGAACGACCACGGAAGACCCGTCACCCAGGCGCACCTGGATCTGCAGGCCCTCGGGCGGCCAGGCCACCTCGCCGACCTTGACGACCTGGAACGGACGCATTGCGTCGACGATGGCCGCGGCAAACTGCCGCGACTGCAGCGAGCCGGGCTCGGTGCCCTCCGCGCTGCCGCCCAGCACGAAGCGGTAGTTGCGCCGCTCCAGCCGGTCGAGCCAGCCGGCACGCTCCGCCGCGGGCAGGCGGTCGAGGATGGCGACCGAGCTCGCGATGTCGCGCTCGATGCCGATCATCATCAGCTCGCGCAGCGCCATGTTCCGCTCGTAGCGGATCGCCGCGAAGGTGAGCAGCTGCGCGATCGCGAGACCCACCACGATGATCAGCGTCACGCGGTAGAACAGCGAGCCGGGCAGCAGCCGGTGCCAGCCGCGCACAGCGCCGGCCGGGTTCGCGGGAGGATTCGCGGAAGTGGACATGGACACCTTCTTGTTCATGCGGCGTGGCTCTGCACGCCGCCGCTGGCTCACACCAGGTGGATGGAAACGTCGATATTGCCGCGTGTGGCCTTCGAATAGGGGCAGGTCTGGTGCGCCGCGTCCGTCAGCGCCTGCGCCACTTCGCGGTCCAGGCCCGGCAGGCTCACGTTCAGGCGCGCCTGCAGGAAGTACTCGCCGCCCGCCGTGCCCAGGTCGACTTCGGCATCGACGGCCAGGTCGGGCGGCAATGCGACCTTCATCTTGCCTGCCGCCTTGCCCATGGCGCCGATGAAGCAGGCCGACCAGCCGGCCGCGAACAGCTGCTCCGGGTTGGTGCCGCTGCCGGCGCTGCCGGGCGACGAGAGCTTGATGTCCAGGCGGCCGTCGGAGCTGCGCGCCTCGCCGTCGCGGCCCCCCGAAGAGGTGCGGGTCTTGCCGGTGTAGAGAACTTTTTCGATGCGGGTCATGGTGATTTCCTTGGGAAGGGTTGGTTCGGGAACGCAGGGATTGTTGGGCCGCCTTCCCCCTGCCCGCGCAGATTGCGTATGGCTGTGTACGGCGCCCGCCGCGCCAGATACTTGCGAATACAAAACCCCCGGCCCAGAGCGGGCGGGAGGCTACATTGCGGCTGCGGGGCGCTTCCCGCACCCACCCTTCCTGCTCACTGCCATGACGCCAAAGACCTCCGACCACATCCTCATCGTCGACGACGACCGGGAAATCCGCGAACTGCTCACCACCTACCTGGTGAAGAACGGCTTGCGCGTGGTCGCGGTGCCCACCGGCCGCCACATGCGCGCCGCGCTCGAAGAGTCGGGCCCGTTCGACCTGATCATCCTCGACCTGATGCTGCCCGGCGAAGACGGGCTCACGCTCTGCCGCGACCTGCGCACCGGCAAGTACAAGGCCACGCCCATCCTGATGCTGACCGCGCGCAGCGAGGAGGCCGACCGCATCCTGGGCCTGGAGATGGGCGCCGACGACTACCTGGCCAAGCCTTTTTCCGCACGCGAGCTGCTCGCGCGCCTGCGCGCCGTGATGCGGCGCACGCGCATGCTGCCGCCGAACATGGGCGCGGTCGAACCCTCCCAGAAACTGGCCTTCGGCGAATGGCAGGTCGACACGGTGGCGCGCCACCTGATCGACGACAGCGGCGTAATGGTGGCGCTGAGCGGCGCCGAATACCGGCTGCTGCGCGTGTTCCTCGACCATCCGCAGAAGGTGCTGAGCCGCGACCAGCTGCTGAGCCTCACCCAGGGCCGCGAGGCCGAGCTCTTCGAGCGCTCCATCGACCTGCTCGTGAGCCGGCTGCGCCAGCGCCTGCGCGACGATGCCCGCGAGCCCCGCTACATCAAGACCGTGCGCAGCGAAGGCTATGTGCTCGCTTCGGCCGTCGAAGCCATGGACTGACCGCGAACCTGGGCTTCTTCTGCATTCCGCTTGACCTCAAGTTAGGTTGAGGCTGCACATTGCGCGGCATGAACCATGACCCGCAACCCTCCGCCCGCGTCGCGCAGGCGCTCCAGATCCATCGAAGCATTTCGGCCTGCCATGCGCACCTTGCGCAGAGCGACGGCATCCATGCGCTGACGGCGGCACTGATGCTGCCTTGCTACCGCGCCGAGTTCGAACGGCTGGTGCTTGCGATGTCTGCAGCGGAGACAAACGAACTGATGTCGCTGCTCCCCATCCGCGAAGAAGAACGGGCCCTCAGTCCTCCGCGCGCCTGATCACCAGGCGGCGGGCGCCGGGCCCTTCCGACGACAGCTTGTCGGCCGGATTTCGCAGCCGGCAGCGGTCGATCGACAGGCAGCCGCAGCCGATGCAGTCGTCCAGCGTGTCGCGCAGCTTCTTGAGCTGGGCCATGCGTTCGTCCAGCTCCGCGCGCCAGCCGGCGGAAAGCCGCGCCCAGTCCGCGCGGCTGGGCGCGGCCGAGGTGGGCAGCGTGGCCAGGGCCTCGGCGATGTCGGCCAGCGCAATGCCCACCCGCTGCGCGACGCGGATGAACGCCACGCGCCGGAGCACGTCGCGCCCATAGCGGCGGTGGTTGCTGGGCGCCCGGTGGCTCGCGATGAGCCCCTTGGATTCGTAGAAATGAAGGGTGGACACCGGCACCCCGCTGCGCTGCGCGACTTCGCCCACGGACAACGTGGCGGGAAAATCGTGCGGTGGTTCTGCTGGCTTGGATTTCATGGGGCCTCTAGCCCTCGACTTTAGTTGAGGGCTGGAGGCCACGTGCTCACTCGACGGTGGCGCCGGAAGCCTTGACGATGCCCGCCCACAGCGCACTTTCCTTCGCGATGAGGGCAGCGTATTCGGCCGGGCCGCCGAGCAGCGGCACGGCGCCTTCCACGTCGAGGCGCGACTGGAATTCAGGACTGCCCGCCACTTGGAGCATCTGCGCCGAAAGCTCCTTCACGAAGGCATCCGGCGTGCCGCGCGGGGCGAGGATGCCGTAGGTCAGCGTGCTCTCGAAGCCCGCGAGTTCGCGCAGGCCCGACTCGGCCACGGTGGGCACGTCGGGCAGCGAAGGCAGGCGCTTTGCGCCGGTGACCGCAATGGCGCGCAGCCGGCCGCCCTTGACCAGCGCGAGCGCAGGCGGAACGACGCTGAACATCATCTGCACCTGCCCGCCCGCCAGGTCGGTAAGGCCGGGGTTGGTGCCCTTGTAGGGGATGTGATTGATCCGGGTGCCGGTGCGCTGCGCGAAGAGTTCGCCGGTCAGGTGGCCACCGGTGCCGCTGCCGCTCGATGCGTAGTCGAGCAGGCCCGGCCGCGCCCTGGCCTCGGCGACGAGATCGGCCACGGTGCGGATCTTCGATGCGGCGGGCACCACGAGCACCAGCGCGGACGAAGCGAACATGGCCACGGGCAGCAGGTCCTTGCGCGCGTCGAACTTCAGGCCCTTGTAGAGCGCCGGGTTGATCGACACGGTGCCCGTGTGGCCCAGCAGCAGCGTGCTGCCGTCGGGCGTGCTGCGCACCACCTGCTCGGTGCCGAGGTTGCCGCCCGCGCCGGGCTTGTTGTCGACGATGACGCCCTGCCTGCGCAGCTCGCCCAGGCCCTTGGCCATCTGGCGCGCGAACACGTCGTTGCCGCCGCCGGCCGCAAAGGGCACGACGATGCGGATCGGCCGGGCGTCGTTCTGCGCGTGCGCCGGCAGCCCTGCCGCCGCCAGCAGCCCCAGCAGCAGGCCGCGTCGGGCGCGGTCCATCAGACGCGTTCCAGGATCACGGCAATGCCCTGCCCCACGCCGATGCACATCGTGCACAGCGCATAGCGGCCGCCGCCCTTGTGCAGCTGGTTGACCGCGGTGGTGGCCAGGCGTGCGCCGCTGGCGCCCAGCGGGTGGCCGAGCGCGATGGCGCCGCCGTTGATGTTGACGCGCGGGTCGTTGTCCTGCAGGCCCAGCAGGCGCAGCACGGCAAGGCCCTGCGCCGCGAAGGCTTCGTTGAGTTCGATCACGTCGAGCTGGTCGAGCGTGAGGCCGGTGAGCGCCAGCACCTTCTGCGTGGCGGGCGCCGGGCCGATGCCCATCACGCGCGGCGCGACGCCGGCGGTGGCCATGCCGACCACGCGGGCGCGCGGCATCAAGCCATGCCTGGCGGCGCTGGCTTCGTCGGCCAGGAGCAGCGCGCAGGCGCCGTCGTTCACGCCGCTGGCGTTGCCGGCGGTCACGGTGCCGTCGGGGCGCACCACGCCCTTGAGCCTGGCCAGCGATTCGAGGCTGGTTTCGCGCGGATGCTCGTCCTTGTTGACGATGATGGCGTCGCCCTTTTTCTGCGGCACGGTCACGGGCACGATCTCGGCGTCGAAGAAGCCGGACTTCTGCGAGGCCACGGCGCGCAGCTGCGAGTTGAGCGCCATCAGGTCCTGCGCCTCGCGCTCGATCTTGTAGTCGGTGGCCACGTTCTCGGCCGTCTCGGGCATGGAGTCGACGCCGTACTGCGCCTTCATGAGCTTGTTGACGAAGCGCCAGCCGATGGTGGTGTCGTACACCGCGTTGTTGCGGCTGAAGGCGCTCTCGGCCTTGGGCATGACGAAGGGCGCGCGGCTCATGCTCTCGACGCCGCCGGCAATCATGAGGCCGGCCTCGCCCGCGCGGATGGCACGCGCCGCGGTGCCCACGGCATCGAGACCCGAGCCGCACAGGCGGTTGATGGTGCCTCCGCCGATTTCTAGCGGCAGGCCCGCGAGCAGCGCCGACATGCGCGCGACGTTGCGGTTGTCTTCGCCGGCCTGGTTGGCGCAGCCGTAGAGCACGTCGCTCACGGCCTGCCAGTCGACGTTCTTGTTGCGTTCCATCAGCGCCTTGAGCGGCACGGCGCCCAGGTCGTCGGCGCGCACGCCGCTGAGCGAACCGCCGTAGCGGCCGAAGGGGGTGCGAACGGCGTCGCAGATGAAGGCTTGGGTGGTCATGTGAGCTGTCTCTCTCTGATTACTTACTTGAATGGGGTCAGGCAGCGATCGGCAGGCCGACCAGCTTTTCGAGCTCTTCGCGGCTGAGGCCCTCGACCAGGTCGACGAGCTTCAGGCCCTCGGGCGTGCATTCGAGCGTGGCCAGGTCGGAGTACACGCGCTTGACGCAGGCGATGCCGGTCAGCGGATAGCTGCATTCCTTCACCAGCTTGCTCGCGCCCTGCTTGGTGAGCAGGTCCATCATGACCCAGGTCTGCTTGGCGCCGATGGCCAGGTCCATGGCGCCGCCGACCGCGGGAATCGCGTCTTTCTCGCCGGTGTGCCAGTTGGCCAGGTCGCCCGTGGCCGACACCTGGAACGCGCCGAGCACGCAGATGTCGAGGTGGCCGCCGCGCATCATCGCGAAGCTGTCGGCATGGTGGAAGAACGAGCCGCCCGGCAGCAGCGTGACGGGCTGCTTGCCGGCGTTGATGAGGTCGTAGTCTTCTTGGCCGGCCTCGGGCGCGGGGCCCATGCCGAGGATGCCGTTCTCGCTCTGCAGGATGACCTCGCGGCCCTTGGGCAGGTGGTTGGCCACCAGCGTGGGCTGGCCGATGCCGAGGTTGACGACGGCGCCGTCGAAGATGTCCTGCGCCACGCGGGCTGCGAGCTGGTCCTTGGTGCGACGTTGGTAGGTTGTCATGGTCATGCTGCCTTCTTGAAACCGCCGGCCTGGGTGGCCACGCGTTCGATGCGCACCACCTGGTGCACGAAGATGCCCGGGGTCACGACGGTCTCGGGGTCGAGGGTGCCGAGCTCGGCGATGTCGTGCACGGTGGCAATGGTCTTCTTTGCGGCCATGGCCATCACCGGGCCGAAGTTGCGCGCGGCCTTGCGGTAGACCAGGTTGCCCCAGCGGTCGCCGCGCTCGGCCTTGATGAGCGCCACGTCGCCATGGATGGGGTACTCGAGCACGTACTGCTTGCCGTCGATCTCGCGGGTTTCGCGGTTGCCCGCGAGCTGCGTGCCGTAGCCCGTGGGGCAGAAGAAGGCGCCGATGCCCGCACCCGCGGCGCGGATGCGCTCGGCCAGGTTGCCCTGGGGCACCAGTTCGAGTTCGATCTTGCCGCTGCGGTAGAGCCCGTCGAACACCTGGCTGTCGGCCTGGCGCGGAAAGCTGCAGATGATCTTGCGCACGCGGCCGGCCTTGAGCAGCGCGGCCAGGCCGGTTTCGCCGTTGCCGGCATTGTTGTTGACGACGGTGAGGTCCCTGGCGCCCTGCTCGACGAGACCGTCGATGAGTTCGCCGGGAATGCCGGCGGTGCCGAAACCGCCGATGAGAACCGTGGCGCCGTCTGGGATGCCTGCCAGGGCATCGGCGACCGAGCGCGCGATCTTGTTGATCATGAAGCCTGTCTCCGGGAGTGAGGAAAGAAAGAGAAATCGAACCGTGCGAACGACCTGCCCCAACCATCCGAGCAGACCGGGCCGATTCCATATTCCGTGAATCGCCGATTTGTTCGTATAAAGAACATTTGTTCGTATAATGAATTCTAAAGAGGATCGTTCCACATGGCAACCCATACCCCGCAAACAGAGACTCCCGCCCCCGGCGACAGCTACGTGCAGTCGTTCGCGCGCGGGCTTCAGGTGATCCGCTCGTTCAGCGAAAGCGCGCCGCGCCAGACGCTCAGCGAGGTGGCGGCCGCCAGCGGCCTCACGCGGGCAGGCGCGCGGCGCATCCTGCTCACGCTGCAGACGCTGGGCTACGTGGTGAGCGACGGCAAGCTTTTCACGCTCACGCCGCGCATCCTCGACCTGGGCTTTGCGTATCTTTCCTCGATGCCGATCTGGAACCGCGCCGAGCCGGTGATGGAAGCGCTGGTGCAGCAGGTGCAGGAGTCCTGCTCGGCCGCGGTGCTGGATGCCACCGACATCGTCTACGTGATGCGCGTTCCGACCAAGAAGATCATGCACATCAGCCTCGGCGTGGGCTCGCGCCTGCCGGCCTACTGCACCTCGCTCGGCCGGCTGCTGCTGGCCGACCTGGACGACGAAGAGGTGCGCGCGCGGCTAGAGGCCTCCGACCGCCAGGCGCTCACCAAGCACACGGTGACCGACGTGGACGCGCTCATGGCCAAGGTGGCGCAGGCGCGGAGGCAGCAGTGGTGCCTGGTGAACCAGGAGCTCGAGGAAGGCCTGATCTCCGTGGCCGCGCCCATCGTCAACCGGCAGGGCCGCATGGTGGCCGCGCTGAACATCAGCGGGCAGGCCAACCGCACCAGCGCCAAGGTGATGCAGGAGACGATCCTGCCGGCGCTGCGCGAAGCGGCAGACCGGATTTCACGCTTGCTCTGATCCGGATGGGTATTCATGGACACGTCACATCGGTTTCTTAGATTGCGCTGCGCACCAAGAACCATGGGAGGGTCCGTTCATGTCTATTCGCTTCGCCTCGTCGAGCCTGCCGCGCCACCTGATGCTGGCGGTCGTTTCTTCTGCTGCCCTTGCCGCGTGCGGCGGCGGCAGTGGAGGCGGCATCGCCTTTCCGCCGTTGGTGGGTGCACCTGCTCCGGCACCAGCGCCTGCGCCCGCACCTGCGCCCCAGCCACCGCAGGACAACAGCGCGGGATTGCCTCACAAGCTGACCGGTTGGGCCTCCCTGGCCGATACATTCCGCTGGCCCGGCCCGACCACGGGCCAGTTCATCACTGCCGCGCTCGGCGTGACGCCGCCCTTCGTCGACGGCCAGCCGCTGCCCGGCTTCTCGGCGCTGCTGAAGAACGATGACGGCACCTGGACCGCCATGCCCGACAACGGCTACGGCAGCAAGAGCAACTCCGGCGACTTCGTGGTCGGCTTCTACAACGTCAGCATCGACTTGCGCACCGCGTCCAACGGCACGACCGTTCCCGGCACCGTGAAGGCCAACAGCCATGTCGCCTTCAACGACGCCAAGGGCTTCCTGAGGGACGGCAAGGGCGTGGACCTGAAGATCACCGCCGACTTCGCCAACTACCAGACGGTCTCGGGCAACAACCTCGTCGACAGCGGCAAGCCGGTGGACTCGCGCATCGTCAGCGGGCGCCTGCTGACGGGCTTCGATCTCGACGTCGAGTCGATCGCCCGCGCGAACGACGGCACGTATTTCGTGGGCGAGGAGTTCGGCCCCTACATCCTGCACTTCGACAAGGACGGCACGCTGATGGGCGACCCGGTGCCGCATCCTTTCCTGCGCAGTCCGTCCAACCCGCTGGTGATGAACGAAGGCGCCACCGCGACATCGCTTTCGAGCCGCGGCTTCGAGAGCCTGGCCTTCAACGGCGACAAGACCCGCCTCTACGCGGTGCCCGAGGCAGCGCCTTCGCTGGCTTCGCTGCGTCCGGTGGCCGACGATGAGCGCTACCTGAACTTCTTCGAGTTCGATCCCGCCTCGATGCTCTACACCGGCAAGAACCCGGTCTACAGAAAGGACGGGCCTGCCAAGGACAACCAGATCGTCATCGGCGACATGACCAACATCGGCGGCAACAGGTTCGTGCTGATCGAGCGCGACAGCCTCTACGGCTCGAAAGCCGTGGTCAAGCGCCTCTACATGGTGGATCTGGACGTGAAGGACGCCGACGGCGTGCTCAAGAAGACGCTGCTGGTCGACCTGCTGAACATCTCCGACCCCGCCGACATCGGCGGTCCGCTGGCCAACGTCGCGAACGGCAAGTTCAGCATGCCCTTCGACTCCGTCGAGAGCGTCGAGGTGGTCGACGACTACACGCTCGCCGTCGCCATCGACACCAACTTCCCGACCGAGGACGGCCGCGTGCCCGGCAAGCCGGACGACACCGAGATCGTCACGATCCGCTTCGAGCAGCCGCTGTTCAAGCGCGGCACGCCGAAGACCTGACGACGCGCCCGGTGCGGAACCCGGAGGGCATCAGCCCTCCGAGTGGATGCCCTTCATGATGATCACGCCGCCCAGGCGCGTGGTGTCGGCACGCATGCGCTTGGCCAGCGCGTCGGGCGAGCCGGGCTGGGCCTGCCAGCCGGTCTTCAGCAGCGCCTGGCTCACGTCGGGCGAGCTGATGACTTCGACCAGCGCGGCGTTGAGCCTGGCGATGGCCGCGGGCTTCATGCTCGCGGGCGCGGCCAGCGCGGTCCAGATTTCCAGGTCGGCGCCGCGCACGTCGGCGTCGCGGATGGTCGGCAGCTCGCCCGCCAGCGGACTGCGCTCGGGCGAAGTCACACCAATGGCCTTGATCTTTCCCGACTTGACGTGCGGCAGGGCGAGCCCGGGCGGCAGCAGGGCCAGCTGGATCTCGCCCGCCAGCAGGCCCGCAATGACCTGCGGGTTGCCCGTATAGGGCTTGTGCTGCGCGGTGATGGCGGCGCGGCTCTTGATGAGTTCCATGCCCAGGTGGCCCACCGTGCCCACCCCCGGCGTGCCGTACTTGCCGCCGCTGCCGAGGTTGCGCACCCATAGCAGCTGTTCGGCCGACGTCTTGCCCGGGGCGTTGCCCGACACCACCAGCACCAGCGGCGCGGTGCCGATCATGCCGACCGGCGCAAAGTCTTTCTCGGGGTCGAAGCTCAGCTTGGGATTGAGCAGCCTGGCAATGGTGAGATTGCCGTTGATCAGCGCGCCGATGGTGTGGTCGTCGGTCGCCTTGGCCACCTGGTCGGCCACCAGGTTGCCGCTGGCGCCGGGCTTGTTCTCGACCGTCACCGGCTGGCGCAGGATCTTCGACAGCGGCTCGGCAATGGCACGCGCCGCCAGGTCGGGCGATGCGCCTGCGGGAAACCCCACGAGGATGCGAACCGGCTTGCTCGGCCAGGTGGCGTCGCCGCCGACAGCGGCGGTGCCGGCGCGCTGGGCCCACGAAGCGGGTGCAAAAAGCGATGCGGCAACTGCTGCTGCGCCGCTTTCGAGCAAGCGGCGTTTGGTGACCTTCACGATGGCTCCAGAAAGAGTGGGAGAGATTCCGGCAACGTTGCTGACGTTGCACTTACAGAACGTTACAGGATCATGCTGCATTGCGCAACCGTTGACCCTGCTGCAGGCACGCCCCGCGCCTGCCTCCTCGCCTCGATCCGTATCAGTTGAAAAGGCCCTGCTGCGTGGCCTGGTGCACCGCCTGGGTCCGCGACTTGACGGACAGCTTGCGGTAGATGTTCTTCGCGTGAAATTCGATGGTGTTGACGGAAAGCGACACGGCCTCGGCGATCTGCTGGTTGCTCCAGCCCTGGGCAATGAGGCGCAGCACTTTCAGCTCGCGCGGCGACAGCAGCGGCTTGCCCTGTGCGGGGCTTTCGGGCACGCGCTGGATGGCGATCGGCTTCGGCTGGGCGGAGGCAGCGAACAGGCCGAGGATGCGGCGCGCAATGCGCGAATCCACCGGCGCGCCGCCGCGTTCGATGGAGCGCAGCAGGAACGCGAGTTCGGCATCGTCGGCTTCGGTCAGCACATAGCCCACCGCACCCGCGGCAATGGCGGCGCCCACCAGGCAGTCATCGTCGGCTTCCGACATGGCGATGGCGTCGATGTGCGGATGGGCCGTGCGCACGTGGCGGATCAATGCCGCGCCATCGCCATCCGGCCCGTCCATGCCCACGAGCACGAAGCTGAAGGCCTGCGCGGCCAGCATGAAGCGGGCCTCGGCCTGCGTCGAAGCGGCTGCCAGCTGCAAGCCCGGCGCCACCGCGGCAAGGATGCGCCGCATGCGTTCGGACACGCTCGGGCTGCCCTCGACAACGAGGGCGCCACCGCGCATGCCAGCACCAAGGCTGCCGACGGATATCTGATTGGCCACGCGCACTTCCTTTCGGCCGCACAAGGCGTACCGAGATTGATCTTTGGCTTGAACATTGCATGAACGATGCCCGGCCAGGGAGGCCGGCGTGGCGCCCGGTACTTCGATGCACGCAGGCACTTCGGTTTTCATTGGCGAACCGGTTCCGGCCCCGCTTTTCAGAGGCTTGGAAGATGCAGCTGGAACGGCTGTTTTGTGGCCTCGTGTTACGTATTTGCTACTGCGCGCGTTACGTAGCGCGCCCCTCGGCCACACAGGTTTGAAGCGGTCAATTCGAGTGTCCGCACTGTGTCCGAAGGTTACTCCCCCACTTACAATCCCTGCCGCATCATCCCTTCCCCCACACGAGGTCTTGTCCGCAATGCCCAAGAGCCCCCTGCCGCGCACGCGCTTCAGCTTTTCTCCCACCGTGCGTGCCCTGCTCCTGGCCGCCGCCTGTGGCATCGCATTGCCCGTGCTCGCCGCCGCTGAGCACGACGAAGTCGACCGGCTCATGCAGGCCGGCAAGCTCGACGAGGCCATGACCCGCGCTGATGCGTTCCTGAAGGACAAGCCCAGGGACCCGCAGATGCGCTTCCTCAAGGGCGTGATCCAGCTCGACACCGGCAAGCGCGCCGAGGCCATTGCCGCCTTCACCCAGCTCACGCAGGACGCGCCCGAACTGCCCGAGCCGTACAACAACCTCGCCGTCATCTACGCGAGCCAGAACCAGTTCGACAAGGCACGCGGCGCGCTCGAAAGCGCGATTCGCACCAACCCGAGCTACGCCACCGCGCAAGAGAACCTCGGCGACGTGTATGCGCGGCTGGCCAGCCAGGCCTACAGCAAGGCGCTGCAGCTCGACCAGAACAACACCGCGGTGCAGCCCAAGCTCGCGGTGATCCGCACCCTGTTCACGCCGGCGCCGGCTGGCGGCAAGCCCTCGGCCGTCGTCGCGGCGGCTGCGCCCGAGGCCACGCCCCGTGCGGCACCGGCTGCGAAGGCGGCGGCACCTGCTCCGGCACCCGCGCCCGTCGCCAAGGCGCCTGCCGCGCCGGCGCCCACGCCTGCGCCAGCACCTGCACCCGTCAAGGCAGCAGCGGCCCCCGCCGCCGCACCAGTGCCCGCAGCACCACCGCCGCCGCCCACGGTGGTGGCCAAGGCACCCGAGGCTGCTTCGGTGCCGGCAGCGCCCGCACCCGCACCGGCTGCTGCGCCCTCTTCCAACTCCACGGCCGAAGTCGAATCGGCCGTGCGCGGATGGGCCGCCGCATGGGCCGGCCAGGACATGGACCGCTACCTTGCCGCCTACGGCCCCGACTTCAACCCCGGCGGACAAAGCCGCAAGAGCTGGGAAGAAGAACGCCGCGCGCGCATCGTCGGCAAGTCGAGCATCAGCGTGAACATCGAGAACCTCGTGATCAGCGTCAACGGGCAGGCCGCAACCGCCAAGTTCCGCCAGATCTACCGCGCCGACAACCTCAACATCTCGAGCCGCAAGACGCTGGAGCTGCAACGCGCCGGCAACCAGTGGCACATCCGCAAGGAAAGCGTCGGCGGCTAGTGGCAGACATCGTCCGGCGCAGCCGGCTTCGGAACCCTGCGCTGCGGCGCGGCGCGAACATGCTTGCCGCGCTCATGGCGGCATCGGCCCTGCTGCTGGCATCTGCCGGCGCGGCCGCATCGACCAAGCCCGCGAGCGCGAAAGCCAGTGGTGCCAAGGCCAAGGCTTCCGCCACCCGCCCGGCCGCCAGGGAAGCCAAGGCCAGGGCAACAAGAAAGGCTTCCGCGGCAGACGCAAGAACCGCCGCGGCAGTCAAGGGTGCCCCGCGCAGCAAGGCGGCAGCCGGTTCATCTTCCGCAGCCTTGCAACAGGCCAGCAGCGCCGAAGCCCGCCTGATCGCCGTCTACGAACTGTTCGGACGCGGCCAGCCGCGCCCTGCGCTGGCCAAGGCCCGTGACCTGGTGCGGGACTATCCCAACTTCCAGCTCGCGCAGCTCGTCTATGCCGACCTGCTCGCCACCCAGGTGCCGCCTGCGCACGCCTTTTCCGACGCCACCGGCATCGGACGGCTGCGCAGCGACCCAGCCATGGCCGACCTGCGCGAGGAGTCCCGCCGGCGCCTGCAGGCCCTGCGCGAGCGGCCGCCGGCCGGCACCGTGCCTTCGCAGTTCCTGGCACTGTCCACCCGCAGCCGCTACGCCATTGCAGTCGACGCCTCGCGCTCGCGGCTCTACCTGCTCGAGAACTCCGACAAGGGCCTGCAGCTGGTGGCCGACTACTACGTGTCGGTCGGCAAGTCGGGCATCGGCAAGGCCACCGAAGGCGATGCGCGGACGCCGTTGGGCGTTTACTACGTCACCAGCAGCCTCGACCCCAAGTCGCTGCGCGACTTCTATGGCGCTGGTGCCCTGCCCATCAACTACCCCAACCCCTACGACGTGCGGCGCGGCAAGACCGGCAGCGGCATCTGGCTGCATGGCACCCCGCCCCAGCAGTTCTCGCGCGCGCCGCTGGCCAGCGACGGCTGCGTCGTCATGGCCAACCCCGACCTGAAGCAGTTGCTGCGCAAGGTGCAGATCGGCGCCACCCCCGTGGTCACCGCGCCCAGCCTGCAGTGGATTCCGCGCCCGCAGGCCGAAAAGGAAGCCCAGACCTTCACCAGCGCAATTTCGGCCTGGAAAGATGCCAGGGCCAATGGAAATGAAGCGCAATTGAAGAAATTCTATTTGCCCGACTTTCAGCGCAGCAGCAGCAGCAACAAGAAAAACACCGACGGCTTTTCGGTGCTCCACGACGAAGTGGAATATGCCCAGGGCAAACGCGTGCAGTTCAAGGACATGTCCTTCCTGCATTGGCGCGATGGCGACGACACCATGGTCGCCACGTTCGGCGAAGTCTTCGAAGGCGAGAAAAGCGGGCGCACCCGGCGCCAATACTGGCTGCGCCAAGGCAGCGAGTGGAAGCTTTTCCACGAAGAAATCCTCGGCTGAGACCCTCTTGGCAGAGGGGTAGGTACCCCACAGGTGTGACTTTTTGCACAAGAGATACACCTATCTTGGGCGTTACATCTACCGTTACAACCCCGTGCTACGTAACGCGTAACGACTTTGTTCCCGTAACAAGGGCGGTTTGAATGTTCCCAAGGAACGTAACGTTGTTCACCCATTCATGGGATGCGCACACACCGTGTCAGAGGGAAAAATGTGTCTCAGGACTGTTACTCCCACTCTCGAGCGGGGGTACTTCCTGGGGACGGCAAAGGGCTGGCCGCCTTCCTGCTTAGACCGTAAGGCCTACCACAGGAAGGCCTCGAACCCACGGGTTACTGTTGTTGATACACGGAGTTACGCTGTATAACATCCACTTGGCCAGCCTCTCTTGTTAACACTTTTTAAGGGGAAATCATGCTTCGCTCTATTACTCGTTTTCTGCGCGATGAAGAAGGTGCTACTGCAATTGAATATGGGCTTATTGCGGGCTTGGTAGCAATTGGAATTGCCGTTGCCCTGACTGCACTTGGTACGGATTTGTCGGGCCTTTTTGGAAGAATTTCAACAAAGCTAAAAGCCGCCGTTTAAGCAGGTCGTGCAAGGGTCCGAGACGGCGCCAACACAATGACATTGACGTCCGCTTGCCTGCTCTGGCTTCTCCTTGTTGCCGTTTACGATTTTCGTCAACGTCGCGTTCCCAATTGGCTTGTGCTCGCAGGCGCCGCTTTGGCATTTGCAGCCCTAGCTTGGGGAACAGGGCCGCTCGGACACGATTGGACCAACGCCTTGCTAGGTGCAGGAGTCGGCTTCGCGTTACTACTCCTCTTTTATGCCCTCGGGCTCATGGGAGCGGGTGACGTGAAATTCGCTGGTGCTCTCGGACTGTGGGTGGGGCTATGGGCATTGCTCCCTGTTTGGATCATCGGCAGCGTTTTCGCCGGTTTGCACGCTGGGCTTTGGCTTGTGCTCCAGCGCTGGCCCGTTTCACCGCGGCTCTCTCTCATGCTTTTCGGGCCCTCGCCTACTGCAAAAGCCAATCCGCCGCTCACCCGAGTGCGCTTCATTCCATATGCGGCCTATCTCGCGCTGGCCGCCGCGGTGTGGATGGTTTGGGGTCGACAGGGTAGCTAATCGCTCCGTCACCACGAGCTGTTCATCGATAGCTCTCGAATGCTCCTTCTTCGACACGCCGCCCAATGATCAATCTGACCAAAATCATCGCCGCTATCCTCGTGCTCCTGGCCATCGCGCTTGGCGGCTATGCATGGATGCTCAGCCGTCAGCCCCCTCCGGCCGTCGCAGTCGTCCCCTCCTCAACCACGTCCGCCAAGGCTGCCCAAGCGCAGACTTTCCCGGTGGTCGTTGCGGCCAAGCCGCTACCCGCCGGCCATGCGATCCCGGCTAACGCGCTTCGCATTGAGAACCTAACCATCAACCCCGCGGGAGCTTTTAAGGAAACGGCGTCACTCGAAGGACGCGTACCAGTGATCGATCTGAGTGAAGGTTCCCCGCTTCTCGAAGGCCAACTGGTTTCTGGCTTGGCCCTGCGCGTTGCTACGGGCGAGCGCGCGTTCGCCATCAAGGCCGACGAGATCATGGGTGTGGGAAACCAAGTCCAACCTGGCGACTTCGTCGATGTCTTTCTGATGCTCAAGGCCGACGGCAGAGAAAAGGATATCGACCGCAGTCAAGCGCGCCTGCTTCTGTCGCGCAAGCGTGTGCTGGCCTATGGCAGCGCTTCCGTCGACGGTTTGCCTTCCAAGATGGACAAGAACGGAACCGCGCAGCAGCAGGCTCAGCGCGCCGAGGCGGCCCGGACCGCCGTGCTTGCCGTGCCGGTAGACGACATCAACCGGCTGACCCTGGCTGAAAACAGCGGCCGCTTGCTGCTGGCGCTGCGCAACCCCACCGACATGTCGGAACCCGATCCGAAGCTCTTTGCCGAGCTGCCCACCGCCCTGCAGCCGCCTCCGCCCAAAGCCGGCGAACCGCGCCGCCCGCAACTCGAAGGTTTGGACCGCGCGCAGGCCGGCGTCACCACGGCAGATTTCGTGACCGGCGGCAAGCCGGGCGCCTCGCGCGCGCCGGCCATCACTGCCGTGCGGACTCCGACGGCCCGCACCGGTGAGTCCCGCGGCGGGCTCAAGGTCGAAGTCATTCGCGGCGACCGCAGCGAAACCATCAATTACTGATCAGAAACAAGTGGCACGCCCATGCACGCCACTCAGGAAACGAACATCATGACGATCGCCTTTCGAGCGAAGACAACCGGTCCGGCACGTCCCCTGCGTCCCACACTCGTGGTGCTGTGCTTGCTGGCATCGGGCGTCTGGCCTGGGGTGTCCGCCGCCGCAGAGGCGGCGGCAGAGGCGGCATCTGCCCGCCCCGCGCTGCAACTGCGGATCGACGCCGGCACGCAAAAAGAACTGCTGATCAGCAAGGGCATCGAGCGCATGGCCATCGCCGACGAGACGGTGGCCGGTGTCGCGCTCACCCGCCAATCGCCCAACTCGCCGGCCGCGCGCCTCATCGTCACCGGCAAGGCCGCGGGCCGGACCACGCTCATGATCTGGGAGAAGGGCCAGCCGACCGCGACGGTCTATGCACTCGAAGTCCGGCGCCGCGCCTCCACGCTCTCCGGTTCGCTCAACAGCATGACTGCGCACCAGGAAGCGCGCGACGCGGCCATGGCCGCCGGCGGAGAAAAAACGGCGTTGATCGACCGCTCCGTCGTCAATGTGCGAAGCAGCACCGTGCAGGTCGAAGTCAAGATTGTCGAGTTCAACCGCAGCGTGCTCAAGCAGGCCGGCCTCAACATCTTCAGCACGCGCGCCAATTCCAACGGCTTCAGCTTCGGCGTGTTCACGCCGTCGTCGCTGCGCTCCACAACGTTCGCAAGCGACGGCTCGATCAGCGGGGAATACAACAACCCGCTCGCCCAGGCCTTCAGCCTCTTGTTCAACTTCGGCAAGGCCGGCATTGGCCTGAACGTCGGCTTCCTCGAAGGCAACGGCATGGCCCGCGTGCTTGCCGAGCCCACGCTGGTGGCGCTGTCGGGCCAGAGCGCGAGCTTCCTGGCCGGCGGCGAACTGCCCGTTCCCGCACCGCAAGGCCTGGGTACCACCAGCATCGAATACAAGCCGTTCGGCATCGGCCTCACGCTCACGCCCACCGTGCTGTCGAACGACCGCATCGTGCTCAAGGTGGCACCCGAGGCCAGCGACCTGGACTACACCAACTCGCTCAGCATCAGCGGTGTCGCGGTGCCGGCCATCAGCACGCGCCGCGCCGACACCACGGTGGAACTCGGCGATGGCGAGAGCTTCATCATTGGCGGGCTCGTGAGCCGCACCACCACCTCCAACGCCGACAAGGTGCCGCTGCTCGGCGACATTCCGGTGCTCGGAACCTTCTTCAAGCAGAACAAGTACCAGATGAGCGAGAAGGAACTGGTGATTCTCGTCACGCCGCATCTGGTGAAGCCTATAGCACGCGGCACCGATCTTGGTCCGTACCTGCCGGGTGGTGCCGAACAGCGCGACGGTCCCGTATGGCGTGCGCATCTGCTGGGGCCGGCTTCGGGTACCACCGTGCCGGGCTTCTCGCGTTGACGGAAACAAACTTCACAAAGCCAGTGGCCGACGCCATGAACGCTCCACGCGACAGCCTCCCTGAAATCGGTGCAGAGACTTATCTCTTCGCATCGCCGAACAGCAGCCACGTCACGTGGCTGACCGATGCGCTCGGCCAGCTGGGTGCGGTGGTGATTCTTCCAGCCGAGGCCAAGTCGATCGACGAGCGCATCGCCATGCTCAGTCCTGCAGCAGTCTTTCTCGATTTCTCGGGAGACCATGCCACTGCGGCAAGCGAACTTCACCAGCGCCTCAAACGCGAGTGGCCGACGCTGCCGGTGCTGGCGACGGGCGTTTCGGCAGAGCCTGCTTCCATGCTCGCCGCGCTGCGTGCCGGCGTGGATGATTTCGTCGATATGAACGCGCCGCCAACGGATGCGATTAACACGCTGCGCAAACTGCTCGATCGTCAAAGCAACATGCAAGGCCGCGCCCGCGGATGCACGCTCGCACTGCTCGGCGCCCGCCCAGGCATTGGCGTGACCACGCTCGCGGCCAGCCTGTCGCTGATGCTCAACGACCAGTTGTCCCAAACGGCCGCGCCTTCTCATGGTCGCAACACGCGCCGCGGCGTGGCGTTGCTCGATCTCGGGTTGCCGGCTCGCGACGGCCTTCTGTATCTCGACACGCAAAGCGGCTTCAGCTTTGTCGATGGCGTGCGCAACCTGCGCCGACTCGACCAGACGCTGCTGCACACCGCACTGGCCCACCATACGAGCGGCGTAGCGGTGCTGCCGCTGCCTGCGAGCCTCGCCCAGGTGCGCGAGATCTCGCATGCCGACTCGGTAGCACTGATCAAGCGGCTCGGCGATTTTTTCGATTTTCAGATTGCCGACCTCGGCGGTTTTTCGACCCTCGATTTCGTCGCCCAGACCGTGAAGGCAGCCCAGCGCAGCTGGGTTGTGTGCGACCAGAGCATCGGCGCGATCGTCTCCACGGCGAACATGCTCAAGGAACTGCGTACGCGCGGCGTCGAGACTGATCGGCTGTCGCTCGTGGTCAACAAGTTCGACAGCCACGTCGGGCTGCCGGCCAAGGACATTGCCGAGCGGCTCGAACTGCCGCTGCACCATGTCTTGCCGGCACGCAGCACGCAGCTTCTGGCGGCAGCGAGCCGCGGCGAAATGCTGGTGCGCACCGCGCGCAACGACGCGTATTCGCAGGCCGTAGCCGGCCTCGCACGCGGACTGAATCAGCAATACATGCCCGAAGCAGGCCAGCCGCCGGCCAAGGAATCCAGTTGGGTAGCGCGAATGTCGCAAATTGCCGGCTTCTGGAAAAGCTCTAGTCAAGGTTGAACCGCCCCTATGTCCAACGATCTCGAATTCGCCGACGACGACCAGGCGTTCATCAATTCCCAGCAGTTCCAGGACATCAAGAGCTGGACGCACGACCATCTGCTGAGCCGCATCGAAGAGCTCGGCGCTGAGTTCGGCCGCTGGTCGCGTGCCTCGATCCAGCAGTTTGTCGAACTGGAGGTCGACAGCTTCGTGCGTCTGCGCCGCGTGCCGATCAACGACCGCGAGATGCAGCTCATCTCCGATGCGCTGACCAAGGAGCTTGCAGGCTTCGGGCCGCTGGAAGACCTGCTCAACGATCCGGCCGTCGAAGACATCCTGATCAACGGCTACCAGAACGTGTACGTGTCGCGCCACGGCATGCTGGAGCGCGAGACCGTGCGCTTTGCCGATGCGGAGCATGTGATGCGCATCGTGCGCCGCATCCTCGCGCCGCTCGGCCGCCGGCTGGACGAATCCAATCCGATGGTCGATGCACGCCTGCCCGATGGCGGCCGCATCAACGTGATCATCGAACCGCTGGCCATCGACGGGCTCTCGGTCTCGATTCGCAAGTTCCGCAAGGAACCGCTCACGCCGGCCGATCTGGTGAAGCTGGGCACCTTCGACGCTGGCATGGCGCAGTTGCTGGAGATTGCCGTGCGCGCGCGCTGCAACATCCTTGTGAGCGGCGGCACCAGCTCGGGCAAGACCTCGCTGCTCAATGCGCTCGCAACCTTCATCCCCGCGCGCGAACGCGTCATCACCATCGAAGACACGGCGGAACTGTCGCTCGGCACCAGCCACGTCGTCCGGCTCGAAAGCCGCCCCGGTGGGTTCGACGGCACGGGGGTGGTGTCGATCCGCGACCTGCTGCGCAACAGCCTGCGCATGCGGCCGGACCGCATCATCGTCGGCGAGGTGCGCGGCGCAGAAGTGATCGAGATGATGCAGGCGATGAACACGGGCCACGAAGGTTCGATGGGCACCATCCATGCCAGCTCGCCGCGCGAATGCCTCTACCGGCTGGAAATGCTTGCGGGCTTTGCCGGCTACCAGGGCAGCGAAGTGAGCCTGCGCCGGCAGATCGCCAATGCCATTGATTTCATCGTGCAGATCGGGCGCCTTTCGAGCGGCCAGCGCCGCATTCTTTCGTTGAGCGAAGTCACCGGCGTCAACGACAACGTGGTCGCGATGCAGGAGCTCTACCGCTACGAACCGATCACATCGCCCGACGGAGAGGAGCGCGATCGCTGGATATCGCTGGGCATTGCGCCGCATTCACCCAAGATCACGCGCTTCCGCCAGTCGCTGGCGCGGGCGCAGCAGGGGGACAACCGTGGCTAAAGTCCTGTTGACGGTGGCTTGCATCGCGCTGCTGCTTGCAGCCGCGGGGCTGCTGCTGTGGCAATGGGCAAAGGGGCGCCAGGCACGCCAGGCGGCGGGACGGCATCTGAACCAGCAGATTCTGGCCAGCACGGCCGCTGAGGTGCAAACGCCGATGCCCTTGCGGGATCTGCCGAGCGATGCGCTCATGACCGACCCGTGGCTCGAGACCGATGCAAGCGCCGCGGCTTCTGCGCCCGTTGGCCTTCTTGAAAAGGCCTTGCCCGACTGGTTGGTAGGCGTGATTGATCCGCGCACGGTTGCACTGTGCTTGGCCGCCATCCTGACGTTGGCCGCTCTCGCCGGGCTGTTCGGTGGCTGGATCGTAGCGTTGAGCGTGTTAGCCCTATTGGCACTCCTTGCCGTTTTCGCAGTCTGGCTGCGACTGCAGAAGTTCCGCCGCAAGCTGGTCAGCCAGTTGCCTGCCTACATCGACGCAATGGTGCGCCTGATCACTATTGGCAACTCGACGCAGGCAGCTTTTCAACTTGCGATCGCCACCACCGAGGCTCCGCTGCGCGGCCAGTTGGAACGCGCAGCATCACTGGTTCGCGTGGGGATGGATCTGGATCGCGCACTGCACCAGACAGCGAGCAAGGTGCGTATCGAAGAGATGTACCTGCTGGCCGCCATCCTCGGCCTGGGCGTGCGTTATGGGGGCCGCTCCGACCTGCTGTTGGAACGTGTAAGCAACTTCATGCGCGACCGCGAGCAAGCAGAGCATGAATTGATCGCCATGTCGTCAGAGACACGACTCTCTGCCTGGATCCTGGGATTGTTGCCAGTGAGCATCGGAGTCCTCCTCATCGTGATCAATCCCGCGTATTTCATGGGGATGTGGAATGACGAATCAGGCCGGACACTGATCTTCGCCTCTGCAGGTCTTCAATTGTTCGGTGCAGGTCTGCTTTACCGGCTGGCGAGACTTACATGACGTTCACGTCCAATCAGATGGCCATCTTCAGCTTGGCGTTGTTAGCGCTGGGGCTGATGGTTGGCGCCGGCGCTCTAGTTGCGGCCGAACTGCGTCGCACACGTAGTGGGAAGGTCATCGGCCGTGCCATCCATCAGGTCGTTGCTACTCCGAATGGGCCGATGGATTCCGTCGATACGATCGAAGAGTTGAGCACCTCCGTGAAGTCCGATATCGAGTTGCCATTTCATTGGCTCGATTCGCGCTTTGGCCGCGCACTGGTCGCAAATGAAGACCGCAATCTCATCGACCAATGCGGCCTTCCTTCAAAGCGGGCGCAGTTGGTCTTTCTGGTGACGCGCGTCTTCCTGGCGGTTCTACTCCCCTTCCTGGCCTATTTGCTGTGGAGTACGGACCATGCGCAGCGCACTGTTGTCATCGTATTGGCAGCCGCTTTCGTATTCGGCTTCATGGTGCCCAAATGGGTTCTCGGTCGTTTTGCCGCCGCGCGGCGTGAACGCGCGACGCAGGAGCTTCCTCTTTTCATAGATCTCTTGCGCTTGCTCCAAGGTGTGGGATTGAGTTTGGACCAGAGCCTGCAGATCATGGCCAACGACTTCTCGCATGTCTTGCGCGTGCTCGGTCATGAGTTGAGTCTGGCAAACAACCAGTACAGCCGCGGCCGGAGCCGCGAGCATTCGCTTCAACGCCTTGCAACGCTGCACAAGAACGAAAACCTCCGTGGACTCGTGTCACTGCTTGTACAGGTCGACAAACACGGAGGCGCCCTGCAAGAGCCATTGCGCATCTTCAGTGACCGGTTGCGCGAACACAGGCGTTCCGAAATGAAGGAACGCATTGGAAAGATCACGGTGAAGATGACCGCAGTCATGGTGACTACGCTGCTCCCGGCGCTCGTCATCGTGACAGCCGGACCCGGCTTTATCGCGATATTCCGTTCATTGGGGGCCATCGCCAGATGAAAACGCTCGAAAGTTTCATGCAATCACGGCCCGCCCGACGCATGCTGATAACCATCAGCATTGGTGCCGCATCGCTAGCCATCGCTGGCTGTGCCGGCCCGAAGGATCAGTATGCTGCCAGCGTCGATGCGCAACAGCGCATGGCAGCCGAGATGGTGGCGGACACAAAGGCTGGAGCCTCCGTCGACACCCAAGCCACCTATCTCAAACTCGTCGAACAGATGCAGAGGGAAGACCTCTGGTTTGCATCGCTTGCGCACATCGACGCTCTTGAGCAGCGCTGGGGTGTATCCCCCGAATCCACACGTACGCGCGCTGAAGCACTGCGCCAAACCGGGCAAGCTGCACTTGCCGAAGCCGCCTACAAGCGCCTGCTGGGCAGCTCCATGGAGAGCGCAGGCTACCGCGGATTGGGCCTGCTTGCAGGTATGCGCGGCAACTACGCCGAGGCGGTGCAACTTCTCGCGCAGGCGCAACGCCGCACGCCGACTGACGCCCTGCTGCTGAGCGATTTGGGCTACGCACATCTACGCGGCGGCCATTTCGAGGAGGCACGACTGCCGCTGATGCAAGCCCTGCAACTGCGCCCCGACAGCACACAGGCACAAGCCAACCTCGCGCTCTATCTCGAAGTAACCAATCAACGAGATCGGGCAACCGCTCTCATGGAGGCGAACCGGATGTCTGAAGCAACGCGCTTGGCTGTGCGCGAGGCAGCGCTGCAGATACGAGCACCAGGCGCATCAGGTGACTTAGCTGCACCCATTGCCCGCTCTACACGTATCGGCACCGCCGCAACGAGCCCGGCATCTGGCGAGATAGCTGCGTCCAGCAACGAGCCCATTGCCGAACCTCTTGCGCTCAAGCGATCCCGATGGACCGGCTCCGGAAACCCGCGAAAGGCCGGCCAATCGGATCCAGCCTCGGCTAGTTCGGCTGTGTCTCTGTCACCGAATCCTTCGATCTCACGAGGTATCCAATGAAAAGCGAGCGTCGCTCTCCTTCGAAGCCGTCAATGTTCTGCTTGTCCGCTGTGCTGATGCTTGTCGCCTCTGTCGCACTGGCACAGGAGACCAAGATTACCAATCCAGAAACGGCATCTTCCAGTCCCGAGATCAAGTCCTCATCTTCGGCAACTGCTGCCGATTCACCCCCTCCCGCGCACGTGCTCCAGCAAGGGCAGGAAGAATTGATCGCCGAGGACGAAAGTCTTTTCTACGAACCGTTGCAAGTCGGAGATGCAACGCAGAGTCTTCTGGCATGGCAACGCGGCGGAGAAATATCGTCCACCACGCCACGCCCAATCGCAGGCGCCGTCGCAAACCGCAGCTACGAACGCTATCTGAAGAGCTTTGAGTTTCCAATACCAGAGCGTATGACTTCTTCTGTTAAAGCCACAAGCGGATGGAGCGGAAACTCTGGCAAGTAATTTACGCTTCTCTCGCACGGGTTTCATCATGATCGTTCAGTCGGCTGTAGTCAGACGCCAACGCGGGGTCTATGCGATTGAATACGCCTTCGTGTTCCTCATTTTTTTTACGATCCTCTACGCGATCATTTGCCTTGGCATCATCTTCTCGCTTCGCTTCGCAATGCAGAACGCAGCGGAAGATGGCGCACGGGCAGCGCTGCGCTATCAAACAGACATTTCTGGGCGTGAAACGAAGGCTATAGCGATCGCAAAACTCCAGACGGACAGTCTGTTTCCAAGCAAGCCAACTGTCGTTGCAACGGTGTGCAGCGTTGAGGGCGTCAATTGCGATCCTGCAAAGCGCGCCTGCGGCGCTGCATGGGAGCAACGTTGCCAAATCACCGTGACGATCACGGCAAACGGGTTCGCGGGGCTGCTACCGCCGCTGCCGGGTTTTGCGGTTCCAGACACGTTGGTCGTGCAAGCAAGCATGCTGCTGGACGGGAGGGCGCTGTGAAAGCCGATGGCGCCCGGAAGAAAACTTCCGCCTTTCTCCAAAGAGGCGTTGCAGCCATCGAATTCGCGTTCGTTTTTACCGTGCTGCTTTTGGTCGTGTACGGAATCGCCACCTTTGGTGCCGTCCTTTATATCCAGCAAGTGGTGTCAAGAGCGGCAGAGGACGGTGCACGGGCAGTGACCATGCTGCCATCAAAGCTGCTCGAGGACGATCCGAGAATCCAGGAGGCGGTATATGCTTCGCTCGCCGCCGCACTCATAGCGCCTAGCGAAAGCAATGGGAATTCTGCAGATCGTCTTGCCTGGATAAAGGCAAACACAGAAGTCAAAGTAGGCATAGTTGGTAGCGACGGGCAGGTCACTCTGTCCGTTGTTTATGACTACAGTGCCAATCGCATACTGCCATCACTGACCATCAGTCCGTGGATGCCTGACGACGTGGTTGGCCGAGCCACCGCGATACAAGTCTCCGAGGAATCGTCCACATGATTGTCTGTCGAAGCGGCACCGGTTCATTAAGGCCGAGAAAGCAACGCGGCTCGTTGATAGTCAATCTTGCTGTTGCACTCAGCTTGATCGTTGTCGTTCTCATCGGAACCGAACTGGGCTATCTCTTCTTCATGAAGCGCGAGATGCAGAAAGCAGCCGACCTGGCTGCGCTCGCCGGTGCACGGCAGATATCGACCATTGGCGGCTGCACGGCCGCGAAAGCTGCCGCCAAGCTAAGTGCCAACGGCGCCAGCAGTACTGATCCCCACCGCAACCTTCCTGCGACGTTTTCGCTGGAAGACGGAGAAATTGAATGCGGAAGATGGGATCCCGCCAAGGCGACGATCGACCACTTCGAGCCCGCGACGACCGATCTGAATGCGGTTCGCATCACGATCAACAAGGCACCGCTTGCTATTCTTCCCTTCTTTGAAGCCGATCGGACGATCCACGGCAAGGCAGTGGCTGCTAACGATCCGATCGCTTCGTTCTCACTGGGGACGGGTGTCGCCAGTCTTAATGAGGGGGCCGCCAATCAACTCCTGAGTGCACTGCTTGGCACCGGAAACAAGATCAGTCTTAGGCTGGTGGATTATCAGGGCCTAGCGAGCGCACAGATTCGGTTGCTTGATCTGATCTCCGTCATTCCCAATGTCGGAACGGTCGATGAGCTTCTCGACACGCGCATCCAGCTGAACGACCTCATGCTAGCCATGGTTCAGGCACTCGGCACCTCCAACACAGTGGCAGTACAGGCACTCAACTCAATCATTTCCGCCAATGTAAAGTCCGCGGAAATAAGGCTTGGCGATCTGATCAAAGTCACTACCCCTTCTTCAGAAGGGGCAGCCGGTGCAGCGATCAATGTAATGGATTTATTGACTACATCAGCCCAGATTGCCAATGGAAAGAATCTCGTCAAGCTCGACACGGCCGTCAATCTGGGTGCGCTGGCCAAAGCCGATGTGCAGCTTGTGGTTGTCGAGCCGCCATCCATCGCAATCGGTCCAGCGGGGAAGGACAGCCAGGACAACTGGCGCACACAGGCACATTCGGCTGCGGTGAGAATGCGCCTCGATGTCACGCTGGTGGACACCAACGAAATACCTGGGCTCTCTTGGTTAGTCAAGGTGACGCTGCTGCGCCTACCGATCTACATCGAAGTTGCCCCAGGGAACGCTCGACTGAGCAATATCCAGTGCGCAAATGACCGGGCCGATTGCAGAGTCGCCATAGAGGCCAAGCCGGGGCTTGCGAGCATCTGCATCGCGAGCGTTTCCGATACCTTGATGTTGAACACGACCGTACCAGTCGATTGCAAGGCGATGCCGAGCGTCAAGATCAGCGAGATAGCTTTAATCGGGGGTCTACTTCCTATCCTGCAAGTCAATGCCAAGATACCCGTGCAAGCGGAAATTCCCGATACCAATTACCAGACCCTCACGTTCAATGGCGTCACCGGCGACGGTGACGATATCCAGACCGTGAACTCCAACGCCGTCGGCTCTGTTCTTTCCAACACGCTCGGCAACTTCACCGTCGCCACAAAGTGGGATTTGACCCTTGTGGCCCTCGGGGTTCTTCCGATCGGATTGGGCGACGTCCTGTCTCCATTGCTGGCTTTCGTGCTGAGTATCCTGGCCCCCCTGTTCAGCTTGCTCGATGCGATCATCGTTCCGTTGCTAAATCTGCTCGGTGTGCAGCTAGGCTATGCCGATATCCGCCTTCTGTCTCTTCTGTGCGGTGAGGCCAAGCTTGTCTATTAGCGCGTCCCCTTTGTTCCTCAATTCATGACCGCCCCCAACTTCGACGAACTCGACCTCTTTGTCTGGGAAGGCAAGGCCGACATCCTCGACCGTATCGCGCGGTGCATGGCGAGCTTCGACGTGGAGGTGATCCGGGCCGATGGCTTGCCGCCTCCGCAGCAGGACCGCGGCACTGCGCTTCGGCCTTCGGTCGCCATCCTCAGCGTTACTGTCATCGACAGCGGCGGCCTCGCGCATGCCACCGAGCTGCTGCAGGGCATGCCGGTGATCTGGGTGGCCGCCGCCTCGCGGGAGCGGGACTCGCGCACCTATCCGCCCGAGTACCTGCACGTGCTGCCCTACGACTTCACCTGCGCCGAGCTGCGCACGATGGTGGCCAAGCTGGTGCGGCAGCTGCGTGCGCGCGACGTGGCGCCGCAGGCGCCCGATGTGCTGGTGGCGCATTCGGATGCCATGAAATCGCTGCTGGCCGAAGTGGGTGCCTTTGCCGATTGCAACCACAGCGTGCTGGTGCGCGGCGAAACGGGCGTGGGCAAGGAGCGCATCGCGCAGCAGCTGCACCTGGGACACCAGCACTACAGCAAGGGCGCGTTCGTGGCAGTGAACTGCGGTGCGATTCCTGACGGCCTCTTCGAGTCGCTCTTCTTTGGCCACACCAAGGGCTCGTTCACGGGCGCCGTGCATGCGCACCGCGGCTACTTCGAGCAGGCCACGGGCGGCACGCTGTTTCTCGACGAGATCGGCGATCTGCCGCGCTACCAGCAGGTGAAGCTGCTGCGCGTGCTGGAAGACAACGCGGTCACGCGGCTGGGGGCCACGGCGCCGATCCGGGTCGACTTTCGGCTGGTGGCGGCCACCAACCGCAACCTGCGCGAGATGGTGGCGAGCGGCGAGTTCCGCGCCGATCTGTTCTACCGGCTCGCGGTGATCGAGCTGCATGTGCCCAGCCTGGAGGAGCGCGGGGAGATCGACAAGATCGCTATCTTCAAGGCGCTGCTGGCCAACGTGCTGGGCGACGAGCTCGAGACGCTCGGGGAAACGCCGCACTGGCTCAGCGATGCAGTGGCGGAGACCTACTTTCCCGGCAACGTGCGGCAGTTGCGCAACCTGGCCGAGCGGGTGGGCGTGATCGCACGGCAGCTGCACAGCTGGGACCAGAACCTGATCCAGCGCGCCATCGCGCTCACGCGCGGCACGCCGACGCTGGCGGCAGGCGCGGCGGAGCGCAACGGCCATGGCGCCGGCACCATGAACGGCGTGGCGCTCGACAGCAACGGCGATCGCAAGGGATGGAACAGCAGCGAGCGCAACCGCATCATCGCGGCGCTGGAGATCAACGACTGGAAGCGCCAGGACACCGCGCAGCACCTGGGCATCAGCCGCAAGGTGCTGTGGGAGAAGATGCGCAAGTACCAGATCCTCGACGGCGAGCCCGGCATCCCCGAAGACGCCTGAACCCGCCCCGGCTCGACTAGCGGTTCGCCAGCCGCGCCGCCCGGCGCAGCGGCGGGTTCGCCGCGGTTGCGGTGGCACCGCGGTCGGCCACGGGCTCGCTGGCGCAGCTTGCGTTGCTCGAGATGCACAGCGCAGTGAGCAGGCCGTCTTCGCTCAGCGCGGGCCGGTTCGGCGGGCCGAAGATGCGGTCGATCCAGGTGTTGCTCGCTTCGGGGTCGATGCGCAGTTCGCCGGTGGTGCGCGCCAGGCGCAGCTCGGTGATGCGCAGGTCGAACACGGCATCGACATAGTCGAACAGCAGGTTGTAGTAGTCGAGCTGCGCGTCGAGCACGGCGGGCAGTGTTTCGCGGCCGAATTCCATCAGCCGGCGGCGTCCGCGGAAGGCCTGGCCCGATGTGCTGACGGCCTCCGCCAGCTGCCGCTCGCGCTCGCGTCCGGACACAGTGCGCGCCCATGAGGCCGAGGTGAGTTCCAGCAGATTGAGCTTCACGCCTTCGAGCTTGGCTTCCTGGTTGGCGACTTCAGCCAGGGCCGACTTCAGGCGCAGCTGGCGGTCGAAGCCGTTGCCGAAGTTCCAGTTGAGCTCGAAGGCCGCGCGCGTCGGGTCTTGCGGCGACACGCCGCGCGGATCCTTGCTCTTGACGACCACCGCATCCACGGTCGGCCAGATGCTGGCCTCCTGCTGGTCGACCAGGGCCTGGGCGCGCGCCACGCGACCCTTGGCTTCGGAGATTTCGGTGCTGCGCTCTTCGGCGCGGCGCAGGGCCTCTTCCTGCGAAGCGATGCGCCAGTACACGGGCGCGGCCAGCACGGGCAGTGAATCGGTGTTGGGCGTGAACCTGAAATAGGTGTTGAACTTGGCCAGTGCCTCGTCGCGCTGCGCCTGGAAGTCGGACTCGCGCGCGGCCACGCTGGCGCGGCGCGCGGCCGCCATGTTCAGGTCGTTCTCGCCGGCGGCGCCCAGCGCAACGCGGCGGGCCTCGGCCTTCGAAAGCTCGGCCACCACCTCGGTGGACTTGCGCGCGATCTGTTTCTTGAGGTCGAAGCGCTGCACCTGCAGGTAGGCGGTCAGCGCATCGAGCACCACCTTCTGCGAGGTGGTCACTACCGCCTCGCCGTCGGCCTGGTTGCCGGCCTCGGCGGCGCGCACCGCGGCGCTCATGGCACCGCCGTCGATCAGGCTCAGGCGCGCCTCGGCGGTCAGCACGGTGTAGTTCTCGGTCTTGGCGTTGTCCGCGCCGCTGTTGTAGGTGCCGGAGGCAGTGCCCATCTTGAAGCGCGGGTAGCGGGCCTTCTTGGCGGCGTCCACGCCAAAGCTGCTGGTGTTGGCGGCGGCTTGCGCGGTCTGCACTTCAGGGTAGTCCTGCGACAGCGCAATGAGTGCCTGCTTCACGCGCTGCGCATAGCTGGCGGCGCCGATCGATGGCGCGGAAAGGCGGCGCGCCGGCTGCAGCTGCGCGGGCGCCTCCTGCGCCATGGCGCCGGGAGGAAGGGCGAAGCTCGCGCACAGCACTGCACAAAGAACACCGGTGCCCGCTCGGCGCCGGCCAGCCACGTTGCTGCCCATCATGGTTCGCGGAAGGCTTCGCGCCGCAGCTTGAGCACGGGACGAAGGATGTACCAGATGAACGGATCGGTGCCCACCTTCAGGTCGACCTCCGACTCCATGCCGGCGGTGACGCGGTTTTCTTCGCGCCCCACATAGGCCTGGTCGGTGCTGATGAGGATGCGGTAGTACGGCGCCGAATTGGCAATGGCCGGGTCGCGGTCGGCATCGGCGGCCACCAGGGTGACCTTGCCTTCGACCGCGCCGTAGCGCAGGTAGTCGTAGGCCGTGATCTTGACGCGCGCCGCCTGGCCGATCTCGACGAAGCCGCGGTCGTTCGGATTCAGGCGCGCCTCGATCATGATCTCGTCCTTGTCGGGCACCACCTCCATGATGGCCTCGCCGGGCTTGATGACCCAGCCTGGGCTGGCGCTGCGCAGCCCCTTGACGATGCCATCGGCGGGCGCCTTCACCATCGTGCGGGAGCGCTGGGTGCGTGCGCGCGCGAGGTCTTCGCTCAGGCTCGCGAACTGGCGCTCCACGGCGGCCAGCTCGTCGGACGCGCGGCGCCGGAAGCGCCCTTCGGCCTCGGCCATCTTGGCCTGGGCCTCGGTGATGGCGGCGCTCGCGGAAATGGCGCCCTGGCGCGCCACGGCCAGTTCGCTTCGAACGCCTTCGACCTGCCGCCGCTTCTCGAGCACCTCGACCTGCCCGACCAGCTTTTCATTGAGCAGCTGCTCGGAGATCTCGAGTTCCTTCTGCATCAATGCGAGGCGGTCGTTCAGGCCCTTGACCTTGGCCTGCTGCTCGAGCTGCTTGCTGCGCGCCCCCTCCAGGCCGGACACCGCGCCGGCCATCACGCCGCGCTGCTCGAGCGCGCGCGCCTCGTAGGCGCCGGTTTCGCCGTCGAGCACGCTCTCGTCGATGTCGGCGGCAAAGCTCTCGCGCCTGAGCGGCTGGCCGCGGCTCTCGGCCATGAGCCGGATGCGGGTGGCCTGCGTGGCGGCGTAGCGCGCGGTGAGCTCCTCGAAATTGAGGCCGCTGCCGCCCAGGTCGATCTCCACCAGCGACTGGCCCTGCGCGACCCTGTCGCCTTCCTTGACCAGCACGTTGCTGACGATGCCGCCTTCCAGATGCTGGATCGACTTGACGCGGTCCGACGGGATCACGCGGCCCGGCGCCACCACCACGGTTTCCATGGGAAAGCCCAGGCCGACAACGGCCAGCAGCGCGACCGCGCCGCCAATCAGCCACTGGCGGCGCCTGCCCTCAGGGCCTGTCTGCGCCGCGCGCTTGTGATCCTCGTCCTGCAATATCTGCGGCAAATCTGATTTCAAGTCGCGGTCCCCAATTACTCTTCGATCGATCGGCTGCTCAAGCCATGGAACGGTTGGCGGCGGCGTCCTGCTGCGAATGCGCGTCGGCATCGTCCTCGCCCGCGGTGGAATCGGGGAGCGCCACCAGCGCCTTCTTCACGCCGAAGAGCTTTGGCACCATGACAGCGGCCGTGCCCTGTTCGACGTTGCCCTGCCCCGTCACGTGGTAGACCACGCTGGCCGCCGACACGATGCGAAGCGAATGCGTGACCACCACCACGGTGCGCACCTTGGCCACCGCGAGCAGCGTGGCAAGCAGGGTGCGCTCGCTCTGGAAGTCCAGGTCGTTGCTGGGCTCGTCGAGCACCAGCACCGAGGGCTTGCGCAGGAAGCTCATGGCCAGCGCGAGCTTGCGCCGCTCGCCCACCGAGAGGCCCGTGCCGCCCTCGCCCACCACGGTGCGGTAGCCGTCGGGCATGCGCGAGATGAAGTCGTGCGCGCCCGAGAGCTTGCAGGCCGCCACCACCTGCTCGTCGCTCTGGCCCGGGGCCGTGCGGCGCATGGTGTCGATCAGCGGGCCGCCGAACCAGTACACCTCCTGCGACAGGTAGCTGATCCAGCGCGAGAGCTCTTCGCGGCCGAATTGCGAGAGGTCGTATTCGCCGATGCTGATGACGCCGCGCGTGGGCGCGTACAGGCCCGAGAGCAGCTTGACCAGCGTCGACTTGCCGGCGCCGTTGCGCCCGACGATCACGTGCAGCCCGCCCGGGCCGATGTCCAGGTCGACGTTCTCCAGCACCGGCCGGTGCGCGTCTTCCGTGAAGCTGAAGCTCACGTCCTTGAGCGTGACGCGGCCCAGCGGCTGCGGCAGCGTCATGCCGGTGGGCGCCTTTTCCACCGGCTCGCCAAGCACCGTCTCGAGCCGCTTGGCCGCTTCCTTGGCGGCAGCCAGCGAGCGCCAGCTTGACACCAGGCCGGCCACCGGCTGCAGCGCCTTGAGGGCCAGCATGTTGGAGGCGACCAGGCCGCCCACCGTCATCCATTGCTCCATCACCGAAATGGCGCCCACCGTGACCACAATGACCGAGAAGACCATCATCAGCACGGTGGTGCCGTCGCGCGCGGTCTCGATCTGCCCGTTCTTGCTGAAGCTCTCGCTCAGCCAGGAGTTGTACGACTGGCGCCACATCTCGATGGTGGGACCGTCGTTGGCCTGGGTCTTGAGCGTTTCGCGCGCGTTGCAGATTTCCGAGGTCATGCGGTCGAGGCCGCGGCCGCGCTGCACTTCCTCGACCCGTCCGCTGCGCACCTCGTCGGCCCACCACCAGGCCAGGAAAACCATGATGGCAAGGAACAGCACCACCACCGGCAGGACCGGCAAGGCCACGATGCCGATCACGGCCAGTGCGAAGACCGCCATCGGCAGATCGAAGATCGATTGCGCCAGGCCGCCGGTGACGGTGCCGCGCACCGAGGCCACGTCGCGGAAGAACTGGTGCCAGATCGAGGCCGGGCGCGCTTCGAGCGCGCGCAGCGGGCGGTTCAGCATCGAATGCAGCAGCGCGCCCGACACGCCGTGGTCGATGATGGCGCCCGCATTGCGCAACAGGCGCGAACGCCCCGAGCGCAGCCAGAACTCGATGCACAGGAAGAACAGGATGCCGCACACCAGCGCAGCCAGCGTCGAGACGCCGCTGCGCGACAGCACGCGGTCATACACCTGGAGCAGGAAGATCGATGGCAGCAGGCCGAACAGGCTGATGGGCAGCGACCGCCAGGCCGCGCTCTTGACCAGCGGGTAGGCGGCCCGGAACGAGGTGTGCAGGGCACCCGCGTACGGGCTCGCACCTGATTCTTCGGGCACCTCGGCCACCAGTTGGCTAGGCAAGAGAAACTTGATCATGGGAAAGGGCCGATCCGTCAGGCAATGACGCCTGCGCCATTATCGACTGTTACCCAGTTGTTACAAGACAAAATCTATTCTTACGCCCCGCTGCAGCGTGACATTCGTCGCAGTGTGTGCGACACCGTTTCCGCGGGGGTCGGAGCAGCCTCCCCCGAAACCTCCACCGGCAGGCCGCAGTCCACCGCTTTTCTTGCCGCGACCGGGGCCGCCTCATGCTTCGGCAAGCCCTGGGCCAGCACCAGCGCGACGTTGGCGCACAGCAACATGCAAAGCAGCCATGCGCAAAACAGCTGCAGCCAGCCCAGCCACCACCGGCGCTGCGGCGCGGCCTGGCGTTGATAGGGCAGAGACGCTTGAGCGTTCAGTTTGATCATGGCAATGCTTTCAGAACCCGGGCCAGCCGGGACAGGCCGACACCGGCAGAACTCTTGGCCAGCACCCAGTCGCCCGGCTGCAGCAGGCCGCCCAGGGCGGTCGACAGATCGGACACATCGACGAACCAGTGCGAGCGGACCTTGGTGCGGATGCGCGCATGCAGCGCCCGCATCAGCGGGCCGCACAGCAGCACGCGGTCGGGCTGGGACGCCAGCAGTTCGGGCTCCAGGTCGAGGTGGTGCCGCTGCGCGGCGGGGCCGAGCTCCTGCATGTCGCCGAGGATCGCCACGCGGCGTGCCGGCTCGCAGGGCGCCTGCGACAGCAACTCGAGCGCGGCGCGCATGGAGCTCGGGTTGGCGTCGTAGGTCTCGTCGATCAGCTTGAAGCTGCCCCCGCCGATGTGGATGGTGTGCAGCGCGCCGCGCCCGCCCGGCGGCTCGAACTGCGCGAAGGGCTCGACCGCGGCGGCCAGCTTCAGGCGCATCGCCTGCAGCGCCGCCAGCGCGGCCACGGCACTCGCGCCCATGTGGCGCCCCGGCGCGTTGAGGCGAAGCTGGAACGGCTCGCCGAGCACCTGAGCCTGCACCTCGCCGTGGTCGAACGAGAGCAGCCGCACGTCGGCGTCCTTGTGCTCGCCATAGGTCACGATCTGGAGCTGGTGCGCCATGGCGGCTTCGGCAAAGGTCGCGAACTCGGGGAGGTCGCGGTTCAGCACCGCGCTGTCGCCGGGCGCCATGCCTTCGAAGATGCGGCTGTCCATGCGCGCGGCGGCCTCCGAAGGCCCGCGGTGCTTTTGCGACGCGGCCGACAGCCCCGTCACCACGGCCAGCATCGGCCGCACCAGCTGGGTCGAAGCCAGCATGTGCGGCGAGCCCATCTCCAGCACCCAGTAGGCCGCGTGCCGCGGCATGCAGGTCAGGTTCCAGGCCATGCCCGAGGGCAGGCTGACGTTGCCTTCGGGCCGGCCGACCTCGCCCCAAACGGCCAGGGCGTCGGCCAGCATCGCGGCCACGGTGCTGCCGGCCGTGCCGCTGCCCAGCACGCCGCAGACGCGCCCCGTGAACTCGGTGCGCGCATGCGCGCCCAGCGCAAGCACGGCCTGCGGCACGTCGGGCACCTGGAGCACGGGAACCCGCTTGTCGAGATGCGGTGCGGGATCGGTGCACAGCACGGCGGCCGCCGGCTGCAGCACGCCCTTGAGTGCCACCGCGGCCAGCGGCGTCTTCGAGGGCCGCGCCTGGTGCTCGAACACCACGCGGCCCTTGCGCAGGAAGGAGCGCTGCGTCACGCCGCTGGCGCGCCAGCCGTCTTCCGGGCGCACCACCCATTCGCCGCCGGTCACCCGCGCCATTTCGCTCGCGGTCCAGGAGGCGGCGCCGTCATCCCTTGCGCTGCCGGCGCCAGGCACGGCCGGGCGCTCCAGCAGGTAACGGCGATAGGCCACGAAGCCCGACACATACTGCGCCACGTCGTCGATGCGCACCCGGAACGCGTGGTGCCGGATGAAGAAGGAGCCGACGATGGTGGAGGGCCGGCGGAAGTACATCGCCATCTCGGGCCAGAAGAAGCCGTTCTGCAGGTAGTGGGCGCGGTACTCCAGCGCGCGGTAGAACTTCTCGGTGTCGAGCTCGTCCAGCAGGTGCCGCATGGCGGGCGTGGCCTCGAGCCGCTGCAGCATCTGCTGGGCTGCGAGCATGAGCTCGAGCAGCGTCGGAAAGGTGGTCTTGCGGTCGAGCACGAAGTCCAGGTACCCGGCCACGTTCTGCAGGCCGAAGCGAAAGTACTTTTCCTGCGGGCTCCAGCGCGTGAGTTCGTTGACGCAGCAGCTCAGCCAGTGGTCGTGCGCCTGCCAGTGCTGGCTTGCAATGAAGTGGTCGAAGGCCTTCTCGACCACGGCGAGCCACCTTGCATCGCGCGTGAGGCCGTACAGGCGCATGAGGCCGTAGGCCGCCTCGCCGTCGTAGTAGATGATGCGCGAGGCCTGCTTCACGCGCAGGTCGCCGGCGTGGAGCACATGGCTGAAGCTGCCGGTGGCGGCATCCTGCAGCGACGCGATGCCCAACGCCAGCTTCTCCAGCAGCGGCAGCCAGTCGCGCGTGTCCATGGCCTCGCAGTACCTCACCAGGGCCAGCACGCAGGCGGCATTGCCGCCCAGCCTGATCTCTTCGCCGGTGTCGACGAGGAAAGCGACCTCGGTGCCGTCGGCAAGCGTGTAGCTGCGGATGAGCGTGTTCGCGAGATGGTCGAGCGCGCGATCGATGGCCAGGCGCAGCTTGTCGTCGCGCATGAGCTCCCACGCCTCGATCATGGCGCTGAGCACGCTCGCGTGGCGCATGGCGTCGTAGGTCGGAATGCGGCGATCGAAGCACGGAAAGTAGCCGTACACGAAGAGCCCGTCGTCCTGCACCTGGCGCGCAAGGTACGAGGCGCCGCTGCGCACCAGGTCGAGCGCCGATTGCGGCGCGAGCGCCGGCGCCTGGCGGCGCCCGGCATCGAGCCCCGTGCCCACGAGCTTGTGCACCACGCAGTCGGCCTGGCAGAACACGCCCACGGTCGCGAGCAGGTAGACCCGCTGCTCGGCCGGCAGCTCGAGCGACAGCGCGCGTGCGAAGCGCGCCTGAGCATAGACCTCGAAGTTGCGCGCATTCACCACGGCATGCGCAATGGTCGAATCGCCGCTCAGCATGGCGTTGGCGTTGAGCTCCTGCTCGGTGAACGCGGTCTCGAAGTCCTGGTCGAAGGCCAGGCCGAGGCGGAAGTAGTTGCGCTTGACGCCGGCGAGCTGGGCCTTGAACTGCGCCCAGTCCATCGGGCTTGCGCCCTCGACCCAGTCGATGCGCAGCCATGGCGAGACGATGCCGCAGTCGTGCACCCAGCGCTCCACTGCCTCGGCGCCTTCGTGCCACGCGGCTTCGAAATCGGCCGCGCGCGCGTGCACCACGTGCGCGCGCTGCGACCCGTCGCTCACCGAGAAGAAAAGCGTAAAGGCCGGATAAGGCGCCGGCAGCGCCGCACACACCGAGACCAGGCGCTCGTGGCAGGCATGGAGCTGGTCGGAGAAGGACATCATTCGGCCCCAGTCGAATGCGGGAGGCCGGTCGGACCCCGACCGGGAACTCCCATCGAAGGCATCGCGTTTCTCCGTGCTTCAGCGGTAGCTGAATTCGGCTCGGCGATTGAGCTGATGGCCCTCCTCGGTGGTTTCGAGCGACGCGGGTTTTTCAATGCCCCAGCTGACGGCCTCGATCCGTTCGCCCGGCACGCCAAGCTGCGTGAGCGCGCGCTGCACGGATTCGGCCCGGCGCTGGCCCAGCGCGAGGTTGTATTCGCGGCCGCCGCGCAAGTCGGTGTGGCCCTCGATCACCACCTTGCTGGCGGGACGGTTCCTGAGATAGCTTGCATGCGCTTCCACCACGTTGCGGTACTGCGGCTTGATGTCGTATTTGTCGAAGTCGAAGTACACGATCTTCAGCGCGACGGGGCCGTTCTGCACCGGTGCGGGCGGGGGTGGTTCCACCTTCGCCACCTGGGCCTTGTTCGAGTAGTAGTAGGTGGCGTCTTCGCGACCGCTCTTGGAGGCCGTTCCGCAAGCGGCAAGGCTTGCTGCGAGGGCGACGATGGTCAGTATCCGGTAGCTGCTGTTCTTCATCTTCATATCAATTCCTTTCGCGGGCCAGGCCGCGGCGGCCTGGCCCTGGTGCGTTGTTTTTCTTCTCCTCTACTGCTCTTGTTCCTTAGCCCAGCAGGCCGTGCAGGATGTTCGCCACCGGGGTGAGAACGCTGCCGGTGCCGGCGGCCTGGTCCACCAGGCTGGTGATCGGGGTCACCACGTCGGTCACGATCGGAGCGGCGTCCTCCACGGTGTGCACCAGGCTGTTGTGGACGGTCTCGATCACCGGGGCAAGCGTCGGGGTTGCGCCGGCCAGGATGTCGGTCACGGGCTCTGCCACCTCGGACACGGCGGCCACCACGGGCTCCAGTGCCTCGCCGAGCGTGCTTGCCGTGTCGAGCACCGGCTCCAGGATGTTGGCCGCCGGGCCGCTGCCGCCCAGCAGGCCGCCGAGCAGGCCGTCGCTGCCGAGCAGGCTGCCGACCAGGCCGTCGTCGCCAAGCAGATCGCCGTCGAGCAGGCCGCCGACGATGCCGTCTTCGCCGAGCACGCCACCCAGCAGGTCACCTCCGAGCAAGTCGCCACCCAGGAGGTCACCACCGAGCAGGTTGCCGACGAGGCCGTCTTCACCCAGCACGCCGTCGAGCAGATCACCGCCGAGCAAGTCGCCACCCAGGAGGTCGCCGCCAAGCAGGTTGCCGACCAGGCCGTCTTCGCCCAGCACGCCGTCGAGCAGATCGCCGCCGAGCAGGTCGCCACCCAGGAGATCGCCGCCAAGCAGGTTGCCGACCAGGCCGTCTTCACCCAGCACGCCGTCGAGCAGATCACCGCCGAGCAAGTCGCCACCCAGGAGATCGCCGCCAAGCAGGTTGCCGACCAGGCCGTCTTCACCCAGCACGCCGTCGAGCAGATCACCGCCGAGCAAGTCGCCACCCAGGAGGTCGCCACCGAGCAGGTTGCCGACCAGGCCGTCTTCACCCAGCACGCCGTCGAGCAGATCACCGCCGAGCAAGTCGCCACCCAGGAGGTCGCCACCGAGCAGGTTGCCGACCAGGCCGTCTTCGCCCAGCACGCCGTCGAGCAGGTCACCGCCGAGCAAGTCGCCACCCAGGAGGTCGCCACCGAGCAGGTTGCCGACCAGGCCGTCTTCACCGAGGATGCCATCGAGCAGATCGCCTCCAAGCAGATCACCACCCAGGAGGTCGCCGCCGAGCAGGTTGCCGACCAGGCCGTCCTCACCGAGGACGCCATCGAGCAGGTCACCGCCGAGCAAGTCGCCACCCAGGAGGCCGCCGACGATGCCATCTTCGCCGAGCACGCCGCCCAGCAAGTCACCACCGAGCAGATCGCCACCCAGCAGCCCACCGACGATGCCGTCTTCGCCGAGCACGCCGTCCAGCAAGTCGCCGCCGAGCAGATCGCCACCCAGCAGGCCACCGAGGAGGCCGTCTTCACCGAGCACGCCGCCCAGCAGGTCACCGCCGAGCAGATCGCCACCCAGCAGGCCACCGACGATTCCGTCTTCGCCCAGCACGCCGTCGAGCAGATCACCACCCAGCAAGCCGCCGACCACGCCGTCTTCGCCCAACAGGCCGCCCAGCAGGCCGTCTTCGCCGAGCACACCGCCCAGCAGGCCCTCGTCGCCCAGCAGGTTGTCGACCAAGCCATCCTCGCCGAGTACGCCACCGAGCAAGCCGTCTTCGGCAAGGAGGCTGCCGATGGCGCCGCCAGTGCCGAGCAAGCCGTCTTCGCCGAGCAGGCCACCGACCAGGCCGTCCTCGCCAAGCACGCCGCCCAGCAAACCGTCTTCACCCAGCACGCCATCGGCCACGCCGCCGAGCAGGCCGTCTTCGCCGCCGAGCAAGCCACCCAGCGGGCTGTCTTCGAGCAGGCCGCCCACCGCGCCGTCGGCGCCCAGGAGGTTGTCGACCACACCGTCCTGGCCCAGGAGGCCGCCGGTGAGGCCATCGCTGCCCAGCAGGTTGGACAGCGCGCCGTCACCGCCAAGCAGGCCGCCCACCACGCCGTCGCCGCCGAGCAGGCTGCCTACGGGGCTTCCTTCGCCGATCAGGCCACCCAGCAGGCCCTCTTCGCCCAGTACGCCGCCGAGCACGCCGCCAAGGGCGCCGTCGTCGCCGAGCAGGCCGCCGACGATGCCTTCGTCGCCGACCACGTTGTCCAGCAGGCTGCCGATGGCACTGCCTTCACCGATGAGGCCGTCCAGCGCGCCGCCTTCGGCGAGCAGGCCGCCCACCAGGCCTTCTTCGCCGACGAGTCCGGCGAGGAGGCTGTCCTGGCCGAGCAGGCCGTCCACCACGTCGCCGACCACGCCTTCGTCGCCCACGAGCTCCTCGAGCGCGCCGTCCAGGCCGAGGCTGCCGGTGAGGCCGCTCAGGATGCCTTCCTCGCCCACCAGGTTGTCCAGACCGTTCTGCAGGGCGTCGGTGACGTAGTCGACCTGCTTGACCAGCTGGTCGACCAGCGCACCCGTCGCGCCTTCGCCCAGGAGGCCATCGACGATCGGGCTGGCCACGCCGCCCACGCCTTCAGCCACGGTCTCGACGAAATCATCCGCCGGATCGAGCTGGTTGGGATCGTTCTCCGAGAAGTCCGAGCCGAGCACCGGGGCCAGCACGTCGTCGACCACGTCGGTCACGCCGTCGACCACGCCCAGCACCGGGTCGAGCGAGTCGCCAAGACCCGCGGTGTCGCCGATCGAACCGACTAGGCCGCCGGCTGCGCCGTCGCCCGGATCGAGCAGGCTGTCGTCGCCATCGGCGTCAGCATCGGCATCGGCATCGGCATCGGCATCAGCATCAGCATCAGCATCAGCATCAGCATCAGCATCGGCATCCGCATCCGCGTCGGCATCCGCATCGGCATCGGCGTCGGCGTCGGCGTCGGCATCGGCATCGGCATCGGCGTCGGCATCGGCATCGGCATCGGCATCGGCGTCAGCATCCGCATCGGCATCGGCATCGGCATCGGCATCGGCATCGGCATCGGCATCAGCATCAGCATCGGCATCGGCATCAGCATCGGCATCCGCGTCAGCATCCGCATCCGCATCTGCATCTGCATCACCGTCAGCATCCGCATCCGCATCTGCATCCGCGTCGGCATCCGCATCGCCCTCACCGCCACCGCCGGCAAAGAACGGGATCACCCCGCCATCACCGCCGCCACCGCCGCTCACTGCGGCACCGAGCGCAGCGGCGCCCAGTGCGCCGAGCGCGAATTCGCCCAGCCCGATGCCGCTGCCGGCAGCGAGCTTCTTGGTGACTGCCAGTGCGGCCGCGTCGGCGTCGCTGTCGGGCGGGGTCACCTGCAGGTCGCCCGAGGCGACGTCCACGTTCACTTGTTCGAGGCCGCCGGGCAGCTTGGTCGAGCCGATGGTGGCGTCGGTGCCGCTGGTGAAGACGCCGGCCAGCGGCGCCTTGTTGGTGGCCGAGCCGGGGAACAGGACGTTGGCCTGCCCGCCTTCGGGAACGATCACGCGGTCACCCGCGATCAGGGTCTGGTTGCCGTCCACCGGAATGCGGACACCGTCGCGCATCACTGCGACGCCCGGCGTAGCATTGGACAATGTGCCCACGCTCGCGGGTGCCGCCGCAGCGGCGGCAGGTGCCGACGAGCCCATGGCTGCGGGTGTGCCGAGCGGTGTGCTGTTGGCTTGGGCGATGACCACAGGAGCAACGCCACTGGCGGCAAGTCCTTCGGTCGATTGGGTCGGTGCTTGTGGTGCGTTCATGACAGCCTCTGTGACAAAAGATGCATCTACAGGGGCAACTAGCGTGCCGCGCTGCCAACTCTTTTGATTCACCGGTTCGCCAAGAACGCAAGCTATTGATTTATATGGATATTCGTCTGAAAAGCGATGTGCGCGCGGTCGGCCGCAACAGCGCTTTGGACGCTGTTTTGACCATTCGTTACGTTACGGCGTAACGTCCCGCTACCGGAACATCGGACGCCTTTGGAGCCTGCGGGCACGCGGATTTTTCTTCTTCCCTTTTCCTTTTCCAGCTTCTCCATACAGATATGTTCAATCCCTCCCAGGAAGACGTGCGCCGCTTCTTTTGCGACGTGTACGCGAAGCACCGGCAAGGCCTGCCAATGGAAGCGCTCGAGACGATTGCCGCAGGATGGATCGACGCGCATCCCGAATACCACGAGGATCTGGCCGACGCCGATGCCGCCGTGGCCCGCGTGTACGACGGCTCGAACGGCCGCGAGAACCCGTTCCTGCACCTGTCGATGCATCTTTCGATCAGCGAGCAATGCTCCATCGACCAGCCGCGCGGCATCCGCCAGGCCGTCGAGCTGCTGGCTGCCCGCCGCGGCTCGCTGCTCGATGCGCATCACGAGGCCATGGAGTGCCTCGGCCAGATGATGTGGGAGAGCCAGCGCGCCGGCCGCCCGCCCGATGGCGACGGCTACGTCGCCTGCGTCCAACGCCGCGCAACCAAGGACTGACCGGCCTTCCGGGAAGGCGGCGCGCCCTGCTGCTTCGCGCCTTCGCGCAGCAACGCGGCCATGGCGCTGCGCAGCGCCGAAGGCTCGGCGTCGCTGCGCAGCAGCAGGCCCACGGGCTCGTCGGTGCCGGCGGTCTCGATGCGCAGGCGAACCAGCCGCTGGTCGGCCAGCTCTCCGCGCGCGGCGCCCAGCGGGGTGATCCAGACCGCATCGGACACCCCCACCAGGCCGCGCGCCACCGCGACGTCGAGCGTCTGCAGCGCGTGGGCCGGAAGCGCCAGGCCGCGGGCCGACAGAAAGCTCTCGGTGTTGTGGCGCGGGATGGTGCCTTCGCCATACACCACGAGCGGAAAGCCGAGCACCGCCTGCACCGACACCGCCCGGGTCGACCGGCCCGCCAGCGGATGGCCGGGGCGCACGGCAAACACCAGCGGCTCGGTGTAGAGCAGCTCGAAGCTGAGCCCGCCCATCAGCCGCGGATCGCTCATGCGGCCCGCCACCAGGTCGAGTTCGCCGGCGCGCAGCTCGTCGAGCAGCACCGGGTTGGCCGCGCTCTTCACCACCACCTGCACCGACGGCCAGCGCTCGCGAAAGCGCGCGAGCGCCGCCGGCAGCAGCGCCGGGGCCACGCTCGGCAGCGCGCCGATGCGCAGCCGCTCCACGCGCTCGCCGGAGGCCGGGGCCACCGCCTGCGCGCTGGCGTCGATGGCCTCGAGCACGCGCAGCGCGTGGGCCAGCAGCTGCTCGCCGGCCGGCGCGAGCCCCTGCACGCCGCGCCGCCCGGCATTGCCGCGCTCGACCAGGCGCGCCCCGACGATGGCCTCCAGCTCGGACAGCGTCTTGGACACCGCCGGCTGGCTCAGCGACAGCCGCTCGGCGGCGCGCGCGAGATGGCGCTCCTGCGCCACCGCGACAAGGCAGCGCAGATGGCGCAGCTGCACGTTGCGCACAAAGTCCTGGCGAAGATCGGCGGGCGTTTTCAATTACTGATGGTTATGCAAAACAGACCAATCTTCAATTTACATCATCGAACGCGGCTTCTAAAGTTCAGCTTCCGAATTCGATTCGTCCCACGACAGGAGACAACGACATGTTGACGAAAACCCCGGCCACCCTCACCCCCCGCGATTGGGAAGCCCACCCCTCGTACATCTACCCCGGCTACAAGTCGACCGCGAAGCGCGGCCCGCAGAAGCCCCTGGTGCCGCTGAAGGCCTCGCTGGGCGAACTGCAGCAGCCGGTGTACGGCCACGACAGCATCGGCGCGCTCGACCACGACCTGACGCGCAATGCCCGCAAGAACGGCGAGCCGCTCGGCGAACGCATGATCCTCACCGGCCAGGTGCTCGACGAGCGCCGCCGCCCCGTGGCCAACACGCTGGTCGAACTCTGGCAGGCCAATGCCTCCGGCCGCTACGTGCACAAGGTCGACCAGCACGACGCGCCGCTCGATCCCAACTTCCTGGGCGCGGGCCGCTGCCTGACCGACAGCGAGGGCCGCTACCGCTTCCTCACCATCAAGCCCGGCGCCTACCCCTGGGGCAACCACCCCAACGCCTGGCGCCCGCAGCACATCCACCTGTCGCTGTTCGGCCAGAGCTTTGCGAGCCGCCTGGTCACGCAGATGTACTTCCCCGGTGATCCGCTGCTGCAGTACGACCCCATGGTCACCGGCACCCCCGAGCGCTATCGCAACCGGCTGATTGCCGACTTCAGCCTCGACATCACCGAGGAAGGCTACGCGCTGGGCTACCAGTTCGACATCGTGCTGCGCGGCGCCGATGAGACCCCCTTTGAGAACCGCTGAGCCAGAAGGAGCACACACCATGTTGATGACCGCACAGGAAGCCGACTTCGGCCAGACCCCCTCGCAGACCGTGGGCCCCTACTTCGCCTACGGCCTCACCGCCGCGCAGTACGGCTACGACTTCGACCAGCCCTTCGACGCCGTGGTGGCGCTGGACAACGCCGCCGGCGAACGCATCCGCCTCGAAGGCCGCGTGATCGACGGCGACGGCAACCCCATTGGCGATGCGCTGGTCGAGATCAGCCAGCCCGACGGCGAGGGCCGCTATCCGCAAACGCCCGCCGAGGCCCGCGAGATCGGCTTTCGCGCCTTCGGCCGCGCCGGCACGGGCACCGATTCGCAGAACCGCTTCGTGTTCCACACCGTGAAGCCGGGCGCCGAATCGCCGGGCGAAGCCCCGCACATCAATGTGATCGTGCTGATGCGCGGCCTGCTGCTGCATGCGTTCACGCGCGTGTATTTCAGCGACGAGGCCGAAGCCAACGCCAAGGACGCCGTGCTGGCCAGTGTGCCGGCCGAGCGCCGCCACACGCTGATTGCCGAGCGCGTGGAGCAAGGCGGCGCGGTGAGCTACCGCTTCGACATCCGCATGCAGGGCCCCCAGGAGACGGTGTTCTTCGACGTCTGACACAACCGGCGCCGCAAACAAGAAAGCCCGCTCGATGCGGGCTTTCTTCATGGGACGGGGAGCGGTGCTTACTGCGGAGCGCGGTGGATGCGCGATTCGGGCACCGTCTTGAGGTCGCCCGGCAGCGAGCTGATGTAGCTGGCGAGCGTCTTGAGTTCGGCGTTGGTGAACTTCTTGGGCTCGACCTGCTGCGCCATGACCGCATTCGAGCGGCCCAGGTGCAGGTTGTTCTTGACGCGGTACGACTTGAGCGCCACGAAGAGGTAGTCGGCATGCTGGCCGGCCAGTTTGGGCACCGTGCCGTCATTGGGCGTGTTGAAGTTGGCGCCGTGGCACTTGGTGCAGCTGTTGTCCTTGTCGTGCGACACCAGGGCCTGCACGTTCTCGGGCATGGGCTTGGCGAGCGCGGCCGGGGGTGCATCGCCTTCCTTCAGGCCCAGCTGGCTGTAGTAGGCGGCCAGGTCGGCGATGTCCTGCTCCTTGAGGGTGTCGGCAATGGCGCGCATGGTGGGGTGCTTGCGGTCGCCGCCCTTGTAGGCGGTGAGGGCGGCAGCGATGTAGCTGGCGCTCTGGCCGGCGATCATCGGGACCTTGTGGATCTCCGGAAAGCTGGCCTGGTAGCCGATGATGCCGTGGCAGCCCACGCACATGGCAACCTTCTTGGCGCCCTCCTGGGCATTGCCCGTGACTTGCTGGGCTTGCGCCGAGACCGTCACGCAAGCGACAGCGAAGGCAAACATCGTGGTCAACAACTTGTTCATTTTGCGCGCACAATCTCGTGGAGATACAGTTTTTCGAATCAACATTCGATTATATGCAAGGGTCCTCCGGGAACCCCTTCAAGCCGTCCAAGTGGCTGCGCGAAGCGAATCGAGTGTGTTCTTTTCTCCACCCCGCCTTCTCCACCCTGCTCGCGTTCACTCATGAAATTCAAGGGCTCAGACAACTACGTCGCCACTCAGGATCTGATGCTGGCCGTCAATGCCGCCATCACGCTCAAGCGCCCGCTGCTCGTCAAGGGCGAGCCCGGCACGGGCAAGACCATGCTGGCCGAGGAAGTGGCGCAATCGCTCGGCCTGCCGCTCCTGCAGTGGCACATCAAGTCGACCACCAAGGCGCAGCAGGGCCTCTATGAATACGACGCCGTGAGCCGCCTGCGCGACTCGCAGCTCAAAGACGTGGACGGCGGCGAGCGCGTCAAGGACATCCAGAACTACATCGTCAAGGGCGTGCTCTGGCAGGCCTTCACGGCCGACCAGCCGGTGGCGCTGCTCATCGACGAGATCGACAAGGCCGACATCGAATTCCCGAACGACCTGCTGCGCGAGATCGACCGCATGGAGTTCTACTGCTACGAGACGCGCGAGCTCATCCGCGCCAAGCACCGGCCGGTGGTGTTCATCACCTCCAACAACGAGAAGGAGCTGCCCGACGCCTTCCTGCGCCGCTGCTTCTTCCACTACATCAAGTTCCCCGACGCGGAAACGATGAAGAGCATCGTGGCGGTGCACTTCCCCGGCCTCAAGCAGGAGCTGCTCACGTCCGCGATGAAGACCTTCTACGACGTGCGCAACCTGCCCGGCCTCAAGAAGAAGCCCTCCACCTCCGAGCTGCTCGACTGGCTCAAGCTGCTGGTGGCCGAGGACATTCCGCTCGAGGCCCTGCAGAGCAAGGACGACAAGGTCGCCGTGCCGCCGCTGGTGGGCGCGCTGCTCAAGAACGAACAGGACGTGACCCTGTTCGAGAAGCTCGTCTTCATGCAGCGCAACAACCGATGAGCCAGCCACAAGCGCCGCATCCCGTCGGCCAGCTGCTCAAGCTGGGCGTGGCGCAGGCCGTGCTGTTCGTGGCGGGTGCGCTGCTCGGACGCTGGATCGGGCTCAAGCTGGGGCTCGATGCCTTCGGCCCCAATGGCTATGGCAACCGCGAGATCTTCGGCATCGTGCTGATCGGCATTGGCGGCGGTGGCGGCGTGCAGCTGGCCCGGGCCTGGTACGACCGCAAGTACGGCAAGCCGAGAGGCTGAAAAACAATCGCTGGGGATATTGAAGATGGCGTTCGTCGAACCTGTCACGCTGAAGGCCCGCGACCTGGCCCTGGTGCCGCTGTCGCTCGGCCATGAAGAAGGCCTGCGCGCAGCGGCGGCCGACGGCGAGCTCTGGAAGCTGCGCGTCACCTCGGTGCCCGAGCCGCACGAAACCCGCGCCTACATCGAAACCGCGTTGCAGGGGCGCGATGCCGGCCACCGCTTCGCGTTTGCCGTGACCGAGGCCGAAACCGGCACCGTGCTCGGCAGCACCAGCTTCCATGACATCCTGCCGGCCGTGAAGCGCGTGGAGATCGGCTACACCTGGTACGCCAGACGCTGCCAGCGCACCCACGTCAACACCACCTGCAAGCTGCTCATGCTTACGCACGCCTTCGATACCCTCGGCTGCAACGTGGTGGGCTGGCGCACCGACAATTTCAATTTCGCTTCGCAACGCGCCATCGAGCGGCTCGGCGCCAGGAAGGACGGCGTGATTCGCGGCCATGCCATGCGCCGCGACGGCACCATCCGCGACACTGTCATGTACAGCCTGCACTCGGGCGAGTGGCCCGAAGTGAAGGCCCAGCTGCTCTATCTGCTCGACAAGCCGCGAAGCTGAAGAGAAGCTCAAGGAAAGCCCGACCATGCTGATCGATTTCTTCTACACGCTGCGCTCGGCCAAGCTGCCGGTCTCGGTCAAGGAATACCTCACGCTGCTCGAGGCGCTGCAGGCCGACGTGGTGGGCCCCAACTCCGACGGCGCCTTCGGCCTGGACGACTTCTACTATCTCTCGCGCACCGCGCTGGTCAAGGACGAGAAGCACTACGACAAGTTCGACCGCGCCTTTGCCGCCTACTTCAAGGGCGTGGAGATGCTGGCCGACTTCACCAAGGAAGTGCCGCTCGACTGGCTGCGCAAGACGCTGGAGCGCGAGTTCACGGCCGAGGAAAAGGCCAAGATCGAGAAGATGGGCTGGGACGAGCTCATGGAAACGCTCAAGAAGCGCTTCGAGGAGCAGAAGGAGCGCCACGAAGGCGGCAACAAGTGGATCGGCACCGGCGGCACCTCGCCCTTCGGCCACGGCGGCTACAACCCGCAGGGCGTGCGCATCGGCGGCGCGGGCAAGAACAAGAGCGCCGTGAAGGTGTGGGACCAGCGCGCCTATAAAGACTACGACGACAGCCAGGAACTCGGCACGCGCAACATCAAGGTGGCGCTGCGGCGCCTGCGCAAGTTCGCGCGCGAGGGCCATGAGGAAGAGCTGGACCTGGACGACACCATCCACTCCACCGCGGCCAATGCCGGCTACCTCGACATCAAGATGCGGCCCGAGCGCCACAACAACGTCAAGGTGCTGCTGCTGATGGACGTGGGCGGCACCATGGACGAGCACATCCAGCGCGTGGAGGAGCTGTTCTCGGCCGTGAAGACCGAGTTCAAGCACCTGGAGTTCTTCTACTTCCACAACTGCGTCTACGACTTCATGTGGAAGAACAACAAGCGTCGCTTCTCCGAGAAGTTCGCGACCTGGGACATCCTGCGCAAGTACAACAAGGACTACAAGCTCATCTTCGTCGGCGATGCGACCATGAGCCCCTACGAGATCCTGCAGCCCGGCGGCAGCGTCGAATACAACAACGAGGAAGCCGGCGCCGAATGGATCCAGCGCCTCACGCACACCTTCCCCAAGTTCGCCTGGATCAACCCCGAACCGCAGGGCGTGTGGCAGTACCGCCAGAGCATCGCGGTGATGCAGCAGCTCATGTCCAACCGCATGTACCCGCTCACGCTGCGGGGCCTCGAAGAAGCAATGCGAATGCTTTCTAAGTAAGGCAGGTACGAAGCCCGGAACTGTTTCCGGATGCTTACGGAACCGGCGCGCCTTGCTGTCAAAATCCGCCCATGCTCAGGGTGGTTTCAGTCGTTGCGCCGGCGTGCTTGCCGGCCTTGCTTTTTTGCGGTGCCCTGCTTTTGCAGGGATGCAGCTTGCTGCCGAAGAAGGACAGCGCGCAGGACACGGCTACCCCCACGCTGGTGCGCAGTGATGGCGCGGCCGCCGACACGGGCCGCAAGGAGGGCGAGCGAAGCGGGCCGCGGCGCGATGCCTTCACCGTCGAGGTGCGCGGGCCCGACACGGTGCGCGAATACCTCGCGCTGCACCTGGACATCCAGCGCTACCGCACGCTCGATGACCTGGGCGCCACCGAGATCTCGCGGCTCATGGTGGCGGCCGAAGGCAATGCGCGCGAGCTGCTCGGCACGCTGGGCTATTTCACGCCCACCCTGACGCTCGAACTCAACGAAACGCCGGCCAGCAACAAGGCGCCGCGCGAGATCGTCATCACGGTGGAACCGGGCGAACTCACGCGCGTGAGCAACGTGCAGATCAGCTATGGCGGCGCGATTGCCGACGACCCCACGGCCGAGGCCCAGCGCGATTCGATCCGCACCGCCTGGGCGCTGCGCGCGGGCCAGCCTTTCACGCAGCAGGGCTGGGACAACGCCAAGACCATCGCCCTGCGCAGCCTCACGGCCAGGCGCTTTCCCACCGGCAGCGTCGCAGTGAGCCGCGCCGAGGTCGATGCCGACCGGCACGAGGCCCGCCTCAGCGTCACCTACCAGTCGGGCCCGGCCTACCGCTTCGGCCCGCTCGTGCTGCGCGGTACCGAGCGCTACGACGCCGACGGTGCGCGCCGCATCGCACAGCTTCCCACCGGCACCGACTACGACCAGCAGAAGCTGCTCGACGCCCAGCAGCGCCTGGCCAGCAGCGGCTACTACGACTCGGTGTTCCTCACGCTCGACACCGAAAGCGGCACGCCGCTGGCAGCTCCCGTGATTGCGCAGCTGCGCGAAGCCCCGATGCAGAAGGTGGTGCTGGGCGCCGGCTTCACCACCGACAACGGCCCGCGGCTGTCGGTGGACCACATCCACAACCGGCTGCCGCTGCTCGGCTGGCGCGCCGTGTCGCGGCTGTCGGTCGACCGCGACATCAAGTCGCTGGGCACCGACTGGAACGCCATTCCCGATGACCGCGGATGGCGCTGGTTCGCGGGCGCCGGGCTCAAGAGCGAAACCTCGGGCAGCTACGTGGTCGACAGCGGCCGGCTGCGCAGCGGGCGCAGCAAGTCCAGCGGCCACATCGACCGCAGCTACTTCCTGCAGTACGACTATGCGCAGAACCGCGGCACCAACGCCCCGCCCTCGGCCTCCGCCGTGACCGCCAACTGGGGCTGGACCGGCCGCTACTTCGATGACAACGCCGCGCCTACACGCGGCTTCGGCCTGGCGCTCGAGCTGGGCGCCGGCTACACGCTGACCGGCGAGCGCCTGCCCTTCACGCGCACCTATGCGCGCTGGCTCGGCGTGGTGCCGCTGGGCTTCGCCGAAGACCGCGACGCCGCCACGCTGGCGCGCCGCAGCCGGCTCCAGCTGCGCGCCGAAGCCGGCGCGGTGTCCGCCAAGGACAGCGCGCAGATTCCCTCCACGCTGATGTTCCTGACCGGCGGCGACACCACGGTGCGCGGCTACAGCTACCGCCAGATCGGCACCGTGCGCAGCGACGGCCAGATCGTGGCGGGCCGCTACCTGGGCGTCGTGAGCGCCGAGTGGCAGCGGCCCTTCGTCTACAACGACAAGCTCACCGAATGGGAGAGCGTGGTGTTCGTGGACGCCGGCGCCGTGGCCGACAAGCCCGGCGAACTCAAGCCGAAAGTCGGCGTGGGCGTGGGCGCGCGCTGGCGCAGCCCGGTCGGGCCGGTGCAGGCCGACCTTGCCTACGGCGTGGACACGCGCAAGTTCCGCCTGCACTTTCGCTTGGGCTTCACTTTCTGAGCGCGCACCCATCGATGCAGACCGACGCCGAACCCCAGTCCACGCCGCCCGCACGCGCACCGCGCTCGCGCACGCGGCGCGCGCTGCGTGCGCTGGGCTGGACGTTCACGGGCCTGCTCGCGCTGGTGCTCGTGATCGGCGCGGGCGCATGGTGGTGGATCGGTTCCAACCAGTCGCTGGCCTTCGCGCTGGCCAAGGCCGCGTGCTATTTGCCCGCCGGCCAGACGCTCGAAAGCCGCGAGGTCACGGGCTCGCTGCGCACCGGCGGGCGCATCGGCTGGCTGCGCTGGCAAAGCGAAAAGCTGGCTGTCGAGGTGCAAGAGGCGGACGTCGGCTGGCAGCTCGCGCCGCTGTTCCAGCGCAAGCTGCAGCTCGGCGAGGTGCATGCGGCGCGGCTGCTCGTCGAACGCCGCGGCCCGCCGAGCGACACGCCCACCGAGCCGCTCGAACAGCTCGCGCTGCCGATCGAGGTCGAGCTGCCGTTCCGCATCGACGAGCTGCACTGGGCCGGGCCGCCCGCGCTCCAGGCCAACCAGCTCGCGGGCAGCTACCGCTACACCGGCGCCGAGCATCAACTGGAGGTCAAGGGCGTCGACATTGCCGACGGCCACTACAGCGCGCGCGTCAAGCTGCAAGGACCGGCACCCATGGCGCTCGACGCCACGCTGGACGGCCGCGTGAAGGCACCGCTGGCCGAAGGCCGCAGCATCGAGGTGCTGGCCCAAGCCGCCATCAAGGGCACGCTTGCCGGCACCGACGCGCGGCTGCAGGTGGCCGCCGAACTGAAGCCAGCCGAGCCCGATGCCGAAGCCCCCATGGAAGCCAGGCTGCAGGCGAACGTCGCGCCCTGGCTGCCGCAGCCCGTCATCGATGCCAAGGCCGATCTGCGCAACGTCGATGCGGCCAGCCTCTGGCCCGGCGCACCGCGCACCCGCCTGACCGGCACGGTCGAGCTGCAGCCCGACGCGGCCACCGGCCCCGCTGCCTGGCAGGCCTCGGCCAGCATCCGCAATGCGCTGCCTGGGCCCTGGGACAAGGGCGCGCTGCCGCTCGAGCAGGTCGAGGTGCGCGTGGGTTTCGACGGCACCAACTGGACGATCCCCGAAGCCACGCTGCGCGCCGGCGGCGGCCGCATCGATGCCGAAGGCCGCTGGAGCCCCGCGCCCGCGCCGTGGCAGGCGCGCGCCACCGTGCGCGGCGTGCGGCCCGGCCTGCTGCACAGCGAGCTGTCGGGCGCGCCGATCAACGGCACGGCCACGGCGCAGCAGCGCGAGGACACCATCGGTTTCGACCTCGCGCTGCGTGCCGCGGGCGGTGCCGGCAGCGCGGCCATGCCAGGCTTCGGCCTCGACCGCGTACTCGCCCAGGGCCAGTGGAAGAACCAGGTGCTGGACCTGCGCACGCTGCGCCTTGAAGCCGAGCGCGCCAGCATCGCGGGCCGGCTGCAGGTGCGTGTGGCCGAGCAGGCCGGGAACGGCAAGCTCGACCTCGTGCTGCCGGGCGGCGGTGCGCAGCTCGAAGGCCGCATCGCACCGGCACAAGGGGCCGGCGAGATCAAGGCGCGCGTCGACGACGCCGAAGCCGTGCAGCGCTGGATCGAAGGCCTGCCCGAACTGTCGAAGCTGTTCGCGGGCAAGACCGCCAAGGGCTCCGCGCGGCTCGACGCCAGCTGGCAGGGCGGCTGGCAGACCATCCAGCGCCGGCTCGAGAACCCCAATGCGCCGGCCCAGCGCGGCGTTGCGGAGCCCAGCCTCAAGGCCACGCTCGGCGTGCCGCGCCTCGAGCTGCGCATGCCGGCTGCCAATGGCAACGGCAACGGCAATGCAGCGGCCACCACAGTCGAGCTGAAAGACCTGCACGCGGACCTTGCCGGCAGCCTGGCGCAGGCCACGCTCGCGCTGCAGGGCGAAGCCAGCACCGGCACGCAGAAGCTCACCCTCGATGCGCGCGCGAGTGGCGGCCTTGCGGGCCCCAACCAATGGCGTGCGGCGCTCGCCAGCCTGCGCCTGCAGGCCCAGGACAGCGCGCGGCCCGCCACGGCCAGCGCGCCCTGGACGCTGGAACTCGGCCGCGAGCTCACCGCCACCATCAAGACCAGCGGAAGCGGCAGCAGCAGCCGGCTCGATCTCGAAGCCTCGGCCGCCGCCGCCACCTTGCGCGGGCCAGCCCCCGGCACCGTGCGCATCGAATGGCAGCCGCTGCGCTTCACCCGCAGCGGCGCGGCACCCGACCAGTCCTTCCGCCTGCAGTCCAAAGGCAAGCTGCAGGGCCTTCCGATGGCCTGGGCCGAGGCCTTCGGCGCCAGTGCCACCTTCAACGAGCTCGGCGTGACCGGCGACCTCATGTTCGACGGCGACTGGGACATCGACGCCGGCGACACCCTGCGCGCCCATGCGCGGATCGCGCGCCAGAGCGGCGACATCCGCGTGCAGGCGGGCGAGGCCGCGCTCGTCACGCGCATCACGAGCCGCGGCACCGGCACGGCCAGCGAGCGCACGATGAATTCCGCCACCGCGCAGGGAACCACGCCCAGCACGCCGGCCGGCCTGCGCCAGGCCGAACTGCGGCTCGATGCGCAGGGCGAGGCCATGCGCGCCACGCTGGCCTGGGACAGCGAACGCGCGGGCAAGATCAACGCCGAGCTCGACACGCGCATGCAGCAGCGCGCGGGCGGCTGGCAATGGGCGCCCGATGCGCCGCTGGCCGGCAACATCAAGGCCACGCTGCCCAACCTTGGCGTGTGGTCGATGCTCGCGCCGCCCGGCTGGCGCGTGGCGGGCACGCTGGATGCCGATGCCGCGCTCTCGGGCAACCGCGCGGCGCCGCGCTGGAACGGCACGCTGGGCGCCGACAAGCTCGCGCTGCGCGCGCCGGTCGAAGGGCTCGACCTGCGCGACGGCCGCCTGCGCGCCACGCTCACCGGAGAGCGCATCGAGATCACCGAATTCACGCTCAAGGGCGGCACCGGCAGCACGGTGCGCATCGGGGGCCAGAGCGGCAACCGCAGCACCGCGGCCAGCCAGGCCGCGAGCGACGGCGGCTCGCTCTCGGCGCGCGGCGACATGGCCTGGGGCGCGGCCGGCGCCTCGGGCACGGGCATCCGCATGGCGCTGCAGGCCGAGCTGCGCGCGCTGCGCGTGCTGGTGCGCACCGACCGGCAGGTCACGCTCTCGGGCAACCTGCAGGCGCGTCTCGACGGCGGCCAGTTCAGCGTGCGCGGCAAGCTCAGGACCGACCGCGCGGTGATCATCCTGCCCGACGAGACCGCGCCGAGCCTGGGCACCGACGTGGTGGTGCGCTCGGCCGCCAAGGACCGCGAGATGGCCGAGCGGGCCCAGCGCGATGCCGCGCGCAATGAGGCGCAGGCCGCCAAGCCGCAGACCGCGAAGCCGCCCGACATCGTGGTGAACTTCGACCTGGGCGACGACTTCGCGGTGCAGGGGCGCGGCATCACCACGCGGCTCGAGGGCGACCTGGAGATCCGCAGCACCCGCCTCGATGCGCCGCCGCGCATCACCGGCGAGGTGAAGACCGTGCGGGGCCAGTACCGCGCCTACGGCCAGCAGCTCGACGTGGAAACCGGCGTGGCCCGCTTCAACGGGCCCTTCGACAATCCCGCGCTCGACATCCTGGCCATCCGGCCCAACATCTCGCAGCGCGCCGGCGTGCAGATCACGGGCACCGCGCAGTCGCCGCGCGTCAAGCTCTATTCGGAGCCCGCGCTGTCCGATGCCGAGACGCTCTCGTGGGTGGTGCTCGGCCGCGCCTCGGCCACCAGCGGCGGCGAATCAGCGCTGCTGCAGCAGGCGGCGCTCGCATTGATCGGCCACGTCAGCAAGGGCACGAGCGGCGGCAGCCTGGCCAGCCGCTTCGGCCTGGACGAACTCGGCTTCAAGGGCCCCGGCAATGGCGGCGACCTGCGCGAGTCGGCAGTCACGCTCGGCAAGCGGCTGTCGAAGGATTTCTATCTCACCTACGAACGCAGCCTGGGCGGCACCTTCGGCACCATCTTCATCTTCTACGACCTGACGCAGCGCCTCACGCTGCGCGGCCAGGCCGGCCAGACCAGCGGGCTCGACCTGATCTACACGCTCAAGTACGACTGAGCTGCGGGTCTGCCGCCTTGACCGCGGTAATTCGCAGGGTTAAAAATCGTTAACGCCCTTCTAACAAGGAACGACGATGCACGGTGAAGGAGACAAGGGCGAGTGTTCCACGCTGGACCGTCAGAAGTACGACCCGCCGGGCTACTCGCGAACCACGTTCTTGCGCCACGCGCTGCAGTGCGTGATTGCAGTCATTGCAGCAGGCGCCGCAGTGGCGTCCATTCCCTACTGGGGAGGCGACGACTTTCCGCTGATGGGCCTGATCGTCTACGTCGCGGGCATGGTGTTCGTTGCCATGCCGCTGTGCCTGTACTACGAGTCGCTGCTGCAGTCGCATGAAGAGCGCGTGGAGCGCGCACGACACATGCTGGCCGCTTAGGCCTCCGGTTTCGCCTTGACCACTTGCCTGAGGCCTGCAAGCGCGGGATCGACGATGGCCGCGTCTGCTCCCACCGCATACACCGCATACGCCGGATAGAGAAACTCCGGCGTGCCTGGCACGCGGCGCAGCCGGCCCGATTCGAGGTGGCTGCGCACCACGTCGTGCCGGAAGTAGCCGGTGCCGCCCGCGGCCAGCAGGAACTCGCGCCCGAGCGGCCCGAGCCCTGCGCTCACTGCGGCATTGGAGAGCTCGGGAAACGCGAGGCCGTGCTGCGCCGCGAACTCCGGGCCCCAATCCACATACACGTAGTCTGCGGGCCGCGGCACGCGCGGGTGCTGCGCGGTCGTGACCATGACGAGCTTCTCCTCGATGAGCAGTTCCACGCGCAGGCCGGGCCGCTGCTGCGGCGCGTAGGCAATGGCAATGTCGAGCACGCCCGCAGCCACCTTGTCGAGCAGGTCGTGCGGAAAGCCCACCTCGGTGCGGATGGCCAGCTGCGGCGCGGCCGTGCGCATCCACAGCAGCCATTGCAGCAGCAGCGGATCCCACAGGCTGATCTCGCATCCGATGGCAAGCACCGCGCGGCTGCCGATGGGCACCGCGACCTGGTGGCGCGCGCGCTCCCATACCTGCACCAGCATGGTGGCGTGCGGCAGGAACTGCTCGCCGGCCGCGGTGAGCACCGCGCCCGCCTTGTTGCGGACGAAGAGCGGCCGGCCCAGCAGCTCCTCGAGCGTTCGCACGCGCGCGCTCACCGAGGTCTGCGTGACGTGCAGCCGCTCGGCAGCCCGCTGGAAGCTGCGCGTCTCCACGATTTCCAGGAACGTCCGGGCCAGGTTGATGTCCATGCCGAATCCTTTTTGAGTGCATTAATTTTGCACTCAACTGGCAATTAATATCGTTTTACTTGATGCGAACCCGGGCCCAAGATGAAGGCATCCCAAGCAACCAGGAGTTGATCGATGCCCACCCTTCGCGAACCGTTCCATGCCGGCGCCGCCGAAAGCCTTGCCGATGCCTTCAAGGCGCTTCTCGACGAAACCCTGATGCTCGTCGAGGCCCTGCTGAGCCCGAACAGGATCATCGGCGAGGTGGAGCAGATGCGTGCGTTGCAGGTTGCGGCGGACGACATCGAGCCCACCGATCCGGTGCGGGCCGAGCTGCTGCGCTCGCGCGCCTCGCGCATCGGCCTGCGCTGACGAGGTTCAGGGCGCAGCGTCGAACGGCACGATCTGCGAGATGAGCGCCGGCCCATCGGCCAGCAGGAAGTCCTTGAAGGCCTGCGCCACCGGCGGCAGCCGCTTGCTGCGGCGGTGCACCACGTACCAGTTGAGCATCAGCGGAAAGCCCTGCACGTCGAGCACGCGCAGGCTGCCGGCGCGCAGCTCCTGGCTGATGGTGTGGGCCGACACGAAGCTCACGCCCATGCCCGCGATCACCGCCTGCTTGATGGTCTCGGTGCTGCGGATTTCCATCGCGATGTTGATGCCGCTCAAGTCGCCGCCGAAGCCCTCCTCCATCGAATGCCAGGTGTCCGACGCCTTCTCGCGCACCACGAAGGGTTCGCGCATGAGCCGCGCGAGCGGGATGCGCGGCACGCCCACCAGCGGATGGTTGGGCGCGGCGACGATCACGTAGGGGTGCGGCGCGAACGGCTGGTTGACAGTGTCCAGGTCGGTCGGCGGGCGCACCATGATCGCCAGGTCGGTGAGGTTCTCGGCGATGTGGGTCATGAGCCCTTCGCGGTTGTGCACCGTGAAGTTCAGCGTGACGCCGCGATGCCGGCTCGCAAACTCCACCAGCAGGCGCGGAAAGAAATAATCGCCCGCGCTGATCACGCCCACGTTGAGCTTGCCGCCCGAGACGCCGTTGAACTGCAGCATCGCGTTCTCGGCCGCCTCGAACTGCTGGATGATTGCGCGGCTGATCTGCAGCAGCTCGGTGCCGGCCGGGGTCAGGTAGATCTTCTTGCCGAACTGCTCGAACAGCGCATTGCCCGCGTGCTCCTCGAGCTTGCGCACCTGCGTGGAGACGGCCGGCTGCGTCAGGTGAAGCTCCTCCGCCGCGCGCGAGAAGCTCAGCAGCCGCGCCACCGCCTCGAAGACTTTCAACTGGCGCAGGGTCGCGTGCTTCATTCGGAAAAAGGTGGCTGCTGCAATCGAGCGGGCATCGTACTGCGCGCCAGGCCGCGCCCGGCAGAAGGCTAGGGTATGCGCGCCACGTGCAGCAGGTTGGTGGTTCCCGAAAGCCCGAACGGCAGGCCCGCGACAACCACCACGTCTCGGCCGGTGCTCGCGAAGCCCTCGGTGCAGGCGTTGCGGCAGGCGCACTCGATCATCTCGGCCACGTCGTGCACGTCGTCGACCAGCACCGCATGCACGCCCCACACCATCGCCATGCGGCGCGCCGTGGCGACGTCGGGCGTGAGGCTGATGATGGGCACGGCCGGCCGCTCGCGCGCGGCGCGCAGGCTGGTGAAGCCCGACGAGGTGTAGGTGACGGTGGCAGCAGGTGCAAGCAGCGCGGCCACCTGGCGCATCGACGCGCACACCGCATCGGCCGTGGTCGAGAGCGAAGCCTCATGCGTGGCGTCGATGCCGATGCGGTAGGACGCATCGGCCTCCACGCGCGAGATGATGCGGTCCATCATGGCCACGGCCTCGAGCGGGTACTTGCCGGAAGCCGATTCGGCCGACAGCATCACCGCGTCCACGCCGTCGTACACGGCAGTAGCCACGTCGGACACCTCGGCGCGCGTGGGCACCGGAGCGGCAATCATCGATTCGAGCATCTGCGTGGCCACCACCACCGGCTTGCCGCGCTTGCGGCAGGCGCGCACGATGAGGCGCTGCAATTCGGGCACGCGCTCGGGCGGCAGCTCCACGCCGAGGTCGCCGCGCGCCACCATGACGCCGTCGCACAGGTCGACGATCGCGTCCAGATGGTCGATGGCCGCGGGCTTCTCGAGCTTGGCCATGATCCACGCGCGCTTGCCGATGATGGCGCGCGCCTCCTCGATGTCTTCGGGGCGCTGCACGAAGGACAACGCCACCCAGTCCACGCCCATCGCCAGTCCGCAGGCCAGGTCGTCCAGGTCCTTGGGCGTCAGCGGCGAGATCGGCAGCACCACGCTCGGCACGTTGACGCCCTTGCGGTCGGAGATCGGGCCGCCGACCAGCACCGTGGTCTCGGCGAAGTCGGGGCCGAAGCTGTCCACGCGCAGCCGCAGCTTGCCGTCGTCGAGCAGCAGGTCGGTGCCCACCTGCAGCGCCGCGAAAATTTCCGGATGCAGCAGCGGCGCGCGGCGCGCATTGCCGCTCGCGGCATCCATGTCGAGCCGAAAGCGCGAACCCGCGTCGAGCTGCGCGCGGCCGCCTTCGAAGGTGCCCAGGCGCAGCTTCGGCCCCTGCAGGTCGAGCAGCACGCCAATCGGCCGGCCGAACTCTTTCTCGAGCCGCCGGATGGTGTCGAGGCGGCGCGCATGGTCATGCTGCGTGCCATGGCTGAAGTTGAGCCGGAACACATCCACGCCGCGCTCGAACAGGGCACGGATGGCCGGTTCGTCGGTGGTGGCAGGGCCCAGCGTGGCCACGATCTTCGCGCTGCGTGTACGTCGCATCATCCGTTCCATTTCATCGATCGATCACAGCGCACGACCGGCGCCCCCTCGGCGCCAATTGCGCAGCCTGGATGAGCTAGCCCGCCATCTCGTGAAGGCAAACGCGGCCGCGCTGTTCTTCCATCGTACGCGCCAGCAGCTTGACCAGGGAATACACGGTGTCGATGTGCGGCGTTGGCGTATCGGTGAGCCGGGCCAGTTCGACCACGGCGCCCACCAGCGCATCGATCTCGGGTGCGCGGCCGGCCTCCACGTCCTGCAGCATCGAGGTCTTGTGCTTGCCGACCTTTTCGGCCCCCGCAATGCGCTTGTCGAGCGTCACGCGAAACTCGATGCCCAGCTTGTGCGCCACCGCCTGCGCCTCGCGCATCATCGCGGCAGCCAGCTCGCGCGACGGCGGGTATTGGCAGATGTCGACCAGCGTGGAGTGCGACAGGCTGCTGATCGGGTTGAAGGTCAGGTTGCCCCAGAGCTTGAGCCAGATCTCGGCGCGGATGTTGTCGAGCACCGGCGCCTTGAAGCCGGCTGCGCCCAGGCAGGCCGAGACGCGGTTCACGCGTTCGCTCGAAGAGCCGTCGAGCTCGCCGACCGGGAAGCGGTCGCCTTCGATGTGCCTCACCACGCCCGGCGCCGTGAGCTCGGAGGCGGGATACACCACGCAGCCGATGACGCGCTCGGCGGGAATCTTCGCGGCCACCAGGCCGGTCGGGTCGACGCTGCGCACCGGCGTGCCCGCCAGCGCCCCTCCGTGCTGGTGGAAGTACCAGAACGGGATGCCGTTCTGCATCGTCACCACCACCGTCTCGGGCCCAAAGAGCCTGGGCACGTCGTTGGCCACGGCCTCGACCTGGTGCGCCTTCATTGCGAGGACGACGATGTCCTGCGGACCCGCCTGGTCGTAGCGGTCGGTGGCCCGGGCGTTGCGCGCCACCTGTTCCGTGCCATCGGCCCCGATGAGCTTGAAGCCGTTGGTGGCAATGGCGTCGAGATTCTTCCCGCGCACGATGAACGTCACGTCCTCGCCGGCCAGGGCGAGCTTTGCGCCCACCAGGCCGCCGATCGCGCCCGCTCCAATGACTGCTATCTTCATGTCGATCCCCAAGGTTGTTGATTCTTCCGGCGCGGGTTTCAACCGAAGCGGTTGCCGAGCCTGCCGATGCCGCCGATCTCCACTTCGACCAGGCTGCCGGGCTTCATCGAGCCGACGCCGATGGAGGTGCCGCACAGGATCACGTCACCGGGTTGCAGGGTCATGTCCTGGGAGATCAGGCTCACGAGTTGCTGAACCGAAAAGCGCATGTCGCTGATCGGATAGTTCTGCCGCACCTCGCCGTCGAGCAGCGTAGTGACGGTGAGGGTTGCGGGATCGAGGCCGGTGGCCACCACCGGGCCCATCGGGCAGAAGGTGTCGAAGCCCTTGGCCCGCACCCATTGGGCGAACGAGGCGTCGCGGTTCAGGATGTCGGCCACCGTCACGTCGTTGGCGCAGGTGTAGCCGAACACATGGCCGAGCGCATCCGCCTCGGACACGGCGGTGCACGCCTTGCCGATGACGATGCCGAGCTCGCCCTCGAACACCACCTTGCCCTCGCACAGCGGCTTGCGGATGGGCGCGCCGGACGCAAGGTAGGAGTTGGGCGCCTTCAGCAGGTACAACGGCTCGGCCGGCACCGCCAGCTTGAGCTTCTCGCCGAGCGCGTGGAAGTTGTTCCACAGCGCGATGACCTTGGTCGGCTCGGTGGGCGTGAGCAGCCGCACGCCCGAGAGCAGGAACACGCGGCCGGTCGGCTCCGGGCGGTCGAACATGTTGCCGCGGTGCTCGTGCACGGCGTCGCCTTCGAGCGTGCCGAAGCCCGCTTCGCCGCCGTGTTCGAAACGGACCCATCGTTGTTGCTGTTGCTGTTGCTGCTGCATGTCTCGCCTTCCTTTGGTTTCTGTTGGAGTGGTTCTGTGTTCAGTTCAGTCGAAGGGCAGGTAGTCGGGGATCACCAGCGACGCGAGCAGCTTTCCCATCTCGGCCGGGTTGTCGGTCACGTGGATGCCGCACTCCTTCATCACCGCCAGTTTTTCCCGCGCCGTTCCCTTGCCGCCCGAGACGATGGCGCCCGCGTGGCCCATGCGCTTGCCCGGCGGCGCGCTGGCACCGGCGATGAAGCCGACCACGGGCTTTCGCATGTGCTCGCTGATCCAGCGCGCGCAGGTTTCCTCGTCGCTGCCGCCGATCTCGCCGACCATGATCACGGCGTCGGTGCGCGGGTCGTCGTTGAACATCTTCAGCACGTCGATGTGCCGCAGCCCGCCCACCGGGTCGCCGCCGATGCCCACCACGGTCGACTGCCCGATGCCGAAGCTCGCGAGCTGGCTCGCGGCCTCGTAGGTCAGCGTGCCGGAGCGCGACACCACGCCGATGCGGCCCTTCTGGTGGATGTGGCCGGGCATGATCCCGATCTTGATTTCCTCGGGCGTGATGAGGCCCGGGCAGTTGGGTCCGAGCAGCAGGGTCTTGCTGCCCTCCATGCGATGCCGGGTGCGGATCATGTCGCGCACCGGGATGCCTTCGGTGATGCACACGACGAGGTCGAGCCCCGCGTCCACCGCCTCGTCGATGGCTGCGGCCGCAAAGGGCGGCGGCACGTAGATCACGGACACGGTGGCGCCGGTCTCGGCCTTGGCTTCCTCCACGGTGCCGAACACCGGAATGCCGTCGAACGACTTGCCCGCCTTCTTCGGGTTCACGCCGGCGACGAAGCACTTCTGGCCGTTGGCGTAGTCGCGGCACATGGCCGTGTGGAACTGGCCGGTCTTTCCCGTGATGCCCTGGGTGATGACGCGGGTGTGCTTGTTGATGAGGATCGACATTTCAGCCTCGCTGTTGTTCTTGTTCGGGGCGCGTGGACAGGGCACCGGGGCACGCTGCTGGTGTCCCGCTGATCAACGACTGCTCCGCATAACGATCACGTCGATGGGGTGCCTTGCGCAGCGAAATCAAGGAGGAGGCCGAAGGCCGGGGGACATTCGCGGAGCAAGGCACCCCGTCGGCGGGAGCGCGCCCTGAATGCCCCAAAAAGCGACGAATGGAAAAGCAGAGTTCCATAGTCCTAGGCCCCCCGCCGCGCAGCAGCCACGACCAGCCCGGCCGCCTCCGCCATGTCGTCCGCACTGATGATCCGAAGGCCCGACTGCCCGAGGATGGTCTTGCCCAGGCTCTCGTTGGTGCCCTTCATGCGCACCACCAGCGGCACCGCCAGCTGGACCTCGCGCGCCGCGGCCACCACGCCGCGCGCAATCACGTCGCACTTCATGATGCCGCCGAAGATGTTGACCAGGATGGCCCGCAGGTTCGGGTTGCGCAGCATCAGCTTGAAGGCTTCGGTCACCTTCTCGGCCGTGGCGCCGCCGCCCACGTCCAGGAAATTGGCAGGCGATCCGCCATAGAGCTTGATCGCGTCCATCGTCGCCATGGCCAGGCCCGCGCCGTTCACAAGGCAGCCGATGTCGCCTTCGAGCGCAATGTAGGAAAGATCGAACTTCGAGGCCTCGACCTCGGCCGGGTCTTCCTCGTCGAGATCGCGCATCGCGGCGATCTCGGGCTGGCGGAACAGCGCGTTCGGATCGAAGTTGAACTTGGCGTCCAGCGCCAGCAGGCGGCCGTCGCGCGTGAGCGCCAGCGGGTTGATCTCGGCCAGCGATGCGTCGCAGGCGTCGAAGGCCTGGTAGAGGTTCTGCACCAGGGTGCGCACCTGCGGCAGCAGCTTTCCGGAGAAGCCGATGTCGCGCGCCAGGCCGTCGGCCTCGGCTGCCTTCACGCCGGTGGACGGATCGACGAAGAGCCTGCGGATCTTTTCCGGCGTGCGCGCCGCGACGTCCTCGATGTCCATGCCGCCTTCGCTCGAAGCCATCAGGGCCACGCGGCGCGATTCGCGGTCGACCGCCATGCCGAGGTAGAACTCCTTCTCGATCTCGACGCTCTCCTCCACCAGCAGCCGCTTCACCAGCCGGCCTTGGGGGCCCGTCTGGTGCGTTCGCAGGGTCATGCCGAGCAGTTCGTCGGCATGGCGCCGCACTTCGGCCGCCGACCAGGCCAGCCGCACGCCACCGCCCTTGCCGCGGCCACCCGCATGGATCTGCGCCTTGACCACCCAGGCCCTGCCGCCGAGCCGCGCAGCGGCATCGGCCGCCTCGTCGGGCGAAAAGCACGCATATCCACGCGGCGTGGGGACGCCGTATTTGCGCAATACGTCCTTGCCCTGGTATTCGTGGATATTCATGGCGGCTTTCAGGCGCCCAGTTCGGCGCCGCGGGTTTCGGCCCAGTTGAAATAGCGCCTTTTCATGGCGCCGGCATCGAGCTCGCGCTTTTGATGCTCTTCCTTTTTCTGCTCGATCACCTCGGCCAGGAATTTGGCGTCGTAGGCACGCAGAAGATGCGGCTGATGGGTGCGCAGGTAATGGCAGATCCGTTCGATGCCATCCTGGCTCTGGCGCAGCAGCTGGCAATAGACTTCGCGGTCCCAGTGCCAGCGGAATCCCAATTCATAGAACGCCGCGTTGTAGGCGTTGCGCTCGGTTTCGCTGCTCCAGTATTGAATTGGCAAATCATCGATCATGAAATTTCTCCTAGAAATTGAATGCCGGTCGTCAAATTGTTTGCGGATCGGCATGATCAAAATGTAGATTCGATGATCGATAAATAATAGTTAAACTATTTTATTGAATGCATTCACGATTAGTTATACATAAAAGGGCGCAATTCTCCTTTTGCAAGCATTACGCCCCTGCATTCCGTTCAATACCGCAGCGCCCAAACGCCCCCGCCCCAATACCAGGAACACCGTGGAACCGGCTCCGCCGGGCCACCGGTGTTGCCCCCTCGAGGGGGAGGCGCCTACACGAAGTGAGCCGCTTCGGGGGTGGTCATATAACGCCTTCCGCGCGCAGCGCGGCCACGTCGCTGGCCGTGTAGCCCAGCTGCATCAGCACCTCGTCGGTGTGCTCGCCGAGCAGCGGCGAGCGCGTGACCTCGGTCGGGCTGTCGGACATCTTGATGGGGTTGCCCACCGTCAGGTACTTGCCGCGCGTGGGGTGGTCGACCTCGACGATGGTGCCGGTCTCGCGCAGCGACGGATCGGCGGCGATTTCCTTCATCGAAAGAATCGGCCCGCACGGAATGTCGTACTGGTTGAGGATGTCCATGGCCTCGAACTTGGTCTTGGTCATGGTCCATTGCTCGATGCGCGCGAAGATCGGCTTCAGGTGCAGCAGGCGTGCGGCCGGCGTGGCGTAGGCCTCGTCGTCGATCCAGCCTTCCTCGCCGATGACCTTGCACACCGCGGGCCACACCGCCCCTTGCGTGATGAAGTAGATGTAGGCGTTGGGGTCGGTCTCCCAGCCCTTGCACTTGAGGATCGAGCCCGGCTGGCCGCCGCCCGAGGCATTGCCCGCGCGCGGCACCGCGTCGCCGAACTTGCCGTCGGGGTACTGCGGGTATTCGTGCATGGTGCCGGTGCGCTCCAGCCGCTGCTGGTCGCGCATCTTCACGCGGCACAGGTTGAGCACCGCGTCCTGCATGGGCGCGAGCACCTGCTGGCCGCGGCCCGTGCTGTTGCGCTGGTAGAGCGCCGCGACGATGCCCAGCGCCAGGTGCAGGCCGGTGCCGCTGTCGCCGATCTGCGCACCGGTGACGACCGGCGGGCCGTCCTCGAAGCCGGTGGTCGAGGCCGCGCCGCCGGCGCACTGGGCCACGTTCTCGTACACCTTGCAGTGCTCGTACTTGCCGGGGCCGAAGCCCTTGACCGACGCCACGATCATGCGCGGGTTGAGTTCCTGGATGTGGGCCCAGGTGATGCCCATGCGGTCGAGCGCGCCGGGCGCGAAGTTCTCCACCAGCACGTCGCAGGTCTTGATCAGCGAATCGAGCACCTTCTTGCCCTTGGGCTTCTTGGTGTCGAGCGTGATCGAGCGCTTGTTGTGGTTGAGCATCGTGAAGTAGAGGCTGTCCACGCCGGGAATGTCGCGCAGCTGGCCGCGCGTGGCGTCGCCTTCGCCGGCGCGCTCCACCTTGATCACGTCGGCGCCGAACCACGCCAGCAGCTGGGTGCAGGTGGGACCGGATTGCACATGGGTGAAATCGAGGATGCGAACGCCCTCAAGTGCCTTGCTGCTCATCAGCTGTCTCCTTTGATCGTGGCCTCTGCTTCTTGCAGACGAGCGCGCAATTTACGCTCTTCGGCGAAGCGGGTGGTTTCGTCGCGCACGATGGCGACGATGCCCGTGACTTCACGACTCTGCGAGAACAGCATCGACACCGTGAAGGCGATCGACAGCGTGTGCCCGTCCTTGTGCAGGGCCGGCACGCGCAGCAGGTCGGCACCATACTTGGTGATGCCGGTCTCCATGGTCTTCTGGTAGCCGTCCCAGTGCCGCTGGCGCTGCCGCTGGGGAATGATCATGTCGAGCGACTGGCCCAGCGCCTCGGCTTCGGTGAAGCCGAAGATGCGCTCGGCCGCGCGGTTCCAGAGCGTGATCGCCCCTTGCGCATCGCACACCATGATCGCGTCGCCGGCGCCTTCGACGAGCTGCTTGAAATCAACGTTCGCTTGCATGTTTTCCTCTGGCGCTTCAAGTCGATTTCCCGGCATCGCCCGTCTTCGAACGGGCGATGCCGGGGGAGCCGCTACACGGCTTTTGCTTCTTTCAGGTTGTCGATCTGTTCCTTGGTGTAGCCCAGTTCCGCCAGCACCTCGTCGGTGTGTTCGCCCAGGAGCGGCGAGGCGGTGACCTCGGGCTTGAGGTCCGAGAACTTGATCGGGCTGCCAATGGTCCAGTAGCTGCCGCGCTCCTTGTGCGGCACTTCGACGATGGAGCCGCTCTTGCGCAGCGACTCGTCGTGCAGCAGTTCCTTCATCGACAGCACCGGGGCGCAGGGAATGTCGTGCTTGCGGAAGATGTCCACTGCCTCGAACTTGGTCTTGTCCTTGATGAAGTCCTCGATGGTGGCGAAGATCTGGTCGATGTGCGGCTGGCGGGCCTTGGGGGTCATGTAGTCCGGGTCGGTCTTCCACTCGGGCTTGCCGAGCGCGTCGCAGATCGGGTCCCAGGCGTGGCCCTGCACCGTGAAGTAGATGTAGGCGTTGGGGTCGGTCTGCCAGCCCTTGCACTTCAGGATCCAGCCCGGCTGGCCACCGCCGCCGGCGTTGCCGCCGCGCGGCACCACCTTGTCCTTGAAGGCGTCCATCTCGTGCGGGTACTGCGGGTATTCCTCCAGGTAGCCCACGCTGTCCAGGCGCTGCTGGTCGCGCATCTTCACGCGGCACAGGTTGAGCACGGCGTCCTGCATCGAGCAGGCCACCTTCTGGCCCTTGCCGGTCTGCTGGCGGCCGATGATGGCCGTCAGGATGCCGATGGCCAGGTGCATGCCGGTGTTGGAGTCACCCAGCGCGGCGGCCGAGATCGTCGGCACCGAGTTCTCGCCCTTCCACCAGCCGGTGGTGGAGGCGGCACCGCCGGCGCACTGCGCCACGTTCTCGTAGACCTTCAGGTCTTCGTAATGGTGGCCGTCGCTGAAGCCCTTGACCGAGGCGACGATCATCTTGGGGTTCAGTTCCTGGATGCGCGCCCAGGTGAAGCCCATGCGATCGAGTGCACCGGGGCCGAAGTTTTCCACCAGCACGTCGGATTCGCGGATCAGCTTCTCCAGCACGGCCTTGCCCTCGGGCTTCTTCGTGTCCAGCGTGATCGAGCGCTTGTTGCTGTTGAGCATGGTGAAGTACAGCGCGTCGACGTTCGGAATGTCGCGCAGCTGGCTGCGGGTGACGTCGCCGGCGCCCGGGCGCTCGACCTTGATCACGTCGGCGCCGAACCAGGCCAGCATCTGGGTACAGGCCGGACCGGCTTGCACGTGCGTGAAGTCGATGATCTTGATGCCGTTGAGGGGTTTGTTGTTGCTGCTCATGCTGCGTATCTCCTGATTGAATGGAAAGGCTTACTTCTTCTTGGCCGTGGCCGGATTGAGGCTGGTGATGCGGCCGCTTTCGGTGCCGGCGGTCTCGTCGATCACGGCATTGATGAGGGTCGGACGACGCGAAGCCACGGCTTCTGCCAGTGCCTTCTGCAATTCATCCGCGGTGGTGGCATTGACGCCCACGCCGCCGAAAGCTTCCATCAGCTTGTCGTAGCGCGCGTTCTTCACGAACACGGTGGGCGCCACGTCGGGCGTGCCGCTCGTATTCACGTCGGTGCCGCGGTAGACGCCGTTGTTGTTGAACACGACGATGCAGATGGGCAGGTTGTAGCGGCAGATGGTCTCCACCTCCATGCCGCTGAAGCCGAAGGCGCTGTCGCCTTCGATGGCGATCACCGGCTTGTCGGTGACCACCGCGGCGGCCACCGCAAAGCCCATGCCGATGCCCATGATTCCCCAGGTGCCCACGTCCAGGCGCTTGCGCGGCTCGTACATGTCGACGATGCTGCGCGCGAAGTCCAGCGTGTTGGCGCCTTCGTTAACCACGATGGCATCGGGCCGCGCCTTCACCTGGTCGCGGATCACGCTGAGCGCGCTGTGGAAGTTCATAGGCGATGGCCGCGCGGCCAACGTCACGGCCATCTTCGAGAGGTTCTTGTCCTTGCGCTCGGCGATGGCGCCGGTCCACTCCGCCGGCGGCTTGGCCCACTTGGCATCCACGCCCGCGAGCAGCGCCGCCACGCAAGAGCCGATGTCGCCGATCACCGGCGCGGCAATGGCCACGTTGCTGTCGATCTCGGTCGGCGCGATGTCGATCTGGATGAACTGCTTGGCGCCCTTGTCCTGGCCCCAGGTCTTGCCCTTGCCGTGCGAGAGCAGCCAGTTGAGGCGCGCGCCCACCAGCATCACCACGTCGGCCTCCTGCAGCACGTAGGAGCGCGCGGCCGCGGCCGACTGCGCGTGCGTGTCGGGCAGCAGGCCCTTGGCCATCGACATCGGCAGGTAGGGAATGCCGGTCTTCTCGACCAGCGCGCGGATGTCGGCATCGGCCTGCGCGTAGGCTGCGCCCTTGCCCAGCAGGATCAGCGGCTTCTTGGCGCCCTTGAGCAGGTCGAGCGCACGCTTGACTGCGTCGGGCGCCGGAATCTGGCGCGGCGCGGGATCGATCACCTTGATGAGCGAGCGGCGGCCGGCTTCGGCGTCCATGGTCTGCGCGAACAGCTTGGCCGGCAGGTCCAGGTACACGCCGCCCGGGCGGCCCGACACGGCCGAGCGGATGGCCCGCGCAATGCCCACGCCGATGTCCTCCGCATGCAGCACGCGGAAAGCGGCCTTGCACAGCGGCTTGGCGATCGCGAGCTGGTCCATCTCTTCATAGTCGCCCTGCTGCAGGTCGACGATCTCGCGCTCGCTCGAGCCGCTGATGAGAATCATCGGGAAGCAGTTGGTGGTGGCATTGGCCAGCGCCGTGAGGCCGTTCAGGAAGCCGGGGGCCGACACCGTCAGGCAGATGCCGGGCTTCTGCGTGAGGAAGCCGGCCGCAGCGGCGGCGTTGCCCGCATGCTGCTCGTGGCGGAACGAGATGACCCGCAGGCCCTCTGCCTGCGCCATGCGCGTGAGGTCGGTGATTGGAATGCCCGGCAGGCCGAAGATGGTGTCGATGTCGTTCAGCTTGAGCGCATCGATGACCAGGTGGAAGCCATCGATCGTCGTTTCGTGCGCCGGCGATGCCTCCTCCGTGGGCTGCTTGAGGGCCAGCACGACTGCATCGCCGTCGTTTGCCCTGTTCTTGGGCTTGAGGGCGTCGTCCAGGGTGGTGGATGCCTCTTTGTCCGTTCTTACTGAAGACATGTCTCTCCTTCTTGCTTGGTTGAATGGCCGAGGCCCGAGCCGGGACTATGATTCGGGGGCATGCTTTCGGGCGTTGACCTCGGTCAACTTTCCGGAAAACGGCACCGGCCAGATGAACCAGAAGTTGTTGTTGCGCATTCGAGCAAGACGGGACCCATGACGCTGTTGGAAAACCACCCGGAGAAAAACATCATTCGCGCGCAGCTCCGGCAGAACATCCTTCTCAAGGACCTGAGCGAGAGCGAACGCGCCGAGCTGGAAACCCATCTCGTCATCGTGGATGGAAACAAGGGCGATTTCCTGCTGCACCAGGGCGTGCGCGAGATGGAGCAGTACTTCATCCTCGACGGCATCCTCAAGCGGGTGGTGAGCAACCCCGAGGGCAAGGAAATGATCCTGCGCTTTGCCGATGCGCACGACATGGAAACCAGCTACGCGGCGCTGCGGCTGGGCACGCCCACGCCCTACGGCATCGTCTGCGTCACCAAGGCCCGCGTGGCCAGCCTGCCGCTGAAGGAGTGGATCGCTTTCCTGGACCGCCACCCCGAGACCAAGGAACTGTTCGAGTACTGCGTGATGCGCGGCATGAGCGAGATCATGGCGCACACCATCACGCTTCATCTGCTCGACGCACCGGGCCGCGTGCACCGCTTCATGCGCAAGCACCCCGAGCTGGAAGACCGCATTCCCAGCAAGGAGCTGGCGTCGTATCTCAATCTCTCCGCGGAAACCCTGAGCCGCCTGCGAAAACGCGGAAAGATCTAGGCAAGCGCGTTTTTCAGGTCTGCTTGGCCGACGCGAAGCGGCGCGGAACCGTCATCAGGCGCAGCGCGTTGTCGACGTCGCTTACGCCGTCGACCTTGGAGGCCACTTCCTGCGTGAGCGCGCGCTCCTGTGCATCGAGCACGATGCCGCTCAGCTTTATCTTGCCCTGGTCGGCCTCGACGGTCACGCGGATGTCGCCGGTCGCCTCGTTGTCCTTGAGCGCCGACTTCACCCGCGCCGCGAGCGCCATGTTGGCCAAGAGCGCGCGCGAGGCCGGCGTCTCGGCAAACTCCGGGCGCTCCACCAGCGCGCGGATCTGCGCCACGCAGCTGTCCACCGAGAGGCGGTCCGTGTTGAGCACCAGGTCGTAGAGCACCGGGTCGCCCCAGGTCACGCCGAACTGCGCATGCATGCGCGCGGCGTGCGCGTCGTCGCTGCGCCGGATCTCGGCTTCGGCAAACTCGGCATCGTCGGTTTCGAGGTGCGCCATCAGCCATTCGACCCGCTTCTTCATCGAGCGCGTGATGCGCACGCACACCACGTGCGGCACCGGCCGCAGCAGGCAGGTCGCGCCCCAGCCGCGCAGCACCACGTTGCCGCGGTCGGCCAGCGCGAAGAGCTCTTCGGCCGTGTAGAGCGCAAGGCTGCGCCGGTCGGCCGTGAGCCGTTCGACAAAGCCGGCCTTGCCGTCGCGCAGGCGGCCGATGAAGCTGGTCGGCACCTGCATGCGGTCGGCCACGCGCTCGATCGTCTCGTGGCGCATGACCTCGAGGCCGAGCGTTTCGGCAAGCCGAAGCGACACGTCCTTGGCAAGGGAACCCATCTCCTGGGTGAGTGCGATCACTGGCATGTCGTTGTTCTCCGTTCAGTCCACGGGGCGCTCGACGGCGAACTCGTCGGGCTTCTTGGGCTTGACGAAAGCCAGCGCCTTGGAGATCAGCGGCCAGAACAGCAGCACGAGCGCCAGGGTGGTGATGCCGCCGACCAGCGGGTTCGAGAACATGATCATCACGTCGCCCTGCGAGACCAGCATGGCCTGGCGGAACGAGTCTTCCGCCTTGTCGCCGAGCACCAGCGCCAGCACCAGCGGCGCCAGCGGGAAGTCGAGCTTCTTGAACAGGTAGCCCACCACGCCGAAGCCGAGCATGAACCAGATGTCGAGCATCGCGTTGTGCACCGTGTAGGCGCCGATGGCGCAGATCACGATGATCACCGGCGCAATGATCGAGAACGGAATGCGCAGGATCGAAGCGAACAGCGGCACCGTGCTCAGCACCACGATCAGGCCCACGATGTTGCCCAGGTACATGCTGGCGATCAGACCCCAGACGAAGTCCTTCTGCTCGACGAACAGCAGCGGTCCGGGCTGCAGGCCCCAGATCAGGAGGCCGCCCAGCAGCACCGCGGCGGTGGGCGAACCCGGAATGCCCAGCGCCAGCATCGGCAGCAGCGCGCTGGTGCCCGCGGCGTGCGCCGCCGTCTCGGGGGCCACCACGCCTTCCATCTGGCCGGTGCCGAACTTGGAGCCGCGCTTGGACATCTTCTTGGCCAGGCCGTAGGCCATGAACGAAGCCGGTGTCGCACCGCCGGGCGTGATGCCCATCCAGATGCCGATCAGCGAGCTGCGCAGCGAGGTCACCCAGTACTGCGGCAGCTGCTTCCAGGTCTGCAGCACCACCTTGGGATCGATCTTCGCGCTCTTGCCCGAGAACTTCAGGCCCTCTTCCATCGACAGCAGGATTTCACCGATGCCGAACAGGCCGATCACCGCAATCAGGAAGTCGAAGCCGCGCATCAGCTCGGGCTGGCCGAACGTGAGCCGCAGCTGGCCCGTGACCGTGTCCATGCCCACGCTGGCCAGCGCGAAGCCGAGCGCCATCGACGCCAGGATCTTGAACGGCGAGCCCTTGCCCATGCCCACGAAGCTGCAGAAGGTCAGCAGGTACACCGCAAAGAATTCGGGCGAGCCGAACTTGAGCGCGAACTTGGCCACCAGCGGCGCGAGGAACGTGATCATGATCACCGCCAGCAGCGCGCCCACGAACGACGAGGTGAAGGCAGTGGTCAGCGCGGCGCCCGCATTGCCCTGCTGCGCCATCGGATAGCCGTCGAAGGTGGTGGCCACCGACCACGGCTCGCCCGGGATGTTGAACAGGATGGAGGTGATGGCCCCGCCGAACAGCGCCCCCCAGTAGATGCACGACAGCATGATGATCGCCGAGGTCGGCGACATCGTGAACGTGAGGGGCAGCAGGATCGCCACCCCGTTGGCGCCGCCCAATCCCGGGAGCACGCCGATCAGCACCCCCAGGATGATGCCGACGAACATCAGGCCGATGTTCATCGGCGTGAGGATTACCGAGAAGCCCTGCATCAGGGCACTGATTTCATCCATTTCGCATTTGCTCCGTGAGATTCAGTAGCCGAGAAACCGGAGGGGATCGAGTGCGCCCTTGAACAGGGGCACCTTGAACCACACCTCGAACATGCAGAAGAACACCGTATTGACGACCAGCGCCGCAATGACGCTCTTCACCCACGAGTACTTGCCCAGGAACACCATGAACAGCGCGATGTAGATCGCCGATGCCACATAGAGGCCGAGCAGCGAGATCGCCCCCACGTAGACCGTGGCCGGCAGCAGCACCGACAGCACGCGCTTGAGCTGCACCGAGTCGACAAAGACCTCGGTCTTCCTGTTCTTGCCCAGCAATGCCTGGTACAGGATGCCGGCGCCGGAGATCGTGATGATCACGCCGATGTAGAAGGGAAAGTACCCCGCGCCGGGGCCGTCGCTGGTCCATCCGGAGCCCAGCCTCTGGCTCTCGTAGATCACCACCAGGCCGATGGCCACCAGGACCAGTGCGACCACTGACTCGACCACGTGGGTCGCTACGCCGGTGCGCACCGGGCCACCGTCTGCTGAATTCTCTTCGTGCTCCATGGAGTCCCCATCGTTCGTGTGTATGCCGTGAAACCCAAAGTGCAGCGCTCCGCCCGCCACCCCGCGGGCGGCCGTCTCGTCAGGCAAGGAGCGCCGCGCGACGCTCGGTAATTGCTACTTGCTGCTGGCCAGGAAGCCGGCTTCCGTCATCAGCGTGCGGTGCGTGGCTTCCGCTTCCGTGAGCCATTTGGTGAACGCGTCGCCGGTCATGAAGGTCGGGTTGAAGGCACCCTTCTCCATGTATTCCTTCCAGTCCGGCGTGGCGGCGATCTTGGTCAGCAGGTCCACGTAGAAGGCGAGCTGGTCGGGCGTCACGCCGGCGGGCATGAAGATGCCGCGCAGCATGGTGTACTTGGTGGGCACGCCGGCTTCCTTGCAGGTGGGGACATCGTTCCACGACTGCGTCTCCGTCACCTTGGCCTTGAACGGCATGCGCTGGTCGTCGAACACGCACAGCGCGCGCAGCTTGCCCGCACGCCACTGGGCCACCGCCTCGATCGGGTTGTTGACCGTCGATTGCACGTGCCCGCCCACCAGTTGCACCGCCACCTCGCCGCCGCCCTTGAACGGCACGTAGATGAACTTGGTGCCGGTGGCCTTCTCCAGCGCCACCGTGATGATCTGGTCTTCCTGCTTGGAGCCGGTGCCGGCCATCTTGAACTTGCTCGGGCCCGCCGCCTTGGCCGCCGCGATGAACTCCGAGGCGTTCTTGTACGGCTGCTCGGCATTGGTCCACAGCACGAACTGGTCGAGCGCCATCATCGCGACCGGCGTCATGTCCTTCCAGTTGAAGGGCACGCCGGTGGCCATGGGCGTGGTGAACAGGTTGGACAGCGAGATGATGATCTTGTGCGGATCGCCCTTGGCTTCCTTCACGGCAAGAAAGCCCTCGGCCCCCGCGCCGCCTGACTTGTTGACGACGATCAGCGGTTCCTTCATCAGCTTGTACTTGATGACGATGCCCTGCAGCAGCCGGCCCATCTGGTCGGCGCCGCCGCCAGTGCCCGCCGGGATCACGAACTCCACCGGCTTGGTGGGCTCCCATGCGGAGGCTGGTGTGGCCACCGCGAGTGCCAACATGGCCGCGGTGAAGACCTTGGCCCGACAAGCGCGGGTGCGCGAAAAGAAGTTCTTCATCATGTTGTCTCCTGTGTAAGGTGCGCTCTTTTTTTGGTGGATCTGAGCCGAGATGCGAACAGGGGCGATGGTGCGCGCAGGAAGAACTCAGCCTGCTTGACCATGGTCAACTTTTCCAAGATTTTGTCTTGGGGTTAGCCCGCGCCGAGCGGCCGGCGAGCGGGGCCTGGCCTGTGAGCCTTCGAGGGGAAACGGCCTGCGCACGAACGCATGCAACAGCACCGATGGCGTGCGCTTTTTTCCTTGCATCCAGGGGGTTCGGGTAAACCCTAAAATGACGGTTATTTCCCGACCAACGAATCCCAGGAGTTCCCGTATGTCTACCCTTGACCGATCGTCCAGCGCGAGCGCATCCGTTGGCTTGGCTGGCGCGCTCAAGGCGCTCGCCGAAGAGGCCAGCGTGCTCGTTCAGGCCCTGCTCAGCCCCGGCAAGGTGATCGAGGAAGTCGAGCAGATGCGCGCGCTGCAGGTGCGCGCCAACCGCATCGAGGCCACCGACCCGCTGCGCGCCGACGTGCTGCGCTGGCACGCCTCGCGCATCGGCCTGCGCTGAGCCGGCCGATGCGCGGCGGCGCGCCGAACTGGTAAAGTCCGGGCCGCCCTCCGTCTTCGTAGTTCAATGGATAGAACGGGGTCCTCCTAAGACTCAGATACAGGTTCGATTCCTGTCGAAGGCACCAAGGACCCGGTTCACGGCGTCTCACCCCACATCAGAAACCCGCACGCTCCCTAGGCGTAGCGGGTTTTTCTTTGCCTCGCGACGACACGCGGCGTAGCATCTCATCGCCCGGAAATACCGTCATTTTTTCCGGTATCCCGGAAATCCCCGTGACGAGATACCGTTAAGGAGTAGAGATGGCGCTGACAGACACGTTTGTTCGGCAGGTGAAGCCCACCGGGAAGGCCAACGGCGACAAATATGCCGACGGCGCCGGCATGTACCTGCTGGTGAAGACGGCCGGGAAATACTGGCGAATGGATTACACCTTCGCCGGCAAGCGGAAAACGCTGGCGCTGGGAACCTACCCCGAGGTCTCGCTGGCCAAAGCCCGGGATCGCCGCGCCGCCGCCCGCGAGCTGCTGGCGGACGGGACCGACCCGAGCGCGGCCAAGCGCGAAGAAAAGAGAGCCAGAGCCGACGCAGCGGCGAATACGTTCGAGGCGGTTGCGCGCGAGTGGCTCGGAAAGACTGCGGCCAAACGAGCGAGTGGAACGCAGCTCAAGGTCAAGACATGGCTCGAGAAGGACGTGTTTCCCTTCATCGGCAAGATGCCCATCTCCACCATCGGTCCGCGCGACATTCTGGAGCGGGTTGTCCGCAAGCTGGAAGCACGCGGCGCTATCGATACCGCCCACCGCGTCAAGCAGCTTTGCGGGCAGGTGTTTCGCTTCGCAGTGGTGTCAGGACTGGCAGAGAGGGACGTCACCGCCGATCTGAGCGAAGCTCTGGCCTCGAAAGCGACCAAGCACTTCGCCGCCATTACCGAGCCCAAGCGAGTCGGAGACCTGATGCGCTCGATCCATGCCTATAGCGGCCACCCCACTACCGTTGCCGCGCTGAAGCTCTCCCCTCTGCTGTTTGTCCGGCCTGGCGAATTGCGCACCGCGGAATGGGCTGAGATCGACCTGGACGCGGCCGAGTGGCGCATCGCCGGCCCGAAGATGAAAATGAAGATCGATCACGTCGTGCCGCTGGCAACCCAAGCGGTGGAGATTCTGCGGAACCTCCACCCGACCACAAGCCATGGACGATTTGTGTTTCCCAGCATACGGACGGGTGAACGCCCGATGAGCGAGAACACGATCAATGCCGCCCTGCGCGGGATGGGCTACAGCGCCGAAGTCCACACGGCCCACGGCTTCAGGGCAACCGCGCGGACCATCATGGACGAGGTGCTCGGCGAGCGCGTGGACTTCATCGAGCATCAGCTTGCCCACACGGTCAAGGATGCCAACGGTCGTGCGTACAACCGCACCGCACATCTCCCCGCGCGCCGGGAAATGATGCAGCGCTGGGCGGACTACCTGGACAAGCTGCGCATCGGTGCCGACGTGATTCCCTTGAAGCCGCGCCAGATGACATAGCGCCAAGGCCGCGCGCTCCTGCCAAGCCAGCTAGATGAGTGCCACGACATCGTGCAAATGCACCGCAGTCTGTGGCAAGCCATCTCGCGAGTGCCTGTTCTGCGCCAGTCCCCCCATCCCGTGGCAGCTCAACGACCGGCTGCATCCAGTCTCGAGCGGGCATACCTGAAGGCGGCAATGGAGCCAAAGAACGCTGGAGGACCCGTTTGCGCCCTCAGATTGTCCGAAAAATGTATGTGAATTTCGGACAATTGAATTTGACTTATGTCCGAAAAATGTATATATTTTTCGGACAGGAGTTGATTATGTCCGACATCGCGGCTCGTATCTCATCGCTGATTGACGCTTCCGGCCCCGGCCATGTCTGGGTTCCGGCCGACTTCGCGCAGCTTGGCTCCCGGGATGTCATCGACAAGACCTTGCAGCGCATGACCTTGCGTGACCAACTCCGCCGCATTGACCGGGGGCTTTACGACAAGCCAGTCACCAACAGGCTCACCAAGCGCACGACAACCCCGGACTACCGGGCCATCATTGACGCGATTGCCCGTCGTGACAATCTGCGCATCTTGGTTGACGGCATGACTGCCGCGAACGATTTGGGCCTGACCGATGCTGTCCCTGCTCACGTCACTATCTATACCGACACCCGTCGCCGCTCCATCCAACTCGACAAACTGCTGATCGAATTCAAGCTGTGCGCGCCAAGCCGGTTGTACTGGGCGGGTCGTCCGGCCATGCGTCTAGTGCAAGCCTTGCACTGGCTGAAGGACACGTTGTCTTCGGACAGCGACCATATCCGGCAAAAGATCGGCAGGCTTCTGACTGACAAGACGCACGGCGATGCCATTCGCGATGATCTGACGCAAGGATTCAGCGCGCTTCCAATCTGGATGCAAGATTACCTACGGCCCCTTCTGGACCTCACGCCGGACGCGGCAAGCAGTAGCAAGCCAACGCCTGCCAAACAGAAATCGCACAACGACATACCGGCAGGCGCGAAATGAACGAGGCCTATCAGACAGTCATCGCGGCCAGCGACGAAGAGCGTCGCGATCTGTTTCTTGGCACGGCGGCTCGCCTTGGCACCGCCGTCCAGAACGTCGAGAAAGACTTCTGGGTTTGCTGGACGCTCGATGCGCTTTTCAACGGGCTGGAGCCCGGCGGTCCGCGCCTTCTCTTCAAAGGCGGAACATCGCTTTCAAAAGCCTTCGGCCTGATTTCGCGGTTCTCTGAGGACATCGACATCACGGTGTTCCGTGAAGACTTGCAGCAGGACGTAGACGTGGCGGAGCTTGAGGCCATGAGCGGCAAGAAGCGCCGTGCGCGACTCGATGAGATCCGTGACGCCTGCCGGACCTATATCGACGGCCCCTTCTTCTCGCAATTGCAGGCGCGCGCGGCGGCAAGCATTCCGGATGGCCGTTTCAGACTTGAGAGAGACCCGGATGACGCGGACGGGCAGAGTCTGCTTCTTTGGTATCCGGCGGTCACGACCCGAGAGGGGGACTACATCCGATCGGCGGTCAAGATTGAAGCTGGCGCGAAATCGGCGCTTGATCCGCACACACCGGCAACGCTGCGCCCTTATGTCGATGATGACCTCCCAGACCAAGAACTGGAAGTCTCCAACGTCGTGACTGTGAAACCGGAACGGACCTTCTGGGACAAGATCACGATCCTTCACGGTCTCTATCAATGGCATGAGCGCCGGGGTGTCTTGCGTCACGGTGGACAGCGTGTCTCGCGTCATTACTACGATGTACATCGCCTGATGCAAACGAAGGAGGCGCCGCAATGGCTGGCAGACAAGGCGCTGGCTGAAGATTGCGCTCGTCATGCGCGCTTGTTCTTCGGCAGCCCCGATCTGGGTCTTGAGGCGGCCAAGGCGGGTAGCTTCACGCTGCTCCCGGCTGCGACCATGATGGATTCCTTACAGCGCGACTATGACGCGATGACCGGGATGATTTTCGGACCGGTCCCCGCCCTGGACGAGGTTCTTGCCAGCGTTCAAAAAGCACAAGATGCCGTCGATGCCTAGGCATCGGCGCAGCGCGGAAGCGATGACGACGACGCATCGCTTGCCCGTTGAGCCGCCTTGCGCCCGTGGCAGGGTTCACACTCGTAGAACTCAATATCGGAAGGAGAAAGCGGAGCCTCACTCAACGCGGCATCGCACGATCAATGCCTGGCGGAGAGAACTTCGGTGAAGCCGCAGGAGCGGCTTATTGCTGCGGGCTCACGGCGCGCTTGCTTTGGCGGCGACCGGGGCTGCTGGCTTGATCTCGCTTCTTAGTTCGGTGCCACCGCGCTCCAATGCACGGGCAGCTCGCATCTGAACGTCATAGATCGCGATATGGGTTGGCGAGCTTGTGATGAGAAAGCCTTTTGCCACAACGTCACTGCCTTTGCGCAGTTCCATGCAGCGCATCCGAACGTCTGCATCGCACCCCTTCTGAAATTTCACCAGCTCCCGTCTTGCCGCCTCTTGTCCCGCCGTCTCTGCAAATGCGGCTGGACCGGCCATGAGAAGAACGAGAACGGCAATCGGGAGCTGCAGCGCGAGAACGACGATTGTCGAAACCATGAAACTTTGCAAAAGATCGCCTGGCCATTTGAACATCCACGCTGGTGGCTTCGGCACGGAGGTGTTTGCGAATTTCCGGTCCATCCATTGGCGCGCGAACAGCAGCGCGGTTAGCACCAAGACAGCAGCAATCGCGATACGCGAGCCTCCGCTCCAGATTGTTGTCTGAATCTTGGCAAGTCGATCAATCAAAGCATAGAAGCCCTCGATGAAGGTCGCCTCCGTTGATAGCGGGAACAAGCCGGAGTCGAGTCCCCATTCGTACACATAGTTCCGGTGACTGATTGAACCGGAGAGATGCACGAGATATCCGCCCACTGCCGTACCAATCGCGGCGGCGGCTTTGAGAATTCCGGACCATGGAATCGATCTTGGTTCTTGGCTCGCTGGCTTGACGGGTTCTTTTTCTGCTTCGGCGCTCATAGACCTCCTCTGAAAATTCGCATGCAATATCGCCGTCGCATGGTAATTGCCTTGCATAGGCGAGAGCACCGCCACAGCGTCCAAGAAGTGCGAGCGATAGTGCAGCCCCCTGCAGGTGTTCTGTCGAAGCGAAGCGATGTCCGGCAATGGCGCTGCGCTTGACGTAGCCGACGCCGCGTTCGTCCTTCCCCTTGGTCTGAGTGCGGTACGGTGCACAAGCCCGCGGGGTCACCTTCCAGCGCACACCTCCAAGCGGGTCTGCGATTCGGATCAGATGCTTCCTGCAGCCTGCGCATCAGGCAAGGGCGGCCTTCATCGGACTATTACGCCGGATCCTCCGGCCACCAGTCTGGTGGCCATGCCCCCCGAGAGGGCGCACTAAGGCAGGCGATTCCGAGCGCTGGGCGACGCTGCCGACCTTCCAGCCGCTTTGTGGCAGGTGGCAGAAACGTTGTCTTCCATCAACGTCACCGAGGCGCAATGCTGGCAGGCGTGCTGGTTCAGGTCGATGCGTTGACCGCGCTGCTGCCGCATTCGCCGCACTTGAGCGTCTGGAGATCGATGGTCATGTCGCGCTCTCGATGTTGTTCTTCTTGTGCTCTGGGGCCGCCAGCCACGCGGCAAGCCCGTCGCGGCGCATGCACTCGACCAGCGCGAGTTGCAGTTGCGCGCCTTCGTGCAGGTCTTGTTCGGTGGTTTCGTAGTGCATCTGGTAGAGCGCCTGGCCCTCCGTTTCGCCCATGCCATGCAGCGCGGCAATACGGCCGGCCAGGTCGGACGTCTCTTGCGGCTTGAGGCGCGTGAAGGTCTGCCGCAGATCGGGCAGATGCGCCACGAAAGCCTCGGCGTCCCAACCCTGCACCAGGCCGTCGAGGCCTTCGAGCAGCGCAGGCAGGCGCAGCAGCAGTTCAGGCGCTGCGGCCATCACCCCGTTGAGAAAACGTACCGCCTCGCGCGGCTGTGCGCCCGCGCCGAAGCGTTGCCGCACCACGGTGTCGAGCGCGTTCTCTTCCCAGTGTCCATCGAGGTACAGCAGGGCCGAAGCAGCGCCGGCCACCGCGGGCGCGGCCGACGCACCGGTCGCGAATCGTTCGAGTTGCGTACGCAGCAGGTCGAGGTCGATGGCACCGTCACCGGCTTCCCGCGGTTCGCCTTGCAGCGAGGCCAGCAGGCGCCCAAGCTCGCGCAGTGAAAGCAGTTGCTTCACCGCGCCCGCCTCACCTTCTTCTGGGCACCCGCCCACATCGGGCAGCAGGAACAGCGCCGCGGGCCATACCCGATCCAGCAGGCTGCGCAGCTGCGGATGCTGCTGCACGCCCAGCGGCTCCCGCGCACGCCAGAGCGTGACGAGCCGATGCCCGCACTCGACCACCGAGCCGAGCGAGGCATCTTCGTCGAGGTGCGTGGAAAGCATCGAGAGCAGCTGGGGCAGGCGCGACTGCAGCCCGACCAGGCAGGCGCGCAGCAACAGCGCCACGGCCGCGCTCGCGCTGCGTCCGCGGCCCTCGTCGGACAGCGCGATCTCTTCCTTTCGCAGCTTGGCCATGCAGACGGCCTCCACGCTTGCGCCATCGCCCGCCAGTTCAATCAGCCGCGCCTCCACCAGCGGCGACCAGGCGGCGCGCCACTCTTCGAACAGCAAATGCAAACGGCTGTTGCCAAGAAAATCCGGGCCCGCGAGCCAGGTGCCGAGCCCCGTGTCGAGGTATGTCATGGCATGGAAGAAGCGGCTGCGCTCGCGGTGCGACGGCTTGCGATAGAGATCCAGCCGCGCTATGCGCGCGGTGCTGTCGTCCAGCCGCACGCCGGCCTGGCGGGCGAGCCTGCGCGCGTCCTCGATCAGCGGCGGCGAGCCTGCCGAAGGCGGCACGTCGCCGATGCGCGTGCCGCTCAAGAAGTTGCGCAGGTCGGCGGTAAAGCCGCGCGTGCCTTCGTCGATGGCGCCTTTGATGAAGCAGGAGCGGATTGCATCGAGCAGGTCTTGCCGGCCCGGACCGGCATTGCCGCGCAGCGCCGCGAGCCGCATGGCCTGCGCGGCGGCGGCCTGCACCAGTGCGGTAGACACCGCATCGGCATCGTCCTGCGCGCGGGTCTGGCGCGCAAAGCGGGTCAGGCTGTCGAGCGCCACTGCGGTGAAGGGGTCGGCCTCGCCGGCCTCGAGGCGTTCCCACACCTGCTGGTAATAGCCGGGCGACGGCATGCCCGAGGCATAGCCGTTGAGCGCGTCGAGCCGCTCGAAGCTGTAGCGGATCAGCCATGCGTTGTCTGGTGCGTCCTTGCCGGCGGGCACCTTCGAGGGCTTGGCCTTTTGCCACTGGTTGACCAGCTCGAGTGTGTGGAAGCCGCCGGTGACGACCACGATCGGCCCCTCGACCTCGTTGCGCCAGCGACGGATGTGCGCCGCCATGTGGCGCTCCCGCGGCAGGCTCAGCTCGGCCTCGAGCACCTCGGGCTCATAGTCGAGCCGCGCCATGGCGCACCAGCTGAACACGTCGGAAAAGAAGGCGCGCCAGTGGCCGAGAGTGGCCGACGTGCGCAGTTCGAACAGGCGGTCCCACAGCTCCTGATGGTCGACGCAGCCGAGCTGGGCGGCCATGGCGTTGAGGTAGCGGCTGTGCGCGAAATGGCGCTCTTCCATCAGGCTGCGCGCTGCGTCGCGTGCATCGCCTTCGTCGCCCTCACCGTCGTCGCCTTCGTCGCGATGCCAGGCCTTGTCGCTCCAGGGAAGATCGATCAGCCCCAGGCGCGCGCCGAGCGCCGCGCCTTCGCGCACCGCAATCCACTCGGGACTGTAGTCGCAAAACGGAAAGAACGACGTGCGCGATTCCGTGCGCGTCCTCTCTTCCGAGTCGGGGTCATCGACCGGAACCTGCCGGGTGCTTTGGCACAGCCATGCAACGGGGGCAATGGTTTGCGGGTGCTGCAGCAGCGGCAGCAGTGCGTTGAGGTCGTCCGGTCCTTCAATCAGCACAGCCGCCGGCCTGACCTCGCGCAGCAGCGCCCTCAATGCGAATGCACAGGCCGGGCTGTGGTGCCTCACGGGCACGAAGAACACGCCCTCGCCGTCCTCGCCGAACAGCCGGCCGCGCGCGGCCTCCAGCCCGGCAGGCAGAACGCTGCCGGTTTCTGCAACTACTGCCACAGCGCGCGCGCCGCGTCGTGAAAGGTCTTCCATTGCGCGTCGCGCTTGCCGCGTTCGCGCACGACGGTGTCGAAGTAGTGGCGCACGCGCTTCACATCGTCGGTGCTGTCCTTCAACACCACGCCCTGCAGCTGGCCCGCGATCTCGCGCACGGTGAGCCGGCCGCCGTTGAAATGGCGCGCCTGCAGGGCCGCCGCATAAGCCACGTTCACGGCCTCCGCGGTGGACATCACGGCATCGAGGCCCTTGATGGCGGTGCCATCCTGCGTCTGGCCCGCGCGCAACTCCTGGAAGGTGGTAACCAGCAGCGCCACCACGTCGTGCGGCACCTCGACCGGCGACTCGCCGCCGCCGTCGAGTTCGCGCTTCAGCTGGGCCATCACCAGTTCGACTTCGAACGAATGGTCCCGGATGGGCTTGACCGTTTCGAAGTTGAACCGGCGCTTCAACGCGGACGACATCTCGTGCACGCCGCGGTCGCGCAGGTTGGCCGTGGCAATGATGTTGAAGCCGCGCTGTGCATAGAGCCGGGCATCGTCGCCCAGCTCTGGAATCATGAGCTGCTTGTCGCTCATCAACGAAATCAGCACGTCCTGGATCTCGGGCGGGCAGCGCGTGATTTCCTCGAAGCGCACCAGCTTGCCCGCACGCATGGCCTGGTAGAGCGCAGAAGGCACCAGCGCACGCTGGCTCGGCCCCTCGGCCAGCAGCAGTGCGTAGTTCCAGCTGTACTTGATGTGGTCTTCGGTGGTGCCGGCGGTGCCCTGCACCGTGAGGCCCGAATCACCGCTGACGGCGGCTGCAAGCAGCTCCGAGAGCAGCGACTTCGCGGTGCCCGGCTCGCCCACCAGCATGAGGCCCTGGTGGCCCATGAGCGTCACGATGGCGCGGTCGACCAGCGGATCGTCGCCGTAGAACTTGCGGCTCACCTGCAGCTTCTCGTCGCCGAGGATGAAGCGCCGCACCGCGCGCGGCGAGAGCTTCCATCCGGTGGGCCGCGCATCGGTGTCGGCCGCATGCAGCCGCGCGAGCTCGTCCGCATAGCGCGCCTCGGGGGCAAGGCGCACGGCCTGGGTCGCGGGGGAAGAAGACGGTGATGTGCCGATGCTCATGATGATGTTGCTGCTGGTTTTTCTGCGGGTCGGCGCGGCGCGCTTACCACGGCATCTTCTTTTCCCAGCCCGCGTCGAACCCGGCGCAGGCCTGGGCAATGGCCAGGTAGTCGGCATAGGCCTCGGCCAGGAGCACCGGCGGCACGCTCGACAGCGGCAGCGCCCGGTCGCTGTAGCCGCGGGTCTTCATGTCCTCGAAGCCCAGCGTCTTGAGTGCCGCGGGCACGTTCTCCTCCGGCAGGGTGTTGCCCGAGAACTCGATCGCCACGCGCACGCCGGCCGACGAAAACTCCTTGGTGTACTGATAGAAGAAGCCGCCGTCCTCGGCCTGCGCGCGCTGGTAGCCGAGCTTGGCAAAGCTGCCGCGCAGCGTGAAGGTGTCGCTGATCCAGCCCAACCGGTCGTTGATTTCGCTCACCGGCTGGCCCTTGTCGTCGATGAACGCAACCGCCGGCGGCTTGCGCGTCATCTGCGCGAAGAGCGGCACCAGCTTGTAGTCCGTGAAGTGCTTGTTCCACGCGGCCGCCGTGCCTTCGTCGACCAGCGAGGCGTGGCCCAGGCGCAGCTGGCTGTCAGCCGCAAGCTCGACCTCGTCGTCCTGCGTGTCGATCAGGCTGCCGTCCTCGGTGGGCCGGAAGCTGCCGCGCACCGCGCCTTCCGCATCCAGTTCGAGCCACACGAGCCGCTGTATCAGCCGCCCGGCAATCGGGTGCCGGTGCAGGTATTCGCGCCACTCGGCCTGCGGCCAGATACGGCCGGTGCACATGGCTTCGAACAGGCGCGCGGTCTGCAGGTCGATGACCTGCTTGAGCTCTTTCTTGCTGGTCGAGAACTGGGCCTTCGCATCCTTGATGAGCACGGGGTCGTCGTTCTGGCGCGGCTCGGGCAGGGCTTTGACGATCTTGCCTTCCGGGTTGCGCAGTTCGGGCTTCATCGCGGCGTCGAGCACCATGGTGAAGATGCGGTCGCCGTAGGCAAGTTCGAGCTTGCCGGTGTCGTCCAGGCCCGCGGTGGGAATGGTGCGGTCGGCCAGCTGGTCCTGCGTCCAGCCGTTGCGGTCGGCAATCTGCTGCACCAGCGCGCGCGCCTTCTCCTGGACCGAGGCGGTGCGGTAGCGGCGCGATATGCCCAGCAGCAGCTGGATCACCACCGGGTCGTTGCCCGGTGCCACGCCTTCGAGCATGGCTTCGATCTGCGAGCGGCGCTGGTAGTGGTCGCGCATGTACTGCTGCAGCAACGTGACGACCTCGTGCCCCGGCGCATGGGCGGTCAGGGCAAGAGTGCCTTTTTCGCCGATCGCGCTGCCGAGGTATTCGCTCATCTTCTCGCGCTTGCACTCCTCGAAGACCTGCTCCTGCGTCTTCTGGAAGTCGGCTTCGTAGTACTGCTTGTGCTCGGCCTTCGCGTTCTGGTAGCGCTGCTGGTTGCCCTGATAGCGCTGCGGTGCATGGGCATTGGCATGCGCAATGCCTTCGTCGAGCGTGGGGTGGCGCGTGTCGTGTGCAATGAACTGGCGCAGCACCAGGCTGCCGACGGCCTGGCGGCCGGCTGCATCGAGCAGGCCGAGGTAGCGCGTGAGCAGCGCGTTGCCGCCCGGCTCCTTGAGCTTGCAGGCGAGCACCACCCACCAGCGCACGATCTCGGGTTCTACCGGGCTGCCGTCCAGCCATTTGCAGGCGGGCAGCGCGTCGAGAGAGAACCACGCAAGGCCCGCCGGGGGCTTGGCCTTCAGGCCCTTCTTCGCCTCGGCCAGAAGAATCGCCGGTGCAAGGCGCGCGGAGATGTCGTCGCCCAGCGCCTCGAGCGCCGTGAGGTAGGCCGCGCGAACGGTCTCGCGGGTTTCCTTCTCGAGCGCCTTGGTAATGGCGGGCACGGCCTCGGCGTACTTGAGCTCGGCCAGCCAGTTGGCGGCCTCGATGCGCACCTCGCTCTTGGTGGCGCCGAGCGACTCGACCACGCGCCGGCCGATGTCGGGCAGCATCGACAGTGCCTTCTGCGCGGCTGCGCGGTGCGTCTTGCCTTCGCCGAGCGCCAATTCCATGACCCGCGGCAGCCAACGTGCCTGCACGGTCGGAAAGACCGCCAGCGTGCGCAGCGTGGCGTTCAGGTCGAGCTGGGTCTGGCGGCCTTCGCGCTTTGGCGGCGCGACAAGGCCCAGGCCTTCGTCGATGTACTCGGGGTGCTCCGCGAAGAAGGGCCACACGCGGTCGGCCGGCAGCACGTCGACCGCCGAGGCCTGGTTCCAGTATTGAAAGAGCGCGGTGTGGGCCACATCGTCGATCGGCATGCCGGAGCGCTTGAGCAGCTCGGCCAGCGCGCGCAGGTCGACCGAGCCCACGGGCTGGCGCCCGAGCCACTTGTGAAAGCCGTCGTCGAACCAGAAGCTGGTCCAGTGGCGCGACACGGCCAGCCAGCGGATCAGGTGCGGCATGCCGAACCCCGGCATCGACTGCAGGCGATTGCCGAATCCCACGACCTGCTGCAGCTGGCCGTTCTTCGCGCGGTTCTGATCGTTCTTGCTGCCCTGCCCGTTGAGCACGCGCACGGCCACGCGCATGTCCTCGTCGGTGAGCTTCCTGTGGGCGGCGTAGTTGTCCTGGCGCCACTTGTACCTGTAGATCTGCTTGGAGGCCTTGTTCTCCTCGATCTCGGCCTCGGCCGCGACGCGGTTCTTCTCGAGCAGCTCGATGCGGTTGGCAATGAGCAACTGCACCGCCTCTTCACCAAGCGGAACGTCCTCGAAGGGTCGCCAGGCCGGCGGCTCGGGCAACTCGAGCTCGCCCGCGTCGCCCGCGGCGTCGAGCCGCGACATGGCCGAGCGGATGGCCTGCTGCACGGCCTTGCTGGTCTCGGTGCCGGCCGCCACGTCGAGCAACGCGCGCGCGGCGTCACCCGGCAGGCGCGCAAGCAGTTCGGCGGCCTGCGTGCGCTGGGTGGTGTCGCCGTCTTTCAGCAGTTGCCCCAGGAGTTCGAGCCGCTGCGCCTCGGCAATGCCCTCGAGGTGCGGCGTCGCCTCGGCGCGCACCGTCTTGCTGCCGTCGATGGCCAAGCGCAGGAACAGCGGCGCAAAGTCGTTCAAAAGCGCCTTGTCCTTGCCGATGCGCCTGGCCAGCAGAACGCGGCCCGCGGCCGACAGCTTTGCGGGCAACGCCTCGGTGGCATCGCGCTGGCTGCGCATGTAGTCGGCGACGGCAGGGGCCTCGACCAGGCCGTCGAGCCGGTCGTGGTACCAGCTGTCCAGTCCCTTGCGCTCGAAGACCTCTTGCAGGGCGATATGCGGATCGAGTCCTTCGTGCGCGAGCAAGGCCGCAATGAGATGCACGTTCCACGCGGGCCGGTGCTTGGCGAGATCGCGCTCGGCAGCGTTGCTGGAGCTGCTCTTGTTGAAGCTCGCGAACACCGCGTCGTTGATGAGGTACTGAAGCCAGTCGGGCACCGGCGCGCCGGGATGCTCGAGCGACTGTCCGCCGTCGGCTGCAGCAAGCAGCTTGCCCAGTCGCACCAGCACGTCGAGCGCAGGAGCACTGGCATCCACGCTGGCGTAGAAGCGCCCGCGCTGCTCGAGGCTCTGGTTGCCGATCTTCTCCAGCGCCTTGTTCTGGTGATTGCTGAAACCCCAACGCAGGCGGCCGGGGGCTCCGAGCAGTTGCCCAGGCTCGAAGGACTTGGCAGCCTGCAGGTCGAGCAGCACGGTTTCCTGCGTGCCGTCGACCAGGAACGCGGCGCCCTTTTGGGGCAGCTCCTTGCCTGCTTTTTCGAGCGGCTCGAAGGCCTGCTTCAACAGCTGCGCCTGCTCGCGCGTCAAGCCGTTGGCGGCTGCGGTGCCGGCGCTGCCCGTGACGGCACCCAAGATCTTGTCCAGAAATCCCATGCGTTCTCCTCGTTCTCCTGGGCGCTGATTTTGGCAGTTGGACGTGACGCTTCGGCCAGTTCGCGGCCTGCAGAAACAACTGAAGTCAAAGGTTCTAAGCCGGCTGCGCTTTCCTTTGCTCCGGCAAGCCGTCGAGCTCGCCAAGCAACTGGCACAGAAAGCCCAGCTTCAGCAACGGCACCGCAGCCGGCGCAGCGAGGTGCGCACGCAGCGCACTCGACAGCACCTCCAGGCCGACAGAGCTTGCGCGGTCGAGTGCATCGTGCAGGCGCTGCCGCTGCGCCGCCGTCAATGCCATGCGCCCGGTGGCGGCCTGCGTCTCGGTCACTTCTGTCAGGGGAGCGAGCAGGCGCGCCGCCAGCGTGGGCGCACCCACGGGCGCCGCCTGCCGCTGCTGCTGCCGTGCCTCGAGCATGCGCAGGATGCGGTTGGCGAGCGACGTGGTGCGCGCAACCTCGTCGGCAAAGTCGAGCGACACCGTTTGCAGCGCCTTCTTCGCGTTGCTGCTCAGCACGGCGATGGGCATGAGTTCGGTGCTCGCGGCAGAGCGCTCGATACGCACCAGCACCGCATGCACTGGGGCACGGCGCGCGGCGAGGCGGTCGAGGTTGTCGATGCGCTGCCGGTGCTCCGGGCCAACGGGGATGCCAAGCCGCAGCCATTGGCCCGCATCGTCCTGCACCAGCCAGTCGAGGCGCTGCTGTGCTTCGTCGAGCACGGGCGGGCGCGTGTCCGAAGGCCGCAGCAGCACTGCATCGAAAGGCTCGGCCGCAAGGCCGGTGGCGGCGCGCAGGCCCTCGCCGAGTTCGGACCAGTTGCCGCAGCCGATCGACTTCAGGCGCGGGTCGTCGGCCGTCCACGCAGGCAGGGGCTGGGCACGCGTGGCGCCGCCGAGCGCCAGCCGGCCGTCTTCGGCGAGGCGGGGGTGTTCGAGGCGCAGGGCCGCTTCGCACACGCTCTGCGCGGCGCCCGCGCCGGACCACAGCGCGCTGGCGGACCATGCGCTGCTGCGCGTGAAGGCGGCGTCGCTTCCGTCGGGCCGTGCGAGCGAGGCCTGCAGCACGCGCGCACCCGCCAGGTCCCAGAACGCCACGGTGAGCCCGCGCGCGCCGCCGCGCGTCTGCCACCAGTGGGCACCGAGCGGCAGCAGGTCGAGAGCGGCCGATTCGTCGAAGTCGCGCTTGAGCCGGCCGCGCAGTGCCACGGCGAGTTCGCCCTCGGCCCGCGCGAGCGCAGCGCACAGTGCATGGATGCGCGCCATGAACGCGAAGGCGTCGCGCTCCTCGGCGCGGTGGTCGCGCCGCACCAGCAGGTCGACCGTGCCGCCAAGGTTGCGCAGCAAGGCGGCCAGGCGCGGCAAGCCTTCGCCGCGCGCGGACATGTTGAGTGCCAGGAGGCGCGCCGACGTCAACTCGCTCACGTGCGAGAGGCCGCCTGTCAGCAGCTCTTCCAGCATCGACTCAACCTGCAGCAGGAACGCACGCTCCCGCTCGCCGAGGCGCACGGTGTCTTCGACCGGCGCAGGCCGCGCGCTCTCGGGCCATGCGAAGGGCTGCCCGTGCGCGCTGCGCAGCGCGGCAATGGCGATCAGGTGCACCGCCTTGCGTTCCGCGGCAGGCACCTCGGACACCATGCCCGCGTAGCCCGCGCCCGCCACCCAGCGGCACGAGGCGCCGAGCTCGGGCAAGTCCATGACGAGCGCGCCGCCCTGTCCCCGCCATTCGACAACGCTGCTGGCGGCGGCGGCGGCGCGGCGCACGGCAGCCACCCCCGCGGCCTTGAAAAGCGCCGCCGCATCGAGCGCGAGGATTTCCGCGAGCGGGTCGGCACCGGGCGGTGCCTGTCTGTCTTGCTGCTCGTCCGAAGGCGCGCCGGCTGGCCGGCCTGGCGCGACCGGCTCCAATGCACGCAGCCACAGCGCCGCGCCAAGTATGTGCTTGCAGATGCCCGGTGCCGGGCAGTCGCAGCGCGCCTGCTGCGGGCCGCGTGCATCGAGCTGCACGCGCTGGCCGTCGGCCGTCACCACCCCAGCTTCGGTGCCCTGCTCTGCCCATGCGATCTTGCCCGCCTCCACGTCCTTTGCGGCGCGCCGAAGCAAGCCAGGGTTGGCGAGCGTGGCCAGTGTGTCGTCGTCGTAGGCGCGATAGCCGTCGTACCAGGCCATCAGTTCATCACTTCCGCGAGCCACTGCGCGAAATGCGTGGGCGTGAGGGCCGCAACGTGCATGCCCTTGTCGACCAGGCGCTGCGCCATTTGCCGGTCGTACACGGGGTTGGCCGATTCGTCCAGCGCGGCCAGCCCGAGCAGCTTGACGCGCGACTGTGCCATGCGCTGCACCGCGGCCAGGAGCGGCCCGGGCGCGGCGCCTTCCATGAAGTCGCTGATGAGCGCGAACACCGTGCGCTGCGGGTTGCCCACCAGCGACTCGCAATACGCCACCGCACGGCCGATGTCGGTACCGCCGCCGAGCTGCACCGTGAGCAGCACCTCGACCGGATCGTGCGCGAGGTGCGTGAGGTCGACCACGCTGGTGTCGAACACCACCAGCTTCACGCGCACCGCGGGCAGCGAGCTCATGATGCCGGCAATGACGGCGCTGTAGATCACCGAATCCATCATCGAGCCGCTCTGGTCGACGCAAAGCACCACGTCCCAGGGCAGGTTGCGCTTCACGCGCGCATTGAAGCGCGGATGCTCGATGACGATTTGCCTGCGCTCCACGTCGTAGTGCTTGAGGTTGGCCGCGATGGTGGCGCGCGCATCGAAGTTCTGCGCGCTCTTGATGTGCGAGCGCCGCATGCGGTTGCGCCGGCCGACGAGCGCGTTGACAAAGTCGTTCCTGAGCTTGCGCGTGATCTCGTCGACGGTTTTCTGGATCACCTCGCGCACCGCGTCGCGCATCTGGCCCGACAGCCGCCCGCGCATGCCCAGCAGCGCCTTGGCGAGGCCGGGCGTGGCGTCGAGCGAGCGCAGCACCGCCGGGTCGGAGAGCAGGTCGGTCAGCTGGTAGCGATCGATCGCCTGCGTCTGCATGCGCTCGAACACCTCTTGTGGAAAGAGACTCCGCGAGCGGTTGAGCCAGTCGACCGCGCGCAACTGGCTCGGGTCGAGCGAACCCGGCCCGCCATTGGGCCTGGCCAGGCCGCGGCCTTCGTATTCACGGCCGTAGAGATATTCGAGCGCCTGGTCGAGCCTCCAGTCGCCCGCCGAGAACTGCGTTTGCGACAGGGGTTGCGCCGCATAGCGGCCGAGGATCAGGCGCCAGCGGCGCAGGGTTTCTTCGGACGACATGCGCAATGTGTTCGCAAGGACGGGTGGAAGGAACAGTCGGGGGAGAGGAGCGCCGGCAGCTTATCAGACGGCAGCGCGCGTCATGCTCACGCCTTACTCGTCTCTTTTCCTCATGACCAGGCTTCATCCTTCTGTTGCACTGATCGCACCTCTGTCCGGGCAAGTGGCGGCCTACGCATTCACCTCGCCCGACGGCCGATACCAGACCGCGGAAGTCGGCGGCGACACAGTGATCGTCGATTTGCGGGAGCGGCGGCAGCGACGGGCATGTACGACCCGTTGCTGCCCTTGAAACAGTGCAGGCAATGCAAGCGACAAAGGCGCCGAGCGTGCCGCCGTCACCAACAGCGTTGGGGCCACAGGAAATCGCCACCCTGAAAGCTGCCATCGAAGCTTGTGTGCAGGTCCGCCGAGCCGTCCCACCCCCACATATTCAGATGGCTCTATGACCAAAGGCTTCGATGCCCACTACAGCCCCATTTCGGGCCGCGTGCAAAACAGCGTGCGCTAGCAAGGCGAGATGCCGGCTCTTTACGCGTTCAACAAACGCATGGTGGGCAAGGGTATCTCCCTTGGGTAGCCGTGGACTGTCGAGCGAGCGGCAGTTGCAGCTCGCCGTGCGGCTGCTTTGGAGCGCCCGGAATGTCTCGTTCGGGCCCGAAGCCGTCTTTCGGAAGGCTCCAAAGCGGCCGTTGATCTGCGCAATACGCTGGATTCAGCACCCGCGGTTTCGCGCAACAACATGGATTAAATCGCCCGGGCTTTTGCTGATGCCGAATCTAGGCCGATCTGCGAGAGAGTCGCCGCAAGCACTTAGAAAGCCCCAGTGCAGCGGACGCTGACCATGACTGCTCCGGGCAAGGCTGTTCGCGAAGCAAGTTCATCCCACCGGTTGTTCTGTTTAAAGGGCGTGATTGGCCCTAGTGGGTAGATTCGAACGTAGCTCGGGAGATGAGAAGTCAAGTAAGCACCCACGGTATGGCTTCGCACCCGCGCGGCACTCTCCTCTCGGTCCGAAGAGCCGACGGCGGCAAATCCGACGACGTCCACCACCACGCTGCCCGCAGCAAGCTCCGAACAACGCCGTTGCTCCAAGAAGACAGAAATGGTCTCGACTGCTTTGGCGTTCTCGCCTTCAACGGGTCCAAGAGGTGACGGCAAAAAAAGTACTAAGTCTTTGGTCGCTGCTCGTGAATCTGCTCGAGCGCAAATGCTGAAGCCGAGGCTGGCGCTCAGCATAAGAAGCACTGTGAGTCGTCGTTGCATAACTTGCTCGGGGTCTGGTCATTTACCTTTGCGCAACCGACCTCGCTTGAAGCGCAGGAACATGCCACCAGCGAGAACGGCCAGCATGCCTGCCAAGACTAGTTGTCCAATGAACGCGGCGAGAGCTGCCCCTGAGATTAGGCCCAATCCAACGGCACAGTGGACGAGGTGCATTGCTGCATCGAACTTTGCTCCAGGATAGAACTTAGCCATTTGGGTTTGTTGTGGGCGGTGGAACGTCTAATTGTGGCCTGGCCGACCTAATCTATGCGCTTGCCGTCTTGCCAGTACTCATACAAAGCACCGGGAGTGTTAACCCAAAAGATAAGCGTGGAGGGCGCCTCCAGTTCAATGAGGATCTCGGTATCTACAGCTCCTCCGATAGAAACGACCTCGCATTCCGAACCGGGCGGAAGTTGAAACTCATTTGCCCACGGCTCCACGATGATCGATAGACCAGTGGCGAACGAGTTTTTCAGCTTCACGGAACTTCTATTTGTCATTTCACCGCGCCTGCGACCGTCTGGTTCTGGCCGTCCGTAGCCCTTCGTCGCACCCCTAGTTGCGCAGGTCGGACGGTGGACGCAACTTGGTCAGCTCCTGCTCGAACCAGATCATGAATTCCGAGCATGCTACCTGGACGGAAACTGCTGAGGTTCTCAGGGACCGCAGTTGCGTCGATCCAATGGGGCGATTTAGTACGTTCACGCTATCGCCATCCGCGCAGAAGATGAATGATTTTCCTTCTCGATCGAACATCTCGCCCCAGTTGGTGAGGAAGATGAACCGCGAATATGCGCGAGCATCATCCTCACATTCCTCGGGCGTCCGCTCATCAGCCACCTCAACGCCGTCCTTGAAGCCATACAAGACCGCATCCAGATGGTTAAACAGTTCCTCGTCGCTCTTCCCCTCGAACTTTGGGTCCCAGAGCTCTGGCACGTCCAGACAGAGCGACTTAAATTGGCCGCAGGGCAATCCACAGTACGGTTCGGAGAAATCGCCCAGCGGTACCCCGGCACACCATACGCGCATTCGCCCCCAGACCGAGGAAGGCAGCACTAGGTTCGGCTCGACCATCGCCTCAATAGCGAAATCGCGCTTCTCCCCAAAAATCATACGTCGATGCTTCCTCGCGAGGTTCAATATCCCGGAGCCATTTGGCCGCTCGCCGAGCGCCCGCCCCGGAGGACGAATTCTGCCGCACCGGGAAAGGTCGGCTTTTGGCCGACTGTAGCGGTTGCGCCGCCGTCATGAATGGGCCCGTTGCTGGCTTTGGCCGATACGTCAGTGACGCTTGACGAATTTACCTTCGGCCGGTGAACGGGGGGCATCTAACTCTGCGTTCATTTGGGCCTGAATCTTCTGCAACGAATCCGCGGAACCTTGGCCGTACCCCTCATGCAGGGCGTTCGCGATGTGTCGCGCGGCATCGGCCAAGATGGTGCCCCAAGCCTTAGCCTCATCAATCGACGTTGATTCGGCGTACATGCCCACCTTGATTGAGCAATGAAGGCGCTTCTCAGCTATCCAGACACGCAGCATTTCAACGGCATCTTTGTCTCTATACGCCGCCTCAGGAATCAGCCGCTCATTCATTCAATTCAGTCCTATTTATGTGTCTGCTTCCCGCCGCATCCTGTCGGCCGCCGGGTCACTCTGGTTTGTCACGACGTGCTCAACTTGACTTGCACCTGTGCGCCGTCCGGAAGGCCGCGCAGCTGCTTGTGCATCGAACCGGTCAGTCCGTAGTGTTCGCGAGCCGGGACGGGATTGAGGTTCTCGACCTCGTATTTCCCTCCGCAGAAGACCGGTAGGGTGACGAACGTGTAGCACTCGCTAGGTCCGGGCACTTTGCCGGCGGCGTGAAGCTTTCCGACTAGGTTCGGCAGGAACCATTCGTTCGCCAGTTCTGAGCTCAGAAGGCTCTCGAAATGCGGGACTGAGTCGGCCACCCGTGTCAGCTCGGCTGTACCGGTGTTCAGCCACCAGACGCCACCGGAATCTGGCTCGATGAACACGTCACCGAGCGACGAGAAGAGCACTGGCTTGAACGACTCGCGAAGAAGCCAGCCCCACGACGCATTGAGTTCTTGGAGAGCCTCAGGCGGAGGAGCAAAGGTGAGCGAAGACCACGCGACCGACATGCGAGACGTATCCTGTCAATGGCTGCTTGCAGGCAAATGTACCCGGTCTGTTGTCGAGGGAGGCACCGCGTACAGCGTTCAGGATGGACGGGCCTGCGCTAGGCCCGCTCCTGGCCGAGACCTGCCTGCACATCAGGCTTTGAATTCTCGAATTACCTCGATCAGTCCGACGATGTTTTCGTTGAGTTCCTCGAGTTCTTCCGCGGGAATCCACCATTCAGTGTGGTTCACGCCTCCGACCTTCTGAATCTCGTAACGGTCCATGAACTCCTTTCGGACGTGGAACCGTGTGACACAGCCGTACCCACTGGCTTTGACGTTCCAGTCACTGGCAATGTCAACGGCGTACTGCTCGTTGGTCACCGGGTAAAAAATGGGTTGCTCCGGCAGGCGGGGGGGCCACTTGGTAAATCCACTCTCCCGAACAAGGGCGAGTTCCTCTGGCCCGGTCGGGCGATACAAGACAACGCAATCGCTCATGACGTTCGACCTTCTCTGCTGTGGTGATCACCAGTTGGAGCGAATTCTGACTTAAGTCCAAATGTCCGATCTTGGCCGGATTCTGCCGCAGCTATTGGCGCGTTGGCGCCGCCCCGTTGGTCCCGAAGTGTTTGGCCGCGAGCTCCTTGGCGCGGCGCAGCCCCTCGTCCGTCAGGTAGACCGACTCCTGCCTACCGCGGGCCTCTGTGATGAGCCCTTTTTCGTGTAGACCGTCCATGGTTGCGAAGTCATATCGCTTCCATACGCGCCCGTTCTCGAACTCGAAGACGCCGAGCAACGCCAGAAGCGCCTCTTCGACCTTGAGCATGTCGTATTTCATAACATCGCCCCTCAACGTTCGACAATGGACCGTTTGCACGGCACCGCCTCTGATTGGCCGCGGCCGCCGCAAGGCGGTAGTTCGAATTTACGATGGTACTTTGGGAATTTGCCTTCGCCCAGCCAACATGGTTTCCCGGCAGAGGGCGTACAGGCTTCAAATCCGACAGCCCCAGAGATGAAAGCAAGCAAGACTAAGAAGACCACGTCCTGGAGCGACGTCAAGGCCAGACTGACCCAGTTTGACCACGATGGACTGGTTAGCCTGGTGCATGACCTGTACACGGCCAACAAGGACAACCAAGTATTCCTTCACGCCCGTTTCGGGCTGGGCGAGGATGTCCTGGCGCCGTACAAGGTCACCCTCAACCGTTGGCTCTGGCCCGACATGTTCCGGAACCAGAACGCGTCCGTCGCCGAGGCCAAGAAGTGCATCGCGAGCTACAAGAAGGCCATTGGCCACCCAGAGGGACTGGCAGAGCTGATGGTCTTTTACTGCGAGCGCGCGTCAGGGTTCAGCGCCGAAGTCGGCCTGCAAGATGAGGGCTTCTTCATCGCGTTAGTGCGAATGTTCGAGCACGCGTTGCAGGCCATTGCGAGACTGCCGGATGCGGAGCGGCCCCTCCTCATGGAGCGTCTGGATGCTGTGTGTCAAGTCAGCCAGAACATCGGATACGGCGTCGAGGATGCCATGAGAGACCTGCTAGTCGAGTACGGCACCTGTGATTGACGACGACGTTCAAGGTCAGCTTCTGGCCGACTGTAGCCGGTCGTGCTGCTGTCGCGAAGAGGCCCACCGTGGACATCGCGATCTAGACGCCGAACCGGAGGTAAATCAAACGGTCACGAGATTTGGCGATGGTCGCGAGGCCGCGCATTTGGTGTAGGCCTTCGATGAACTCCGGGGTTTGATCAGTATGTTTCTCGAGTGCTTGGAGCCAACAGTCGACTATCCCCGAAACTTTTTCTGCAGGCAATTGCGCCAGCGCAGTGACCAACTCGGGTGGAAAGGCAAACAGAAACGTAGCTCCGCTTTCACCACCGATGAGGTCCTTGGCCATCGCCTTCAGGATTGCGGCTTTCATTCGCAGTTTCCCCAAGAACGTCGTCTCGTGCGAATGAAAAACCAGATCAAGGAGCTGGTGTCGCCTAGGGTCATAACGCTCGTTCAAAAGCGTGGCCCAAAGTACAGACACGTCCACGTCAGCGATGCCCTTCCATTCGAGTAGCTCGAATCTCGGCGGGGCCACCAGGTCTCCCCCTAGGAGGCCTTCATAACGCAATGCGTCCCGACGCGACGAAACAAAGATATCCCCAAGCATCTAGCTCTCCCGTGATGTCCGCTTCTGGCCGACTGTAGCCGGGCACCAGACCGGCGAGAAGGGGCCCGAAGCTGACGCCGATGCATGCCGATAGCAGGCGCTCAGAATCTTCGTCCAGACGTGAAAACCCGCTCGCCCGCACGGCCGTTCAAGGTCAAAGTGAGGCAAAGTGACTCCGACCCTGCGTGCCGCTTTTCGTGGAGTGTTAGCGAATATCCATTTCGCCTTGACTTCAGCCAGCACTCGTGCGGGCTGCAGGCCGCGATCCATTCGCCGATGTTAGGGAGACAGGTGGCGGTGTTACACAGCAGCGCTGTCCCCTATAGCCAAGTTAGAAGGTACGCGCACACTGCAATTTTTTAAACCACAAAGGAGAGCATTCATGGCACTTAAACCAGGACCGAAGCCGATAGCAAAATCAACAGGGAAACCGGATCAGCGCCGCCGTGACAACAAAACCACAGAAGGGAATACACCGTCCCTCAAACCTAGCAAATCTAGCAATCCCCCTAAAAAGTAGATGGCAGGGAGCTCTCGTTAATTTGCCCTTCTAACTCGGCAGTCGATCGGACCTGCGCGAAATGCCGCGCAGACCGCTCACTTTTACGTTGGATGACGGCTCTCAGCCGTTGATCCGACCGGCCGCTTCTGGCCGTCAGACGTCCCCCTCGCCGAGGAGGTAAACCACGGAGCCAATCTTCAGGTCCTGCTTCTTCACGTCCCGCGATACGGCGAAGGCAGCGTATTCAAGCGGCCGTCTCCGATTGTTGACCATCTCGAAGGCCGCGATTCGCGTCTGCATTCGAGCGCCCTCAGGCGACACGATGAGCAGGGCTTGTCCCGGCTTAACGTCCAGTCCAAGAGAATACGGAATCCCTGGAACGAGGACGCAGCCTCTGCCGGCAATGTCGAACACGTCTTCAATGGTGAACAGGGTCTGCATCGTCTTTAGGCTGATATTGGACGCCCGGGCCGGACTTCCGCTTTTGGCCGAACTTTGCCTGTCAACCAAGAGAGGAAGTAGGCCCGCGGTGAACGCAATCGTAAGGGAAGGCTAGAAGATGTTGAATCGCATCAGCGATGGTCCACTGCTCGAAGCCGGGGGTGGCGATGGAGCCATCGGGTGCGACCTCTGAAACGTTGAACCCATCTTCAACGTCTTCGTAGTAAATGGCCATTTCTTTAAGCTGTGCCACGATAAATACTGATTCACTCACATCGTCACGCATGACCGACGCGGTCCGAAACGGGACGCGAAGACGGGCAAATTGTTGGGCGTGTTCTGGTGAACACTCGGTGAGCTGAGCGGACAACAACTCCTCCAGTTCGTCACGAGAAATCGGAATCCAGCGGTTCATAGTTTTTGAATGAGAATTCATGAAGGATTCTGATGGCCTGGCGAACGGCAGGTTGTGGCCGACCTGCGACTTCCAAGTCACTTGGCGCTGTCGTTCAGTTTCGGGGCCGCGTCCACGCGCCGCCATTCACGGTTCGACCACCAGATGCCAATCAGCACCGCCGCAATGCTTCCCAATACCCATGTGCCAGATAGCAGGAGGGCACCACCTACAGAACCAAGCATTGTTGCCCCTGCAATCAAGACGAAACCGAACAAGAATGCCGGCGGGGCGAGCAACATCCATATAGCACGCCTGAATGCTGCAACTACGAAGCACAGTCCACCAAAACCGACCATTGCCCATCCAGCAAAGAACGACCAAGCTTCCCGCCAAGGTGCAGGGAATTGCAGCCCCCTGCGACCGGGAAGACTCGGACGAGGGTCGCCCAGCAAGACCATGCCAGTAGACGACGCCTGCAAGGCCGCATCAATCAAACGGTAGCCTGCCAAAGCTGCGATGGCTAGTCCAAAGATGGAAAGGAGGATGCGGGCAGGATATCTCTTGGAAGACATGGTCATCGGACGTCTGAATCGTACTTCCGCTCTTGGCGACTGTAGCCGGTTGCAGCCCTCGCTTCATCGGCATTGGCATGTTTTCGGGCCAAGTCCGTTCGCATTCGCCGATTCTTCTGGACGAACCAGCGCACCGCCTTGCCATCCTCGCACTACGCAGGTAGCTCGGCAAACTTCACCCCCAAGTGCACCAGCAGAAACGCCGCCTCTGCCGAAGCCTAATAGTAATCCTAGGAATCCGAATGCCGTGAAGAATAGGAGTGCCACCAGGCCAGTTCGCAACTTCCGACTACTCATCGCTTTTCTGGGGCGTTTTGAATCTGTCATGCCGTCATTGATGGGCTTGCTGGTGCACCGTGGCCGTGCGAAAGGTTTGCCTCGCCGAGACCTCTCTATTGTGCAGAGACAGTCAAGTCGAGCCTCTACCCAACATCCCGAACCTCAAGATTCTCCGTCGGGACGTGTCCCGATATCAGAATCCTGTTCTGGGAGCCCGTCGAGCTCGGCTTTCAGTTGGGCACGCTCGGCGAACTTCCGCTTCTGGCCGAGGCCGTGTGGAAACGCAATTGGCACACCAGTATGCCGAACACGAGACTGCGGGTCCCGTCATTGAGCCTGCTGGTGCCATTCGCTGCGCAAACCGTGCATCCGTCCTGTTCGTGATGTTCTGGACGATCCACAGCCGTCGTTAAGGGCGCTCACCCTCCCGTTAGCTTCATCGCCTTCATCGTTCTGGCCATGCCCAAGATGGCGATCAACCACGGCGCGATGTTGCTCAATCGGAAGAGGTTTCTTCGAAACCGCTTGGTGCGACGGATCATGGTGCATCTCCCAAAAGGGGCATGCGAACAATCAGCGGCAAAGTGCAAATACAACGTGCCGACTCAGTCAGTTTGATGATTTGGCATCGGGTGAACCAAGTCACGTGGCGAGAAGACGGGCACTGCGGGGTATTGGTGCGGCGGTGAGTCTGGGTTTGATCCGCACGACCAGGTGAAGGTCCTCCATCAGTTGAAGATCACCACACCTGGTGCGTCGCAGCTTCACAGCCAGCAGACCTTGCAGCTTGGCGCGGTGCCATTCAGCAGCGTCGGCGATTTCCGTGCGCGTCATGGCTGCGATTCCGATGCCATGTTCCAATTCGGCGGCCCGTAAGCAGGCTGTGACGCGTTCGACGCTCTTGAGCGTGCTCTCGATCACCTCCAAGCAACGCTCGGCCAACTTGTTCGGCTCATCTGCAGCGTTTCCGTACACGAAGGCTTCGTAGGGACGCACTGCAGGTTTTGTATCAAACGGCACAAGCCAAGGCCACTACTTACCCAGGCGAGGATTCAACGGCTCGATCGCCGGCTGGCAGCTCAGTGCGGGATCAGATCCAAGCATTGCCGACGGCGCCATGCGGCGCTGCGCACGGTTTGGCCGTCGTCGAACACGACTTTGTACTGGCATACGAGGTAGTTGGCCGATTGCGGCATTTGGAACTTGAACTGGTAGTCCCACTCAGTGCCGAGCGCGCCGCGCTGTTGCCTCAGCGCCTGCCCGAGCACGGCGAGCACCTGGGCCTGATTGATTCCGGGCTTGATCTCGCGAAAGCGCTCGGGTCGCGACACGATGCCGTCGCGCAGAAAGGGCTCCTTGAAGTCGGGGCGGCGCGCCTCGACGTCGCGATAGTCCAGCTTGTCGGGGTTGCTCACGGGGTCTACAGGGTTATCGCGCGCCGCCACATGGGTGGCGGCGCCGAGCAGCGCGGCGGCGAGCGCGAAGGCGGCAACGGTGGGTGATGCGTGCGGGGTCTTTTTCATGGCTAGCGTCCTCTTGGGTCGGATGGGATTCTTGGGGGAGATGAGCGCGCGCGAATCAGCGCTCGCGCATGGCTTCGCGCGCTTTGTTCAGCGGCTTGGTCAGGTAGTCCCACACGGTCTTGCGACCGGTGCGGATGTCGGCGGTGGTCACCATGCCGGGCACGATGGGCATGCGGCGGCCGGCCTTGTCGGTCAGTGCGTCGGAGTCGGTGCGCACGAGTACCGGGTAGTACACGATCTCGGGCTTGACCTCGTCGCGCTGCGTGTCGGGTGCGATGGTCACCACACGCCCTTTGAGGCCGCCGTACACGGCGTAGTCATAAGCGGTGACCTTGATCTGCGCCTCCTGCCCGGGCCGCATGAAGGCAATGTCGCGAGGCGAGATGCGCGCCTCGACCAGCAACTGGTCGTCCAGCGGCACCAGGGTCAGGAGCGAGCCGTTAGGCGGCACGACACCGCCGATGGTGGTGACCTGCAAGCTCTTGACGATGCCGCGCACGGGCGAGTTCAGAGTGAGCCGCTCGAGCGAGTCTGCGCGCCCGCGCACCACGGACGACAAAGACTTCACCTCGGCATCGGCCTTGGCGAGTTCCTCGCGGCTGCGCACCATGTAGTTCGATCGCGCCTCGGAGATCTTCAGCTCCAGATCGGCGGCCTGGCGTTGCAGGCGGATGAGCTCGACGTTGCTGGCCGCGCCGCTCACCTGCAGCGAGCGGGTGATGTCGAGCTCTTTGCGCACGAGCGCAAGCGCCTGGCCCAGGCCTGAAGCGGTGTCGCGCATGCTGCCCTGCCGCGAGCGGAAGAGCGCGCTTTCGGAGTCGACCAGCTGCGCGTACGCCTTCAGCTCGGCGGGGAACTGAAGGGTGCTGCGCCCTTCCACCTCGGCGCGCAGGCGCACGCTGCTGGCCAGCGCGGCGCGGTAGCGCGCCGCGGTTTCTTCCACGTTCGACTCGCCGCGCGTCGGGTCGAGCTGTGCGAGCACCTGGCCCTTCTCGACGATCTGGCCTTCGTGCACGCGCAGCTCGGCAAGGATGCCGCCTTCGAGCGACTGGATGCGCTGCTCACGCGAGCTGGGAATCACCTTGCCCATGCCGCTGGACACTTCGTCGATTTCGAAGCACCAGGCCCACACGAAGAACGCGAGCAGAAAAAGCGCGACGAACCACACGACGCGCGCGGAGCCGCTGGCGCGCGCCTCGTCGAAGTCGTCGGCGCCGCCGGGGCCCCACACGGTGGCGGTGGATACCTGCGCAGGCACCGGTGCCTTGGTCAATGTCACGGCGTTCATGCCTGTGCCTCCTTGCCACGGCCCGCGAGGGCCGTTGTCTCGCGCGATGCCGCCGCGCCCTGGCGCAGCCGCGCCATCACCTGGTCGCGCGGCCCGTCGAGCACGACGACGCCGCCGTCCACCACGAGGATGCGGTCCACCGCATCGAGCACGGCCGGGCGATGCGTGGCCAGCACCAGCGTGCGGCCTGCGGACAGAGCGCGCAGTTGTTCGATCACTTCGCGCTCGGCCACTTCGTCGAGCGAGGCGGTGGGCTCGTCGAGCAGCAGCACGCTGGGGCGGCGCAGCATGAGCCGCGCGAGCAGCAGGCTCTGGCGCTGCCCGCCCGAGAGGCCGCGCCCGCCTTCCAGCAGCGGATGGTCCAGCCCGGTGGGCAGGCGGCGCACGAAGGCCCAGGCGCCGGTGGCTTGCAGGGCGGTGATCAGTTCGGCATCGGTGGCATGGGGCGTGCCCATCTGCAGGTTCTCGCGCAGGGTGCCGTGAAACAGGCGCGCGTCTTGCGCGAGCAAGCCGACGTCGCGGCGCACGTCGGCGGGGTCGATGTGGGCCATCGACACGCCGTCGAGCACCACGCTGCCCGCGCGCGGTTCGATGAGACCCGACAGCGCCTGCAGCAGCGTCGACTTGCCCGCACCGTTGCACCCGAGCACGGCAATGCGCTCGCCAGGGCCGATGTGCAGCGCCTTCACGTGCAGCGCGGTGGTCTGGCCGTCGTGGCTGAAGACGGCGTCGCGCAGCGTGTAGTCGCCCTGCACGGCGGGCCGGTGCACGCGCGTCTCATGGGGCGGGTGGTCGACCGGAAGCTTCATGAGCTGGTCGAGCGATTCGCCGGCCACCTTGGCCTGCTGCCAGCGGTTGAGCACCTGCGTCACGCCGGCCAGCGGCGCGAGCATGCGGGTCGACAGGATCGACGCGGCCACGAGCACGCCGGTGCTCATGTGGCCGTCCATCACCAGCGGCGCACCGAAGAACACGACACAGGCAAAGGCGCCGCCCTGCACGGTCTGCGCCCAGTTGCTCAGGGTGTTGAGCAGCGCGCGCAGTTGCAGGCCCGAGTCGGCGTTGACGGCGTTGTAGTGGTTCCACTGGTTCTGGAAGCGCGGCTCGGCCTGCAGCACCTTGATGTCGTCGATGCCCTGCACGGCCTCGACCAGCATGGCGTTGCGCAGCGACGATTCGCGCATGCCCGCCTGGGCCAGCGCGCGCAGGCGCGGCTGCGCCAGCAGGCTGGGCACGAGCAGCAGCACGCACGCGGCCAGCGGCACGAGCACGAGCCAGTCGGCGATGAACCAGAAGAGCACGCAGAACACGAAGAAGAATGGCAGGTCGGCCACCGCCGCCACGGTGGTCGACGTGAGCATTTCGCGCACCGGCTCCAGTTCGCGCAGCTGCGAGATGAAGGTGCCGGTGGCGCGCGGGCGCGCCGAGCCGCGCACGCGCAACGCGTGGCCGAACACGCGGTCTGAAATGCGCAGGTCGGCGCGCTTGCCCACCACGTCGGTGATGCGCATGCGCGCGCCGCGCATGACCCAGCTGAACGCGATCGACAGCAGCACGCCGCCGAACAGCACATGCAGCGTGGGCAGCGACTGCGCGGGCACCACACGGTCGTACACCTGCATCGAGAACAGCGTGCCGGCCAGCGCCATCAGGTTGTAGGCGAGCGATGCGACGAGGATGTGGGCGTAGGGCCGCCAATCGGCCAGCACGATCTGGCGCAGCCAGTGCGGCTCGACGGGGCGGATGTAGGCATCGACGCGCGAGTCGGGTGCGGATTGCGCGGGCCGCAGCACAGCCATGGCTTCGAGCGCGGGCTGCAGCTCGTCGATCGTGCAGACGGTTTCTGCGCCCTGGTCGCCACCGAGCATCACGCGCAGGCCCTGCGCCGAGATGGCGGTGACCACGGCCACCTGTCCGTCGCGCAGCTGCAGCACCACGGGCAGCCGCCAAGGGCTCAGGGTGTCCAGGCGCGGCGCGACCTGGCGCACGGTGAGCCCGGCCTGGCGGGCCATCTGGCGCACGCGCTCGCCGATGTCTTCGTGGTCGCTCCACGCGGCGGCACCGCGGATGCGCTCGCGCGAGGTGTCGAGGTGGTAGTGGGCGGCCACGGTCAGCACGGCGTCGACCCAGCCGGCGAGCAGCTCGGGGCCGCGCGCGGCAGAAAGCTCGGGCATGGTGGTGGCGGTCATGGCCGGCCTCCGGCCACGAGGTCGCCCGCATCGACCAGTCCGAAGGCCTCACGCAGGCGGCCCGACTGGTACAGGCACTCGACTGCGAGCCGCTGCACTTCGTGCGCGCTCTCGGCCTGCTCGAAGCGCGCGCCGTGGAACTCCTGCTCGGCATTGAGCAGATCGAGCAGCGAGCGCGTGCCCAACTGCAGGTACTGCTCGCGGTACAGGTCGCGCGTGCGCTGCGTGCTGTGCACGCGCGCGGCGAGCACGGGCAGGCGCTGCGCGTGGCCTTGCGATTGCACGCGCGCGTCTTCGAGCCGCTGCCGTACGTTGAGCTGTGCATAGCCCAGCGCGGCCTCGGCCGCTTCGACGGCGTGCGCGGCGGCGCGCTGGCGGGCCTGGCTGCGCCCGCCTTCGTACAGCGGCGCGCTGAAGTTCACGGTGAGCGTGCTTTCGGTGGCGGACTGGCCGGCAAGCCGCGCGCCCGATTCGAGCCCTCGATTGACGCCAGCGTTGAGCGACAGCGTGGGCAGCAATTGCGCATCGGCACCGCGCAGCGCGGCCTGTGCCATGTCGCGCTCGGCCTGCGCCATCTGCACGGTCGGTGCGGGCAAGGCCGTCTGCGGGTGCGCGGCGCAGGCGCTCGCGAGCGGCGCCGACGCTTCGCCGGCAATGTCGACCGGCATGCGGCCCTGGGTCAGATGCATGAGATTGAGGCGCCAGCGCTCGGTCTGCGACGCGGTGTTGAGTTGCTGGGCGCGCGCGGCCTCCAGGCGCGACTGCGCCTGCGCCACGTCGGACTGGCTGGTCGCGCCCTTGGCCTGGCGCTCGCCCACCAGGCCGGCCAGCGACTGCACGCCCTTCACCTGGGCCTGCGCGATTTCGCCGAGCGCCTGCTGGCGATGCACTTCGATCCACGCCTGGGCGGTGTCGCGCACCACGTCGTCGACCGCCAACAGCAGCTTGGCGCGCGCGGCCGTGGCCGAGGCCTCGGCCTCGTTCACGGCGCTCGACACCTTGCCGAAGTCGTACAGCATCTGGGTCACCGACAGCGAGGCCTGGTGCACCTGGCGGCGCCCGTCGGTCTGCAGCTGGCGGTTGCCCGTGCGTGCGCTGAGGCCCGCGCTGACCTGCGGGTAGTAGCCCGAGCGCGCGTCCGCAATGCCCTCGCCCGCCTGCAGCGCTTGCCCGACGGCGTTGCGCACGGTCGGGTGCGATGTGGCGGCCAGGCGCACGGCCTCGGTCATGCCCAGCGGGGTGGCGGCGCTCGCTTGCGCAAACGCCCCCGTTCCGGCGAGCAGTAAGAAAAGGCCCGCGGCGGCGGACGGAAGAAGACGGGAAGCAGACATGCGTAAGAACGTGCGGACAGCGTGTGAACCACAAGGTGTCGACGCCGCAAGCGGCGCCGACGCCCCGGTCGGTCAGTGGTGAAACGCGAGGCCCATGTGAAGCTCGTCGTCGAGCGAAGGGGCCACGGGCGGTGCGTAGGCCGTGAGCGAGTCGGCCGATGACGCCAGGGCCGGCACCGTGGGCGATGCCTGCGTGCTCGCAAAGGCCGGCGGGAACGCGGCCTGCAGCAGCGCCTGCAGTGACTCGGCCGCGTTGTAGGCATGCAGCATGTCGGACAGCTGCGTGCCGCCCCACGGGCTGTCGCCGTAGGGGGAATGCGGCGCATCTTGCGATTGCTGCTGCTCGAGCGACACCGTCACTTCGTCGACGCCGGCCAGCCCCAGCGAGTCGGCCGAGGTGAAGAGCGCTGCCGCCCCCGCCGCACCGGCTGCGGGCGTGTAGTTGACATGCAGCGTCTGGGTGGCCAGATTGCTCGCATCGCCGTCGCGGTCGACCACCTGGTAGCTGACGGTCTCGTCGTAGTTCTGCGAGCCGCTGGTGCGCGGTGCCACCTGGTAGCTGAATTCGCCCGAGTCGAAGTCCACAACCAGCTTGCCGCCCTGCGCCGTGGCGATGGTGACCTCGTGTGTCGCCGCGTTGTAGCTGTAGTCGCTGCCGGCGGCGGGGCCGGTCTTCGTCATCAGTCCCGTGCTGCTGTCGAAGGCGTAGGTGGTGCCGTCGATGCTCAGCGTGGACACATGGCCACCGTCGGCACCGAAGCCCGACGAGCCACCGAGGCCGCCGGTCAGCAGGTTGCTGACGGTGGGCGGCACGCTGATCGTGCCTTGCAGCATGTCGTTCAGCTGGCTCGTGTCGGTGACGATCTGGCCGTTGGTGTTCGCGCCGGTGTTGCCGTTGTAGGCGATGGGGTCGATGAAAGCCTGAGCCTCCGCGTTCAGGCTCGAGCCCAGGCCCAGTGCGAACGAGTTGATCTGGTGGGTGCTGAGGAAGTTCGTCCAGATCGCTTCTTCCCCGGCCTGGATGCCCCTGTCGGCCGTACTGCTGTTGCTGCTGTTCGCCAGCTGCTCCGTGTTGCCGTCGCCCAGGGTCGGCTCGCCGTCCGTGAGGAAGTAGGACACGTTCTGGGCCCCGTCCAGCTTGCCGGTGGCCGAGAAGCCGTTCATCGCCGCAGCCAGGGCCGCGTCGTAGTTGGTGCTGCCACTGGCCTGCAGGTTCTGCACCAGCGCCTTGGCTTCGGCCGCCGTCATCCAGGCCTGCTGCGACGCCCCGGTCGTGCTGAAGGTGACGAGCTGCACCCGCACGTCGCCGTACAGGTCGTAGCCGTCGATCAGATTCTGGACAGCCTCTTTCGCGCGGCTGAGGCGTGTCGGGGTTTCCTGCCCCATGCTCCCGGAAAGGTCCAGGATCACCATGAGGTTGGTATCGATCGGCGCCACGTCGACGGCCTGCTCGCCGTTCACGAGCACCGGCGCATCGTCCTTGACGGGCACCTCGAAGCCCACCGGCGCGCCGCTGGCCTGGCCATCGCTCACCACGGCTTCGAAGTGCAGGTTCGACATGCCTTCGCCGTTGCCCGGCAGGTGGTCGATCGGCGCCTTCAGCGTGACGGTGTAGCCCGCCTCGAACTGCCCCGCGCCCGTGGCGGTGACATTGCCCACGGCCACGGTCATCACCTCGGTGGTGACGCCGCCGACGGTGACGCTGCCCGTGAGCGTGTGCGTGCCCGCGTCCCAGGTCCACGACACCGGCTGGCCGCCGGAGGTGACGCCGTTGGGGCCGCTCAGCGACACCGACAGGTCGCCGGCCGCGCTGTCCGGGTCCGCGATGGAAATGGTGCCGGTCGATTGCAGCGGCGGCTCTCCCGCGGCCGGAATGCCGCCGGGCAGGCTGCCTTCGGAGACGACTTCTGCGTTGCTCACCGTGGCCGATGGCGCGTCGTTCACCGGGTTGACGGTCACGTTCACCGTGCTGGTGGTCGTGCCGCCATGGCCGTCGCTCACCGTGACGGTGAAGCTGTCGGTGCCGTTGAAGTTCGGGCCAGGAACATAGGTGTAGGTGCCATCGGCGTTGACCGTCACCGTGCCGTGCGATGGGTTGCTGCCCTTCACGTAGGTCAGCGTGTCGCCGTCGACGTCGCTGCCGACGATCTGGCCGCTGACCGGCGTGTCTTCGTCCGTGGTCTTGTTGTCGTCGGGCGCCGTCGGTGCGTCGTTGATATTCTGCTCGTTGAGCGTGACGGGGATGGACGTGGTGACCGTGCCGTCGTTCGCGCCGACCACCAGCGCGTGCGCGTTGGCGCCCGCTTCGTAGTCGTTGACGAACGCCGCAGCGCCCGCCGGCGTGAGGCTGATCGCGCCCGTGACCGGGTCGATGGCGAAGTAGCCGTTGTCGTTGCCCGAGAGGATGCTGTAGGTGACGGTCGCGCTGTCGACGTCGGTGGCGCGGACCGTGCCGAGCACGGTGCCTGCAGGACGGTTCTCGTCGTAGCCGAAGACGTAGCCGTCTGTCGTGTTCACCGGGGTGCCGCCACCGTCGACGAACACGGGGACGTCGTTGACGGGGTTGATCGTCACGGTCACGGTGCTGGTCGTCGTGCCGCCGTGGCCGTCGCTCACCGTGACGGTGAAGCTGTCGGTGCCGTTGAAGTTCGGGCCAGGAACATAGGTGTAGGTGCCATCGGCGTTGACCGTCACCGTGCCGTGCGATGGGTTGCTGCCCTTCACGTAGGTCAGCGTGTCGCCGTCGACGTCGCTGCCGACGATCTGGCCGCTGACCGGCGTGTCTTCGTCCGTGGTCTTGTTGTCGTCGGGCGCCGTCGGTGCGTCGTTGATATTCTGCTCGTTGAGCGTGACGGGGATGGACGTGGTGACCGTGCCGTCGTTCGCGCCGACCACCAGCGCGTGCGCGTTGGTGCCAGCCTCGTAGTCGTTGACGAACGCCGCAGCGCCCGCCGGCGTGAGGCTGATCGCGCCCGTGACCGGGTCGATGGCGAAGTAGCCGTTGTCGTTGCCCGAGAGGATGCTGTAGGTGACGGTCGCGCTGTCGGCGTCGGTGGCGCGGACGGTGCCGAGCACGGCGCCTGCGGGCCGGTTCTCGTCGTAGCCGAAGACGTAGCCGTCTGTCGTGTTCACCGGGGTGCCGCCACCGTCGACGAACACCGGGGCGTCGTTGGCGGGGTTGACGGTCACGGTCACGGTGCTCGTCGTCGTGCCACCGTGGCCGTCGCTCACCGTGACGGTGAAGCTGTCGGTGCCGTTGAAGTTCGGGCCAGGAACATAGGTGTAGGTGCCATCGGCGTTGACCGTGACCGTGCCGTGCGATGGGTTGCTGCCCTTCACGTAGGTCAGCGTGTCGCCATCAGCATCGCTTCCGATGATTTGGCCGCTAACTGGCGTGTCTTCGTTCGTCGTCTTGGTGTCGTCGGGCGCCGTCGGTGCGTCGTTGAGGTTCTGCTCATTGAGCGTGACGGGGATGTTCGTCGTGACCGTGCCGTCGTTCGCGCCGACCACCAGCGCGTGCGCGTTGGCGCCCGCTTCGTAGTCGTTGACGAACGCCGCAGCGCCCGCCGGCGTGAGGCTGATCGCGCCCGTGACCGGGTCGATGGCGAAGTAGCCGTTGTCGTTGCCCGAGAGGATGCTGTAGGTGACGGTCGCGCTGTCGACGTCGGTGGCGCGGACCGTGCCGAGCACGGTGCCTGCAGGACGGTTCTCGTCGTAGCCGAAGACGTAGCCGTCTGTCGTGTTCACCGGCGTGCCGCCGCCGTCGACGAACACCGGGGCGTCGTTGACGGGGTTGATCGTCACGGTCACGGTGCTCGTCGTCGTGCCGCCGTGGCCGTCGCTCACCGTGACGGTGAAGCTGTCGGTGCCGTTGAAGTTCGGGCCAGGAACATAGGTGTAGGTGCCATCGGCGTTGACCGTCACCGTGCCGTGCGATGGGTTGCTGCCCTTCACGTAGGTCAGCGTGTCGCCGTCGACGTCGGTGCCGATGACCTGGCCGCTGACGGGCGTGTCTTCGGGCGTGGTCTTGGTGTAGTCCGGGACCGTGGGCAGATCGTTCACCGGGTTGACGGTCACGTTCACCGTGCTGGTGGTCGTGCCACCGTGGCCGTCGCTGACCGTGACGGTGAAGCTGTCGGTGCCGTTGAAGTTGGCGCCGGGCGTGTACGTGTAGGTGCCGTCGGCGTTGACCGTCACCGTGCCGTGGGCCGGGTCGCTGCCCTTCGTGTAGGTCAGCGTGTCGCCATCGGCATCGCTTCCGATGATTTGGCCGCTAACTGGCGTGTCTTCGTTCGTCGTCTTGGTGTCGTCGGGCGCCGTCGGTGCGTCGTTGAGGTTCTGCTCATTGAGCGTGACGGGGATGTTCGTCGTGACCGTGCCGTCGTTCGCGCCGACCACCAGCGCGTGCGCGTTGGCGCCAGCCTCGTAGTCGTTGACGAACGCCGCAGCGCCCGCCGGCGTGAGGCTGATCGCGCCCGTGACCGGGTCGATGGCGAAGTAGCCGTTGTCGTTGCCCGAGAGGATGCTGTAGGTGACGGTCGCGCTGTCGGCGTCGGTGGCGCGGACGGTGCCGAGCACGGCGCCTGCGGGCCGGTTCTCGTCGTAGCCGAAGACGTAGCCGTCTGTCGTGTTCACCGGGGTGCCGCCACCGTCGACGAACACCGGGGCGTCGTTGGCGGGGTTGACGGTCACGGTCACGGTGCTCGTCGTCGTGCCACCGTGGCCGTCGCTCACCGTGACGGTGAAGCTGTCGGTGCCGTTGAAGTCCGGGTTGGGCGTGTAGGTGTACGTGCCGTCCGGGTTGACCGTCACCGTGCCGTGGGCCGGGTCGCTGCCCTTCACGTAGGTCAGCGTGTCGCCGCTGTCCATGTCGCTGCCGGTCACACGGCCGCTCACGGGCATGTCTTCGTTCGTGGTCTCGGCGTAGTCGGGCGCCGTGGGCGCGTCGTTGACAGGCGAGACGGTCACGGGCACCTTCACGGTGGTGGTGCCGCCCCTGCCGTCGCTGACGGTCACTTCGAAGCTGTCGGGACCTTCGTAGCCGGGGTTGGGCGTGTAGAGGAACTGGCCGGTGGACGGGTCGACGGTGACGGTGCCGTGCTCGGGGCCCTTGGCGACGGTGAAGTTCAGCGTGTCGCTGTCCGGGTCGGTGGCCTGCACTTGCCCGGAAATGGGCTTGTCCTGCTCGGTGGCGACGGGCTCGGCCTTGCCTTCGGGGCCGCGGTTCTGCGGCGGGAGCAGCGGCGGAATGAAGGCCGGGCCGCCACCGCCGCCGCCGCCACCACCACCGCTCGCGGCGGCACCGACGCCCAGCACGCCGAGCGCACCCAGCAGCCAGCCGGGCACACCGTCGGGCAGCAGCGCGGCGCCGGCGTCGTTCCATTCGATTTCGGTGAAGTGGAAGTCTTTCCAGGGCGCGGTGTACTGGCCCCACCACTGCACGCCGGCGCCGTCTTCGAGCACGAGGTCGTTGCGGCCGCCGTCAGGGTACTCGGCGAAGAAGCCGCGCACGGCGACTTCCTGGCCGTCGCGCAACACGAGCACCAGATCGCCGCCGCGACGCTCAAACTTGAGCACGCTCTCGGGCGCGATCTTCAGCGACACGATCGATGGGCGATCCAGAACCAGAGGGGCGTCTGCCGCCGCTTTGCGGGATGCGCCACCAGACTTGTAAACAGCTTCCATGATTTGTCCTTGCTTCTTGACTTCAGACCCCGAGGCGCCTTCGTCTTAGACGAAGAACAACCTGGGTCGCACATTGGGAAATCTCGAGTGCCGGGGCTCTCGAGGACTCGCCAGCAAGACCCGACCGGGGTCACGCGGCTTGCGGCTTGCACGAGGCGGGATTCTTGGTGCGGGGGGCGAGCCGGGCTTTTGCCGAAGAGGTCGCCGCTTTTGCCGTGCCGGACAACTTTTTACAAAGGTATCCAAACGTCGATTACTTCACACAAATTGCGACATAAATTTGCTAGTTCGCCGGTGAGCAAAACCGGAGCAGGCGGGCAATGGTGAGAATGATTACCAGTTAATTTCCTGGTTTCATAGCCTTCACCCAAAGAGCGCGGTCCCACTGCCGTGCCCGTTCTTCCCATGTCATATTGGTCACCTCCGGAGCCCCGGAGCGTTCGTCTTCTGGTGGTCGACGAAGGCGTCGACGAACTCAAGCCCTTGCTGGAAACGCTGCGGGGAGCCGGCTACGGCATCACCCGCGCTTTCGACGCGATGGAGGGCTATCGGCGCGCGACGACACTGCAGATGGACCTGGTGCTGCTCGACGTGGGTCTGGGCAGCACCGACGGGTTCGCCGCCTGCCGCCTGCTGAAGGCTGACCCGGCCACGGCGGACATTCCGGTGATCTTCCTGACCTCGTCGGCCAGCTTGGAAGCGCGCTTGACGGGCCTGCGGGCCGGCGCGGTTGACTACATCGTGAAGCCCTTCGACCCGGCCGAGGTGATGGCCCGGGTCGAAATTCATCTGGCACTGGCCGAATCCCGCAGGTCGCGCGTGGCCCCTGCCACACAATCTGCGTCCCCACCCGACCGCCCTGCGACGAACGGTGACGGCGCGCCAGGCCCGGGCACGGACCGCATGCTCATGCAGGCGGCGGAGCGACTGATCCTCGCCGACCTGGGCCATGTATTGCCGCTGCGCGAACTGGCTGCGCGCGTGGGCACGCACGAGAAGCGCTTGTCGCGCGTGTTCAAGGAACTGGCGAACCGCACGGTCTTCGAGTTCGTGCGCGAGGCACGGCTGCATGAGGCGCACCGCCTGCTGCTCGAATCGGCCATGCGCATCGAGGAGATCGCCGCGGCGGTGGGGTTCTCGAGCCCCGCCAATTTTGCGACGGCATTTCGCGAGTACTTCAACTGCACGCCGTCCGCCTGCCGCCAGGCCGGCGTGGGCCGCCGCGCCCCCGACGCGTGACGCACCCGCCGCGCACACACCCCGACGGGCAAGCGGCTTGCTGCTGGGCTTGACTCTGTGCCTGGGGGTCTGCGCTGCCAGCGCAGCGGAAGCGGTCAAGGCGAGCGCGCTCAGCTGGGGCGACGTTGTCGTCGAACAGACCGTCGAAGTACGGGAGGACCCCACGGCCCGCCGATCGGCCAGCGCGGCGCGCGCCTTGCCGACCGGTGGTGCGAACGGGTTCGCGCCCGCCAGGCCGGCTGGTGCGGGGATTCCCGACAGCGGCGGTCTGGCTGCGCCTGTGGTTGGTCAACGTCGCACAGGAGGTGCGCACCGCGCGGCCCGGGCTCCACGTGACCTGGCTGCAGCATGTCGACTTTCATTCGCTGCGCACGCGCGACGGGCAACCCGCGTGGGACGCACCCGCCGGCCGGCGTGTCCGACCCGATGGATGTTAGGCACCGCTGCGATCGCATCCCGCAGGTGCGGATCGACCTGCAGCCTGGGAGTCTGTACAGGTGCTATGCCGTGTGACGAGCACGGGCCGAATCAGGCCGATGATGGCGTTGCGCACCGAGGGGCGTGGCGTCACATCGAACGCAACCATGCGCTGCCGAGCGGAACGCCGCTTTTCAGGCGCCGCACGTGCAGTCGCGACTCAGCCGCCGATGCGCCGCAGGCGTGCTGCCGAAGCGTTCCTTGAACGCCGTCGTGAAGTTCGCGGCACCCGAGAACCCGATCGCATGCGCCACGTCCTCGATGCTGAGCGGCGTCTGGGCGAGCAGATGCTGCGCGCGCGACAGCCGCTCCTCGCGCACGAACTCGAGGACAGTGCGCCCCGTGTGGGCACGGAACGCCCGCGTCAGCCGCTTCTCGTGCGTGCCCACGCGTGCGGCGAGCGCCGGCAGCGGTGGAATGTTCGCAAGGTCGCTCTCGATGAGCCGCTGCGCAGCCCTGGCGATCACGCGGTCCAGGTCGTGGGGTGCTTCGTCTCCGGACGCCAGCGGCCTGCGGGGCGCCTCGCCGACACCGTCCGGCGGTTGCGCGCCGCGGCGTGCGAGCGCGAGATGGACCGAGATGCGGACCAGCACCTCTTCGGATTCGAAGGGCTTGAGGATGTAGTCGACGCCGCCCTCTCGCAGACCGGTCAGCCGCTCCTCGAGCGTCGCACCGGCGGTGAGAAAAATCACCGGGATGTGCGCGGTGGTGGGGTCCGCCTTCAGCAGCCGGCACGCCTCGAAGCCGCTGGTGGCCCCCAAGTGCGCGTCAAGCAGGATCAAGTCCGGCTGCAGCTCCCCGGCGCGGCGATAGCCTCCGAGCGCGTCGAAGTCAAGGCTGATGCGATGGCCGGCGCCACGCAGCGCGACAAGCAGCACCTGGAGTTCCTCGACGCTGTCGTCGATGACCATGATGTGCGCAGGCTTGGAAGATTGGAACCAGTAGGACATGAAGATGCGGCGCGTTGCGCGTGCCGCATGGTCCAAGCCCTGATCGTTTGTTTCATGCGCCCTTCCTGACCTTTTCTGACGGTTCCTGACCATGTGCCTGGCCCCTGCGAGCTCGGCAGCCCCGGCAGCGTCAGATCGCGAGCACGTACCCTGTGCCGCGCACCGAATGCAGCGGCAGGCGCATGCCGAGCTTCGCGGCCTTGCGCCGCAGCCGGCTGGCGATCGCATCGATGCGGTGCTCGTCGAAATCGAACACGTCGCCACCGAGCGCGCGGATCAGGTCGTCGCGGCTCGCCGCCGTGCCGCGCTGCCCGAAAAGGCAGCCGAGGAAGGCGCGCTCGCTCGTGGTGAGGGTCATCTGCCGGCCTTCGGGGTCGCCCAGGATCCAGTCGCCCTCGAGCAGGCGCCAGGCGGCGGGTGCGGGCGGCGCGGGCGCTGCGTTCCCCTGCGGTGCGGCCGTGAGTCGCCGGCCGACGGCGTTCAGCGTCTCGGCCAATTCCAGCATGTTCACCGGCTTCACCAGGTAGGCGTCTGCACCTTCGCGCAGCCCCAGCAGCCGGTCTTCGAGTTCGCCCCGCGCGGTAACCAGCACCAGGCCGAGCCGTCGCTGCATTGCGCGCAGATGTGAAACGACCGCGAGGCCGCTCTCGCCTGGCAAGCCGATGTCCACCACCGCGATGTCGCAGGGCTGGACCGCGAACGCCTTGTAGAACGACGGCGCGTCGCCGAAGCCCTCCGCGTCGAAGCCGAGCTCTCCGAGCGCGAAGACGGTTTCTGCACGGATGTCTTCGTCGTCCTCGATCACATGGATGCGAAGACCGGGACGCGAGCTTGGGGATGGCATGGCGCGGAAAGTATAAAGTCGCGTCCCAATGCGCCTCGACGTCGAAACCACCCGGGCGGGTCCGGGCCGCCTGCTTGTTCTTCTGTTCCTGCTGCTGTGGTGCTTGGCAATGCCCGCCAGGGCGCTGGTACTGTCGGCATCCGATGGCCTCGACCGCGGCGTCCAACTCTCCGGGGGCCTCGAGATCCAGCGCGACCCCTCGGGCCAGTGGCGTATTGCCGACGTCGCGCGCGGTGCGCAGCAGAGCGGCTTCGCGCCGCTCGAAGGGCCGGTGCAGGAAGGCTTCGGCCGCGACGCGGTGTGGCTGCGCTTCTCGCTCGCGCGCACGGCCGACGCGCCCGCACGATGGCTGCTGCGCGTGCGACCGCCGCGCATCCACGAAGCCACCCTGTATGCGCCGGACGGGCGCGGCGGATTCGTCGAGACGCCGCTCGGCGACGCCCGCCCGTTCGCGGCGCGCGAGATCCCCGACCACAACTTCGTGTTCCCGCTCGACATTTCGACCGAGCCGGCTGTCTATTTCCTGCGGCTGCGCAACGACGGGCCGTCGCTGCGGGCCGAACTGGACCTGTGGCAGCCTGTCGGCTTCGAGCGCGACCGCACGGCCGACTACACCATCATGGGCGTGCTGCTCGGCGCCGTCCTGCTCGCCGTCTGCATGAACCTGATCTTCGGGGCCTGGCTGCGGGACGGGCTCTACGCCCACTACGCGCTGTACGTGCTCTGCATCGCAGCGCTCTCCGTCAACCGCCAGGGGTTCGCAGCGCAGTGGTTCCTCGACGCTCGCCCCGAACGCGTTGCGCAGACGCTGCTGGCCGTCAATTGCTTCTTCAACATGGTGGGTACCGCGTTCATGGCGCGCATCTTCCAGTTCCGGCGCCATTGGCCGCCTGCGGCACATTTCTTCAACGCGGTCGTGGTGTACAACTTCGTTGCGTTCGTGCTGGCCCTGGCCGGCCATCACGCCGCCATCGCCCCCTGGGTCAGCGCAGGCAGCGCCGCGTCCACGCTGTTCGGCGCGGTCTTCGTCTGCTACCTGCTCTTCGTGCGGCGCCAGTTCCAGTACCTGCTCCCGGCCTCGGCCTTCGCGGTGGGAACGGTGCTGGGGCTCTACGGGCTGTTGAAGCTCTGGCTCGGCGACCAAGTGCCCGGCGTGACGCCCGATCGCATCTATTGGCTCGGCACCCTGTGCCACCTCGTCCTGCTGAACGTGGCCGTGGCCGACCGGACGCGGCGCGCCGAGCGCGATTACCGCGCCGAGCGCGAGCGCGTGCTCGCAGTGCGGCTGGAAGCTGAACAGGCGCTCGAAGGCACCGTCGTGCGACGCACCGCCGAGCTGCAGCAGACCAATGCCGCCTTGCATGAGGAGATCGCGGCCCGCGCCCGTCTGGAGGCCCGGCTGCGTGAGTCGCTCGAGGTCGAGCGCCAGGCGATCGTGCAGCAGCGCGAGTTCGTCTCGATGGTGTCGCACGAGTTCCGCACGCCCCTGACAGTGATCGACGGCGCGGCGCAATCGCTCGACATCTCGAAGCTCGGCGCGGAGCCCGTGGTGAAGCAGCGCACCGAGCGGATCCGGCGCGCCGTGCAGCGCCTGACCATGCTGATCGAGAACATCCTGCTGGCCGACCGCCTCCAGCCCGAGCACCGGATGCTTCGCCTCGAAGTCGTTGACATGGCGGCGCTCGCGCGCGGCCTGTGCGAGAGCTTCCACTTTCCCGGCGCTTCTCGCCTGGTGCTCGACGTGCACGAACCCCTGTCCAAGGTGCGCGGCGATCGGGCGCTGCTCGAGATCGCGCTGCAGAACCTGATGCAGAACGCATTGAAGTACTCGCCGCCGGAGCAACCGGTGCATGTCGTGCTGCGGCAGACGGGCGACACCGTGCAGGTCGACGTGATCGACCGCGGACCCGGAGTCGCCATGGCCGACAAGGCCCGCATCTTCGAGAAATATTTCCGTGCCGAAACCGCGAGCGCGGTGGCCGGCACCGGACTGGGGCTTCACCTGTCGCGCGAGATCGCGAGGCGCCATGGCGGCGACGTGACACTGCACGAAACAGGCGCCAGCGGGTCGACATTCCGCCTGGCGATTCCGGCTGCCCCGCCCGAACAAGTCACATGACCCGTCGCACGGCATGCGGGAACGGGAACAGGCCTGCGCACCGACCGCGGCCTTGGGAAGGGCCAAGCGCCTCACACAGGCGTTCTCACATCAATGCCTTCCGGCTGTCCGTGTAGCAGGTTCAGTAGTCCAGCCGAACTGTCAGTCCCAGCGTGCGCCGCGTCCCGACCGATGCCACGTAGGCACCGTTCGCGGTGGCGGCCACGGTCGGGAAATACTTCTTGTCGAGCGCGTTGCGCAACCAGAGCGAAATGCTCCAGATTTCATTGCCCCGTGCGACCTTCCAACCGGTGGCGAGGTTCAGCAGGCCATAGGCCGGGATGCGCGAGTGGACCGACCCGTCGAGCGTGCCGTCCTGTGCGGACCGCCACGCGTACGCCGCTGAAACGAAGTGCTGGGTGGTGGGGCTCACGGACCTGCGGTATTCGGCGCCCACGTTGAATGTCCAGCGCGGCGTCCCGGCAACCTGCCGTCCGCTCAGGCTGCAGCGCCCCTGCGGCACGAACGCGCGTTCTGACGGACAAGGCGCGTCCTCATAGCGTCGATAGCGTGCATCGTTGAAGGCGGCGTTGGCCCACACGGTCAGCCCGCGCGCCGGTCGCGCAGTGGCATCCAGCTCCAGTCCCCGGCTGCGGAGATCGCCCGCATTCGTGAGGATCTCGACGTAGTTGCCCGCGCCTGCGCCGGCGGGCACGAACATCGACGTCTGGTAGCCGCGCACGCCTGCCAGGAAGGCGTTCAGGTTGAGTGTCAGGCGATCATTCCACAGGCTGCTCTTGACGCCGACGTCCAGGCTGTCGACACGTTCGGGCCCGATGATCAGCGACGAGGCGCCGAGCGGGCCGGGAGCGGCACCCGGCCCCGCCAGATTGATTCCGCCCGACCGCTCGCCGTGCGAAAAGCTCGCGTAGCCGATCGCGTCGTCATCCAGCCGGTAGCTCGCACCCAGGAGCGCCGATGGACTGGTCTTTCGGATGGCCAGGGGGCCTGTGTCGTAGGCACCAAGCACGATCGGACGATTGCGCAGGAACGCGGTGGCAGCGGCACCACCGGTCGAGTCGCCGCGATGGGTGCGCCCGTCCTTGCGCTCCTGCGTGATGCGCAGGCCGGCCGTGAGGTCGAGCCTGGAGGTGGCGTGCCACGTGGCCTGGGAGAAGAGCGCGAAGCTCTCCGTGTCGAGCGCGCCGAAGCTCACGGTGCTCGCGTTGGCCAGCACCGGCAGGGACGTTCCCTGCAGAACGATGTCCGCCCGCGGACCGAACACGGTGAATATCTCGTTGCGCATGCGCTGGCGCATGTAGAACGCGCCCACCACATAGTCGACCACACCGCCGGTGGGCCCCGCGTAGCGCAGCTCCTGCGAGAACTGCTGCTGGCGCACGCGGGAGCCGCCGTCGATCAGCACGGGGATATTGAGGTTGTCGTTGGTCGTCGGCACGAACTTCCATGAGCGGCCGGCGGTGATGGACGTGACGGTGGCGCCGGACCCGAGCTTCCAGCTCGCTTCGGCCGACACGCCACCCTGGTCGAGATCGACCCGCTCCACGCCGTCGGTGTTGACCGCATAGCGCCGCGGGTCGGTAACGATGCCGGTGGCGCCGCCGGCCCGTGCGCGGGCCGCCGCCGGTCCGCTTCCCAGCGAGTAGATGACGCGGGTGCCGTACGTGGAGCGCTCGCGGTGCGCATCTGCGATCAGGCGCAGGCTGAAGGCGTCGCCACGGCGCAGCAGCCACTGGCCGCGAATGCCGGATCGATTGCCCCCGTTGACGCTGCCGCCATCGTAGATGTTCTCGATGTTGCCGCGTTCATGGGTGCCGTACACCAGCAGCCGGCCCGCCGTCTCTTCCGACAAGGCGCCCGAGAAGATGGCTTGCCCCTGCGCAAGGCCGCGCTGCCCGATCGAGAGTTGCAGGCTGCGCTCGGTCTCGCGGCTCGGCGCACGCGTGTGCAACGCCAGCACGCCAGCGGTCGTGTTCTTGCCGAAAAGCGTGCCTTGTGGCCCGCGCAGCAGGTCCACGCGCTCGATGTCGAGCAGGTCGAATGTCGCCATGCCCGCGCGGCCCAGGTAGACGTTGTCGAGGTAGATGCCCGTGCTGCCCTCGAGGCCGTCGTTCGATGGATTCCTGCCGACGCCGCGCACCGCGATGGCCGATTGCCGCGGATCGCCGAAGGTGATGCTGGTACTCGGCAACCATTGCTGCAGGTCTTCGAGCCGCCAGCTTTGCTGCGTCTCGAGGGCCTCGCCATCGATCGAAGTCAGCGGGATCGGAACTTGCTGGGCGGCTTCCGAACGGCCCCTGGCATCCACGGTGATGGCGGGGAGCGTTTCGCCATCGTCCAAAGGCGTCGGCTGTGCATGGGCCGCCACGGCGAATCCGAGGGCGAGCGCGCTGACGGCCAGGGAACGGGCGAGGAGATCGCATGGACAGAAGGACATGCGCGTACTCTAGTAGACGCGCGCTGGTCACCGCCAGCCGCCAGCGCCTGGCCGGCGCGGTCCATGCCGAGCTCACCTGGCTGTACTGGACCGTCGGGCAGCGCCTGGCCTCCGAAGTGCTGGGCGGCGAGCGTGCCGGCTACGGCGCCCGCTTGCTCGACCAGTTGGGCCAGCAACTGGCACAGGAATTCGGCCGCGGGTTCGAATCCCGCAACCTGCGACGAATGGTGAAGCTCGCAGAGGCTTTCCCTGACGTGGAGATTGTGTCGACGCTGTCGACACCATTGAGCTGGAGCCACCTGGTAGCCATGGTGGCGCTCAAGACACCCGAGGCCCGCGCCTTTTTATGCCCAGCACGCTGCACAGGCCTACCGGGATCGCTTGGCGCACTGGAACATTCGTGGATCGATGTCACGCAAAGGCAATCCCTACGACAACGCCAAGGCCGAGAGCTTCATGAAGACGCTCAAGCATGAAGAGGTCTTGAAGGTCGACTACCTCGACCTTCAAGACATCCAAGACCGCCTTCCAACATTCCTCGAGGAGCGATACAACAAGCGACGCCTACACTCATCACTGGCCTACATGCCCCCAGACGAATTCGAGCAACAACACGCCCGACGCCAGGTCAGTTCATGAGCACCGAGCTGTCCACCCCAAGGGGGTCACTCCAAGAATCAGGATACCTAGTATCCACGCGCCATACCGATACATTTTTCATTCCTGTCGAACCCCATCACGGCGCCGCATCCGACACCGAGACTCGCGCCCCGTTCTGCCGCCAAGCCCCCGGCGACACCCCGTACTCTCGCTTGAATGCGCGGTTGAAAGCCGCTTCCGATTCGTAGCCGACACCTTCGGCAATGCGTGCCAGATTGCCCTGGTCCTTGCGCAGCATGCCGGCGGCCAGCATCATGCGCCAGCGCGTCAGATAGTGCATGGGCGGTGCGCCCACCAGTTCGGCGAAGCGGTCCGCCAGCACGCTGCGCGAGACGTGGATTTCCTGCGCCAGCGCGTCGACCGTCCAGTTGCGCGCGGGCTCGGCGTGCATCAGCGCCAGGCAGCGGCTCACGTGGGGGTCGCGCAGCCCCGCCAGCCAGCCGGGGTTGTTGGCGGGCATGGATTCGATGTAGCCGCGCAGCACTTCCGCGAACAGCACCTCCGCCACCTTGGCGGCGACCATCTCGGAACCGGGTGTGTGCGAAGCCGCATCGCCCAGCACGAAGTTGACGGACTGCTCGATCCACGGGCCTGCCGGCCTGCTGCGCAGCGACGTGATGAACAGGCGCGGAATGTTCGCCATGAGGGGGTTGGGCGCATCGCCTTCGTATGCGAACCAGCTGCACACCAGCACCGTGCGGTCACCATTGCCGCCGTAGCGGATGCGCTCCAGTTCGGGTGCGCGCGGATTCACCACATGCGCCACGTCCACCGCCGCATGCTGCAGACCGCTGCCCAGCACATGCGAGTCGCCGTGCGGCACGGCGATCACCTCGCCGGCGTGCGCGCGGATCGGTTCTCCGCCGTCGACCTGGGCCCAGCATTCACCTTGCAGCACGAGGTGGCAGATGGCCAGCCGCTGCGCGCCGGGCTTGAGCAGCTGCGCCATGTGCGCGCCCCTGGGCACCTTGAAGCACCAGGGCGCATGCATGTCCCCGTTCAGGAACAGCGCGCCCTCCAGGCGGATGGTCCGCAGCACGTCCGACAAGACATCCATGGTCACCTCCCGGCAAGCGAGGGCGGGGTTTCGGTCAACAAGTCCGGTGCAGCGGGCAATACAACGGTGCTTCGCATCGGCACCATGGGTCTTGGTCGCTCCGACCGATTCTATCCAGACAGGAGTATCGCCATGCCCAAATTCCTCATCGAACGGCACATCCCCGGCGCGGGCAAGTTCACGCCGTCGGACCTGAAAGCCATCTCGCAGAAGTCCTGCGGCGTGCTGGGCAGCATGGGGCCCGACATCCAATGGGTCCACAGCTACGTGACCGACGACCGGATCTATTGCATCTACCAGGCCACCGACGAGGCCCTGGTGCGCAAGCATGCGGAACTCGGCGGCTTCCCGGCCGACCGCATCGACCGGGTGCATGGCGTGATCGACCCGGCCACGGCCGAGTGAAGCAAAGGCGGACGCGGCGAGCGGCGGCAAGGACGGGCTGCCGCCCTCCCCCGCCGCCCGCTCTCATTCAAGCCCTGCGCTCGCGCGATGCCGCAGACAGAGCGTCGTCCAGGCGAAGGAAGCCCCAGGACATCGGACCGTCCTTCGCATAGTCGAGCGGAAGGCCCACCGCCACCTTGTAGGGCTGGCCCTCGTCGGCGGCAGCGATCACTGCGGGGACCACGGAGTCGGGGTTGCTGTACTCGCTCAGGACGACCTGGGCCTTGCACTGGATGAACCACCATCCGATGTCTTCGGTCGAGATCAGGCTCCACAGCTGGCGCGCCCGGGAGGCCTCGGACTTGGCTTGCATGTCCAGCTGCGGCGCGGCGCCGACCGAATCCCCGAGGGTCAGCACCATGTCGCTCGGCATGGCTGTCTGCAGGTACCACCAGCCCGGCTCCCCGGCCGCGGGAACGAACTCCCACTGCTGGTTTGCCCGCGTCTTGTCGTCCACCGGCTTCTTGTCCCAGAGGATCACCGGGGTCCCCGGCGCCGCGGACTGGCCACGTATGTCGAGCACCTTCCTTGTTTCCTTGTGCTGGATGTAGAAGAACTCTCCATGGCCGGCCGTGGGCGGCGGCGGTTCGTTGGCTGCGGACGCTGCGGCAGCGCGCACCTTCGCGATGGCCGCGGCCACGGCGCTGTTCGGGCCCAGCGGCGGAACCAGCGGAGGCGGGACGATGGGAACCAACGGGCCGGTGATCTGGTGCCAGTACTTTCCGATGAGCGCAACGGCTTCATCGATGTTCACCTCGTTGCCATGGCGCTGGAGCAGTTCGATGGCCTGCGCATTGGTCGAGTTTTCGGGGATGAAGCAGGGCAGCCGGGGATTGATGTTCACATACCGGTCGCCGAGCAGCATCTTGGCCAGGCGCGGCATCGTCTCGGCGGACGTTCCGCTCAGGCACATGTCGAGCACCGGCGACGACCGCGCCTGGTTCATGAGGAAAGGCGGGGTGTTGTCGAACGGATTGCCATCGCCGTCCATCCACTGCTTCGCGCCCCATTCGGCCGTGTCGCTGGCAACCCAGTCGGGCATCAGGCCCGTGCCGATCGTGATGGCCACGATCTTCTCGAGCGGCACGCCGTTGCGCACCGCCAGGCAGATGGCTGCGACCGTCGGGTCGTGGTTGAAGAAGGCGCCGTCCACATTGCCGAGCACCGAACCCAGTTGCCCGGGCATCGCGCCGCTGGACGATGCCGCGATCGCGATCGGCGTGTCGGCATTTCCCTCGAGGCCGTCGATCCTGTCCTGCTCGGTACCGAGCATGTTGGTGAACATGAGCGTGTCCCATGGCTTGGGAACCACGCGGCCGTCGTCCCTGGTTTCCAGGCCGCCAACGTTGAACGAAACCAGCAGCACGCTGCGCGGCGCCTTCGACACAGGCGCATCGCCATGCAGCGCGGCCTGGGAGGCGATCACATCTGCAATGGGGTACGCGGGCCTGTCCGGCCGATCGTTCATGTTGTTGTAGAACTTGATCTCGCCGGTCGGGGAAGTGAACAGCTCGATGAGATCTGCCGGCGTCTTGCCGGCCAGCAATTCGCTCGTGATGATCGCGCCGGTGGAACAGCCCGCGAGCATCAGCGTGTTCTTCAGCACATGGTCGTGCTTTTCGGCCAGGCGCTGGAGGATGGTTGCCGACAGAAGGCCGCGAATGCCTCCTCCCACGAATGAGAGGATGGTGAAAACAGGTTGATTCGAATCCACGAAACACTCCTTGGTTGCCCCCGAATTGGGGAGCGGAGTGTCTATTGGCGGATTAAATACTGTCTACAAGTGAAATCCCGCTGAATTAGAAGGACCTCACTCGAGTTCTATTGGAAATAATTACAAACTACTGGATGCGTTCCACCAATTCCCGTGGCAGCCAAAAGATATAAAAGGCAAAAGGCAAATGAATTGCGCCCTCCAAAAGCCCACGGATTTCCATTGAATAGCGCTTCAGCCGATTTCAGGAAAAAACAGCCTTCATTCGATCTGAAGCTTGTTCGCGGTTCCCGCCTGCAAGTCCTGCGGCGACGACGCCTGTTGCTGGCTTTGCACCGGCCCGACCAGCGGGCCCGGTCCGGATTCGCCCAGCCCTCTTCGCCCGGTGCCTCTCACGAGGTGGCGTGGCAAGTGGTGTGTCCGTCGTATGTACTCGAGGGCCTCGCTGCGCGCTGGTTCGGACGCCGGTAGAAACATCTGCAGTACGCTCATGATGTCATCCCGTGAAAGCCAGAAAAATATGGCTGGCTCGGTCTCGAAGGACCGCAGCCGCGGGTCTCGATGCGGCCTCTGGCGTGGGTCGCAGGCGCATTATGGGCGCCGAAATGCGACCGGTTCGCACGGCCCCTCGGGCAGTAGTGTTGCTGTGCGCTTACTTACAAACCATAGTATTCATTCAGCCCATTCAGCCGTCATAGGTGCCGCGCCACGAGCACAGCCGCCCCCGCAAGTGAGATGGCGCCGCCCACGATTTTCCTCAGCATTCTCATCAGGTTCTCCAGCGTAGAACCTGCATGGTCCAAGGTTTTGGACCTGAGCGGGTTTGGCAATCTTCATGATCGGGATAGGCGGCGCCCACCAGCGAGCGGCCCTGTAGGCACCCGCCCACGCGCATGGATTGATTTCTCCCGCAAGCCGCGGCCGCCGGCCCGGCCAATGTCGGGTGGACGAATTCCGGTTCCTCCTCACGACGCCTCCGTGCGTCGTTAAGCGCTCCCTCGGGAGCGCTTTTTTTGCCTGCGCCGCCCCCGTGCGGCTAGTGCGTCTCGCGGCGCAGCTGCTGCACGTCTTCGTGCAGCGCCTGGGCCCAGGCTCGGCGGTCGCGGCCGTGCGAGGGCTGCGGCTCGCCGAAGCGCACGATGGCCAGGAGCGGCGGCGCGCGCAGCGTGTTCCAGAGCGAGGTCAGCAGGTTGTCGTCGTCGATGTAGCGCGGCGCCTGGCTGGTTTCCCCGGTGGCCGCATCGGCAAAGCGCAGCGCGGCCGGCAGCACGGGCGCGCCCGACGAAATGGCCGCCTGCAGCAGGTTGGCATGGAAGGGCAGCAGCCCGCGCCCATCGCTCGTCGTGCCCTCGGGGAACACGCCGATCAGGTCGCCGCTGCGCAGCGCCTCGGTCATGTGGTGCACCACGCGCAGCGCATCGCGGCGGCGTTCGCGCTCGATGTAGAGCGAGCCCGCGCCGGTGGACAGCGTGCCGATCAGCGGCCAGTGCTTCACGCCCGCCTTCGAGACAAAGCGCACGTGGCAGGCGGCATGGATGGCCGTGATGTCCAGCCACGAGAGGTGATTGCTGATGAGCAGCACCGGCCCCTGCGCGGGCGGCCTGCCCTGCACCTGGAGCGCGATGCCCATGATCTCGAGCAAGCGCAACGACCACTGCTGCACGCGCAGGTTGCGCTGTTCCTGCGACAGGCCCGGAAAGGTGAAGCGGATCGTCCACCAGCCACCCAGCGCGTGCCCCACCGCATGCAGCAGGCGCCAGCAGGCCTTCAGTGAATGAACCATCGAGAAGCGGGCCCTTTCAGCCGTGGACCACGCGGCCTGCAACCAGGGTATGGCGCGTGCGCCCCAGCAGCGGATAGCCCGAGAACGGCGTGTGCTTGCCCTGGCTCTTGAGCGCTTCGGGCTGCACCTGCCATTCGAGGCCCGGATCGAAGACGCACAGGTCGGCCACGCCGCCCTCGGCCAGCCGTCCGATACCGGTGCCCGCATCGGCGGCCGCCAGCAGCCGCGCCGGGGCGGACGTGATGACTTCCAGCGCGCGCACGATCCCCGCGCCGCTGCGCTCGCCCCACTGCAGCGCGAGCGGCAGCAGCAGTTCGAGCCCGGTGGCGCCGGGTTCGGCCTCGGCAAAGGGCAGCGTCTTGGCATCGGCCTCGACCGGCGTGTGGTCGGACACCAGCGCATCGATGGTGCCGTCGGCCAGCGCCGCCGACAGCGCATCGCGGTCGCCGTGCTGGCGCAGCGGCGGATTGAGGCGCGCGCGGCTGTCGAAAAAGCCGATGTCGGTATCGGCCAGGTGCAGCGAATTGATGCTGACGTCGCAGCTGAGCGGCAGGCCCTGCGCCTTGGCCGTGCGCACCAGCGCCACGCCCGCGGCGCTGGAGATGCGGCACAGGTGCACGCGCGCGCCGGTGCTCTTCATGAGCTCGACGATGGTGAAGATCGCGATGGTTTCGGCCGACACCGGCACGCCCGAGAGGCCCAGGCGCGTGGCCAGCGGGCCGCTGGCCGCCACGCCCTTGCCAAGGTCGCGGTCCTGCGGGCGCAGCCACACGGTGTAGCCGAAGGTGCTGGCGTAGAGCAGCGCGCGCTGCAGCACCTGGGTGTCTGCCAATGGCACGTCGGCCTGGCTGAAGCCGATGCAGCCGGCCTCGGTGAGTTCGGCCATCTCGGTGAGCACGCCGCCCGCGAGGCTGCGCGTGAGCGCGCCGAGCGGGAAGAGGCGCGCGCCCTGCAGCTTCTCGGCGCGGAACTTGAGCATCTCGACCAGGCCGGGCTCGTCGAGCACGGGGTCGGTGTCGGGCGGGCACACGAGGCTGGTGACGCCGCCCGCAATGGCCGCAGCCATTTCGCTTTCGAGCATGCCTTCGTGCTCGTAGCCGGGCTCGCGCAGGCGCGCGGCCAGGTCGACGAGGCCGGGCGCGACGACACAGCCCGCGGCATCGATGGTGCGCTCGGCCTTGAAGCCGGCCGGCGTGTGGCCGATGCCGGCGATCCTGCCGTCGGCAATGGCGATGTCGGTCTTCTTGTCGATGCCCGATGCGGGGTCGACGACGCGGCCGTTGGAGATAAGGATGTTCATGCGTCTGTACTTCCGGTGGCGGTCAGGGCCTTTTCGGGAAACACCGTGGAACCGGCTTCGCCGGGCCACTGGTGTTGCCCCCGGCAGGGGGTTGGCGAAGCGACACGAAGTGCGCGAAGACTGGGGGCGAGCAACATGTCTATGCTTCGTTACCCGCCACGATGCTCATGACGGCCATGCGAACGGCGATGCCAAAAGTGACCTGCGGGAGGATCACGCTCTGGCGCCCGTCGACCACCGCCGAATCGATCTCCACGCCGCGGTTGATGGGCCCCGGGTGCATCACGATGGCATCCGGTTTCGCCAGCTGCAGCTTCTCGGGCGTGAGGCCGTAGGTCTTGAAGAACTCCTGCGACGAGGGCAGCAGCGCGCCGCTCATGCGCTCATTCTGCAGGCGCAGCATGATGATGACGTCGCAGTCCCTGATGCCCTCTTCGAGCGTGTGGCACACGCGCACGCCCATGCCGGCCATGTCGCCGGGCACCAGCGTCTTGGGGCCGACCACGCGCACCTCGGCACACCCGAGCGTGGTGAGCGCATGGATGTCGGAGCGCGCCACGCGCGAGTGCAGCACGTCGCCGACGATCGCCACCGTGAGGTTCGCAAAATCCTTCTTGTAGTGGCGGATCGTGTACATGTCGAGCAGCCCCTGCGTCGGATGCGCGTGGCGGCCGTCGCCGGCGTTCACCACGTGCACGTGCGGCGCCACATGCTGCGCGATCAGGTACGGTGCGCCCGACTCGCTGTGGCGCACCACGAACAGGTCGGCCGCCATCGCGCTCAGGTTGGCGATGGTGTCGAGCAGCGACTCGCCCTTGGTGGCCGAGGAGCGCGCGATGTCCAGGTTGATGACGTCGGCCGACAGGCGCTTGGCCGCGATCTCGAAGGTGGTGCGGGTGCGCGTGGAGTTCTCGAAGAACAGGTTGAACACGCTCTTGCCGCGCAGGAGCGGCACCTTCTTCACCTCGCGGTCGCTCACGCTCGTGAAGTTGGCGGCGGTGTCGAGGATGTGCGTGACGATGTCCTTGGGCAGGCCCTCGATCGACAGCAGGTGGATCAGTTCGCCGTTCTTGTTGAGCTGGGGATTTCGCTTGTAGAGCATTACCAGGCCTCCCGCCGGGCCGCCCCAAGGGGGGCCTGCGCCCCCTCGGGGGGCAACGAATACACGAAGTGATGAGTGTGGGGGCTCACGAGTTCTCCTCCACCTTGAGGCTGAACGCGCCGTCGTCGGCGCGCGCGAGTGCGAGCAGCTGCGTATCGGGCAGCGTGAGCTTCGCGGCCGCGAAATCGGCCGCCACCGGCAGCTCGCGCCCCCCGCGGTCGACCAGCACCGCGAGCCGCACGCGGGCCGGGCGGCCGAAGTCGAACAGCTCGTTGAGCACTGCGCGGATGGTGCGGCCGGTGTAGAGCACGTCGTCGAGCAGCAGCACGTCGGCGCCGTTCACGTCGAAGGGCAGCGCGGTCTGCGCGCTGGCCGAGAGCCCGCGGCGCGCGAAGTCGTCGCGGTGCATGGCCGACGAGATGACGCCGGGCGCGCCGGCGAGGCCCAGGTCCTTCTGCAGCCGCTCGACCAGCCAGGCGCCGCCGGAGGTGATGCCCACCAGCTTGGTGTCGGGGCGCATCAGCGTCTTCACGCCCGCCAGCAGATCGAGATATAGCAACTCGGCGTCAGGAACGACAGGGCTCACGATGATGGCTCCAGAACAAGGCAAGGGGAAACGCAAATGCGGGGAACACCGTGGAACCGGCTTTGCCGGGCCACCGGTGTTGCCCCCGGTGAGGGGGAGGGAGAAGCGACACGAAGTGCGCGAAGCCTGGGGGAGAGCTTCATTGTTGGAGACTCCTCAAGAATTGCTCCAGGATGATGCAGGCCGATGCGGCATCGGCATCGCGTGCGCCGGAGGACAGCGCCTCGGTCGTGCTGTAGCGCTCGTCGACCTCGAACACCTGGAGATTGAAACGGCCACGCAATTGCCGCGCGAACTTCTGCGCGCGGCGGGTGTTCTCGTGCGGGGCGCCGTCGGGGTGGTAAGGCACGCCGACCACCAGCGCGTCGGGCTGCCATTCCTTGATGCGGGCCTCGACCTGCGCGAAGCGGGCGTCGCCCTCGGCCTTGATGGTGGCCTGCGGCGTCGCGGCACCCAGCAGTCGGTTTCCGCTTGCAACGCCGGTGCGCTTCAGGCCGAAGTCGAAGGCCAGGAAGCTCTGGAAGTGGGGGGGAACGGCAACGGCGGCGGGGGGAGCGGGAACGTCTGGCATGGCAGCGGCCATCACGCGTGTCCCGCTTCCGGCGACAGTTTCCAGGCTTCCAGGCCCAGCAGCAGCAGCGCCCTGTCGTAGCGCTGCTCGACCGGCGTGTCGAAGATCACGGCCGGATCGGCGCCCACGGTGAGCCAGCTGTTCTCGGCCAGTTCCGACTCGAGCTGCCCCTCGCCCCAGGCCGAATAACCCAGCGAAACCAGCACCTTGCGCGGGCCCGCGCCGGTGGCCAGGGCTTCGAGCACGTCCTTGGAGGTGGTCATTTCGAGGCCGCCGGGAATGGTCATGGTCGAGGCGTAGACCGACTCCTCGGGCTTTTCGGCATGGGTGAACACCGGCTCGTGCAGCACGAAGCCGCGCTCGGTCTGCACCGGCCCGCCCTGGAAAACGGGTGCGTCGCCGAGTTCGGGACGCGACAGGTGGAGTTCGATCTTCTCGAACAGCACCTTCAGGTTGATGTCGCTGGGTTTGTTGATCACCAGCCCGAGCGCACCGCGCTCGCTGTGCTCGCACAGGTAGACGACGCTGCGGTTGAAAGTTTTATCTTCCATCCCCGGCATCGCGATCAGGAAGTGATGCGTGAGGTTCATCGGGGCAGAATCGGCAGCCATATGCCGCCGATTTTACTGGCCGTCGACAAGACCTATCCCAAAGGGCTCATGTGGTTTCGCCGCGACCTGCGCGTGGACGACAACGCGGCCCTGTACCACGCGCTGCGGGCCTGCCGGCAGGTGGTGTGCGTTTTCGTGTTCGACCGGGCGATCCTGGACCCCCTGCCCCGGGTCGACCGGCGCGTGGAATTCATCCGGGAATCGGTGGTGGAGCTCGAGGAAGAACTGCGGGCGCTGAGCGGCGGGCTGATCGTGCGGCACGCCAACGCCATCGAGGAGATTCCGGCGCTGGCCCACAGCCTGGACGTGCAGGCCGTCTTCGCCAACCGCGACGACGAGCCCGACGCGCTGGCGCGCGATGCCCAGGTACTGGGCGCCCTGGCCAACGCGGGCGTGAGCTTCTACACCTACAAGGACTCCACCGTCTTCGAGCGCGACGAGGTGCTCAACAAGACCGGCCAGCCGTACACCGTTTTCACGCCCTACAAGCGGGCTTGGCTCGCCAAGGTGGACTCCTTCTTTCTGAAGCCATACCCGGTGCGCAGCCATGCCGACGCGCTGGCGCCGCCGCCCGCGGCCCATCGCACGCCGGTGCCTTCGCTCGAGGACATCGGCTTTGGCCGGAGCAATCTCTCCGAGCTCGACATTCCCACCGGCAGCCAGGGTGCGGCGACGCTGTTCGAGGACTTTTTCCAGCGCATCGACCGCTACGATGCCGCGCGCAATTTTCCGGCGGTGCGGGGCCCGAGCTACCTGGGCGTGCACCTGCGCTTCGGCACCGTCTCGATCCGGCAGCTGGCGGGGGTTGCGCACCAGCTCTTCCTGCAGGGCGACGCGGGTGCGGCAAGCTGGCTCGGCGAGCTGATCTGGCGCGAGTTCTATTTCCAGATCCTGGTGCACTTTCCGCACGTGCATTCGGGCGGCGAATCGAAGAGCTTCCGCCCCGAGTACGACAAGATCCAGTGGCACCACGGCAAGCATGCCGACCAGCTGTTCGAGGCCTGGTGCCAGGGCCGCACGGGCTACCCGCTGGTGGATGCCGCCATGCTGCAGATCAACCAGAGCGGCTACATGCACAACCGCCTGCGCATGGTGGTGGCCAGCTTCCTCTGCAAGGACCTGGGGCTGGACTGGCGGCGCGGCGAGCGCTACTTTGCGCTGCACCTGAACGATTTCGAGCTGGCTTCAAACAACGGCGGCTGGCAATGGGCCAGCTCCAGCGGCTGCGACGCGCAGCCGTACTTCCGCATCTTCAACCCGGTGACGCAGAGCGAGCGCTTCGACCCCGAAGGCAAGTTCATCCGGCGCTACCTGCCGCAGCTCGCGGGGCTGTCGAACGCCGCGATCCACGCCCCCTGGACGGCGTCGCCGGTGGAACTGGAGGCCGCCGGCATCAAGCTCGGCGAGACCTACCCCAGGCCGGTGGTCGACCACGCCGAGGCACGCGAGCAGACGCTGCGGCGCTACGGCGCGGTGCGCGGCGCGGACCAGCCGCCGCTCAGCGGCGCGTCAGCACGATTTCCGCGCCGGCGTCGGAGCGCCCCCTGAGCGTGCCGGCGTCGAGTTGCTGGAAGGTGATGAGGTTGTCGCGGCAACCGGTGAGCGCCTTGCTGCCCTGGAAGTGCAACTCGTAGACGCCGCTTTCCACGCGTCGCCACAGCATCGGTGTGGGGATGCCGACGCAGGGATCGCCGGGGTTTTGCGCCAGCGTGCGCCAGGTGCCTCCGGCGGCCTGCAGCTGCATCTGCGCATCGACCTGGCGGCCGTTCTTGAGCGTGATGCGCGCGGTCCAGTCGCCTTCCAGTCCGTCGGCCGCCTGGGCCGCGGCCAGCTCGGCGGCCAATGCCAGCATGCCGGCGCAGGCTGCGGTACGCCAAGAGCTGCGCTTCATACCGGGCCCCCGATGCCCAGCTGGGGCTTCATGGCTTCCCACGCCACGCCGTTGAGCCGGCGCGCGCTGTTGATGTTGTATCGGGTGTTGGACTTGGTTGCGCGCACCACATGGACCGCGCCGCCGTACTCGCCGAAGGTGCGCAGCGATCCCACGCCGGTCGGCGGATGGCCGCCGTTGAAGGCCAGCACGCGCGCGCCGCCCTCGGTACGGACCTCCACCGTGCCGGTCTCGGTGGCCGCGCAGGTGTCGTACGCGCTGGTGGCGGAATCGAAGTTGCAGGCGTAGTACTGCACCGTGCCGGGGCCGGTGAAGGCCGCGCGAAGCAGGCGCGTCTGCTGCTCGTTCAGCACGCCCAGGCTGAGGGTGCCGGTTCCGGCCGGCAGGGTTGCGCCCGAGGCCGGGAAGGCCGCGATCAACGCTTCCAGCGTGGCGAAGCCGGTCGTCTCGCTGGGGTTGGCCAGGTTGATCGAATAGGGCTGCGCCAGCTCTACCCCGCGGCGGTAGCGCAGCTGCGAGCCGGGCGGGAAGGTGGCGTCCGGGTTGGCGAAAGCGGCCGCCGGCACCACGCCGAAGATGCTGTTGCCATCGGCCGCCTGCATCTCGGCCACCACCTCGGCCATCTTGCGGCCGGAGATGTCGGTGACCGCGGCATGGCCGAGGCTGCGCGTGGTGCCCGCGCAATAGTCGCTGCGGCTCGGCGTTCCAAAGCTGCTGGTGAAGGCCGCGTTCTCGTCGCAGCGCACCCATCCGTTGGCGCCCAGTTGCACGAAGCCGTAGAGCGTGTCGTGCGCGGTGGGTGCACCGTTGGTCAGGCCTTCGCGCCGGTCGGTGAGATTCACCTTGCCGGTGGCCGGATCGGGTACGCCATCGGTCGGATAGGTCCGCGCGGTGTAGTGGTCGGCGCGTGCGAAGTCCAGCCGCGCCAGTTGGTCCGAGGCCACCGGTGTGACGGTGGCCGGATCGACCACGCGCAATGCCACGCCACTGTGCAGCGTATCGGCCGTGACCAGCGCGGCGGTGAAGGCGTTGTCCTCGAATCGGCCGGGGTCGGTCACGGCCACGCCCTGATAGTCGTACAGCTGGGCAACCTCGGGCAGGCCCAGCTGCAGCAGCACCAGCGCCTCGGCGCGCTCGGGCGCCAGGCCCGCCACCACGCCCGCCTGCAGCAGCGTGGTCAGCGGATTGACCTGGCCGCGGTGCCCGCCGGGCGCACTCATGGTGAAGGGCTTGGAGAACGATGGCAGCGAGGGATTGCCGCCGTCCACCTGCGCCAGCAGCGGCGCGGCGGCAAGCTCGGCTGCCGCGGCCGCATCGGCCGGCGTGTAGCCGAAGCTGTAGGCGCCGTCCTCGCCGGTCTTGTTGGCGGCCGCGGGCTCGCCTTCGTCGCAGGCGCCGTTGCGGTTGCGGTCCACGCAGACCAGTGCCCCGCTCACCGGGCCGAGCACCATCACCTTGCCCGACACCGTGACCGGCGACGGGGACGACGGCGGATTGCCGCCACCCGGAGGGCCGAACGGCGGAAAGCCACCGCCGCCCCCGCCACCTCCTCCGCCGCCGCAGGCGGACAGCGCCAGCAGGAGGCCTGCGCAGGCCGACGGAACGGCCGCTCTGGTGAATCGAATGTGCATGGTCTTTCCTCCAGGTTGTGTCGGGCACCGGGCTCGCCGAAAAAGCGAACCTTCGTTCTCAACAGTGTGGGAGGGCGGTTTGCGCGGCGCATCACGCAAATGCACGATGCGCGGCGATCGGCAAAGCGGTAGTAGGTACCCCTTGCGCGTTGACACCCGGCGGCGCGGACGCGCATCATGCCCGCGGGAAACACCGGCCGCCCGGGGAGGGAATCACATGAACCGGAATCTCGCACTGCACCGCACACTCGATGCGATCTCGCACCTGGGCGATGCCGAGCCGCCCTGGGCCGCGCTGCTGCAGGGCATGCAGCAACTGGTCGGCGGCGACAGCGCCACGCTGATCCAGATCGACAGCGGCGGCGAGCTGCTGAACTTCCAGCAGCATGACGTTTCCGCGGCCGCCGAACGCGCGTACGTCGAGCATTTCTTCGCACACGACATCCTGATTCCTCCGACCTTCGGCGCACCGCCGGGAAGCTGGTTCGACACCCAGGAGCTGTTCTCCTCGTCGCTGCTGTCGAAGGAGGGTTTCTACGTCGACTTCATGTGCCCTCATCGGATGCGGCAGTGCCTGATCTTCATCGTCGAGGACAGCTCGCAGCGCCGCGGCGCCCTGACCGTCCAGCGCAACACGCCCGCCAGCCACGCGCGCCGGCACCTGGAGAGCGCGACGGTGCGCCGGGTCGACGGCGCGCTGCGCCGGGGGCTGGCGCAGCGCAATGCGATGACGCGGCAGTGGTTCGACACGGCCGAATCAGCGTTCGATGGCTTCGGCGAGGCCATCTGCCTGGCCACGCGCCACGGCACCGTGCTGCGCGCCTCCGCCCGGGCCAGCGAACTGCTGGGCCAGGGGCATTCGCTGCGCCTGCGCGGCGGCCGGCTCTGGCATCCCGGCGCCGAGGTGCAGCGCGCGCTGCAGGCGGCGCTCGCACAAGGGCCGCAGGCCCGCGAGCCGATTTGTCTTTCCATCCCGGACGGACGGGGCGGCCAAAGCCGGCTGGAACTCGTGCGCGCCGCGCCCGAACTCAGCGTGGGCCGGGAGGCGCTGGTCTTCATCCGCATGCGCCATGACGGCGCACGCATGCCGCCTTCCGTCGACAGTCTCTGCAGCGCCTTCGGCATCACCCACGCCGAGGCGCGCGTGCTGGCTGCGCTCATCGCGGGCCAGTCGCCCAAGCAGCATGCCGGCGCGCAGGGCGTGTCGGTGTACACGGTGCGCAGCCAGCTCGGTTCGCTGATGGCCAAGATGGGCTGCACGCGGCAGGCCGAGCTGGTGCGCAAGGGCCTGCTCGCGGAACCGCCGCTACTGGAAACCGGGAGGCCCGCATGAACCAGAGCCTCGCGCTGCGCCGCACGCTCGACGCCATCGCGCACCTGGACGATCCGCAGCCGCCATGGCGCGACCTGCTGGAAGGCATGCAGCAGGTGGTCGGCGGCGACAGCGCCACCTTTATCCTGCTGGAACGCGGCAGCGAGCTGCTGAGCTTCCAGCAGGTCAATGTTTCACCGGCCGCCGAGCGCGAATACATGCAGCATTTCTGCGCGCATGACATCCTGATTCCGCCGACCCTCGGCGCGGCGCCGGGAAGCTGGTTCGACACGCACGAGCTGTTCTCGCCCGCCTTTCTCTCGAAGAATCTCTACTACGCCGACTTCATGTGCCGACACGGCGCGCGCCAGATGCTGGCCTGCATCGTCGACCAGGGCGCGCAGCGCCGCGGCGGCCTGACGGTGCAGCGCAGCACGGCCGCGCATGCGCGCCGGCTGCTCGACAGCACGCGGATCCGCCGCGTCACCCAGGCGCTGCGCCAGGGACTGGCGCGCCGCGACGAGCGTTCCCGGCTGTGGCTCGGCGGCGCCGAATCCGCGCTCGCGGCCTTCGGCGAGGCGGTCTTGCTGGTGACGCCCGCGGGCACGGTGCTGCGCGCATCGGCCAGCGCGCAGGAGTTCTTCGGCACCAGCCGCTCGCTGCGCCTGCGCGGCCAACGGCTCTGGCATCCGGATGCGCAGACGCAGCAGGCGCTGGCGGCCGGCCTGCGGCTGGCGGCGCAATCGCGTCAGCGGGTCTGCCTGCCCATCTCCGCCGGACCGGCAGGCCTGCAAGAACTGGAAATAGCACGCGCCGCGCCGCAGTTGAGCCTGGGCGAGGAGGTGCTGGTACTGGCGCGCATCCGCCTCGGCCGTTCGCAGGCGGCGCCCTCGACCGACGGCCTCTGCAGCGCCTTCGGCATCACGCCTGCCGAGGCGCGCGTGCTGGCCGCGCTCATCGCGGGCCAGTCGCCCAAGCAGCATGCCGGCGCGCAGGGCGTGTCGGTACACACGGTGCGCAGCCAGCTCGGTTCATTGATGGCCAAGATGGGCTGCACGCGGCAGGTCGACCTGGTGCGCAAGGCGCTGCTTGCGCCGTAGGGTTCAGGCCGCCGCCAGCGCGGCAGGCTCGCTGGTGTAGCTGCGCACCAGGCGCAGCAGCTCTTCTTCCGAGTAGGGCTTGCCGAGGTAGTGGTTCACGCCCAGCGTGCGCGCGTAGTCGCGGTGCTTCTCGGCGATGCGCGAGGTGATCATGATGATCGGCAGGCCGGCCATCGAATCGTCCGCGCGAATGTTGCGCGCCAGGTCGAAGCCGTCCATGCGCGGCATCTCGATGTCCGACAGCACCACGGCCGGACGCTCCTGCTGCAGGCGTTCGAGCGCCTGCAGGCCGTCGGCTGCGAGCGACACGCGATAGCCTTCGCGCTGCAGCAGGCGCTGCGTCACGCGGCGCACGGTGATGGAGTCGTCGACCACCAGCACCAGCGGCACCTGCGGTGCCGCGGGGGCCAGCATCGGCAACGGCTCCTGCGGCACACCATGGTCGGCGCCGCCGGCATGCGCGGGCGCGGCCAGCGCGGCGGCCTGGCGCTCGCGCGCCTGGTCGCCATGCACCGCGGCCACCGCCACCGGGTTGTAGATGAGCGCCACCGCGCCCGAAGCCAGCACCGAGATGCCCGCCAGGCCCGGCAGCCGGGCCAGCTGCGGCCCGAGGTTCTTGACCACGACTTCCTGGTTGCCCAGCACTTCGTCCACGTGCAGGCCCACCCGCTGCGCCGCGCTTCGCACGATCACGACGGTGTTGTTCCTGCTCGTGGGATGCTCGCTGCGCGCGGAGGCCTGCAGCAATGCGCCGGCCCAGTAGAAAGGCACCTGCTCGCTGCCGAACGGATGGCTGTTGTGCAGGTAGGCGGCCTCGAGCTCGGCGCTGCTCACGCGCTGCACCAGCTCGACCAGATTGGACGGCACGCCGATCGACACCTCGCCGGCGCGCAGCATCACCACGTGCGTCACCGCGGTGGTGAGCGGCAGCACCAGTTTGAAGGTGGTGCCCTGGCCTGCCGTGCTGCGCGTTTCGATGCGGCCGCCGAGCGCCGCAATCTGCGCGCGCACCACGTCCATGCCGATGCCGCGGCCGGCCAGCTCGGACACCTGTCCGGCGGTCGAGAAGCCGGGCTTGAAGATCAGCTCGGTGGCTTCCTCTGGCGAGAGTTCCTGGCCGGGCGCGAGCAGGCCGAGCGTACGGGCGCGCTCGGCGATACGGCCGTGGTCGAGGCCGGCGCCGTCGTCGCGGAAGCTCACCGAGACGTCGTTGCCCTCCTGATGCAGGTCGATCACGATCAGGCCGTTGGCGTCCTTGCCGGCCTTTTCGCGCGCGGCCGGTTCCTCGATGCCGTGCGCCACGCAGTTGCGCAGCAGGTGCTCGAAGGCGGGCGTCATGCGGTCGAGCACGCCGCGGTCCATTTCGATGGAGCCGCCGACGATGTCCAGGCGCACCTGCTTGCCGGTGTCCTTGGAGGCCTGGCGCACCACGCGGTAGAGGCGGTCGGAGATGCCCTCGAACTCCACCATGCGCGTGCGCAGCAGGCCGCGCTGCAGTTCGCGCGTCTGGCGCGCCTGCACGCTGAGGTCGTCTTCCGTGGCCTGCACCGTCTTTTGCAGCGTGCGCTGCACGGTGGCCACGTCGTTCACCGACTCGGCCATCATGCGCGTGAGTTCCTGCACGCGGGTGAAGCGGTCGAACTCCAGCGGGTCGAAGCTCTGCTGCGAATCCTTGGCCTGGGCCAGGCGCGACTGCATCTGGCTTTCGGCCTGTACCTCGATATCGCGCAGCTGCTGGCGCAGGCGGTCCAGGTTGCCAGTGAGGTCGGAGAGCGAACCGCGCAGCTGGCCGAGCTCGGCCTCCAGGCGCGAACGCGTGATGATGACCTCGCCGGTCTGCGCCACCAGGCGGTCGAGCAGCTGGGTGCGGATGCGCACGGCCTGGCTCGACACCGCACGCAGCGGCGCAAGCAGCGCATGGGCCGGACGCTGCAGCAGCGATGGCACGGCGGCGGCTTCCGCGGCCGGGCTGGCGTTCTGGTCACCGGCAACCGGTGTCTCGTCGTTGGCGGACACGCCCGTTTCGGCGGGAACCTGCACCAACTGCACGCCTGGCGAAGTCACCGAAGCCGTCGCCACCAGCTGGGCCACTTCGGCCTGGGTGGCATCGTCCGCGGCGCGCAGGGCGTCGAAGGTGGCCTGCAGCGCATCGAGGCGCGTGAGCAGCTTCTCGATTTCGGCCCGGTCGGCGCCGCCCTGGGTACCCAGCACTTCGATCTCGGACTCCATGCGGTGCGCGCGCTCGCCAAGGCGCATGGCGCCGGCCAGCCGGGCGCTGCCCTTGAGCGTGTGCAGCGTGCGCAGCACCGAGGCGCGCGGCGCGCTGTCGTCGGGGTGGTGCGCCCACTGGCGCAGCGCCTGGCCCAACTGGGGCAGCAACTCCGCCGCTTCTTCCTCGAAGATGGGGAACAGGTCGACGTCGACCGCGTCGACCATGTCGATCGCGTCTTCGGAATCGTCCAGCGCCACGTCGGCCACGTTGCCCTGCGCCACCAGATGCTGGAGCGGGCGGGTCTCGACGCGCGCGGCCGCCTCGGCCGGCATCGGCGCGGCAGCAATGTCGCGCAGCGCCTGGAGCGTTCCCTCGGACGGCTCGCGCAGGAAGCCGACGGCAAACTGGTGCAGCAGGCGGCGCAGCTCGTCGGCCGCGGCCACCAACACCACGCCCTGTTCGCGCGAGCCGCTGCCCTGCATCTGCAGATGCTGCAGCGCAGCTTCGAGCAGGCGGGCCATGCCCGAAAGGCTGTGGAAGCCGACCGTGGCCGAACTGCCGGCCAGCGAATGCGCGAGGGCAACGGTCGAGTCGGACAGCCGCTCGTGCGATTCGAGCGCCCACTCGCCCACTTCGGTGGCGAGCTGCCTGGACCACTCGTCGGCCTCGTTGAGGTAGACGTTGTAGAGCGCAATGCCGATGCGCAGCGGTCCGATGACCTTGACCTGGTCTTCGGCACCGGAGGCGGCGGCTGCCTCGGCGGTTTCCTCGGCTTCGGGCAGCGGGGCGTTTTCTTCGGCGGCGACGGGCGCAGTTTCCGCAACCTGGGCCGGTACTTCGTCGGCGGCGGCAACCGCGGCTTCTTCGGGCTCCTGCAGCAGGGCCGGCGCGGCCACGGGCTCTTCGGCGGGCACCACCGCTGCCGCGGGCGCTTCCGCCGGCACCGGTGCGGGCTCCTCGGCAAGCGTCACGGGCTCGTCTGCCTTCGCCGGCACGATCTCGGTCGCCCAGTCGAGGTCGGGCAGACCGTCCAGGGCCGGTGATTCGGGCGCATCGGCGACCGGTGCCGGTTCGACGGCGGGTTCCGCCGTGAAGCGGGCGATCGACTGGACCGGCGCCTCCACTTTCGCGGGCGCAAGAAAATCGAAGTCGGCGCTGTGGTCGAAGGCCTCGAGCGCTTCGGCCTCCGGCAGCGGCCTGGATTCGAAGTCGAGGAAATCGGTGGAGGCGAAGTCGTCGTCGGCTTCGGGCTTTGCAGCGGCCGGCGGCGTTTGCGGCGGCAGCTCGAATTGCGCAGCGGGTGCCGTTTCCACCGGCGCTGCGGGGGAAAGCGACAGGTCGGGCAGCTCCGGGAGCTCCAGCAGTTGCGCGGGTTCCGGCGGCGGTGCGGGAGCGGCCGGCGGCAGCTCCGCGGCAATGTGGCGCGCGGCCACGGCCAGCGCGTCGGCATCGGCGACCCACGTCGGGGCGGTGGGCACGGGTTCGCCCGCCAGCAAGGCATTGGCCACGCGGCTGAAATGCGCCGACTGCCAACCGTGCTGGGCACCGGACGCAATGGCCTCGACCCACTGGCTGAACTCCTCGAGCGCCTTGCGGGTGCCGGTGAGCAGGTCGGGCGTGGCGTCGCGCTGGTCGGCCAGCCAGGTGTTGAGCACCTGTTCGAAGGACCAGGCGGCGTCGCCGAAGTCGGTCAGGCCGACCATGCGCGAGCTGCCCTTGAGCGTGTGGAATGCGCGCCGCAGGATGGTGAGTTCCTCGGTGTCGTCGGGATGGCTGCCCAGCTCGTCGATGGCAGCCAGGCCGTTCTGCACCACCTCGCGGGCTTCGTCGAGGAAGATGTTCTGCAGGTCGTCTTCTTCGAGCTCGGTCACCTCGGTATCGGGCAGGGCCGCGGGACCGGCGATCTTGTGGGTCCAGCTGTCGGCCTTGCTGCTGAATTCCTCGATGGGCGAGACCTTCGCCTTGCGGTTGGGCGTGGCGAGCGCGGCGAGCTTGGAGGCGATCTGGGCATCGACCTCCTCGATGCTGAGCACCGCTTCGGCGGCTGCGGGCGCAGCGCTGGGGGTCGCTGCCTCCGCGGCTCCATCGGCGGCCTGGCGGCCCATCAGCGGCTTGAGTTCGCCGGCATCGGCATCGAACACGAACAGGCGCTTGGCGAGCGCCGGCTGGTAGCCCAGCATGTCGATCAGGAAGCCCAGCGCGCCCAGGTTGTTGCCGAGCGCATCGAAGCTGTGCATCTCCTCGACCGGCGATGCATTGCCCACCAGCATCTGCTCGACATCGTCGCGCATGCGCTGGACGGTGCTGGCGGCCTGGTCGAGCCCCAGCACCGAGAACACGCCGCGCATCTGCAGCAGCTGGCTCGGCACGGTGCGCAGCAGGGCCTTCTCGGCGGGTCGGCGGAAATACTGGTCGAGCGATTTCTCGAGCTCGCTCAGGTGGCTGCGCAGTTCGTCGACCACGGTGCCCATGGTCTGGCGGTCGCTCACGCGCCGGTACAGGTCCTCCATCCAGGGCTCGAGCGGCTCCGAATGCCCACCTTCGCGCACACGCTCGATGCGGCCGGCCAGCTGCAGGGTGCGAGAGGTGAGCTGCGGATCGCTCGGGTCCAGGTCTTCGAGCGCGGCTTCCAGGTAGAGCACCGAGGTGGCGACTTCCATCGCCAGCTCGGTATCGGGCGGCTGGCTGGAGCGCACCGAGGCCTCGACCGCATGGGTGAGCGCCTCCACCATCGGCGAGATGGGCGGATGGAGCTTCTGCAGCGATTCGCCCAGCTGCGCGAAGGTGTCGGCCACCTGGCGCGTGCGGGTGATGTCCCCGCCCGAGAGCGCCGACCACATTTCCTTGGCCGTTTCGATGCGCTTGCGCGCCTGCGCCAGCACCAGCGGGTCGTAGCGGCCGAACTGCTCGACCGTGTAGTCGACCTGGCGCTCGCCGGCCACGCCCCAGGCGGTGCGGACGGTGCGCAGGGTGGCGGCTTCGTCCTGCGCGCCGGGCACGGCCTGGGCGCAGAAGAACAGCAGGTCCTGGCCCAGGCGGTCGGACACCGCGCTGTCGCCGCGCGCCAGGGTGGCGTACTGCAGCAGCACGCGGGAAGCGGCGCGCTTCACGTACGAATCGGCGGGAATCAGCCCGAGCGCCAGGGCCTCGAAGAAGCCTGCGGCCAGCGTCCAGAAGCTGGCAACGCGGGGCAGCAGCGCACCGCGCCCGAGCCCCAGGCACAGCGCATGCAGCCGCCGCGCGGCCTGCGGGTCGCCGGTCTTGACCAGCTGCAGCACCTCGCGGTCGAGCCGCGAACGCACGGCCGGGTCATAGGACACCGCGGCCTGGGTCAGCGCAGGCCGCACCTCGACCCAGCGCCAGGCCGTGCTCCACAGGTCCGCCGGATGAACGCGCTCGTTGCCGACCAGTTCGAGCACGTCGCGGTATTGCGGGAACAGCGCCACCGACGACACGGCCTTGCCTGCCAGGAGCGCGTTGAGGAAATCGGTGACGGCAAAGCCGGCACGCTCGATCTTCTGGACCGCGCTGTCGGTGCAGCGCTGCGGCTCGGCGATGAAGCCCTGTACCGCGAACTCGATGGCGCCGAGCACCAGCGCGGGCGCGTTGTTGCCCACCATCTGCAGCGCGCCCACGGATTGGTGCAACTGCTGGCGGGCCATCTGCAGCGGGCCGCTTTCGAGCTCCGAGGCATTGCCCACATCGCGCACGAAGCGCCGCAGCGACTTGCCGACGCTGTCGAGGGATTTCTGGATTTCGCCCAGAACCCAGGCCAGCGGCCCAAGGTCTTCGGTGGCCGGCACGTTGCCAGCGAGGGGGGCCGTGGCAGGGGTTTGAGTCGACACGTTGGATGCTCGCCGTTCTTTATCTGTCAGTTTTCCGAAGCGACACGAAGTGCGCGAAGACTGGGGAGAGCTTCATCAGGCGATCTTGAATCGGGCCACCGAGCGGCGCAGTTCCTCGGCCATCTGCGACAGCTCGCGCACCTGCTGGGCGGTGTTGCGGGTACCTTCTCCGGTCTGCTCGGTCACGGCAAAGATGTGCTGGATGTTGGCGGCCACCACGTTGGCCGAATCGGCCTCGCGGGAGGCGGACTGCGAAATCTGCTCGATGAGGTCTGCAAGCCGGCGCGACACGCGGTCGATCTCGGACAGTGCGGTACCGGCATTGTCGGACAGCTTGGCTCCTTCGACCACACCCTGCGTGGAGCGCTCCATGGCGCCCACCGCATCCTGCGTGTCGGTCTGAATGGCCTTCACCAGCGCCGAGATCTGGCGCGTGGCGTCCGCGGAGCGTTCAGCCAGGCGCTGCACTTCTTCGGCCACCACCGAGAAGCCGCGGCCGGCTTCACCGGCCGATGCGGCCTGGATGGCGGCGTTCAGCGCCAGCACGTTCGTCTGCTCGGTAATGTCCGAGATCAGTTCGGTGATTTCGCCGATCTCCTGCGACGACTCGCCCAGTCGCTTGATGCGCTTGGAGGTTTCCTGGATCTGGTCGCGGATGGAGTTCATGCCGCCGATGGCGTTCTGCACAGCCTGCAGGCCCGAGGACGCGGCCTGCAGCGACTGGCGCGCCACCGTGGCGGACTCCTGCGCCTGCGAGGACACGCCGTTGATCCGCTCGGCCATGGTCACCACCGACTGGCCGGTTTCGCGAATCTCGCGCAGCTGCTCGGTCGAGGCGGCGAGCAGCTCGGTCGAGGTGCTTTCCACCTGCGAGGTGGTCTGCGCCACGCGGGTGGCCGTGTTCTGCACGTTGCCCACCAGCAGGCGCAGTTCTTCCACCGTGTAGTTCACCGAGTCGGCGATGGCGCCGGTGATGTCCTCGGTCACGGTGGCTTCCTGCGTCAGGTCGCCTTCGGCCACCGTCTGCAGTTCGTTCATCAGCCGAAGAATGGCGGCCTGGTTGGCGTTGTTGATGCGGCCGGCTTCTTCGCTGGCCTGCTCGGCCGCGAGACGCTCGCGTTCGGCAACGACAGCACGTTCGCGGCCTTCGCGCACCTGCACGAAACCGATGGCGCCGGCCAGCGCCAGGGCGGCCAGCGAGAGCACGAACAGCATCACGATCGTTCCGGCGCCCAGGCCGGTGCGCGCGGACAGCTTGTCCTGCAGTTCGCCGAGCGATTTGCGCAGCGGTTCGCTGTCGGTCAGGATGGAAGCTTGCGCTTCGCGCGCGGCCACCAGGCCCTGCAGGTTGCCCAGAATGGCGGAGGCCTGCGTGCGCATCTGCTCGTAGGTCTTGAGAATGGCTTCGAGCTGCTGGCGGGTCTGCGGGTCTTTCGAGCCGGGGAAGCGCTGCTGCGCATTGCCGTCGAGCAGGCCGCGCGTGGTTTCCTGGAAGGTGTTCAGGTCCTTGCCGAGCAGGAACACGGCGTCGGGGTTCACGCCCTCGACCGTGAAGAATTCATTGGTCGACTTGCCGATGCGCTGGGTCAGCATCACGAGCTGGCCAGCCGCCGAAATTTCAGGCAGCGTGGCGTTCTGCTGCATCTTCAGCGAAGCGACGGTTTCCGTCATTTCGAGCAGCGAGGACGACTGCTGGTTGATGTCGCGCAGGGCGGCACCCACCTGGGTCAGGATCTGGCGCTGGGCCAGCACGACCTTGGCGCTGGCATCGGCACGGACAACCAGGGGGTTGATCTTGGCCATGTCCTCGTCGTACTGGTTGCCCACGCGCTCCAGGCGCAGGGCGTCGTCGCCATTGGTCAGGCCCTGCACGCGGCGCGTGAGGTCGTCGGCGCTGTCCTTCACTTCGACGAATGCGGGGGCGCTGCCCACGAGGGCCTGGGAGATCGACTTTGCGAGCCGCTGCGACTGCATCAGCGACTGGCCGGTGGCGGCCACCTGCTGCGCAAGGCGCTCGGCGCGAAGAATGGCGGAGCCGGCCACCAGGAGCAGCAGCAGCACCACCACCGCCAGCATGATGGCCAGGATGCGCTGCTGGCGCGCCGGGTTCGAACCCGTTCTGCCGCCCGCGGCCTGGGCGCTTTCGGGCGATGCCGCTTCGTTGGCCGCCTCACTGCCGCCGAGCAACTCCTCGGCAAAGCCGGCGGGCAGCGGCGCGGCCGGCGCGCCGTCCTTGCGGGCTAGCCGAACGGTCTTTTCCTCCAGGGCCTGAACCGTGTCGACGTCGTCGAGCGATATGGAACCGGAGCCGTCGACGCGGGCCTTGTCGTTGCCGCTGTTCGCGGGCAGTAATTTCTTGAACTTGTCGGCGATCGAGCTCACGGTCGGTCCTTCAGGTGGTTGTCTTTGGGCTGTGCGGAAGCACTAGGCGCCAATACTCAAAAACTCGGGTTGCTGCGAAAGCGCCTGCAGGTTGACTTCCTGCCAGCGCTCGCCCGCCGCATCGGTGTACAGATGCCCCAGCCAGGCGGGTGCTTGCGCATCCGGCGGCTCCGAAGCCGTGAAGGCCTCGGTGCCGCGCAATCCCGCCAGCCTGTCGACCAGCAGTGCGCAGTTCACTTCGAGCAGCTCGTTGAGGGCAACGAGCCGCGATTGCATGCGGGCCGCCTCGGTGGCGGCCGTGTTGTCCGGCGCGCCCGAGGCGAATGCCGACAGGTGCACCACGCCATAGAGGCCGCCGCGCAGGTTGGCCACGCCCAGGAACCAGGGCTGCGTGTAGGGCACGGGCTGGGGCGGCGTCCACGGGAAGATTTCTCCCGCGTGGCCGAGTGGGAACAGGTACTTGCCCTCGCCCGCCTCGACCGCGAGCCACGAGGCGGAGACGCCGGTCGTGCGCGCGGCCTGCAGGCGGCTCGCAAGCCGGGACTGGAAGGCTCGGAGAGCGTCGCGATTGGCCATGGACTCGGCAGGCGCCTGCTCAGGCCAGCGCGCTGATCTTGGACATCAGCTCGGCCGCGTTGACCGGCTTCACGATGTAGTCGCGGGCGCCCTGGCGCATGCCCCAGACGCGATCGGTTTCCTGGTTCTTGCTGGTGCACAGGATGATCGGAATGGCGGCGTACTGCGGATCGCGGGCAATGGCGCGCGTCAGCTGGAAGCCGTTCTGGCCCGGCATGACGACGTCCATGAGGATCAGGTCGGGCTGGTCCTCTTCGAGGCGGCGCATGGCGTCTTCGGCGTTTTCGGCGGTCTTGACCGCAAAGCCGTTCTTCTGGAGCAGGTCCGAGAGGAACACCAGTTCCGTCTTGGAGTCGTCGACGACGAGGATTTTTCGAATGGGCATTTACTGCACTTCCTGTTGAAGGGTGCCAAACTGCTGCACGGCCTGCAGCAGCTGGTCTTTGGTGAAAGGTTTGGTCAGGTAGTCTTGCGACCCGACCATGCGGCCGCGAGCCTTGTCAAAGACGCCGTCCTTGGAAGAGAGCATCACGACCGGAACATTGGAGAAATGAGCGTTGCGCTTGATGATGGCGCAGGTCTGGTAGCCGTCCAGCCGCGGCATCAGGATGTCGCAGAAAATCAGATGCGGCTTGTGGTCGTTAACCTTGGAGAGCGCGTCGAAGCCGTCTTCCGCGAGAAGAACCTCGTGCCCGCCCTGCTTCAGAAATATTTCGGCACTGCGCCGGATCGTATTGCTGTCGTCGATGACAAGCACCTTGTAACCTGATCCATTCGGCCCCATTGCACATGCTCCTGCTGAGATGAGACTTGGATGCCCGCCGCGCCGTACATCGGCGCAAATCGCGTAGCCCTATGCCATGCTTTTAGATTTCAACCATTTCGAAGTCTTCCTTGCGCGCACCGCACTCAGGACAGGTCCAGTTCATCGGCACATCGGCCCAGGCCGTGCCTGCCGCGATGCCGTCTTCCGGTACACCAACCGCTTCGTCATAGATCCACCCACAAATCAGGCACATCCAAGTTTTCGTATTCATCGGAGCTTAAAGTCCTTGTTCATTAAATGCAACGAGTGTATCTATGCGTATCTCACTGGCGGACGGTAAACGTCGCGCCTATGCCACCATCCAGGGGATTTCGCCCGGCGTATGACCATCTACTTACATCCAGCAGACCACGCCCGCAAACCGGGCAATCTTAACGACCCCCCGCCGGACGCCGAAGAGGTGGCCGAGCGCGACCTGAATCCGCCCTGCGTGCTGGTCTTCAACGCCAGCGATCCGAGCGGCGCCGGCGGCCTGGGCGCCGACGCCCTGGCCATGGCCTCGGTCGGCGCGCACATGCTGCCGGTGGTGACGGGCGCCTACGCCCGCGACACGGCCGAGATCTTCGACCATTTCGCCTTCGAGGAAGAGGCCATCGCCGAGCAGGCGCGCTCCATCCTCGAGGACGTGGAGGTCCAACTCATCAAGGTGGGCTTCGTCGGAACCCCCGAGGCCCTGAGCACCATCGCCGAGACCGCCTCCGACTACCCCGAGGTACCGCTGGTGGCCTACATGCCCAACCTTTCGTGGTGGGACGAAAACCTCATCGAGGGCTATCTCGACGCCTTCCGCGAGCTGCTGCTGCCCCAGGCCACAGTGTTGGTTGGAAACCACAGTACGCTGTGGCGCTGGCTGCTGCCCGACTGGAGCGGCGAGCGCCCGCCCGGCGCGCGCGACATCGCCAAGGCCGCGGGCGAATTCGGCGTGCCCTACACGCTGGTGACCGGCATGGTGTTGCCCGACCAGTTCATCGACAACGTGCTGGCCTCGCCGCAATCGGTGCTCGCCAGCGAGAAATACGAGCGGCTCGAAGCCGTCTTCGCCGGCGCGGGCGACACGCTGTCGGCCGCGCTGGCCGCCCTGCTCGCGAGCGGCACCGACCTGGTGGCCGCCACCACCGAGGCCCTGGCCTACATGGACCGCTGCCTCGATGCGGGTTTCCGGCCCGGCATGGGCCACGTGCTGCCGGACCGCCTGTTCTGGGCCGAACCGGAAGACGACGAGGACGACGATGAAGACCCCGACGCGCCGCAAGACTTTGCCCTGCCCCCTCACGACACCCGACACTGATGCCAAACGCTGACCAAAACGATATTCTTTTCGAGCGCGCCCGCGCCGTCATTCCCGGCGGCGTCAATTCGCCGGTGCGCGCCTTCAAGGCCGTGGGCGGCACGCCGCGCTTCATCCGCCGGGCCGAGGGTGCCTATTTCTGGGACGCCAACGACAAGCGCTACATCGACTACATCGGCTCCTGGGGCCCGATGATCCTGGGCCACGGCCATCCGGCCGTTGTCGAGGCGGTGCAGAAGGCCGTGCTCGAGGGCTTCTCCTACGGCGCGCCGACCGAGCGCGAGATCGAGCTGGCCGAAGCCATCCTCGCGCTGGTGCCGTCGATGGAGATGGTGCGGCTCGTGAGCTCGGGCACCGAGGCCGCCATGAGCGCGCTGCGCCTGGCGCGCGGCGCCACCGGCCGCAAGCACATCATCAAGTTCGAGGGCTGCTACCACGGCCACGCCGACGCGCTGCTGGTGAAGGCCGGCTCCGGCCTCGCCACCTTCGGCCACCCCACCTCGGCCGGCGTGCCGCCCGAGGTCACGCAGCACACGCTGGTGCTCGAATACAACAACATCGCGCAGCTCGAGGAAGCCTTCGCGCTGCATGGCAACGACATCGCCTGCCTGATGATCGAGGCGATTGCCGGCAACATGAACTTCGTGCGCGCCACGCCCGCCTTCGCCGCCCGCTGCCGCGAGCTGTGCACGCAGCACGGCGCGCTGCTGGTGTTCGACGAGGTGATGACTGGTTTTCGCGTCGGCCTGCACGGCGCGCAGGGCGTGCTGGGCATCACGCCCGATCTCACGGTGCTCGGCAAGGTCATCGGCGGCGGCATGCCGCTGGCGGCCTTCGGCGGCCCGCGCGCCATCATGGAGCAGCTCGCGCCGCTCGGCCCGGTCTACCAGGCCGGCACGCTGTCGGGCAACCCGGTGGCCACGGCCTGCGGCCTCGCCACGCTGAAGGAAATTGCGCGCCCCGGCTTCTACGAGGCGCTGGGCAAAAAGACGCGCTCGCTGGTCGACGGCCTCAAGGCCGCCGCCGCGGCCGAAGGACTGCCCTTCAACGCCGACAGCGAAGGCGGCATGTTCGGCTTTTTCCTGATGGACGAGCTGCCGCAGAACTACGCCACCGTGATGACCACCGACAACGCGAAGTTCAACGCACTGTTCCACGGCCTGCTGGACCGCGGCGTGTACATCGCACCGGCGCTCTACGAGGCCGGCTTCGTGAGCGCTGCCCATGGCGACGACGACATTGCCGCCACCATCGAAGCGGCGCGGCAGGTTTTCAGGACGCTGCGCCCGCTCTGATCTGTCTGCTGCGGGGCGCCGAAAGGCGCCCCGGCCCAAGGGCGCTGGCTCAGTGCCGGAAGTGGCGCACGCCCGAAAGCACCATGACCACGCCGCGCTCGTCGGCGGCGTCGATCACTTCCTGGTCACGCATCGAACCGCCCGGCTGGATGACGCTGCTCGCGCCGGCATCGACCACCACGTCGAGCCCGTCGCGGAACGGGAAGAAGGCGTCGCTCGCCACTGCCGTGCCTTTCAGCGAGAGGCCCGCATGCTCGGCCTTGATGCTGGCGATGCGCGCCGAATCGAGGCGGCTCATCTGGCCCGCGCCCACGCCCATGGTCATGCCGCCGGCGCAGAACACGATGGCGTTGCTCTTCACGTACTTGGCGACCTTCCATGCGAACAGCAGGTCCTGCAGCTGCTCGGGCGTGGGCTGCTTCTTCGTGACCACCTTGAGGTCGCCCGCCGCGAGCTCGTGGTTGTCGGCGGTCTGCATCAACAGGCCCGAGCCGACGCGCTTGACGTCCATCGCGTTGCGGCCGTTGTCCCAGTCGGTCTTGCCGCCCGGCGGCAGTGCGATCTCGAGCACGCGCACGTTCTGCTTGACCTTGGTGGCCTGGAACACCGCGAGCGCCTCGGGCGTGTAGCCCGGCGCCATCAGCACTTCGACGAACTGCTTGGCAATGGCCTGCGCGGTCTCGCCATCGACCGGGCGGTTGAAGGCGATGATGCCGCCGAAGGCCGAGGTCGGGTCGGTCTTGAAGGCCTTGCCGTAGGCTTCGGCCGCATCCTTGCCGACGGCCACGCCGCAGGGGTTGGCGTGCTTCACGATCACGCAGGCGGGCACGTCGAAGCTCTTCACGCATTCCCATGCGGCGTCGGCATCGGCGATGTTGTTGTAGCTGAGCTCCTTGCCCTGCAGTTGCCTGGCCGACACGAGCGAGCCGGGCGCCGGATGCAGGTCGCGGTAGAACGCGGCCTGCTGGTGCGGGTTCTCACCATAGCGCAGGTCCTGCACCTTCACGAAGCGGCCGTTGCTCTGCGCCGGGAACAGCGAGCGCGTGGGCGAAGGCTGGCCGATGCTGGCGTCGAAGTCGATGGCCGAGAGATAGTCGCTGATGGCGCCGTCGTAGTCGGCGATGCGGTTGAACGCGGCCACCGAGAACGCGAACTTGGTCTTGTCGCTGAGCTTGCCGCCGGCCTGGAGCTCGGCCAGCGCCACGGCGTACTGCGAGGCGTCGGTCAGTACGCCCACGTCCTTCCAGTTCTTGGCCGCGCTGCGCACCATGGCCGGGCCGCCGATGTCGATGTTCTCGATCGCGTCTTCGAGCGTGCAGCCGGCCTTGGCCACCGTGGCTTCGAAGGGATAGAGATTGACCACCAGCAGGTCGATGGTGTCGATGCCGTGTTCCTTGATGGCCGCCACGTGCGCGGGCAGGTCGCGCCGCGCGAGCAGGCCGCCGTGGATCTTGGGATGCAGCGTCTTCACGCGGCCGTCGAGCATTTCGGGAAAGCCGGTGTGGTCGGCCACTTCGGTCACGGGCAGGCCAGCATCGGCCAGCAGCTTGGCGGTGCCGCCCGTGGACAGCAGCTTGATGCCTAGCGCATGCAGCGCCTGCGCGAATTCGAGGATGCCGGTTTTGTCGGAGACGGAGATGAGTGCGGTCTGGGCCATGGAATATGCCGTGGAGTTATTTATTTCAAAAGTTTGTGTTCAACCAGCTTCTTGCGAAGCGTGTTGCGATTCAGGCCCAACCATTGCGCGGCCTTCGACTGGTTGCCCTCGGCGCGCGTCATCACGACGTCGAGCAGGGGCTTCTCGACCACACGCACGAGCATCTCGTACATGCCGTCGGGTTCGGTGCCGCGCAGATCACGAAAGTAGCTGTCCAGACTGGTGCGCACGCAGTCCTCGATGTGTTTCTTGCTCATGCTTTTTCTTCTCTTCCTCTCAATCGGCGGCGCAGGCCGCCTCCTCTTCACCGGACAGCTCTTCGGCCGCCTGGTGCACGGGCATGCGGTCCATGCGGTCCGCCAACCCGTCGAAATAATCGCCGACCGCGCGCAGCTGCGCAGCGGAGTCTTCGATGGTGTTCATCCGCGCGCGGAAGGCTTCGCCGTCCGGCAGCGTGCGCACATACCAGCCGATGTGCTTGCGCGCGGTGCGCACGCCGCTGAACTCGCCGTAGAGCGCGTAGTGCTGCACCAGGTGGTCGAGCAGCAGGCGGCGCACCTCGGCGACCAGCGGCGGTGCAAGGTGCGTGCCCGTGGCCAGGAAATGGGAGATCTCGCGGAAGATCCAGGGCCGCCCCTGCGCGGCGCGGCCGATCATCACCGCGTCGGCGCCGGTGGCCGCGAGCACCTCGCGCGCCTTCTCGGGCGAGCGGATGTCGCCGTTGGCCACCACCGGCACGCGCACCGCGGCCTTCACGGCGGCAATGGTGTCGTACTCGGCGCTACCCTTGTAGCCTTGCTCGCGGGTGCGCCCGTGCACGGTGAGCATCTGCACGCCGGCCGATTCGAAATCGCGCGCGAGCTTCACCGCGTTGCGGTGCTCTTCGCTCCAGCCGGTGCGCATCTTGAGCGTGACCGGCACGTTGAACGGCTCTGCCGCATCGACCACGGCCTGCACGATTTCAAGTGCCAGCGGCTCGTCGCGCATCAGCGCCGAACCGGCCCACTTGTTGCAGACCTTCTTGGCCGGGCAGCCCATGTTGATGTCGATGATCTGCGCGCCGCGCTCGATGTTGTAGACCGCGGCTTCGGCCATCATGGCCGCATCGGTGCCGGCGATCTGCACGGCGATGGGACCGGGCTCGCCGTCGTGGTTGGCGCGGCGCGAGGTTTTGAGCGTGTTCCAGAGTTCCTTGCGCGAGGTGACCATCTCGCTGACCGCGTAGCCTGCGCCGAGTTCGCGGCACAGCATGCGGAACGGCCGGTCTGTCACGCCAGCCATGGGCGCAACGAACAGGCGGTTTTCCAGCGTGTGGGTGCCGATCTGCAAGGTCATGAAGGAGGAAGCGTCGCGAGTTCGGCTGCTGAAAAATGAGGCACGATTGTAGCCACGCGCGATTCCGGCCGCTGAAACGATTTGCGCGCGCGGTACCGCGGGGACGCCCGCCATGCACGGCGCCTTCTCCGACCTGCCGCAGAAGGCCCGCTGCCTATACTGCGTCGACTCATTTCACCTTATGCAAGCCTGGCTCGACGCACTCCTGGCGCTACTCGCGCTCCCGCAATACGGACTCTCCACGCTGTTCATCGCGGCGTTCGTCTCGGCCACGCTGCTGCCGGTAGGCTCCGAGCCGATTCTTTTCGGCCTGCTCAAGCTCAATCCCGAAATGTTCTGGCCGGCCATCCTGGTGGCGACGGTGGGCAACACGCTGGGCGGTGCGGTCGACTGGTGGATGGGTTACGGCGCGCACAAGGTGGCGGACAAATACTCGCACTCGAAACATCATGTGCGGGTATTGGGCTGGCTGGAGCGGCTCGGGCCCAAGGCCTGCCTGCTGAGCTGGCTGCCGCTGGTGGGCGATCCGCTGTGCGCGGTGGCGGGCTGGCTCAAGCTGCCCTTCTGGCCATGCCTGGGCTACATGGCCATCGGGAAATTCCTGCGCTATGTCTGCATGACGGTCGCGCTGCTCTACGTGTTCCCGTCCTGAGCCGGCCGCTTCAGCTCAAGAGGCCGTAGGGCCGCCGCGTTCGAGCGCGCGCTGGTAGGCCGGGCGCGCATGGATGCGCTCCAGGTACGCCATGAGCCTGGGCCGCTTCGCGTCGAGGCCGCCGCGCGCCTGCGAGGCTTCGACCGGAAAACTCATCTGGATGTCGGCGCCCGTGAATTCGCTGCCGGCGAACCACTCGCTCTTGCCGAGCTCGGCTTCCATGAAATTCAGGTGGCTCTCGATGTTGGGCAGGACGATGGCCGCCTTGGCCTTGCCCGAAATCATTTTTGCAATCGGCTTCACGAAGAACGGCATCTTGCTGCTCTCGATCCTGTCGAACACCAGCTTGAGCAGCAGCGGCGACATCGCCGAGCCTTCCGCGAAGTGCAGCCAGTAGCGATAGCGCACAGCCTCGGGCGTGCCCGCCGCGGGCGCGAGCCGGCCGCTGCCATGGCGCTCGATCAGTGTTTCGATGACCGCTCCGGATTCGGCCAGCACCAGGCCGTCGTCCGTGGTCACCACCGGCGACTTGCCGAGCGGATGCACGGCCCGCAGCGAAGCGGGCGCCAACATGGTCTGCGGATCGCGCTGGTAGTGGACGATCTCGTAAGGCAGTGCCAGTTCTTCGAGCAGCCACAGCACGCGCTGCGAACGCGAATTGTTGAGGTGATGGACAGTGAGCATGCGGCGGCTTTACGAGCTGAACAGGAAGTTCATCACGTCGCCATCCTTGACCACGTATTCCTTGCCTTCCGCACGCATCTTTCCCGCGTCCTTCGCGCCCTGTTCGCCCTTGTAGGCGATGTAGTCCTCGAACGAAATGGTCTGGGCGCGGATGTAGCCCTTTTCGAAGTCGCCGTGGATCACGCCGGCGGCCTGGGGGCCGGTGTCGCCGATGTGGATGGTCCAGGCGCGCACTTCCTTCACGCCGGCGGTGAAATACGTCTGCAGGCCCAGCAGCTTGTAGGCCGCGCGGATCAGGCGGTTGAGGCCCGGCTCCTCCTGGCCGATTTCGGCGAGGAACATCTTCTTGTCCTCGTCGTCCATCTCGGCGAGTTCGGCTTCGATCTTGGCGCAGATGGCGACCACGGGCGCGCCCTGCCTGGCGGCATATTCGCGCAGGCGGTCGAGGTAGGGGTTGTTCTCGAAGCCGTCTTCGGCCACGTTGCCGACGAACATCGCGGGCTTGGCGGTGATGAGCGTGAACGACTTCACCAGCGGCTGTTCTTCCTTCGTGAATTCGAGCGCGCGCACCGGCGTGTTCTCGTTCAGCGCGGCCTGGCAGCGCTCGAGCAGGCCTACCAGCTTCTGCGCGTCCTTGTCGCCGGAGCGCGCCACCTTGGTGTGGCGGTGCAGCGCCTTCTCGACCGTGGCGAGGTCGGCCAGGCAGAGTTCGGTCTGGATCACCTCGATGTCGGAGATCGGATCGACCTTGCCGGCCACGTGGATCACGTTCTCGTCGTCAAAGCAGCGCACCACGTTCACGGTGGCGTCGGTTTCGCGGATGTGCGCGAGAAACTTGTTGCCCAGGCCCTCGCCCGTGCTGGCGCCGGCCACCAGGCCGGCAATGTCGACGAACTCGACGATGGCGGGCACCACGCGCTCGGGCTGGACGATCTCGCTGAGCTGGGCGAGCCGCGGATCGGGCACTTCCACCACGCCCACGTTGGGCTCGATGGTGCAGAACGGATAGTTTTCCGCCGCGATGCCGGCCTTGGTCAACGCATTGAAAAGAGTGGATTTACCGACGTTGGGCAGGCCGACGATGCCGCATTGCAAACTCATGGGGGGTCCTCTTGGGTAACCGGGGATTTTAGGCTGTCCAGGTTTTCCCTCGGCCGTGCGTACTTCAGGCCGCTTCACTCGCCCAGGAAGGCGCCGGGAAGAAATCAGGGTTAAACCGGATTAGCAAACGTTTGCGCAAACGTTTTCGTTGGTTAACATCGGTGCCCCGGCCACAGCCCGGCGCACCGCTCAACCACCTCAGGAGACATCACCCATGAAGTTCACCCGCCGCACGCTGCAAAGCGCAGCCGCCCTGGCGCTGCTGGGCACCCTCGCCGCCTCGCCCGCCGTTGCCCAGGACAAGCCCAAGGTCGCGCTGGTCATGAAGTCGCTGGCCAATGAATTCTTCCGCACGATGGAAGACGGCGCCAAGGCACACCAGAAGGCGCATGCCTCGCAGTACACGCTGGTGGCCAACGGCATCAAGGACGAGACCGACACGGCCGCCCAGATCAAGATGGTCGAGCAGATGATGGCGCAGAAGATCAACGCGCTGGTCATCGCGCCGGCCGATTCGAAGGCACTGGTGCCGGTGGTCAAGGCCGCCGTCGACCGGGGCATCCTGGTGGTCAACATCGACAACCAGTTCGACGCCGCCGCGCTGAAGGAAAAGGGCATCCAGGTGCCCTTCGTCGGTCCGGACAACCGCGCCGGCGCCAAGCTGGTGGGCGACGAGCTCGCCAAGAGCCTGAAGGCCGGCGACAAGGTCGGCATCATCGAAGGCGTCTCGACCACCTTCAATGCGCAGCAGCGCACCCTCGGCTATCAGGACGCCATGAAGGCCGCCGGCGCCACGGTGGTGGGCGTGCAGTCGGGCCAGTGGGAAATCGACAAGGGCAACACGGTGGCCGCCGGCATGATGCGCGAGCACCCCGACCTGAAGGCACTGCTCGCGGGCAACGACAGCATGGCGCTCGGCGCCGTGGCTGCCGTCAAGGCCGCGGGCAAGACCGGCAAGGTGCTGGTGGTGGGCTACGACAACATCGGCGCCATCAAGCCGATGCTGAAGGACGGCCGCGTGCTTGCCACCGCCGACCAGTTCGCGGCCAAGCAGGCGGTGTTCGGCATCGAGACCGCGCTCAAGGCGCTGGCCGAGAAGAAGCCGCAATCGGCCATGCCGGCAGAAGTGAAGACCGACGTGGTGCTGGTCACCAAGACATCGGCCCAGTAAGCCAGGAAGAAGAGGGCCGACGTTGAACGCACCTGCCGCCGCCATGAATGCCGGCCTTGCCGTCCCCGTGCTCTCGCTGAGCGCGCTCGGCAAGGACTATGCGGCGCCGGTGCTCGACGACGTCTCGCTGGTGCTGAACGCCGGCGAAGTGCTTGCGCTCACGGGCGAGAACGGCGCCGGCAAGAGCACGCTCTCGAAGATCGTCTGCGGCCTGGTGCAGCCCACGCGCGGGCAGATGCTGCTGGGCGGCGCCGCGTTCCAGCCTGCGTCGCGCCGCGACGCCGAGCGCCTGGGCGTGCGCATGGTCATGCAGGAACTGGGGCTGGTCACCACGCTGTCGGTGGCCGAGAACCTGCTGCTCGACCGGCTGCCCAACCAGACCGGCTGGATCCGCCGCGGCAGGCTGCACGAGATGGCCGCACGCCAACTCGCGAAGATCGGCATGGAGCACATCGACCCGGCCACGCCGGTGGCGCGGCTGGGCATCGGCCAGCAGCAGATGGTCGAGATTGCGCGCAACCTGCAGGACGACACGCGCGTGCTGGTGCTCGACGAGCCCACCGCCATGCTCACGCCGCGCGAGACCTCGCACCTGTTCGAGCAGATCGAACTGCTGAAGGCGCGCGGCGTGGCCATCGTCTACGTGTCGCACCGGCTCGAGGAACTGCAGCGCATTGCCGACCGCGTGGCGGTGCTGCGCGACGGCCGGCTGGTGGACGTGCGCGCCATGGCCGGCGTGCGCGAAGCCGAGCTGGTGCAGCGCATGGTGGGCCGCGCGGTGCACGAGCACGAAGGCCGCGACCGCCGCGTGGCGGGACCGGTGCTGCTGAGCGCGCGCGGCATCGGCCGGGCCGAGGCCGTGAAGGACGTCGACATCGACCTGCACGCGGGCGAAGTCATGGGCCTGGCGGGCCTGGTCGGCTCCGGCCGGACCGAACTGGTGCGCCTGCTGTTCGGCGCCGACCGCGCCGACCGCGGCGAAATTCTTCTCTACGACGGCATTGCCGCCACGCAGCCGGTGCTGCGCGTGCGCAAGGGCTGGCGCTCGCCGATGCAGGCCATCCGCGCCGGCATCGGCCTGGTGACCGAAGACCGCAAGTCGCAGGGACTGCTGCTCACGCAATCGATCCGTGTCAACGCCACGCTGAGCGACCTGGGCGCCATCTCGCATGCCGGCTGGATGCAGCGTGCCAAGGAGCGCGGCATTGCCAAGCGGCTGGTGGAGTTGCTGCGCATCCGCTCGCGCAGCATCGAGCAGCCGGTGGCCACCCTGAGCGGCGGCAACCAGCAGAAGGTGGTGTTCGCGCGCTGGCTGCACCGCGAATGCAAGGTGCTGCTGCTCGACGAGCCCACGCGCGGCGTGGACGTCGGCGCGCGCGCCGACCTGTACGCCGAGCTCGACCGCATGACCGACGCCGGCAAGGCGCTCTTGATGGTGTCGAGCGACCTGCGCGAACTCATGGCGATGTGCGACCGCATCGGCGTGATGAGCGCCGGCCGCCTGGTCGCGGTGTTCGAGCGCGGCCACTGGAGCGAGCAATCGCTGCTGGCCGCCGCCTTCAGCGATGCGGCAGGCCGCGCCGCCGCCTCGGCGCCCCCCGCGGCGGGCTCCGCCATTTCCGATTCGAATCCGGGCCAACCGGCCACCGCCGACACACCATGACCGCAGCCGCTGCTACCTCCGCCCCGCCCTCCGCCTTGAAGGGCCAGCTGGGCACCTACGTGGGCCTGACCGTCGTGCTCGTGGGCATGGTCGCGCTCTTCGGCACGCTGAGCGAATATTTCCTCACGCGCGAAACCTTCATCTCCATTGCCAACGAGATTCCCGCGCTCGCGGTGATGGCGGTCGGCATGACCTTCGTGCTGATCATCGCGGGCATCGATCTGTCGGTGGGCTCGGTGCTTGCACTGAGCGCTGCCGTCACGGCCGCCGCCATCCTTCAGTGGAAGCTCTCGGTGCCGGTGGCCGCCGCGCTGGGCCTGGCCACCGGGCTGGTGTGCGGCAGCGTGACGGGCGCGGTGTCGGTCGCATGGCGGCTGCCGAGCTTCATCGTCTCGCTGGGCATGCTGGAGGCGGTGCGCGGCGGCGCCTACCTGGTGACCGATTCGCGCACGCAGTACGTGGGCGACGCCATCTCGGGCCTGGCCGCGCCGTGGATCGGCGGCATCTCCGCGGCCTTCGTGCTCGCGGTGGTGCTGGTGGCCGCCGGCCAGCTGGTGCTCACGCGCACGGTGTTCGGCCGCCACGTGGTGGGCATCGGCACCAACGAAGAAGCGATGCGGCTCGCGGGCATCGATCCGCGGCCGATCCGCATCATCGTGTTTGCCGCCACCGGCCTGCTTGCGGGGCTCGCGGGCCTCATGCAGTCGGCCCGGCTCGAAGCGGCCGACCCCAATGCCGGCGTCGGCATCGAGCTGCAGGTGATCGCGGCCGTGGTCATCGGCGGCACCAGCCTCATGGGCGGGCGCGGCTCGGTGGTCAACACCTTCTTCGGCGTGCTGATCATCGCGGTGCTCGAGGCCGGGCTTGCGCAGGTGGGCGCCAGCGAACCGAGCAAACGCATCATCACCGGCGCGGTCATCGTGGTTGCGGTGATCATCGACACCTTGCGCCAGCGCCGGGCCGACCGGCGCCTGGCCTGACGCTGCAAAAAAAGGGGAAGCAACCATGGCCACCATCAAGGACGTCGCGCTGCGCGCGGGAGTTTCGGTCACCACCGTGTCGCACGTGGTCAACGACACGCGCCATGTGAGCGCCAAGGGCCGCGAGCGCGTGGAAGAGGCCATCCGCGAGCTGGGCTACGTGCCCAACGCGATGGCGCGCAGCCTCAAGAGCAACACCACCTCGACGCTCGGCATGCTGATTCCGAACAGCTCGAACCCCTACTTTGCCGAGATCGTGCGCATCGTGGAAGACCGCTGCTTCGGCGCCGGCTACACGCTGGTGCTGTGCAACACCGACGACGAGCCGCGCCGCCAGAGCGTCTACCTGCAGGTGCTGGCCGAGCGCCGCATCGACGGGCTGATCGTGGTGTCGACCGGCGCCGGCGACGACGACTCGCTCGTCACGCAGCTGCACGGCCTGCGCATTCCCACGGTGCTCGTCGACCGCGAGATTGCCGACCCGGCCTGCGACCTGGTGGAAACCGCCCACATGCAGGGCGGCCTGCTCGCGGTGCGGCACCTGCTGTCGCTCGGCCACCGGCGCATTGCCTGCATCGGCGGGCCGGTAGGCGTGATGCCGAGCGAGCAGCGCATCGAAGGCTGGCGCATGGCATTGGCCGAGGCCGGCGCCACGCCGAATGCTGACGCTTTGCTGTGGCGCGGCGGCTTCACGAGCCAGGGCGGCTACGAGGCGATGCACGCCATCCTGCGCACCGAAGAGGCGCCCTCGGCCGTCTTCGTCTGCAACGACCTGATGGCCATCGGCGCCCTGCGCGCCGCGCATGAAAGCGGCGTGCACGTGCCTGACGAGCTCTCGATCGTCGGCTTCGACGACATCGAACTCTCGGCCTACACCAGCCCGCCGCTCACCACCGTGGCGCAGCCCAAGGAGCGCATCGGCGCGCTCGCGGTCGACATGCTGCTGGAGCGCGTGGGCGGCAAGCGGCGCGATGCGCGCAAGGTGGTGCTGCAGCCCGAGCTGCGCGTGCGCGCCTCGACCGCGCGGCACGCGAGCTTCCGCGAGGCCTCCGCGCCATCTTCTTCATCCTCTTCCGCATCCGAAGCGGCAGCCGCGCCAAGCCGAAAGTCCCGCACCCCGTGAGTTCGAAGCCTTCTTCCTCTTCCAGCGCCGCCTCGCCGCCGCGCATCGTGGTGCTCGGCAGCCTGAACATGGACATCGTGCTGCGCGTGCCGCATGCGCCGGCCGCGGGCGAAACCCTGCTGGGCCATTCGATCGCGCACATTCCGGGCGGCAAGGGCGCCAACCAGGCCGTGAGCTGCGCGCGCGAAGGCGCCCGGGTGGCCATGATCGGCTGCGTGGGCGCCGACGCGCACGGACAGGCGCTGCGCGAAGCGCTCGGGCGCGACGGCATCGACACCGCCGCGCTGCGCACCAGCCCCGGCGAGCCCACGGGCACCGCGCTGATCCTGGTGGAAGACGGCGGCCAGAACCGCATCGTGATGATTCCCGGCGCCAACGCGCAGGCCGAGATCGACGCGGCAGCGCTGCGGCAGCAGCTGCAGGGCGCGGCCTTCCTGGTGACGCAGTTCGAGATACCGATGGACCAGGTCGCGCACGCGATCGCCGTGGCGCACGAGTCCGGCTGCAAGGTGCTGCTCAACCCGTCGCCGGTGCAGCCGATTGCCGAGCCGCTGTGGCCGCGCATCGACACGCTGGTCGTCAACGAGATCGAGGCCGAGGCGCTGTGCGGCCAGGCCGCCGACAGCCCGCGGGAAGCCGCGCTGGCCGGCCAGGCATTGCGCGCCAAGGGCATCGCGCGCGTGGTCGTCACGCTCGGCGCGCGCGGCGCCGTGGCCATCGACGCCGACGGCGCGCGCCACCATCCCGCGCCGAAGGTGCAGGCGGTCGACACCACGGCCGCGGGCGACACCTTCCTGGGCGCACTGGCCGTGGCGCTGGGCGAAGGCCAGTCCTTCGACGAAGCCGTGCGACTGGGCATCCGCGCCGCCGCACTGTGCATCCAGCAGCCCGGCGCCCAACCCTCCATTCCGCAGCGCGATGCCGTGCTGCGCAGCCCCATGCCTCCCGACTGGATCGCGCTGTGAAACGCTCCCCCCTGCTGCATGCCGAACTCTCGCAAGTGATTGCCGCGCTCGGCCATGGCGACATGCTGGTGATCGGCGATGCCGGCCTGCCGATCCCCGACGGCCCGCGGCGCATCGACCTGGCCGTGGCGCGCGGCGTGCCGCTGCTGGCCGACGTGCTGCAGGCCGTGCTGTCGGAGATGCAGGTCGAGAGCGTGGTGGTGGCCGACGAAGCGCTGAATGGCGCCAAGGCCCTGCCCGCCTGGTACCCGCAATCACTCGGCATTGCGCCGCAGACCGTCTCGCACGAGGAGTTCAAGCGCCGCAGCGCGAAGGCGCGTGCCATCGTGCGCACGGGCGAGTGCACGCCCTACGCCAACATCATGCTGATTGCCGGCGTGAGCTTCTGAGGCGCCGCCGGATTCAGTCCGGCACGCGCGAGCGCACGACCGGACCGATGCACTCGATGCGGTTGGTCCACAGGCCGCCGCGATAGTCGGCCGGCAGCTTTGCGAGCGCCTCGGCACTGTCGATGCCGCTGCTGAAATCGCCGCCGGCATACGGCCCGACCACCACCAGCTGCGTGCCGGCAGCCTCCAGGCGCCGCTGCAGCCGATGCGGCCAGCCCCAGAGCCATGGCGCCACATTGGCCGGCACCAGCATCAAGCCGCCTCGGCATGCTTCGGGCACGTAGCCCGACCAGCCGAGCGCCGCGTAGCGCAGCAGGCACTGCACCAGCGCACGGCGCGGCGCAACCCGGATGCCCGGCAGCGCCTGCTCGAGCGCGCCGACCGGCTCATCGCTGCCGTACACCACGAGCCGATCCCGCTGCGCCGCATCGAGCGCGGCGAGATGGCCTGCAAGCAGCCGGCCTTCTTCCGGATCGCGGCTCTTCATGTGGATGAGAAAGCGCCGTGCCGGGAATGCATCCAGCACCTGCGCCAGGCTCGGCATCAGCCCGATGCCCTTGCCCCGCAGCGGATAGGTCTTGCCGCCGTCGGCGGTATAGCCGTGGCCGACGTCCAGCGCCTGCAGCTGCGCCAGCGTGTGGTCGCGCACGACGCCTCGTCCGTCGGTGCGGCATTCGAGCCTCCAGTCGTGGAACACCGCAAAGGCGCCTTCGCGCGTAGGGTGGACGTCGAATTCCACCATGTCCGCGCCCGCGTCGAAAGCGGCCCTCATCGACGCCAGCGTGTTTTCGATCAGCGCATGCGTCGGCGCATGGATGCGCGAGGCGGTGCAGGTGTCGTTGCGCAGGTCGTGCGTGTCGAAGGTCTGGTGCACGCCGCGGTGCGCCAGCAGGAAGGGCCGCGCGGCAGGCGGCTCGAGCCAGCGCGACTGGTTGCCGGCAAAGAGCAGCATCGAGGCCACCGCGACGATGGCCGAAAACCCCGCCAGCCCGCGCAGCGTGCGGCGCCTGCGGCTGCCTTTTTTCATTCGAACCGGTAGTTCGCGCCCACGGCCTGCCCCACCTTGAGCATGTGCTCCACGCCCTGCAGCACGATGCAGTTCATGCCGAAGGTGATGCGCCCGTCGACGCGCGGATCGGCGCGGTAGGTGCGCAGCATGTCGCCGACCTCGGGGCTGCTCGTGGCGGTGGCCGGGTCGATGTCGGGAATCGGGCAGCGGGTGCAGGGCTTGACGGGCCTGAGTTCGGCCTCGCCTTCGCCGGTGGTGACGTGCAGCGCGTCGACCCGGTCTTCGTCATGCGACTCGATGCCGGCCAGCACGATGTTCGGCCGGAAGCGCTCGATGCCGACTGCGTCGTGGCCCGCGGCGGCCAGCCGCTCGTTGAGTTCGGCCAGAGAGCCCTCGCTGGCGACCAGCAGCGGATAGCCGTCGGCGAACTGGTTCGTCGCCTCGACGCCATTGGTCCACTGCAGGCTCGACAGGCGCTTGTGTTCGGGGTCGAAGCGCACCAGCCGCAGCGCCTGCGGCTTGCCCGGCTCGGAGAGAAAGTCGCTGAACCACTGGGCCGCGATGTCGCCCATGTCGTAGGCAGCCACCTCGTCTTTCCAGACGCGCACGCGCACCGGCTTCTCGACCCGGTCGAAGGCCAGGTGCAGGGCCAGCATGCCCGGCGCGCGCAGCACCACTTCCATGTGCTTCATCTGTGGGCGGATCAGCGCCATGCGCGGCAATTGCCGCTGGGTCACGAACTCGCCCTCTGCATCGACCACCATCCAGGCGCGGTCGAATTCCAGGCCGGTCTCGGTCAGCAACGCCTCGGGAAGCTCGACCCCCGCGCACGATTTGACGGGGTAGACGAACAGGCGCGCAATGGTGGCTTGAATGTCGAAGGCGGGCTGTGGCACGGGGGGTCCTTGGATTCCTTGGAATTGGGCAGCGATTGTCCCGCATCGGCCCGCCAGGGCGCTGCCCGGGATTGGGCTTGTTCTTACAATGGCCGGATGGCCCTCCCTCCTGAAGTTTGCATTCGCGGCGCCGGCATCGTGGGCCGCACACTGGCGCTGCTGCTCGCGCGCGAGCGCGTGCGCGTCGCGCTGGTGGTTCCGCCCGCCGCGGCCGGCAAGCAGGACATCCGGGCCTATGCGCTCAACACGGCTTCCCGTACCCTGCTCGAATCGCTGCGCGCCTGGCCCGACATGGCGCATGCCACGCCGGTGCGCGAGATGCTCGTGCACGGCGACGAAGGCGGGCGTGTGCAGTTCAGCGCCGTGCGGCAGAAGGTCGAAGCACTGGCCTGGATCGTCGACGTGCCGGCGCTCGAGCAGCAGCTGGCCGATGCGGTGCGCTTCCAGCCCCAGGTCGAAGTCGTGTCCGAGCCCGTGCCCGCGCCGCTCACCGTGGTGTGCGAGGGCAAGGCCAGCGCCACGCGCGACGCCCTCGGCGTGAGCTACGCGGTCACGCGCTATCCGCAGCATGCGATTGCGGCGCGGCTCGAAGCGGCGCAGCCGCACGACGGCGTGGCGCGCCAGTGGTTCAACGACACGGGCGAGGTGCTGGCGCTGCTGCCGATGGGCGGCGTGCAGGGCCGTTCGCTGGCGCTGGTGTGGTCGGTCGACCAGCTTCGCGCGCCGGCCCTGCTGGCGCAAGGCGACGAGGAATTCAACGCCGCGGTGAGCGAAGCCAGCCATGGCGCGCTCGGCCCGCTTCGGCTCACGAGCGAGCGCGCCGCCTGGCCGCTCGCACGCGCCATCGCCGACCGCTGGACCGGCACCATGCCGCAGGCGCAGGGCACGGCCGCGCAGTCGTGGGCATTGGCCGGCGACGCGGCCCACACGGTGCATCCGCTCGCGGGCCAGGGCCTCAACCTGGGCCTGGCCGATGCGGCCATGCTGGCCGACGTGATCCGGCAGCGCGAGTACTGGCGCAGCGTGGGCGACCCGCGCCTGCTGCGCCGCTACGAACGCGCGCGCCGCGCCGACGTGCTGCAGATGAGCCTGGCCACCGACGGCCTGCAGCAGCTGTTCTCGCACAGCGTGGGGCCCCTGCCCGCGCTGCGCAACTGGGGCATGCGCGGCTTCGACCGCACGCGCCTCCTCAAGCACTGGATCGCCAACCAGGCGATGGGCTTGAAGGCATGAATCCATCGACCGGACTTCCAATGAAACTCGCACGCAACCTTCTTCTCGCCGCCTGCACCCTGGCTGCGGCCGCCACGGCCCTGGCCGGCGAGGCCGAGATCCGCAAGAACCTTCCGGCACGCATTCCGCAGTTCCCGACCATCGACGAAGTCACCAAGTCGCCGCTGCCGGGCCTCTACGAAGTGCGCGTGAACGGCTTCCAGATCTACTACACCGACGAGCAGGGCAACTACCTGCTGCAGGGCAACCTCATCGACGTGAATGCGCGCAAGAACCTGACCGAGGAGCGCATCGAGAAGCTCAGTCAGGTCTCGTTCGACAAGCTGCCCGTGAAAGACGCCATCAAGATCGTGCGCGGCAGCGGCAAGCGCAAGCTCGCGGTGTTCGAAGACCCGAACTGCGGTTACTGCAAGCGCTTCGAGAAAGACATGAAGGCGGTCGACAACGTCACCGTCTACCTGTTCCTTTACCCCGTGCTCGGTCCCGACTCGGCCGTGAAGTCGCGCGACATCTGGTGCAGCAAGGACAAGGGCAAGGCCTGGGGCGACTGGATGGAAGCCAACGTCAAGCCCGCCACCGCGGCGTCCAGCTGCGACGTCACGGCGCTGCAGCGCAACGTCGAGTTCGGCCGCAAGTACAACATCACCGGCACGCCCACGCTGATCTTCAGCGACGGCACCCGCGCGCCGGGCGCCATTCCCGCGGACCAGGTCGAGAAGCAACTCGCCGCCTCCATCAACTGATGGCCGCGCCGACCGTTTCCCGGCGCGCGCGAGCGGCTGCGCCGGCCGCCGCGGTGCACTACCGCATCGAGTGCGCCGACCTGCATGCGCACCTCTTCGCCGTCACCCTGACCATCGAGTCCCCCGCTGCGCAGCAGCGCGTGGCGCTGCCGGTGTGGATTCCGGGCAGCTACCTGGTGCGCGAGTTCGCCAAGAACCTGCAGGGCCTGCGCGCCACTCAGGGACGCCGCAAGCCCGCGCTGACACAGCTCGACAAGTGCAGCTGGCAGGTCGACTGCGTGCCGGGCCAGCCGCTGGTGCTGCACTACCAGGTCTGCGCCTACGACAACTCGGTGCGCACCGCCTGGCTCGATGCCGGCCGCGGCTTCTTCAACGGCACCAGCCTGTGCCTGCGCGTCGAGGGCCAGACTGATGCGCCGCATGCACTGGAAATCAGCGCGCCCGCTTCATCGGCCGTCGACGATGCGCGCTGGTCGTGCGCCACCGCGCTCGTGCCCGCGAAGATCGACAAGCACGGCTTCGGCCGCTACCTGGCCGCCGGCTACGACGAGCTGGCCGACAGCCCGGTCGAGATGGGCCCCTTCTGGAGCGCCGAGTTCGAGGCCTGCGGCGTGCCGCACCGCTTCGTCATTGCGGGTGCCGCCGCCTCGTTCGACGGCGAGCGCCTGATCGCCGACACGCAGGCCATCTGCGAAGCCGAGATCCGCTTCTGGCATGGCGACAAGGCCGGCAAGCGCGGCGGCCCCAAGCTGCCGATCGACCGCTACGTGTTCATGCTCAACGCCGTGGACGACGGCTACGGCGGGCTCGAGCACCGGCACTCCACCGCGCTGATCTGCAACCGGCGCGACCTGCCGCAGCGCGGCGCGAAGAAGCAGCCCGAGGGCTACACCACGCTGATGGGCCTCATCAGCCACGAGTACTTCCACACCTGGAACGTCAAGCGCATGCGCCCGGCCGAGTTCGCGCATTACGACTACGGCCGCGAGAACTACACGCAGATGCTGTGGTTCTTCGAGGGCTTCACCAGCTACTACGACGACCTGCTGCTGCGCCGCGCCGGCCGCATCGACGACGCGGGCTACCTGCGCCTGCTCAACAAGACCGTGAACCAGGTGCTGCAGACGCCGGGCCGGCTCGTGCAGTCGGTGGCCGAGGCGAGCTTCGATGCCTGGGTCAAGTACTACCGGCAGGACGAGCAAACGCCCAACGGCACCGTCAGCTACTACACCAAGGGCGCACTGGTGGCGCTGTGCTTCGACCTCACCTTGCGCCGCGAAGGCAAGGGCACGCTCGACGACGTGATGCGCCACCTGTGGACCCAGGGCGGCGGCGGCCCGATCAGCGAAGCCGACGTGGCCGCGGCGCTCCAGGCCGTGGGCGGCCGCTCCTATGCGGCCGAGATCGCACAGTGGATCCACTCGACCGACGAGCTGCCACTGGCCGAACTGCTGCGCGCGCACGGCGTGGCCGCGCTCGAAGATCCCTCGCAGCAGGCGCAAGCGCTCGGCCTGCGCGTGGCCGAGGCCAACAGCAGCGTCCAGGTCAAGGTGGTGCTGCGCGGCGGCGCCGCCGAAAAGGCCGGCTTCTCGGCCAACGACGAATGGATCGGCATCGAGCTGCCCGCCGTCGGCCGCAAGGGCCAGCAGCGCCCCGCACAGGCCTGGCGCATCGCCAAGCTCGACGACCTGGCGCTGTACCTTGGCGACGCCACCCGCTGCACCGCGCTGGTGGCACGCGACCGCAAGCTGCTGAGGCTGCCGCTGGTGCTGCCGGAAGGCGCGACCACCTGGCGCCTGTTCTCGCACGACGCGGCAAAGGTCGCGGCCTGGCTCGCACCGGGCGCGCGGCGCTGAGAACCCGCTAGCGTTCGCTTTCCGTGGCAGCGGCGGCCGGCGGCTGCCGCACGAACTGGATCGGCTGCGGCTCGCCCACCAGCACGCAGGGCTTGCCGGTTCGCCGGCAATGGTCCTGCACGCGCCAGTAGGCTCCATGGCTCACGCAGCCGGTCTGGCAGATGACGAGATCGGCGGCGCGCAGCCCTGCTTCGAGCGCCAGCTCGTCGGCATCGTCGCCACCGTCGTGGTGCAGATAGCGGCCGCCGGCAATCTCCACCAATTGGCGCGCGAGCGATGGCGCCTCTTCCTCGCGGCCGACGCACAGCACCGCCTTTTCGCGCAGATCGGCCGGGGCCGCGTCATGGGGCCGCGGCATGGCGCGGCGCCGGCTCGCCGCAGGAGCCAGCAGCGCATCGAGGCGCTTGGGCAGCGCACTGCCCGCTGCGGCGCGCGCCGCGAGTTCCTCGCGCACGATGGCAATGGCGGAATCGCGCGCCACCAGCGCGCCGCGCAGCCGCACGATCTGCGCCTCGAGTTGCTCGATCCGGGTGGCCTGCTCGGCCATCAGGCGCGAGCAGCGTTCCTGGATCCGGGCATAGGCCCGCAGCAACACGGCATGTTCTTGCATCTGGAACTCCATGCGCGCATTCTAGATGAGAACTATTCTCAAATGAAGAGCCTCGCGATCGCCCCGGCGCCGGTGGATGGCAAACCTTGCTCGGTATAGTGGGACGCGTTTTTTCTTCCCCTGGAGACACCATGAGCTACGAAAACATCGAAGTGCGGACCGAAGCAGGCAAGGTCGGCATCATCACCCTCAACCGGCCCAAGGCGCTCAACGCGCTCAACGACGCGCTCATGACCGAGCTGGGCACCGCGCTCAAGGCCTTCGATGCCGACGATGCCATCGGCTGCATCATCGTGACGGGCAGCGAGCGCGCCTTTGCGGCCGGCGCCGACATTGCGGCCATGGCCAAGTACAGCTTCATCGACACCTACAAGGGCGACTACATCACGCGCAACTGGGAAACCATCCGCTCGATCCGCAAGCCCGTGATCGCGGCCGTGAGCGGCTTTGCGCTGGGCGGCGGCTGCGAGCTCGCGATGATGTGCGACTTCATCATTGCGGCCGACAACGCCAAGTTCGGCCAGCCCGAAATCAAGATCGGCGTGATCCCCGGCGCCGGCGGCACGCAGCGCCTGCCGCGCGCGGTGGGCAAGAGCAAGGCCATGGACATGGCGCTCACCGCCCGCATGATGGACGCCGCCGAAGCCGAGCGCGCGGGCCTCGTGAGCCGCGTGGTGCCGTACGAAAAGCTGGCCGACGAGGCACTGGGCGCCGCGCTGATCATTGCGGGCTATTCGCAGATCGCGGTGATGGCGGCCAAGGAATCGGTCAACCGCGCCTTCGAGAGCGGCCTCTCCGACGGCGTGATGTTCGAGCGCCGGCTGTTCCATGCGCTGTTTGCCACGGCCGACCAGAAGGAAGGCATGGACGCCTTTCTCGCCAAGCGCCAGCCCGACTTCAAGAACGCCTGAGCGACAGCGCTCGGTCGCGTACTGCGCCGCTGCTGCTTGTGGCGCTACCGGCGCACGAGCAGCGCCTTCAACTCGGCCAGCGCCTGCGCCGGCGGCATGCCGATCGACGCGCCGGCCGCCGTGCCCTGCGGCGTCCAGCGCACCTGGTCGCCTGCGATCTCGAGTACCGCGAGCAGGGTGGCGCCGCGGTAGAGCTCCAGCCGCGCCTCGAGCGGCGCGGCCAGTTCGGCGCCCGGCGCGGTGGCCGAACGGGCCAGCGTATTGACCAGCGCGGCCAGCCCTTCGGTGTCGCCGCGGGCATGGCGCACGCTCTGCCCGGCGCCTGTTGCGTTCAGCGAAGTCCATTGATCGAGCGCCCAGAACGCTGCGGCGCCCTCCGCCGGGCTCGCCGCGGCCTTGCCAGCAATCACAGCCGCACGCGGCGCGGGGGCCGAGCGCAGCATGCTGGAAGCCTCGGCACTGGGGCTGCGCTGCGGTGCCGACAGGGCTGGAGAAGAACCAGAAGCGCTGCCGCTGCCGCTGCCGCTGGCGGCCTCGCGGGTGCCGGGTGGTGCTGCGGGAGCCACGGCGAGAGGAGGAGGCGCTGGTGCGATCGCTGCTGCTGGTGATGCTGGTGCGGGGAGTGGCGCTGGCAGCGGCGGCGGCTCTGGCGCGACCTGGCTGATCTGGGACTCGGGCGCTGGCGCTGGCGCAGCAGCCTGCTTGCCGGAGGGCGGCGCCGATCGGCGCACCGCGATATCGCTGCTTCGCATGGACTCTTCGCTCACCGTGTCTCGCGCCGCTTCGGACGGCTGCGGCTGCGGCTGCGGCTGCGGCTGCGCCGGAGCCGGAGCCGAAGCAGGCGCTGGCGCCGCAGCTGGTGCCGGTGCTTGAGCCGGTGCTGACGCCTGAGTCGCGCTTGGTGCCGGAACCGCAGCCACAGACGGCGCCGCCTCCGGAGCGCTCGCAGGCGCGGAGGCAACTCCCGCTTCTCCATCCAGCCGCGCATCGGGCACCGGTTCGCGATGCCAGAGCACGGTCACGAAGGTAGCCAGCAGCACGGTCGCAAAGGCCGCGTTCCACGGCATGCGGGCATGCGATCCCCCACCGCCGCCGAACAGCCGGCGCCACCACGGCGCGGCACCCTTGTCTTCGGCCGCCGCGGGAACGGGCGCGAGGTTGTGCGCCATCTTGCGGATGGCGTCGCGGGTGCGCGGATCGGGCAGCGCGTCGCTGTCGGGCGCGTGGTCGAGCGCGCGGCGCAGTGCGGGATCGCGCAGCGCCGCGTCCTCGCCGCCATCGTCGAAGCCGGGGGTGCCGTTGCCGCTGCCGGTGTTCATGCGCGCTGCTCCAGCACCGACAGGTAGCGTTCCATGCAGCCACGCAATTTTTGCAGCCCATAGCGCAGGCGGCTTCGCACGGTCTCGAAGCCGATCTGCAGGCTGGCCGCGAGCGCTTCGACGGTCAGCCCGTCTTCATGGTGCAGCAGGAACGCGGCACGCTGCTCGGGCGGCAATTCGTCGAGGCAGGCCAGCAGGCGCCGGCCGGCGGCGCGCCAGAACGCGAGCTCCTCTGCCGATGGATGCGCCGCGGCATCCATCGCGCCACGCACGCCGCGGTCGAGCGTGGGAAATGCAGCGTCGTCGCCATCGTCCGGATGCGCATCGAGCGCCACCTCGCGCCCGCTCACGCGCAGCCGGTCCATCGCCAGGTTGTGCGCAATCGTGAAGGCCCAGGTGCGCCAGGCGGCGCCCTGCGGCGAGAAGCTGTCGCGCGCCGAGATGATGCGCACCCAGGTGTCCTGGAACACCTCGTCCGCCTGCGCGGCCAACCGGGCGCCCAGCAGCCGCTTGACGAAGCGGAACAGCCCGCCCTCGTGGCGCGCATAGAGCACGTCGAACGCCGCACCATCGCCGCGCGCATAGGCCAGCATCAACTGGTCGTCGGGCATGGCGTCGCGCTCGGCGGCGGCTTTGGAGGAAGGGGCGCGGGGCAGCGCAGACATCGGCGGATTTTCACCCGGGGTTGTACGGGCGGGCGCCGGCTTCGGGGTTGGCCATCGCAAAAAAGACACCGTGTGCGGCTTGGCGGGCTTGATTCCGGGCCCGCAGCCTGCGCTATAATCTTGGGCTAGGCACAAAACTGTGCCGAACGGCTCTTTAGCTCAGTCGGTTAGAGCGATGGAATCATAATCCACAGGTCCGCGGTTCGAGTCCGTGAAGAGCCACCAACACTGCTTCCGCGATAGCTCGCTGAAGTTCAAAAGCCCTAAGTAAATCAACTACTTGGGGCTTTTTTTCATTGCGCTTGCTTCCGCGTCATTCCGGGTGCTTCCGAGGCATTGTGCAGTAACTACACCAATAACCGCGCCTCCACACCGCCAGGCGAGCGAAAATTACTGCTGCGCGACCCTGTTCCGTCAGTTCATGCGCGGCTTCTCTGCCGTTGCCCAGATTCTTTGGGCGAGAGCGACTTTCATATGGGCAGATCATCTCCTTTGACGGCGGATGGACCTCTGGCAGCACAACGTGAGCTTGGCGGTCACGCCCACTACCTCTTCAGTCTGGCCCACAGCGCTAACGACCGGCTCAAGCTTCGGGGCGCGCGAGGTGATCCAAGCGAAGCGATGTGCCCCCCGGGAGCGGCGCGCAGTGCCTTCCGACCCATGAAATCGCCTCGGCGGAATTCGTGATGTATGTCACGAATTCGGATCGCTTTTTCGAGACGTCCGTTCCAAGCGCCCCGCGTTTTTCCACCGCCCCGCCCCCCTGCCCATTCCGCAGGCAACCTAGTGCCAGCCCCCGCCAATGCTGGCTCCGGCGATCCCGGTCCTCAGACAACCCACAGAGTTGTGCACAGAAAAAAGGAACAAGTCATCAATTTGACTTGAGCGGGCGCTTCATCCCGCTTTGCGAAAAGTCAGGTTGATGCGCCGACGGCCCAGCAGCGCGTGCGGCCGGTCTTCCAGCGGCAGCACGCCGTGGTAGCGCAGCCGGTCGGGCCCGCCCCACACCACCACGTCGCCGTGCACCAGCGGAATGCGTGCGGCCTTGTCGCTGCGCGCGAGCCCGCCGAAGAGGAAGGTGGCCGGCATGCCGAGCGACACCGAGACGATGGGCGCGCTGTAGTCGCGCTCGTCCTTGTCCTGGTGCAGCGACAGGCGCGTGCCGGGCTCGTAGCGGTTCACCAGGCAGGCGTCGGGCTCGAAGCCCGCAAACCCGGACTCGGTGGCCGACGCCTCGGCCAGGCTCGCAAAGGCCGCCGGCATCGCTGGCCAGGGCAGGCCTGTTTCAGGATCGTGCTCGCCATAGCGATAGCCGCGCCGGTCCGAGATCCAGCCGAGCCGCCCGCAGTTGGTCATCGCGACCGACATCGTCAAGCCGCCGGGGGTCACCAGGTGGCGGAAGGCGGCGTGCTGCTCGACCTCGTGCAGGCCGGACAGCAGTTCGTCGACATAGGGCAGCGCGAACCCGCGCAGCACGAATGCGCCGGGGCCGATCACCTCCTTGCCGCGCGGCAACGCGGCGTCTTCAAGGGCATCGGAGAAAAGATCGAAGGTCACGACACCACGATTTTCTCGCGCGGCGGGCTGCCTGCCGCGGCCGCTGCCACCAATTGCCCCAGCGTCTGCATCGCCTTTTCGCTGTGCGCATCCCAGGCATGCCCGTAGTTCAGGCGCAGGCAGTGCGCGAAGCTGCGCGTGGCCGAGAAGATCGGCCCGGGCGCCACGCTGATGCCGAGTTCCAGCGCCTTGCGATGGATCTCGAGCGCATCGACCTGCGCCGGCAGTTCGACCCACATGAAGTAGCCGCCCAGCGGCCGCGTGGCGCGCGTGCCCTCGGGAAAGTAGTGACCCACGGCCTGCGCAAAGCTCGCCTGCTGCACGGCCAGGACCTGGCGCAGCTTGCGCAGGTGCTTGTCGAGGCCGCCTTTTTCCAGGTAGCTTGCCAGCGCGAGCTGCGCGGGCACCGAGGTGCTGAGCGTGGTCGTCAGCTTCAGCCGCGCCACGTTGCGCGCGAAGCGTCCGGCCGATGCCCATCCGATGCGGTAGCCCGGCGCGAGGCACTTCGAGAACGACGAGCAATGCAGCACCAGGCCCTGCGTGTCGAAGGCCTTGGCCGGCGGTGGGCGCCGGTCGCCGAAGTAGAGCTCGGCGTACACGTCGTCCTCGATCAGCGGCAGCGCATGCCGTGCGAGCAGTTCCACCAGCGCCTTCTTCTTCGCGTCGGGCATCAGGCTGCCGAGCGGGTTCTGGAACGTGGTCATCAGCCAGCAGGCCTTGGGATGGTGGGCTGCAATGGCAAGCTCCAGCGCCCCCAGGTCGATGCCTTCGCCGGGATGCGTCGGCACCTCGATCGCACGCAGGCCCATGCGCTCCAGCGCCTGCAGGGCCGCATAGAAGGTGGGCGATTCGACGATCACCGAATCGCCCGGGCGCGTGACCGCCGCGAGGCACAGGTTGAGCGCCTCCAGCGCACCGTTGGTGACGACGATCTCGTCGGCCGCCACCTGCATGCCGTCGCCCAGGTAGCGCAGCGCAATCTGCCGGCGCAGGGCCGCGCTGCCGGGCGTGAGGTCGTCCACGGTGCTCCACGGGTCGAGCGACTTGGCGCTCGCGGCCATGAACTGGCCCAGCCGCGCGAGCGGAAACAGCAGCGGGCTCGGAAACGCCGAGCCGAAGGGAACCACCTTGCGCGACATGCTGGCCTCGAGGATGTCGAACACCTGGTCGCTCACGTCGAGCGACCTGGGGCCCTCGGCCGGACGCGAGGTGAGGTTGGCCTCGGGCGGCGCATCGCGCAGCCCACCGCCGGTGACGTAGTAGCCCGAGCGGTCCCGCGCGCGCACCAGGCCGCGCGCCTCCAGCAGGTAGTACGCCTGGAACACGGTGGATGCGCTCACGCCCCGGCTCTCGCCGGTGTGCCGCACCGAGGGCAGGCGGTCGCCGGTCTTCAGCGTGCCGTGGCGGATCGACGCCTCGATGTCGGCGGCAAGGGCTTCGTAGCGCTTCATGGCAGGGCGGTCTTCATTCGAGGGGGGACTTTATCTGCACCGGTGATTTGGTTCGGATCTGCGTCTGTTTTTTTGGCTGCGCTTGCGGCACAGTCGGTGCATGTCCAATCTCATGCGCGCGGTACGCGCGGTTCTCTGGAGTTTCATCGGGCTGGGCGGCCGCCGCGCGGATGCCGACCGGCGCACCGCACAGGTCGGGCTGCTGCCGCTTGTCGGCGTCGCGCTGGCCACGGTGCTGCTGCTCATTGCGGGGCTGCTGGCGCTGGCGCACTTCGCGGCCGGCACATGAAGGTCCGCTACCGGTTCGCCGGAATCGCATTGCTGCTCGGCCACGGCATCCTCGCCATGGCGGCGACGCCTGCCACACCGGCCACACCGGTCGCCTCTTCCGCCAACGGCATCGAGCAGCGCGTGGCCGCCTGCATCGCCTGCCATGGGCGCGAAGGCGCGACCACCAATGCCGGCTACTTTCCGCGCCTCTCGGGCAAGCCCGCGAGCTACCTGTTCAACCAGCTGCGGAGCTTTCGCGACGGCCGGCGCTTCAACGCCGACATGAGCTACATGGTGCAGCACCTCTCCGACGCCTACCTGATGGAAATGGCCGAGTACTTCGCGGGCCTGGACCTGCCCTACCCGCCCGTCTCGCCCGCCAGCGACGCATCATCCGCGCAGCTGGCGCGCGGTCGCCAGCTGGCGCTCGAAGGCGATGCGGCACGGCGCATTCCGGCCTGCGTGCAATGCCACGGCGCCGCGCTCACCGGCGTGCAACCGGCCATTCCGGGGCTGCTCGGGCTACCCCGCCTCTATGTGTCGTCCCAACTCGGCGCCTGGCTCACCAGCGAGCGGCATGCGCTGGCGCCCGACTGCATGGCCGACATCGGCCGCCGCATGACCACCGCCGACATCAATGCCGTGGCCAGCTGGCTGGCGGTGCAGCCGATGCCGGCCGATCCGAAGCCCGCCGCCTCGCTGCCCGCCGCACTGCCGATGCGCTGCGGCGGCATGCCGAAGTGAGGCGCCGATGAAGATGCGACACCTCGGCTGGACGCTGCTGGTTCTGGTGCTGCTGCTGGGCGCCGCGGCCGGCGGCATCGTCGCCCTGAACCTGCGCGGCGAAGACCCGCTGCCCGAACAGGCCGAAGCCTTCAACGCCACGCCGCAGCTGATCGAGCGCGGGCGCTACCTTGCGCTGGCCGGCAACTGCGCCGGCTGCCACACCACGCGCGGCGGCCAGCCCTACGCCGGCGGGCTGCCGATCGAGACGCCCTTCGGCACCGTGTATTCGAGCAATCTCACGCCCGACGCGCAGAACGGCATCGGCAGCTGGAGCAGCGCGCACTTCTGGCGCGCGATGCACAACGGCCGCAGCAAGGACGGCCGCCTGCTGTACCCCGCGTTCCCGTACCCGAACTTCACGCAGGTGACGCGCGAAGATTCGGATGCCATCTACGCCTACCTGCGCAGCGTGCCGCCCGCGCCCGTGCCCAACCTGGCGCATCGGCTGCGCTTTCCCTACGACACGCAGGCCGCACTCGCGGTCTGGCGGGCGCTCTCCTTCAGGCCCGAGGCTTTCGTGGCCAACGCGGCCAAGCCAGCCGAATGGAACCGCGGCGCCTACCTGGTCGGCGGACTGGGCCATTGCATTGCCTGCCACGGCAGCCGCGATGCGCTCGGCGCAACGCAGGCGAAGCTGGGCCTCTCAGGCGGGCTGATCGCGGTGGAGAACTGGTATGCGCCATCGCTTGCCGACCCGCACCAGGCCGGCGTGGCCGATTGGCCGACGGGCGACGTGGTCGCGCTGCTCAAGAACGGCGTTGCGCCGCGCGGCTCGGTCATGGGGCCGATGGCGGACGTGGTCTTTCGCAGCACGCAGTACCTGAGCGAGGCCGATCTGGCCGCGATGGCCAGCTACCTCAAAGACCTGCCCGGCGTGCCGGCGCAACCTGCGGCGCCCGTTCGCACGGCAGCCGCATCCGCGCGCCGCGATGCCGGCACCATGGCTCGCGGCGCCAGGATCTACGACCAGCAATGCGCCTATTGCCACGGCGACCAGGGCCAGGGCGCGCCCGGCGCCTTTCCGCCGCTGGCGGGCAACCGCGCCGTGAACATGGCGCAGACGACGAACCTGATCCAGGTGATCGCGCACGGCGGCTACCTGCCCTCCACCGCAGGCAATCCGCGGCCCTACGGCATGCCGCCGTTCGGGCAGGTACTCGATGCAGGCGACGTGGCCGCGGTGCTGACCTTCATTCGCGGATCGTGGGGCAATGACAGCGCGCCCGTGACGCAGCTCGATACGATGCGGCGCTGAGGGGCCGATCGATCGCAGTGCCTGCTCAGGCCGCCACGGGCTGGCTCTGCGTGCCCGCTTTCGCCGGCACCGGCATGTGCTGCGCCCAGTCGATGATCTCCAGCGTGCCGTCGGCATGCTCGGCCAGCGCCGTCAGGCTCTCGACCCAGTCGCCGTCGTTGCAGTAGAGGATGCCGTCGATGTCGCGCATCTCGGCGTGGTGGATGTGGCCGCAGACCACGCCCTGCACGCCGCGCTTGCGGGCCTCGCGCGCCACGGCGTTCTCGAAGTCGCCCACGTAGCTCACGGCGCGCTTCACCTTGCCCTTGAGGTACTTGGAAAGCGACCAGTACGGCAGCCCCATACGCGCGCGCAGCGAGTTGAGGTGGCGGTTGAGCTTGAGCGTGAATTCGTAGAGCGAATCGCCCACGTGCGCGAGCCACTTGGCGCACTGGATCACGCCGTCGAACAGGTCGCCGTGGATGATCCAGAGCTTGCGGCCGTCGGCTGTTTCGTGGATCCATTCCTCGGCCACGTCGATGCCGCCGAAATTGTGGTTCAGGTACTTGCGCGCGAACTCGTCATGGTTGCCCGGAATGAAGATCACGCGGGTGCCCTTGCGCGCCTTGCGCAGCAGCTTCTGGATCACATCGTTGTGCGCCTGCGGCCAGTACCAGTTCCGCTTGAGCTGCCAGCCGTCGATGATGTCGCCGACCAGGAACAGCGTCTCGCACTCGGTGTGCTTGAGAAAGTCGAGCAGCGCGCGGGCCTGGCAGCCGGGCGTACCCAGGTGCAGGTCGGAGATCCAGAGCGTGCGACAGCGCAGCGGCGGGCGCGCAAGATCGTCGTCCTCCGGCTCGGGAGCCCGGGTCGCGGTGTCGCGCCATGCGCGCAGGAAAGCATCGTCGCGTTGCATGGACGGGTAGGCTCCCACCAACGCGTGACCGCATGATGGCGTTGCCGTGACGTTCCGGTGACGTGTGGCCGGGCGTTTGACTTCGCGTTTCTCCCTCCCCTGCCGGGGGAAGGAGCAAGACCGGCTCAGTCCGCGCAGCGCTGGACCTCCACGGTCGAGTGGCGGATTTCCTCGTGCATCGAGAAGCAGGCCCGCACCTCGTCGGCCGTGAGCGTGGGCGAGTGCGTCACCACCGTGAGTGCGCAGGCATAGGCTTCGCGGCCCACGCGCCACACATGCAGGTCGGCCACGCGGGTTTCCGAATCGGCCAGCATCGTTTCCACGCCTTCGCGGATCTCGGCCGTCACGGGATGGTCCATCTCGCGGTCGAGCAGCACCTTGCCGGTTTCCTTGAGCAGGCCCTTGGCCCACACGGCCACCAGCACCGCGCCGACGATGCCCATCACCGGGTCGAGCCAGGACCAGCCGAAGAACCAGCCGCCGAGCAACGCACCGATGGCCAGCACCGAGGTGGCGGCATCGGCCACCACGTGCAGGTAGGCAGAGCGCAGGTTCAGGTCGTGGCCGTGCGCGTGCCCATGATCGTCGTGGTGATGGTGCGCATGGCCGTGGTCGTGCCCATGCCCGTGATGGTGCGCCGACCCCAGCAGCCGCGCGCAGACCAGGTTGACCACCAGACCGAGCACAGCCACCGCCACGGCTTCGCGGTAGTGGATGACCGAGGGCGAGAGCAGCCGCTCGATCGAGCCCACCACCATCAGCGCCGCAACGCCGAGCAGCATCAGCGCACTCGCAAAGCCGCCCAGCACCTCGATCTTCCAGGTGCCGAAGGCAAAGCGCGGATCGCGCGCATAGCGCCGCGCCGCCGCATAGGCGAAGGCGCTCAGGCCGATGGCCAGCGCATGCGAGCTCATGTGCCAGCCGTCGGCCAGCAGCGCCATGGAGTTGAACCACCAGCCGGCGCCGATCTCGACCACCATCGCGGCAAGGGTGATCCACATCACGAGGCGGGTGCTGCGCTCGGCCGATTCGTTGCCTGCGCCGAAATGATGGTCGTGCTGCCAGGCACTCAGGTCATGGGTATGCATGGGTTGTCAGATTCCGAATAGGTCCTGTCCGTCGGAGCGGCTCGAAGGCGGCGTTACGCCCAGGTGGCGGTAGGCCGCCAGCGTGGCGATGCGTCCGCGCGGCGTGCGCTGCAGGTAGCCCTGCTGGATGAGGTAGGGCTCGATCACGTCCTCGATGGTGTCCCGTTCTTCGCCGATGCTCGCCGCCACGTTGTCCAGGCCCACGGGCCCGCCGTCGAAGCGGTGGATCACGGCCTCGAGCAGCTTGCGGTCCATCAGGTCGAAGCCCTGCGGATCGACGTCGAGCATGGCGAGCGCCTTGTGCGCGATCTCTTCGGTGATGCGGCCGTCGCCCTTCACCTCGGCGTAGTCGCGCACGCGCCGCAGCAGGCGGTTGGCGATGCGGGGCGTGCCGCGCGAACGGCGCGCGATCTCGAAGCCGCCGGCCGTGTCGGTTTCCACCTTGAGCAGGCCGGCGCTGCGCCGCACGATGAGCGCGAGTTCTTCCGGTGTGTAGAACTCCAGCCGCGCCACGATGCCGAAGCGGTCGCGCAGCGGGTTGGTGAGCATGCCGGCGCGGGTGGTGGCGCCCACCAGCGTGAAGGGCTGCAGGTCGAGCTTGATGCTGCGCGCCGCGGGGCCCTCACCGATCATGATGTCGATCTGGTAGTCCTCCAGCGCGGGGTAGAGAATTTCCTCGACCACCGGGCTCAGGCGATGGATTTCGTCGATGAAGAGCACATCGTTGGGCTCCAGGTTGGTCAGGAGCGCCGCCAGGTCCTTGGGCTTCTCGAGCACCGGCCCGGAGGTCTGGCGCAGGTTCACGCCCAGCTCGGCCGCGATGATGTGCGACAGCGTGGTCTTGCCGAGGCCCGGCGGGCCGAACAGCAGCACATGGTCGAGCGCTTCCTTGCGCTTGCGCGCCGCGCCGATGAAGATCTCGAGCTGCTCGCGCACCTTGGCCTGGCCGACGTATTCGTCCAGCAGCTTGGGGCGCAGCGCCCGCTCGATGGCCTCTTCCTGGGGCGAAGCGGGGGCGGCGGACACCACGCGGGGCGGGGCAGGGGCGAAATCGTCGGTCTGGATGGTCATGGAATGAGGGGCTTCGAGCGCAAGTTTAGTGCCTGCCACACTGGCAGAATGCTTCGGCCATATAACAAGCGAGGGGAAGCCGGCACGTGTCGATCTACGAACTGAAACCCCGGTTCCAGGGCCTGCTGCGGCCGCTCGTGGGGCGCCTGCATGCCTTGGGCGTCACCGCGAACCAGGTCACGCTGGCCGCGTGCGTGGTTTCGGTCGCCCTCGGGCTCTGGCTTTTCTTTGCGGCGCCGTCGCTGGCCGCCTTCGGGCTCATTCCGGCGTGGATGTTCGTGCGCATGGCGTTCAATGCCATCGACGGCATGCTGGCGCGCGAGCATGGGCAGCAAAGCAGGCTGGGCGCCTTCCTCAACGAACTGACCGACGTGGTGTCCGACGCCGCGCTGTACCTGCCGTTTGCGCTGGTGCAGCCGTTCAGCCCGTTCTGGGTCGGCACGGTGATCGTGCTCGCGGGCTTGAGCGAATTCGCGGGCGCGCTGGGCCCCATGGTGGGTGCCTCGCGCCGCTACGACGGGCCGCTGGGCAAGAGCGACCGCGCCTTCGTGTTCGGCGCGCTCGGCCTCTATGTGGCGCTGGGCTGGCCGCTGCCGGGCTGGGCGGCATGGCTGATGCCCCTGGCCGCGGTGCTCGTAGCCTGGACGGTGGTCAACCGCGTTCGCCGCGCGCTGGCCGAGGCAGCGTAGACCCACGACGAACAAACATAAATAGCGACAGGGATCCGATGACCGATACAAGCACCCATCCACAACGCATTCCGCAGGAACGCCAGTTCCGCACGCACGACGGCGAATCGCTCTTCTACCGGCACTGGCCGGCCACCGGCGCCGCACGGCGCGGCGCCATCGTGCTGTTCCACCGCGGCCACGAGCACGGCGCGCGCATGGCGCACCTGGTCGACGAACTCGGCCTGCCCGACTTCGACTTCTTCGCGTGGGACGCGCGCGGCCACGGCCGCTCGCCGGGCCAGCGCGGCTACAGCCCGAGCTTTGCCACGTCGGTGCGCGACGTGCAGACCTTCGTCCAGCACATCGGCAGCGCGCACGGCGTCGCGGAGCACGACATCCACGTGATTGCGCAGAGCGTGGGGGCCGTGCTGGTTTCTACCTGGGCGCACGACTATGCGCCCAAGGTGCGCGGGCTTACGCTGGCCTCGCCGGCCTTCAAGGTGAAGCTCTACGTGCCCTTTGCGCGCGCCGGCCTCGCGCTGATGCACAAGCTGCGCGGCCTGTTCTTCGTCAACAGCTATGTGAAGGCGAAGTTCCTCACGCACGACCCCGAGCGCATCGCAAGCTACGAGAGCGATCCGCTGATCTCGCGGCCGATCGCGGTCAACATCCTGCTCGGCCTGTATGAAGCGGCCGACCGCGTGGTGGCCGACGCCAACGCCATCACGCTGCCGGTGCAGCTGCTCATCTCGGGGTCGGACTGGGTGGTGCACCGCAAGCCGCAGCACCAGTTCTTCGAGCGGCTGGGCAGCACCGTCAAAACCAAGCTCGAGCTGCCGGGCTTCTTCCACGACACGCTGGGCGAGAAGGACCGCGCGCCGGCGGTGCAGGCGATCCGCGAATTCATCCTGCAGCTGTTCGAGCAGCCGCCCGCGCCGGTCGACCTGCGCGCCGCGCACCTGAATGGCAACACCGCCGACGAGTCGCGTGCGCTGGCCGAGCCGCTGGCACCGCTCTCGCTGCGCGGCGCCTACTGGGGCATGACGCGCGCCAGCCTGCGCCTGGGCGGTGTGCTCTCGCGCGGCGTGAAGCTCGGGCACGACACCGGCTTCGATTCGGGCAGCACGCTCGACTACGTCTACCGCAACGAGCCGAAGGGCAAGGGTGCGCTGGGCCGCTCCGTCGACAAGACCTACCTGAACTCGATCGGCTGGCGCGGCATCCGGCAGCGCAAGATCCATGTCGAGGAGCTGATCCGCATCGCCATGGAGCGCCTGGCCGAGATGCACCGCGAAGTGCGCGTGATCGACATCGCGGCCGGCCATGGCCGCTACGTGCTCGACGCGGTGCTTTCGAGCCCCGTCAAGGCCAGCTCGATCCTGCTGCGCGACTACAGCGACATCAACGTGCGCGACGGCCGCGCGCTGATTGCCGAGAAGGGCCTGGAAGACGTGGCGCAGTTCGTGCAAGCCGACGCCTTCGACCGCATCAGCCTGGCCACCGTGACGCCGCGGCCCACGCTCGCGGTGGTGTCGGGCCTCTACGAGCTGTTCCCCGACAACGAAATGGTGCGGCGCTCGCTCGCAGGCGTGGGCGATGCGGTGGAAGACCGCGGCTATCTGGTCTATACCGGCCAGCCCTGGCATCCGCAGCTCGAGATGATCGCGCGCGCGCTCACCAGCCACCGCCAGGGCGAAGCCTGGGTGATGCGCCGCCGCACGCAGGCCGAGATGGACCAGCTGGTGGAAGAAGCGGGCTTCCGCAAGATCGACCAGCGCATCGACGAGTGGGGCATCTTCACCGTCTCGCTCGCGGTGAGGGTCGGGTGAGCCCGAGGCTGCGCGCCAAATGAAACCCCGGCTCGCACAACGGCCCTGGAAGCGCGCCGCCGCCTGGCTGGTGTTCCTGGGGCCGCTGTTCTATGCGACCTATGGCCTGGCCAATTGGTGGGCCACCACGCGCGCGCAGGTACCCTCGATGGCCTTCGAGTGGGAGCGGCAGCTGCCGTTCTGGGCCTGGACGATCTTTCCGTACTGGACGATCAACGTCTTCTACGCGCTCTCGCTCTTTCTGGCACGCAGCAGGCACACGCTCGACCGGCATGCGCTGCGGCTCGTGAGCGCAACGCTCATCGCCTGCACCTGCTTCGTCATCTGGCCGCTGCATTTCAGCTTCGGGCAGCCGGCGGTCGAGGGCGCGCCGGCCTTCCTGTTCAACGCGCTGCGCGGCTTCGACCAGCCCTACAACCAGGCGCCGTCGCTGCACATCGCGCTGGCGGTGATCCTGTGGGACTGGTACCGCCAGTTCCTGCGCGCCGCGTGGGCCAGGCTGGTGCTGCATGTGTGGGCGTTCGCGATCTGCGCCTCGGTGCTCACGACCTGGCAGCACCACTTCATCGACATTCCGACCGGCGCGCTGCTCGGACTGTTCTGCGTGTGGCTGTGGCCGCTGGAGCGCACCGTTTCGATGCCGCGCGCCTGGCAGTGCACGCACGATGCGCAGCGCTGGAAGCTCGCGGGCTTCTACGCCGTGGGCGCCGCGCTGTTCCTCGCGGTGGCCATGCAGCTGGGCGGTGTTGCGCTGTGGCTTGCGTGGCCTTCGGCCTCGCTGGCGCTGGTGGCGCTCAACTACGTCGGCTTTGGCGCCCGCGGCTTCCAGATGAACGGCCAAGGCCGCATGGGCTGTGCGGCGCGCTGGCTGCTTGCGCCCTATCGGCTCGGCGCGGCCGTCAACGCATGGCTCTGGACGCGCAGGCTGCCGGCTTTCGTCGAAGTGGTGCCGGGCCTGCTGCTCGGGCGGCGGCCCACGCGCGCCGAATGGATCGCCGCCGGCCGGCCCCGGCTGGTGAGCCTGTGCGCTGAACTGCAGATGCCGACCGGCGTGCCGCATGCGCGCTGCGTGCCGATGCTCGACCTCACCGTGCCGCCGACCGTGCGGCTGCAGCGCGCGGCCGCGGTCATCGAAGGGCAGCGCCGCAATGCCGACGGCGCGGCCGTGTGGGTGTGCTGCGCGCTGGGCTTTTCGCGCAGCGCCGCCGCCGTGATCGCCTGGCTGGGCCGCTACGGCGTGGTGGGCGGACTGGCGCAGGCCGAGGATGCCGTGCGGCTTGCGCGTCCGCAGATCGTGCTGCGGCCGGCGTGGCGGATTTCGCTCGAGCCATTGGGCACCGCCGCTCCGGGAGCACCGCCCCATGACTGACAGCGAACGCGCCACCTGCGCCTCGCTGGCCGCACTGCTGCGCGCTGCGGCGGTGCTGGCGGTGTGGGGCTTCGCGCTCACGTGCATTGCGGCGCTGGTGCTCGCGCTCACGCTGCGCTCGCTGTCGAGCACGGCCGCCATGGGGTTTGGCGCGGTGCTGGTGCTGGGTGCGCTCGAGCGCTATTTCGCGTTCAGGCTGCGCTTCGACCAGGCGCTGTTCGCCGACCTGGCGCGCGGCGCCATCGCATCGCTGGACGTGCTCGACACCGCGCTCGGCCGGCTCGGGCTTCGCAATGCAGAGGCATCGAAGGCGCTGCGCCCGCTCGAGGACCGTGTGCAGGGCACCCGCCAGCTCCTGCAGCGGCATGCCATCGTGGTCGCCTGCCAGAGCGCGATGTTTCTTCTTGCCTTGATGACACAGGATCTCTCTTGACCGAACAAGACGACAACAAAGACCTCCGTCCCGGGAGCACGGTGCTGCGCCGCGCGCTCGCCGTGGTCGCGGGCAAGCTGATCATCGGCGCGGCCGGCCTCCTGACCGGCGTGCGCGCCATCTGGAGCGGCACCACGCCCAAGGCCGAGCAGACGCTCTACTTCGCCAACCACACGAGCCACGGCGACTTCGTGCTGCTGTGGGCCACGCTGCCGCCCGACCTGCGCGCGCTCACTCGGCCGGTGGCCGGGCAGGACTACTGGATGGCGTCCAAGGTGCGCCAGTTCATCGGCGCCGACGTGTTCAACGCACTCATGATCCGGCGCGACGGCTCGGGCCAGGGCGGCAACCCGGTCGAGCAGATGAAGGAGGCGCTGGACGGCGGCGATTCGCTCATCATGTTCCCCGAGGGCACGCGCAACACCGGCGACGAGATCCTGCTGCCGCTCAAGAGCGGCCTCTATCACCTGGCGCGCGCCTGCCCCAATGTGCGGCTGGTGCCGGTGTGGATCGAGAACCTCAAGCGCGTGCTGCCCAAGGGCACGCTGGTGCCGATTCCGCTGGCCTGCACGGTGCGCTACGGCGCGCCGATCCAGCTCGAAGAAGGCGAAGACAAGAATGCCTTCATCGCCCGCGCGCGCGCCGCCATGCTCGAGCTGCGGCCCGAGTACGACCGCCTGCCCGAACAAGAAAAAGCAGCAGCATCGCCATGAACATCTCCGCTTTCACCCAGACCACGCTGCAATTGTTCGGCGGCGTGGCCGGCGTGCTGCTCCTCGCCTCGGCCATCGGCGCGCTGCTCAAGTGGCGCGTGGCTGCGGGGCAGCCGAACTCGGTGATCGACAACCTCAATGCGCGCGTCAACGCATGGTGGGTGATGGTGGCGGTGATCGGCCTGGCCTTCGCGTTCGGCAAGGGCGGCGTGATCGTGCTGTTCTACCTGATCTCGTTCTATGCGCTGCGCGAGTTCATCAGCCTGGCCTACACGCGGCGCGGCGACCATCATGCGATTGCGGCGGCTTTCTACATCGGGCTGCCGGTGCAGTATTTCCTGGTGTGGATCGACTGGTACGGGCTCTATTCGATCTTCATCCCGGTCTACGCCTTTCTGGTGCTGCCGATTCTCGCGGCCGCGGGCGGCGACACGCAGCGCTTCCTGGAGCGCACCTCCAAGATCCAGTGGGGCCTGATGGTCTGCGTGTTCTGCATCAGCCACGTGCCCGCGCTGCTTACGCTGCAGATCCCCGGCTTCGAAGGCCGCAACCTGCTGCTGATCGCCTTCCTCGTGATCGTGGTGCAGGGCAGCGACGTGCTGCAGTACGTGTGGGGCAAGCTCTTCGGCCGGCGCAAGGTCGCGCCCGAGCTCTCGCCTTCCAAGACCTGGGAAGGCCTGGTCGGCGGCGTGGCCAGCGCCACCGCGCTGGGCGCGGCGCTCTACTGGGCCACGCCTTTCAACCCGTGGCAGGCCGCGTTGATGGCGCTCACCATCTGCCTCATGGGCTTTTTTGGCGGGCTCGTGATGTCGGCCATCAAGCGCGACCGCGGCGTGAAGGACTGGGGCTCGATGATCGAAGGCCATGGCGGCATGCTCGACCGGCTCGACTCGGTGATCTTCGCGGCGCCGATCTACTTCCATGCATTGCGCTACTGGTGGGTGCCATGAGCACGACCAAACGCGTTCCACACGACACGCCCATCGAATGCACCAGCGCCGCCGCATGGGAACGCTGGCTCAAGCGCCACCATGCGACCGCCGCCGGCGTGTGGATCCGCATGGCCAAGAAGGCCAGCGGCATCGCCTCGATCGACCACCCCGCGGCGCTCGAGGTGGCGCTGTGCTACGGCTGGATCGACGGGCAGCGCAAGGGCGACGGCGAGCAGTATTTCCTGCAGCGCTTCACCCCGCGCACGCCTCGCAGCACCTGGTCGAAGATCAATCGCGACAAGGCCCTGAAGCTGATCGAGGAAGGCCGCATGCAGCCCGCCGGCCTGGCCGAAGTGGAGCGCGCCCGCGCCGACGGCCGCTGGGATGCGGCCTACGACGCCCAGAGCGTCGCCACCGTGCCGCCCGACCTGCAGGCCGCGCTCGATGCCAACCGCAAGGCGGCGGCCTTCTTCGCCAAGCTCGATTCGCGCAACCGCTACGCGGTGCTGTTCCGCACGCAGGGCGCGAAGAAGCCCGAGACACGGGCGAAGCGCATTGCGCAGTTCGTGGAAATGCTGGCCAAGGGCGAGAAAATCCACCCCTGAGGACCGCCGCGGACGCTACGTAACCGCTCGCTGGAGCGTGTACTCGCCGGGCTTGTACGGCCCCATTGCCACGCCGATGTCCCACAGCTTCAGCGCGCCCGGCAACACGGTCCGGCTACCGACCTTGGCAACACCGCGTTTTCGGATCTCGCGATTGAGTCTGGATGAGAAGGACGTGATCTTTGCGAAGTCCCAGGCCTCGACCTCGGCCAGACCCTCCGCTGTGTCCGACCACAATTGCGCACGCTTGAGCGAGTTGTGGTTGGTGTGCGAGTCTTCCAGGCGCACGTCACCCGCGGAAGCCGAGCCCAGGTAAAGCTGCACCAGGCCCCATCCGTCCGCGTTGTAGCGGAAGGTAGCGCCGCCGCAAGCTACCGGGTCCAGTTCCACACGACGGGGCTTGAAGGCAGGACCCGCGCCGCGCACATACAGCTGCAGATGCACCGAACGCCACTTTCTGCCGTTGGAGTAGCTCCGCTCGAATTGCGCCAGCACCTCCGCTGCGGAGCGAAACCGTTTCAACGGCTGCTCGAAGTCGGACGCGAGTTCATGGACGTCGCAGCTCTCTTCCGCAAAAAGCCACGAGAGCAGGCCCCCGTGGTCTTCCTTCGTCGCATAAAAATCGCAATTGGGCATGGACCGTCCCGTGCGTTCGCCCTACTTCGCCAGCGCCTTCAGCGCCAGCTTGATCCCTTCGCTCACCGTCGCGTCCTGGGGCAGCGCCTTGAGCGCCAGCGCGGCTTCCTTGTCGCTGTAGCCCAGCGCGACCAGCGCCTGCAGGATGTCGGCCTGCGCGTCGGTGGCCGCATGCGCAGGCAGGCCGATGTCGGCGCCCAGCTTGCCCTTGAGTTCGAGCAGCAGCCGCTCGGCGGTCTTCTTGCCGATGCCCGGGATCTTCACGAGCCGGCCCAGTTCCTGCGTCGTGATCGCCTGCGACAGCTCGCCCACGCTCATGCCAGACAGCAGGCCGAGCGCGGTGCGCGGCCCCACGCCGGTGATCTTGATGAGTTGCCGAAAGGCCGCACGCTCCTCGGCGGTGCCAAAACCGTAGAGAATCTGCGCGTCCTCGCGCACCACGAAGTGCGTGAGCAGCGAAACGCGCTCTCCGGTGCCGGGCAGGTTGTAGAACGTGCTCATCGGCACATCGACCTCGTAACCGACGCCATTGCAGTCCACCACCACCTGCGGTGGGTTGCGCTCGGCCAATACGCCGGTGAGTTTGCCTATCATTGGCCCACCCCCGTTGCTTGCTCACTTCGTGTAGCCGCCTCCCCCCTTAAGGGGGCAACACCGGCGGCCCGGCAAAGCCGGTTCCGCGGTGTTCCCCGCTTTGGATTGCGTTTTTTCGAGCATGGCTGGTCTTGCATAGGGCTGCCAAAAAGATGGAAATGGATACCGCGTGATTCTGCGACACACCTTTGCTCCTCCCAACAACTCGCGCCTGGGCCACCTGTGCGGCCCGCTGGACGCGCACCTGCGCCGCATCGAGGAGGCCCTGGGCGTGAAGATCGCTCACCGCCACGAGCAGTTCAAGGTCGACGGCCCCAAGGCCGCCGCGCAGCGCGCGATGGACGTGCTGCAGGCGCTCTACGAGATCGCGCAGCGCCCGATCGATCCGGCCGTGGTGCAGCTCACGCTCGCGGGCGACGGCTCGATGAGCGACGAGGACTCGGCCATGCTCGTCACCCGCCGCGCCGACCTGCGCGCGCGCACACCCACGCAGGCGCTGTACCTCGACAACATCGCCAAGCACGACATCACCTTCGGCATCGGCCCGGCCGGCACCGGCAAGACCTACCTCGCGGTGGCCTGCGCGGTCGATGCGCTGGAGCGTGCCGCGGTGCAGCGCATCGTGCTCACGCGCCCGGCGGTGGAAGCCGGCGAGCGGCTCGGCTTCCTCCCGGGCGACCTGACGCAGAAGGTCGACCCCTACCTGCGCCCGCTGTACGACGCGCTCTACGACCTGATGGGCTACGAGAAGGTGCAGAAAGCCTTCGAGCGCAATGCGCTCGAGATTGCGCCGCTGGCCTTCATGCGCGGACGCACGCTGAACAATGCCTTCGTCATCCTCGACGAAGCGCAGAACACCACGGTCGAGCAGATGAAGATGTTCCTCACGCGCATCGGCTTCGGCGCCAAGGCGGTGGTGACGGGCGACGTGAGCCAGATCGACCTGCCCAAGCAGCAGCTGAGCGGCCTCATCGATGCTGAGCGCGTGCTCAGGCGCGTGAACGGCATCTCGATCACGCACTTCACCAGCGCCGACGTGGTGCGCCATCCGCTGGTGGCCAAGATCGTCGATGCCTACGACGGGCAGCGCAAGCGCAGCGGAGCGCATTGAGATGGCATTGCCCGCACTGTCCCTTTCGCTGCAGTTCGCGCGCTTCAAGGGCGTCGAACGGCACCGCGCCGCGCTGCCGCGCCACAGCGTCGCGCGCTGGATCCGCCATGCACTCGAGATCGACGCGGAGATCACGGTGCGCATCGTCGATGCCGAGGAAGGCCAGCGCCTGAACCGCGAGTTCCGCGGCAAGGACTACGCCACCAACGTGCTGACCTTCGACTACACCCAGAGCCCGATGGTGATGGCCGACCTGGTGCTGTGCGCGCCGGTGGTCGCGAGCGAGGCGAAGGAGCAGCGCAACACCCTGGCCGCGCACTATGCGCACCTGCTGGTTCACGGCACGCTGCATGCGCAGGGCTGGGACCACGAGACCGGCGAGGCCGACGCCGAGGCCATGGAAGCGCGCGAAATCGAGATCCTCGCCGGCCTCGGCATCCGCAATCCGTACGGCCGGTGAGGCCCGCGCGCAGCCGCGTTACGCCATCTGCAGCGGGATGGTGACCGGCCCGTCGTTGACCAGATGCACCTGCATGTCGGCGCCGAACTCGCCGGTGGCCACCACCGGATGCGCGGCACGGGCCCGGTCCACGAAATAGTCGTAGAGCCGCCGCCCCTCGTCGGGCGCCGCCGCCTGCGTGAAGCTGGGCCGGTTGCCGCCGCTCACGTCGGCGGCGAGCGTGAACTGGCTCACCACCAGCAGGCCGCCGCCGATGTCCTGCACGCTGCGGTTCATCTTGCCCGCTTCGTCGGAAAAAATGCGCAGCTTCAGGAGCTTGGCAAGCATGCGGTCCGCCATTGCATCGGCGTCGCCGCGCTCGGCGCACAGCAGCACGAGCAGGCCGGCGCCGATCGCGCCGACGGTCTGCCCTGCGATGTCGACGCGCGCACTGGCCACGCGCTGGACGATGGCCTTCATGCGGCTTCTTCCTCGATGCGCGGGCCGCGTGCTTCCATGCCCAGGGGCAGCAGCTGTATGGTCACGCGCAGGCCCGGCACGGCGTCCATCAGCGCCTGTTCCAATTCGTCGCGCATCGCGGCGGCATGCTGCAGCGTCCACTCGCCGGGCACATGCATGTGCAGGTCGGCAAAGCGGCGCTGGCCCGCGCGCCGCGTCACCATGTCGTCGAAGCGCATGCGCGTGCCTTCCGGCATGCGTGCGGCGAACTGGTCGAGCGTGGCGCGCAGCGTGGCAATGGTCTCGGGGTCGAGAGCCTCGTCCATCAGCCCCTGCGACGAGCGCCACACCAGCCTGACGCCTTCACGCACGATGTTGAGCGCCACGCCAATGGCCAGCACCGGATCGAGCCAGAGCCAGCCGCTGAAATGCACCGCCACGATGCCCACCACCACCCCGGCCGAGGTCCACACGTCGGTCATCAGATGCCGCGCATCGGCTTCGAGCGCAATCGAGCGATGCGTTCGCGCGGCGCGGAACAACGCAAAAGCCAGGGCTGCGTTGAAGCCCGAGCTGACCACCGACAGCCCGAGCCCCCAGCCCAGCTGCTCCAGCGGCTGCGGCGAAAGCAGCCGCTGCACCGAGACCCAGAGGATCGCGACCGCCGCGCCGACGATCAGGATGCCTTCGAAGCCCGAAGAGAAATATTCGGCCTTGTGGTGGCCGTAGGGATGGTCTTCATCGGCCGGCCGCGAGGCGATGGTCACCATTCCCAGTGCGAACATCGCGCTGGCAAGGTTGACGAAGGACTCCATCGCATCGGAGATCAGGCCCATCGAGTTGGTCACGTAGCCCGCCAGGCCCTTGAGCAGGATGGTAACGAGCGCAACCGCCACGGAAACACGAAGCAGCGTCTTGGGCGTGAAAGTCATGCGGGGAAGGCGTAGGCGATAAAAGTCGGCAAGAATGCGGCAAAGGTCCGCATCCGCGATCGAATTATCGAGCGCGGCCTCCATCCGCCGACTCTATGTATTTAATATTTGTGGCACCGCGAGACATTCGCAGAAGAACGATGATGAAAAAATTCCTGATCGCCGTGGGAGGCTTCGCCTTCTGGGGCGCAGCGGCGTTGGCTCAGACGCAGACGCCTGCGCGTCCTGCAGGCTCCATGCCCTCCGCAGAACCACAGGCAGGGTTCGTGAAATCGGTGCGGGGCAACGTGCAGCTGCTCAGCACCGCCGGCACGCCCCGCGCGGCCAACGCCGGCGACCCGCTGGCCGCCGTGGACCGCATCCTGACCGGCCCCGACTCTTCCGCTTCCGTGGTCTTGCGCGACGACACGACACTGGTGGTCGGGCCTTCGTCGCGGCTGGACCTGAAGGAATTCCATTTCAACGCCACCACGCACGAAGGCGGCGTGCTGGTCTCGCTGCTGCGAGGCTCCATGCGCATGATCACCGGCCTGATCGGCAAGACCAATCCCGACGCGATACGGGTGGAGACGCAAACCGCCACCATCGGCATTCGCGGAACCGACTTCATCGTGCAGACCGACGGCCAGCCATGAGGAAGATGACGACGGACCGGGCCTTTCTTTTCACTGCCGTGCTGGCCACCGCGCTGCTTGCCGCATGTTCGACGCCGGGCACCCGCGTGGTGCTGCTGCCCCAGGCGGATGACAAGCCTTCTGCCGTGATCGTGCGCGCAAAGGATGGCGAGGAGGTTCTTTCCAGGCCCTACCAGCGTGCAACTGCCGCGGTCGGCGCTTCCGGCGCGCCGGTGGTCGACCAGGCCGACCCCGCCAAGGTGCAGGCGGACCACAAGGTCCTGTTCGACATGCGGCCGCCCGCGCCACAGCGCTACACGGTGTATTTCGAGGTGGGCGGCACCACGCTCACGCCTGCGTCGCAGCAGGTCATGAACGAAGCGCTGATTGCCGCGCAAACCCGCAGCGGCAGCGACATCGTGGTGACCGGGCACACCGACACCAAGGGCGCGCTCGAGCAGAACGACATGCTTTCGCAGCGGCGGGCGCAGGAAGTGGTGCAGCTTTTCGTGGAGCGGCAGTTCCCCGCCCAGCGCATCGAGGCCGTGGGCCGCGGCGAGCGCGAGCTCGCGGTACCCACCCCCGACGAGGTGGACGAGCCGCGCAACCGGCGCGTCACCATCGAAGTCCGCTGACGGCGAGGCGCGCGGCGCCCACCGCCCTCGACCGGCTCCCTCAGCTGAGAGTCACGCGCGCGAACTTGCGCTTGCCGACCTGCACCACATAGCTGCCCGCGGGCAGCTTGAGCGCCTTGTCGCTGATCACCACAGAGTCGACGCGCACGCCGCCGCCGTCGATCAGCCGGCTGCCTTCGGAGGCCGAAGGCGCGAGCCCGGCCTGCTTGAGCAGCTGCGCGATGCCCAGCGGAGCCCCGCCCAGCGACAGCTCGGGAATCTCGTCGGGCACGCCGCCCTTGCTGCGGTTGATGAAATCCTGTTCCGCCGCCTCGGCCGCCGCCGCGCTGTGGAAGCGCGCGGTGATTTCCTTGGCCAGCGCCACCTTCGCATCCTTGGGGTTGCGGCCGGCCGCGATCTCGGCCTTGAGCGCCTCGATCTGCGCGAGCGACTGGAAGCTCAGCAGCATGTACCAGCGCCACATCAGCTCGTCGGAAATCGACAGCACCTTGGCGAACATGGTGTTGGCGTCTTCGCTGATGCCGATGTAGTTGTTCTTGCTCTTGGACATCTTCTCGATGCCATCGAGCCCCTCCAGCAGCGGCATAGTGAGTATGCACTGCGGTTCTTGGCCGTATTCCTGCTGGAGATGGCGGCCGACGAGCAGATTGAATTTTTGGTCTGTGCCACCCAGCTCAAGGTCGCTCTTCAAGGCCACCGAGTCGTAGCCCTGCATCAGCGGGTACAGGAATTCGTGCACCGAGATCGACTGGCCGGACTTGAAGCGCTTGTTGAAGTCGTCGCGCTCCATCATCCGCGCCACGGTGTACTTGGCGGCGAGCTGGATCATGCCGCGGGCGCCCAGCGGGTCGCTCCACTCGGAGTTGTAGCGAACTTCTGCACGATCCACGTTCAGCACGAGGCGCAGCTGGTCGAAATAGGTGGTCGCATTGGCCTCGATCTGCTCCCGCGTCAGCGGCGGCCGCGTGCTGTTTCGCCCGGAAGGGTCGCCGATGGTGGTCGTAAAATCCCCGATCAGGGGAATCACTGTGTGGCCCAGGTCCTGCAGCTGGCGTAGCTTGTTGAAGACCACGGTGTGCCCGAGATGGATGTCGGGAGCCGTCGGATCCAGTCCGAACTTGATGCGCAGCGGCGTTCCAGTGGCTTCCGAGCGCTGCAGCTTGCGCACCCATTCATCCTGCGGCAGCAGTTCGTCGGTGCCCCTGAGCGATATTTCGAGCGCTCGTCTTACACCATCCGAGAGGCTTGTGGATGTAACAGATTCGGCATTCATAGGCTTTTTTTGCTGATTTTCAGGTTGCCGAAGCTATACTCAGCCCGACTTTTCTAGCGCCGAATTCTAAGCGGCGCTTTTTTCCGCACCGCCCTGCCGCCCTGTCCGTCCTGGGCTTTGCAGCGCGGATTTGCAGAACCTGAGCTGGAATTCATAGTTTGATCAACGGCATTCTCGCCGCCGAGGAGCTTTTGGCTTCTCGCGTGGCCTATACGTTCCGGACCTATCCCAAGCAGATCACCGCGCTCATCGCGGCTGCCTTGCTGAGCGCCGGAACCCTGGCAGTGGCCTCCCTGGGCCCCGACGCCTCCGACCTCCCGGTGCAGCAGGTCCTCGAAGCGACCGCTCCGCTGTCTTTCGCCGAACAGAGCGAATCGCTGGAAAACTTCAGCTTCACGCTGTTTCGCACCGACATCACGCGCTCCAGCGACACGGCCGAGGCCCTGCTGAAGCGCCTGGGCATCTCCGACCCTGCCGCCACCGCCTTCGTGCGCGGCAGCAGCGAAGCCCGCAATGCCCTGTTCGCCCGCGCCGGGCGCACCGTCACGGCCGAAGCCACGCAGGAAAACCAGCTCAAGAAGCTGAGCGCCCGCTGGATTCCCGATGGCGACGGCGGCTTCAAGCGCTTCGTCATCGAGCGCACGCCAGTCGGCTTCGTGGCGCTCACCGAGCGCGACACGCTGACGCCGGGCACGCGCCTGGCCAGCGGCACCATCCGCACCTCGCTGTTCGCCGCCACCGACGACTCCCGCGTGCCCGACGCGGTGGCCAGCCAGCTGGCCGACATCTTCGCGGGCGACGTCGACGTGCGCGCGCTGCGCAAGGGCGACCGTTTCGCCGTGGTCTACGAAACCTTCGAGGCCGACGGCCAGGCGCTGCGCAGCGGCCGCGTGCTCTCGGCCGAGTTCGAGAGCGGCGGCAAGGTGCACCAGGCCGTGTGGTTCCAGCCCCCGGGCCAAAAGGGCAGCTATTACCGCCCGAACGGCGATAGCCTGCGCAAGGCCTACCTGAGCTCGCCGGTCGAGTTCTCGCGCGTGTCGAGCGGCTTCGCGATGCGCATGCACCCGATCCTCAACAGCTGGCGCCAGCACAACGGCATCGACTTCGCGGCGCCCACGGGCACCGCGGTGCGCAGCGTTGGCGACGGCACGGTCGATTTCGCCGGCACGCAAAGCGGCTACGGCAACATCGTCATCATCAAGCACCGCAACAACCAGCAGACGGCCTACGCCCACCTGAGCCGCATCAACGTCAAGGCCGGCGAGAGCATCACCCAGGGCCAGACGATCGGCGCCGTGGGCTCCACCGGCTGGGCCACGGGCCCGCACCTGCACTTCGAGTTCCGCGTGAACGGCGAATACCAGGACCCGGCCTCCATCGCGCAGGAGGGCGGCGCCCCGATCACCGCGGCCATGCGCCCGGCCTTCGAACGCATGGCGGTCGGTGCGCGCACCGAACTGGCCGCCGCGTTCTCGGTCGTCCAGGCCAGCGCAGACTGAGCCTCGCGCCGCCCCCGGCGCGCGGCTCGCCTTCCGTATTTCGATGGCCGCCGAACTGTTCATCGGCCTGATGTCTGGCACCTCGCTCGACGGGGTTGACGGCGTGCTGGCGGATTTCGCAGACGGCCGTATCACCGTGCGGGCCTATGCCACGACCCCCTTTCCCGCCGCCTTGCGCGCCGAGCTGATGGCACTCAACGCCCCGGGCGACAACGAGCTCCACCGTGCCGCGCTGGCCGGCAGCGGCCTGGCCCGGATCTACGCCAGCGTCGCCAGCCAGCTGCTGGGGGACAGCGGCACTCCTGCCAGCCAGGTGGCGGCCCTCGGCGCACACGGGCAGACGGTGCGCCACCGGCCCACCGAGTTCGACGGCGTCGGCTACACCCTGCAGATCAACAACCCATCGCTGCTGGCCGAGCTGACCGGCATCGACGTGGTGGCGGACTTCCGCAGCCGCGACCTGGCGGCGGGCGGACAGGGCGCGCCGCTGGTGCCGGCCTTCCACCGTGCGCTGTTCGCGCGCGCGGGCGAACCCGTGGCGGTGCTGAACATCGGCGGCATTTCCAACCTGAGCCTGCTGCCGGCGGCCGATGCGCCGGGAGAGCCGACGGTGCTCGGCTTCGACTGCGGCCCCGGCAATGCCCTGATGGACCACTGGAGCCAGCTCCATACCGGCCAGCCCTTCGATCGCGGCGGGCAATGGGCAGCCAGTGGGCAGGTGCTGCCCGAACTGCTGGCGCGGTTGCAGGCCGATCCGTATTTTGCGAAGGCGCCTCCCAAGAGCACCGGGCGCGACCTGTTCAATCCTGCGTGGCTTTCCGCCTCCTTGGGCCCGGCCACCGGCGCAGCGCCCGCCGACGTGCAGGCCACCCTGACCGAACTCACCGCCAACGTATGTGCAGCCGACGTTCTTCGCTACGGAAGCGATAGCAAGCTGCTGATCGTCTGCGGCGGCGGGGCGCTGAACGACCATCTGATCGAGCGCCTGCGCGCGCACCTGCCCGGCGTGGAAGTGGCCGTCTCCACCGCGCACGGCCTGCCCCCGCTGCAGGTCGAGGCCGCAGCCTTTGCCTGGCTGGCCCGCAGCACGGTACGGCGCGAAGCCGGGAACCTGGCCAGCGTGACCGGCGCAAGAGGCGGGCGCGTGCTCGGGGCGATCTACCCCGCCTGACCGCCGCCACGCCGAGGCTCATGGGCGTTCATGGCCATTGCAGCGGGCAGCAAAAAAAGCCGCCCGAAGGCGGCTTTTTTAAAGGGCGAATGCTGGCGACAGCACCAGCCGGGCATCAAGCCGAGAAGCTCGATCCGCAGCCGCAGGTGCTGGTGGCATTCGGGTTCTTGATCACGAACTGGGCGCCTTGCAGGTCTTCCTTGTAGTCGATCTCGGCGCCGACCAGGTACTGGTAGCTCATGGCGTCGATCAGCAGCGACACACCGTTCTTGGTCATGGTGGTGTCGTCTTCGTTCGTGATTTCATCGAAAGTGAAACCGTACTGGAAGCCCGAGCACCCGCCACCCTGCACGAACACGCGCAGCTTGAGGTCGGGATTGCCCTCTTCGGCGATCAGGTCGGCCACCTTGGCGGCCGCACTGTCGGTGAAGACGATCGGTTCGGGCATCTGGGTCTGGATGTTTTCGGCAACAGCGCTCATGGGGATAACTCCTTGGGGGCCGTACATGCGGCCAATGAACCAATGCTACTGCAATGCCGCATTCCTGGCTGGCGAGTGGCAACGAGCACCCAACACAAGTGGGGTCGAACACACACCCGCCAAGGCCGCGGCAATGAAAAAGCCGCCCGAAGGCGGCTTTTGTTCGCAATGAACAGTATCAGCGCTTGCTGAACTGCTTGCGGCGGCGTGCAGAGTGCAGACCGACCTTCTTACGCTCGACTTCACGTGCATCGCGCGTGACGTAGCCGGCCTGGCTCAGCACCGGCTTGAGGCTTGCGTCGTAGTCGATCAGCGCACGGGTGATGCCGTGGCGCGTTGCGCCGGCCTGACCCGATTCGCCGCCACCATTCACGTTGACCATGACGTCGAACGCTTCGGTGTTGTTGGTCAGCACCAGGGGCTGCTTGGCAATCATGATCGAGGTTTCGCGGCCGAAGAACTCTTGGATGTCCTTGCCGTTGACCGTGATCTTGCCGGTGCCCTTTTTCAGAAACACACGGGCGACGCTCGATTTGCGACGGCCGGTGCCATTGTTCCATTCACCAATCATTCTCAAGGCTCCTTACAGTTCCAGCACTTTGGGCTGTTGGGCGGTGTGCGGGTGCTCTGCACCGCCGTACACCTTGAGTTTCTTGATCATCGCGTAGCCGAGCGGGCCCTTGGGCAGCATGCCCTTGACGGCCTTTTCCAGGGCGCGGCCCGGGTGCTTGGCTTGCATGTCGCGGAAGTTCGTGGCCGTGATACCGCCCGGGTAGCCCGAGTGACGGTAGTAGACCTTGTCGATCGGCTTGGCGCCGGTGACGCGCAGCTGGGCTGCGTTGATGATGACGATGAAGTCACCGGTATCGACGTGAGGCGTGTAAATGGCCTTGTGTTTGCCGCGCAAACGGAGAGCAACTTCGCTGGCTACTCGTCCGAGGACCTTATCGGTCGCGTCAATCACAAACCACTCGTGCGTCACGTCAGCGGGCTTGGCGCTGAACGTTTTGGTCATGAGTTTTCTCTATAAAGAGGGTTTGGCGAGCCCTTTTCCACGGTCGGCGTTCCTCTGACGGGAATCTCTTAGGTGGGGATAATCTCCGCCGCGGGGCTACAAAAACGCTGCGAAGCCCGCGATTATACGAAGAATCGGCCAATCGGGGCAAATTTGGACCAAGAGGCTGCCCAAGCCGTTACCATCGACCCCATGTTCAGTTACCGCCACGCCTTCCACGCCGGCAACCACGCCGACGTGCTCAAGCACACGGTGCTGATTGCCACGCTCGACCACCTGCTCGAAAAAGAAGCAGCGCTGACCGTGGTCGACACCCACGCCGGCGCCGGCCTGTACCGCCTGGACGGCGACTACGCCGGCACCAGCGGCGAGGCCGCCGAGGGCGTGCTGCGCCTGCTGGCGGACAAGAAAGCCCCCGCCTCGCCGATCCCTGCCGCCAAGTCCGCCGCCAAAAAGGCAGCGCCCGAAGCCGAGGCGCCTCTGGCCGACGCGATTGCGCGCTACCTGAGCGTGATCCACGACTTCAACCCCAAGGGCGGCGCCCGCATCTATCCCGGCTCGCCTTTCATCGTGCAGCACCTGCTGCGCGACCACGACAAGCTCAAGCTGTTCGAGCTGCACCCGACCGATGCCCGCACGCTGGACGCCAACATCGCCCAGCTCGAGGCGGGCCGGCAGATCGCGGTGCTGCGCGAGGACGGGTTCGGCAGCGCCACCAAGTTCCTGCCGCCGCCCTCGCGCCGCGCGCTGGTGCTGATGGACCCGAGCTACGAGATCAAGAGCGACTACGGCCGCGTGCTCGACTTCGCGGCCGAGGCGCTCAAGCGCTTTGCCACCGGCACCTACGCGATCTGGTACCCGATCATTCCGCGCCCCGAGGCGCACGACCTGCCGCGCCGGCTCAAGACCCTGGCCACCAAGGCGGGCAAGCCCTGGCTGCACGCCACGCTCACGGTCAAGTCGAGCAAGCTGACCACCACGCCAACGGGTGAAACCCAGCGCCCTGGCCTGCCGGCCAGCGGCATGTTCCTGATCAACCCGCCCTACACGCTGAAGCCGCTGCTGGCGGCCGCCCTGCCCCAGCTGGCGGAGCGGCTGGCGCAAGACCGGAACGCCACCTTCTCGCTCGACGCGGGCGGCTAGCAGCCTCCCCCTGCGGGTCTTCTTGCGGATTTATCGGCGGCGGCGCGGCGGCACTTTCACCTGGCGCCGTGCAGGTGCGGGAGAGGCCGCCGGAGCCTGCGCCTCGCCCTCCTCCACCTCGGAGCCGCCGCAGCGCATGCCCTCGCGGTCGATGATCGTCAGCGCCACCTGCTTGATGCCGAGCCCGATCAGGCCGATGCGCTCGGCCGCGCCGCGGCTCAGGTCGATGATGCGGCCCTGCGCGTAGGGCCCTCGGTCGGTGATGCGCACCAGCACCTCGCTGCCGTTGACGAGGCTGCGCACGCAAACGCGGGTATTGAACGGCAGGGTCTTGTGGGCCGCAGTCATGGCCATCATGTCGAAGCGCTCGCCGCTCGCGGTCTTGCGCTGGTGGAACTGAATGCCGTACCAGGAGGCACCGCCGCGCTCGAAGATCTCGCGCGGGCCGCTGTCTCCGGGCACGCCGTCGTCGGGCCCCAGTTCGCCGGTGCCCGATACCGCGAGGTCATAGCGAACCGAAGGCACGCTCGAGCGGGCCGGGGCGCCCGGCGGCACCGCCAGCTTGCGCGGCAGGGGCAGCAGCTTTGCATTGGCGTCCTTGTCCTTCTGCGCGTCCGCCGCGGCTCCGCCCTCGGTGGCCGGCGGCATGGCGCAGCCGGCCAGCACGCAGGTTGCCGCGACGAGCGCAATGCGAAGCGAAGTGAGCAGCCGATGGCCCGCTCCAGGACGCCACCCCTTCAACCGAGGCGCTCCAGTACAGCCAGCGTGGCCACCGACTGGTTCATCGTGTAGAAGTGCAGCGCCGGCGCGCCGCCGCCCTGCAGCCGCGCGCAGAGGTCGGTCACCACGTCGAGGCCGAAGGCCTTGATGGAGGCCGTGTCGTCGCCGAAGCCCTGCAGCCGCAGCCGGATCCAGCGCGGGATTTCGGCGCCGCAGGCATCCGAGAAGCGCATGAGCTGCGTCGAGCTGGTGATCGGCATGATGCCCGGCACGATCGGCACGTCGAGCCCGAGCTTGCGTGCGTCGTCGACGAAGCGGAAGTACGCCTCGGGGCTGAAGAAATACTGCGTGATCGCCGAGTCGGCCCCGGCCTTCACCTTGGTGGCGAAGGCCTGCAGGTCGGCCTCGGGTGAACGAGCCTGCGGATGCACCTCGGGGTAGCAGGCCACCTCGATGTGGAAGTCGCGGCCGGTTTCCTCGCGGATGAAGGCCACGAGGTCGCTCGCGTACTGGAATTCGCCGCCGATGCCGTAGCCGCTCGGCAGGTCGCCGCGCAGGGCGACCAGGCGCTTCACGCCCATCGCCTTGAGCTCGGCCAGTTGCTCGCGCACGGTGGCGCGCGTGGCGCCGATGCACGAGAAGTGGCTCGCGGCATCGACGCCCTCGGACAGGATCTCCTGCACCGCACCGAAGGTGCCCTGGTGCGTGGAGCCGCCCGCGCCGTAGGTCACCGAGCAGAACTCGGGCTTGCGCGCATACAGCTGCTGGCGCACCGCGCGCAGCTTGACCGCGCCTTCGGGCGTCTTGGTCGGAAAGAATTCGAAACTCAATGGAAGGCGCACCTGCGTCTCCTAGGAACCGTTCGCAGTGTCCGCGCGAACGGCGTGAATGAAAAACTCGCGGTTGCCGTCGCCGCCCGCAATGGGGCTGTCGAACCACCGCAGCACGCGCAGCCCGAGCGCCTCGCAGGCATCGCGCAGCCGCTTCTCGACCACCGCGTACATCGACGCGTCGCGCACGATGCCGCCCTTGCCGACCTGCCCCGGCTGCAGCTCGAACTGCGGCTTGACAAGCATCAGCAGCTGGCCGTCGCCGGCCAGGAACGGCACCACGGCCGGCAGCACCAGCGTGAGCGAGATGAACGACAGGTCGCCGACGATCAGGTCGAAGCGCAGGACGGAAGGCTCCTCGCCTTCCTCCTCCTGCAGATCGTCCGGCGACAGCGCACGCGCATTGACGCCTTCGATGGCCACCACGCGCTCGTCCTCGCGCAGCTTCGGATGCAGCTGCCCGTGGCCGACGTCGACGCCCACCACCTTCGCCGCGCCGCCTTGCAGCAGGCAGTCGGTGAAGCCGCCTGTCGACTGGCCCACGTCGAGGCACAGCTTGCCGTCGGCGCTGACGCCGCTGGCTGCCAGCGCGCCTTCGAGCTTGAGCCCGCCGCGCGAGACGTAGCGCGCCTCGGCCGCATCGTCGAGCTCGACCTCGGCGGACTCGGGCACCTCGTCGCGGTTCTTCACCACCGAGCGCCACGCGTCCGCGCTGCCCGCATCGCGCCAGCGCATGCCGCCGGCAATCAGCCGCACGGCCTGCGAACGCGACGCGGCAAGGCCGCGCTCCACCAGCAATTGGTCGGCGCGCATCAGTACCGGTACGTGTCCGGCTTGTAGGGGCCGTTCTTGCTCACGCCGATGTAGGCGGCCTGTTCGTCCGTGAGCTCGGTCAGCATCGCGCCGACCTTCTTCAGGTGCAGGCGCGCGACCTTCTCGTCGAGGTGCTTGGGCAGCACGTAGACCTTGCCGGCCTGGTAGGCGTCGGGCTTGGTGAAGAGCTCGATCTGGGCGATGGTCTGGTTGGCGAACGACGACGACATCACGAAGCTCGGGTGGCCCGTGCCGCAGCCCAGGTTCACGAGGCGGCCCTTGGCCAGCAGGATGATCTTCTTGCCGTCGGGGAAGGTGATGTGGTCGACCTGCGGCTTGATCTCTTCCCACTCGTATTTCTCGATCGACGCGACGTCGATCTCGTTGTCGAAGTGGCCGATGTTGCAGACGATGGCCTGGTCCTTCATGGCGGCCATGTGCTCGTGGCGGATCACGTCCTTGTTGCCGGTGGTGGTCACGAAGATGTCGGCCTTGTCGGCGGCATATTCCATCGTGACGACCTTGTAGCCTTCCATCGCGGCCTGCAGCGCGTTGATGGGGTCGATCTCGGTGACCCACACCTGGGCGCTCAGCGCGCGCAGCGCCTGGGCCGAACCCTTGCCCACGTCGCCGTAGCCGGCCACGCAGGCCACCTTGCCGGCAATCATCACGTCGGTGGCGCGCTTGATGCCGTCGACAAGCGATTCGCGGCAGCCGTAGAGGTTGTCGAACTTGCTCTTGGTGACGGAGTCGTTCACGTTGATGGCGCGGAACAGCAGCGTGCCCTTGGCGCTCATCTCGTTCAGGCGGTGCACGCCGGTGGTCGTTTCCTCGGTCACGCCGATGATCTCGGCCGACTTGCGGGTGTACCAGGTCGGATCGACCGCCAGCTTGGCCTTGATGGCGGCGTAGAGGACGCGTTCTTCCTCGCTGGTGGGTTTGGCGAGCACGCCCAGGTCCTTCTCGGCGCGCTGGCCCAGGTGCATCAGCAGCGTGGCGTCGCCGCCGTCGTCCAGGATCATGTTGGGGCCTTCGCCCTGCGAGCCCTTGGGGCCGAAGTCGAAGATGGCGTGGGTGTAGTCCCAGTAGTCCTTCAGCGACTCGCCCTTGATCGCGAACACCGGCGTGCCGGCGGCGGCAATCGCGGCGGCGGCATGGTCCTGCGTCGAGAAGATGTTGCACGAGGCCCAGCGCACGGTGGCGCCGAGCGCCTGCAGCGTCTCGATCAGAACGGCCGTCTGGATCGTCATGTGCAGCGAGCCCGTGATGCGCGCGCCCTTGAGCGGCTGCGCCTTCGAGAATTCCTCGCGGATGGCCATCAGGCCAGGCATTTCGGTTTCCGCGATGCGGATTTCCTTGCGGCCCCAGGCGGCCAGCGAGAGGTCGGCAATTGCCTGGTCGGCGGTGGAAACGGGGGTGGGCTTGAGAACAGCGCTCATGAGAACTCCAACAAAGCTAGTTTGAAAGGTGCCACTGCGTTCGGGGGAAAAGACTCACCGCGAGAACAGCGGGTGAGCGTGGTTGCGATGTGGTCCGAGCCTCACGCCTGGCGGCGCTGCAACGCTCCTCGGAACCGCGGATTGTAGACGGGGCGCCCAGGCGAGCCAACCGCCGGGGCATCCCACATGCCGGAAAGCGCAATTCGCATCCGGGGCATAAATCGACTTGGCCCCAACCCCCCGGAAGTTCCAAGGGAAATCCCGCAGGCAAATCTTGCCGCCGCGGCGCCGCGGGCGGGCTGCCGCGGCGTATCGTGGCGAGGGACTGTTGGCCCTCCGGCCGGTCCTTGCCGCTCACCCGTTCGTTCTTCACCCGACACAGGAGATACCGCACCATGGCCACTGCCAAGAAAGCCGCCGCGAAGAAGACCACCGCCAGCAGCAGCACCAGGGCGGCTCCCGAAGCCGCCGACATGCTCGACCCCATGAAGAATCTCAAGGCCATGACCGACCGCCTGCAGGACCTCAACCTGACCGGCGGCGCGAGCAAGTTGCTCGAGAGTGGACAGAAGGACCTCCAGGCGCTGATGCAGGCGAACCAGAAGTCCTACCAGGGCCTGCAGACCGTGGTGCAGCGGCAGACCGAGATGATCAAGAGCGCCATCGCCGAATGGCAGACGGCCGCCAAGGAAATGCCCGGCAAGGATGCCAAGGCCAACCTCGCCAAGCTCGACGAACTCGGCCGCCAGTCGTTCCAGCGCGCCATCGACGACATCAAGGAACTGGCCAACCTCGCGGCCAAGTCGCAGGCCGATGCGTTCGAGCTGGTGCGCCAGCGGATCCAGGCCAATGTGGATGAAGTGACGAAGTTGCTGCAGCGCAAGTAAGGCGTTTTCGGCGGGTCGGACAGGCGGTTCGGGGCCGCCTTCTAAAATCGGGCCATCCCCCTGCAGATTGCCCCATCTTGTCTTTTCTCTCCGAAACCCGCCGCCGTCGCACCTTCGCGATCATTTCCCACCCCGACGCCGGCAAGACCACGCTGACCGAGAAGCTGCTGCTTTTCTCCGGCGCGATCCAGATCGCCGGTTCGGTGAAGGCGCGCAAGGCCTCGCGGCACGCCACCTCCGACTGGATGGAAATCGAGAAGCAGCGCGGCATCTCGGTGGCTTCGTCGGTCATGCAGATGCTGTATCGCGACCACGTGATCAACCTGCTCGACACGCCCGGCCACAAGGACTTCTCGGAAGACACCTACCGCGTGCTCACGGCGGTCGACTCTGCCCTGATGGTGATCGACGCGGCCAACGGCGTGGAGGCGCAGACGCGCCGGCTGATCGAGGTCTGCCGCCAGCGCGACACGCCCATCATCACCTTCGTCAACAAGATGGACCGCGAGGTGCGCGAGCCGCTCGACATCCTCGACGAGGTGGAGCGCGAGCTCGGGATGCCCTGCGTGCCGATGACCTGGCCCGTGGGCCAGGGCAAGAGCTTCCGCGGGATCATGAACCTGCGCACACAGGCAATGACGGTGTTCGAGTCGGGTAGCGAGCGGCTGCCGCAGGATTTCGAGACCATCGCGCTGACCGAACGCGACACGCTCACGAAGCGCTTCGGCGCCGACTTCGAATCCGCCATGGACAGCATGGAACTGGCCACCGGCGCCTCGCCCACCTGGGACCGCGAGGCCTTCCTGGCCGGCAAGCAGACGCCGGTGTTCTTCGGCTCCGGCGTGAACAACTTCGGCGTGATGGAAGTGCTCGACGCGCTGGTCGACCTCGCGCCTTCGCCGCAGTCGCGCACCAGCACCACGATGGTCAACCGCCAGCCGGTGGTGAAGGAGATCCAGCCCGAGGACAAGGACTTCGCGGGCGTGGTGTTCAAGGTGCAGGCCAACATGGACGCCAACCACCGCGACCGCATCGCCTTCGTGCGCATGGCCTCGGGCAAGTACACGCCGGGCATGAAGCTCAAGGTGCAGCGCACGGCCAAGGAGCTGCGCCCCACCAGCGTCGTGACCTTCATGAGCCAGCGCCGCGAGGCAGTCGAGGAGGCCTACGCCGGCGACATCGTGGGCTTCACCACGCACGGCGGCGTGCAGCTGGGCGACACCATCACCGACGGCGCGAGCCTGCAGTTCACCGGCCTGCCCTTCTTCGCGCCCGAGCTGTTCATGACGGTGATCCTCAAGAATCCGCTGCGCACCAAGCAGTTGCAGCAGGGCCTGGCCCAGCTCGGCGAGGAAGGCGCCATTCAAGTGTTCCGCCCCGAGATCGGCGGGCCGATGCTGCTGGGGGCCGTCGGGCAGCTGCAGTTCGAGGTGGTGCAGCACCGCCTGAAGGCCGAGTACGACGCCGACGTGCGGCTCGAAGGCTGCCAGTACACCGGCGCGCGCTGGATCACGGCCGATTCGCCGGCCGAGCTGCGCGAATTCGTCAACGCCTATCCGCAGCGCATGGCGAAGGACGCGGCCGATACGCTGGCCTTCCTGTGCACTTCGCCCTACGACGTGCGGCTGGCGCAGGAGCGCTTTCCGAAGATCCACTTCCATCCGCTGCGGGAGCACGCGGGGCTGGCGCTGCAGAACGCGGGCTGACGCAGGCTCAGCTGCCCGTCGAGGCGTAGTGGCGCAGCCCGATGCGCCATGCGCCGAAAGCCGCCGCGAGGAACACGAAACCGGCGAGCGGCGACACCATGCCCACCCAGCGCGGCGCGCCCAGCGGATCCGGCTTGCCCAGGATCGCGAGCGCCGGGTAGTACGCCACACAGGCCAGCGGCACGATGAAGGTCAGCACGCGGCGGAACCACTGGGCATAGAGCGCCAGCGGGTACTGCGCCGCCTGCACGCCGCCGTAGGTGAGCACGTTGGCGATCTCGAGGCTTTCGACGGTCCAGAACGACAGCGTGCCCTGCAGCACCAGGATGCCGAGGAAGAGCGCGATGCCGCCGGCCATGGCGAACAGCGCGACGGCCACGGCGCTGGGCGTCCATGCGATGTCGGCCTGCACGGTTGCGAAGGCCAGCACGAGCAGGCCCTGCAGCAGACGGCCCAGGCGGCTGATGCGCACGTCGTGGCCCATGAGCTGCAACGCCAGCGGACGCGGGCGCAGCAACAACCGGTCGAAAGTGCCGGTGCGCAGGAACTCGGTGCCCAGCACGTCGAAGCCGCGCCCCAGTGCGTCAGCAATCGCGAACATGCAGTTGACCAGGCCATAGAACAGCGCGGCCTCGCCGATGCTCCAGCCCTGCACTTCGCCAAAGCGGTGGAACAGCGCCCAGACGGCGATCACCTCGATGCCTGTGCCGAGGAACTGGCCCAGCGTCAGCAGCAAGGCGGACGCGGGGTACCTGGCCTGGCCGCTGATGGAGGCGGCCATGAGGCGGAAGAAGAGAGGGAGGGCGCCCATCTTCAGTGGCCCTCGCCGCTGTTCAGGGCGCGTGCACAGGCCACCGGGTACTTCCCTCCGCGAATGTCCCCCGGGCTTCGCCCTCCTCCTTGATTTCGCTGCGGGAAGCGCCCGGTGTCCTGTGCACACCTAGCGCGGTCGTTGTGCTGATCGATCAACGACCGCACTGCCCAACGCTCACGTCGATGGGGTGCCTTGCGCGGCGAAATCAAGGAGGAGGCCGCAGGCCGGGGGACATTCGCTTCGCCGCGTACTCCGTCGGCGGGAGTGCGCCCTGAACGACGGCGCGCAGCAAGGAAACAGCAAGTCACCCTAGCCACCCTGCACCTGCAGACTACGCATCGTGCGCCCCATCGCCAGGCGGCCGAATGCGACCAGCAGGGCAATCCAGAAGCACTGCAAGCCCAAGCCCCCCAGCGCATGCCAGCCGCTCAGCTGCCCGAAGTACAGCCGCGCCGGAATGTCGAACAGCCCCGCCAGCGGCTGCACCAGCAGCGCGGCCTGCCAAGCGTCGGGCAGCAGCGCCAGCGGCAGCAGGTTGCCCGAGAACACGATGACCACGGGGGTGGCCACCGCGCTGATGCCGCGCTCGTTGAGCGCCGCCGTGGCCGCCACGTTGAGCAGCATCACCATCGCGGTCGACAGCAGCAGCGCGAGCCCGATCGAGAGCAGGAAGGCCATGCCGGCCACCGCATTCGCGGGCAGCTGCCAGGCCCACTCGCCCAACCCCGCCAGCGGTAACGCGACCGCCGCGAAGGCCGCCATCAGCGCCATGCGCGGCAACAGCCGCGCCGCGATCCAGCCGGCGCTGCGCGCGAACCACAGTGCGTACGCATCCACCGGCCGCAAACGGTCGTAGGCGACCGCGCCGGTGCGCACGGCCTGCGCCACCTCGGGGTCGCCGAGCCAGGGCAGCAGCACCAGCAGGCCTTGCGCGAGCCAGGTGTAGCTGATGGCTTGGGCGAGCGACATCGGCGAGGCCGCGCCCGCGATGGCGCTGCCGCTGTAGAACGCCGCGAACACCATCACCTTGATGCCGCCCCACCAGCACTGCGTGGCAAAACCGGCAAGCGCCGCCGTGCGGTACTGCAGCATCTGCATGAAGCGCGACACGAAGGCCGCGGCATAGGGGCGCAGCAGCTCGCGCGGGCTCACGCTTCGGCCGCTCCGTGCATGGCATAGAAGCGCGCGATCACGGCCTCGATCGCCATGCCTTCGAGGCGGATGTCTTCCACCGCGTGTTCAGCGGCGATGCGCGCGATCAGCGCGGGGGCGGAGGTCAGCGCAGGATCGAAATCGAGCACCAGCGTCTGGCCGTCCCGCGCGTGCACCGTGGCGCCGGGCACCTGGTCGGGCAGCGCCGCTTCCTGTGCGAAGTCGACCACCAGCCGGCGCTCGGCCATCACCTGCGCGCGCAGCGCCTCGACCGGGCTGTCGGCCAGCACGCGGCCGTGGCCGATGACGATCACGCGCTCGGCCAGCGCCTCGATGTCATGCATGTCGTGCGTGGTCAGCAGCACGGTGGTGCCGCGCTCGCGGTTGGCGCGGCGTACGAAGTCGCGCACCGCGAGCTTTGAGGGCGCATCGAGGCCGATGGTCGGCTCGTCGAGAAACAAGATGTCGGGCTCGTGCAGCAGCGCCGCCGCGATCTCGGCGCGCATGCGCTGGCCCAGCGAGAGCTGCCGCACCGGCTGGCCGAGCACGCGCTCCAGGTGCAGCAGCGCGACCAGTTCGTCGCGCGTGCGCCGATAGCGCGCCGGCTCGACGCGGTAGATGTCGCGCAGCAGGTCGAAGCCGTCGCCCACCGGCAGGTCCCACCACAGCTGCGTGCGCTGGCCGAAGACCACGCCGATGCGAGCCACGTGCCGCTCGCGGTCCGCGAAGGGATCGCGTCCGTCGATCTCCACGCGCCCGCCGTCGGCCCGCAGGATGCCCGAGAGAATCTTGATGGTGGTCGACTTGCCCGCGCCGTTCGGTCCGATGAATCCCAGCAGCTCGCCACGCTCGAGCGAGAACGACACGCCCGACAGCGCCTGCACCGTGCGATGGCGGCGCTGCACGAGGCCGCGCAGCGCACCCATCACGCCCGGGTCGCGCTCGGAAATGCGGTAGCTCTTGAGAAGGTGGTCGACGAGGATGTGGGGCATGGAAAGCGCCGCGCCGGCCTGGAACGCGCGGCGGGGGCGGGATGCTACACGAAACCGCCGGTACGATCACGGGCTCTCCAGAGATTGCCCGCCCGCCATGCCTTCGCCGCCTTCCCTGCCGCCCTCGCCCACCCATCTGCTGCCGCTGGACCGCTGGGCCGCGCCCACGCGCCGCGCGCTCGCGGGCATGTTCACGGACATCGACGACACGCTCACCACCGAGGGCGCGATCACCCCCGACGCATTGCAGGCGCTCGGCGATCTCAGGGCCGCGGGCCTCGCCGTCGTGGCAATCACGGGCCGGCCGGTGGGCTGGAGCCTGCCCTTTGTCAACACCTGGCCGGTCGATGCCATCGTGGCGGAGAACGGCGCGGTGGCGCTGCTGCCTGCGGCCGAGGGCAAGATCGAGAAGCGCTACATGCAGGACGCGCCCACGCGCACCGCCAACTTCGAGCGCATGCAGGCCGTGCTGGCGCGCATCGAACGCGAGATCCCGGGCGCGCAGCGCGCCACCGATTCACCGGGCCGCGAGACCGACATCGCCATCGACCACAGCGAGTTCGTGCTGCTGAGCGAAGAAACCATCGCCCGCGTCGTCGCGCTGATGCGCAGCGAAGGCATGCACGCCACCGTGAGCAGCATCCACATCAACGGCTGGTACGGCGACAACGACAAGCTCGAAGGCGCGCGCTGGATCGTGCGCGAACTCTGGGGCCGCGCGCTCGACGACGAACTCGACCGCTGGGCCTATGTGGGCGACTCCACCAACGACCAGCTGATGTTCCGCACCTTCGCGAGCAGCATCGGCGTGGCGAACGTCGCGCGCTTCGTGCCTCAGTTGGAGCACCTGCCGCGCTACGTGACCGGAGGCGAGCGCGGCGCGGGCTTTGCCGAGGCGGCGCGCGCCGTGCTATTGGTTCGCTGACCGGCAGTTGCGGCCCAGGGAATCGCGGGCCAAAAAAGGCCCGCACGAGGCGGGCCGAATGGATCGGTTCAACGACCCTTGGAGAAACTGTTGTGGCAGCTCGCGCGGCTCAGAACGTGTGGCGGATGCCGAACTCGTAGCCGGTCGAGGTCCTGGCCTGCAGCGCGGTGCCGTTGAAGGCCGTGGGGAACGACGGACCGGCGCCGACCGTGAGCCCCGCACCATTCTTGTTGCGCACGCGCGCGACCGTGCCGTACAGCGCCGTGCGCTTCGACAGGTTGTGCACGTAGCCCAGTGCGATCTTGTTGGCCTTGGGGTCAGCGATGTTCGCGCCGAAGGTCGGCACGCGGTTGAAGTCATACTTGACCTGCGAATAGGACGCGCGGATCACGCCCGGGCCCACCGGCACGGTGACGCCGAGCAGGTAGCCCGTGAGGTCGACGTCCTGTCCCGCCGAGAAGATGTTCAGCGCATCGCGTTCGTCCTTCGAGCGCGAATATTCGCCGAACAGCTTGGCCACGCCGAAGTCGTAGGTCGCGCCGAGATTGAAGGTCTTGATCTGGCCCGGGCGCGCCACGGCGGAAGCACCGCTGCCGGTCGTGAAGCTCGTGTCGTTCTGCGCATAGCTGGCGGCGATGTCGAACGGGCCCGTCGTGTAGCCGAGGCGTCCGCCGATGTGGCGGCCGGTGTTCGTCGTGGCGGCAGCGGTCGGCGACGTGCGGGTCTGCTCGTGCAGGCCGTAGGCCAGGTTGCCGTAGAAGCCGCCCAGGCGCGGCAGGAAGTACTGCACCATGTTGCCGGCACGCTTGTAGGTGCTGTTGCTGCCGTAGCCGGTGCCCGGCACGCTGGCTTCGTTGGCGTCGATGATCAGCGAGCCGCCGATGCCGGTGTCGCCGAACGGGTCGAACTGCTCCTCGTTCATCACGGTGGCGGTCTTGTCGCGGCCGAGGCGGAACTCGCCGAAGCTGCCCGCCAGGCTCACCGTCGAACGGCGGCTGAAGCTGGAGACGCCGGTGGCGCCATCGTCGTTGGTGATCGGGGCTTCGAGCCAGAAGCTGGCCGACAGGCCGCCGCCCAGGTCTTCCACGCCGCGGAAGCCGAGGCGGCTCGAGCTCAGGCCCGAATTGGCCAGCTCGGTGCGGCTGGCCTTCACGCTGTAGGCCGGGCCGAAAGGATTGGTCGACGTGCTCTTGTTCGATACGTTGCGGTAGGCGGCATCGACCACGCCGAACAGCGTCACGGTCGATTGCGCCGACGCGGCGCCGCATGCCGCCAGGGCAGCCAGAACAAGCAGGGATTTTTTCATTCGTGTCACTCCAGGATGGGAAAGTCGCCGCTCCGAGGCCGGGCGCGACCGTGGACGTCCGGGCCTTGTCGCCGCGAGACTGGGTCCGAGTTTTCCAACACTGGAAGACAAAGGAATTACATAGGGTTAGCACCTAAATCGCAAAGGGCCATCGGGCGCGGCATCGCGACGCCGATCACAAATCGGGTAGGTGCGGCTGCGCGGCCGGCCACCGCGCCACCTCCGCAAGCCGGCTCACTTCTCCTTCGCAAGCCCCAGCTTCTCGATCACCGCCTTCTCGCGCACCACCGTGTCCTGCGCAAACTTGGTGTACGCCGCCGAGCTCATGTAGTTGGGCAGCATGTCGTAGCGGCCGAGCGAGGCCACGTAGCTCGGCTCTTCCATCGCCTGCTTGAAGGCGTCGTGCAGCTTCTTCACCACCTCGGGCGGCGTGCCCTTGGGGGCGCCGATGCCGAAGGGCGAGTTCTGCACGATGTCGTAGCCCAGTTCCTTCAGCGTCGGCGCGTCGGGGAACTTGGCGAGGCGCTTCTCGCCCCAGGTGTTGAGCACGCGCAGCTTGCCGGCCTCCACCTGCGGCGCAAAGCCGGTGCTGTCGGCGGCCGCCATCAGTTGGCCGCTGACCACCGCGAGCATCAGGTCGGCGCTGCCCTTGTAGGGCACGTGCTGCAGCTGGATGCCGGCCTTCTGCGCAATGATCTCGGTCGTGAGATGCGGGCTGGTCAGGTTGCCGGTGGAGCCGTAGGTGAGCTTGCCGGGGTTGGCCTTGGCGTAGGCGACGAAGTCGGCCCAGGTCTTGAACGGGCTGTCGGCCGGCACCACGATGCCGAAGGCATAGCCCGTGACGTTGAGCACGTAGCTGATGTCCTTGAGCGGATCCCAGTTGATCTTGGTGGTGTAGCCGAGGCGGAACACGCCGAGCGGAATCTGCGCGACGGTGTAGCCGTCAGGCTGCGCGGTCTGCAGCGCCTGCGCGGGCAGGGTGCCGCCGGCGCCGGGCTTGTTGTCGACGATGACGGGCTGGCCGAGGATCTTGCTCGCATTGTCGGCCAGCTGGCGCATCGTGATGTCGGTAGGCCCGCCCGCGGGGAACGCGATGACCAGCTTGATCGGCTTGGCGGGAAAGGCCTGCGCGAGCGCCGCCAGCGGGGAAAGAAGAAGCCCGCAGGCTGCGGCGAGCGTGGCGGCACGGAAAAGGGATCGGCGGGACATGGTGGCGGGTTCCTGAATCGGGAAAAAAGCAAAAGGGCGCATTGGGCCCTGCCCTTGGCGCGGCGGCAATCGGTGCTCACCCGACTGCTGTCGCATGCAGCTCAGCCCGCAGCCTGCTGCTTGAATCCCTGCAGCACGTTGACGGCGTTGACGCCCACCTCCGCCACCGCATAGCCGCCTTCGAACACGAACACCGTGGGCAGGCCGGCGCGCGCCAGGTCTTCGCCCATGCGCAGGTAGTCGTCGCTCCTGAGCCGGAAGCCCGCGATCGGGTCGCCTTCGAAGGTGTCGACGCCGAGCGACACCACCAGCGCGCCCGCGCGCACCGCGGCAATGCCGTCGAGCGCGGCCTTCAGCGCCGCGCGCCAGGTGGCGAAGTCGGTGCCGCGCGCGAGCGGCAGGTTGTGGTTGAAGCCGAGCCCGGCCCCCGCGCCGCGCTCGTCGGCATGGCCCAGGTAGTAGGGATAGTCGGTCAGCGGATCGCCATGCAGGCTCGCGAAATGCACGTCGCTGCGCTCGTAGAAGATGGCCTGCGTGCCGTTGCCATGGTGGTAGTCGACGTCGAGCACCGCCACCCGCTCCACGCCCGCAACGCGCAGCGCCTGCGCGGCCACCGCGGCGTTGTTGACGAAGCAGTAGCCGCCGAAGAAATCGGCGCCCGCATGATGGCCGGGCGGCCGCGTGAGCGCGAAGGCGGCGCGCTCGCCGCCGATGACGCGCTGCGCCGCGGTCCAGGCGCAGGCCGCGCCGTGGCGCGCGGCGGCCCAGCTGCCGGCCATGAGCGGCGTGCCCGCGTCGAACGAGAACAGCCCCATGCGCGCGGGAAAACTCTTCGGCAATACATCGGTGCGCATGCCGCGCGTGGGCCAGTACGAAGGCAGGGCATCGCGCGATGCGTTGGACGGATCGAGCGCCACCCACTCGTCCCAGGCATGGGCGATGAAGTCCAGGTAGCGCGGCGCATGCACCCTGGCCAGCAGCGCCTCGTCGAAGGCATCGGGCAGCTGCAGCGGGCCCAGGCCGCGGCGCTCCAGTTCATGTTTCACATGGTCGACGCGGGCGGGCACCTCGAAGCACGGCACCAGTTCGCCGCGGAACATCTCGACTTTGCCCTGGTGCAGTGCGTGCTGGTCGTTGTAGATGGTGAGCATGCCGCCCATCATGCCGCACGCCGCAGCACCGCCCGGCGCCGGCCGGAGGCGGTCAGCCCGAACAGGTCCTTCGGGTCGTCGAGTTCGGGCACCAGCGCGATCTGCTGGCCGATGCCGCGCTCCAGCGACAGCTGGTGGATGTAGCGCAGCGCCGTGTAGTCTTCGAGCGCGAAGCCGACCGAGTCGAACACCGTGACCTGCCCGGCGCTCTCGCGCCCGGGCACGCTGCCGAGCAGCACCTTCCAGAGCTCGTGCACCGGAAAGTCGGCCGGCAGCTGCTGGATCTCGCCCTCGATGCGGGTCTGGGCTTCGTACTCGACGAACACGCGCGCGAGGCGCAGCACGTCGGGATGCAGCTCGGTCTTGCCGGGGGAGTCGCCGCCCACCGCATTGATGTGCATGCCCGGCTCGATCATCCCGGGCGCGAGCACGACCGCGTGGCCCTGGTGCGCCGTGACCGTGGTCACGATGTCGGCGCCGCGCACCGCATCGGCGATCGACGGCGCGCGCACCACCTCGAGCGGCGTGCAGGCGGACAAGTGGCGCACCAGCTTGTCGGTGGCGCGCGGATCGATGTCGAACACGCGCACCTCCTCGATGCCCAGCAGCGCATGGAAAGCCAGCGCCTGGAACTCGCTCTGCGAGCCGTTGCCGATGAGCGCCATGCTGCGCGAGCCGGGCCGCGCCAGCGCCTGCGCCGCCATGGCCGAGGTGGCGGCCGTGCGCAGCGCGGTGGTGAGCGTGAGCTCCGACAGCAGCACGGGGTAGCCCGTATCGACCTCGGCCAGCACGCCGAACGCCATGACCGTGGGCAGCCCCACGGCCGTGTTGTGCGGATGGCCGTTGACGTACTTGAAGGCATAGGCGCCGTCGTCGGCCACCGGCATCAGCTCGATCACGCCGAGGTGCGAGTGGCTGGCCACGCGCGCCTTCTTGTCGAACTCGCGCCAGCGCATGAAGTCGTCGCGCAGCGCATCGGCCAGGGCCTTGAGGAATTCAGGAACGCCGGTTTCGTCCACCAGGCGAACCAGGCTGTGAACATCGATGAAGCGGGTCATGGCGCGGCTCCTTGCGTAGCCCGGACGCGGCGCTTCATTCCTTCAAGTGTTCACTCCACCATGGCTGATCCAGGATGCGCCTGCGCCAGGGGTTGGAGCCATTGTGCGCCCGCGCGCATCAACGCGCCAGCACCGGCGCCAGGGCCACGCCGGTGTGCGTGCCGAGGCGCACCACTTCCTCCGGCGGCGCCGCGGCCACGATGCGCCCGCCGGCGTTGCCGCCCTCGGGCCCGAGGTCGATGATCCAGTCGGCCTCGGCGATCAGGTCGAGGTCGTGCTCGATCACCACCACGCTGTGGCCGCCGTTCACCAGCCGGTGCAGCACGTGGATCAGCTTCTCGACGTCGGCCATGTGCAGGCCCACGGTCGGCTCGTCGAGCACGTAGAGCGTGTGCGGCGCCTTCTGGCCGCGGCGCGTGACGTCGTCGCGCACCTTGCTGAGTTCGGTCACCAGCTTGATGCGCTGTGCCTCGCCGCCCGAGAGCGTGGGCGAGGGCTGCCCCAGCGTGAGATAGCCCAGCCCCACGTCCTTCAGCAGCTGCAGCGGATGGCTGATGTTGGGCATGGCCGCGAAGAACTCGACCGCCTCGTCCACTTCCATCTGCAGCACCTCGCCGATGCTCTTGCCGCGCCAGCTCACGGCCAGCGTCTCGGGGTTGAAGCGCGCGCCGTGGCAGACCTCGCAGGGCACCTTCACGTCGGGCAGGAAGCTCATCTCGATGGTGCGCACGCCGGCGCCGTCGCAGCCGGGGCAGCGGCCTTCGCCGGTGTTGAAGCTGAAGCGCGCCGGGCCGTAGCCGCGCGCCTTGGCTTCGAGCGTGTCGGCGAACAGCTTGCGGATGGTGTCCCAGAAGCCGATGTAGGTGGCCGGGCAGCTGCGCGGCGTCTTGCCGATGGGAGTCTGGTCGACCTCGAGCACGCGGTCGATGGTCTCGTAGCCTTCGACGCGCTCGCAGCCGGACCAGGCCGGGCGCTTGCCCGCGGCATCGGCGTCGCGGCCGGCCTTGGTCATGCGCTGGACCACGATGCCATGCACGCTGGCCAGCAGCACGTCGCGCGCGAGCGTGGACTTGCCCGAGCCGCTCACGCCGGTGACCACCACCAGGCGGTGCAGCGGCAGCGTGGCGGTCACGCCCTGCAGGTTGTGCAGGTCGGCGCCGTGCACCGTGAGCCATTGGCCGCTGTCTTCCGCCTTCGGGTCGGGCGAGGGAATCAACCGCCGCGCCTGCAGCGGATGCTTGATCGCATCGCGCAGGTAGCGCCCGGTCTGCGAATCGCCCGCCTTCTGGATGTCGGCCACCGAGCCCTCGGCCACCAGACGGCCGCCGCGCTTGCCGGCGCTCGGGCCGATGTCGATGATGTGGTCGGCGCGGCGGATGGTGTCTTCGTCGTGCTCCACCACCACCAGCGTGTTGCCCTTGTCGCCGAGCTTGTGCAGCGCGTCGAGCAGGATCTGGTTGTCGCGCGCATGCAGGCCGATGGTCGGCTCGTCGAGCACGTAGCACACGCCCTGCAGGTTGCTGCCGAGCTGCGCGGCCAGGCGGATGCGCTGCGCTTCGCCGCCGCTCAGCGTGGGCGCGCCGCGGTCGAGCGTGAGGTAGCCCAGGCCCACCTCCTCGAGGAATTCGAGCCGGCTCTTGATCTCGGGCACCAGGTCGCGTGCGATCTCGGCTTCGCGGCCGGTGAGCGCCAGGCCTTCGAACCACTGCCGCACCTCGGTCACGCTCATGCGCGCGAGTTCGGTGATGCCGATGCCGCCCATGCCGTCGGCGACCGATGCGCCGAAGCCCACCGCGCGCGCCGTGGCATTGAGCCGCGTGCCTTCGCAGGTCGGGCAGGCGGTGTCGGCCAGGTCTTCGATCTCGGGTTCGGCGAAGGTCTGTTCGCGGCCCTTGTTGTCGTCGTCGCGGATCGAGTCGTCGAAGACCTTGCGCTGGTCCTTGCTGAGCTTGACGCCGGTGCCCACGCAGTCGGGGCACCAGCCGTGCTTGCTGTTGTAGCTGAACAGGCGCGGATCGAGCTCGGCATAGCTGGTGCTGCAGACCGGGCAGGCGCGCAGCGTGGAGAACACGTTGACGCGGCCAATGCCGGAGGCCGGCGCGCCGGCGATCATCGCGGCCTTGAGGCCGTCGAGCTGGCTCAGCACGTGCACCACGCCCTTGCCGTGTTCGAGCGCCTTCGTGAGCGCCTCGCGCAGTTCGGTCTCCTTCGAGGGCAGCACGTCGAGGCTGGCCACCGGCAGCTCGATGCTGTGCTCCTTGAAGCGGTCGATGCGCGGAAAGCCGGTGGTCGGCAGGAACTCGCCGTCCACGCGCAGGTGCGTGAAGCCGCGCGGCCGCGCCCAGTCGGCGAGTTCGGTGTACACGCCCTTGCGGTTGCTCACCAGCGGCGCGAGCAGGCCGATGTGCTGGCCCTTGAAGTTGCGCATCAGCTGCGCGGCGATGCTGTCGGGCGTCTGCGGCTGCACCGCCGCGCCGTCGTGGATGCAGTGCTGGATGCCGAGCTTCACGTACAAGAGGCGCAGGAAGTGCCAGACCTCGGTGGTGGTGCCCACCGTGCTCTTGCGGCCGCCGCGCGACAGGCGCTGCTCGATGGCCACCGTGGGCGGAATGCCGTAGACCGCATCCACTTCGGGCCGGCCCGCAGGCTGCACGATGCTGCGCGCATAGGCGTTGAGAGATTCGAGGTAGCGCCGCTGCCCTTCATTGAACAGGATGTCGAAGGCCAGCGTCGACTTGCCCGAGCCGCTCACGCCCGTGACCACGCTGAACTTGCCGCGCGGAATGTTCACGCTGAGGTTCTTCAGGTTGTGCTCGCGCGCGTTGACGATCTCGATCGCATGGCTGCCGGGTGCCGTCTTGGCATTGGCGATGTAGCGCCGCGCGGCGCGCTCGGCCACCTTGTAGGCCTCGGGGCCGATGGCCAGGTCGTAGTCGGCCAGCGCCGCGCCGGTGAGCGAGGCGCGGTTCTCGCGCAACTGCTCGGGCGTGCCCTCGGCCACCACCTGGCCGCCGCCTTCGCCGCCTTCGGGGCCGAGGTCGATGCACCAGTCGCTGGCGCGGATCACGTCGAGGTTGTGCTCGATGACGATCAGCGAATGGCCGGCATCGAGCAGCTTGCGCAGCGCGCGCATCAGGCGCGCGATGTCGTCGAAGTGCAGGCCGGTGGTCGGCTCGTCGAACAGGAACAGCGTACCCCTGCGCGCGATCGATTGCTTGCTGGCGGTCGCGCTCTTCGCGGCCTCGGCCAGGAAGCCCGCGAGCTTGAGGCGCTGGGCCTCGCCGCCGCTCAGCGTGGGCACGGGCTGGCCGAGCTTGACGTAGTCGAGCCCCACATCGGAGATCGGCTGCAGCACGCGCAGCACGTCGCGGTCGGCCTCGAACACCACCGCAGCTTCGGCCACGGTGAGGTCGAGCACGTCGGCCACGTTGTAGCTCCGGCCCTTGCGCTCGACCTTCACCTCGAGGATCTCGGGGCGGTAGCGCTTGCCGTCGCAATCGGGGCAGCGCAGGTACACGTCCGAGAGAAACTGCATCTCGACGTGCTCGAAGCCCGAGCCGCCGCAGGTCGGGCAGCGGCCGTCGCCGGAGTTGAAGCTGAACTTGCTCGCGGTGTAGCCACGCTGGCGCGAGAGCGCCGCGGTGGCGAAGATCTCGCGGATCGCGTCCCATGCGCCCACGTAGCTCGCGGGATTGGAGCGCGCGGTCTTGCCGATCGGCGACTGGTCGACGAAGACCACGTCGCCCAGGTGATCGGCGCCCAGCAGGCGGTCGTGCGCACCCGGCGTTTCGGTGGCCTTGCCGAAATGGCGCATGAGCGCGGGCGCCAGCACGTCCTGGATCAGCGTCGACTTGCCCGAGCCGCTGACGCCGGTCACGCACACCAGCCGCGCGAGCGGAAACTCGACCGTGATGTTCCTGAGGTTGTGCTCGCGCACGCCTTCGAGGATGAGCCGGTGCGTGTTCTCGCTCACGAGCCGCTTGAAGCCCATGCCGATCTTCTTGCGCCCGCCCAGGTACTGGCCGGTCAGCGTGTCGGCATCGCGCAGCTGGTCGGTGCTGCCGTCGAACACGATCTGCCCGCCGCGGATGCCGGGGCCCGGGCCCATGTCGATCACGCGGTCGGCCGCGAGCATCACGGCCGGGTCGTGCTCGACCACCACCAGCGTGTTGCCGGCGTCGCGCAGGCGCAGCATGGCCTCGGTGATGCGGTTCATGTCGCGCGGATGCAGGCCGATGCTGGGCTCGTCGAGCACGAACAGCGTGTTGACCAGCGAGGTGCCGAGCGCGGTGGTGAGATTGATGCGCTGCACCTCGCCGCCCGACAGCGTGCGGCTCTGCCGGTCGAGCGTGAGATAGCCGATGCCTACGTCGTGCAGGTAGCGCAGGCGGGTGGTGATTTCTTCATGGAGAAGCTTGAGCGCCTGGGTTTCGCCCTGCCTTGCTCCTTCCCCCGCCGGGGGAAGGCCGGGATGGGGGCTCTCGGCCTCCCCCATTGCCACGGCTTTTGCCGAGGCCGCCTGCCCCCACCCCTGCCCTCCCCCGGCGGGGGAGGGAGCCAAGCCCATGCGGTCGAAGAATTGCCGCAGCCGCTCGATCGGCAGCAGCATCAAATCGTGCAGGCAGAGGCCAGGCAATGCCTCGAGCTGCGCGCGCGTCCACTTCACGCCAGTCGGCATGAAGCGCTTGGCGGGCTCCAGCACGGCATCCGCATCTTCCTTGCTGCCGATGCGCCAGATCAGGCTGTCGAGCTTCAGGCGCGCGCCGCTGCAGGTGGGGCACGGCGTGTAGCTGCGGTACTTCGATAGAAGCACGCGGATGTGCATCTTGTAGGCCTTGCTCTCCAGGTAGCCGAAGAAGCGGCGCACGCCGTACCACTGCTTGTTCCAGTTGCCCTCCTTGTAGTTGGGCGTGCCCTCGATCACCCAGTGCTTCTGCTCGTCGGTGAGCTTGTTCCAGGGCGTATCGCGCGGAATGCCGGCCGCCTCGGCGTGGCGCATGAGGTCGTCCTGCGCTTCCTTCCAGGCCGGTGTCTGGATGGTCTTGATCGCGCCGGCGCGCAGCGTGAGCTTGTCGTTGGGGATCACGAGGCCCAGGTCGACGCCGATCACGCGGCCGAAGCCGCGGCAGGTGTCGCAGGCGCCGACGGCCGAGTTGAACGAGAACATCGACGGGATCGGGTCGGCGTAGCGGATGTCGCTCTCGGGGCAGTGCAGGCCGGTGGAGAACTTCCAGACCTCGGTAGAAGCGTTTTCCTCGGCACCGGTCGCATGAACGGTGACGCGCCCGCTGCCGCGCTTGAGCGCCATTTCGATCGCCTCGACCACGCGCGAACGCTCGGCGCTCGAGATGCGAAAGCGGTCGGCCACCACGTCGAGCACCTTGCGCGGCCCGGTGGGCGTGGCCACCTCGCGCTCCGACTGCACGCGCGTGAAGCCGCTGGCGGACAGCCATTGCGTGACTTCTTCCGCCGATGTGCCCGCCGGCAGTTCGACCGGAAAGGTGACGACCAGGCGTGGATCTCCGGCGGCAGCCGCCCGCTCGGCGATCTGCGCGTAGATGCTGTCGGGTGAGTCGTGGCGCACCGGCAGCGCGGTCTCGCGGTCGAACAGCTGGGCCGCGCGCGCGTAGAGCAGCTTCAGGTGGTCGTTGAGCTCGGTCATCGTGCCGACCGTGGAGCGCGAGGAGCGCACCGGGTTGGTCTGGTCGATGGCGATGGCGGGCGGCACGCCCTCCACCTTGTCGACGGCCGGCTTGTCCATGCGGTCCAGGAACTGGCGCGCGTAGGCGGAAAAGGTCTCCACATAGCGCCGCTGGCCCTCGGCATAGAGAGTGTCGAACACGAGGCTCGATTTGCCCGAGCCGCTGGGCCCGGTGACCACGGTCATCTCGCCGGTGCGGATGTCGAGGTCGAGGTTCTGGAGGTTGTGCTGGCGCGCGCCGCGAATCCGGATGGAGCCCTGTGTCATGAGTGCCTTGGGGGGTGGGGCAAACATTCTAGGGAGCGGCCGGTGACGTATTCGTGCACTCCGTCACATGGTCCGCGGCCGCGCAGGGGTTTGTACTGATGGAGCTATTGTCACTTCGGTAACAAATAGCACCTTCGTTTACGTTCCTATTCGCACTTGAAAGTTATTCCATGAACAAGCTGCACGTTCTTTGCGCCGCCCTGCTCGCAGTGGCCGCGACATCCGCGCCGGCCCAGATCCTGATCGGCCAGACGGCGGGCATGACCGGCTCGGTGGCCGCCAGCGTGAATGAAACCATCGGCGGCGCCCAGCTGTTGATCGACGCCGCGAACGCCCAGGGCGGCATCCACGGCGAGAAGATCGAGGTGCTGCGCATGGACGACGGCTTCGACGTCAAGCGCGCCGCCGAGAACGCCCGCGTGCTGATCGAGGAGAAGAAGGTGGCGGCGCTCTTCATGAGCCGCGGCACGCCGCATTCGCAGGCCATCATCCCGTGGCTCGACAAGCACGACGTGCCCCTGATCGGCCCCTCCACCGGGGCCATGGTGCTGCACAAGCCGGTGCAAAAGCACGTGTTCAACGTGCGCGCCACCTATCAGCGCGAAGCCGAGAAGGCGATCCAGCACCTGCTCACCACCGGCATCGCGCGCATCGCCGTGGTGCACGTGACCGATTCGTTCGGACAGGACGCGCTCGAGGGCGCCATGACCGGCTTCGCCAAGGCGCAGGCCAAACCCATCGTGACCGTGCCTGCCGACCGCGAAAAGCCCGACTACAAGGCCATCGTGCCGGCCATCAGGGACGCCAATGCGCAGGCGGTGCTGTGGATCGGCTCGGGCGTCGCCGTGGTCGAGGGCATCAAGGCGCTGCGCGCCTCCGGCTCGGCCGCGCAAGTGGTCACCCTGTCGAACAACGCCTCGTCGGGTTTCATCAAGCAGCTGGGCGACGCGAGCAAGGGCGTGATCGTGACCCAGGTGTTCCCGAACGAGCGCTCCATCAGCTACCCCATGGTCAAGGAAGCGCTGGCGCTGGCACGCGCCAAGGGCCAGGCCGAGCTGTCGCCGGCCGCGCTCGAGGGCTTTGCCTCGGCCAAGGTGCTGCTCGAGGCGCTGCGCCGCGCCGGCCCCAAGCCGACGCGCGCCAAGGTGCTGGCGGCGCTCGAGAGCCTGCGCGGCTACGACCTCGGCGGGCTCGAGATCAGCTATTCGCCGCAGGACCATTCGGGCATCGACTTCGCCGATCTCGCCATCATCAGCGAGGGCCGCTTCAAGCGCTGAGCGCGGCACTGGCGGCAGCGCCAGGGCGCTGGGAACTATGGTTTGACAGGGTTTCCACGAGCGAGTGATTGTCACTTGCGGCAACACATTACACATCTTCTGACAGAAGCATCCGCTTCGCCCAAAGGCCTGTTCGATGATGAAGATGTTGTCCACGTCCCGTGCTGTTGCACTGCTCTTCGCCCTGTCCGCGCTCGGCGCGTCGGCGCAGATCGTGATCGGCCAGTCGGCCGACCTGTCGGGCCCGGTGGCCGCCAGCGTGAAGGAAACCATCATGGGCTCGCAGCTGGTCATCGACCAGGTCAATGCCCAGGGCGGCATCAACGGCGAGCAGGTCGAGGTGATCCGGCTGGACGACGGCCTGGACGCCAAGCGCTCGCTCGAGAACACGCGCATCCTGATCGAGGACAAGAAGGTGCTGGCGCTGCTGCTCAACCGCGGCACGCCCAACACCCTGGCCGTCATTCCGCTGCTCGACAAGCACGGCGTGGCGCTGGTGGGCCCCTCCACCGGCGCGATGGCGCTGCACAAGCCGCTGCAGAAGAACATCTTCAACGTGCGCTCGACCTACCAGCGCGAGGCTGAAAAGGCGGTGCAGCACCTGCACACCACGGGCATCCAGCGCATTGCCGTGGTGCAGGCCGACGACTCGTTCGGCAAGGACGCGATGGAAGGCGCGAGCAAGGGCTTCGAGAAGGCCGGGCTCGCACCGGCCGTGCTGGCGCTGGCCGACCGCAGCAAGCCCGACTATTCGACGATCGTGCCGCAGCTGGTCAAGGCCAATGCGCAGGCCGTGCTGTGGATCGGCTCGGGCACGGCGGTGACCGAAGGCGTGAAGGCGCTGCGCGCCGCGGGCTCGGCGGCGCAGATCATCACGCTGTCGAACAACGCGGCCTCGGGCTTCATCAAGGAGCTGGGCTCGGCCAGCGCCGGCGTGATCGTCACGCAGGTGCTGCCCTACGAGCGTTCGTTCGGCCATCCGCTGATCAAGGAAGCGATGGCGCTCGCCAAGGCCAAGGGGCAGACCGAGCTGTCGCCCGCGCTGCTCGAAGGCTTCGTCGCCACCAAGGTGATGGTGGAGGCGCTGCGCCGCACGGGCCCCAAGCCCACGCGCGCCCGGCTGATTGCCACGCTCAACAGCTTCCAGTACGACCTGGGCGGCAACATCGACGTGAGCTACTCGCCGACGGACCACACGGGCATCGACTATGTCGACCTGTCGATCGTCAGCGAAGGCCGCTTCAAGCGCTGATCGGCGCCGGCCGGCGCCTTGCCTGCTTAGTTACTTGGGTGCGGCAGCGGGCGCAGGCTCGTGCGTCGTGTCGCCGCCGTGCTTCTCGCCCGACATGTCGATCTTGTCGCCGGCTTGCGAGATGACGTACAGGGCAATGGCGGCAAAGATGACGAAGCCGACAACGAGTTTCCACATGGGTTCTGTCTCCTGATGGTGGGATGCAAGGGTTCAAGAAAAGGGCCTCATGCCGACGGCATGAAGCCCCTTTGTTGAACGGAGGGCCGGCTCTCGCCACCCTCCTGCCTGAACTTGCGGTCAGTCGTTTGCGTAGATGTCGACGTCCTTGGTTTCGCGGATGAAGAGCGTGCCCACCACCAGCGTGATACCCGCGATGATGATCGGATACCACAGGCCGTTGTACATGTTGCCGGTGGACGCCACGATGGCAAAGGCGGTGGTTGGCAGCAGGCCGCCGAACCAGCCGTTGCCGATGTGGTACGGCAGGCTCATCGAGGTGTAGCGGATGCGGGTGGGAAACAGTTCCACCAGCATGGCGGCGATCGGGCCGTAGACCATGGTCACCAGCAGCACCAGCCAGAACAGCAGCCCGACCGTCACCAGCTTGTTGATCTTCGCGGGGTCGGCCTTGGCCGGGTAGCCCGCGACCTTCAGGTCTTCGGCCACGCCCTTCTTGAAGGCAGCGATTTCCTTGGCGGAGTTCTCGTCGAACTTGAGGTTCACGACGTTGCCCACGGGCGCCTCGACCGTCTTGTCGCCGATCTTCACGATGGCCTTCGAGCCGGGGGCGCCGGCCACGTTCTCATAGCTCACCGAGTTCTGCACGAGGTAGCGCTTGGCGATGTCGCAGGAGCTCCTGAAGTCGATCTCGCGGGCCACCGGGTTGCCCTGGAACGAGCAGGTTGCCGGGTCGGCCGTCACCGTGACGCCGGCAGTGGCTTGCGCCTTGGCCAGGTCGGGATTGGCGGCTTCGGTCAGCATCTTGAAGACCGGGAAGTAGGTGACCACGGCCAGGAGGCAGCCGGCCATGATGATCGGCTTGCGGCCGATCTTGTCGGACAGCGTGCCGAAGACCACGAAGAACGGCGTGCCGAGCAGCAGCGCGGCGGCGATCATCAGGTTGGCGGTGGTCGCATCGACCTTGAGCTGCTGTGTCAGGAAGAACAGCGCGTAGAACTGGCCCGAGTACCAGACCACGGCCTGGCCTGCCGTGAGGCCGACCAGCGCCAGGATCACGATCTTGAGGTTCTTCCACTGGCCGAAGGATTCGGACAGCGGCGCCTTCGAGGTCTTGCCCTCGGCCTTCATCTTCTGGAAGGCGGGCGATTCGCTCAGCGAGAGGCGGATCCACACCGAGATACCGAGCAGTGCGATCGACACCAGGAACGGAACGCGCCAGCCCCAGTCGCCGAAGGCCTGTTCGCCGAGCCAGGTGCGCACGCCCAGGATCACCAGCAGGCTCAGGAACAGTCCGAGCGTGGCGGTGGTCTGGATCCACGAGGTGTAGGCGCCGCGCTTGCCGTGCGGCGAGTGCTCGGCCACGTAGGTGGCGGCACCGCCGTACTCGCCGCCGAGCGCGAGGCCCTGCAGCATGCGCAGCGCGATCAGGATCACCGGCGCCGCGACGCCGATGGTCGCGTAGCTGGGCAAGAGGCCGACGATGAAGGTCGACAGGCCCATGATCAGGATCGTGACCAGGAAGGTGTACTTGCGCCCGATCATGTCGCCGAGCCGGCCGAACACGATGGCGCCGAACGGCCGCACCAGGAAGCCCGCGGCAAACGCCAGCAGCGCGAAGATGAAGGCCGCGCCGGCATCCAGGCCGCTGAAGAACTGCTTCGCGATGATCGCGGCCAGCGAGCCGTAAAGATAGAAGTCGTACCACTCGAACACCGTGCCAAGGGAGGAAGCGAAGATGACCTTCTTTTCCTCCGCGGACATGGGCCGGGGGGCCGGGTGCGGCATCCCCCTCGAATCCAGTGTTGCTGCCATTTGCGTCGTCTCCTGTGTATGCGTTCGGTCGGCCCCGGCATTCGGGACCGTGAAGCATTCTTGGAGGCGCGACTGACCCGAGCCTTTCGCGAAACTGAACCGACGCTTACGGATTAAGGTGAAACCCGCGGGGTCCGTTTCAGCTTGTAAGAAATCGGCCGCTTGCTCAGCTTTTGCTGCTTCGCAGCAAGGACGGCCGCTGGTCGGCCGCGGCCCATTGCGGCCCGTCGAACCATGCGTCGCCGGCCAGATAGGCGCGCAGCATCGCGAGACCGTCGAAGCCCCAGAACAGGCGACCGTCGACCACGCACGTCGGCGTGCCGAACACGCCGGCCTGCAGGGCGCCGTCGGTGTTGCGCTTGAGCAGCGCCTTGTTCTCGTCGCCGTTCATGTCGCGCTTCGGTTCCAGCTGCGCCGCCAGCGCAGCCAGGCGCGCGGCATCGCCGGCTTCCTCGCCGCCACGCCACACATTGCGCAAGATGGTCTCGGCTACCAGGCGGCTGATGCTGCCGTCGTCCGAGGTCGACAGCGCGAGCCGCAGGTGCGGCAGCGGGTTGTACGGGTGCGAGGCCGGCATCTCGATCTGGATGCCGTTCGCATGGCCAAGCCAGAGCACATGGCGGTAGGTCCAGCTGCGCTTGGCGGGAATCTCCGCCGGTCCGAGCTGGCCGTGGTGCTTGAGGATCGCGCCGAGCAGCACCGGCTTGTAGGCCACGCTGCAGCTCAGGCCTTCGAGCGCCTGCGGCAGGTGCTCGAACGCAAGGTGCGCGTAGGGCGAGATGAAGTCGAGGTAGAAGTCGATGTGCTTCATGCGTGCTTGTCTCCTGAGGGTTCCGGAATGCGCCAGAGTCCGGCCCGCGCCCGCAACTCTATCGCGCGCCACACGCCGCGCCGCGCCTCGTCTTCCATCCTGCTCCAGCCCGCGATCTCGGAGATGGTGCGCAGGCACCCTTCGCAGAAGCCGCTCAGGCTGTCCATGCGGCAGACCGAGGTGCAGGGCGATGGCACATCGGGCGCATCGTCGCCGGCCGAGCGCTGCACGGCCTCGGCGCGTTCGGCCAGCGTTTGCGCGTCGCCCGGATTCACGTCGTCACACCACGTCCGCCACCGGCGCGCCGGTGAGCTTCTCGAGGTCTTGCGGACGCAGCTGGAACACCGCATGCGGATGGCCCGCGGCGGCCCAGATCTCCTCGAAGCGGAACAGCTCGCGGTCGATCAGCACCACCGGCGGCGTGGCATGCGCCACCGGCGACACGCCGCCGATCGTGAAGCCGGTGCGCGCCTTCACGAACTCCGCATCGGCGCGGCCGGTCTTGCCGACCAGCGCATCGACCTTCTTCTCGTCGACCCGCCTGTCGCCCGAGGTGATGACCAGCACCGCCGCGTCGTCGCTCTTGCGCCGGAAGACGATGCTCTTGGCGATCTGCCCGACCCCGATGCCGAGCGCGTCGGCGGCCTGCTGAGCGGTGCGGCAGGCGTCGTCGAGCATGCGCGGCGAATGGGGGTGGCCCGCGTCCTGCAGCACACGGGAAACGCGCTGCACGCCTTCAGGCAGCGAATGGAGTTCAGCGCCGCACATCAGATGCCTCCCCGCTTTGCGTCGATGCTCATCATCCCGCCCTCTTGGTACGGATCGCCTTGGAGGCGCGCGAATTCGGCTCGCGCCCCAGCGCCTCGCTGATGTACACGCCCGCGTCGATCAGCTTGTCGAGGTCGATGCCGGTCTCGATGCCCATGCCGTGCAGCATGTAGACCACGTCCTCGGTGGCCACGTTGCCGGTCGCGCCCTTGGCGTAGGGACAGCCGCCCAGCCCGGCGGAGGACGACTGGAAGTTCCAGACCCCCAGCTCCAGCGAGGCCAGCGTGTTGACCAGCGCCTGGCCGTAGGTGTCGTGGAAGTGGCCCGAGATGTGGTCCACGCCGAAGTGCGCCAGCGTGGCCTCGATGGCGGCCTTCACCTTCCCCGGCGTGCCCACGCCGATGGTGTCGGCCACGTCCACGCGCTGCACGCCGATGTCCTTCATCAGCTTGGCCAGCATGCCCACGCGCTCGGGCGCGACCTCGCCTTCGTACGGGCAGCCGACGGTGCACGACATGGCGCCGCGCACGTCGATGCCCTTTTCGCGTGCCGCGGCCACCACGGGTGCGAAGCGCTCGATGCTCTCGGCAATGGAGCAGTTGATGTTCTTCTGGCTGAAGGCCTCGCTCGCGGCGCCGAACACCACGATCTCGTCGGGCCACTCCTCGCGCGGTGCGGCAATGGCGGCCTCGAAGCCCTTCATGTTGGGCGTGAGCACCGAGTAGCGCACGCCGGGCAAGCGCCGAATGCCGTGCATCACGGAGGCAGCGTCGGCCATCTGCGGCACCCACTTGGGGCTCACGAAGCTGGTGACCTCGATCTCCTTCAGGCCGGCGTCCTGCAGGCGGTGCAAGAGGCCGATCTTGACTTCGGCGGAGACCGGTTGCTTCTCGTTCTGCAGTCCGTCGCGCGGACCGACGTCGACGATCTTTACCTTGGCGGGGAGTTTCATGGGATGTCTCAGGGTTCGCTGGGAAAAGAAAAAAACCGTCCGTCAATTGTCGGCCGTCTGCGTCCGGCGTGCTCGGCCGCGCCCGCCGCGGGAGTTGCAATGCCTGCCAGCGGCGTTGCAGATCGTGCCAACGCGGCTGCTCACGCCGTTTCGCGCTGCACGAAATCCGATGGGAGTTCGGCGGGCGCGGCGGCCTCCACCGCCTCGAGTGCATCCACGCGCGCCCCGTCCGGCCCGCTGCGGGCCCAGGCGACCAGCGCATCGACCGCAGCAGCCGGGCCGAAGGCCAGCGCCTCCACGCTGCCGTCCCGGCGGTTGCGCACCCAGCCGTGCACGCCCAGGCGCCGCGCGGCCTGCACCATCGACCAGCGATAGCCCACGCCCTGCACCAGGCCGCGGACGACGAGATGGCGGGTGACGGCGGATGGATTCATGGCATGGGCGACATCAGTACGACTTGGGCAGGCCGAGCGCCTTTTCCGCGATGAAGTTCAGGATCATCTGCGGGCTGACCGGCGCAATGCGCGGAATGTAGCTCTCGCGCAGCAGCCGCTCGACATGGTATTCCTTCGCATAGCCCATGCCGCCGAGCGTGAGAACCGCGTTCTGGCAGGCGTCGTGCGCCGCCTCGGCCGCGAGGTACTTGGCGGCATTGGCCTCGATGCCGCAGGGCTCGCCCGCGTCGTACAGCGTGGCGGCCTTGAACACCATCAGATCGGCCGCCTCGAGGTTGGCCCAGGCGCGCGCGAGCGGATGCGCCACGCCCTGGTTCTGGCCGATCGGCCGGCCGAACACGACGCGCTCCTGCGCGTACTGCGAGGCGATGCGCAGCGCGGCGCGGCCGATGCCGATGGCTTCGGCCGCAATCAAGATGCGCTCGGGGTTGAGCCCGTGCAGGATGTATTCGAAGCCGCGCCCCTCCTCGCCGATGCGGTCTTCCTCCGGCACTTCGAGCCCGTCGATGAAGAGCATGTTCGAGTCCACCGCCGCGCGGCCGAGCTTGTGGATCTCGCGCACTTCGACCTTGCCGCGGTCCAGCGGCGTATAGAACAGCGTGAGGCCCTGCGTGGGCTTCTTCACCTGGCCCTGCGGCGTGGTGCGTGTGAGGATCAGCATGCGGTCGGCCACCTGCGCGGTCGAGATCCAGATCTTGCGGCCGTGCAGCAGGTAGCTGCCGTTCGGCTGGCGCACCGCCTGCGTCTTGAGGCTCGTGGTGTCGAGCCCCGCGTCGGGCTCGGTCACGGCGAAGCAGGCCTTCTCGGTGCCGGCGATCAGCGGCGGCAGGAAGCGCTGGCGCTGCGCCTCGCTGCCGAACACCACCACCGGGTTGAGCCCGAAGATGTTCATGTGCACCGACGACGCGCCCGACATGCCCGCGCCCGAGGCGCTGATGGCGCGCATCATCAGCGCGGCCTCGGTGATGCCCAGCCCCGCGCCGCCCTGCGCCTCGGGCATCGCGATGCCGAGCCAGCCGCTGTCGGCCACGGCGCGGTGGAACTCGTGCGGGAACGCGGCGCGGTCGTCGTGGTCGCGCCAGTAGTCGGCGGGGAAGTCGTCGCACAGCCGCTCGATGGCGGCCACCAGCGAGCGCTGGTCTTCGTTGAGGGAGAAGTTCATTCGTCGTTGTCCTTGGGTGGAGCCGGCTGCAGCGTGATGCCACGTGCGAGCAGGTGGTCGATCTCTTCGTCGCCGTAGCCCGCTTCGCGCAGCAGCTCGACGCTCTGCTCGCCGATGCGCGGCGCCATGCGGCGGATGGCTGCGGGCGTGGCGCTGTAGCGGCCGACCGGCGCGAGCGTGCGGATGCGGCCTTCGCTCGGATGGTCGAACTCGGGAAAGAAGTCGACCGCGCGCAGGTGCGGGTCGCCGAGCAGGCTCTCGGTGCTGTGCAGCCGCGCGACCGGGATGTCGGCCGCCTCCAGCGCGGCCATCCAGTCATCGCTGCCGCGTGTGGCCATCACCTCGGCCACGAACGCATAGACCGCGCCGATGTTCGCGGCGCGCGCCGTGTGCGTGCCGAACATCGGCGAAGCACGCAGCTCGGGCCGGCCGATCAGGTCGAAGAAGGCCTGCCAGTGCTTGTCGTTGTAGATCAGCACGCTCAGGTAGCCGTCGGCCGTGGCGTAGGGCTTGCGGTGCGGCGCGAGCAGGCGCGCATAGCCCGTGGGACCGAGCGGCGGCTCGAAGCTGTGGCCGCCGAGGTGGTCGCCCATCACGAACTGCGAGAGCGCTTCGAACATTGGCACCTCGACCGCCTGGCCGCGGCCCGTGCGCTGCGCGTGCAGCACGGCCGCGAGCAGCGCGATGGCGGCCTGCAGGCCCACGGCGCGGTCGGCCAGCGTGACGGGCGCGTAGCGCGGTGCATCGCCGCTTTGCTGCGCGAACAGCGAGGCCACGCCGGCCGCGCCCTGGATCAGGTCGTCGTAGGCGGGCTTGCCGGCATAGGGGCCTTCTTCGCCATAGCCGAAGGCGCCGAGGTAGACGATCTTCGGATTGGCCGCCGCCACGGCCTCGTAGCCGAGCCCGAGCCGCGCCATGGCCTGCGGGCGCGTGTTGTAGATCAGCGCATCGCAGCCCGCCGCGAGCCGCAGGCACGCCTCGCAGCCCTCGGGCTGCTTGAGGTCGAGCACGATCGAGCGCTTGTTGCGGTTCAGGTGCAGTGCCATCGCGCCCATGCCGGCGTGGCGCATCGGACCGACCGCGCGCAGGTTGTCGCCGGAGGGCGGCTCGACCTTGACGATGTCGGCGCCAAGGTCGCCGAGCGTCTGCGTGGCATAGGGGCCCATCACCACGGCCGTGAGGTCGAGGATGCGGATGCCGTCGAGTGGTCCCGTGGTGTTCATGTCTTTGCTCCTTCCCCTTCCGGAGGAAGGTTGGGATGGGGGCAGGCAGGGCGCGCGATGGATACGCCGCTGGCCCCCACTCCTGCCCTCCCCCGGAAGGGGAGGGAGAAATTCAAATTCGACAGCACGCTCATTCCGGTTGAATGCCCGCAGCCTGGATCAGCTTCTTCCACTTGGCCAGCTCCGACACGGTGAACGCACCCAGTTCTTCCGGCGTGCTGCCGAACGCATCGAAGCCCAGCTTCGCCACCCGCTCGCGGAAGGCCGCGCCGTTCGCCATTTCCGACAGCACCTTGTTGAGCTTCAGCACCACATCGCGCGGCGTGCCGGCCGGCGCGAACACGCCGTTCCACGAGGTGATGTCGAAGCCCTTGAGCTCGGGCGTCTCGGCCAGCGGCGGCAGTTCGGGGAAGAGCTTGGTGCGCTCCTGCGTGGTGACCGCAATCGCGCGCATCTTGCCGGCCTTCACCGTGGCGAGCCCCGCGGCGAGGTCGACCACCATCATCGACACCTGCCCGCCGATCAGGTCGGCAATCGCGGGCGGCGTGCTCTTGTAGGGCACGTGCAGCATCGGCACGCCGCTCATGCGCGAGAGCGTGGCACCGCTCACGATGCCGGTGCTGTTGCCGCTCGCATAGGTCAGCTTGCCTGGGTGCGCGCGGCCCCAGGCCAACAGCTCGGCCACGCTCTTCACCGGCAGCTCGTTGTTGACCACCAGCATGAACGGCAGGTTGCCCATGCGGCTCACGGGCGCGAAGTCCTTCACCGGGTCGTAGGGCAGCGACTTCATCAGGCTCGGATTGGCCGAGTGCGTGGTGTTGGTGGTCATGAAGAGCGTGTAGCCGTCGGGCGGCGCCTTGGCCACGAACTCGGCGGCGATCACGCCGCTGGCGCCCGCGCGGTTGTCCACGATGACCGAGGCCTTGAGCGCCTCGCCCAGCATCTGCGCCGTGATGCGCGCCACCGCGTCGGTGCCGCTGCCGGCCGCGAAGGGCACGATCAGCTTGATCGGCTGCTTCGGGTAACCCTCCTGCGCAAAGGCCCAGGGCGCCGCGCCGGCCAGGCCCGCGGCGGCGCCGATGGAAATGAAACGGCGGCGGCTTGCCACCGCGACCGTGGTTGCCGCGTTCTTCGTCTGCATGGTTCTTGTCTCCGGGTGGTTGTCGTTCAGGGCCGGATCACGCGCTCCGGCGATTCCTCGTACGGCGGGCTGTAGATGACCAGCACGCGCACCGGCTCGTCGCTCACCACCGTGAAGGTGTGCATCGAATCGGCCGGAAAAAAGCAGCTGTCGCCGGGGTGCAGCTCCTGCCGCTGGCCGCCCACCTCGGCGACCGCGCGGCCTTCGAGCATGTAGCAGACCTGCTCGATGCCCGGATGTGCGTGGGGCAGCGCGCCCTTGCCCTTCTGGATGTGGCCGACCAGCACCTCGAGCTGCTTCGCGCCCACGGTCTCGGGGCCGATCAGCCGCTTGTTGAGGGTGCCGGTGTGGTTGGCCGGGTGGTAGCCGGCAATGTCGCTTTCGCGGACGAAGTAGCGTGGAGAAGTCATTGTTTTCAATCAGCCTTTGTGTTCGATGGCCAGGCAGGCGGAGCGCAGCATGGCCGCCACTTCGTCGATGCGCGGCTCGAGCCGGTAGCGCGGGCCCGCCACCGAGATGGCGTAGGCCTCGCCGCCGATGCGCAGCGGCCACGCAAGGCCGACCAGATCGGGAATGCTTTCACCGAGGTTGCCGTACCAGCCGCGCGCGGGCGAGCGTTCGAGCTCCTGCTCGATGGCTTCGGGCGTGGTCAGCGTGGCGTCGGTCAGCGGCGCCAGCGCAGTGGCTACCAGCAGTTTGCGGCGCGCCTCGGGCGCGAGCGTGGAGAGCAGCGCACGGCCCATCGAATTGGCATAGGCCGGGCGCGTCTCGCCCGCTTCGGCGGAATAGCGGATGCTCTGCGGCGCACTCAGCACTTCCAGGTAGACGACCGTGTGCGGATCGCGGAACTTGCCGAACAGCACGGTTTCCCGCGCCCCGTCGCGCAGCTCTTCGAGCGCAGGCCGCACGCGGTCGAGCACCGGGTCGTGCGCCGCGATGATCTGCGCCATCGCCAGCAGCCGGCCGGTCGGGTAGTAGCCCTGGCGGCGGCCGGTCTCGTACATGTAGCCCTGCTCTTCGAGCGTGCGGATCAGCCCGAGGCAGCTCGACACCGGCATCTCGAGCAGGCGCGCCATCTCGGACAGCGCCAGCGGCTGCTTCTCCCGGGCGAAGAGCTCGACGATCTCGATGACGCGAAACGCTGTTTTCACAACCATGAAGAAATTTTCGCGTATGTGAAAAACAATAGCCTCAGGGTTTGTCCCTGGCTGGGCCTCCTTTCAGCGTAATCGCCGGTAACGCACGCCTTCAGTAGCCCCGGACCGGATCGACCACGCCGCTGACCGGCAGGCCCTGTTCCATCGCGCGGATCTTTCCCGCGATCTGGGCGATGGACTCCTCGCGCAGCGTGCGCGCCGAGCCGTGCGGCGTGACGGTGATCTTCGGGTGGCGCCAGAAGGCGTGGTCGGTGGGCAGCGGCTCGACCTGGAACACGTCGAGCGTGGCGCCGGCCAGCTGGCCCGCATCGAGCATCGGGATCAGGTCGTCTTCCACCAGGTGCGCGCCGCGCGCGATGCTGATGAGATAGCCGCCCGCCCGCAGCTTGCCGAGCGTGTTGCGGTTGAGAATGCCGCGCGTGGCCTCGGTCAGCGGCAGCAGGTTGACCAGCACGCGCGTGGACGACAGGAACTCGTCGAACTGCGCCTCGCCGCTGAACACCTTCACGCCGTCGATGGCTTTTGGCGAACGGCTCCAGCCCAGCACCGGAAACTCGAACTGCGCGACCGCCCTGGCCACGCGCTCGCCGAGCACGCCCAGGCCCATGATGCCGACCGGAAAGTCGCGCCGCAGCCGCGGCTTGCGGTAGCTCCAGCGGCCTTCGCGCGCATCGGCCTCGTAGACGTCGAACTCGCGGAAGTGCCGGATCAGCGTGTGGCACACGTATTCGGCCATCTGCACCGACATGCCGGCATCGTCGAGCCGCACGATGCGCGTCTGCGCCGGCACTTTCAGCTTGAGCAGCGCATCGACGCCCGCGCCGATGTTGAACAGGCCGCGCAGCCCGGGCTGCTCGTCGAGCAGTTGCTGGGGCGGCGCCCACACCACCGCATGGTCGGCCTGGGCGGCGCCCGGCTTCCAGGTCTCGATCTGCGCATCGGGCAGCTCGGCCTTGAGGCCTTCGATCCAGGGTTCGGGGCGGTTGTCGGTCAGGGAAACGATGATTTTCATGAGCCGGATCTTAGGGGCCCGGGCCCATGAACCGAACCGGCGGCTTGTGGCACCCGGGGCCTTCTTCTATGCTCGTGCGCGACCATCCAGAACATCGACACACCCGGAGCCCCGCATGATCAAAGTCAGCGTGATGTACCCCTACACCGAAGGCGCACGGTTCGACCACGCCTACTACCGCGACAAGCACATGCCGCTGCTGAAGGCACGCATGGGCGATGCCTGCAGGTCGTACACCATCGACAAGGGACTGGCGGGCGGCGCGCCCGGCACGCCGCCGACCTATGTCGGCATGTGCCACGTGTTCTGCGACTCGGCCGAAGCCTTCCAGACGGCGTTCGGCCCGCATGCCAAGGAGATCCTGGGCGACATCAAGAACTACACCGACATCGCGCCGGTGATGCAGATCAGCGAAGTGGTGGTGGGCTGACCGGCCCTGGCTGCTCAAGCCGCCTTGATCCGGCGGCGGCGCCACAGCAGCCGCAGCAGCCACGCCAGCGGCAAGCCCACGAGCAGCAGCCAAGGGAGCACCGCCGCCAGGAAGGTGATGAGCGTGCCCACGCTCTCGGCCAGCACCGAGCCCGCTTCGCGCAGCGCGCGCATCATGGGGTTGTAGCTGCGCCCGCCCTGCACCAGCGTGCGCGCCGGTGTGAACTGGATCTGGACGTGCTGCTTGCTGGTCTGCTGCTCCAGCACCTTGCGCTGGGTGGCAATGGCATCGAGCTCAGCCTGCGTGTCGGACAGCGTGCGCTGGATGGCGAGCAGGTCGGCCATGGTGCGTTTGGTGACCGTGTCGCGCAGCATCAGGCGCAGGCTGTCGCGAAACTCGATGCGGTTCCTGATACGCGCCTCGACGTCGATCACCTCGGCGGTCTTGTCTTCGCTGGTGGTGTTTTGCGACACCACCCTGGCCACGCCGGCCAGGCCGCCGAGCAGCTTGTCGACATCGGCCGGCGCCACGCGCATCTCGAGCATGGCGTTGCCGGGCTGCTGCGGTGTCTCGCGCTGCAGCGAGGACGACAGCAGCTCGCACTGCAGCGTGCCGCACAGGTCGCGCACCTTGCCCCAGGCGTCGGCCAGTTGCTCGGGCGGGACTTCGACGTTCAGCTCCTGCCGTACCGCGAGAAAGCGCTGCTGCAGCGGCGTGTCCTGGGCCTGATCGGAAGCGGTGGCGGCCGCCGGCGGGGCCGCGGCTTCAAGCCGCGCGCTCTTCCTCTGCATCGATCCGCCGTAGGCCACCGCAGGCTCGGCGGCGGCCGAGGTCTCGTTGTCGCCCTTCTTGCAGCCCCCGAGCGACAGGGCGACGGCCAGAACCAGCAGGAGAACGCCCGGGCGGCGAGCGAAAGAAAAAGAAGAAAAAGGCGAAAGCGAGTGCTTGCGGCAGGTCATGAAAGTCCCTTGAAGAAATGGCTACCGCAGCTGATACGGGCGAGCGCCCGAAACGGGGTTAGGCCGCCGCCGCAACCATTCGCAACAGTTCGTCGCCTTCGGCCACCTGCTCGCCGGGCGAGAACATCAGTTCTTCCACCGTGCCGTCGGCCGGCGCCGCGATGGTGTGCTCCATCTTCATGGCCTCCATCACCGCGAGCGGCTGGCCGCGGCTGACCTTGTCGCCGGCCTTGACCGCGAACGAGACGACCTTGCCGGGCATCGGCGCCGTGAGCCGGCCGGCTTCGGCATGGGTGTCGCCGGCATGGGCCAGGCGGTCGATGGCGGTGATCTTCGTGGCGCCCTTCGACGCGAACACATGGGCCGTGGCGCCGTCCAGATGCACGTCCACGGTCTGCCGCGTGCCGGCAAACTCGACCTCGAACTCGCCCGTCGGAAACTGGCCCACGACCAGCGGGCCTTGGGCGCCGCCGGCTTCGAGCCACAGGCTGCCGTCGCGCCTGTAGGTCAGCAGGGCCGTCTGCTCGGCGCCGCGGAACTCGAAGTCGAAGTGGCGCCGGTATTCGCCCATCGCGCGCCAGCCGTCGCGCCGCTCGAAAGGATCAGGCACGCCGGTCGGCCGCTCGGTGATCAGCGTGCGCGTGATGGCGGCGGCCGCGGCCAGCGGCAGGCCCAGCGCCTCGCGGTCGAACAGCACGGCGCGCTCGCGCTCGATCAGCGCGGTGTCGAGGTTGGCTTTCGAAAACGATTCGGTCGCGAGGATGCCGCGCAGGAACTGCACGTTGGTCGACACGCCGACGATCTGCACCTGCGCCAGCGCCGCGTCGAGCCGCGCCAGCGCCTCTGCACGCGTGCTGCCGTGCACGATCAGCTTGGCGATCATCGAGTCGTAGAAGGGCGAGATCTCGCCGCCCTCGCGCACGCCGTCGTCGATGCGCACGCGGCTGCGCTGAAACGCGGTGGCCTGGGGCTTGCGGTATACGCGCAGCGTGCCGGTGGCGGGCAGAAAGTTGTTGTCGGGGTTCTCGGCGCAGATGCGCGCCTCGATGGCGTGCCCGTGGATCTGCAGCTCCTGCTGCTTCGCGGGCAACGACTCGCCCGAGGCTACGCGCAATTGCCATTCGACGAGATCGAGGCCCGTGATGGCTTCGGTCACGGGATGCTCCACCTGCAGCCGCGTGTTCATCTCCATGAAGAAGAAATTCATCTCGCCGCCTTCGCGCTGCTCGACGATGAACTCGACCGTGCCGGCACCGACGTAGTTCACCGCGCGCGCCGCGGCCACCGCCGCCTCGCCCATCTGCTTGCGCATCGCCTCGGTCATGCCGGGCGCCGGCGCTTCCTCGAGCACCTTCTGGTGGCGGCGCTGCACCGAGCAGTCGCGCTCGAACAGGTAGACGTAGTTGCCGTGCGTGTCGCCGAACACCTGGATCTCGATGTGGCGCGGGCGCTGCACATACTTCTCGATCAGCACCGCGTCGTCGCCAAAGCTGTTGATCGCCTCGCGCTGGCACGAGGCGAGCGCCGCCGCAAAGTCTTCGGCCCGGTCGACCGCGCGCATGCCCTTGCCGCCGCCGCCCGCGCTGGCCTTGATGAGCACCGGGTAGCCGATGCGGTCGGCCTCGCGCTGCAGCAGCTGCGGGTTCTGGTCGTGGCCGTGATAGCCGGGCACCAGCGGCACACCGGCCTTTTCCATCAGCTGCTTCGACTCGGCCTTGAGGCCCATGGCCTTGATGGCCGAGGGCGGCGGGCCGATGAAGACCAGGTCCGCGTCGGCGCAGGCCTGTGCGAACTCCTCGTTCTCGCTCAGGAAGCCGTAGCCCGGATGCACGGCTTCGGCGCCCGTGGCCTTGGCGGCTTCCAGGATCTTCTCCCAGCGCAGGTAGCTGTCCTTGGGCGCGCTGCCGCCGAGGTGCACCGATTCGTCGCAGGCGCGCACGTGGTTGGCATGCGCGTCGGCGTCGGAGTACACGGCGACCGTGCGGATGGCCATGCGGCGTGCCGTCGCGGCGACGCGGCAGGCGATCTCGCCTCGGTTGGCGATCAGGATCTTCTTAAACATTCGGAGTGTCTCCCGGAGGATTCTTTTTCAGTTGAAACGCAGGCGTGACGCCCGGATCGGGCCGGCCGCTGAAGATGCGGGCCACGCGAGTGAACAGCGCCTTGAGAAAGCGCCAGCTCTTGCGGATGAGCCAGACGCTGAGCACCAGCACCAGGACGAACAGCACCAGGAAGACCAGCGGATGCGCCACCGCGAGCCAGAGCCCGGTTGGCACCATCGTGTCTTCGACCAGCGACGCGCCCACGTTCGAGAACGGTTCGGGCGATGTGTTGATGGCCGCGCGCGTCGTGGCCTTGGCCGCATGCGCGGTGGCCGCGAAGCCGCCGCCCACGAGCGCGGCCACGATGGCCATCGCGCCGTGGTCGGCACCGAACACGCTGGCCGCGAGCGCCGCGCCGGCGGGAATGCGGATGGCCGTGTGCACCACGTCCCACAGCGAATCGAGGCCCGGGATCTTGTCGGCGAAGAACTCGATGAACACCATGAAGCCGCTGGCCGCGATGACGACCGGATGCGCGAGCAGCTGCAAGCCGCTGGGCAGCGGTACCCAGCCGAAGTAGCCGGCCAGCCCCGTCAGCAGCACGACCAGGTACAGCCGCACCCCACTGGCCCAACCGATGGCCGCGGCCAGTGCGAGCAGCTGGGGCATGTCGAGCGCAGTCATCGCCTGGCGCTCAGTGGCCCAGCCAGGACGGCTTGCGCTTCTGCAGGAAGGCCTGCACGCCCTCGCGGCCTTCGTCGCTGGCGCGGATGTCGGCAATGCCTTCGACGGTCTTGACGATCAGCGCGTCGTCGATCTCGCGGCCGTCCACGTCGGCGATCAATTGCTTGCAGGCACGCACCGCGGCGGGGCTGGCACTGGTGAGCGCCTTCAGGAGTTCGTCGACCTTGGCATCGAGCGCATCGGCCGCGACGACTTCATGCACGAAGCCGATGCGGTGCGCCTCGGCGGCCGTGAAGCGCTCGGCCGTGAGAAAGTAGCGCTGCGATGCGCGCGTGCCCATGGCGCGCAGCACATAGGGGCTGATGGTCGCGGGCACGAGGCCGATCTTGACTTCGCTGAGGCAGTACGACGCGGTATCCACGCTCACGGCCATGTCGCAGACCGCGACCAGGCCCATGCCGCCCGCATACACGTCGCCCTGCACCCGCGCGATGGTGGGCTTGGGGCATTCGGCAATGGTGCGCAGCATCGCGGCCAGCTTGCCCGCATCGGCGATGTTCTCGTCGCGCGTGTAGTCGGCCATGCGGCGCATCCAGTTGAGATTCGCGCCCGCGCAGAAGGCCGGGCCGTTGGCGCCGAGCACGATGGCCTTCACCTGTGGCGCGGCGCCGGCTTCGGCGAAGGCCTGCGTGAGCTCGGCGATGACCACGTCGTCGAAGGCATTGCGCGCGTCGGGCTGGTCGAGCCAGATGCGCGCAATAGCGCCTTCGCTTGTTTCGAGTTTCAGTTTGGTGAAGGTCATGTCAGTGATGTTTGTTCGGGGCGTGTGCACAGGCCACCGGGTACTCCCCTCCGCGAATGTCCCCCGCCTTCGGCTCCTCCTTTATTTCGCTGCGGGGAGCACCCGATGCCCTGTGCACAAGAGGCGCGGCTGTTGTGCTGGCCAATCAACGACCGCTCTGCATAACGCTCACGTCGATGGGGTGCCCTGCGCAGCGAAATAAAGGAGGAGGCCGCAGGCCGGGGGACATTCGCGGAGCAGGGCACCCCGTCGGCGGGAGCGCGCCCTGAAGCACGATGACCGCATCGACTCGAATTACGCAGAAGCGGTGCCATGGCTACATCCGGAAGATGCCGAATTTCGGCTCGGGAATGGGCGCGTTGCGCGCAGCAGCAAGACCGAGCGCCAACACCCGCCGCGTGTCCGCCGGATCGATGATCCCGTCGTCCCACAGCCGCGCCGTCGCGTAGTAGGGGTGGCCCTGGTCTTCGTACTGCTGGCGGATCGGCGCCTTGAAGGCCTCTTCCTCTTCCTTGCTCCAGCTGCCGCCCTTCAATTCGATGCCGTCGCGCTTCACCGTGGCCAGCACGCTCGCGGCCTGCTCACCGCCCATCACGCTGATGCGCGCGTTGGGCCACATCCAGAGAAAGCGCGGTGAGTACGCGCGGCCGCACATGCCGTAGTTGCCGGCGCCGAAGCTGCCGCCGATGATGATGGTGAACTTGGGCACGTTGGCCGTGGCCACGGCCGTCACCATCTTGGCGCCGTGGCGCGCGATGCCCTCGTTCTCGTACTTGCGGCCCACCATGAAGCCGGTGATGTTCTGCAGGAACACCAGCGGCGTCTTGCGGTGGCAGCACAGCTCGATGAAGTGCGCGCCCTTCTGGGCCGATTCGGAAAACAGGATGCCGTTGTTGGCGATGATGCCCACCGGCATGCCCTCGATCTCGGCAAAGCCGCAGACCAGCGTGGCGCCGAAGCGGGCCTTGAACTCGTGGAACTCGCTGCCGTCGACGATGCGGGCAATGATCTCGCGCACGTCGAAGGGCTTGCGCGTGTCGGTGGGGATCACGCCGTAGAGCTCTTCGCGCGGGAACGCGGGCTCGCGCACCTCGGCCTTTGCCGGGGCATCGGCCGCCCTGGCGTTGAGGTTGGCCACCGCCGACCGTGCGAGCGCCAGCGCATGCAGGTCGTTCTGCGCCAGGTGGTCGACCACGCCCGAGAGCCGCGTGTGCACGTCGCCGCCGCCCAGGTCTTCGGCCGTGACGACCTCGCCCGTCGCGGCCTTCACGAGCGGCGGGCCGCCCAGGAAAATGGTGCCCTGGTTCTTCACGATGATCGACTCGTCGCTCATCGCCGGCACATAGGCCCCGCCCGCCGTGCACGAGCCCATGACCACGGCGATCTGCGCAATGCCCTGGGCGCTCATGTTGGCCTGGTTGTAGAAGATGCGGCCGAAGTGGTCGCGGTCGGGGAACACCTCGTCCTGGTTCGGCAGGTTGGCGCCGCCCGAGTCGACGAGGTAGATGCAGGGCAGGCGGTTCTGTTCGGCGATCTCCTGCGCGCGCAGGTGCTTCTTGACCGTCATCGGGTAGTAGGTGCCGCCCTTCACGGTCGCATCGTTGCAGACGATCATGCAGTCGACGCCGTTCACGCGGCCAATGCCCGCAATGAGGCCCGCACCGGGCGCGGACTCCGCACCCTTGGCATCGAGGTACATCGCATGCGCGGCCAGCGGCGCGATTTCCAGGAACGGCGTACCCGGATCGAGCAGCTCGGCCACGCGGTCGCGCGGCAGCAGCTTGCCGCGCGCCGTGTGCTTGGCGCGCGCGGCCTCGCCGCCGCCCTGCTCCACTTTCGCGAACTGCTTGTGCAGGTCGTCGACCAGCGCGCGCATGGCTGCGGCATTGGCCTGGAAGTCGGCCGAACGCGCATTCAGTTTGGTTTCGAGTTTGCTCATGCGGTCTTTTCTTGTGTCAGGCCGAGTTGCTCGGCCATCGCTTCGCGGATCTTGAATTTCTGGATCTTGCCGGTCACCGTCATCGGAAACTCGGTGACGAAGCGGATGTACTTCGGCACCTTGTAGTGCGCAATCTGCCCTTTGCAGAAATCGCGGATCTCGTCTTCGGTCGCGGCCTGGCCGGGCTTGACGATGATCCAGGCGCACAACTCCTCGCCGTACTTCCTGTCGGGCAGGCCGACCACCTGCACGTCCTGCACCTTGGGGTGGCGATACAAAAATTCCTCGATCTCGCGCGGATAGATGTTCTCGCCGCCGCGGATCACGAGGTCCTTGATCCGGCCGACGATGTTGACGTAGCCCTCGGCGTCCATGGTGGCCAGGTCGCCGGTGTGCATCCAGTGCTCGGCATCGATCGCCTCGCGGGTCTTCGGCTCGTCCTCCCAGTAGCCGTGCATCACCGAGTAGCCGCGCGTGCAGAACTCGCCGGAGCTGCCGCGCGGAACGATGGCGCCGGTCTCGGGGTCGATGATCTTGATCTCCAGGTGCGGCTGCACCGTGCCCACGGTGGACACGCGCTTGTCGAGTGGCGTGTCGGTGCTGCTCTGGCAGCTCACCGGGCTCGTCTCGGTCATGCCGTAGGCGATGGTGATTTCGCTGAGATGCATTTCATTCACCACGCGCTTCATCACCTCGGTCGGGCACGGCGAGCCGGCCATGATGCCGGTGCGCAGCGTGGACAGGTCGAACTCCTTGAAGCGCGGATGGTCGAGCTCGGCGATGAACATCGTGGGCACGCCGTGCAGGCCGGTGCACTTTTCGGCCTGCACGGTCTCGAGCACGGTGAGCGGATCGAAGCCGTCGTTCGGATACACGATGGCCGAGCCATGCGTGAGGCAGGCCAGGTTGCCGAGCACCATGCCGAAGCAGTGGTAGAGCGGCACCGGAATGCACAGCCTGTCGGCCGGCGTGAGCTTCATGCATTCGCCGATGAAGAAGCCGTTGTTGAGGATGTTGCGGTGCGTGAGCGTCGCTCCCTTCGGGAAGCCCGTGGTGCCGCTCGTGAACTGGATGTTGATCGGGTCGGTGGCCCTGAGCGTTTTCTGCACCTGCGCCACGCGCGAATCGGCCGCGTCGCCGCTCGCGAGCAGTTCGCTGAAGCGCTGCATGCCGGGCTCCTGCACATCGGCCGCGGCCTTGCCGTCGATCCAGAAGGTGTGGCGCAGCTGCGGCAGGCGCTTCGGGCCGAGCTCGCGCAGCATGCCCAGGTAGTCGCTGGTCTTGAACTGCGCCATCGTCACCAGCGCCTTGCATCCGACCTTGTTGAGCGCGTATTCGAGTTCGGAGGTGCGGTAGGCCGGGTTGATGTTGACGAGGATCAGCCCGGCCTTGGCGGTCGCGATCTGCATCAGCACCCAGGGTGCGTTGTTGTGCGACCAGATGCCCACGCGGTCGCCGGGTGCAAGCCCCAGGTTCAGCAGCGCGCTGGCGAGGCGGTTCGATTCGGTCTGCAGTTCACGGTAGGTGAAGCGCTGCCCTTCATGGCGGCTCACCAGCGCCAGCGCATCGGGCTGGCGCGTCACCATTGCATCGAAGAAGTCGCCGATGGTCTGCTCGATCAGCGGAACGCGGGTATCGCCTTGGGCAAAACTCAATCGTGGAGACATGTTGCGTGTTTCCTGTTGCTATTTAGAAATCAGTCCACCGTGGCGCCGGTGTCCTTCACCACGCGCGCCCACTTGGGCAGGTCGGCGCGCACCAGCGCGCCCAACTGGGCCGCGGTGCCCTTGAAGGGCTCGCAGCCCACGGCGGCAAGCTTGTCGGCCACGTCCTTCTGATCCAGCGCGCGAGCCACTTCGGCCTGCAACTGCGCCACGATGGGCGCGGGCGTGCCTGCAGGCGCAAACAACGCATACCACGGCGCTTCGCCAAAGCCCTTGAGCGTTTCACCGATGGTCGGCACATCCGGCAGTGCGGCCACGCGTTTGGCGTTTACCACCCCCAGCACCTTGAGCCTGCCCGCTTTGATGAAGCCCATGACCGAAGGCACACTTTGCACCGACAGCGGCACCTGCCCGCCCACCACGTCGGTCGCCGCCGCCGCCGAGCCCTTGTAGGGCACATGCCGGAGCTGGATGCCTGCCTGTTTTTGCAGCATTTCGCCGATCAGGTGGTTGAGCGTGCCGTTGCCCGCCGAGGCAATGGCGTACTGGCCGGGGTGGGCCTTGGCCTGCGCGATCAGTTCCGCCACGTTGTTGGCGGGAAAGGAGGGGTTGGCCACCAGCACATAGCCCGCCGTGGCGACGGGCGCGACGGGCTCGAAGTCCTTGACCGCATCGAACCCGGGGTTCTTGTAGAGCGCGGGACCGACCACGTGGGCGCTGTCTGCCGTGAGCAGCAGCGTGTAGCCGTCATGCTTGGCGCGCGCCAGCGCCGCCGTGGCCACCGTGCCGCCCGCACCAGGACGGTTGTCCACGATCACGCTCTGGCCCATTTGCTCCGACAGGCGCTGCGCAAGCACGCGCGCAATGGCGTCGTTCGCACCGCCGGCGGTTTGGGGGACGACGAGGGTGATGGGTTTGGATGGGTATTTGTCCTGGGCGAAAGCGGCAGCGCACAACGTGGCGGCCACAGCCAGCGCGGCGTGGCGGCGGGTCAAGGTCATGGGTTGTCTCCTGTTGTCATTCGAAAGTTCGGCCGGCCGCTTTCAGGAAGTCTCGGCGAACAGCTCGCGCCCGATCAGCATGCGTCGGATCTCGCTCGTGCCCGCGCCGATCTCGTACAGCTTGGCATCGCGCCACAGCCGCTCGACCGGAAAGTCCTTCGTGTAGCCCACGCCGCCCAGTGCCTGGATTGCCTCGCCGGCCATCCACGTGGCCTTCTCGGCCGAGTAAAGGATGGCGCCGGCCGCGTCCTTGCGGAAGGTGCGCGCATGGTCGTTGCGGTCGCAGGCCTTGCCCACGGCATACACGTAGGCGCGCGTGGCCTGCCAGGTCGAGTACATGTCCGCCAGCTTGCCCTGCATCAGCTGGAACTCGCCGATGCTCTGGCCGAACTGCTTGCGCTCGTGAATGAAGGGCAGCACCGCGTCCATGCAGGCGGCCATGATGCCCAGCGGCCCGCCCGAAAGCACCGCGCGCTCATAGTCGAGGCCGCTCATCAGCACCTTGGCGCCCATGCCTTCGCCGCCGAGCACGTTCTCTTCGGGCACTTCGCAGTTGTCGAAGAACAGCGGGTAGGTGTTGGAGCCGCGCATGCCGAGCTTGTCGAGCTTGGTGCCGGCCGAGAAGCCCTTGAAGCCCTTTTCGACGATGAAGGCCGTCATGCCGCGCGCGCCCATCTCGGGTTCGGTCTTGGCGTAGATCACGAGCGTGTCGGCATCGCCGCCGTTGGTGATCCACATCTTGCCGCCGTTGAGTACGTAGTAGCCGTTCTTCTTCTCGGCCTTGAGCTTCATGCTCACGACGTCGGAGCCCGCGTTGGGCTCGCTCATGGCCAGCGCCCCCACGTGCTCGCCGCTCACGAGCCTGGGCAGGTATTTCTTCTTCTGCGCCTCACTGCCGTTGCGGTGGATCTGGTTCACGCACAGGTTGGAGTGCGCGCCGTACGAGAGGCCGACCGAGGCCGAGGCGCGCGACACTTCCTCCATGGCCACGATGTGGGCGAGGTAGCCCAGCTCGGTGCCGCCGAACTCTTCCTTCACCGTCATGCCGTGCAGGCCGAGCTCGCCGAGCTTGCGCCACAGGTCGTGCGGGAACAGGTTGTCGCGGTCGATGTCGGCGGCGCGCGGGGCGATCTCGTTCGCGGCAAAGTCCTGGATCGCGCTGCGCAGCGAGTCGATGGTGTCGCCCAGGTCGAAGTTCAGGCCGGGATCGTGCATGTGTGTTGTCTCCTCTGAAGGGTCGGCGCGCAGGCAGGCGTGTCCCACGCGGATGGGCGCTTGGAAGAATGCAGCTTACGCCTCGCCGCGCCGCAATTGGCGCCACAATGGTTGCAAATTGCGCCACGCCAGAACCACCCGACCATGTCGTCCCCGTCCTTCCTCCGACCCGCCCGCGCCGTCACGCCGATGGCCTTCGTGAGAGCCATCGTGCAGGGCTACGAGCGCTATGGCATCGATCCATCCGCGGCGCTGCAAGCGGCACAGATCACGCCGCGCGAGCTGGCCCGTCCGGGCGCGCGGGTGACTGCCGCGCAGTTCGAGGCGCTGTCGGGCCATGCGATGCAGGAGCTGGACGACGAGGCGCTCGGCTGGTTCTCGCGGCGGCTGCCCTGGGGCAGCTACGGCATGCTGTGCCGCGCCTCGCTGACCTCGCCCGACCTGGGTGTGGCCATCAAACGCTGGTGCCGCCATCACCGCCTGCTGACCGAGGACATCACGCTGGCGCTGGAGGTGTCGGGCGGCGTGGCCACGCTGCGTATCGCCGAGCACCGCCCGCTGGACGAGGCATTCCGCGAGGTCTGCCTGGTGACGAGCCTGCGCTTTTTGCACGGGTACGTCTGCTGGGCCATCGATTCGCGCATCTCGCTGCGGGACGCGACCTTTCCCTTTGCAGCGCCGCCGCACCGCGACGCCTATCCGCTGATGTTCACGCCCGACGTGCGCTTCGAAGCGCCCGAGGCGAGCATCAGCTTCGACGAGCGCTACCTCGCGCTGCCGCTGCAGCGCGACGAGCGCGCGCTGCGCACCATGCTCAAGCGGGCGCTGCCGCTCACGGTGCTGCAGTACCGGCGCGACCGCCTGCTGGGACAGCGCGTGCGCGAGCTGCTGCGTTCGCGCGCCGCCGAGGCCACGACGGCGGAGGCGCTGGCCACGCTGCTCAATGTGTCGAGCCGCACGCTGCACCGGCAGCTGCACGAAGAGGGCACGTCACTGCAGACGCTGAAGAACGAAGTGCGCCACGAGATGGCGGTGGAACAGTTGCGCCGCACCAATCGGCCCATCAAGCAGGTGGCGCTGGCGGTGGGCTTTCGCAACGAGAAGAGCTTTTCGCGTGCGTTCCTGCAGTGGACGGGACATGCGCCGCGGGATTTTCGGCTGCGGGGGTTGTAGCGGTTCGGGGCGCTGTTGTTCGGGGCGCGTGCACAGGCCACCGGGTACTGGGCACGCTCGTTGTGTACCGCTGATCAACGACCGCTCTGAATCACGCTCCCGCTGATGGGGTGCCTTGCGCAGCGAAATCAAGGAGGAGGCCGAAGGCCGGGGGACATTCGCGGAGCAATGTACCCCGTCGGCGGGGGCGCGCCCTGAACAAAGGCACCCGAACAAGGCACCAGGGAGCAACTCAGCCCGCCTGCGCAATCAACGCCAGCGCATCGGCGATGGACTGGCTGTCCTCCGGCCGCACCAGCTTCGCGACCTGCTGGCCGTCGCGCATGAACACCAGCGTGGGCCACAGCCGCACGTTGAAGGAGCGGCCCAGCGGACGTCCGCTGCCGTCCTCGACCTTGATGCGCGGGATGTCCGGGTACTTGGCAAAGGCCTCGGCGATGTTCGGCTGTGCGGCCTTGCAGATGCCGCACCAGTTGGTGCCGAACTCGACCACGGCCGGGCCCTTCAGGGCATCGATCTCGGCGCGGTCGGGCTGCTCGGTCTTGTATTCGGAAGTCATGGGATCCGGCTCCTTGTGGACTGGCTTGCTTGATGCGATTGCAGCAGAAACGCTGCGGGCTTGCTCGCGGCAGGGGCTTGGTTTTCGGGCCCGCTTTTTCAGGCCGGCTGCAGGCCGTGCGAAGCGAGCAGCGCGGGCAGTTCCCGCATGTCGCTGAACACCTGCAGCGCGCCGACGCTTCGCAGCGCCTCGGGGCCGCTGTGGCCCGATTCGCCGGTGCTGTAGCCGAACACCGTGGCACCCGCGGCCACGCCGGCCATCGCGCCCGTGACGGTGTCCTCGACCACCGCGCAGCGCTTCGGATCGACGCCCAGCGCCTCGGCGGCGGCAAGGTACACATCGGGGTGCGGCTTGGAGCGCGGCATCTCGTGGCCGCTGAAGATGCGGCCCTCGAAGCACTCGAGCAGGCCGACCTTCGCCAGTTGCAACTCGACCTTGTAGCGATCGGCGCCCGAAGCGCAGGCGATGCGGCCCCGGAGCCGCGCATGGATTTCGCGGATGGCCGCGGGGGCGTGCGCAATGGCCACAAGGTCGCGCTCGAGCGCTTCGTTGCGGCGGGCCCTGAAGGCCTTGAGCCAGTCTTCGGTGATCCTGACGCCGGTCTTCGACTCGATGAGCGCGGCTTCGTCCTTCACGGCCTTGCCGGTGAAGGTGTTCATCGACTCTTCGGTGGTGAGGTGCCAGCCGAGTTCGCCGAGCATCTCGGCGAGCACGCGGTTGGTGATGGGTTCGGAATCGACGAGGACGCCGTCGCAGTCGAAAAGGACGGCGTCGAAGGGGAATGGGGTCATTGCGCTGAGGGGTTCGGGGGAATTCCCCCATGGTAGCAATGACCCCCGGCCGGGCTCAGGAGGCCGGCTGGATCGGGATGTAGATCTCGCCGCCGCCCGCCATGAACTCCCTGGACTTCTGCGCCATTCCTTCGGCCATGGCTTCCGCCTCGGCCACGCCCTTCTTCGCCGCGTACTCGCGCACTTCCTGCGTGATCTTCATCGAGCAGAACTTGGGTCCGCACATCGAGCAGAAATGCGCCACCTTGCTCGAATCCTTGGGCAGGGTCTCGTCGTGGAATTCGCGCGCCGTGTCGGGGTCGAGGCCCAGGTTGAACTGGTCCTGCCAGCGGAATTCGAAGCGCGCCTTGCTGAGCGCATCGTCGCGCGAGCGCGCTCCGGGGTGCCCCTTGGCCACGTCGGCCGCATGCGCGGCGATCTTGTAGGCAATGATTCCCTGCTTGACGTCGTCGCGGTCGGGCAGCCCGAGGTGTTCCTTGGGCGTCACGTAGCAGAGCATCGCGGTGCCGGCCCAGCCGATCATCGCGGCGCCGATGGCGCTCGAGATGTGGTCGTAGCCCGGCGCGATGTCGATGGTCAGCGGGCCCAGCGTGTAGAACGGCGCCTCGTGGCAGTGCTTGAGCTGCTCGTCCATGTTGGCCTGGATCATGTGCATCGGCACGTGGCCCGGCCCTTCGATCATGGTCTGCACATCGTGCTTCCACGCGATCTGCGTGAGCTCGCCGAGCGTGCGCAGTTCGGCGAACTGCGCTTCGTCGTTGGCATCCGCGCCCGAGCCCGGGCGCAGGCCGTCGCCGAGCGAGAAGCTCACGTCGTAGGCCTTCATGATGTCGCAGATGTCCTCGAAGCGCTCGTACAGGAAGCTCTCCTTGTGGTGCGCGATGCACCACTTGGCCATGATCGAGCCGCCGCGCGAGACGATGCCCGTCATGCGGTCGGCCGTCAGGTGGATGAACGGCAGCCGCACGCCGGCGTGGATGGTGAAGTAGTCGATGCCCTGCTCGGCCTGCTCGATCAGCGTGTCGCGGAAGATCTCCCAGGTCAGGTCCTCGGCCACGCCGCCCACCTTCTCGAGCGCCTGGTAGATCGGCACGGTGCCAATGGGCACGGGGCTGTTGCGCACGATCCAGTCGCGCGTGGTGTGGATGTTCTTGCCGGTGGAAAGATCCATCACGTTGTCGGCGCCCCAGCGGATCGCCCACACGAGCTTTTCCACTTCTTCCTCGATGCTCGATGTGACGGCCGAGTTGCCGATGTTGGCGTTGATCTTGACCTTGAAGTTGCGGCCGATGGCCATCGGCTCGACTTCGGGGTGGTTGATGTTGGCCGGAATGATGGCGCGGCCGCGCGCCACTTCGTCGCGCACGAACTCGGGCGTGATGATGCGCGGAATGCTGGCGCCCATCGGGTTGCCGGCCACGCGCTTGGCCCGCTCCTCGTTGGCAAGGTATTCGGCCATCCACTCGCGCTTGCCGTTCTCGCGCAGCGCCACGTATTCCATCTCGGGCGTGACGATGCCGCGACGCGCGTAGTGCATCTGCGTGACATTGGCGCCCGCCTTGGCGCGGCGCGGCGTGCGCTGCAGGGCCGAGGCGCCGGCGCGCAGTTCGGCCAGGCGCTGGGCATCGTGGTCGTGGGCGTGCTTCAGGCCCTCGTCGAGCGCCTGGTGCGAGCGGCCTTCGTAGCTTTCGGTGTCGTTGCGCTCGGCGATCCAGGCGCCGCGCACGCCGGGCAGGCCGCGGCGCACGTCGATCTCGACCTTGGCATCGGTGTAGGGGCCCGAGGTGTCGTAGAGCGACACGGTCTCGCCGTTGGTCAGCAGCACGTCGCGCACCGGCACGTTGAGGTCGGGCCGGCTGCCGGGGATCAGGCACTTGTGCGATGCGGGAAAGGGCTCGCGCGTGAGCGAGAGCAGGGAGGTGAACTTGTCTGGGGCATTCATGCGGGGCACTCCTTGTTGAGGGAAAGGGTGCTCCGCAATCGCTCTGAGGACTTCGGGCCGCCACGGTGGGTGGGTGGCGGGACCGGAGTCGGGGAGTGCAGCTCTTCTTACGCCGGTATGACCCGGATCAAGTTCGCGGGTCGGCACTTTGCCATCTCAGCACGCCACATGCGTGCACCCCGGAGCGGGGACTATTGTGCGGGCCGTGGCCCGGTGCGTCAACCGGGGGTCTGCAGGTCGCCTTCGAGGTAGAACCAGCGGTCGCCCTCACGCACGAAGCGGCTGCGCTCGTGCAGCCGCGTGGCGGCGCCGGTGCTGCTGCGTTGGCGGGCGACGAATTCGACCTCGGCATGGTCGGCGTCGAGCACCGAGCGTGAGCGGATGTCCAGGCCCAGCCACTTCACGCCGGGCTCGAACTCGATCGACGCCGGCCGCGTCGACGCATGCCAGGTGGCGAGCAGGTAGGGGCCCCGTTCCAGCACGAAGGCGGTATAGCGCGAACGCATCAGCGATTCGGCGTCGGGCGCGGGCGTGCCCTCGAAATCCTCGAGGTAGCGGCCGCAGCACAGGGCATAGCCGATGGGCTTGTCTCGGCGGTCCGTGCGGCCGCAGGGGCAAGGTCCGGTGGTGGGATCGGTGGCACTCATGAAGACCGCTATTGGAACACCTCGCGGCCCTCCCTCCGATGGGGCAACCCCGGGGCCGTGCGGGGGACTGCCGGCGACAGGCCGACCGGGGGCATGAATCACGCGGCCTCCTACTGGAACATCACCCACTCGGGCCGCATGTTGAAGCGCACCGGGAGAATGCTCACGCCCAGCCCACTGGTCACGTACATGCGCTGGTCCTTGTGCGCGATCCAGCCATGGGCCCACTCGCGCGGCGCGCGCCCCGGCACCACCGGTGCGCCATAGCCCGGCACGCTGATCTGCCCGCCGTGCGTGTGCGCGGCCACCACCAGCCCCCGGGTGGGCGGCATGGTCGCAAAACTGAAGGGATCGTGCATCATGACCAGCGTGGCGACGCCCTTCGGCACGCCGGCCAGTGCCTTGTCCGGCTGCGAATGGCCGGTCGAGTCGTCGCCGATGCCGACCACCCAGATGTCATGGTCCGGCAGGCGCATCGAAGCATTCTCCAGCACGCGGATGCCCTCTGCGGACAAGGCGCGCGCCGTGCGTTCGCCGTCGTGCCACCAGTCGTGATTGCCGAGCACCGCGTACACGCCCTGCGGCGCCTTCAGGCGGCCGAGCACGGCAGCCATCTCTTCGATCGACAGGTCCTCATCGCCGTCCGAGCCCGCAAGAAAGTCGCCGGGCAGCAGGATCACATCGGGTCGTGCAGCATTGATCTGGTCAACGATGCGTGCAGCGCGCTCCACACTGGTAATGCGCCACGCCGAGCGCGTGCTGAGATGCCAATCGCCCGCCATGGCCACCTTGAGGCCGGCGGGCGCCTGCCATTGCGCCGACCTCAAGGGCTCGACGCGCGCCGCGACCCAGCGCGGCTCGATGGCAACTGTCCAGACGGCCAGCGCCAGCAGCAGGACTGCCGCGGCGATCCGGAGCACCGGCGGCCGGCGGCGCGTGCCGGCGCTCACGCCAGCGCGCGTTGAATGAGCAGTTTCTGGATGTCGGACGTGCCTTCGTAGATCTGGCACACCCGCACGTCGCGATAAATGCGCTCGAGCGGAAAGTCGTTCACGTAGCCGTAGCCGCCCAGCGTCTGGATCGCGGCGCTGCAGACGCGCTCGGCCATCTCGCTTGCGAACAGCTTGGCCATCGCGGCTTCCTTGAGGCATGGGCGGCCGGCATCGCGCAGGCTGGCGGCGTGCCAGATCAGCTGGCGCGCGGCTTCGAGCTGCGTGGCGCATTCGGCCAGCCTGAAACCGACGGCCTGCTGCTCGAAGATCGCCCCGCCGAAGGCCTGGCGCTCCTTGGCATAGGCCAGCGCCACGTCGAAGGCGCTGCGCGCCATGCCCACGCTCTGCGCCGCAATGCCGATGCGGCCGCCCTCGAGCGCGCCCAGCGCGATCTTGTAGCCCTCGCCCTCGGCGCCGATGAGGTTTTCCGCCGGGATGCGGCAGCCGTCGAAATTGATCTGCGCGGTGTCGCTGCTGTGCTGGCCCAGCTTGTCCTCGAGGCGTGCCACGCTGTAGCCCGGCGCGTCGGTGGGCACGATGAAGGCGCTCATGCCGCGCTTGCCGGCGCCCTTGTCGGTCACCGCGATGACGATGGCGACCTGGCCGTTCTTGCCGCTGGTGATGAACTGCTTCACGCCGTCGATCACCCAGCCATCGCCGTCCTTGCGCGCCGTGGTGCGCAGGCTCGATGCGTCGCTGCCGGCCTGCGGTTCGGTGAGGCAGAAGGCGCCGAGCATCCGGCCTTGCGCCAGCGGCTCGAGCCACTGCTTCTTTTGCTGCGCGTTGCCGTAGCGCATGAGGATCGCATTGACCGGGCAGTTGGTCACGCTGATGGCGGTGCTGGTGCCGCCGTCGCCGGCCGCGATCTCCTCGAGCACCAGCGCGAGCGTGAGGTAGTCGAGGCCCGCGCCGCCGTGCTCCTCGGGCACGCAGATGCCGTAGGCACCCAGCGCCGCGAGGCCCTGGTGCGCTTCCTTCGGGAAGCTGTGCTCGCGGTCCCACTGCGGGGCGTTGGGCCAGAGTTCGGCCTGCGAAAAATCGCGCACCGCGTCGCGGATGGCTTCCTGGTCGGCACTGAGCAGCATGGCGTTGTCTCCTGTGTTTTTTCTTGCTTACTTGCCGGAGCCCAGGTCCATGATCAGGCGCGCAGCCATGTACAGGCGCCTTGGAATGGCGCTGATGTCGACGTACTCGGCCTTGTCGCTGTGGTAGCCGAAGCCCGGCAGGCCCAGGCTCTCGATCACGGGCTTGCCCGAGAGCGCCGCGTAGGCCGCGTCGGTACCGCCGCCGGTGCGCTCTTCCACGCCCAGCGTGCCGCCGGCTTCCTTGTAGTAGGCCACGGCCTTTTCGACCAGCTTCCTGCCGCCCTCGCCGGCGTTGAAGGCTGGACGGCCGCGCGTGACCACCACCTTGACATCGGATTCGGGCAGCTTCTTCTGCTGCGCCTTTTCTTCGAGCGTCTTCATGGCGGCCTCGAAGTCCTCGTTCTGCGCGTAGCGCACGTCGGCGTTCAGCGTTGCGCTGGCCGGAATGATGTTCGACACGTTGCCGGCCTTGGCCATGGTCCAGTTGAAGCGCAGGTGCCTGGCCTTGTCGTCGATGCTCATGGTGCGCAGCACCAGGTCGGACGCCTCGACCAGCGCGTTCACGCCCAGGTCGGGTGCGGCGCCCGCATGCGAGGCCTTGCCGGTGATGTTGACCTGCACATAGGCAATGCCCGAAGTGCCGAGCGAAAGCTTCTCGTCACCCGCGCTCGTGGGCTCGAACGAGAGCACGTAGTCGGCTTGTTTCGCCTCTTCCTGGATCAGGTCGCGCGAGCCGAAGGAGCCTTTTTCCTCGTCGGTGTTGAACAGCACGGTGATGGTGCCGTAGTCGCGCACGCCGTAGTCCTTGAGCAGCTTCAGCGTGTGCAGGATGACGGCATTGCCGCCCTTGTCGTCGGCAATGCCGGGGCCGTAGGCCTTGTTGCCTTCGATGCGGAACGGCGCCTTGGCGAGCGTGCCCTTGAGGTACACGGTGTCCATGTGCGACATCAGCAGCAGGTTCTTGCCGCCCCGGCCCTTGAGCTTGCCGACGATGTTGTCGCCCACCACGAGGCCGGCCGACTTGCTGCGCGTGACGGTGAAGCCAAGATTCTTGAGTTCGCCTTCGAGGTAGTTCCCCGCGGCCGCAAGGCCCTCGGCATTGCCCGTGCCGGTTTCGATGTTGACCAGCTGTTCCAGCGTCTTGAGCACCGCGGGCTGCGCATCGGTGGCAGCCTGGAACAGCACGTTGTCGCGCTTTTGCGCCCAACTGGCGGCTGGCGCCAGGAAGGAGGCCGCCAGCAGGGCTGCGAGAACGGTGCGTTGATTGAATGGGCGCATGAAGAATCTCCTGGCGTCTGCAGTATTCGTAGAGAAGAAAACCACGAAGCGCCCCGGCAAGGGGCGCTTGTGGAGGTTGGTTTTTGTTAAAGCAACTCGAGTGCCACGGCGGTGCCTTCGCCGCCGCCGATGCACAGCGTGGCCACGCCGCGCTTCTTGCCACGCGCCTTCAGCGCATGGATCAGCGTGACCATGATGCGCGCGCCGCTGGCGCCGATGGGATGGCCCAGCGCGCAGGCGCCGCCGTTCACGTTGACGATCTCGTGCGACACGTCGAGCTCGTGCATCAGCGCCATCGGCACCACCGCGAAGGCCTCGTTCACTTCCCACAGGTCCACGTCCTTGACGGTCCAGCCGGTCTTCTTGAACAGCTTGGCGACGGCGCCGACCGGCGCTGTGGAGAACCACTCGGGTTGCTGCGCATGCGTGGCATGGCCGACCAGACGCGCGATCGGCCTGGCGCCGATCTTCTTGGCGTGCGACTCGGTCATCATCACCAGCGCCGCGGCGCCATCGTTGATCGACGAGCTCGATGCGGCGGTGATGGTGCCGTTCTCCTTCTTGAACGCGGGCTTGAGCGTGGCGATCTTGTCGAGCTTGACCTTGCCCGGGCCCTCGTCGATGGAAACGACGGTGTCCCCGCCGCGGCCCTTCACGGTGACGGGCGTGATCTCGTCCTTGAACGCGCCGGATTCGGTGGCGGCCTTGGCGCGCTGCACGCTGGCAATGGCGAAAGCGTCCTGCTGCTCGCGCGTGAACTTGTACTTGGCGGCGCAGTCCTCGCCGAAGGTGCCCATCGAGCGGCCCGGCTGGTAGGCGTCTTCCAGGCCGTCGAGCATCATGTGGTCGAAGATGCGGTCGTGGCCCATGCGGTAGCCGCCGCGGCCCTTGAGCATGAGGTAGGGCGCGTTGGTCATGCTTTCCATGCCGCCCGCCACCATCACCTCGTGCGTGCCGGCCAGGAGCAGGTCGTGCGCAAGCATCGCGGCCTTCATGGCCGAGCCGCACATCTTGCTGAGCGTGACGGCGCCCGCGCTGTCGGGCAGGCCGCCTTTGTAGGCCGCCTGGCGCGCCGGCGCCTGGCCCTGGCCGGCCATGAGGCAGTTGCCGAACAGCACCTCGCCCACGCTGTCGGGCGCAATGCCGGCGCGCTCGACGGCGGCCTTGATGGCGGCGCCGCCGAGGTCGTGCGCGGCAAGGGAAGAGAAGTCGCCCTGGAAGCTCCCCATGGGGGTGCGGGCGGCGCCGACGATGACGATGGATTCAGGCATGGTGGTCTCCTTCGGAAAGTTGAAAGAAAGCGGTCGTCGCGGACCGGGGCTCAATCAGAAATGGGTCGCATGGCCCTCATGCGGGAAGCGCTGCGACTCTTCGTACGGGAACACATCGAGCATCTGGCCGGCCCGGATGCGTTCCTTGTGGTGCTGCCAGAAGGCAGCGTCGAGCAGGTCGGCATGGTGCGCCATGAAGGCTTCGCGCACCGCGTCGTTGCCGAGCAGGAAGGGCCCGAAGGTCTCGGGAAACACGTCCTTCGGGCCCACCGAATACCAGACCTCGCCGCTCATCTCGTCTTCCTCGTTGCGCGCCGCGGGCACCTTGCGGAACTGGCAGTCGGTGATGTATTCGATCTCGTCGTAGTCGTAGAAGACCACCTTGCCGCCGCGCGTGACGCCGAAGTTCTTCCACAGCATGTCGCCCGGGAAGATGTTGGCCGCCACCATGTCCTTGATGGCGTTGCCGTACTCGACCACCGCATGCTCGAGCTGCTCCTTCGCGCGCTTGGCATGCGCCGGGCTTTCGGGGTTGGCCAGCGTGTCGAAGGCCTCCTGCAGGAAGATGTTGAGCGGGATCATGCGGCGCTCGATGTAGACGTGCTTGAGCACGAGCTCCATCTCCCCGTTGCCGTCGCGGTCGCCGATCTCGAGCTGGCTGGGCGCGAACTTCCTGATCTCCTCGATCAGCTCGGGCTCGAAGCGGTCGAGCGGAAAACCCACGTCGCTGTACTCCAGCGTATCGGCCATGCGGCCCACGCGGTCGTGCTGCTTCACGAGCATGTACTTGCCCTTGATCTGCTCGCGCGTGGTGTCCTTCTGCGGCGGATAGAAGTCCTTGATGACCTTGAACACGAAAGGAAACGAGGGCAGGTCGAACACCAGCATGACCATGCCCTTGATGCCGGGCGCAATGCGGAAGCGGTCGCTCGAGTAGTTCAGGTGCGAGAGGAAGTCGCGGTAGAACAGCGTCTTGCCCTGCTTGGCCAGGCCCAGTGCGTTGTAGATTTCGGCGCGCGGCTTGCGCGGCATGAGCGAGCGCAGGAACTGCACACAGGCCGAGGGCACTTCCATGTCGACCATGAAGTAGGCGCGCGCAAAGCTGAAGAGCATCTGCAGGTCGTCCTCGCCGAAGAGCGCCGCGTCCACATAGAACTTGCCATGGCTGTCGTGCAGGATCGGCAACGAGAACGGGAGTTCGACGAAGCCGTTCATGATCTTGCCGACCACGTAGGCGCCCTTGTTGCGATAGAACAGCCCCGAGAGCACCTGCAGCTGGAAGTTGGCGCGCAGCTTCACCTGGTGGAAGCGCCCCATGATGGCGTGGGCCACGCGCTCGGCATCGCGCCGCTTGTTGGCAAAGCTGCCCTGCAGGCCGTAGTCGTCCAGCATCTGCTCGATGGTGTCGGCCAGCGTGTCGTGCGAGGGGTAGTAGGGCCTGTACGTGGGCGCGCCGCGCGGCTCGATGTACTCGGTGCTGATGGCCGGGCGAACGAAGATGAAGTCGTTCTGGAAGTAGGCCCGATGCAGGATCTTCGTGGTCACCGAATTGAAGAAGCTCTCGGCCAGCTCGGGCTGGTGGTGGTCCACCAGCAGGCCGATGAAGTGCAGCTTGACCTGGTGCCACACTTCCATCGGCTGGTCGCCGGCCTTGAATTCCTTTTCGAGCCGGGCCACGGCCTCGTTCACGCGCATGTCGTAGAACTCGATGCGCTCGCGCTGCGCGCGCTGCTGGCCGTGCCAGTCGGCCGTTTCGAAGCGGTGCTTGGCGCGCGCCGATTCGGCGCGAAACAGCGTGTAGTGGCGATTGAACCCGTCGATCATCGCCTTGGCGATGTCGTAGGCCAGCGGTGAATCGAGACGCTGCGGGAACATCGGCTCAGCCGGTTTTCGTTCCGGTGCTTTCGCCGATCTGGTCGACCGGGGGCGCTTCGATGGGCTCGGTCCCGTCGGCCCCGGCCTGCGCCGACGGCGAGGCGCCCGCGGGCTTGCTCCACTTGTAGCGGATGCGTTGCACCGCGGCCTTGTACACCGCGTCGAGCGGCTTGGCGCCGTCGACGTTCAGGCCCAGGTCCTGCAGCAGGCCGTCGTGCACGCCGAAGGTCCAGCCGTGGATCTTGACCTTCTGGCCGCGGCCCCAGGCATCGACCATGACGGTGCTGACGGCCACGTTGACCACCTGCTCGGCCACGTTGAGTTCGCACAGCGCATCGACGCGCACGTCCTCGGGCAGGGAGTCGAGCATCACGGCGTGGCGGTCGCGCACGTCCTGGATGTGGCGGATCCAGTTGTCGGCCAGGCCGATGCGCTTGCCGCTGAGCGCCGCCTTCACGCCGGCGCAGCCGTAGTGGCCCACCACCATGATGTGCTCCACCTTCAGGTGCTCGACCGCGAACTGGATCGCCGAGAGCGCATTGAGATCGGAATGCACCACGATGTTGGCGACATTGCGGTGCACGAACACCTCGCCCGGCTCCAGGCCGGTGATCTGGTTGGCGGGCACGCGGCTGTCGGAACAGCCGATCCACATGTAACGCGGCGTCTGCTGCTTCACCAGGCTGGTGAAGAAGCCGGGCCGGTCGCGTTCCATCTGTGCGGACCAGGCACGGTTGTGGGCGAACAGGTCATCAAGATTGTCGGACATGGTGGTGATTGTCGATGAGTCGTGGTTCGATCGGGATCTCAGGCCGTTCTGGCCGCTTTCTGCGCCTTGGCCAGGGCCGCGCGGCCCTTTTTTTCGTGCTCGCGCACTTCCGCCAGGTTGGCCTGCAGCTCGGCCAGCTGCGATTCGAGCTGGGCGCGGTGCGTGCCCAGCACGCCAAGGAACTTCTGCAGCTGCGGCACGGTGTCGCGCGGGCTGTCGTACATGTCGAGAATGTCTTTCGCCTCGGTCAGGCTCAGGCCCAGGCGCTTGGCACGCAGCGTGAGCGTGAGCCGCGCCCGGTCGCGCGCGCTGTAGACACGCTGCACGCCGGCGCGCTCCGGCGTGAGCAGCCCCATGTCTTCGTAGAAGCGGATGGCACGCGTCGTGAGGTCGAATTCCTTCGCGAGCTGGCTGATGGTGAAGGTTTGCGCGGACATTGGACTGGAATCTGTCGAAAAGCCGTCTGGAGGGGCGTTGCCGTGGCGACAGCTGGATGGCCCCGCCCTGCCTACAATGATGCCCTCAACCCATGACGTTTACGTAAACGTCAATCTTACATGAACCTCCTCGAACGCGAACTCCACTACCCCCTGGGCGACACCCTGCCCGTCCCCGGCGAAGCACTGGAAATCGCGCCGGGCGTGCGATGGATCCGCATGCGGCTGCCGTTCGCGCTCGACCACATCAATCTCTGGCTGCTGCGCGACAGCCTCGACGGCGTCGAGGGTTGGACGGTGGTCGACTGCTGCATCGCGCACGACGAAGCCCGCGCGCAGTGGGAGCAGGTGTTCGAAACCCAGCTGCAGGGCCTGCCGATCCTGCGCGTGATCGTCACCCACATGCACCCCGACCACATCGGCCTGGCCGAGTGGCTGTGCACGCGCTGGAACGCACCGCTGTGGATCAGCTCGACCGACTACCACGTGGCGCGCGTGCTGAGCACCGCCGGCGACACGCTGGCGGGCGGCGACGCGGCTGCGCGCTTCTTCGCCTCGCACGGCCTCGTCGACCCCGAGGCGGTGGCCAAGATCCGCGCGCGCACCAACTACTACGCCAACATGGTGCCCTCCGTGCCCGACCGCTTCACGCGGATGATGGACGGCGACACCGTGGCCATCAACGGCCACGCCTGGCGCTGCATCAGCGGCTATGGCCATGCGCCCGAGCACATCGCGCTGTACTGCGACGAGCTGAAGCTGCTGCTGGGCGGCGACATGATGCTGCCGCGCATTTCGACCAACGTGAGCGTGCACGCGGGCGAGCCCGAAGCCAATTCGCTGCGGCTCTTCCTGGACAGCATCGACAAGTTCAAGGCGCTGCCGGCCGACACGCTGGGCCTGCCCTCGCACGGCAAGCCGTTCACGGGCATTCACCGCCGCGTCCACCAGCTGCAGGAGCACCACCGCGACCGCCTGGCCGAACTGCTCGAAGCCTGCACCGCGCGACCGCTCACCGCGGCCGAGGGCCTGCCGATCCTGTTCAAGCGCGAACTCGATCTGCACCAGATGACCTTCGCAATGGGCGAGACCGTGGCCCACCTGCACCTGCTGTGGTTCGCGGGCCAGGTCCGGCGCGAGCTGGGCACGGACGGCATCTACCGTTTCGGCGCCGGCAGCGCAGCGGGCCAGGGACTTTAGACTCGGCGGATGGACACGCTTGCTGAGCTGCGCGCGGGCCGGCTGGCAGGCGCCACCAGGCTCGACCTCTCGTGCGGACTCACCGAGTTTCCGCGCGAGATCTTCGACCTGGCCGATTCGCTCGAGACACTGAACCTCTCCGGGAACGCGCTCGAATCGCTGCCCGCCGACCTCGGCCGGCTGCATCGCCTGCGCGTGCTGTTCTGCTCCGACAACCGCTTCACGCAGTTGCCCGAAGCCGTCGGCCAGTGCCAGGCGCTGGAGATGATCGGGTTCAAGGCCAACCGCATCCGCACCGTGCCTGCCGCCGCACTGCAGCTGCCGGCGCTGCGCTGGCTGATCCTCACGGACAACCAGATCGACACCCTGCCCGAGGCGCTGGGCCAGTGCGCCGCCATGCAGAAGCTCATGCTCGCCGGCAATCAACTGCGTGCGCTGCCGGAATCGCTGGCGGCCTGCGGCCGGCTCGAACTGCTGCGCATTTCAGCCAACCGCTTCGAGGCGCTGCCCGCATGGCTGCTTGCGCTGCCGCGCCTGTCGTGGCTCGCGGGGGCAGGCAACCCCTTCGACATGCAGGCCGAGGAAGCAGCCATCGCCGCGCAGTCGGTGCCGCATGTCGACTGGCGCGAGCTGGCGCTGGGACAGAAGCTCGGCGAAGGTGCATCGGGAGTCATCCAACAGGCGGTGCTGGGCCCCGCGGCGCAACCGGTGGCCGTCAAGCTGTTCAAGGGCGCCGTCACCAGCGACGGCTGGCCGCACAGCGAGATGGCCGCCAGCATCGCGGCCGGCGCGCATCCAACGCTGATTGCCGCGCAAAGCCGGATCGACGGACATCCGGATGGCACCCAGGGACTGGTCATGGCCCTGGTGGATCCGTCTTTCCGCACGCTCGCCGGGCCGCCGAGCCTTGCGTCCTGCACGCGCGACGTCTATGCGGACGATGCGCGGTGGACTTCCGGCGTGGCATTGCGCATTGCCCGCGACATCGCGTCCGCCATGCAGCACCTGCATGCGCGCGGCATCCTGCACGGCGATCTCTACGCGCACAACATCCTCTGGAACGCGCAGGGCGGCGGACTGCTCGGCGACTTCGGCGCGGCCTGGATGACCGGCGCGCTCGAGCCGGCGCAGGCCCGGGCACTGCAGCAGCTGGAGATGCGCGCCTTCGGCTGCCTGCTGGAAGAACTGCTCGAGCGCTGCAGCGATGCGCCGCCGCAGGCCATGGTTGCGCTGAAGGACCGCTGCATGCAGGCCGAAGTGTCCGCGCGGCCCTCGTTCGCCGAGGCCTTGGCACTGCTCCAGGGCGAACTCTCGCAATGACAGGCCAGCGCCTGCCCCTGCCCACGCGCGACGGCGTCGGCCCGAGCTGCGTCGGCCTTGCGCAAGGCGCATGGCCCACCATCGCCGAGTTCCTGATCGAACGCTTTCCGGCAATCACGCGCGAAGCCTGGATGGCCCGCATGGAAGCCGGCGACGTGGTCGACGAGCACGGCGTGCCCGTGACCGCGCAGCGCCGCTACCAGGCGCCATTGCGCGTGTACTACTACCGCACGCTCGATGCCGAGGTGCGCATTCCCTTCGACGAGCAGGTGCTGTTCCAGGACGACCAGATCGTGGTCGCGGACAAGCCACCATTCCTGCCCGTGACCCCCACCGGCAAGTACCTGCAGGAAAGCCTGCTGGTGCGGCTCAAGCGCAAGCTGAAGCTCGACGACCTGGTGCCGCTGCACCGCATCGACCGCAGCACCGCGGGGCTGGTGCTCTTTTCAGTGCGCCCCGAAACGCGCGGCGCCTACCAGGCCATGTTCCCCGAGCGCCGCATCGCCAAGCACTACGAGGCCGTGGTGCCGTGGCAGCCCGGCGTGTCTTCGGTGCCCGGCACCTACCGCAGCCGGCTGGTCGACGACGACCACTTCATGCGCGTGAAGGAAGAGGCCGGCGAGCCCAATTCGGAAACGCGCATCGCGCTGCGGAAGACGGCGGGCGGGCACGCCCTGCTGGAGCTTTCGCCGGTCACCGGCCGCAAGCACCAGCTGCGGGTGCACTGCATGGCGCTGGGCATGCCGATCGTCAACGATCCGTTCTACCCTGCGCTGCTGCCGCCCGACAGCGACGACTTCGACAAGCCATTGCAGTTGCTGGCCAAGTCGGTGGCGTTCCAGGACCCGGTGAGCGGCGAACCGCGCAGCTTCACGAGCCCGCGCAGCTTGGCACTGCCGCCAAGGTGACGCCCTGCGGGCACGCCGCGCACTAAGCTCGTTTCCTGAAAACTTTCATTCAGGAGACTCCTGCACCATGGACACCACCCAACTCTTCTCGCTGAAGGGCCGCAGCGCCTTGATCACCGGCGGCTCGCGCGGCATCGGCCGCATGATTGCCGAGGGCTTCCTGGCCCAGGGCGCGCGCGTGTACATCTCGGCCCGCAAGGCCGCGGCCTGCGACCAGACCGCCAAGGAGCTTTCGGCCTTCGGCCATTGCGTGTCGCTGCCGGCCGACGTGTCCACGCTGGAAGGCGCGCAGGCGCTGGTCGCCGCCTATGCGAAGCATGAGGACGCGCTCGACATCCTGGTCAACAACGCCGGCGCGGCCTGGGGCGCGCCGTACGACGAGTTTCCCGAGAGCGGCTGGGACAAGGTGGTGGACCTGAACCTCAAGACGCCTTTCTTCCTGACCCAGGCGCTGACGCCGATGCTCAAGAAGGCGGCGACCGATCATCTCGCGAAGGTGATCAACATTGCTTCGATCGACGGCATCTCGGTGAATCCGCAGGAGACGTACTCTTACGCGGCGAGCAAGGCCGGCCTGATCCAGCTCACGCGGCGCATGGCGCTGCGGCTCGCGCAGGAGCGGATCGTGGTGAGCGCGATTGCGCCCGGGGCTTTTGCCTCGGACATGAACAAGCTGGCGCGCGACCATGGCGACGAGGTGAAGGAGCGGATTCCCGCGGGGCGCATCGGGGTGCCGGAGGACATGGCAGGGGCGGCCATTTATCTCGCCTCCCGGGCGGGGGACTATGTGATGGGGTCTACGTTGGTGGTGGATGGGGGGGTTACGCACGCGCGGTGAGTTTTTTTGTTTTTGGTTTTTTGAGGGTGGGGGCCGGGTCTCGCCCCGGCCCCGAAAAACAAAAGAGACAACACCCTCAAGACCACCGAGGCACAGCCTCATCCTTGAGCTGCTGCCGTAGCAAGTCATAGTCCGGCACCACGCTCTCCACCGTATCCCAGAACCGCTGCGAGTGGTCCATCACCCGCAGGTGCGCCAGCTCGTGCGCCACCACATAGTCGATCACCGGCAGGCGAAAGTGGATCAGGCGCCAGTTCAGCCGGATCGACCCATCCGCGCTCGCGCTTCCCCAACGAGTCGCGGCATTCGACAACGACAGCTTCTGCCACCGCACTCCGAGCCGGGGCGCGAAGTGGTCGAGCCGCTCGATGAACAGTCGGCGCGCCTGCCGCATGAGCCAGGCCTGGGCGGCATCGCGTATCTGCGAAGCCTCGGCGTTCTGCGCCACGGCCAGCCGCAGGGTGCGTAGCCCGGTGCCGTCATCGCTCGCATCGAGCGTGCCGCCCACGCTTGCAAAGCCGTGCTTCGGATCGAGACGGATCACGACCGTCTCGCCCATGAAGGGAAACTCGGCCCCGTCTTTCCAGTCGATGCGCGTGGCCTCGACGCGTGCGTGGCGCTGCTGCGTCTCCAGCAACTTGCGCAGGATCCAGTCGGCCTTTTCCTGGATGGCGGCATCGACGTCGCGCAGCGTGACCCAGCGCGGCGCGCGCACCGACAAGCCTTCGGCGCCGACCACGAACCCGATGGTCTTGCGCTTGCCGCGCCTGAACTCGTAGGCCACGCGCGCCGAGCCCAGCACCGTTTCGCGCGTGGCCTGGGGATGCGCGAAGCTTGCAAGCGCAAGCGTGTCGCGCAGCGGGACGGCGGGCAGCGCGGGACCGGCGTCCTCGGCCCTGCCTTGCTGCGCATCGGCCACCGGGGGTGCGGGCACGGCCGGCGGCGCCGCCTTTTTCCGGACCTTCTTGCCGCGCAGCTCGCTCGGCTTGGCCGGTGCAAACTCATTGCCCAACCCTTCGAACAGGTCCATCGTGAACTGAAGCAGTCCCCGCATCTCGGGCTCTTTCTTGTTTTCTACTTCAACGCCTCTTGCGGCGCCTGCGGCAGCGGCAGGCTGTCGCGGTACGCCTCGGGATCGAGCCGGCGCATCTCGGATTCGATCCAGGCTTCGACTTCGCGCATCAGCTCGTCGGGCTTGCGGCCCACGCTGGGAATGGCTGGACCGATCGACACGTCGACCACGCCGGGGCGCTTGATGAAGGCCTTGCGCGGCCAGACCTTGGCCGAGGTGACGGCCACCGGGATCACCGGCACGCCGGTCTCGCATGCGAGCCGCGTGCCGCCGCTCTTGTAGGTGCCCTTCTGGCCGCGCGGAATACGGGTGCCTTCGGGAAACATGATGATCCAGATGCCCTGCGCAAGCAGCTTGCGGCCCTGGTTCACCACCTTGTTGAAGGCCTGCGCGCGCTGGCTGCGGTCGATGTGGATCATGTCGAGCCGGGCCATCGCCCAGCCGAAGAAGGGCACGTAGATCAGTTCCTTCTTGAACACGAAGGCCAGCGGATGCGGCATCAGCGTGGGCATCAGGAAGGTCTCGAAGGTCGACTGGTGCTTCACCAGCAGGACCGCGCCGGCCAGCTTGTCGGCGGGCAGGTTTTCCATGCCGGTCACGCGGGTCTGGATGCCGAGCAGCACCCGTGCGCCGCCGATGGCCCAGCTGAGCCACTGCACCGCCATCCAGTAGAGCGGTATGCCGCGCTTCCAGAGCGAACTGACGCACATGATGATGCCCCAGGGCACCACGGTGACGAGCATCCAGAGTGCATGGAGAACGGAACGGATAAACGCCATCAGACAGCCACCTGCAGTGCAGCCTGCGCTTCGCGCGCAAGCAAAAAGTCGACAAAGGCGGCGAGGTTCTCGTGAACCAGGGTGTTCGCCGGATATTCGGGGGGCAGCGGATCGACACCGCGGCAGGCCGCGCCCATGCCGGTGAGCAGCAGGTGCGGCTCGCAGCCGGCGGCCGCGCCGGCCTGCAGGTCGCGCAGGCTGTCGCCCGCGGTGGGCACGTCCTTCAGGTCGATGCCGTAGCGGTCGCCGATCTGGCGGAACAGCCCCGGCGCGGGCTTGCGGCATTCGCAGCCCTCGTCGGGGCTGTGCGGGCAATAGAAGACTGCATCGACCCGCCCGCCCACGGCCGCGAGCATCTTGTGCATCTTGGCGTGCATGGCATTGAGCGAGGCCATGTCGAACAGCCCGCGGCCCAGGCCCGACTGGTTGGACGCGACCACCACATGCCAGCCCGCATGGTTGAGCCGGGCCACGGCCTCGAGCGCACCGGGCAGCGGCGTCCACTCGATGTCGCTCTTGACGAAGTCTTCGCGGTGCACGTTGATCGTGCCGTTGCGGTCGAGGATGACGAGTTTCATGGCAGTGCCGCCCATCGTGAGGTCGCCGGGGGGATCAGGCGGCCAGCCGCTCGAGCTGCGCCACGCGGTTCATCGCGGCGTGCAGCGACATCAGGAGGCCGAGCCGGTTCAGGCGCAGGTCGGCCTGCTCGGCGTTGACCATCACGCCGTCAAAGAACGCATCGACCGGCTCGCGCAGCGCGGCCAGGGTCTGCAGCGAAGCGGTGTAGTCGCCGGCATCGAACTGAGCATTGGCGGCAGGCACGACCTCGGCCATGGCGGCATGCAGCGCCTTCTCGGCGGGCTCCTGCAGCAGCAGCTCGCTCACGTGCGCGTCGGCTTCGGGCGCCTTCTTGAGGATGTTGCCGATGCGCTTGTTGGCGGCGGCCAGCGCGGCGGCGGCAGGCAGCGCGGCAAAGGCGCGCACCGCCGCCAGCAGCTTGGGCACTTCGCCCAGGCGCTGCGGCCGCGGCGCCAGCACGGCGTCGACTTCCTGCGCGCTGGCGCCCTGCTCGCGCAGGCTGCCGGCCAGGCGGTCGAGGATGAAGTCCTGCAGCTCGGCCGTAGCCTTGCCGGTGTCGAAGCCCTCGATGTCCTTGAACTGCGCGGCGGCGTCCTGCAGCAGCGCGTCGAGTTTCAGCGGCAGGTCTTTCTCGATCAGCATGCGGATCACGCCGAGCGCATGGCGGCGCAGCGCGAAGGGATCGCGGTCGCCGGTGGGCAGGTTGCCGATGCCGAACATGCCGACCAGCGTCTCGAGCTTGTCGGCCAGCGCGGCCACGAGGCCCACGCTGTTGCGCGGCAGTTCGTCGCCGGCAAAGCGCGGCTTGTAGTGGTCTTCGATCGCGTCGGCCACTTCGGCCGAGAGGCCGTCGTGCAGCGCGTAGTAGCGGCCCATGGTGCCCTGCAGCTCCGGGAACTCGCCGACCATGTCGGTCACGAGGTCGGCCTTGGCGAGCTGCGCGGCCTGCACGGCATGCGCGACGAGCGCGGCACCGCCGAGCTTTTCGGCGATGCCGCGCGCAATGCGCATCACGCGTTCGACGCGTTCGCCCTGGGTGCCGAGCCTGTTGTGATAGACCACCTTGCCCAGCGATTCGACGCGCGAGGCCAGCGACTTCTTGCGGTCCTGGTCGAAGAAGAACTTGGCGTCGGCCAGGCGCGGGCGCACCACGCGCTCGTTGCCGCCGACCACCGCGCTCGCGTCCTCGGGGCTGATGTTGCTGACCACCAGGAACTTGTTGGTGAGCCTGTTCGAGGCGTCGAGCAGCGGGAAGTACTTCTGGTTGGCCTTCATCGTGAGGATGAGGCACTCCTGCGGCACTTCGAGGAATTCGCGCTCGAAGCTGCAGACCAGCACGTTGGGCCGCTCGACCAGTGCGGTCACTTCGTCGAGCAGCGCATCGTCGTGAATGGGCACGGCGGCGCCGCCGACCCGCACGGCCGCGGCCGCGAGCTGGCGCGCGATCTCGGTGCGGCGCGCTTCGAAGCTCGCGATGACCGCGCCCTCGTCCTGCATCTGCAGCGCATAGCTGTTGGCGTCGCGCAGCACCACGGGGTCAACGGCCGCCTCGAAGCGGTGGCCGTGGGTTTCGCGGCCGGCCTTCAGGCCGAGCGCCTCGACCGGCACCACAGCGTCGCCATGCAGCGCCACCAGGCCATGCGCGGGGCGCACGAAGCTCACGCTGCTCCAGCCGGGCAGCTCGCAGCCGCTTTCGAGCTGGTAGCTCATCACCTTGGGAATCGGCAGCTTGGCGATGGCTTCGGCCAGCGCCTTCTGCAGGCCTTCGGCCAGCGTTGCGCCCTTGGCGGTGCTTTCGTAGAACAGCGCTTCGGCCTTGCCGTCCATCGCGCGCTTCAGGCCGGGCACGGCCGAGGCGTCGGCCCCCAGCGCGGCCAGGCGCTTGAGCAACGCGGGCGTGGGCTGGCCCGAGGCGTCGAGCCCCACGGCCACGGGCATGAGCTTTTGCGAGACGGCCTTGTCGGCGGCGCGCTCGGCCACATGCGTGAGGTGCGCAGCGAGGCGACGCGGCGACGCGTAGGCCGTGAGCACCGAGGCGGGCTCGGCGAGCCCCTGGGCCACGAGCTGGTCGCGCAGCACGCCGGCGAAGGCGTCGCCGAGTTTCTTCAGGGCCTTGGGCGGCAGCTCTTCGACGAAGAGTTCGACCAACAGGTTCTTTTGCACGCTCGTCATCGCTCAGGCCGCCTTCTTCGTGATTTGTGCAACCCACTCGCGAGGCGCCATCGGAAAACCGAGCCGCTCGCGGCTCTCGTAGTAGCTCTGCGCCACGCTGCGCGCGAGGTTGCGGATGCGGCCGATGTAGGCCGCGCGCTCGGTCACGCTGATGGCGCCGCGCGCATCGAGCAGGTTGAAGCTGTGCGCGGCCTTGAGCACCTGCTCGTAGGCCGGCAGCGCGAGCTGCTCGGTCATGAGGTGCCTGGCCTGCTTCTCGTGCGCCGCGAAGGCGGTGAACAGGAACTCGGCGTCGCTGTGCTCGAAGTTGTAGGTCGACTGCTCGACCTCGTTCTGCTTGTAGACGTCGCCGTAGCTCAGGCCCTCGGTCCAGGTCAGGTTGTAGACGTTGTCCACGCCCTGCAGGTACATGGCCAGCCGCTCCAGGCCGTAGGTGATCTCGCCGGTGATGGGCTTGCAGTCGATGCCGCCGACCTGCTGGAAATAGGTGAACTGCGTCACTTCCATGCCGTTGAGCCAGACTTCCCAGCCCAGGCCCCAGGCGCCGAGCGTGGGATTCTCCCAGTCGTCTTCGACGAAGCGGATGTCGTTCTTCTTGAGGTCGAAGCCCAGCGCTTCGAGGCTGCCGAGGTAGAGCTCCAGGATGTTGCTGGGCGCCGGCTTGAGCACCACCTGGTACTGGTAGTAGTGCTGCAGGCGGTTGGGGTTCTCGCCGTACCGGCCGTCCTTGGGGCGGCGGCTGGGCTGCACGTAGGCCGCCTTCCAGGGCTCGGGGCCGAGCGCGCGCAGGAAGGTGGCGGTGTGCGAGGTGCCCGCGCCCACTTCCATGTCGTAGGGTTGCAGCAGCGCACAGCCCTTGTCGGCCCAGTACGACTGCAGTTTGAGAATGATTTGCTGGAAGGTCAACATGAAGCAGGCCGGCGTGACCGGGCGTTGGACGGTAGCGCGATGAAGCACCGCGAAAGCAGACGATTTTACGGGCGGAGGGCCGCTCTCCCACAGCAAGCCGGGATGCCGGCCGCCTGCGAGGACCGGCCGCCCGTGCGACAACCGCGGGGCGGGGGCGCGCACCGCGCTTTTCCCGGGCTTCCCGCCCCTCGCGCCCGAACTTTCGCAGCCCGCCGGGCTCTTTCCCTCCTTTTTCCGGTTTCCATCGACATGCAGCCGTCTCCCCTCGGTCCGAGCTCTCCCCTGTTCATCGTTCTCAACGCCGGCTCAGGCAGTGCGGACGCCGGCGAAACCCGCGAAATCATCGAGGCGGGCTGCGCCGCGGCCGGCCGGAGGCTGCGCATCTTCCTGGTCGACAAACGCACGACGGTGCAGGCGCTGGCACGCGAAGCGGTGGAGCGCGCCCGCGCCGTGGACGGGGTGGTGGTGGCCGCGGGTGGCGACGGCACCATCAACACGGTGGCGCGGGCCACGCTCGGCAGCGGGCTGGCCTTCGGCGTGCTGCCGCAGGGCACCTTCAACTATTTCAGCCGCGCCCACGGCATTCCGCGCGACACGGCGCAGGCGCTGCAGGTGCTTTTGGCCGAGCAGCCGCGGCCGGTGCAGGTGGGGCTGGTCAACGACCGCATCTTCCTGGTGAATGCCAGCATGGGCCTGTATGCCGAGCTGCTGGAGGAACGCGAGAGCTACAAGGTGCGCTACGGCCGCAGCCGCTGGGTCGCGTTCTTCGCCGGCCTGCTCACCGTGATGCGCGGCCACCGGCACTGGAACCTGCGCATCGCCTCGCATGGGGTGGAGCGCGACATCCGCACGACGACGCTTTTCGTCGGCAACAACCCGCTGCAGCTGCTGCAGGTGGGCATCGAGCATGCCGATGCGCCCGAGAACGGCCAGCTGGCCGCCGTCGCCTTGAAGCCAATGGGCGTGCTTGCCATGCCGGGCCTGCTGTTGCGCGGCGCGCTCGGCCGGCTGGGGAGCGCCGACGAGGTGCTGAGCTTCCCGTTCGAGTCGATGACGGTGAAGGCCGGCCGCCTGCATCCGCCGCGCCGCGTGAAGGTGGCCACCGACGGCGAGATCGCCTGGGCCGAGATGCCGCTGCTGTTCCGGGTCTCGCCCGAGCCGCTGTGGCTGGTGCGGCCCGACGTCGCGCCCGAGCTGGAGGCCGCGAAGCAATGAGCTGCCTGCTGCAGATCTCCGACACGCATTTCGGCACCGAGCAGCCCGAGGTGATGGCCGCGCTCGAGCGGCTCGCGCAGGCCCTGTCGCCGCAGGTGGTGGTGCTCTCGGGCGACATCACGCAGCGCGCCACGCGCAAGCAGTTCGCGGCGGCGCGCGCCTTCGTCGACAGGTTGGCCGCACCGGCCGTGGTGGCCATTCCGGGCAACCACGACATTCCGCTGTTCCAGCTGGGCGCGCGCCTGTTCTCGCCCTATGCGCGCTACGCCAGCGCCTTCGGCACCAACCTGGAGCCGGTGTTCGAATCCGCCGACTGGCTGGTGGTGGCGGTCAACACCACGCGCTGGTGGCGGCATGCGGACGGCGAGGTCTCGCCCGCGCAGATCGAGCGGGTGGCGGCCCGGCTGGCGGGCGCCTTGCCTTCGCAATTGCGCGTGGTGGTCACGCACCAGCCGGTGATGGTGACGCGGCAGGAAGACATGTCGAACCGGCTGCACGGGCGCGAAGCCGCCGTCGCGCGCTGGTGCGCGGCCGGCGCCGACCTGATCCTGGGCGGCCACATCCACCTGCCATTCGTGCGCTCGCTGCACGGCGCGTACGCCGGCTGCCCGCGCACCGCATGGGCGGTACAGGCCGGCACGGCGGTGTCGTCGCGCGTGCGCGCGGGCCATCCCAATTCGGTGAACGTGCTGCGCCTGGGCGCGCCGGAAGACGGCCGCGTGTGCCAGGCCGAGCGCTGGGACCATTCGGCCGCCGACAAGGCCTTCGTGTGCGCCAAGGTTTTGCGGCTTCCGCTTGCCAGCGCCGCGGTGGCCGCTTAGGGTGCGCCGCATGCCGATGGAAGCCCCTGCCCTCGTTCTTCTCGCCCGCCAGCTCGGCGAACATTCGCTCGCCTGGTTTGCAGGCGCTCTTGCCGTCTCGGTGCTCGGCGCCGGCGTGGCCTGCCAGGCGCTGCAGCGGTGGCGCATCAGGAGATCGTCGGCCGAAGAGCCCGACGAACCGCGGCTGGCCGCCGGGCTGGCCATCGGCTTCCTCTCGATCCTCGGGGCGGCCAGCCTGGTGGCGTACCTTGCATCGAAGCTCGGCGACGGGCGCCTGCTGGGCCTGGCCGACCAGGCGCTGGCCGATGCGGTTGGGGACCACCTGCCGTGGGCGGCGCTCGTGGCTTTCAGCTGGCTCACACACCTGGGCGATGCCGAACTGCTGGCGCCGGTGTGCCTTGCGGTGGCCCTGCTGCTGTGGCGCCGCGCGCACCATGGGCTGGCGCTGGGCTGGGTCATGGCGCTCGGAGGCATCGTGCTGCTGAACCCGGCGCTCAAGCGCATCTTCGCGCGCGCGCGGCCGCTGCACGACCACGGGCTGGCGCTGGAGACGAGCTTCAGCTTCCCGAGCGGCCACAGCGCAGGCGCGATCGTGAGCTACGGCATGCTGTTGTATCTGGCGCTGCGCCTGTTGCCGGCGCGCTGGCATGTGCCGGCAGCCATGGCGGCCGCGGCGGCCATCGTCACCATCGCGTGCAGCCGCGTGTTTTTGCAGGTGCATTTCGCCAGCGACGTGGCGGCCGGCCTGCTGACCGGCCTGGCCTGGCTGCTCGTGTGCGTGGGCAGCCTCGAATACGCGCGGCACCGAAAGCGCCGGCGCATCCGCCCCTGAGCGACATCGATCGAGGCGGTCTTCGCCAGGAACACCGCGGAACCGGCTTCGCCGGGCCGCCGGTGTTGCCCCCTCGAGGGGGAAGCGGCTACACGAAGTGAGCCGCTTCGGGGGTGGGTCAATACTCCCAGAAGATGCGCTGGAGTTCCTTGGTGTCGGAGGTCTTGGTCAAGGCCACCATCGCCAGGATGCGTGCCTTCTGCGGACGCAGGTCGTGTGCCACCACCCAGTCGTACTTGTCGTCGGGCTGCTCGGCGTTGCGGATCACGAAGCCGTCGGCCACGCGCGAGCTGCGGATCACGATCACGCCGTCGGTGCGCGCCTTCTGCAGGTTGGGCACGATGCGGTTGGCCACCGAGCCGTTGCCCGTGCCGCCATGGATGATCGCCTTCACGCCGCTCTTGGCGAAAGCGTCGATGGCAATGGACGAAACGCCCTCGTAGCCCATCGCGATCTCGACCGGCGGCAGCGCATTGATTGCGTCGATGTCGAACTCCGAACTCATGGTGTGGCGCTTCACCGGTGCACGGAACCAGTAGTTCTTGCCCTCGACCACCATGCCGAGCGGGCCCCACTGGCTCGAGAAGGCGCTGGTCTTGATGTTGACGTTCTTGCTCACGTCGCGGCCGCTGTCGATGTTGTCGTTCATCGTCACCAGCACGCCCTTGCCCGCCGCGTCCTTGCTGCCGGCCACGCTGACTGCGTCGTACAGGTTGAGCGCGCCGTCGGCCGACAGGGCTGTGCCCGGGCGCATCGAGCCGACCACGACGATCGGCTTGCTGGTGCGCACGGTGAGCGTGAGGAAGAAAGCGGTTTCTTCCAGCGTGTCGGTGCCGTGGGTGATGACGATGCCGTCCACGTCGGGCTGCTTCGACAGCGCGGAGACGCGCTTGGCGAGCGTCAGCAGGTTGTCGTTGGTGAGGCTTTCGGAAGCGACCTGGAACACCTGCTCGCCGCGCACGTTGGCGATCTTGGAAAGCTCGGGCAGGCCGGCGATCAGCTTCTCGACGCCGACCTTGGCGGCCGCGTAGGTGGCGCTGTTGACGGCCGAGGCGCCGGCGCCCGCAATGGTGCCGCCGGTGGCCAGGATCACCACATTGGGCAGCGCCTGCTGGGCTTGCGCCAGGGCGCTGGCCGCGAGCAGCGCGGCGCCGGCCGCGAAGGCACGGAAACGGGGGGAAAGGTACATGAAGGGAACTCCTTGTCTTGGATGAATTTCTGGAAGCGGCGAGAAGATACATGAACCGTGCCCGCATGCCCTGCGCTTCCATGCCGGCATGGCATGCGGCCATGCGCCAAGGATTACCATCGCCGGGCGCACCGCCGCACATCCGCCATGCCATGAACGCCGATCCCGCCGCCCTGTCCCCGAGTCCCGCCCAGGAAATGCCCGCCCCTGACGGCCCGCTGTCGCGCGCGCGGCCGGGGCGCGAGCGCATCATGGCGGCGATCCGCACCGCGGCCGTGGCCGAGTTCAGCCTGCATGGCCTGAAGGGCACGTCCACCCAGGCCATAGCCGCGCGCGCCGGCCTCACCAAGCCCCAGCTGCACTACTACATCGCCGGCAAGGAAGAGCTCTATGAAGAGCTGCTGATGCAGGTGTTGCATGCCTGGAAAGTGGTGTTCTCGTTCGAGGACGCCAGCGATCCGGCCACCGTGCTGGGCGACTACATCCGCAAGAAGCTCGACCACGCCTTCGACAACCCCGAGATCTCGCGCATCTTCACGCGCGAAGTGCTCGACGGCGGCCGCAACCTCGACCGCTACTGGCCCAATGCGCGGGCCTGGACGCAGAAGAAGGTCGACATCATCAACGGCTGGATCGCGCGCGGGCAGATGCGCCCGCTCGATGCCCGCCTGCTCTTGATGCACATCTGGGCCATGACCCAGAGCTACGCCGACTACGCGATCCAGACGCGCGTGATGCTCGGCCTGCCGCCCGACGCGCCGATCGACCGCGAGCCGATCGCGCGCGAGCTCGTGGCCTTCGTGCTGGGCGGCTGCGGCATCAAGACTTAAGTTCTCGTCCGTCGGCAGCCGGCCTTCGCCGGGGGCCGGCTGCGCCGCTTTCGTGACTTTCGACACTGGTTGCCGCAGTGTCGCGTCTGTACCTTCGCACCCTTCGCCAACCGGGATGTCCTGGCTGGTGCATCCGTACACAGGAGGAAGAGGATCATGAAGATGCGAATGTTCTTGGCCGCGGCAGCGGTCGCGGTGGCACTGGCGGCATGCGGTGGTGGGGGTGGCGGCGGTGGTGGAGGCATACCACCGGGCTGGGTGCCTCCGCCCCCGGGACAGACCCCGCCGCCGCCGCCCGAGCCACCGCCGCCGGAACCCGCGCCGACGCCGACGCCGACGCCGACGCCGATCAGCGCTCATTACAAGTTCCTGACCTTCCAGCAGGACAGGGACCCCGCCACCGAACCGGCCGAGAAGCGCTACGACGACTACATCGCGCTGCTCAACCGCGAAGGCGCCGCAGGCTATCGCTATGTCGACGGCCTGGGGGGCGGCAACATCGTCTCGCTGCAGGACCAGTTCATGATGGTCAAGGACACCGAGACCACCTACACCTACGAATACAAGCGCTTCGAGGTCGACATCATGTCAAGCGACGGCCTGCCGCGCCTGCTGCAGCAGATGAAGGAGCAGGGTGCCAAGGGCATGGTGTTCGTCAAGCTGCTCGGCATGATCGACATCAACTCGAACAACAACGGCGAGTTCGGCGTCCTCTACCGCAAGGACGCAGGTTCCTCGGCCACCTTCGACTTCGCGGCAGCCGACATTCCGCCGACCTCGGGCGATTTCGCGAACCTCGCGAATGCGCTGGGCGCCCAAGGCTTCAGGCCGTGGGTCACGCCTGTGTTGCGCGGGCTGACGCAGCAATTCTTCGTCAAGGACCAGAGCAGCGCCGCGCGCTACGAGCTCAAGGCCGTGCTGAGCCCGCTGAGCGTGGTCGACGGGGACCAGGACGACGTCAAGGCGCAGATCCGCGAACAGGGCGCGGCGGGCTATCGCCTGCTGAAGGCGCGCTTCATGGAAGACTCGAAGCAGTTCATCTTCTATGTGAAGGACACGACGCAATCGAGCCGTTTCGAGTACGAATTCCTCGACAACCTCGACACCGTGTTCGGCCTCCAGGAAGCCAATGCGACGCAGGCCAACGGCCAGACTGCGCTGGGCCTGCGCTACTTCGGCCTGCCCGATACGCCCGTATTCTTCCGCTCGCTGGGCTGCGCCGGGCCGTTGTGCCTGACGCCCGACGGCAAGGAAATCGAAGACGGCAGCAGCTGACCGCGTCCGGGCGCGGCACTGTGGCGATCAGACGAGGCCCACCCGGCCCGTCGCCAGGTCGTAGATCCCGCCGACGACCTTGACCGCGCCGCTGGAAGCCATGCCCCCTAGGATGGGCGCCGACGTGGCCAGGCGCGCCACGCTCTGGCGCACGTTCTGTTCGGTGGCCGCCTCCAGCAGCGACGCGGGCCTGCGGCGCGACGCGGCTTCCACGGCCGGCCGGATCGACGCGACCAGCCCGGGCAGGTGCCCGGGCAGCACGGCGTTTTCCTGCAGCACCTTGATGGTGGCCGAGATGGCGCCGCAGTTGCTGTGGCCGAGCACCATGATGAGCGGCACGTCGAGGAACTTGGCCGCGTATTCCATGCTGGCAATGGCATCGTCGTTGACGAAGTTGCCGGCCAGCCGCACCACGAAGAGATCGCCCGGCCCCTGGTCGAAGGCGAGTTCCGGCGCTACGCGCGAATCGGCACAGGCAAGAATCGCCGCGAACGGTTTCTGCCCCGAGGTGCGCGCCACGCGGCCTACGCTGAAGTCGCGCTGCGTCTGCCGGCCCTGCGCATAGCGCAGATTGCCCTGCACTAGCCGCTGGAGCGCGGCATCGCCGCCGATGCGGTTGTCGGGCAGTGGCGTATCGGCCGCGAACGCATTGGCGCCGGCCGCCAGGGCAGCGAAAGCGGCCGCGCCGCTCAGCAGCCGGCGGCGCGAGCTTGCCGGCAGCGCGGCGGAAGGTAGGCAATCACACATGGGGAACTCCATTCTTGGTGGTTGTCGAGTTCGCCGGGGTTTCCCGGCAGGAAATGCCGGGCTTTCGCACTGGCGCACGAATTGTTACGCTCTGTATCGAAAACAACAAAGTCCAAACATTGCATGGATTTCCTGCCGCCGCCCGAGCTGGCGCTTTCGATCTCCTATGAAGCCCGCGCCCAGGCCGTGGCGCTGTATTGCGACGCGATCGTGCGCATGCACTGGGGCGAGCGGCTCATCAACAAGATCTTCGGCCGCGCCATGCAGTCGCACGCCGCGGGCCGCATCGTGGTGCAGCACTACCGCTGGAAGGAAGAAGGCGCCGAGCGCCCCACGCTGGCGCTGCTGCAGCGCCACGCGAGCCGCGGCACGCGCACGCTGGCCAGCTTCGTCGCCGTGCTGCGGCTCACGGGCATGGTGGCGGCCGAGGCCGATCCCGCCGACCGCCGCGTGCGCTACCTGGTGCCGCAGGAGCGGCTGATTGCCGGCCTGCGCGCCTGGATCGCGCACCACCTGCGCTGCTGCGAGGCGCTCGGCTTGCTGGGCGCCGGCCATGCCGACAGGCTCATGGACGACGACGCCTTTTTCTCGGCCTTCGTGAGCCGGGCTGGCACCATCCTGGACCAGGTGGCGCTGCACCGCGGCCGCTTCGGCGGCTGGAGCTGGTTCGACGAGCGCGACGGCGGCGGCCGAGTCGCGATGCTGCTGCTGCGCGACCATTTCAAGGCCAACCCGGTGGCAGGCTCGCCCCCGGCGGCGTTCCCGCTGCGCGCACGCGAGCTCGCCGAGGGGCTGGGCCTGTCGCACTCGCACGTGCGCGGCATGCTGAAGGAGGCGACGGAGGCGGGCCACCTGGCGCATGACGCGGGGCGCGCGCAGGTGCGGCTCACGCCGCGCTTCCTGGACGAAGCGACGAGCTGGCTGCTGCACTTCCTGTCGTGGTTCGCCGATGCCGCGCATGCGGCGCGGCGGGGCGGCTGAGGCCGCGCCCGGCCGCTCATCCGGCCGCGTTCAGGCCGCGCCCGCCTCCCAGGCGCGGCCCGCCGGGTCGGCCAGCGCGAGCCGCATGGTCTCGATGAAGCGGCGCAGCCGCGCAGGCTGGAAGCGCGACGGCGGATAGGTCAGGTACACCGGCAGCGGCGCCACATGCCATTGCGGCACGAGCTGCACCAGCCGGCCGGCGGCAATGTCCTCGTTCAGGAGCCAGGCCGAGCCCGCGCAGGCACCCAGGCCCATGCGGGCCGCGCTTTGCAGCGCATAGAGGCTGTCGGTGCTCATGCGCGGGCGGATCGGCACCCGGGTGATCTCGCCACTCGGCCGGTGCGAGAGCACCACCTCGTTGCGATAGAAGGTGCGCAGCGCGAGCCACGGCAATTCGGCCAGCTCCGACGCATGCGCGGGCGGCGCCCGCCCGGCCAGCACCGAGGGCGCGGCGACCACCACGCGCGGCACTTCGGAAAGCTTGATGGCCACCGCCATGGTGTCGGTCAGTTCGCCGACCTGGATCGCGCAGTCGACGCCTTCGGCGATGAAGTCGGGCCGGCGGTCGTTCAGCAGCCATTCGACGGCCACCCGCGGATAGGCGCGAAGGTAGTCGGCCAGCGGCCCGACCAGCATCAGCTGGCCCATCGCATGCGGCACCACCACGCGCAGCGTGCCCTCGGGCTCGTCGCCCACGCCGCGCAGGTCGGCCTCGAAGGCGTGCCAGTCGGCGATCAGCTCCCGGGCGCGCTCGTAGCAGCGCTCGCCGTCCTCGGTGAGCTTCATGGCGTGCGTGGACCGGCGCAGCAGCCGCACGCCCAGCGAGCGCTCCAACGCCTGCAGGCGGCGACTCACGGTGGGCTGCGTCGCACCCATTTGGAGCGCGGCGGCCGAGAGACTGCCGGCCTCGACGATATGGACGAAGGTCTGCATCAGCTCGATGCGGTCGGCGGCGGGAGAAGGAGTCGACATGGCTTGCTTTATGCGTTGAATGTATAGACATTGTGCGGTCCAGGGGACTACCAAGCCAAGCTTCCCAGATGCACATTTCAACCCTCGCTCGATATTCAAGGGTTAACACCATGTCTTCCATTCAACTCGCGCATGCAGCGACGGGCGCCGCCCCCGAGGGGCGCGACCTGCCGGCCTCGCTGGTCCTGCTGCTGGCCATGGGCGCAGGCCTGTCGGCGGCCTCGCTCTACTACGCCCAGCCGATGCTCGGCGTGCTGGCCGCCGACATCGGGGCTTCCCCCCGCTCGGTGGGTCTCATCCCCACGCTCACGCAGCTGGGCTATGCGTTCGGCATCCTGCTGCTGGCGCCGCTGGGCGACCGCTTCGACCGGCGCCGCATCGTGCTGGCCAAGGCGGCCGCGCTGTGCGCCGCGCTGCTGGTGGCCGGCGCCGCGCCGTCGATCGGCGTGTTGCTCGCAGCCAGCCTGGCGATCGGCCTGGCGGCCACCATGGCGCAGGACATCGTGCCCGCCGCCGCCACGCTGGCGCCGGAAGCCACGCGCGGCAAGACCGTCGGCACGGTGATGACGGGACTGCTGCTGGGCATCCTGCTGTCGCGCGTGGTCAGCGGCTTCGTGGCCGAGCACTTCGGCTGGCGCGCGATGTTCATTGCGGCCGCGGCCAGCATCGCGCTCATCGGCGCGGCCGCCTGGCGCGGGCTGCCGCGCTTCCGGCCCACCACGCACCTGGCCTACGCCGCGCTGCTCGGCTCGCTGGGCACGCTGTGGTCGCGCCACGGTGCACTGCGCCGCGCCGCGCTGGCCCAGGCGCTGCTGGCGGTGGGATTCAGCGCCTTCTGGTCGACGCTGGCCGTGATGCTGCACGGCGCGCCCTTCCACCTGGGGAGCGCGGCGGCCGGCGCCTTCGGCCTGGCCGGCGCGGCCGGCGCGCTGGCGGCGCCGCTGGCCGGACGGCTGGCCGACCGCCGCGGGCCGGAGCTGGTGACGCGCCTGGGCGCCGGGCTGGTGGTGGTGTCGTTCGCGGCCATGGGCCTGGCGCCGCTGATACCGCCGCACGCGCAGCTCTGGCTGCTGGCGCTCGCCGCGGTTGGCTTCGACCTGGGCATGCAGGCAGCGCTGATCGCGCACCAGACCATCGTCTACGGCATCGAGCCCGGCGCGCGCAGCCGGCTCAATGCGGTGCTGTTCACGGCCATGTTCATCGGCATGGCGGCCGGCTCGGCGCTGGGTGCGCTGGCGCTCGCGCAGTGGGGCTGGGCCGGCGTGACCGGGCTGGCGTCCGGCACGGCCGCTGTCGCACTGGTGGTGCGGCTCTGGCCGCGCAAGGCCGCGTAGCCGCAAAAAGCCGCGGGACAGCTCCCCGCCTCCCCAGTCCGGTGCATCCGGACTGGCACGTCGCTTGCATAACCTGACCACTTGCTCTGATTAAGCGGTCAAATTCATGCGCGTGCTCGTCGTCTACTGCCATCCGGTCGAAACCAGCTTCCACGCCGCCCTGCACCAGGAGGTGCTGAAGAACCTGCGCGCGGCCGGGCACGAGGTGGACGACTGCGACCTGTACGCCGAAGGCTTCAACCCGGTGCTCTCGCGCGAGGAGCGGCTCGGCTACCACGAGGTGCCGGGCAACCAGCTGCCGCTCAAGCCCTATGTGGAGCGGCTGCTGTGGGCCGAGGGCATCGTGTTCTGCTTTCCGACCTGGTGCTTCGGCCTGCCCGCGGTGCTCAAGGGCTACTTCGACCGGCTCTTCATGCCCGGCGTGGCCTTCGACATCAGCGATCCGGCCAACGTGAAGCCGATGCTCACGCACATCCGGCGCATCAGCGCCGTGGTCACCTACGGACGGCCGCGCTGGATGGCCTGGTACATGGGCGATCCACCGCGCAAGATCGTCACGCGCTACATGCTGCGGCTCACGGGCCGCCGCGCCCGCGTGGACTACCACGCCCACTACCACATGAACGTGGCGACCGAGCCCCAGCTCAAGCGCTTCATGGCACGGGTCGGCGCTGCAATGGCGCGTTTCGCATGAAGACACCCGCCCTGCTCGACAACGCGCGCCTGCCGCGCTGGCTGCTGCCCGCCGGCTGGCCCGAGCGCGATGGCGTGCCGGTGCTGGCGCGCATCGCGCTGGAGGGCGGCCGCGCGCAATCGGTGCGGCCTGCCTCCGAACGGGACGAGCCCCATCCCGAAGCATGGGACCTGGCCGGCACGCTGGTGCTGCCGGGCTTCGTCGACGCCCACACGCACCTGGACAAGGCCTTCACGCTGCCGCGCATGAAAAAGGTGCAGCCCGGCCTGCTCGGCGCCATCGACGCGATGCTGGCCGACCGCGTGCACTGGAGCGCCACCGACGTGCACGAGCGCGCCGCGCGCGGCCTGCAGTGGGCCTGGGAATGCGGCACCACGCATGTGCGCACGCATGTCGACTGGTGGGAGCCCGATGCGGTCCCGCTGGCCTGGCCCGTGATGGCCGAGCTCGCGCAGGAATGGGCCGGCAGGGTGCGGCTGGAACAGGTCAGCCTCGTCAAGCTGCCGCTGTTCGAGGACGCCGCGCAGGCCCTGCGGCTCGCAAAGCAGGTGAAGGCCACGGGGCCGCATGCGCTGCTCGGCGGCTTCGTGCATTCGACCAACTGGAGCGAGAACGCGCTGCGCAACCTGCTGGTGGCGGCGCAAGCCTGCGATCTCGATGTCGACCTGCACGTCGACGAAGAACTGAATGCGTCGGCGGTCGGCCTGCAAACCGCCGCGCGCATCCTGCGCGAGATCGGCTTCGACGGCCGCGTGGTCTGCGGCCACGTCTGCGCGTTGGCCGCGCAACCCGAGGCCCAGGCCTTCGCCACGCTCGATGCGGTCGCACGTGCGCCAATCACCATCGTCTCGCTGCCCGCCACCAACCTGCTGCTGCAGGACGCGGTGACGGGCCGCACGCCGCGCCTGCGCGGCCTCACGCTGGTGAAGGAAGCGCGCGAGCGCGGCATTCCGCTGCTGTTCGCGAGCGACAACGTGCAAGACCCGTTCTGCCGTCTCGGCAGCTTCGACCCGGTCGAGGCGCTGGGCACGGCCGCGCTCGTCGCACAACTGCCCGATCCCTTCGACGACTGGTCGCAGACGCTGTGCCGCGGCGACTGGCTGCAGCGCGCCCCCGCCCGGGCGGCGCCGACGCTGGCCGGCGCCAAGGCCGACCTCGTGCTGTTCACCCAGGCCGACCGCCATGGCTGGCCCTCGCGCAGCGCCGCCCGCGTGGTGCTGCGCGAGGGCCGCGTCACGCATGGCGACGCGGCGCCCTTCCTTCCCCGCTGACGAACAAGGACTCCCCAATGCTCCACGGCTACATCCCGCCCCACCGCTTCCTGCCCTACCTGAGCTGGACTGAAATCGCCGCGCTGCCCGACCGCGAGAACACCGTCATCGTGCTGCCCTGCGGCGCCATCGAGCAGCACGGCCCGCACCTGCCGTGCTCGGTCGACAGCGTGATCGCCTCGGGCGTGATGGGCAAGGCGCTCGAGAAGCTGCCGGCCGAGGTGCGCGCCTTCGCGCTGCCCACCATCACCTACGGCAAGTCGGAAGAGCACCTGCACTTTCCCGGCACCATGACGCTCACCGGCACCACGCTCTTGTCGACCGTGACCGAGATCGGCGAGTCGGTCTACCGCGCGGGCTTTCGCAAGCTGCTGTTCGCCAACGGCCATGGCGGCCAGCCGCAGGTGCTGGAGATGGCCGCGCGCGAGCTGCGGCTGCGCCATGGCGACTTCGTGGTGGTGCCGCATGGTGTGTCGCGCCTGCCGAACGCATCGAGCAGGCAGATCAGCGAGCAGGAGAAGAAGCTCTCGATGCACGCCGGCCATTCCGAGACCGCGCTGATGCTCGCGCTCGCGCCCGACACCGTGCACATGGAGCGCGCCGCCGCCAACTTTCCGCCGCCCTTCCCGATCAAGCTGCTGTCGGCCGACGGCCGCCCGGCCTGCGCCTGGACCGCGCGCGACTTCGGCCCGAGCGGCGTGATCGGCGACCCGACCAGCGCCACGCGCGAACAGGGCCAGGAGATCCTGGACACGCTGTCCGACAGCTGGGTGCAGGCGCTGACCGAGCTGCATGCGCTGCGCTGGGTGGTGCGCGAGGAAGCCACCTGGGAGCGCGGCCACCAGCAGGGCTTCATCCAGCAGTCCTTCGAGGCCGCCTGAGGCGCGCTACTTGCATCCAGTTCATCGCCTTTTTTCCACCCGTTCCTTCACCAGCCTTCGAGAGGTTCCCACCATGCGCTCCTTCGCTCTTTCCATGGCCGGCGCCGCCGCGCTCGCACTGTTCGCCGCTGCCGCACCGGCCCAGGCGCAAGACAAGTTCACCTACATGACCAACTGGTATGCGCAGGCCGAGCACGGCGGCTTCTACCAGGCGGTGGCGCTGGGCATCTACAAGAAGCACGGCCTGGACGTGACCATCAGGATGGGCGGCCCGCAGGTCAACATCACGCAGATGATGGCCGCGGGCCAGGCCGACTGCATCATGGGTTCGAGCGACATCCAGATGATGCAGGTACGCGAAGGCGGCGTGCCGGTGGTCAACGTGGCGGCCTTCTTCCAGAAGGATCCGCAGGTGCTGATCGCGCACGACGACGTCAAGAAGTTCGAGGACCTCAAGGGCAAGACGCTGCTGATCGGCGCGCAGGCCAACCGCGGCTACTGGCCCTGGCTCAAGGCCCGGTTCGGCCTCAAGGACGAACAGACGCGCCCCTACACCTTCAACATCCAGCCCTTCGTGGCCGACCCGAATGCCGCGCAGCAGGGCTACCTGACCTCGGAGCCCTATGCGATCCAGAAGGCCGGCGTGAAGAGCACCGTGCTGATGTTCAGCGACCACGGCTTCCCGGCCTACGCCACCACGGTGTCGTGCATGGAAAAGACCGTGAAGGACCGCAGCAAGCAGGTGGAAGCCTTCGTGAAGGCCTCGGCCGAGGGCTGGAAGAGCTACCTCGCCGATCCGGCGCCCGCCAATGCGCTGATCAAGAAGGACAACCCCAACATGACCGACGACCAGCTGGCCTACAGCGTAGCCAAGCTCAAGGAGATGGGCATGGTCACCGGCGGCGATGCGGCCAGGCTCGGCATCGGCGTGATCACCGATGCGCGCTCCAAGGCGAGCTACGACTTCCTCGTCGCCGCCAAGCTGCTCGACCCGGCGAAGGTGGAGCTGGCCAAGACCTACACCACCGAGTTCGTGAAGGACGCCAAGGTTTTGCCCTGAGCCATCCATCCATGAACCGCATCGAACCCCACACCCTCGCGCCGCCCGCGGCGCCTGCCGTGCCCGCGGTGGAAGTGCTCTCGGCCGAGAAGACCTATCCCAACGGCACGCAGGCGCTGCTGCCGGTGGACCTGTCGATCGCAGAAGGCGAGTTCGTCACGCTGCTCGGGCCTTCGGGCTGCGGCAAGAGCACGCTGCTCAAGATGGTGGCGGGCATGCTCGAACCGAGCGACGGGCGGCTGCTCGTGTGGCGCAAGCCTGTGGCGGAGATCCACAGCTGCCCGCACAAGCTGTCCTTCGTGTTCCAGTCGGCCACGCTGATGCCATGGGCCAGCGTGCGCACCAACGTGCGGCTGCCGCTCGACCTGGCCGGCGTGCCGCGCAAGGAGGCCGATGCGCGGGTGATGGAATCGCTCGCGCTGGTGGGGCTCGAGAAGTTTGCCGATGCACTGCCGCGCGCGCTCTCGGGCGGCATGCAGATGCGCGTGTCGATCGCGCGCGGCCTCGTCACGCAGCCCGACCTGCTGCTGATGGACGAGCCCTTCGGCGCGCTCGACGAGATCACGCGCCACAAGCTCGATGCCGACCTGCTCGACCTATGGCGCAAGAAGAAGCTCACGGTGATCTTCGTGACGCACTCGATCCATGAGGCGGTGTTCCTGTCGACCCGGGTGGTGATGATGGCCGCGCGGCCGGGCCGCGTGGTGGAGCAGTTCCACATCGACGAGCCCTACCCGCGCACGCCCGACTTCATGGTGACGCCCGAATTCGCGCGCCATGCCAAACGGCTGCAGGACAGCCTGCTGCGCGCCAGCCAGGCCGACGAGGAGCACGCACGATGAAAAGCCAGCCCCTCCTGAGCCAGCCGCGCGTGCAGCGCGTGCTCTATCCCGTGCTCATCGGCGTGGTGCTGGTTGCGCTGTGGCAATGGATGGTGGTCGCCATGGAGCTGCCGCCCTACCTGGTGCCCTCGCCCTTCCTCATGGTGCAGACGCTCGTGACCGATTGGGCGCCGCTAGGCAATGCGCTCCTGGTCACGCTCAAGATCACGCTGCTTTCGTTCCTGCTGGCCACCGTGGCCGGGGTACTGATCTCGTTCCTGTTCGTGCAGAGCAAGCGCATCGAGACCGCGCTCTTTCCGTATGCGGTGCTGCTGCAGGTGACGCCCATCGTGGCGGTGGCACCGCTCATCATCATCTGGGTGAAGAACCCGGTGGCGGCGATGACGGTGTGCGCCGCGCTGGTGGCGCTGTTCCCGATCATCAGCAACACCACGCTCGGCCTGCGCAGCATCGACCCCGACCTGCAGAGCTACTTCAAGCTCAACCGCGCGACGCGCTGGCAGCAGCTGGTGCGGCTGCGCATTCCGAGCGCGCTGCCGTACTTTTTTGGCGGACTGCGCATCTCGAGCGGCCTGGCGCTGATCGGCGCGGTGGTGGCCGAGTTCGTGGCCGGCACCGGCGGCTCGGGCGCGGGACTGGCCTACCAGATCCTCCAGGCCGGCTTCCAGCTGAACATCCCGCGCATGTTCGCGGCCCTGCTCTTGATCTCGCTGACCGGCGTCGCGCTCTTCGTGCTGATGGCCTGGCTCACCAAGCTGGCGCTGGGCTCGTGGCACGCGAGCGAACTTTCCCAGGATTGAACCCTTGACCATGACCGCTTCCATTTCCGCCATCGAAGAGTTGTTGCTCGAACTGCCCGGCCTCGACTGGATCACCGACGAGGGCCGCGTCACGCGCCTGTCGCAGGACTTCTCGTGGTTCAGCCCCGTGCTGAACCGTCAGTTGAAAGACAAGCGCGCCGACGTGGCCGTGCGTCCGCGCACCGAGGACGAGATCCGCGCCGTGGTCGGCGCCTGCGCGCGCCGCGGCGTACCGATCACGTTGCGCGGCAGCGGCACCGGCAACTACGGCCAGACCACGCCGCTCGCGGGCGGCGTGGTGCTCGACATGACCGGCTACAACGCCTTCCTGTGGGTCCAGCCCGGCGTGGCCCGCGCACAGGCCGGCATCCGCCTGGGCGAGCTCGAGAAGCAGACCAAGCCTTCGGGCCAGGAGATGCGCAGCATGCCCTCCACCTACCGCAGCGCCACGCTCGGCGGCCTGTTCGGCGGCGGTTTCGGCGGCGTGGGCTCCATCAACTACGGGCCGCTGGGCGCGCCCGGCAACGTGCTCGGCATCCGCGCGATGACCATCGAGCCCGAGCCGCAGATGATCGAGCTGCGCGGCGCCGAGGCCATGCGCATGCACCACCTCTGGGGCACCAACGGGCTGGTGCTGGAACTCGAGATCGCACTCGCCCCGGCGCACCCCTGGCTCGAAACGCTGGTGACCTTCGGCAATTTTGCCGACGCGCTGCACTTCGCCGACAAGCTCGCGAATGCGCCCGGCATCGTGAAGCGGGAGATCGCCTTCTTCGCCGCGCCGATCTCGGACCACCTGGCGCAGCTCGCGGCGCACCTGCCCAAGGGCTGCCACACGGTGCTGTCGCTGGTGGCCGAATCCTGCGAGCCGGCCATGCTGCAACTGGCCGAAGCGCACGCCGGCACCGTGAGCTACCGCAGGACCGCGGCCGAGGTGCAAAAGAGCAACCGCACGCTGATGGAATTCACCTGGAACCACACCACGCTGCATGCGCTCAAGGTCGATCCGTCGCTCACCTACCTGCAGAGCGGCTTCGTGCCGGGCCGGCATGTCGAGCAGATCATCGAGATGGAGCAGCTGCTCGGCGGCGAGGTGATGATGCACACCGAGTTCATCCGCAACGTGGCCGGGCTCATGACCTGCAGCGGGCTGCAACTGGTGCGCTTCAGCACCGAGGGACGGCTCGCCGAGATCATCGACATTCACCGCGCGCGCGGCGTGCACATCAACAACCCGCACGTGAACATCGTGGAAGACGGCAAGGCAGGCGGACCGCTGCCGCCTGAGGTCATCGAAATGAAGAAGCGCTTCGACCCGATGGGCCTGCTGAACCCGGGCAAGCTGCGCGACTGGCCCATCAGGCCCGTGCCGGCGGAAGCCTGACGACGGGGACGCCGCCGGATCAGCCCTGGCGGCGGCGCAGCACGAAGGCGATGGCCACGATGGCGATCGCCGCGATCCAGATCGGCCACAGCCCAAAGGGCGCGACCCAGCGCGCAAAGGGCGTGAGCCCCGTGCGGCCCTCGACCGAAGCCTCGAGCACGCCGCGCGTGAGCCGCGGCAACTGGTGCGTGACGCGGCCTTCGGCATCGATGACCACCGTCGCGCCGGTGTTGGTGGCGCGCACCATCGGCCGCGCGAATTCGAGCGAGCGCATGCGCGAGATGGCCAGGTGCTGGTCGATGGCCACCGAGTTGCCGAACCACGCGATGTTGCTCACGTTGAGCAGGATGGTCGGCGCCGTGGCCTCGTCCTTGAAGTTGGCGCCGATCTCGTCGCCGAACAGGTCCTCGTAGCAGATGTTCGGCGCGATGCGCTGGCCCTGCCAGGCAAAGGGCGCCTGCGCCAGGCCGCCGCGCGCGAAGTCGCCGAGCGGGATGTTCATCATGCGGATGAACCAGCGAAAGCCCGGCGGAATGAACTCGCCGAAGGGAACCAGGTGGTGCTTGCTGTACTTGTAGGGCTGCGCCGCGCCGGGCTGGAATCCGAGCACCGCGTTGCTGTAAGTGCCCTGGCCACCCAGCGGCAGGCCGACGATGGCGGCCTGCGAGCCCTGGCTGTAGCGCAACTGGATTGCCTCCAGGTAGCCCGCGGGCAGTTGCTGCGGCAGCAGCGGCAATGCGGTCTCGGGCGTCACCACGAGCGAGGCCTTGGCATCGCGCAGCTGTTCTCCGTACCAGCGCAGCGCCAGGTCGATGCCGCCGCCCGGAATGAATTTTTCGTCTTGCGGGATGTTGCCCTGCAGCAGCGCGAGCTGCAGCTTGCCGCTCGAACCGCTGGCGCCCTGCGCGTCGCCGGACAGCGGTGCCGCGAGATGCGGCGCTGCGAATGCAGCGGCGACCAGTACCAAGGCCTGCACGAGCGCGATGCTGGGCGCGGGCCGGGTCAGCGCCACCAGCGCGGCAACCAGCGCGGCAACCGCGCCGATGCCGTACACGCCGATCCACGGCGCCCAGGCCGCCAGCGGCCCCTCGACGTGCGCATAGCCGCCAGCGCCCCAGGGAAAGCCGGTGAACCAGCTGCCGCGCACGAGTTCGGCCAGCGTCCACAGCGCGGCGAACACCAGCGCCCCGGCCACGGGCCCGCGCGGCCCCCGAACGACGAACCAGGCACAGGCCACCGCGTAGTACAGCCCGAGCGCGGCCGCCAGCAGCAGCACCGCGATGGCCGCAAGCGGCGCCGCCAGCCCGCCGTAGGTGTGCATCGAAATGAAGAGCCACCAGAAACTGCCGGTGAGCCAGGCGGTCGAGAAGAGCCAGCCATGCAGCCCGGCGCGGCGCCAGCCCGCACCTTCTGCGCGCAGCCAGTCCAGCAGGCCGACGAGCACCGCCAGCGAAACGAGCTGCAGCCACCACAGCGGCCGGCCGTTCGCGGGCCAGGCGATGGCCGCGGCCTGCGCGAGACCCGCGAAGGCAAAGCCCAGCAGGCGCAGCAGGCCCACGGCGGAAAAGGCGGGCGAGGTGCGGAGCGTGGCCGCTGCCGGCAGCGGCATCAGTCGGCCGCGTCGCTGCCGCGGGCCGGGGACACCTTGAACCAGCGCACGGCCCCGCCCTTGGTGTGCAGCACCACGAAGTCGAAGCCGCCGATGGCGTGGTGCTCGCCTCGCTTGGGCACATGGCCCATCTCGTGCGCGATGAGCCCGCCGATGGTGTCGAAGTCTTCGCTCAGCTGCTCTTCGTCGAAGACGATGCCGAAGGCCTCGGCCACGCGCTCGATAGGCGTGTCGCCCGAGACGCGGTAGGTGTGGTCGGCCAGGCCGAAGATGTCGCCCTCGTCCTCGGCAATGTCGAACTCGTCCTCGATCTCGCCGACGATCTGCTCGAGCACGTCCTCGATGGTGATGAGGCCGGCCACGCGGCCGAACTCGTCGATCACGATCGCCAGGTGGTTGCGATTGCCGCGGAACTCGCGCAGCAGATCGTTCAGGCCCTTGCTCTCGGGAACGAAGGTGGCCGGCCGCAGCAGCGCGCGGATGTTGAGCCCCGGCGCGCGCTGCAGCTTGAGCAGGTCCTTCGCGAGCAGGATGCCGATGATGTTTTCCTTCTCGCCCTCGTACACCGGGAAGCGCGAGTGCGCGGTGTCGATGACCAGGTGCAGCAGCGCGTCGAAGGGCGCGTCGATGTTCACCAGGTCCATGCGCGGGGCCGCGACCATCACGTCGCCGGCCGTCATGTCGGCCATGCGCAGCACACCCTCGAGCATGACGCGCGACTCGGCGCCGATCACCTCGTTGTCCTCGGCGTCCGCGAGGGTTTCGATCAGCTCGTCGCGGGAGTCGGGACCGGGGTGGATGAATTCGGCCAGCTTCTGGAGAAAGCCGCGCTTGTCTTCCCGTTCGACGGGTGCGCGTTCAGGGTGAGGTTCGGCCACTGCGGGAGGCTTAGTTGAAGAGATACAAGGATACCGGATTGCGCGTGACAGGCTCTACCGCATGGCCGCCACAGGCGCTTTTCAGGTATTCAGGGGGCAGACTTGCTGCGCGCGTCCCGCATGCCGCTGCGCACTTCCTGCAGGCTGGCCAGGAAGGCCCAGAACTGCTTGGCGCGGGTCTTGAGGTGGTAGTCGACCGCCGCATACTGCTCGAGCGCGATTTCGCTCATGCGGCTGTCGAAGGTGGCGCTCGGCAGCTGCAGGTGCGCTTCGGATTCCGAGCCGCTGCGCACCACGGTGGCACCGGCGTTGCGGGCGATCTTCAGCATGGCGGCGTTCTCGCTCAGCGCATGGATGAAGAGCATGCCCACGCCTTCGTTGCGCGCCACGACCACGGCCCGCTCGAACAGCCGCGCCCCGTAGCCGCGACCGCGCGCATGCGCAGCCACCGACACGCCGAATTCGGCGCAGTCGCTGTGCTGCTCGTCCGGCGCGAACGCGAGGTGGGCCATGGCGATCAGGTCGAGCCGGCGGTTGTAGATGCCGAAGAGTTCGTCGCGCTCGAAATCGAGCCCGTCGACGTAGCGCTGAACCTGCTCGTCGCCCGCGGCATAGCCGAAGCGCAGGTAGCGATCGTGCGGCGTGAGCGCCAGCAGGTGCTGCGCGATGCGGTCGCGCTCGCGCGGGCCGATCGTGCGGATCGGCACCATGACGGGTTGCGGCGCAGAGGCTGCGCGCGGTTGCGCCTCAACCATCGGCGCCTTCAGGAAAGAGCCGAGGCCGAGAGACGCCTTCAGGAGGGTCTTGGCGGTAAGCATGGCTCAAATATAAGGGTTTTCCCTTAAACACCAAGCCTGCAGGGGTACTTTCTGGCGACATTTGTGAACCAATACCAGAGAGCGTGTCGTTCACGCAACCATTGAGTGGCTAAACCGGCACGGCTGTTGTGGCCTTGACACGGTCGAGCACGAAGCTGGTTTTGCAATCCTCCACGCTGGGGTGCTTGAGCAGGGTGTCCATGATGAAACGGCTGTAGTGGCCCATGTCGGCGACCACCACGCGCAGCAGGTAGTCCATCTCGCCCGTGAGGGCCGCGCACTCGACCACTTCGGGCCAGGTCTGAACGCTGGCGCGGAACAGGTCCATGGGGTTGCGCTTGTGGGTTTCGGTGTGCTTTTCGAGGCGCACGTTGAGATAGGCGGTCAGGCCCAGGCCGATGACTTCGGGGCGCACGAGCGCGACATAGCGGTCGATGACGCCGCTCTCCTCCAGCCGCTTGACGCGCCGGAGCACGGCGCTCGGTGAAAGGCTGACCTGCTCGGCGATCTGGTCGTAGGTGGCGCGCCCGTCTGCTTGCAGCGTGCGCAAAATAAGCCTATCAATCTTGTCGAGTGCTTCCATGACGCTATTTTCGCAGTTTTTCTGCGTCATGCCTCTCTTTGGCGCCCAATAACGCTGAAAACGTGAGTGGCATCCGCTCTACAGTGCAGCACTGGTCGTTCTCGCCCACCCGTTCGCTTTTTTCTTCCATTCGAACCCCACTTCTGGAGACTCCCATGAGCCACACCGACGCGCCCCCCTTCACGCCCTGGGAGAACCCCATGGGAACCGACGGCTTCGAATTCATCGAATACGCGGCCCCGGATCCGGTTGCGATGGGCAAGGTGTTCGAGCGCATGGGCTTCAAGGCCGTGGCCAGGCACCGCCACAAGAACGTGCTGCTGTACCGCCAGGGCACGATCAATTTCATCGTCAACGCCGAGCCTGATTCGTTCGCGCAGCGCTTTGCGCGCGAACACGGCCCGAGCGTCTGCGCCATCGCCTTCCGCGTGCAGGACGCCAAGCAGGCCTACGAACGCGCGATCTCGCTCGGCGCATGGGGTTTTGCCGACAAGGCCGGCCCGGGCGAACTGAACATTCCCGCCATCAAGGGCATCGGCGACAGCCTGATCTACCTGGTCGACCGCTGGCCCGGCAAGAACGGCGCGAAGCCGGGCGACATCGGCAACATCGGCTTCTACGACGTCGACTTCGAGCCGCTGCCGGGCGTGGCCTCGCAGGATGCGCTGGCGCCCAAGGGCAACGGCCTCACCTACATCGACCACCTCACGCACAACGTGTACCGCGGCCGCATGAACGTCTGGGCCGGCTTCTACGAGAAGCTCTTCAATTTCCGCGAGATCAAGTACTTCGACATCGAAGGCCAGGTCACGGGCGTGAAGAGCAAGGCCATGACCAGCCCCTGCGGCAAGATCCGCATCCCGATCAACGAAGAAGGCAAGGAGCAGGCCGGCCAGATCCAGGAGTACCTGGACATGTATCGCGGCGAAGGCATCCAGCACATCGCAATGGGCTCGGACAACCTGTACGAGACCGTCGACGCGCTGCGCGCCAACGGCGTCAAGCTGCTCGACACCATCGACACCTACTACGAGCTGGTCGACAAGCGCATTCCCGGCCATGGCGAAAGCGTGGCCGAGCTGCAGAAGCGCAAGATCCTGATCGACGGCAAGAAGGACGCGCTGCTGCTGCAGATCTTCAGCGAGAACCAGCTCGGGCCGATCTTCTTCGAGTTCATCCAGCGCAAGGGCGACGACGGTTTCGGCAACGGCAACTTCAAGGCGCTGTTCGAAAGCATCGAGCTCGACCAGATGCGCCGCGGCGTGCTGTCGGCCGCAAAATAAGCGCCTTTTTCACTGGCCAGGAGCCTCCATGCGCAGCACGTTCTCGATCGGCTTGACCCTCACCGCGGCAGCCGCCGTTGTTCTTCTTTCCGGCTGCGCAATGGCGCCGGCCACCCCCGCGGCCGGCTCGCACCTCGACACGGTGCAGAAGGCTGCGGCGCTGCGCATCTGCACCCCGGGCGACTACAAGCCCTTCAGCTTTCAGAAGGCCGACGGCTCGTTCGAAGGCATCGACGTCGATCTCATGGCGGGCTTCAGCGCCAGCCTCGGCGCCAAGCCCGAGTGGGTAAAGACCACCTGGGCCAACCTGCTGCCCGACCTCAGCGCCGGCAAGTGCGACATCGCCGTGGGCGGCGTTTCCGTGACCACCGACCGGCAAAAGCGCGCCTTCTTCAGCGCGCCCTACATGGTGAACGGCAAGGCGCCCATTGCGCGCTGCGCCGACGTCGCCAAATACCAGAGCGTGGCCGACATCGACAAGCCTTCGACCCGGGTGATCTTCAATCCGGGCGGCAGCAACGAGCGCTTTGCGCGCACCAACTTCAAGCAGGCCAAGCTCACGCTGCACGGCGAGAACGTGACGATCTTCGACGAGATCCTCGCCAACCGCGCCGACGTGTTCGTGACCGAATCGGCCGAAGCCATCACGCAGCAGAAGCTCAAGCCAGGCCTGTGCGCGATCAACCCCGACAAGCCGCTGCAATACGGCGAAATGGCCTGGATGTTGCCGCGCGACGACGTGGCCTTCAAGGCCTACGTCGACCAATGGCTGCACCTGCAGCAAGCCGGCGGCGACTTCCAGCGCGTGATGGACCGCTGGCTCAAGTAAACCGAAAGAGCATTTCCCATGGACACTCCTGCAGCAGTCGCTGTCGTCACGCCCGCCGTCTACGGCGCTTCGGACCGTCCGCCGCGCGGCGACTACTCGCGCGGCGGGGCGGTGCTTGCCGACTACACCTGCCCGCAGGACTGGGCCAGCTACACGCCGGCCGACCACGAAACCTACAAGCGCCTCTACGAGCGGCAGGCCGCGCAGTTGCCGGGCCTGGCCTGCGATGCATTCATCAACGCGCTGCCGCTGCTGGGCGTGAAGGACCGCATTCCGCGCTTCGAGGAAATCAACGAGCGGCTGCACCGCGCCACCGGCTGGGAAATCGTCGCGGTGCCGGGGCTGATTCCCGAGCTGCCGTTCTTCACCTTGCTTGCGAACCGCAAGTTTCCGGTGACCGACTGGATCCGCAAGCCCGAGGAGTTCAACTACATCGTCGAGCCCGACGTGTTCCACGACCTGTTCGGCCATGTGCCGATGCTGTTCGACCCGGTCTTTGCCGACTACGTGCAGCGCTATGGCCAGGGAGGCATCAAGGCGCACGAGCTCGGCGCGGGCGAGAAGCTCGCGCGGCTGTACTGGTACACGGTCGAGTTCGGCCTGATCCGCCAGCCCGACGGCCTGCGCGCATACGGCGCCGGCATCCTGAGCTCCGTGGGCGAACTGCAGCACGCCGTGCGCAGCGGCGAGCCGCACCGGTTGCCGCTCGACCTGCTGCGCACCATGCGCACGAGCTACAAGATCGACACCTACCAGAGCAACTACTTCGTGATCGAGAGCTTCGCGCAGCTCTTCAACCTCACGGCTCCCGACTTCACGCCGCTCTACCAGGCGCTCGACGCCCTGCCCGACATTCCGGCCGGGATGCTGCTGCCGGGTGAGTCCGGCCGGGCCTGAACGCTCCTTTTCGAGTGGTTGCCGCGGCAAGCATGCGCTGCGGTTCACTATCGCGTGCGCGACAGCGCATGCCATGCTCCTAGGACAAGCCCGCTGGCGGCCAGATGTGTCTGGCTCCCACAATCCGCGCAAAAGGAGCTTGCATGCAGACATCCGCGCGACAGAACTACCCGGCCGACGTGCCGCACGAGATCGACCCCGGGCAGTACCGGTCTCTCCCCCACATGTTCGACGAGGCCTTCGCCCGCTATGCCGAGCGGCCGTTCTCGGTCTGCATGGAGCGCTGGATGTCGTATGGGGAGCTCGACACGCTGTCGAAGGCCCTGGGCGCTTGGCTCCAGTCGCTGGGCCTCGCGCCCGGCGCGCGGGTCGCCATCATGCTGCCCAACGTACCCCAGTTCGCCGTCACGATGTGCGGCGTGCTGCGCGCCGGCTACACCTGCGTCAACGTCAATCCGCTCTATACGGCGCGCGAGCTCGAGCACCAGCTCAAGGATTCGGGCGCCACGGCCATCGTCATCCTCGAGAACTTCGCCGCGACGCTGGAACAGGTGATCGAGCGCACACCGGTCAAGCACGTGGTCGTCACTTCGATGGGCGACCTGCTCGGTGGACTCTATGGCGCCTGGATCACGGTGGCGGTCCGCCACTTGGCGAAGATGGTTCCGCCGTACAAGCTGCCCCTGGGCAACGGCCGCAGCGTCACGCCTTTCTCCAAGGTCATCGAGGAGGGGCGCGGGCGCGCGCTGGCGCCGGATCAGAGCACGCTCGATTCGATCGCATTCCTGCAATACACCGGCGGCACGACGGGCCTGTCCAAGGGCGCGGTGCTGACCCACCGCAACATCGTCGCGGCCACGCTGCAGGCGGAAGCCTGGTTCACGCCGGCGCTGTCGCGGGCGGGCGACCTGTCCAAGGTCAACAGCATCGCGGCGCTGCCGCTCTATCACATCTTCGCGCTCACGCTCTGCCTCCTGGTCATCCGCCAGGGCTCGCACATGACGCTCATCCCCAATCCGCGCGACTTCGACAAGTTCATTGCGGTGCTCAAGAAGCGTCCCTTCCACATGCTGCCGGCGGTGAACACGCTCTTCAATGCGCTGTTGATGCATCCCGAGTTCAAGTCGATCGACTTCTCCACGCTGTTCGTTTCGCAGGCGGGCGGAATGGCCGCCTCCGAAGGCACGGCGCGGCGCTGGTTCGAGGCCACCGGCTGCCCGATGATCGAAGGCTGGGGCATGAGCGAAACCTGCGCGATTGGCACCAACAACCCGGTGTCGAACACCAGTTTCACAGGCACCATCGGCTTGCCGCTGCCGAGCATCGAGATCGCCATCAAGGACGACGAAGGCAACTCCCTGCCCATCGGCGCGCCGGGCGAGCTCTGTATCAAGGGGCCCAACGTCATGACCGGCTACTACAACCAGCCTGCCGAAACCGCAGCCGCCTTCACGCCCGATGGTTTCATGCGCACCGGCGACATTGCCGTCATGCAGGAGGACGGCTACAGCCGCATCGTCGACCGCAAGAAGGACATGATCCTGGTGAGCGGCTTCAACGTCTTTCCGAACGAACTGGAGAATGTCATTTCGCTGTGTCCCGGCGTCGTCGAGTGCGCGGCCGTCGGTGTGCCGGACGAAAAGCAGGGCGAAGCGATCAAGGTCTTTGTCGTGCGCAAGGATGCGGCGCTCACCGAAGAGGCAGTGCTGCAATACTGCAATGGACAGCTCACTGGCTACAAGCGGCCCAAGCACATCGAGTTCCGCGACTCGCTGCCGAAAACCAATGTCGGAAAGATCCTGCGGCGCGAATTGCGCACCAGCGCGGGCGCCTGAATGAACGATCGCGCCGCGGCCGGGCTGCCGGCGAATCTCGTGGTCTTCGAGCGCGGCTGGCTGTCGTCGAACAACATCCTGTTCATCGGGACTGGCGAGACCGTGCTGGTCGACACCGGGTACAGCACGCATGCCGATCAGACCCTGGCGCTGGTCGAATCGGCGCTGGGCGGCCGGCCGCTCGACCGGATCGTGAATACGCATCTGCACAGCGACCATTGCGGCGGCAATGCGGCGCTGCAGCAGCGCTATCCGGCGATCCGGACGGACATTCCGCCCGGCGAGGCGGCATTGGTGGAACGGTGGGATGAGCGCGGGCTCAGTTTTCTTGCGACGGGACAGATCTGTCCGCGGTTCCGGTTCACCGGCCTCTTGCAGCCAGGGACCGAATGCATGCTCGGCGGCAGCCCGTGGCAGGTGCATGGTGCGCCTGGCCACGATCCCCACTCGATCATCCTCTTCGATCCCGCTTCACGAACGCTGATCTCTGCAGATGCCCTGTGGGAGAACGGCTTTGGCGTTGCCTTTCCTGAACTTGCGGGCGAGCCGTCGTTCGGCGATCTGGCGGCGACGCTGGATCGGATCGAGGTGCTGGGGCCGCTGCAGGTGATCCCCGGCCATGGCCGGGTCTTCGGCGATGTCGGCAAAGCCCTGGCCACGGCGCGTCGCCGGCTCGAGGGTCTTCAGGGCGATCCCGCGAAGCATGCGCGGCATGCCATCAAGGTACTGATGAAGTTCAAGCTGCTGGAGGTGCAGTCCATTGCCCTCGATGACTGGAAAGCCTGGGTTCGCAGCACGTCGTATCTGGATATCGTTCGTTCGCGCTTCTTTGCCGATGCGGAATTGGAGCAATTGACCGAGGATGTCTTGCACGAGTTGATCGGCGCAGGGGCGGCCGAGATGGACTCCTCAGGTATCCGCAATATCTGATCTTTGCCTGCTGGAACAAAAAAAGCGCGCCACCGAAAGATGACGCGCTTTTTAAAGCTGCAAAGAAAAAAGCCCAACACGCTGTGTTGGGCTTTTCCTGGCTGTAAGAGCCTGACGATGACCTACTTTCACACGGGAACCCGCACTATCATCGGCGCTGACGCGTTTCACTGTCCTGTTCGGGATGGGAAGGAGTGGTACCACGTCGCTATGGTCATCAGGCATAACTTGTTGTCTGATTGATCACATGATCAATCAAACGAATTCATAGAGTTTGGAATCAGCACGCAATATCTGCGCTGTTTTGAATGTATTTTGAATGCGTCAACTTGGCATAACACCTTGATCTGACTGATCAAAGTTATAGGGTCAAGCCGCACGAGCAATTAGTATCAGTTAGCTTAACGCATTACTGCGCTTCCACACCTGACCTATCAACGTCCTGGTCTTGAACGACTCTTTAGGGGGCTCAAGGCCCCGGCAGATCTCATCTTGAAACGAGTTTCCCGCTTAGATGCTTTCAGCGGTTATCTCTTCCACACTTAGCTACTCGGCAATGCCACTGGCGTGACAACCGATACACCAGAGGTGTGTCCACTCCGGTCCTCTCGTACTAGGAGCAGGCTTCCTCAAATCTGCAGCGCCCACGGAAGATAGGGACCAAACTGTCTCACGACGTTTTAAACCCAGCTCACGTACCTCTTTAAATGGCGAACAGCCATACCCTTGGGACCGGCTACAGCCCCAGGATGAGATGAGCCGACATCGAGGTGCCAAACACCGCCGTCGATATGAACTCTTGGGCGGTATCAGCCTGTTATCCCCAGAGTACCTTTTATCCGTTGAGCGATGGCCCTTCCATACAGAACCACCGGATCACTATGTCCTGCTTTCGCATCTGCTCGACTTGTCAGTCTCGCAGTTAAGCACGCTTATGCCATTGCACTATCGTCACGATGTCCGACCGTAACTAGCGTACCTTCGAACTCCTCCGTTACGCTTTGGGAGGAGACCGCCCCAGTCAAACTGCCTACCATGCACTGTCCCCGATCCAGATAATGGACCTAGGTTAGAACCTCAAACACACCAGGGTGGTATTTCAACGTTGGCTCCACAAGATCTAGCGACCCTGCTTCAAAGCCTCCCACCTATCCTACACAGATCTGTTCAAAGTCCAATACAAAGCTACAGTAAAGGTTCATGGGGTCTTTCCGTCTTTCCGCGGGGAGATTGCATCATCACAAACATTTCAACTTCGCTGAGTCTCAGGAGGAGACAGTGTGGCCATCGTTACGCCATTCGTGCAGGTCGGAACTTACCCGACAAGGAATTTCGCTACCTTAGGACCGTTATAGTTACGGCCGCCGTTTACTGGGACTTCAATCAAGAGCTTGCACCCCATCATTTAATCTTCCAGCACCGGGCAGGCGTCACACCCTATACGTCCACTTTCGTGTTTGCAGAGTGCTGTGTTTTTAATAAACAGTCGCAGCCACCGATTTTTTGCAACCCATTCATGCTTCGTTGTTCACTACACACTAATAGGGCACACCTTCTTCCGAAGTTACGGTGTCAATTTGCCGAGTTCCTTCTCCTGAGTTCTCTCAAGCGCCTTAGAATACTCATCTCGCGCACCAGTGTCGGTTTGCGGTACGGTCGTATATAGCTGAAGCTTAGTGGCTTTTCCTGGAACCTCGTTCAGTCACTTCGCGAGCAAGCTCGCTCGATCGTTGGCCTCGGTATATGTGCACCGGATTTGCCTAATGCACGCCTACATCCAACTAAACCGGGATATCCAACACCCGGATGACCTATTAAGATCCGTCCCCACATCGCACTATATAACGGTACAGGAATATTGACCTGTTTCCCATCAGCTACGCATCTCTGCCTCGCCTTAGGGGCCGACTCACTCTACGCCGATGAACGTTGCGTAGAAAACCTTGCGCTTACGGCGAGGGGGCTTTTCACCCCCTTTAACGCTACTCATGTCAGCATTCGCACTTCTGATACCTCCAGCACGCTTTACAACGCACCTTCACAGGCTTACAGAACGCTCTCCTACCACTTGCAATAAATTGCAAATCCGCAGCTTCGGTAACTGGCTTAGCCCCGTTACATCTTCCGCGCAGGACGACTCGATCAGTGAGCTATTACGCTTTCTTTAAATGATGGCTGCTTCTAAGCCAACATCCTGACTGTTTTAGCCTTCCCACTTCGTTTCCCACTTAGCCAATTTTAGGGACCTTAGCTGGCGGTCTGGGTTGTTTCCCTCTTGAGTCCGGACGTTAGCACCCGGTGCTCTGTCTCCCAAGCTGTACTCATCGGTATTCGGAGTTTGCCTTGGTTTGGTAAGTCGCCATGACCCCCTAGCCAAAACAGTGCTCTACCCCCGATGGTAATACTTGAGGCACTACCTAAATAGTTTTCGGAGAGAACCAGCTATTTCCAAGTTTGTTTAGCCTTTCACCCCTATCCACAGCTCATCCGCTAGTTTTGCAACACTAGTCGGTTCGGACCTCCAGTACCTGTTACGGCACCTTCATCCTGGCCATGGATAGATCACTTGGTTTCGGGTCTACACCCAGCGACTGATCGCCCTATTCGGACTCGATTTCTCTACGGCTTCCCTATTCGGTTAACCTTGCCACTGAATGTAAGTCGCTGACCCATTATACAAAAGGTACGCAGTCACCCCTTACGAGGCTCCTACTTTTTGTAAGCACGCGGTTTCAGGATCTATTTCACTCCCCTCCCGGGGTTCTTTTCGCCTTTCCCTCACGGTACTAGTTCACTATCGGTCGATGATGAGTATTTAGCCTTGGAGGATGGTCCCCCCATATTCAGACAGGATTTCTCGTGTCCCGCCCTACTTGTCGTTAGCTCAGTACCACACAGGTCATTTCACGTACGGGGCTATCACCCGCTATGGCCAGTCTTTCCAAACTGTTCCGTTATGTCTTGTGCTATCACTAACAGGCTTCTCCGATTTCGCTCGCCACTACTTTCGGAATCTCGGTTGATGTCTTTTCCTCGAGCTACTGAGATGTTTCAGTTCACCCGGTTCGCCTCGCATGACTATGTATTCATCATGCGATACCTTTCGGTGGGTTTCCCCATTCGGAAATCTCCGGATCAAAGCTAATTTGCCAGCTCCCCGAAGCTTATCGCAGGCTATCACGTCCTTCGTCGCCTATCATCGCCAAGGCATCCACCACGTGCTCTTATTCACTTGACCCTATAACTTTGACGTTTCTTGCGAAACTACAAAATCATCACAAGGAATATGTCAGGTCTTTCACCTGACGCGTTATGCCGTACATTCAATTCGATTTGACTCGAAATTGAAGTTTCTTTTGACGCAATCAAAAATTCTATGTTGCTGATGGCACGGTCTGCACTAAACCTTTACGAATGTGCAGTTTCCATCAGCAACGCTGATTCGACTCTATGAATTTTTAAAGAACAGCCGATTGATCAAGAGATCTCGATCAACAACAAAGAAGCCTCATGCCTAGACAGGAAGCCGCTTTGGTGTTGAATTTAAGTATCG
>NZ_CM174443.1:4912500-4915000 GCF_023667525.1 Variovorax sp. MSC1_012 | reverse complement strand
TCAAACGAATTCATAGAGTTTGGAATCAGCACGCAATATCTGCGCTGTTTTGAATGTATTTTGAATGCGTCAACTTGGCATAACACCTTGATCTGACTGATCAAAGTTATAGGGTCAAGCCGCACGAGCAATTAGTATCAGTTAGCTTAACGCATTACTGCGCTTCCACACCTGACCTATCAACGTCCTGGTCTTGAACGACTCTTTAGGGGGCTCAAGGCCCCGGCAGATCTCATCTTGAAACGAGTTTCCCGCTTAGATGCTTTCAGCGGTTATCTCTTCCACACTTAGCTACTCGGCAATGCCACTGGCGTGACAACCGATACACCAGAGGTGTGTCCACTCCGGTCCTCTCGTACTAGGAGCAGGCTTCCTCAAATCTGCAGCGCCCACGGAAGATAGGGACCAAACTGTCTCACGACGTTTTAAACCCAGCTCACGTACCTCTTTAAATGGCGAACAGCCATACCCTTGGGACCGGCTACAGCCCCAGGATGAGATGAGCCGACATCGAGGTGCCAAACACCGCCGTCGATATGAACTCTTGGGCGGTATCAGCCTGTTATCCCCAGAGTACCTTTTATCCGTTGAGCGATGGCCCTTCCATACAGAACCACCGGATCACTATGTCCTGCTTTCGCATCTGCTCGACTTGTCAGTCTCGCAGTTAAGCACGCTTATGCCATTGCACTATCGTCACGATGTCCGACCGTAACTAGCGTACCTTCGAACTCCTCCGTTACGCTTTGGGAGGAGACCGCCCCAGTCAAACTGCCTACCATGCACTGTCCCCGATCCAGATAATGGACCTAGGTTAGAACCTCAAACACACCAGGGTGGTATTTCAACGTTGGCTCCACAAGATCTAGCGACCCTGCTTCAAAGCCTCCCACCTATCCTACACAGATCTGTTCAAAGTCCAATACAAAGCTACAGTAAAGGTTCATGGGGTCTTTCCGTCTTTCCGCGGGGAGATTGCATCATCACAAACATTTCAACTTCGCTGAGTCTCAGGAGGAGACAGTGTGGCCATCGTTACGCCATTCGTGCAGGTCGGAACTTACCCGACAAGGAATTTCGCTACCTTAGGACCGTTATAGTTACGGCCGCCGTTTACTGGGACTTCAATCAAGAGCTTGCACCCCATCATTTAATCTTCCAGCACCGGGCAGGCGTCACACCCTATACGTCCACTTTCGTGTTTGCAGAGTGCTGTGTTTTTAATAAACAGTCGCAGCCACCGATTTTTTGCAACCCATTCATGCTTCGTTGTTCACTACACACTAATAGGGCACACCTTCTTCCGAAGTTACGGTGTCAATTTGCCGAGTTCCTTCTCCTGAGTTCTCTCAAGCGCCTTAGAATACTCATCTCGCGCACCAGTGTCGGTTTGCGGTACGGTCGTATATAGCTGAAGCTTAGTGGCTTTTCCTGGAACCTCGTTCAGTCACTTCGCGAGCAAGCTCGCTCGATCGTTGGCCTCGGTATATGTGCACCGGATTTGCCTAATGCACGCCTACATCCAACTAAACCGGGATATCCAACACCCGGATGACCTATTAAGATCCGTCCCCACATCGCACTATATAACGGTACAGGAATATTGACCTGTTTCCCATCAGCTACGCATCTCTGCCTCGCCTTAGGGGCCGACTCACTCTACGCCGATGAACGTTGCGTAGAAAACCTTGCGCTTACGGCGAGGGGGCTTTTCACCCCCTTTAACGCTACTCATGTCAGCATTCGCACTTCTGATACCTCCAGCACGCTTTACAACGCACCTTCACAGGCTTACAGAACGCTCTCCTACCACTTGCAATAAATTGCAAATCCGCAGCTTCGGTAACTGGCTTAGCCCCGTTACATCTTCCGCGCAGGACGACTCGATCAGTGAGCTATTACGCTTTCTTTAAATGATGGCTGCTTCTAAGCCAACATCCTGACTGTTTTAGCCTTCCCACTTCGTTTCCCACTTAGCCAATTTTAGGGACCTTAGCTGGCGGTCTGGGTTGTTTCCCTCTTGAGTCCGGACGTTAGCACCCGGTGCTCTGTCTCCCAAGCTGTACTCATCGGTATTCGGAGTTTGCCTTGGTTTGGTAAGTCGCCATGACCCCCTAGCCAAAACAGTGCTCTACCCCCGATGGTAATACTTGAGGCACTACCTAAATAGTTTTCGGAGAGAACCAGCTATTTCCAAGTTTGTTTAGCCTTTCACCCCTATCCACAGCTCATCCGCTAGTTTTGCAACACTAGTCGGTTCGGACCTCCAGTACCTGTTACGGCACCTTCATCCTGGCCATGGATAGATCACTTGGTTTCGGGTCTACACCCAGCGACTGATCGCCCTATTCGGACTCGATTTCTCTACGGCTTCCCTATTCGGTTAACCTTGCCACTGAATGTAAGTCGCTGACCCATTATACAAAAGGTACGCAGTCACCCCTTACGAGGCTCCTACTTTTTGTAAGCACGCGGTTTCAGGATCTATTTCACTCCCCTC